>CAVPPM010000004.1:0-347088 GCA_963707255.1 uncultured Sphingobacteriales bacterium | reverse complement strand
ACAGCTCCTTTCAGCTGGAGAACATGGACAAGAGAACGCGTTCAGGTGCAGGCTGCGCATCAGTGTCGCCTGAGGCGGCGCTTGCGCAAATGACTGGGCGTCTCGACTTCCTGCTCGGGCGTATCGGGGTGGCGGGAGGGGGAGATGTGAGAGGGACGGGTGGGAAATGTGAGTCACCCTGAGCGAAGCGAAGGGGCCGTGCGTTCGGGCATGCCCCCCTCCGGGCTGACCGTGCCTCGCGACGCTGGGCCTGCTCGTCGGCGTCGCGCCCTAGTCTCACCCACCGGCTTGCGAATCACGGTACCGCTCACCACCTTCACCTCCGCGGCCAGCCACACGGCGGCGCTGTCCCTTTCGTGGAAGGCACCATGCAGAGAACTTGTCCGCGCTGCGGCATGCAGACCGAGCACCACACCCGCTGCCCCCTCTGCGACACGAGCCTGGTCCAGGTCAAGCTCCGGCGCTCGCTCCTTTGGGCCCTGGTCGTCGAGATGTGGATGGTAGCAGGAGTGCTCGCTACGGTTCGGCTATCTCACGGCTGAGGGCGGGGAAGCCGGCGACCGCCCGCCCCGCGCTTCTGGTGCAGCGCGCGGTCGGTCGCGTCCTCGCCGGCATGGGAAGTTGTTCGGCCTGGGCGGCCGCGACGGATGCGGCGGCGAACCGCGTGCTCCACTACCACGTCCAGCTCGTAGTTAGCCAGCTCGTCGCGTTCAGGTTGCCCGAGCGGACGCGCGCCCAGCGTCCGTCAGCGACGGCCCCCTAGGCATACAGCGTCGGACCGTTCCACTCGACCACGTGGACGCCGACCTCGAGTAGGGACCGATACCCGGCCCTCGAGAGGGACGGAGGATCGGGATGTCCCTACCGCCCGGCACGAGCCCGCACTTCCACTCCGTCCGGCGCGCCGAGCGCAGCGCCTGCGCGTACGAGGAACTCCGGCGAGGTTGGCGTCGCTGAGACCCAGGCTCTCGCGCGCCGCCGCGACGAGTTGGTCGACCCGCAGCAACCTCCATGGACCGCCGCCGGGCGACCGGTAGATTCCAGCATACCCGCGGGAGAACCCCCTACCTCAGCAGATCAAAGGCGGTACGGCCCATGGCGAGACCGCAAACGGACCTGGGGAAAAAGCCCGACCGCAGCGCCGCGCCGAAGGCGATGCCCCCGCGCCGTACCTGGCTCTCGTTCCTGCTCATCCTGCTCGCCAACTACCTGCTGGTGCGGCTCCTCTTCCCGGGCGCCGGCGCACCGGTCAAGGTGCCCTACACGTTGTTCAAGCGAGGAAGTCACCCAGCGGAACGTCGAGGAGATCTTCAGCCGCGGCGAGAGCATCACCGGCCGGTTCGCCAAGCCGGTCACGTACCCCGCGAAGCCGGACAGCGTGTCCGGCGCACAGCCGCAGGCCGTGACCGACTTCGCGACGACGCTGCCGTCGTTCGTGGACCCGGGCCTGGAGGCGCTGCTGATCGACCACGGCGTCGAGATCAGCGCCGAGCCGATCCAGCAGGGCGGCAGCCCGTTGGCCACCCTGCTCTTCGGCTTCGGGCCCGCGCTGCTGCTGATCGGGTTCTACGTCTGGATCTACCGGCGTGCGGCGAAGCAGGGCGGCGGCATGGGGGCCGGCCTCATGGGCATCGGCAAGAGCAAGGCCCGGCGGTTCGACCAGGAGCAGGCCGGGAAGGTCACCTTCGACGACGTGGCCGGCATCGACGAGGCCGAGAACGAGCTGGTCGAGATCGTCGACTTCCTCCGGGATCCGCCCAAGTACACCCGCCTCGGCGGCACGCGCCCCGAAGGGCGTGCTGCTGGTGGGTGCGCCGGGAACGGGCAAGACGCTGCTCGCGCAGGGCGGTCGCCGGCGAGGCCGGCGTGCCGTTCTTCTCCATGAGCGGCTCGGAGTTCGTCGAGATGATCGTCGGGGTGGGCGCGGCGAGCGTGCGCGACCTCTTCAAGCAGGCCCGCGAGCACGCGCCGGCGATCATCTTCATCGACGAGCTGGACTCGATCGGGCGCGCGCGCGGGCAGGTGGTGATCGGCGGCTCGAGCGAGCAGGAGCAGACGCTGAACCAGATCCTCACCGAGATGGACGGCTTCTCGAGCCGCGAGGGCATCATCGTGCTGGCCGCGACCAACCAGCCCGACGTGCTCGACAAGGCGCTCCTCAGGCCCGGTCGGTTCGACCGGCGGGTCGTGGTGAACCTGCCGGACCGGAACGGGCGCGAGGCCATCCTCAAGGTCCACACCCGCCACGTGCCGCTCGCCGCCGACACCAGCCTCGGCGAGATCGCCGCCGCGACGCCGGGGCTCTCGGGCGCCGACCTGCGAAACCTGGTGAACGAGGCCGCGCTGCTCGCGGCGCGGCGCGAGCAGGACGAGGTCCGCCAGAAGGACTTCCTGGATGCGCTCGAGAAGATCGTGCTCGGCCCGGAGCGCCCGCTCCTCCTGAGCCACCAGGACCGGGAGCGGATCGCCTACCACGAGGGTGGGCACGCCATCCTGGGCCTGGTGGTGCCGGGGCCGACCCGGTCCACCGGGTCACCATCGTGCCGCGCGGGCAGGCGCTGGGCGTGACCTACCAGCGCCCCGACAGCGACCGCTACAACTACCCCGAGGAGTACCTGCGCGCCCGGATCGTCGGCATGCTGGGCGGTCGGGCCGCCGAGGAGATCGTCTACGGCACCAGGACCACCGGCGCGGAGAACGACATCGAGCAGGCGACCAGCCTCGCGCGCAACATGGTCACGCGCTGGGGCATGAGCGACCGGCTCGGCATGGTGCAGCTCGCTCCGCGGGAGAATCCGTACCTCGGCACGGCCTGGATGGCAACGGGAGCATGCGATCGTTCAGCGAGGAGACCGCCCGGGCCATCGACGCCGAGGTGCTGCGGATCATCGCGGAGAGCCACGACGAGGCCAAGCGCCTCCTCGCCGAGCATCGCCGGGAGCTCGACGCGCTCGCCGAGGCGCTGCTGGCGCGGGAGTCGCTCGACGAGAAGGAGATCCTCGAGGTGACCGGGCTGCCGCCGGCGCCGGCGCTCGAGACGGGCAAGGTTCCGGGCGAGCGGACGCCATGACGCCACCATCGGCCGGCTCTCGGGCGCTCGAAGACAGGGCCTTCCTCTTCCTGCTGGTCGCAGTCTCGCTCGCCTTCGCCTGGATCCTCTGGCCGTTCTTCGGGGCGGTGCTCTGGGGTGTCATCCTCGCGATCGTCTTCGCGCCGGTCTACCGGCGACTGCTTCGGTCCATGCGGCAGCGGCGCACGCTCGCCGCCATCGCCACTCTCCTGGTCATCCTGGTACTGGTGATTCTGCCGTTGACGCTGATCACGGCGCTGCTGGTGCAGGAGGGCTCGGGCGTGTACGACCGGATCCAGTCGGGGGAGTTCAACCTCGGCCGATATTTTCAGCAGGTGTTCGACGCCCTCCCGACATGGGTCACCAGTCTGCTGGACCGCTTCGGGCTGACGAACCTCGGACGGGTGCAGGAGCGACTGTCGTCCGGCCTGGCGAAGAGCAGCCAGTTCCTGGCGGCGCAAGCCCTGAACTTCGGCCAGAACACGCTGAATTTCGTTCTGAGTCTGTTCATCATGCTCTACCTGCTGTTCTTTCTCCTGCGCGACGGCGACGCGCTGGTCGAGCGCATCAAGGCGGCGATTCCGCTGCACCCCGAGCAGCAGCGCACGCTGGCCAGCCGGTTCACCGGCGTCATCCGCGCCACCGTCAAGGGCACCCTCGTCGTCGCCGTCGTGCAGGGCGCGCTGGGCGGCCTGATCTTCTGGCTGCTGGGCATCCACGCGCCGGCCCTGTGGGCGGCGTTGATGGCCCTGCTTGTCCCTGCTGCCCGCGGTGGGAACCGCGCTGGTCTGGCTGCCCGTCGCCATCTATCTCGTGGCCACCGGCGAGACGTGGCAGGGCATCGTGCTGATCGCGTACGGCGTGCTCGTCATCGGCCTGGTGGACAACGTGCTGCGTCCGATCCTGGTCGGGAAGGACACCAAGATGCCCGACTACGTCGTGCTGATCTCCACGCTGGGCGGCATTGCCGTCTTCGGCGTCAACGGCTTCGTGATCGGGCCGGTGATCGCGGCCTTGTTCATGGCCGTCTGGGGCATGTTCTCGACGTCGCAAGCTCAGGCCCTCCCGCGCCCGCGTCAGGTTGAGACGCCGTCCGCTGGCGGTCCACTCCTCTCCGTGGGCCCTCCAGTGCCGCCGGGCGACGTTTTGGCTCGCCTGTACCACCTCCCTGTCCACGCCGGTGACATCTTTCGCGTTCCATTCATGATGCCTGGGTAGAGTTGAACTACCGACCTCACGGCGCCAGTCTGCGCCAGCTCGTTTGTCACTGCGAACGGCACTGCAAGAGGGTACATCACTTCTGGCTCGGGTCGCCGGATCTGGCCACAATACGAGTGCCGACCCGGACCCTTGCGGGCGAGCATGGCTGCGAGACCGGTGAGGACGCAAGCGAGCCCGGCGAGGACATGAATACCGAGACCGCCAGAAAGGCGGGCGCGTCGGATGGAATAGGGATTCCGGATACCACAATCGGCGCTTGGCCCCTCAGGGGACCCTTCCACGGGGGCAAGAGAGAGACAGGTTCCGCACCCTGGCGGCCCGCGAGCGCCCACCCCAGGCAGACCTTATAACTGGGTTCATCCCGGCTTCACGACAGTGAACATATCGTCGCCCGGGACGGGCGGGCCGCGAAGCCTTGGAGAATACGCGTACGGGCAATCCGAGCGCGAGCGACTTTGTAGTTGCTGCGTTCACCGACAGCACCTCTGCTTTGGGTGCAGCGTGGCGTGGCGCTGGCAGGAATGGAGGCCACAATGGACGCCTATACACCAGACTTCTCGCTAGCAGTCGAAGGAGTCAAGGGCTTCTGCCCGGCGGGCGAGGCCTTTGCAAAGCGTGCGATTGCCGACAAGAAGATCCCCGTTCTCGCATGTGAGGGACCTTGCATCCGAGGGGAAATTGCCCGGCAGGCCGCCAACCTCGTGACGCAGGAGCTCCCGGCATATGAGCGTGCGTGCTTTGCAGAGACCTTCTTTGTACCTCATTCCTCGATGGCACGCTGGGTAAAGCAGGCTGACAGGAGCATCGTGATCGATGGGTGTTTCCTCAAGTGCAACGGACGGGCACTGAAGGGGCTGGTACAGGAAGGAACGATGATCGATATCGATGCCCTGCCGTTATACAAGAAATACACCGACGTCTTTTTGATGGAGGACGTTCCCGAAGAAGAACGCAAGGCGGTCGCGCGCCAGGTGGCCGACAAGATCATTGGGATGCTGACAGAAGCGACGCCTCAGGAAGGAGCGACTCCCGCCTCATCGTCGCCCTCGCGAATGTGACTACTAGCGGCTAGGACTGCGGTGCGGGAGGGGCACAAGTTCGGGTCGAGCAGACCGAGAAGCAGCACGGGTTCGGGGTCAGCTCCCCATCAGGCGAATATGCCGCACCAAAGACACGACTCGGCGATTCGCTATCATCTTCATCGCCTTCTCCCTCACCTCGTGTGGCGGGCCGACGAGCGTCCGCGCGGCTCCCTAGAGCCGCCTGCCTGCGGAGGTTGCTCGTGAGTGAAGCGGTGCGGATGGCCTGGCTACGGCATTTTCTGAGAGTACTTTCTGTTGGATACCTCGTAGCGTTCATCCCGTGGATCACACTCATCCTCCTCAACGCCCCCATTCTCGCCCCCGGTGGCGGACTTGCACCACTGCTCAGATTCCAGCCCTACAATGCTTACTACGAGAGCATGATGGCGGCGATCCACATAGTGTGGGCCGTTATGCTGTGGCGTGCCTCAGACAATCCTACAAGGCACCTTCTATTCATCGATTTCACCATCTGGGCAAATGTTGCTCATGGTCTCGTGATGCTCATCGCGACACCCATGCAGAAAGGCCTGCTCATGACGGTCATCGAAGGTCTCCCACTATTCGTGATAGCAGCAGTGCTGCTGTGGTTACGGCCGAGGCGCCTGGCCTAGGTTCGCGGGCCCGACGTACAACAATCGACCGTTTGATGTTCAGGAGTGCCATCAGGGACAGGTGAGGGAACGCCCCGCGATCACGGAAGTGACCAGGATGTTTCGGACGAATGGGCCTGGGTAGAGTTGAACTACCGACCTCACGCTTATCAGCCGCCCGAAGCCGGCGACGGCCAGCGCCCGCTGGCGTAACCCCTGAAAATCAACGATCCAAACGCACGCCCTCAGAGCGGACCGTACGAAGGCACGTGCCTACGCCGACTCCGCTCGGATCGCGCTCGAGGAGCAGTTGCGGGCGAATCCACGGGACGCGTAGATCCATGTGCTCCTTGGCACCGCGCTCGCCTACCTCGGCCGGCGGGACGACGCGGTGCGCGAGGGGCAGCGAGCGGTGGCGCTGCTGCCGATTGCCAAGGACGCGGTCTTCGGCGCGTACTTCCAGCACCAGCTCGCGAGGATCTACCTGCTCGTGGATGAGCCGGAGAAGGCGCTCGACCGGCTCGAGCAGCTGCTGAAGATTCCGTAACTACCTCTCACCCGGCTGGCTGCGGATCGATCCCGCCCACGGACCACTTCGCGGTGACCCGCGATTCGGGCGGCTGGCCAGCAGCTCGTGACCGTCGACGTGTACCAGGCGTCGCTCGCCTTGGCGACCTGCCCCTTCATGGTTTCTTCACGTGTACTTCACGCCACCGGCCCTAAGCTTGCCTGCAACGGAGCGGATTCCGATCGACCCCTTTACCCTCCGTGCCCCTTTTCGGTCGTCCTCTCCGTCGAGAGCCTGTGCGCGATAGCGCCCGCCAGCCTGACTCGGACCGACGCACCATCGCGTCGGAGGTCGGTCCCTTCACCAGATCCGGGCGCTTCGGCAAGCCTCTGATCGACCGTCGCTCGATTCGCGTTGCGGCGCCTGTGCCGTCGGCCTTTCACACGATCCAGAGGATCGGCGGAGCGACAGGCTGGTACTACGCAAACTGGCTATGGAGTCTCCGCGGCTGGCTCGACCTGCTGGTTGGCGGTGTTGGAGTCCGGCGTGGACGCCGCGACGGCGAACCCCTCGAGTCGGGGGACGTGTTGGACTGCTGGCGGGTCGAAACCGTGGAGCCAAATCGTCGGCTGCGGCTCGTCGCCGAGATGAAACTCCCAGGGCAGGCATGGCTCGAATTTGAGGTGATTCCCGATCCCGACGGGTCACGCGTGACCCAGACGGCGACGTTAGTTCCGGCGGGTGTGCTCGGCGTGGCGTACTGGTACGCGCTGTGGCCGCTCCACGACCTGATCTTCCGCGGCATGCTGCGAAGCATGGCTCGGCACGCGGAGAGCCTCGCGGCCAGGGGACCGAGCACACCGCCGACGGCGTAGAGCTACAGGGTTGATCAGGGGCCAGAATCCATGACAGCGACCACGACGCTGGCGCACGCATCCGGGGAGCTCCGGCTGACCGACGGCTCCAGCATCGCCGTCATCGGTGGCGGCCCGGCCGGCTCATTCTTCGCCTACTTTCTTCTCCAGCTGGCCGAGCGAGTCGGTCTGGCGCTCGACGTCGACCTCTACGAGCCGCGCGACTTCCGCCAGCCCGCGCCTCAGGGATGCAACATGTGCGGCGGGATCGTCTCCGAGTCGCTGGTCCAGAACCTGGCGGTGGAAGGAATCAACCTTCCGCCCTCGGTCGTCCAGCGCGGCATCGACTCCTACGTGCTGCACACGGACGTGGGCAGCGTGCGCATCGAGCTCCCGCTGCACGAAATGCGGATTGGAGCAGTACACCGGGGCGCTGGCCCGCGGGACGTAACCGAACGGAAGTGGCAGAGCTTCGACCGTCACCTGCTCGAACAGGCGCTCGCTCGGGGCGCGAAGCACGTCCCGGCGCGTGTCGACGACGTCGGGCGTGAGGACGGGCGTCCCTTGATCAAGGTTGCGGCGGCGAGGCCCGCCGCTACGACCTGGTGGCCGTGGCCATCGGCGTGAACTCGCCGACCCTGAAGCTGTTCGAGAAGCTCGACATCGGCTACCGGCGCCCGACGATCACGAAGACGCTGATCCGGGAGTACCGCCTTGGCGAGCACGTCATCGGCGAGACCCTGGGCACCTCGATGCACGTGTTCCTCCTCAATCTGCCGCGCCTCGAGTTCGCCGCGCTCATTCCGAAGGGCGACTACGTCACCATGTGCCTGCTGGGCGAGGACATCGACAACGCGCTCGGCGACGCGTTCGCCGGCACGCCGGAGGTGCAGGCGGTGATGCCGCCGGGGTGGCAGGCATCGGAGCGCTCCTGCCAGTGCCTGCCGCACATCAACGTCAGTGGCGTGGAGCAAGCCGTACGCCGACCGTCTGGTGTTCATCGGCGACTGCGGGGTCACGCGGCTGTACAAGGACGGCATCGGCGCCGCCTACCGGACCGCGAAGTCCGCCGCCCGCGCGGCGGTCTTCGACGGCATCTCGGAAGCCGCCTTCCGGCGGCACTACTGGCCCGTCTGCCGCACCATCGCCAGCGACAACATGCTGGGCAAGCATGACGTTCCGCCTCACCAGACGCGTGCAGCGGAGCCGCCTGTTGCGGCAGGTGGTCCTCCGTGCCGTTGAGGCCGAGCAGCACGAGCCGGTGAGGAGCGCCGTCTGAGCGGCATCCTGTGGGACATGTTCTCCGGGAGCGCGCCGTACCGCGACATCTTCGGCAGAATGCTTCACCCGGGTTTTCTCCTGAGACTGGCATGGGCCCTCGCCGCGTCGGCCGGCCCGGAGCGGCATCGGCGGCAGATGGGAGTGGGAGCATGAGCCAAGGGGAGCTGGGGAAGGCTGTACCACGACGGAGAGGTCGTCGTCCGACAGGGCGAGGTCGGAGACGCGATGTATCGTGATCCAGGAGGGCCAGGTCGAGATTCTCCTGGAGAACGAGGGAAGCGAGACGCGGCTCAGGGTCGCCGGCCGGGACGAGCTGATCGGCGAGATGGCGGTCTTCGAGCACGAGGTGCGGTCCGCGACCGTTCGGGCACTGGGCGACGCCCGCGTGTTGACCGTGGACCGGAAGAACTTCCTGCGGAGAATCAACGAAGACCCTTCGCTGGCGTTCCGGCTGGTCGAGACCATGTCTCGGCGGGTGCGGGAGCTGAGCCAGGAGGTCGCCAGGCTCAGGACGGCGGCGGGCGGAGGGGAGCCGGTCATGACGGAGCCGCCCATGACCGGCCTTCGCTTTGTTTCGCTGGAGCCGCCTGGAGCCGCGGCCTTGCATCTCGTCGTCAGTCCCGGCACTGCCGAGGAGCAGCGGGTCCCGTTCTGCGAGGTGCTCGAGATTGGCCGCGACGAGCCGGATCGCGAGCCCGCACCGGGGCTGCTGCTCGTGCCGGACCTTGCGGTGTCCCGGCGCCACTGTGTCCTCACCTGTTCCCCCGACGGGCGCTGCTACGTCCGGGACGTGAGCCGAAACGGGACGCGCGTGGCCGGCCGTCGCCTCGTGCCCAACGTCGAGAGCGAGATCCATCCGGGCGAGACGCTCAGTCTCGCTGGCGGTCATGACTTCGTTCTCGAAGCAAGGGAAGTGGTAGGGCAGGTCGAGGAGCCTTACCCCCGCGGGACGGTCGAGTGCCTGCTCGGACCATCGCCACGGTGCTCGTCGGCGACATCCGTGACTACACCATGCTGGTGAGGCGCGGCCCCGTCCGCCCGACTCCAGCGATCGGTCTCCCGCGTGTTCGAGACCCTCGCGGCGGCGGTCGTCGAGCGGGGCGGAACCGTCAAGGAATACCCGGGAGACGCGATCGTCGCCTTCTGGGAGGGCGGCTCGCACGGTACACAGGCGTCGCGGCGTGCCGGGCCGCGCTGGAGCTCGATATCATCGCTCACCGGATCGCGGCCGATGCCGCGGTCTGGCAGGTGGACGGATTCCCGCTCAACATGGAATGGGCCCTGGCGACCGGTCCGGTGATCATCGACAGCTTCGGCGGGAGCGCATCCACAGGGGCTCTCCGTCGTCGGCGAGCCCGTCGTGCTCGCGTTCCGTCTCGAGAAGATCGCCGGCGAGAGTGTCGGGCGGATTCTCGCGTGCCGCATGACCCGAGCGATGGCCGGGCCCGCGTTCCGCTTCCACGATCTCGGCGAGATGACCGCGAAGGGGTTCGACCGGCTGGAGCCACGTGTACGCCTTGGAGGCTCTAACGGACGATCCGCTCACGACGGTGTCGATACCAATCGCCGGTAGGCTCCGACCAGAGGAGCATTGAGCATTGGCCGGCCCCGGCGGCACTTGCCGCCACTTGCGTGCACGGCTTTGACCGCCGACCTCAAGGCACCAGCCGCAGCGCGCCAACCAATCTAGATCGTCGCGATGAGAGCGCCGCTAAGGTCGGGTGTAGCTCTCCAGCGCTCGGTGTGCGCTGCCATCCGCCGCCCAGATCGCGCCATGCCGCTGCCATAGGGCTGGGCGAAGAGCGCGCCGGCCGCACCGACCATCGATCGCGCGCGCTGCATCACCAGGCCGTCCGGGTGCTCCGCCTCACATCGGGAGAGCCGGTCGGGGCCGACCTCCTCGAAATGGGCGATCGAGGCGCCCAACAAAGTGGAACTCCCCGAGGTGACCGGCCTCGAGCTCGACGATATCAGCCTCGATCGGAGGACGATCACCTTCCGGCCAAATGTGTGGCGGAGACTCAAGACTCCTGGCTCGCACCGCGTAGTGCGGCTCTGGCCTCGGCTCCAGGAGATTTTGGGACCGTACCTGCACTGGCGGCTGATGGAGCGCGGGGGTCGGCTGCTATTCCCGTCGCCGTGGTCTGAGTGTGAGCAGCCGATCCAGGACGTCCGCGGCTTACTCGATCGGATCGCAGCGCGAGCCGGCCTCGAAGCGGGGGCGCCCGGACGAAGATGTTCCGCCATACCTACTGCGCAGCCCGGCTGCAGACGCTCGATCGTGGCGCGCCTGTCTCCACGTACACCGTGGCCCGCGAGCTGGGCCACGAATCAGAGGCCATGGTACGTAGGGTTTAGGCGCACCTAGGCGAGGTACGGCACCACTCCGAGGTCGTTGAGTACCGGGTCGCGCAGCACCTCGAGCGGGTGGGCGATCGGCTCAAGAAGCTGGGGATTGTTACTGGGTACGTTACTGGGGATCCGGCGCAGGCTGAGACGGAAACGCCCCGCGACAGCGCAACTGTCAGCGGGGCCGACGCTTCCGATTCATGGGCCTGGGTAGAGTTGAACTACCGACCTCACGCTTATCAGGCGATTCCTACCACCATCTCAAGTCCGATGCCATGTCGGTAAACCATTGACAGACCGCGCGATCCACCCGGAGTACACTCCACGATGTCGGACAAGGTCGGGATCAATCGACACACCAATCGACACAGCCCCCAGGTCACGTCAGCCACCGACAGATCAGATTTCGCTGCCACTCCTGCGGTCGCAGTCTAACCCGGAACCACTGACCAAACTGCTGCGAAACTCGACCCGGGCCACTCTAGCCTGCGAACACCGCAGGCCTAAGTCGCCTTAGTATTCCATCATCCGGGGCCAGCCTTTGCGTTTCCCCTGAAGGTCTGAGCCCGGCGAAGCGTTCGGACTCCTTGCAGGGCTGGCGGATTATCCTGCAGGGGATACTGTACGACAGAACGGATCTTGCAGTCGAAATACCAGCGAGGCGGCAGTCTCGTGGGAGCAATCGTGCCGCGTGCAACCTGACATCGTGATGCCGACTGTCTTGCTCGTGTTCGGCGGTTCGCTCTTCGGCGTGTTGGGTCTTTTGCACGCGTGGTACACGTTCCGCGACATTCAACGGCCTCGCCGCATGGTCCCCGACGACCCCGCTGTCACCGAGGCTATGCGGGCTACGGGTGTGCGGCTTGCTCGCGGCGGCACGACGATGTGGCGGACGTGGGTCGGGCTCAACTTCAGCCACAGCCTGGGCGTAGTTCTCTTTGCCGCCTGCACAATCGGGTTGGGCCTGACCCTCCGCTCCGTGCCGCTATCGCGGACCGTGCTCCTAGCGCCTGTCGCGATCGGTGCGCTCTACGTGCTGTTTGCGGTCCAGTACTGGTTTCGGATTCCCGTGGCAGGCACGGCGATTGCCACGGCGTGCTTCGTTGCCGCCTGGGTGCTCTACTGACTGTCACCTCACTGGCGGTTGAGGCTGCCGCCGCCCCTGGCAACCGCGGTGCGTTAGGCGCCGTCGATGCGCCATCCTTCCACGTGAAGGCGAAGGGTTTCCACCATCCTCGACGGGGACACTTAGTCGCCCCACCAAACCGTATCGGTTGCTTCTCGTCCCGAAGTGCGCCGCTATCTCCACCCTCAGACAACGGACCTGAGCCCCACGCCCAGCACCCGTGTCACCTGCCGGGCGATCTCCTCCGACCCCTCGGAGGCCATCTCGTCCGCCAACAGGCCTTCGATCAGAAGGAAGGCCAGCCCGTGGACGAGAGACCAGGTCGCCGTAGCCACGGCGGGCAGCGTGTCCGCGCCCGGGCGCGTTTCCCGGCCTTTCGCCCGGCCCTGGTCTCCCAGCAGCGCGAGCAGCACCCCGAACGCGGCCTCGGTGGAGGCCTCGAGGTCCGGATGGCGGCTCCGGTCCGCCAGGAGCCCGCTGAACATGAGCCGGTAGATCTCGGGGTTCGCCACGGCGAAACGGACGTAGGCGACGCCCGCGGCCTGCAGCCGAGACAGGGGATCGGCCGGGCCATCCGCGCCCGCAGCCACCTGCATCGCGGTCCGGAGCCTGTCGAAGCCTGATCCGGCCACCGCGGCCAGCAATGCCTCCCGGTCAGCGAAGTGGTGGTACGGAGCCGCGTGGCTGACCCCAGCCTCGCGCGCGATGGCCCGGATGCTGACCTGCGCCGGCCCCTCCCTGATTACCAGTCGCTCGGCGGCCTTGAGCAGCGCCCGGCGGAGGTTCCCATGGTGGTATTGGTGCTTTGTCATCTCTGATCTTGACAACGTAAAGATTAGGTCGATATCATAATCTTACCATCGTCAAGATAAGTCCTTCTTCACGGAGCGGCAAGATGGATGTGCACGGAATCATGATCCGCGTGACGCTATGCGCAGGATTGGCGTCCGCGTCGCTCCCAGCACAGTCCCCTCCCCCCGTGCCCGCCGAGGCCCTCAGGCAGGCAGCGTTCGGGCGGGCCCTGCGGGAGATCGGGCGCTCCGGGCTGCGCGGCCTGCTCAGCGCGACGGGGAACCTGGGCGATCTGCAGAACCGCGCGGGATCCTACCGGATGGCGGCCCAGCTCGAGCACGCCAGAACCGCCGCCCTCGAGGGCCGGATCTCGGCGCTCGACGATGCCCTCTCTGACCCCACCCTGCCCCCGGAGGAGCGACAGGCGATCCTCGATCTGCGCGACGCCGCGCGCGACGAGCTATCCGCGGTGCCGCGCTACGAGGCGGCGTACCGGACGGCTACCACGCAGGTGGAGGCGCTGAAGCCTCTCTGTTTCCTGGGAGACCGTCCGGTCTTTCTGCTAGTCCGTGCCCGCGGCCACGTACGCTGGGGGGGAGATGATGGCCTCACGGTGGTGTCCGAGGCCGTGTCCGTCGGCCCGGTCGTAGTCGGCTCCAATCGGTGGATCGTGTCGCCCGGCCTTTCCCTGGGCCGTACCGACGTAGAGATCGGCGCGTTCGACGGCTCGAGCGGAACGACCAGCCTGGGCCCGAGGCTGGACGTGGGGCGTATCCTCGGCGACAGATGGAGCTTTGCGGTCCACCTCTCCCATGTTTGGGTGCACGGCGCATCCACCATCGTACGGCCGGGACCGGAAGAAGGGACCGAGGTACGCACAGAGGGGTGGTCCCGGAGCACCGCGGCCAAGGTCGAGTTGACGGGGCGCCTCCCTATCGAGGGACCGTCCGACCTGGCAATGTCGATCCGTCCGCTCGTGGGCGCGTTCATGACCTCCACGTCCAGCCCGGCCACCACGAACAGCCTGGGTGAGACCGGCACTGGCCCGTTCGGCTCGACCGAGCGCATTGCCGCCCTGCGCGCCGGTGCGACCTTCGAGGCGACCTTGGGCGCCTGGAGCCCCACGTTCTTCGCGGGCTGGGAACGGGAGCTCACCGACCAGATGTCGGCGCTCGTCGACGACCCCGGAGCGTTCATCGGCTCCGTCGGGCTGACCCGGTCGTGGGGGCGGGGACGGCGCGTGGCCATCGACTACACGCTGCTCCGTGGCCGGCGCTCCCTCCGGAGGGTCTCCGACCTCACGCTCGTGCTGATCCTGGACGGCTGATACGCCGAGTGAAACTAGCGGCGCCAGCCCCGCGCTCATGCCGCAGGCTCACGGCGGTGCCCTGCTTGCCGGCGGGCAACCTGGTCATAAGGGCGGGGGTGGTCACCCGCGGAATGAAGCTCGGGAGCTCTCGCTGGCTGGCTACTTCGAAAACCTCCCCCGGCTGATCCGCATCGCGGCCGGGACTGAGAAGCGCCTGCCCCGAGACCTGCCCCTGAGGGTTCGTCGGCCTCGACCGCTTGCTACGCGGGCGTAACCTCCCGCCACCGTTCGACGTTCACCCCCCTGATCAGGAGCCACAGGGTGAAGAGGACCTCTCCGACAAAGGTGAACCGGCTGACCGTCGGGAGGCTCAGCGACAGCAGCTGCGTGCCCGAGTCAATCACATATCCGGCGCCCGCAATTACCAGCAGAACGCCCAACACCTTGGGCAGGAACCCGGACCTGAAGACCAAGAGGCCTAAGGGCAGCAGCCAGAGACCCCAGAATACCAGAGTGACGAGGATTCCGTTCTGGCGCATGTCGAGGAAGAGCATGCCGTGTGCTTGGAGTTGACGCACAGGAACCGGTATGACCGAGCCACTTCCCCGTGATCGAGACGCCGAACGTACCGCCGGTCCACGAACTGTGGGAGGACGGCGGCTCCGCGAGGTCGGCCGCCTCGGGGATTATGGTGACCTCGCTCGCCGAAGATGCCGCGCAGCCGGACGTCGAACGCAAGGAGTCGAAGCTGCGTCCCGAGCGTGAGCATTGACCAACCTGAGCCCCCGACGTCAAACAACCCTCAACGCTGGGCGCGCGTCCCGCCGAGCTGTGCGTGGCGGCGGCCCGGTTGGCCGAAGGATTGGGTGCGCGTGCTCGACCGACACACCCCTGCGCCACGGCTGGCCGGCGTCCCGATTATGTGTCCTCCACATACTGGGCGGGGAAAGGAAAAAGACTGCAGATCTGCAGTCTTCTTGCTTCAGGGGACCACCACGGGACCAACAACCCCGCCAGTAGAATTCGCACGCCACCGTTATGCGCCTCGCATCTTCCAGAGACCAGTGCCCGGCCAGCTTACTCGCTTCGATCGTTGAACGCGATCTTGCTCTGCCCGCGTCGGCGATGGCCCTGCGATGAGCCGCCTCACCGCAACCGAGGTGATAGCAACCTCAACCACCTCCGGGTCGAACTGTGTACCCTTGCACTTCTGCAACTCGGCAATAACAACCTCCAGTGCCAGCCGCTTTCGGTAGGGCCGGTCCGTAGTCATCGCATCAATCGTGTCGGAGATCAGGATGATCCGCGATCCCGAGCGGAATAGTCTTGCCCGACAAGCCCGCTCGGATAACCCTGACCATCCCACCGCTCGTGGTGGTGGCGCACTGAATCCTGAATAAAGCCCTCGAACTTCGAAATGATGCCGACCAGCTCCGCGCTCCTGGTGGAGTGCGTCTGCATGAGCGCGGTCTCTTCGTCCGTCAGGCGGCCCTCCTTCCGAAGCAGTGGCGCGAACTCCTCGTGAATCTTGCCAACGTCGTGCAGCAGTGCCGCAGTTTCGACCTGCTCAATCTCTTTGCGCGGCAAGACCCAAGCTCGACTGCGATCGCCCTGGAGAGTTCACTGACGCGAACCGAATGGCCAGACGTGTACGGATCTCGAGCTTCGATGGCCTTGACCATTACCTGAAGCAGTTCTTGACCGCTGTCTTCGAGCTGGTGATAGAGTCCGTAGACGTGTCGGACAGCAACGATCGGTACGATTACACCGATCAGGCCGAACGAGCCAAAGCCAAGCCAATGGTCGAAGCGAGTGTAGAGCCACGCCGACAAGAGACTGCGATTGCGCTAGCTGCCGAGGTCGTAAACGAGGACGCCGCGAGTGTTGAGGTTCCAGACCTCCCGAAATGAGCGCTCCGAGCTTAGGACGATCGCAGTGTTAACCGCCGTCGAATTGACGAGGAAGTAGACAGTGGCGAAGACGAAGAAGAGGCCCAAGGTCGCGTCTGAACCGATCGGAGAGCCAAGACTTCATGCCCGTGCAGATACGACGGAGGTAGCTGACCCCCAACGCTTGGTAGACAATGCAGGCAACGGAAACAGCGAGAATTCTCTGAGAGACGTTGAAGACCAGCTTTGATGACGGCATGTTGCCGCGAACGATCTCGCCGAAGAAGTGTCGAGACAGCAGCGACTATGGCTCCCCACCAAGCCACCGAACAGCAGGGCAGCCGACATGTGCATGATGAACGAAGTCGAGCCCTTCGCCGAAAGCCGCAGCTGAGTGTTAAGGGTTTCTAGGAGGGTGGCAACAAAGACGAAGGTGGCGAGCGGCCACCAGCCAGGGAATGGCAGGCGGATCGTCCAAACGGCCATGCCGCAGACTGGCGGCAGCCACCGCGACACAGTGACGAAGAGAGTGAATCCGTGTCGTCGCGCGTCATGAGGAGAGGGGTTGGGGACCCGGCCTTATTGACCTGAACTTACTGCCAGGTCGTGCCTTCACTCTTGCCGAACAAGCCAGCAAGGAAGTAGGCAAACGATGCGAGCAAGCTGACTTTCAACATGAGCGTCACCCCCTTGAGGAAAAATCGAAAACATCAGGGAAGAGGCAAGCCTCGCTACGGCCCACCGACGCTCCGCTCGATCAATTGTTCCGCTAGTCTCCGCTGTACTCACTCACTGACTACGAACGAAGACCGGGATCCCCTTTACCCTTGTGTCCTTTCCGTGTGTGGGTTGGCGTGCACCCTCGCGCCCAGCCCCGACCATCCTCCTGATGCAACGGGCGCACCCCGGTGCGCCCACGACATTCGTATCTGCTCACTATCGGTCTGGCGAGCGCCGGCCCCGAGCCGCGCCCCCGTCGAGCACTGATTCTGTTTCGATTTGTCCTGCGTGCTGCCCTGCCCTGCTCAGCCCGGCCGGCGCGCCTCCGTCCACCGGTTGGTCGCGTCCAGCACCGCGAACACCGCCGCCCGCTCCGCGCTCTCCTTGATCTCCGCCGTGCCCGTCAGCAGCAGCGTCTCCCGCCCGCCCAGCCCCTGCACCGCCACGAACGCGAACTCCCGGTCGAACGCCTCCACGATCTTGGCGCCCTCGAGCGCCATCGAGCACTCCGTCGAGCAGCCGGTCCAGCACCGTCACCGCCGCCTTGGCCGCCGCCTCCACCCGGCTCCGCGGCGTGTCGCTGCTCTCCTCCTCCGCCGTCTCCGTCTGCCCCCGGTACGACAGCGTCACCGCGATCGAGATCCGGTGCGGCCGCCTGCCCGGGCGCCACCGTCAGGTTCTCGAACAGGACCGTCCGCTGCAGCGACCCGCTCCCGCACCGCGTCCTGCTCCAGCGCCTCGATCGGCTTCACGTCGGCCGTCTGCGCGATGCTGATCTTCCGGTGGTCGATCTTGAGGCCGAGCTGCGCCAGCAGCGCGCGACTCGATGTTCCGCACCAGCTGCTTGGGCGCGAGCCCCGCCTGCGCCAGGATGTGGACCTCGCTCACCTCGCCCAGCGGCGTGGTCACCACCCGCGCCGAGAGGATCCCCTCCAGGCTGGTCAGCAGGTTCTCCGCCCGCCGGACGCCCCAGGGATCCGGCATGGCCTCCGGGCGCGGCGACCGACCCGGCGGCGGCTGGCCCGGCTGGGATCGGCTGGCGCGGCGGACTGAATCCGGTCACGCGTCTCGGCTTCGTCCTTGCAGTCCTCCGTGCGTGCCGCTCAGGCGTACCGCCTCATGCCACGGCGTTCCGGCCCGCGGCCTTGGCCCGGTACAGCGCCCGGTCGGCGCGTCACCAGCAGGTCGCCCTCCGACGGCTCGCGCGGATCGAACTCGGCGAGCCCGATGCTCACCGTGACCAGCCCGGCCGGATACCCCAGCCGCCGCCCCACGCCCTCGATCCCCGCCCGGAGCGCCTCGGCCACCCGCGGCGCCGCCCTGCAGGTCGGTGCGGGTCAGGATCACCACGAACTCGTCGCCGCCGTAGCGCGCCGCCACGTCCGAGGCGCGGACCGCGTTCCGGATCTCGCCCGCCACCGCGCGCAGGATCTCGTTGCCCGCCTCGTGGCCGTACTGGTCGTTCACCTCCTTGAAGCGGTCGAGGTCGAGGAACAGCACCGCGAACCCCTCGTCGCTCCGCTTGCTGCGCTCGACCTCGAACGCCAGCCGGTCCCGCAGCACCCGGTAGGTCGAGAGCCCGGTCAGCGTGTCCACCGCCGCCGCCCGCTGCGCCTCGTCCGCCCGGCGCTCCTGGTACGGCGTGCACTGCCGCATGCGACGCCCGCCCCAGCGCCGCCGCCTCGGCGAACCGCTGGCAGGTGTCGAACCCGCACGCCCGGCAGTCCCACGGGCGCCCGTTCGGGCCCAGCCCGATCTGCGTCCAGGATCGCCGCCACCGCCTCGGGATCGGGCACCGGCCGCCGCGGCTTGATGGCGAACGTGGCGCCGACGCTCGCCACCACCGCCGCGTCCACCACCGGCTGCCGGCTCCGCGGCGGCTCGGTGCTGGCCAGCAGCTCGCGCCGCCAGTACAGCTCCTCCCGCGGGCCCGACGAGCGGGTGGTCCAGCGCCCCCTCGGTCGAGAGGATGTCCACGAAGCCGAGGTCGAGCCGGTCCACCGCCACCGCCCGGGCCACCGCCGGGAGCGCGTCGAGCCCGCGGATCTTCCGGAACCGCCGGCTCGAGTAGCGCGACTCCTCCAGCAGCGCCAGCGGCAGCCCGCCCGCCGCGCTCAGGTGCCGCCGCCGCTCCTCCGGCACCCGCTCGAAGAAGGTCGGCTGCGCCAGCACGTTCACCCCGCGGATGCGGAAGAGCTGGTCCAGGTCGCCGAAGGTGATCGCCGCGTCGAGCTCGGGAGCTGCTGACCGGCGGGCAGACGCCCGCGTACGCGATCTTGAGCCCCGGCCCGTACTGCGCTCGCAGGTATCGCGCCTCCGCCACCGCCGGCGTGCGTGACCGGGGCCAGGTAGGGCAGCAGCTCGGGGTACTGGGTCCGCACCGTCTCCACCACCACCGGATCGGTGGAGCGGATCAGGGTGCCCCAGGGCTCCTCTTCCCAGAGCTTAAGGTATTCCGCCGCAACGAGTTCGTCGCCGATGACGCCCGCGGGTGACGGCCCGGAAGCCGGCCGCGTAGCAGGCGTTGATCACCTGCTCGGGCGTGGCCGGATAGAAGTGCGCCACCGACTCGGGGCTCAGGATCAGGACCCCGTCGCCCTGCGGCCGCGATGGCAAGAGCCCGGCCCGATCTCGCCGTTTACCTTGACCGCGCCGTGCGGGCAGGCCGGCAGGCACTGCCCGCAGCGGATGCAGGCCTCGTCCACGACCTGGAGCAGCAGCGGCTCGTCCGCCAGCCACCGCGATCGCGTCGGTCGGGCAGACCCGGACGCAAGCCAGGCAGGCGACACAGGCTCGGCGTCGATGACGAAATTCAAGGGACCTGACCGGTCGGGGGCGGGTGCGACATCTGCAATTTGACGGCCCGACTTGACGAACTGTCAATAGCGTCGACATGGTGCAAAACAATGATACAGTAGAACTTAGCCGTACGTCACGTCTATCTGCACTCCGAGCTAAACTCATTCCAGATGATAGGCTTTGATCTTCCGGTACAGGGTCCGCTCCCCGATCCCCAGGACCTCGGCGGCCTGGCGGCGGTTCCCCCGGTACTCCCGGAGGGCCGCCTCGATGGCCGCCTTCTCCACCTCGGCCATGGTCATCCCGGGCCGGTAGAGCACCGGCTGGTCGCCGTCGCCGTCCGCCTCGGTCAGCGACGTCGGCCACCGTGGCGTGGTCGCCCAGCTCGATCACCTGGACCCGCTGGGGGTGCTCGTCCAGCCGGCGCCGCAGCTCCTCGACCTGGAGCTTGAGCTCCAGCAGGCTCCGGAGGATGAACTCCAGCTCCTGGCCGCCCGCCTGTCCCGCGCCCGGCCGCCGCCGCCGAGCCGCACCGGCAGCAGGGTCCCGGCGCCCTCCAGGATGTCGGCCGGGATGTCGGCTGGCCCGGATCTCGGCGCCCGGGCGCCAGCACCACCATCGACTCGATCAGGTTCCGGAGCTGGCGGACGTTGCCGGGCCAGGGCGCCGTCACCAGCCGCTGCATCGCCTCCGGGGTGATGCCGCGGAAGGGGCGGTCGTGCGTCTTGGGCGAACTCCCGGATGAACCGGCGCACCAGGAGCGGGATGTCCTCCCGCCGCTCGCGCAGCGGCGGCAGGTAGATGTTGAGGACGTTGAGCCGGTAGTAGAGGTCGTCGCGGAACTCGCCCAGGGCGACGCGCGTCGCGGAGCGGCGCGGTTGGTGGCGGCGACGACCCGCACGTCCACCTTGATCGGCTGGGTGCCGCCGACCCGGAAGAAGGTCCGGCTCTCCAGCACCCGCAGCAGCTTGACCTGGGTGGACGGCGGGATCTCGCCGATCTCGTCGAGGAAGATCGTCCCGCTGTCGGCCAGCTCGAACCGGCCCAGCCGCCGCTCGGCGGCGCCGGTGAACGCGCCCTTCTCGTGGCCGAACAGCTCGCTCTCGAGCAGCGTCTCGGGCAGCGCGGCGCAGTTGACCGCGATGAACGGCTTGCCCCGCCGGGGCGAGAGGTCGTGGATGCGCCTTGGCCACCAGCTCCTTGCCGGTGCCGCTCTCGCCCTGGATCAGCACGGTGCTCGAGACCGGCGCCATCTGCTCGATCTTGACCAGCACCTCCTGGATCGGCGGCGCTCTCGCCGATGATGCCGGTGCGCTCCTGGAGCCGCCGGCGCTCGATCAGCCGGCGCGCGGTGGCCACGGCGTCGTCGGGCCAACCGGCTTCATCATCGTCTCGGTGGCGCCGAGCCGCGCCGACCCGCTCGGCGCGCTCGGAGTCGGTCGGCTCGAGCAGGGCGAGGGTGGAGATCTCCGCGTCGCGCGCCAGCGCCGCGAGCTGCGAGCGCGTGCGGCTCGTGCACCGCGCCGGTCAGGATCACCAGGTCGGGATTCTCGCGCCGGAGCGCGCCCGCGGGCGTCGTCGAGCGAGGAGAACATCGCGGTGGAGAAGCCGGCCGCCTCGAGCGCCGCGTTGAGCGGCACGGCGGTCTCGAGGTCGTCCATGGTGATCAGGATGCGGGCTGCCATGCGGGGGAAACTAACCCGCGGGGAAGCCGGGCGACGACGGCCGGCCCGCGCGAGCCAGCCACGAGGGTAGAATTCGAGAGCCGCCGGATCCGGCGGCCGGGGACCGGGACGGAGAGGAACGGGAGCGATGACGGACGAATCGGGAACGATCGCGCTCGTGACCGGCGCCGCGCACGGCATCGGGCTCGAGGTGTGCCGCCAGCTCGCGGAGCGCGGCTGGACGGTGGTGCTCACGGCCCGCGACCTCGGGCGGGCGCGGGAGGCGGCCGAGGGGCTCGCGGGGCTCGAGGGCAAGGTGCACGCGCGGGCGCTCGACGTGGCCGACGACGCCAGCCCCCGCGCGCTCGCCGCCGACCTCGGCTGGGCGCTCGGCCGGGTGGACGTGCTGGTCAACAACGCGGGCCGAGGCGGCCGACTGGTCGGAGACGGCCGGCACCGCCGACCTGCGCGAGGCGCACGCGGTGATGGAGGCCAACCTGTTCGGCGCCTGGCGCACCACGCAGGCGCTGCTCCCCCTGCTCCGCCGGAGCCGGCGCGGGCGGATCGTCAACGTGTCGAGCGGCGCCGGGTCGCACGGCGACCCGCGGTTCGGCCTCGCCGCCGGTCGCCGGCGATGACGAGCTACGCGGTGTCGCAAGGCGGCGCTCAACGCGCTCACGGTGAAGCTGGCGCTCGAGCTGCGGGAGGACGGGATCCTGGTGAACGCGGTGTGCCCGGGGCTGACCGCGACGACGCCGGGGATGGAGGAGGTGGGGGCGCGGCCGGTGGCCGAGGGTGCGGCGAGCGTGGTGTGGGCGGCGACGCTGCCGGCCAGCGGGCCGACGGGCGGGATTCTTCCGGGACGGGCGAGCACTTGCTTGGTGAGCGGCGCGGCGGCGGCCTGTCCGCCCGCGCTAGGGGAAGATCCCCAGCTGCGCGTAGCTCAGCGCCACCTTGTCGATCGCCACGATCAGCGCGGCGGTGCGCAGGTCCACCTTGCCGCCGCGCTGCTTCCACTGCCTCCCGGATCGGGTGGTAGGCGGTCGACCATGGTCTCCTCGAGCCCCGAGTTGACCAGGTCCTCCTCGCTCGCGCCCTGGGTCACCCGCTCGACCTCCTCGGCGGTGAACTGCCGGCCGGTCACGCCCTCGACCGCCTCGAGCAGGCGGCCGTAGGCGCCCTGCTCGAACCGCTTCTGCATCCGGCCGAAGCGGACGTGGCCCAGGTTCTTCACCCACTCGAAGTAGGAGACGGTCACGCCGCCGGCGTTGATGTAGGCGTCGGGGATGACCATCACGCCGCGGCGGGCCAGGATCTCGTCGGCCTCGGGGGTGGTGGGGCCGTTGGCGGCCTCGACCACGATCTTCGCCTTGACCCGGGCGGCGTTCTCGGCGGTGATCTGCCGCTCGAGCGCGGCGGGGATGAGGATGTCGCAGTCGAGCTCGAGCGCGTCCTCCCGGCGGGCCAGGTTGGTGGCGCCGGGGAAGTCGAGCAGGCTCTCGCGCTCGCGCCGGTGCGCCATGACCGTCTCGAGGTCGAGCCCCTTCGGGTTGGCGATCGCGCCCTCCGACTCGGCGAGCCCGACCAGGACCGCGCCGGCCTCCTGGAAGAACCTGGCGGCGAAGTAGCCCGACGTTGCCCAGCCCCTGGATCACCACCCGCTTGCCCTCGATGCCCGGCGAGAGCCCCAGCGCCTTCATGTCCTCGGCGACGCCGCACGACCTCGCGCACGCCGTAGAAGACGCCGCGGCCGGTGGCCTCGATCCGGCCGCGGATGCCGCCGGCGCTCACCGGCTTGGCGGTGACGCAGCCGAGCGCGTCGAGCTCGCCGGGGCGGAGCTGGCGTGTAGGTGTCGGCGATCCAGGCCATCTCCCGCGGGCCGGTGCCGACGTCGGGCGCGGGCACGTCGAGCCCGGGGCCGATGAAGTTCTTGCGGACCAGCTCGAAGACGTAGCGCCGGGTGATCCGCTCCAGCTCCCCCGCCGAGTAGCGCTTGGGATCGAGCCGGATGCCGCCCTTGGCCCCGCCGAACGGGACGTCCACCAGCGCGCACTTGTAGGTCATGAGCGCCGCGAGCGCCTGCACCTCGTCGGCGTCCACCGTCGTCGGCGTAGCGGATGCCGCCCTTGCAGGGGAGCTTGTGGTGGCTGTGCTCCGCCCGCCACGCGTGCATCACCTCGATGCTGCCGTCGTCGCGCTTGATGGGGAAGCTGGTGTAGAAGAGGTTCTTGCACGCCTTGATGTTGGCGAGGAGGGTGGGATCGTGCGGCGTGAACGCGGCCGCGCGGTCGAACGCGCGGTTCACCTGGTCGAGAAAGCCCGCACCGATGGACATGGGCCGGTCTCCTGGGACGGCGGGAACGGAGAGGGGTGCCGGGCCAAAGATGCATGCCGAACGCGCCCGGTCGAGGCGCGGGCGGGTCGCCCGCATCGGCTCAGCCGTGGCCCGTGCGCTCGCCCCGGACGAGATCCACCGCGTGCTCGACCAGGTCGTTCAGCACCGCGAGCCCGTCGCGCACGCCGCCGGGGCTGCCGGGCAGGTTGACGATGAGCGTCCGGCCGCGGACGCCGGCGACGCCGCGCGAGAGCGCCGCGCGGGGGAACCGCGGGTAGACCGCCATCCGGAGCGCCTCGGCGATGCCGGGCGCCTCCTTGCTCGAGCACGGCGCGGGTGGCCTCGGGGGTGACGTCGCGCGGCGGTGAGGCCGGTGCCGCCGGTGGTGAGGATGAGGTCGGCGACGTCGCCGTCGGCCCAGGCGGCGAGCGCGCGCGGCGATGCGGCCGGTCTCGTCGGGCACGAGCGCGCGCGCGGCCAGCGTCGTAGCCGCGCTCCGCGGCCCACGCGGCGATCGCGTCGCCCGAGGTGTCGGCCCGCTCGCCGCGGCGGCCGGCGTCGGAGATGGTGAGGATCGCGATGCGCATCGTGGCGATCAGCGCGCATCGGGCGGTCAGCGGGCGCTCCTCACTGGCCCTTCCTGACGCTTCCCTTGGTCCAGAACGGCAGCTTCACCACCTCGGCCGGCAGCCGCTCGCCGCGGCACTCGACCTCGAACTTCGTGCCCGCCTTGGCGGCCGCGGCGGGCAGGTAGGTGGTGCCGATCGCCGACGCCGAGCGACGGGCTCATGCGTGCCGCTGCGCACGATGTCCACCTCGCGGCCCTCGTGATACACCGGATAGCCGTGCCGCGGGAAGCCGCGGCCCTCGAGCCGGAAGCCGACCAGCTTCCGGGTGACGCCGCGCTGCTTCTGCGCCCGGAGCGCGTCGTCGCCGGTGAAGGGCGCGCCCTTGTCGAGCTTCACGATCCAGCCGAGCCCGGCCTCGAGCGGCGTGATGGTGTCGTCGATCTCGTTGCCGTAGAGCGCGTAGCCCATCTCGAGCCGCAGCGAGTCGCGCGCGCCGAGTCCGATCGGCTTGGCGCCGGCCGCGGTGAGCGCCTCCCAGAGCGCCACGGTGTCGCGCTCGCGGCAGTAGAGCTCGAAGCCGTCCTCGCCGGTGTAGCCGGTGCGGGAGATGAAGCACTGCGCGCCGGCGATCTTGCCCGACGTCGAAGTGGTAGTAGCGCGATGTCGCCGAGCGGCGATGGCGGTGAGCGGCTGCAGCAGCGCCTCGGCGCTGCGGTCCCTGCACCGCGAGCAGGCCGATCTCGTCGGAGATGTCCTTGAGCCGGACGTTGGCGCCGCCCTTCTGGTCGACGATGTGCTCCCAGGCCTTGCGCGGTGTTCGACGCGTTGACCACGATCATCAGCTTGTCGTCGAAGCGATAGACGGTGCAGTCGTCGACGAAGGTGCCCTCGGGCGTGAGGATCGCCGAGTACTGCACCTCGCCCGGCTCGAGCGCGCCGACGTCGTTGCAGGTGACCCGGTTGACGAAGGCGTTCCGGTCGGGCCCGGTGACCTCGAACTCGCCCATGTGGGAGACGTCGAAGATCCCGGCGCCGCTCCGCACCGCCTGGTGCTCGGCGAGGATGCCGGTCGGGTACTGCACCGGCATCTCCCAGCCGGCGAACGGGCACCATCTTGGCGCCGAGGCGCGACGTGGCGCGTCGTAGAGCGGGGTGCGCTTGAGCGTCGGTCGGTGCGTCGGTCATCGTTCGGCTGTCCGTCCCATCAGGGTCGCCATGAGCGCCTTCTGGACGTGCAGCCGGTTCTCGGCCTCGTCCCAGACGCGGGACTGCGGCCCCTCGATCACCTCCTCGGTGACCTCCTCGCCGCGGTGCGCGGGGAGGCAGTGCAGGAAGATGGCGCGCCGGTCGGCCAGGCGTCATCAGGGCGCTCGTCCACGATGTAGCCCTGGAACGCGCCTGGCCGCGGACCTCCTGCTCCTCCTCCTGGCCCATCGAGGCCCAGACGTCGGTGTTGACGACGTGCGCGCCGCGCACCGCCTCGCGCGGGATCGCGCGGTGAGCAGTGATCTTGGCCTGGCTCTGGTTGCGCTCGAGGATCTCGGCGTTCGGGCTCGTAGCCCTCGGGGCAGGCGAGCCGGAGCTCGAAGCCGAGGCTGCCGGCGGCGTTGATCCAGCTGTTGGCCATGTTGTTGCCGTCGCCGATCCAGGCGACCGCCTTGCCGTCCCAGCCGCCGAGCGCTCTCGCGCACGGTCAGCAGGTCGGCCAGCACCTGGCAGGGATGCAGCAGGTCGGTGAGGCCGTTGATGACCGGGATCGAGCGCGTAGCGCGCCAGCTCCTCGACGTCGCGCGTGATCGAAGGTGCGGATCATGATGCCGTCGACGTAGCGCGACAGCACCCGCGCGGTGTCGCGGATCGGCTCGCCGCGGCCGAGCTGGATGTCGCGCGAGGAGAGGAAGAGCGCGTGGCCGCCGAGCTGGAAGGCGCCGACCTCGAAGGAGACGCGGGTGCGGGTGGAGCTCTTGGCGAAGATCATCCCCAGCGTCTTGCCGGCGAGCGGCTTCTCGCGGTACTCGCCGCGCTTCATCCGGGCGGCGAGATCGAACAGGGCGAGGAGCTCGGGGCGCGTGAAATCGGGGATCGCGAGGAAGTGTCGCGTGGGCTTCATAGGCCGGGGGCTGGGGGCCGGGGTGTCGAGGTCGGGCAATTGTAGTCGGGCGCGGGACGGGGCACCAGCCCCGGCCCGCGCCGCGCCCGCGCCCGGCCGGCGAGCCTACGACGGAGGTCTGGCCCGTGCCCCCGCCTCGGCCAGGTTCGCGCGCTCGTCGAGCGCCTCGGTGTACCCCGTCTCCTGCACCTGCGGCGTACAGCTCCTTCATCACCTGCTCCGCCCGCCGCGCCATCTCCTCCCAGGGAATCGTGTCCGGCTTCGGATTGATGTAGCGCTCGTGATCGCGGATCATCTTGGCGAATTCCGGCGGCGTCTCCCGGTAGTAGTCCTGCAGCGCGAGCGTGATGTACTTGAGCTTGCGCGAGAGGTCGAAGCAGAAGGTCGCCGAGCATGTAGAACCGCTCGTCCGGATCGGTGCCGACCGAGTCGAGCTTCGGCGTGAGGCCGCGCGTGTGTCCATCGGTGCCGGACGCGATCATGGCGAGCTGCTGCGAGATGGACGTGGTCATGGAGCACTCCTGGAGCGTGAGGGGCCGAGCGAGTCGAGCGCGGGGAGATACAACAGGTCGGCGACGGACCATGAGCCGGTGAACGAGCGGCGCCAGCGCTCCGCCTCCGCCGAGTCTCCCCGGGCGAGGAGGAGGCGGGCGAGCAGGAACCGCTGGGGCCCCACCGCGGTGAGCGGGTAGTTGGCCGTGTGGGTCTCGGGGATCCGGGCGACCGCGCGCCGGAGCGCCGCGACGGCCGCGGTCGTGTCGTGCGCCAGCAGCGCCAGCCTGGCCCGGAGCGACCAGCGGAGCGCCTCAGCCGCGGGCTCGGACGGCGCCGGCGGCGGCGCGCGGTCGACCCGGCGGAGCAGCTCGCCGGTCTCGGCGGAGTCGCCCTCGACGACCGCCCGGTAGACCAGCGCCTCGAAGCCCTGCCGCAGGTCGTCCCACGGCTGCAGCGTGAAGTCGGGCGTGCGGCCGGCGCGCATCTGGGCGCGGGCCCACTCGAACATCGGCGCCGCGCGCTCGCGCGCGGGGTATCCTGCCAGCACCGCCTGGACCAGCCAGGGATCGATCGTGGCCGACCGCGCCACCGAGTCCCATCCCGCGTAACCCTCGGCCCAGCGGCCGAGGGCCGCGCGGATCGCGAGCCGGTACTGCGCGCCGCGGAGGCGGTCGTCGGGCACCCGGTCGGCGCCGAAGAGGAAGCTGGCGGCGGTGTCCGCCAGGGCGAGGTCGAACGCGCCGTGGGCCCAGAAGATCACCGCCTCGCTGATGGCCTGGCGGTCGGCCAACCGGAGTCCCTCGAGCGCGAGCCCGCGGTCGCCCGGCGGGCCGAAGCGGAGGCGCACCTCGGCGAGCTTGGCCGGCCGGTAGGGGTGGTCGGACTGGACGCGGCGGAGAAACGTCGCGGCGGGCTGGCTGTCACCGGCGTACACCGCCAGATCCACCAGGTGGTAGTAGATGGGCGCGAACGTGCTGTCGAGCGCCGCCATCCGCTCGAACGCCGGCCGCGCGTCCTGGGTGGACGCGCCGCTGAACCCGCCGTAGTGAACCAGCGACTCGCCGAGGCCGAGCCAGCCGTCCACGTCGTCGCGATCGTCGAGCACGGCGCTCTGGAAGGTGGCGATGGCACTGTCGCCGTAGCCCAGCACGAGGTAGCGCTGCGCCCGGAGGAGCTGGGACCACCGCGGCTCCAGCCGGTCGGCCCGCCGGAGCCCGGCGTCCACGGTCTCGAGCGCGGCCGGATAGTCGTGCTGCCAGCGCAGCGACCTCGCTCAGTCGCTGGTACGCGAGGCCGCAGCTCGAGTCCGCCGCCACCGCCGCTCGAAGCTCCGACGTGGCCCCGGCCAGGTCGTTGGCCCAGAACTTCTGCTGCGCCTGCAGCATGTGGCCGACCGCCGGCAACACGCTGGTGCTGGCGAGCACCGCGCCGGCGGAGCCCAGCGCCAGCCCCTCGCGCCGCGCCACCGTGCGCACGAGGTCGGCGGCGAGCCGGCCGACGGCCGGGTCGAGCCTCCGGTCCCGCCGCCGTGTCCACGGCGTGGCTCAGCCGCTCGCCGGTCGCGGTGGCGTAGAGATCCACCGTCACCCGCCGCCCCGCGCCCTCGGGAAGCACCGTGCCGGTGAGCAGGTAGCGGCCCCCCTGCTTCCGGCCCCAGGCGAGGAGATCGGGCAGCGGAGTGTCGGCCCATCGCCCGCCGCCCGGCGGGGGCGCGTCGGGGCGGGCGCTCCTGAGGCCGGGCATCCAGCCGATCAGCTCGGCGAACATCGCGTCGGCGCCGCGGCCGCCGGGCGCCGCCGCCGTGTCGCCGTCGAGCGGGAGGACGACGATGGCGGGCGGCGGCCGCGAGGTCGGCCCGCGGTCGGCGGGTGGCGAGCACGCCGATGCCGGCAGCGATGGCGAGCGTGGCGGCGAGCGCGATCAGCCCCGACCGCCGACCCCGGGCGCGCGGTCGGCTCCCATCGGGCCGGCGCGACGAGCGCGGCCGCAAACTCACGCGCCCCGGCGAAGCGGTCCTCGGGCAGCTTGGCGAGCGCGCGCTCGATCGCCTCGGCCGCCGGGGCCGGCACGTCGGGACGCAGCTCGCGCAGGGGGCGCGGCCTGGCCGAGCGATGCTGTGCGATGACCTCCCGCGGGGTCTCGCCGAGAAACGGCGGCGTGCCGGCGAGCATCTCGTAGACCACGCAGCCGAGCGCGTACACGTCGGTGCGGCCGTCGATGTCCGCGCCGGCCGCCTGCTCGGGGCTCATGTAGACCGGGGTGCCGACGATGAAGCCGGCGCTGGTCAGCGCTCGTCGGTGGCGGCGGTGATGGCGCGGGCGACGCCGAAGTCGGCCACGACGGCGTGGCCCGCCAGGAGCAGCACGTTGTCGGGCTTGATGTCGCGGTGGACCACGCCGAGGTCGTGCGCGTAGGCCAGCGCGTCGGCGATCTCGCGGGTGATCGCCAGCGCCTCCTCCACCGGCAGCGGGCCCTCGCGGGTGAGCTTCTCCCGGAGCGATTCGCCCTCGACGTAGGGCATGACGTAGTACAGGACGTCGCCCGCCTCGCCCGAGTCGTGTACCGGCAGGATGTGGGGGTGGGTCAGCCGCGAGGCGATCTCGATCTCGCTGAGGAACCGCTCGGAGCCGAGCAAGTGGGCGACGTCGGGACGCAAGATCTTGATCGCGACCCGCCGGCGCTGCCGCTGGTCCTCGGCGAGGAAGACGGTGGCCATGCCGCCGCGGCCGACCTCGCGGTCGAGCACGTAGCGGCCGCCAAGGATGGTTCCGGCGCGGACGAGCAGGTCCATGGTGCGTAGTATATGCGCCCGCCGGGGTGGGAACCAGACGCGGATCCCATGACCCAGCCGCCCGTGGCCGGTGGCCAGCCCGCGACACTCTGTCCGTGGACCAGCCGGGCCTTAGGTTAGCGGAATGCTCCCCTTGCCGCTGCCCACCCGCTTGCAGCCGCCGACATGAGCCGGCTGAGCCGCATCCTCCAGCCGCTCCGCGAGGCGCTCGCCGGCCGGTACCGCGTCGTCCGCGAGATCGGCCACGGCGGCATGGCGACCGTGTTCCTGGCCGACAACCTCGAGGCCGGAGGCGAGGTCGCCATCAAGGTGCTGCGTCCGGAGTTCGACGCATGCCCTCGGGCCCGAGCGGTTCCATCGCGAGATCGAGATCCTCACGCTGCTGCGGCATCCGCGCATCGTCCCGATGCTCGATTCGGACGAGGCCGGACAGTTGCTGTACCTGGTGATGCCGTACGTGCCGGAGAGAACCTGCGGTCGCGGCTGGAGCGGGATGGCCAGCTGCCGATGCCGGCCGTGCTCTCGATCGCCGCCGATATCGCCGCGGCGATCGACTATGCGCACGGGGAGAACATCCTCCACCGGGACATCAAGCCGGAGAACATCCTCCTGCAGGGCGACCGGGCCGTGGTGTGCGACTTCGGGCTGGCGCGCGCGATCGACCGGGCGGCGCTGGAGCCGCTGTCCTCGAGCGGGCTGGTGCTCGGCACCCCGGCCTACATGAGCCCGGAGCAGGCGATGGGACAGCCGGACATCGGCGCCGCGTGCGATATCTACGCGCTCGGGCTGCGTCGTGTACGAGATGCTGACCGGGGAGCTGCCCTTCACCGGCCCGACGCCCCAGGCGGTGATCGCGCGGCAGCTCGTGGACCGGCCGCGGCCGATGCGAACCGTGCGGCCCGACCTGCCGGAGCAGATCGAGGCGGCAGTCATGGCGGCGCTGGCGAAGGCGCCGGGCGAGCGGCCCGGGAGCGGCGCGGAGCTGCTGCGGCGGCTCCGCGGTTAGGGCTGCCCGGCGCCTCGGCCACGCGCGGTCTCAGGGGAGCCGTCTTTCACCGGCGCGAGCGCGCAGGCGATGCCTCCGCCTGGATTCTGCGCAGGATGGCGGGCATCCGGACGCCGAGCGCGGCACCGAAGACGGCCACGATCACACCGACGCCCGAGCGGGTGATTGCAGGCAGCACAGCCGCCACCCGGGTCCTGTCTTCGGTGAAGTCGGCGACCGCCCAGAACACCGCCGCCATGACGAGCGTCAGGATGTAGGTCCAGGCGGCGGCGCACTGGAGCACGCCGATGGGGTGCACCCTGTCCCAGCCCTCTATTGCGGCGCTGATCCCCAGGTAGGCGCCGAGGTTGGCGACGAGCACCAGGTTGATCGAGAGCAGGAAATCGTTGACCGCACTCGGCATCCGCTCGGGCTGAGGCGCCTCGGGAATCAAGTGGGTGATGTACCCCGCATACATGGTGCCCGCGGTGAATCCGGCGAGCACCACGCCCACCACAGCCGTCATCACCCATTCGTGGCGACGCATGGCACTGGACCTCCCCTGAGAACGGCGCCTCCAATCAGCTTCTCACTTGAACGGCGGCGGCGGCGGCGGTGAGACATTGGTAGGCGGGCCGCCGCCACTCGGCAAGTTCTGGAGCGCAATCTTCACCTCGTAGCCCCACTTCTCCCATTCCGCGCCCCAGGCCTTGAGCGTCTCGCAATTCTCCGGGATTCCCTGACATTGCCTGGGCTCCCAATCTCCCGGGTGGCCGGCCACTGCCTTCCCTTTGCCCTTGTCCACCTGCTTCGGCGAGTCGCTCATATGGACCTCCCCCGGTGTGCGTGGTGACAGCGGAACCCCGGAACCCAAGCTTGAGCGCACGGGCGCGGTAGTGCGCTGCGAGCAGTGCCTGGCCCATCGCGCTCGCGGCGCGCTCCCGCACCAACAGGCTGCGCCCAAGGTACAGCAGGTACACCAGCGGCTGCGGCGAGTCGATCTGGCCCGCCACCCGAATCGCTTCCGCGAACCTCCGCTGCCCGAAGAGAAGCTCGGCCTGGAGGATCCGCTCCTCGCCCAGCGACTCCCACAGCTGCCACTCGAGGTCGCGGCTGGGCGCGGTCGGGCGCAAGACCTCGAGTTGTCGCAGCGCGCCGGACGAGTCGCCGTTCAGGAGGGAGAGTCGGGCCTCCAGCGCGCGGACCAGCAGGGAGTCTCGGCGGCTGCCGGACGAGTCCCGCTTGGTGGCGAGCGCGGCGACGACCGACTTGAGCCGGTCGGGCCTCGCCTTGTGCGCCTCCCAGATTCCCAGCAGCCAGAGCCGGGGCGCATCCATCCCGGGGTAGTTCTCCCCCATGGCCCGGGCAGCGGCGTCCGCCTCCGACTCGACCCCCAGCCCTGCCGCAGCATCGAGGAGCAGGAGGAGCGAGCCCGGAAGCCCCGAGGCGCCTTTCGACGCCATCAGCCTGACGACCTCCGCGGGCCGCTGAGTGGCGATCAGCAGACTCTGCAGGCCGATCAGCGCCGCCCAACGCTCAGCTGGTTGCGTCGAGTCGGCTTCGAGCAGGGCCTCGAACGCCGCGCGGGCGCAGCCTGGGTTCGCGCCGCCGACCGCGAGCAGCTTCCCGACAGCGACCACCTCCTGCGCCCGCCGACGGGTCGCCTCGCGCCAGTCGATGGCCGATGGGCCGTCTCCCACGCACTGACGCATCAGGGTCAACTGGTTGCCGAGCGTGGAATCGGGGTCGGCCCGGCGCACCTGGGCGATCAGGCGGTCGGCCTCCCGGACGTCGCCCCGCCGAAGCGCCATCTCCGCGAGATGCAGGAGCGGGGGCGTGAAGCTGGAGTCGGCGCGGCGCGACCGCTCGAACGCGTCCGCGGCCAGCGAATCCAGGGGGGCGGTCGCCGGCAGGAGGTGGTAGTAGACCTCGCCGAGCGCCATCCAGGCCTCGCTCCAGGCGGAGTCCAACGCGATGACCTCCCGGAACCGGCGGACGGCCGAGTCTGCCGCGCCGGCGAAGTAGTCTCGCAGGCCACGGGCGAACAGGGCGTGGCGGTGCGGCAGCAGCGACTCGCGCGCCAGGGCCACGTTGACGAGCTGCTCGTCCTCACTCGAGAGCTGCGGCCAGTTGGCGGCCTCGGCGCCTTTGAGCGCCGCGAGCGCGAATGCCGAATCGGCACGCACGGCCAACCGGTAATAATCGAGCGCCCGGCCGAACCGCATGCGTCGGTACTCCTGCTCCCCCTGCAGGAAGTTCGCGATGGCCGCCGGGTTCCGTTCACTGAGCGCCGTGACGTCCACGCGGCGCCCGGGTGCCAGCAGCGCGGGGAGCAGGTCGCCGACGGCCCGGAGACCCAGTTGCGGCAGCGAAGTCCCGGCCAACGCCGCGGACGCGCCGCTCGTCTTGCGGAGCGAATCGCCCTGTACGTCGTGGAGCCGGAGCACGACGGTGACCGTCTCCCGCCCATTGACGATCGAGCCGTCGATGTAGTAGCGGGCGCCCCGATTCCGGCTGATCTCTGCCGCGGCCGCCGGGGTGAGGCGTCCGACATCGGCGCGCTGCGACGGGTCGAGGAAATCCCACCCGTCGAGCCAGCTCAACGGGCGGGTGCCCTCCAGGGCGTAGCCGATGTAGGTGGCGACGTTCTCCCCGGCCCCCCTCTCGGTGCCGGCCGACTCGGTTTCACGCAGTGGAAAGACCACTACCCGGTTGGGGTCGAGCCGCGGCTCCAGGGACCCTGTCCACCGCCAGATGCCCACGCCGGCAAGGGCGGCGAGAGTGAACACGGCCAGCGGGCGACGCCATCCGGACCTTGCGACGGTTCGCGGTCGCCGTGTGACCGACGACGCGGGGGCGTCGAGCGCCGCGCGGAATTCGTCGGCGGTTGGGAACCGGTCGGCCGCGACCTTGGCCAGCGCGACTTCGATCGCCGTTTGGACGGTGTCCGGTACGTTTGGGCGGACGACCTGCAGCGAGGGCGGCGAGTCGGACCGATGGCGGGCGAGCACCGCCTGGGCCGTGCGGCCGTGAAACGGCGGCTCCCCGGCCAGCATCTCGTACAGCACGCACCCGAGCGCGTAGAGATCGCTCCGCCCGTCGACGCCGGCGTCGCCGCTCGCCTGCTCCGGACTCATGTACTCCGGCGTCCCGACCGCGAGCCCGCTCTCGGTGAGCCGCTCGCCTCCCGCAACGGAGACCGCGCGGGCGATGCCGAAGTCGGCCACGACGGCGTGATCGTGCGAGAGCAGGATGTTCTCGGGCTTGATGTCCCGGTGCACGACGCCCTGGCTGTGGGCGTAGCTCGAGCGCGTCGCAGACCTCGCGCGCGATCCGAAGGGCGGCGTCCAGCGGGAGCTGCCGCTCCCGCCGCAGCCGGTCCCGGAGCGTCTCACCCTCGACGAAGGGCATGACGTAGTAAAGGGCGTCGCCGACGGAGCCCGACTCGTGCAGCGGCAGGATATGGGGGTGCTGAAGCCGGGCCGCGATCTGGATCTCTCGCAGGAAGCGCTCGGCGCCGACGGCCGTCGCCAGCTCCGGCCGGAGCACCTTGATCGCGACCTCGCGGTCGTGCTGGATGTCGTGGGCCAGATACACGTGGCCATGCCGCCCCGGCCGAGCTCACGGCCAAACACGTACCGGTCGGCGAGCGCCGCCGCCAGGCGTTCGACGGGATCCGTCAGAGTACTCGCCATGGCGCCGGACCAGTCATCGTGCTGCCTCGGTCACTACTGCCCAGGTGAGCTGACCCACGCACACACCTTCATAAAGCTGACGAAGAATCACGAAATGCTCGTCGTGAGACGTCCGAGCCTCTGGGAGCCGCACCTGGAGCTGGCACTCATACCGCACCCTGGGCTCCAAACCCAGGTTTTCGATGACGATGCGCCCCGGGGCGCGCAGCTCGAGGCCCACGCCCAGCTCGGAGTCGACGCGGCCCCGGACACGTCCTCCGCTCGCGCACTCGACCGCCCGCGCCAGGGCCTCGGGCAGCTCCCACCGGAGTTGCGCCCCGGCGGGAAGCTCCGCGTCGAGCTCCAGGCAGAACTCCCGCGGCTCGTCCCAGCTTCCGCGAAGGTAGAACGGCATCGGAGCCCACATGGCGGGCGGAGCGAACACCACGTCGAAGTTCCGCCAGGCCACGTTGTTGTTGTTCCCTACGTAGGCCAGGAATTCCGTCCAGCCGAGGTTCGTCGTCCCCACGACGGCCGGCAGCGATGGAGGCCGGGGATCCAGGGCCTGATCGAGCACCACGATGAAGCAGCCATGACCGCCAGCGGGCAACTGGCCGGGCGCCGGCCGCCAGTTGTAGGGGGCCGCCACGTGGAGCGCGCCACCAGCCAACACCGTTCCCACGTTGATCTGGGCGATCAGGTGCCAGTCAATGGGCGCGACGAGCGGGCTCGCCTCGCTCCAGTAGATGGTGGCGGTGACGAGCGGTGCGTCTACGGCGGCACGGTTGCGGACGCGCACGTAGATGTGATTGTCCGCGTTGGCCAGGATTGGGTCGTTCGCAGTCACGACGTTGGCCGAAGGACTGCCCTCTCCAAAATCGCCCGGGATATCCAGGCTCGGCACGCGCCGGACGATGATGTCGGGGCTCTGGAACACGCTGGCGTTGGGGACGACGCCCGCATCTCCCACCGAGTCGCGCAGGTACACGTCGGGGACTGCGCCGAGCTTGGCGGCGACCGCCTCCAGGTTCGGCATGACGCCGATCTGGACATCGTTCGCGTCCACCACCGGGGTGCCGAGGGACGGATTGCCGAGTAGCGCCCGCATCTGGGTGGGCGAGAGCCGCCAGTTGAACGTCTGTTCGTGCATCTGTTGCACGAGGATCGCCGCCCCCGCGATGATCGCAGAGGCCGCGCTCGTGGCGCGGAATCGATCGGTGTAGTAGTCGTCCACTGTGTCCGGCGGCTCACTGAGGATTCCATATCCGCACGAGTACACCCACTCGCCCCAGGCGTAGCACGTCACCCGCGTCCCATAGTTGAGCTCCGACATATGGCGGTGGGCTTTGGTGCCCGCGACCGTGACTATTGCACGGTGGCACCCGGACACGATGATGGCCCCGGAATCCGACAGGGCGTCGCCGCCCTTGAGCGTCCTCCCGGTCGGGGTGCTCTTCCAGTCGCCGTTCCAGGCGTCGAGGTTTCGCCCCACCGAGCTCGAGTCACCATTGCCCGCGGGCTCGATGACGATGATGCCGTTCCCGACGGCCAACCGTATGGCGTCGAACCAGAGCGGGTTGGTTTCGATCGGGTAGTTCAGCATGCCGTCCTCGTTCACCGTCTGGATCTCGATGAGGAGCACGTCTCCGGGCACGAGCACACCCGGCGAGAGCGCGTCGAGAATCGCGCCGACGATGTCCCACGCGTCCATGGGCCATGGAGGAATCGCCTGCCGCAGGTGTGACAGAACCTTCTTCAGGGTGGCGCCAGGGGCGATGCCCACCACCCCTTTCCCGTTGTCCTGGGCGACAACGATTCCCAGCACTGCCGCACCGTGATTGTGGTCGCCTACATTCAGGCCATACAGCGGCGGTTGAGGCTGGGGCAGATCGGTGTGGCTCAGATTCCAGCCGCTCTCGAGATCCGCGAACCCGATGCCGGCGCCGTCGTACTTGTCCCAGACCGAAGGCGCGACCGCGTTGATGCCCCAGGAGTTGCCGCTGAAGTGCTGGGGCCCCGTGGGATAGATCGTTTCGTTGCCGGGGGTCACGGGCGGCGCCGCATTGCGCACATTCGGCTCTCGGTATGCGATCTCCACGCCGGGGGCAACCTGGAGTTGTGCAAGCAGTCGGTTGGTCGCCATCGCACCCATCCGGCCACGGGGGTCGATGATGTAATACGCGCGCAGCGAATGCAGCGGAGGGAAGGGACTGTCCTCGGCGATCCTCTCAAGGTCGATGACGAGGGATTCGGGCGTGGACGCGATCGCCGGGAAGGAGACCGCGTCGGGGTAGTCGGACAGAATCTCGGCCAGGCGTCGGAGGTAGTCGAGGGAGGAGATCTGACGAACCACTTGAAGCAGCCGGTTTTCGGCAACCTCGCGCGGGGGCGGGGGAGGCAGCTGCGCGACCAGACTCAGGGCTGTCGGATTCAGCCGGATCACCAGTCGACCGGTGAAGGGATCGCTCACGTGCGCGGGCATGTTGCCTCGCTCCGCTCGTTCGAACGACTAATCCTTACGCGTGCGCTACTTGGTGGGCTACCCTAATGTTGCTCCCGGACCAGAAGGTGCAAGCTGTGCCGGGCGTACAGAGGGTATGTGGAGGGGTATGTAGCGATGTCAGCGTGAAAAATCCGTGATTTCCGAATGGCTGGGCCGCTGAGAGGCGGCTACAGGATGTACCGCCGCAAGTCGTCGTCGTTCACGATCTTCGACCAGCCGCTCCCGGACCTCGTCCGCGTCGAACACGATCTGCTTCTCGGGATAGTCCGGCAGCTCGAACAGCACGTCCTCCATCAGCGTCGTCATCACCGTGTGCAGCCGGCGCGCGCCGATGTTCTCCATCCGGTCGTTGGCCATGAAGGCCACCCGGGCCATCTCGGCGATCCCGTCGGCCGTGAACTCGAGCTCCGCGCCCTCCGCCGCCACCAGCGCCTGGTACTGCTTGGTCAGCGCGTTCTCCGGCTCGGTCATGATCCGGACGAAGTCCTGCTCGGTGAGCGGCTGGAGCTCGACCCGGATCGGGAAGCGGCCCTGCAGCTCGGGGATCAGGTCGGACGGCTTGGAGACGTGGAACGCGCCGGCGGCGATGAAGAGGATGTGGTCGGTCCGCACGTAGCCGTAGCGGGTCTGCACGGTGGAGCCCTCGACGATCGGCAGCAGGTCGCGCTGCACGCCCTCGCGCGAGACGTCGGGCCCGCCGGCCTGGCCCCGCTCGCCGGCGATCTTGTCGATCTCGTCGATGAAGATGATGCCGTGGTTCTCGACCCGGTCGAGCGCCTCGTTCACCACGTCGTCCATGTCCACCAGCTTCTTGAGCTCCTCGTCCACCAGGATCCGCCGCGCCTCGGGCACCTTCACCGTGCGCCGCTTCTTCCGCTTGGGCAGCATCTCCTGCAGCATCTCGGTGAAGTTGATGTCGGTGCCCTCCATCCCCTGCGGCGGCTGCATCATGCTCCATCATCGGGATAGCTCTGCGGGGTGACCTCGATCTCGACCTCGCGGTCGTCGAGCTGGCCGTCGCGCAGCATCTGCGCGCAGCTTCTCGCGCGAGCGGCTGGCGCCGCTCCTCCTCGGCGCGTGGCGGCCTTCTCGGCCTTGGCCTGGCCGGTCGAGCCGACGACGAACACCGAGGAGCCTCGGCCCGGTCCGCCTTCTCGGCCTTCTCCGCCGTGCGTGGGCGGCGAGCGGCGGCAGCAGCAGGTCGAGCAGCCGCTCGTCGGCCCGCTGCTCGGCCTGGGGGTAGACCTCGTCCTCGCGCTCGGTGCGCACCATGTTGATCGCCGCGTCCACCAGGTCGCGCACCATCGACTCCGACGTCGCGGCCGACGTAGCCGACCTCGGTGAACTTGGAGGCCTCGACCTTGATGAACGGCGCGCCGGCCAGCCGGGCGAGCCGGCGGGCGATCTCGGTCTTCCCGACGCCGGTGGGGCCGATCAGGATGATGTTGTTCGGCGTGATCTCGTCCCGGATGTCGTCCGGCGCCTGGGCCCGGCGCCAGCGGTTCCGGAGCGCGATGGCGACCGCCTTCTTGGCGGCCTCCTGGCCGACGATGTAGCGGTCGAGCTCGGCCACGATCTGGCGCGGGCGGCAGCTCCTCCAGCCAGGGGAGCGGCGCTCGGCGGCGTTCGGCGGGCTGTCGGGGGTGACGGCTGGTCGGGCGGTGTCGGTCATGTCACTTCTCGCCTCGGCAGCTCCAGGATGGTGATGTGCCGGTTGGTGTAGACGCAGATCTCGGCGGCGATCTCGAGCGAGCGCTGCACGATCTCGCGGGCGCCGAGGTCGGCGATCGGCGAGCAGCGCGCGCGCGGCGGCGAGGGCGTAGTTGCCGCCCGAGCCGATCGCGAGGATGCCGTCGTCGGGCTCGATCAGCTCGCCCGATGCCGCTCAGCAGGAAGCTGTGCTCCAGGTCGGCGACGACGAGCAGCGCCTCGAGCCGGCGCAGGACCCGGTCGCTCCGCCAGTCCTTGGCCAGCTCGACCGCGGCGCGCGGCAGGTTGCCGGGATAGCGCTCGAGCTTCTCCTCGAACTTCTCGAACAGCGTGAGCGCGTCGGCCACCGAGCCGGCGAAGCCGGCCAGCACCTTGCCGCCCTTGAGCGTGCGCACCTTGGTGGCGTGCGACTTCATCGACGGTGTCGCCGATGCTGACCTGGCCGTCGCCGCCGAGGGCGACGCGGCCGTCCTTGCGGACGGCGAGGATGGTGGTGCCGTGAAACGTAGTCGCATGCGATCGACTCGATGCGACCTCGCCCTCTCCCTGACTCCGCTCACGCCCGCGGATGCGCCTGGTTGTACACCTTCTTCAGCCGCTCGACGCTGGTGTGGGTGTAGATCTGCGTCGTGCTGAGCGAGGCGTGGCCCAGCAGCTCCTGCACCGCGCGCAGGTCGGCGCCGGCGTCCAGCAGGTGGGTGGCGAAGGTGTGGCGCAGCGAGTGCACCCGCAGCCCGTCGCCGCCGACGGCGTCGAACATCGCGTGCACCGCCCGCTGGACGCCGCGGGGCGCCAGCCGCCCGCCGCGCCGGCTCACGAACACCGCCCGCCGGTCGCCGCCGGGCCGGCCGACCAGCGCCTCGCGGAGGTTAAGATAGCGCCGGAGCGCGAGCACCGCCCGCGAGCCCGACCGGGACGATCCGCTCCTTCCGCCCCTTGCCGCGCACCTTCACCTGGTCCGACAGCAGATCGAGGTCCTCGAGGTTCATCCCGCTCAGCTCGGAGAGCCGGATGCCGGTCGAGTAGAACAGCTCGAGGATCGCGAGATCGCGCGTCGCGGCGAACTCGTCGCCCTGCGCCCGCGCCTCGGCCCAGTCGAACAGCGCCTCGGTCTGCTCGCGGTCCAGGTAGGTCGGCAGCCGCTTGTCGAGCTTGGGCACCCGGGCCGCGCGGGCGACGTTGTTGGCGACGCCGTGGTGCTCCTGCAGGAACCGGTAGAAGCTCCGCACCGCCGAGAGCGCCCGCGCCGCCGAGCGCTTGCGAGAGCCCGCGCCGCTGCAGCTCGCCGAGGAAGCCGCGGAGGCCGAGCCGGTCGACGGTCGCCCAGCTCCAGGCGCCGCCGTAGTGGCGGTCGCAGAACTCCGTGAACGCCGCGAGATCGCGGCGCGTACGCCTTCACGGTGTGGGGCGACTGGTCGCGCTCCTTCTCGAGATGGGTCAGGAACTCCGCGACCTCGGGTCGGGCACGGATCGCGGCTCACTGCCACGAGGCCACGAAGGCCTCGCTGAGCGACCGCCACTCCGATCGTCACCGGAGCTCCTCCGAAGCCGCCCGAACTCCGCCTGCGCCCGCTCGACCAGCAGCTCCTTCTTGCGGTCCTTCTTCACCTTGCCCGGCAGCGGCTCGAGCAGGCCGAAGTTGGCGTTCATCGGCTGGAAGTGCTTCGGGTCGGCCTCGCGCAGGTAGCGGTACAGCGCGCCGAGCATCGTGGTCGGCGGCGGCACCGCGGCCGGCCTGCCCGTCGAGCCGGCGCGCCAGGTTGATGCCGGCGAGGAGCCCGGTGCCGAGCGACTCGGTGTAGCCCTCGACGCCGGTGAGCTGGCCGGCGAAGAACAGCCGGTCGTCGTCCCGCGCGGTGAGCGCCGGGCCCAGGCTCGCCGGGCTGTTGAGGTAGCGAGTTCCGGTGGATGCTGCCGAAGCGCAGGAACTCGGCCTGCTCGAGCCCGGGAATCATGCGGAACACCCGCTGCTGCTCCGGGATGCGGAGCCGGGTCTGGAAGCCGACCAGGTTCCACATCTGCCCCGCGCGGTCCTCCCGGCGGAGCTGCACCACGGCGTGCGGCTCGCGGCCGGTGCGCGGATCGGGCAGCCCGACCGGCTTCATCGGCCCGAAGCGCAGCGTCTCGCGGCCGCGGCGCGCCATCTCCTCGACCGGCAGGCAGCCCTCGAAGTACGGCACCTGGTCGAACTCGTGGCCCTGGTACTGGTCGGCCGTCGAGCAGCGCGTCGAGGAACGCGCTCGTACGCGTCGCGCGTCCATCGGCGCGTTGAGGTAGTCGTCGCCCTCGCCCTTGCCGTAGCGCGAGAGCGCGTAGAGCCGCTCGTGGTCGAGCGAGTCGGACGAGACGATCGGCGCGATGGCGTCGTAGAACGCGAGCGCCGCCGAGCCCAGCCGGCGCGACGATGGCCGCGGTGAGCCGGGCCGAGGTGAGCGGACCGGTGGCGACGACGCCCGGCGACGGGCAGCTCGGCCGCCTCCTCGCGCACGACGCGTGATGTTGCGGATGCGCCGTGACCCGCTCGTGCACCGCCTGGGAGAAGACCTCGCGGTCCACCGCGAGCGCGGTGCCGCCCGGCACGCGCGCCAGGTCGGCGCACGGCAGCAGCAGGCTGCCGAGCGCGCGCAGCTCGGCCTTGAGCAGGCCGTGGGCGTTGGTGACGCTCGATCGATTTGAAGGAGTTGCTGCAGACGAGCTCGGCGAGCCGGTCGGTCTGGTGGGCCGGCGTCCTGACGACCGGCCGCATCTCGTAGCAGCGTCACGCGCGACGCCGCGCTCGGCGAGCGCCCAGGCCGCCTCCGAGCCGGCGAGACCGCCGCCGACGACGGTGGCGTTCACGCCAGCGCCACCTCCTCGGGCTCGGCGAGCGACGATCTTGTTGCCGCACTTGAGGCAGGTGCGGGTCTCGCCCTCGGCCTTGCTCACCTTCTTCTCCATGCCGACCCAGCCGCACTCGGCGCAGGTCTCGGGCACCGGCCTGTTCCAGGTGGAGAAGTCGCAGGCCGGATAGCGCACGCAGCCCCAGAACGACTTGCCCCGCTTGGTGCGGCGCTCGGCGAGATCGCCCTCGAGGCACTTGGGGCACTTGATGCCCGAGCGGGATGGCGCGGGTGCCCTTGCACGCCGGGATAGCGTGGTGCAGGCCAGGAACTCGCCGAACCGCCCGGTCTTGATCACCATGGGCGAGCCGCAGAGCTGGCACTTCTCGTCGGTCGGGCCGGTCGGGCGCCTGTCCCTTCCGGAGCGACTTCACGTAGTCGCAGGTGTCCTTGTACTTCACGCAGGCGAGGTACGGTCCGAACCGCCCGGTCTTGAGCTCGATCGGCGCGCCGCACTTGGGGCAGCGCTCCTTGGCCAGGTCCTCGGGCTTGAGGCCGTGCGCGTCGGCCACGAGGGCGTTCATGTCCACCGCCGTCGAGCGCCTTGCTGAACGGGCCGTAGAAGTCCTTGAGCACGCCGCTGCCACGCGAGCTCGCCCTCCTCGATCTTGTCGAGCTCCCTCTCCATCTCCGGAGGTGAACTCGACGTTGAAGATCTCGGGGAACTTGCTCGACCATGACCTTCTCGACCGTCTCGCCGAGCTCGGTCGGGAAGAAGCGCCGCTGCTCGACCTTGACGTACTCGCGGGCGCTCAGGGTGGAGATGATGGCGCTGTAGGTCGACGGCCGGCCGATGCCGAGCCGCTCGAGCTCCTTCACCAGGCTGGCCTCGGAGAAGCGCGGCGGCGGCTCGGTGAAGTGCTGCGACGGCGTGATCTCGCGGACCTCGACCCGGTCGCCCTGCGGCGAGCGGCGGGATCGGCGGCGAGGTCGTCCAGCGTCTTCCCCTCCTCCTTCTCGCGCCCTCGGTATAGAGCACGTGGAAGCCGTCGAAGACCAGCACCGAGCCGGTGGCGCGGAAGAGGTACCGGCCGAGGTCGAAGTCCACGATCGTCATGTCGTAGACCGCGGGCGTCATCTGCGACGCCACGAACCGCTGCCAGATGAGCTGGTAGAGCCGGAACTGGTCGGGCTCGAGGTACGGCTGGACCTGCTCCGGGCCGGCGGCGGACGTCGGTGGGGCGGATGGCCTCGTGGGCGTCCTGCACCCGGGCGTTCTTCTTGGCGCTGTAGACGTTGGGCGCGGCCGGGAGGTACGGCTTGGCGTAGTTCGCGCCGATGAAGTCCCGCGCCGACGCGATGGCCGCGTCCGCCACGCGCACCGAGTCGGTCCGCATGTAGGTGATGAGACCGACCGGCCCGTCCTCGCCGACGTCGATGCCCTCGTACAGATCCTGCGCCGCGCGCATCGTGCGCCGGGAGCGGAAGCCGAGCTTCTTGGCGGCCTCCTGCTGCAGCGTGCTGGTGGTGAACGGCGCCGCCGGATTCTTCCGCCGGTTCGCGCTTCTCGACCTTGGTGACGACGAACGGCAGCTGCCGCGACCGCGTCCACCACGGCCTGCGCGTCCTCGGTCTCGATGTGGAGCTGCGGCTTGTGGCCGTCGACCTTGGCGAGCGCGGCCTCGAAGGTCTGGCCGTCCTTGGCGCAGCAGCGCCTCGATGGTCCAGTACTCCTGCGGCTTGAAGCGCGCGGATCTCGCGCTCGCGCTCGACGATGAGCCGGAGCGCGACGGTCTGCACCCGGCCGGCGGAGAGGCCGGTCTTGATGCTGCTTCCAGAGGATCGGGCTCGCCTTGTAGCCGACCAGCCGGTCGAGAATGCGGCGCGCCTGCTGCGCGTCCACCTTGCGGTCGTCGATCTCGCCGCGGGTTCGCGATCGCCTGCGTGGACGGCGTCCTTGGTGATCTCGTGGAACAGCACGCGGTGGGTCGGCGCCGTCGCTGCCGAGCTGGTCGGCCACGTGCCAGGCGATCGCCTCGCCCTCGCGGTCGGGGTCGGTGGCGAGGTAGATGCTGGACGCGCGTCCTTGGCCGCCTTCTTGAGCTCGGCCAGGGTCTTCGTCTTGCCCTTGATGGTGACGTACTTGGGCTCGAAGCCGTGCTCGACGTCGACGCCGAGCTCGCGGGTGGGCAGGTCGCGGAGGTGGCCGATGGTGGCCTTCACGTCGTAGCCGCGGCCCAGGTACTTGCCGATCGTCTTGGCCTTGGTGGGCGACTCGACGATGACGAGCGCGCGTCCCCTCGCCGCGGGCCCGGCCGCGCGGCTTGGCCGCCCGGGCAGTCGGCGACCTTGGCCGCCTTGGCGCCGGCCTTCGGCGGCGCCGCGGCCTCGGCGCTCTTGCCGGGCTTGGACGGCGGCGTCTTTACCGATCGCTTCGATCTGGTCGCCATGAGTTCCACTATGCCTGCTGGGTTCATCGCTGGGTCAATTTCGGTGGCTGCAAGAAATCCGCGCGGCCGGAGCTGCGCAAGGCGGCGATTTCTAACAGATTGTAACTAACCGACTGCGTCACCCTGAGCGAAGCGCAGGAGCCATGCCTCAGGCATGGCTCCTTCGCTCCGCTCAGGATGACGAGCCGACGTCCAGCCTGCCGCCTGCCGCCTGAGCCAGCCCGCCCTACCACCCCCCGTGCGCGCGCCAGCCGATGACCTCGTCGCCACGCCGGCGCGGCCTTCACGTCCGCCGCACCTCATAATCAGCGAGCTTGTAGAACGGTTCCCGGGCTGCCAGGAGGCTCCGGATCCGCTCGACCGGGTCGGTGCCGGCCAGCAGCGGCCGGACCTCGCCCTGCTCGCTCCGCCGGGCGGCGGTGGCGGCCGAGCACTTGAGGTAGATGATGAGGCAGGCCTGCCTGGCCTCGTGCATCTGGCCCGGCTGGGCGGCCCAGCCGCCGCCGGGGACGATCACCGCCGGCGTCCCGCGCCTGGGCCGTCGGCCACCGCGTCGCGCTCCATCTGCCCGGAACCGCGGCTCGCCCACCATCCCGAAGATCTGCGCCACCGGCATCCCCATCTGCCGGACCAGGATGCGCGTCGATGTCGAGCAGCGGGCGCCGCAGCGCCTCGGCCACGAGCTTGCCGACCGTGCTCTTGCCCGACACCGGGCAGGCCGACCAGCACGACGTGGCGCGGCATCAGCCCTCCACCGCTTCCGCGCGAGCGCCGCCCAGCGGGCGCCCAGCGACGCCACGTAGCCGTCGAAGTTGCGCCGCATCTCGCCGAGCGAGTCGCCGCCGAACTTCTCCAGCATCGCGTCGGCCAGCACGATCGCCGATCAGCGCCTCGGCGATGACGCCCATCGCCGGCACGGCGGTCACGTCGGAGCGCTCGCTCTGGGCGTTGGCCGGCTGCCCGGTGGCGAGGTCGACGGTGGGCAGCGGCGACATGAGGGTGGAGATCGGCTTCATCGCCACCCGGACGACGAGCGGCTCGCCGGTGGTGATCCCGCCCTCGAGCCCGCCGGCGTTGTTGGTGCGGCCGCCGGAAGCCGCCGCGGAGGTCGCCTGCGACGCGGCGCCCCGCCGCGCTGCCGGGCTCGCGCGACGGGTCGATCGGATCGTGCACCTGCGGAGCCCGGGCCGGCGCGCCGCCTCGAAGCCCAGCCCGATCTCGACCGCCTTCACCGCCGGGATCGACATCAGCATCCCGGCCAGCCGGCCGTCGAGCTTCCGGTCCCAGCTCACGTGGCTCCCGAGCCCGACGACGACGCCGCGCGGCGACCACCTCGACCTCGCCGCCGAGCGTGTCGCCGGCCTTCTTGGCCGCGTCGATCCGGCGGATGATCTCGGCCTCGACCGCGGGATCGAGCACCCGGACCTCGGAGCGGTCGGCGGCCTCGTTGAGCGGGACGGGGCAGCGCGGCCGGCGGCGTGGCGCGGATGCCGCCGAGCGAGACCACGTGGCTCCCGATCTCGACGCCGAACTCGTCGAGCAGCCGCTTGGCCAGCGCGCCGGCCGCCACCCGCGCCGTGGTCTCGCGGGCGCTGGCGCGCTCGAGGATGTCGCGGGCGTCGAGCCGGTCGTACTTGAGCACGCCGACCAGGTCGGCGTGGCCCGGGCCGCGGCCGGGTGACGCGCCGGCGGCGGAGCTCGCCCGGCTCGGCGGCCTCGGGCGCCATGACGTCTTCCCAGTTGGCCCAGTCGCGGTTGGGGATCAGCATGGCGACCGGGCGAGCCGAGCGTCTCGCCGGCGCGGACGCCGGAGAGCCACTCGATGTGGTCGCGCTCGATCTTCATCCGGGCGCCGCGGCCGTAGCCCTGCATCCGGCGGACGAGCTCGCGGTCCACCCACTCGGCGCGTGACCGGCAGTCCGGCGGGCAGCCCCTCGACCAGGGTCACGAGGGCCTTGCCGTGGGATTCGCCGGCAGTGGTGAATCGGAGCGTCACGCGTCCTGCCTCGAGCGAGGCTGCCCGGCCGGATAATAACGAACGAGCCCGGCTTGCGCCGGGCTCGTTCCCGTCGGGGTGCTCGGACGGTCCGCGCGAGCGGCTACTGATCCGAGGCGCCGTCGTCGATGATCCGGGGCGTGACCAAGATAATCAGGTCGCGCCGGTTCTCCGTGTCGCTGCGTGAAGCTGAACAGCTTGCCGATGATCGGCAGGCTCGCCAGAGCAGCGGGATGCCCGACCGGGTCTTGGTGACCTCGGTGACCGTCAGGCCGCCGATGACCGCCGTCTCGCCGTCGTTGACCAGGAGCTGGTTGTCGGCCTTCTGCTTCTGGAAGATGAAGCCGAGGTCCGCCGCGGCGAGCGGCTGGATCGCCGACCGCTCGGTGTGGAGCTGCATCAGGATCTGGCGGTTGTTGGTCACGTGCGGCGTGACCGTGAGCCGGATACCGGTCTCCTTGAACTGCACGTTGGCGCGGGCGCGTCGCCGCTGGAGCTGGAGTTGGCGTCGATGACGCGGACCGGCGTCTCCTCACCCACGAGGATGTCGGCCTGGCGGTTGTCGAGCGTCGTGATGACCGGCTCGGCCTGGATGTCGGCCAGCTCGCGTCCGCTCGAGCGCGCTCAGGAACGTGGTCAGGGTGAAGCCGCCGATGCTGGTCGAGAAGATCAGGTCGAGCGCCGAGCCGGCGATGTCGGCGTCGGCGTTGCCGATGGCCGACACCGAGTTGCCGCCGAGGTCGACGACGTTGACGTCCTGGTCGAACGCGTCGCCCGGTCGGCCGGGTCGGGCCGCTGGACCAGCTTGTTGAAGAACTGGGTGCTGGCTGCCCAGGTCGTACTTGATGCCCAGCTGCTCGATGTCGGTCCGGTCGACGAAGATGATCTTGGCCTGGATCGAGAGCTGCGGCGTGCGGATGTCGAGGCCGCGCACGAAGTCGCTGACGCTCTGCGATCCGGCTCCGGGTGTCGGTGATGATGAGCGCGTTGGAGCCGGTGTCGGCCACGACCCGGCCGCGGTCCTTGGTCAGGATGCTCTCGACCGTCTTGGCGAGCGAGCCGGCCTGGGCGTAGTTGATCCGGACGACGCTGGTCTCCAGCGGCTCGAGCGAGTCGAGGGCGGCGAGCGCCGACGGGCGCGTCCACCCGGATGATCCCGCCGGCCATCTCCTGGGCCGAGAGGCCCTGGGTGGCGAGGATCGCCTGGAAGGCCTGCGGCCACGGCTGGTTCTTGATCTCGGCGGTGACTTCGCCCTTGATGTCCTTGCCGAGGATGATGGTGCGGCCGCTGAAGGCGGCGAAGCCGGCGACCACGTCGGCGATGCTGGCGCGGTCCCAGGTCACCGTGATCCGCGGCTCGTCGGCGCGGGTCAGCATCGCGGCGCGCGGATGCCCAGCTCGGGCTGCCGCGGGCGGACCGCGGCGCGGCCGGCGCCGCGACCGGCCGGCACTTCGGCCGGCGACGTCGGCGCGGCCGCGGCCTCGTCGTCGACGACCAGGCCTGGAACGCCTGCGTCGGTGCCGAAGGTGACCCGGATGGCGCTCGGTGACGCGGTCGACCTGGTAGTCCTGCGGCGCCGTCGAGATCGACGACGATCCGCACGACGTCGGGCCGGAACTGGGAGTAGCGGAGGTTGAGCACCCCGCCGCGCTTCACCCCGTCGTACAGCGCTGGCGGTGGTGCCGCTCGAGCTTGGCGCCCACGACGTCGAGCACCAGCCGGTCGGGCGAGGTGAGCATGAAGTCGCGGACCTCGACGGCGCCGCGCACGTTGATGACGATCTCGGCCTTGCCGGCGGCCGGCGCCAGGCTGACGGCCGTGACCTCTCCGCTCGCCGGGCCCGTCGGCCCGCGCCGGGAGGCCGCGGTCCCGAAGACCGCGGCGGCGACGAGCATCAAGCGATACAATCCGGTCATGGCGTCTCGACCTCCTGCTTCCGCAGCGAGAGAGTTTCCTGGCGCTCGAACCCGAAGTCCTCGAATCATGAATACCGCATCGCGGGCACGGATCTGCACCAGCCGCGACGCGGCCCAGCTGGTCGCCGACCCGCAGCTTGTGCCGCTTGCCGCGGTGACCTTCTCCCGCAGCACGACGATGCTGTTGGTCGGCGTCCGAAGGTCCTGGTAGACCCCGACCAGCTCGAGATCGGCCGATCTCCGGGCCGGTCGTTGTCCATGTTGATGAGCGAGGTGAACGGGATCGCGCGTGCCGCCGCGCGTAGGCGAAGGTCTCGCGCATCACCTCGATCTCCCGCGCCTGCTGCACCGAGTCGGCCAGGCCGCCTCGGCGTCCGTCGAGCGAGTCGGCGACGGCGTCGGCCGGCTGCGGCGCGCGTCGGCCGCCGGCGTGGCGGCGGCCAGCGGTGCTGCGGCGGTCGAATCGGCGTCGGTCGCGGCGCGGCGCTGTCGGCCGCGGCCGCGGCCGGCGCCGCGCCTGCGATGCTGTCGGTGCGGGCGCGCAGCGTGGCGAGCTGCGCCTCGGCGGCCTGGGCCGCCTTGGCCTCGTCGGCCTCGCCGCCGCAGCCGCCGACCGACGCAGCGGCGAGCAGCGCGACCCCGAACAGCGCGTTACGTGCCACTGGCCTCTCCCTCCGCGCTGGAAGACTTGACGTACGTCCGGACCTGGAACTTGGCCTCGAGCAGCGAGCCGGTGGTGTCGCCCAGCGCCTTGGCCGCGGCTGCGTGTTGGCCGGCGAGCGACCGAGGTCGTAGCGGCACGATGATCCGCTGCAGGCTCGCGACGTCGGCCAGGAACTCGCCGATCTGGTCGTAGTGCCCGATGACCGACATGTTGTACTTGTAGGTGTCGAACGGCGCCGGGCCGGCTCGACCGGGCAGCGGCACCACCTGCGACAGCGTCACGCCGCGGATCTTGCTGCGGCTGCGAGATGTCGTCGAGCAGGTTGGGCACCTCGTTCCGCTCCGGCACCAGCCGGCGGAGCAGCGCGAGGCTCGCCGCGGTAGGTCTCGAGCCGCTTGCGCAGGTCCTCGACGGTGCCGCGCGCCAGCTCCTTCTTGGCGCTGTCGGTGGCGGCCTCGAGCCGGGCGATGGTGTCGCGCATCGGCGACGACCCGCTCCTGCGCGCGCGCTGCAGGCCCTGCGATGCCGATGCTGTCGATCACCGCTGCCGGTGTAGGCGATGTAGCCCGACGATGCCGGCCAGCAGGATCACGAGGAGCGGGGTCGACTTCTGCGAAGTCGAGAGAGGCCATGGCGCGCTTACCTCACCGACTGGCTGAGGGGAACGGTCCGGATGTACGCCGAGTCCGCCTGGCGGAACGTGGCCCGGATGGTGAACGCCGTCACCGGCCGCTCCTTCTCGACCACCGTCTGCGCCGAGACCGGCGTCACGTCGGTGATCCAGGGCGAGGCCTCGAGCTGCCGGAGGAACCGGGTGTAGGCCTGGATGTCCACCGTGCGGCCGTTGATCTCGAACTGCACGGGCGGCGGCGGCGGCGTCGCCACCGTGGTGCGTCGGCCTGCTTGCCGCGGCCGGCTTGGCCGGCGCGGGGCCGGCCGCCGGCGCTGCGGCGCCGTGCCGGCGGCGCCGAGGTCCACCAGCCAGGTGTAGGCCGGCAGCGCCGGGTCACCTCGTCCAGCAGGTGGGGCCAGACGTAGCGGTCGCCGTCCACGGTGCGGATGACGCCGATCTGCGCCACCAGCGAGTCGCGGATCGGTCTCCTGGTGCCGCTTCTCGCGCGAGGAACGCCTTGAACCGCTTGTTCTCGGCGCGGGCCTGCTCCAGCTGCGGCTCGAGCGCGCTCGAGCTCGCGCGCGGTGCTGAGGAAGACGAAGCCCAGCCAGCCGAGCACGCCGACCCAGCTCAGCGACGGCCACCAGCAGCAGCGGATCCTTGACCCTGCTGCCCAGGCCGCGCAGCCGCTCCATCGAGCGCCCGGTGAGGGGCTGCCGCGCGCGCTTGCGCTTGAGGTCGGGACGGAGATTGACGGTGATCATCGGGTCGTCGGTCCGTGGTCGGGGTCACGCGGCGGTGCGGAGCGCGAGGCCGATCGGGAGCATCAGCAGGGGCGCGACCTCGTCGACCGGCATCGTGTCGAAGACGCCGTCGGCCACCTGGAGCTTCTCGATCGGGTTGGCCAGCTGGACCGGGATGCGCAGCCGGTCGCGACAGCACCTTGGTTGAGCCGCGGAATGCGGGCGCCGCCGCCGGTGGTGAAGATCCGGCCGATGCCCGCTGGCCGACCGGCTGGCCGACTGGAGGAACGCCGCCGCGCGCTCGATGCCGACCGCGAGCTCCTCGCCGCGCGGTCTCGAGCAGCGGCTCGAGCGCCTCGCTGCGACGTCGTAGCCCTGGAGCAGCCGCGTCGGCCTCGTCGGCCGACGAGCCCGCGCTCGCGCTGCAGGTCCTCGCGGAAGCGCCGGGTGCCGACCGGGATGTCGCGGGTGAGCACCGGGACGCCGTCGTCGAGGATGTTGATGTTGGTGGTCTCGTGCCCGATGTTGACCAGGCCGACCACGCCGCGCATCGCCTCGGGGTAGTTGAGCTCGAAGGCGTTGTGCAGCGCGAAGGCGTCGACGTCGATGACGCTGGCGCTCGAGGCCGACGTCGGACAGCAGCGCGAGCTTGTGCTCGACCAGCTCGCGCTTGGCGGCCACCAGCAGCACGGTCATCTGGAGCCCTTCGCCCTCGGGATCGAGGATCTGGAAGTCGAGCTCCACGTTGTCCATGTCGAACGGCACGTGCTGCTCGGCCTCCCAGCGGATCACCTCGCGGGCCTCGGCCTCCTTCATGCGGTCCATCGCGATCTTCTTGATGATCACGTCGCGGCCGCCGACGGCGGTGACGACCTTCTTGGCCTTGATGCCCGGCGGAGGCCATGCAGGCCCTTGATCGCGTCGGCCACGATGGCCGGGTCCATGACCTCGCCCTCGACGATGGCGTCGTTCACCACCGAGGTGAACGCCACCTTGGTGAGGACCGGCTCGCCCGAGGCGTGCGAGATCGCGACGAGCTTGATCAGGCCGCTCCCGATGTCGAGGCCGACCGTCGTCGCGTTGCGCCCGAAGAGTCCCATACGTGTCCGCTTGTTGAGGGGTGGCTCAGGCCTGCTGCGCTTGCTCCGGGTGCTGCCGGCGCCGGGGCATGAGGGTAGTCCGGGCGTCAGATGGGCAACCGATGTGCCACACAAATTGCACTTGGGGAAGTCGTTGGCGCGGAGCGTTTTAATGCGGCGTCACCGGGTGCAGCGCAGGGCCTGCCGAGGCAGTCCTCCTTCCCTTTCGCAAGCCCTTTCTCGCGATGCGGGAGTGCAGGGGTTGTCGGCGGCGCTGCAACCGTTTGCAGATCAGGCGCTTGCGTACTGAAGGCGCTCGTCACCCTGAGCGCAGCGAAGGGGGCATACCGATGAGGCATGCCCCCTTCGCTGCGCTCAGCGTGACTCCGCCCGGCTCACTCGTACAGCTGGACCCAGCTCCGCTCGCGTGAGCGGGATGGGCAGTGGCCGAGCCCTGGAGTGCCCGCCGGATCGCGCACGACGAGTAGTTCACCTGCGCGTTACCGGTGAGCTTGCTGTCGTCGAGCGTGACGTCCTGGGCCATGACGCCGCCGTAGAACTTCACGTCGTCGCGTGCCGGTGCCGCGGATGTTCACACCACCGGTCACGATGACCGGTCCGTAGAAGTCGATCGTGCCCTGCACGTTCAGGTTGCCCTCGACCAGCAGGATGCCCTGCCCCGCGCCCGCCCCCGAGATGCGAGAGATCCCCGTTGTGGTAGACGATCGGGAAGTAGTTGAAGCAGGGGCTCGTCTTGTCCGTCGGCGCGCCCCAGTTGCTCTCGACCGTCGTGTCGCAGACCGGCGGGGTGCCGGTGGTGGCCGGCGGCCAGCCCGCTGACGTTGCCCGTCAGGATGAGCGTCGCCGCGGCCTTCAGCTGGTCGAAGTTGGAGCCGCCGAGCATGTTGTCCTTGGTCATGCGTGGTGTCCTTCAGCCGGTTCGGCTCACCCTTGATGACGGCGCTGCCCTGCTGGGTGACCTGGCCGTTGTAGTGCACGGCGGCGACGTCGTCGGGGTCCGGGCATTCCACCGCCGCCGCCGTCCACTCGGCCGGCGTGGCGTCGTAGCCGCTCACGGTCGAGTTGCCGCTGACCGTCACCTTACCGATGGCGGTGAGGCCGGCCGCTGACCTTGATGTTGGGCTGGTTCAGCCGGATCAGCTGCGCGAGCGACCGGCGGGCGACCACCGTGCCCGCGGCGTTCTGGCGCTCGCCCAATGCGCTCACGAGCCAGACGCTGCTCGTGAGGCGGTTGAGCGAGGACGTGCCGACCACGTGTCCGCCCAGCGACACGGACGACAGGGCGGTCGGCGTTGTCGAGCTTCGGCAGCGCGAGCATGGTGGCGGCACCCAGCGAGCCGGCGAGGGTCTGGGCCATCGCCGCCTCGGCCGCCTCGGACGCCTGGCTGGCGTAGAAGGTGTTCTGTCCCGACTGCTGTTCCACCCGGCCGGCGAAGAACGTCCCGGCGACGAGCGCGCCGATCACGACCAGCGCGAAGATGGCCACGGCCAGCGCCATCCCGCGTTCGTTGGAAACCCGCGATGCCTGCATGCCGAGCTCCTGTTGGAGTGAGTCGCTCATGGCCGGAACGCGTTGCGGAGCTGGACCTCGCTCACCAGCACGTCCTGCACGTGCTGCGTGGTTCCCGACCCGCCGCCGGTCGTGACCACGTTATCGGTGATCCCGCGGATGGTCAGGCGAATGCTCTTGATGTCGCCCTCCGTGGCCGTGGCGTTGCCGTTCTTGTCCAGGTACTCGAACGCGAGGCCGTTGCCATCGACCAGCGGCCCCAGCACCGGCTGCGGGGACACCTCGCCCGCGCTCACGCTCCGGGCGCCGAGCCACGACTGCCCGCCGTTGGCGTACAGGCTGAGCTCCATGACCTCGTACAGCCGCACCGGCGTGCCGGCGGGGACGGCCGTGGCCGTCAGAGCGGCCACGGTCGGGTTGATGGTGAACTTGTAGGCCGGAATGACGCCGCAGGTGGAGCCCAGGTTCACGGCGCTGATCCGCACCGGCAGCCAGATGTCGTCCGTGCTCGCGTCGGGATCGGCTCCCTCCATGAACACGTACAGGCTGTCGCGGATGGCCACCGGATTCCGGGTGCCGGACCAGGTGCTCGCCTGCACCCGGATCTCGTCCGAGGCGGCCCCCTGACAGACGTAGCCGATGCCGCGCATGGCCCGATAGGTGATGCTCGTGGCCGACTTGGCGAGGATGTCGACCTGCGAGCCGCCGACGGCGGCGCCCTCGACGGTGTTGATCTCCCGCAGCTCGTTCGGGATCACGATGGCGCCGGTGCGCACGTTGGACTGGAGGTCCGTCCGCTCCGCCTGCGCGCGGGAGACCCGCTGCGTCGTGTTGAGCAGGGTGTACATGGCGCCGGTCACGACCAGCATGAGGACCAGTGCGACCAGCAGCTCGATGAGCGTGAAGCCCCGGTGATTGCGCATGGCGGTCAGCACCCGATTCGGGTGGTGAGGACGTCGGTGTGCGTGCCGTGCGTCGTCCTGTACGACACCGTCACGGTGACCGTTCGAGGGGTGGCGCCGGTGATGCTCCAGGACTCCGTGACGCCCTGGGTGATCTGCGGGCCGCCGTTGGCGAACCCGCCGCTGGTGCAGCGCGGGGACGTCGAGTACGCCTCCCGGCGCAGGGACTCGACCCGCTTGGAGGCCAGCTGGGCGGCCCGCGTCTCCATCTGCCCGCGGCCGATCATCCGCGTGACCATGGCCGACGAGCCCACCAGGGCGGTGATGCCGACGCCGAGCACCACGACCGCCACGAGCACCTCGACCAGCGTGAACCCCGACTCGGTGCGCTTCACTTGACTACCCTCCCCAGTCCGTCGACCACGAGTGAATCGGTGTGGCCACTCTTGGCGACCTTGAGCGTGCTGGTGGCGCCGAACCCGGCGGCGAGTCCGCGGGGATCGAACTTGACCGAGTCCACCGCGGGCGACGACGTGACGCTGACTCCGTAGAGCGTGTTCAGGTTTTCCACCGGGCCGATGGTGTCGGCCGTGCCGGCCCCGGACAGTCTCGGAGAGGCGACGATCCACACCCGGTTCCCGCTGAGCACCAGCCGGGTCCTCCGGTTGGTCTGCGTGGCCGCGGTCCGCGCCTTGGAGAACATGTTCGCCAGCGTCGTCCGCGCCCCGCGGACGTTGGTCTTGACCATGGCGGAGCTGATCTTCGGGTAGCTGATCAGCACGAGCATGCTGATGATGAGGATGACCATCAGCATCTCGATCAGCGTGAATCCCTTTCGACGGCCCACGGTGCCTCCCTTCCTCGACGGCGCTCGGTGATGCTGCCGACGCTTCGGCGGCAGTCAAAGGCAGGACTCATACCAGAGATGAAGTCATGAGACGGTAACGACTTGAGCGCGGAGGCCGGACGGCCGGGACTGCAGAGGGATGCAGCGAACCGCAGGTGTCTGCGCGTTCCGCGCTCAGTGGACGGGCAGCCGGCGCATCTTGTAGAACAGGGTCCGGAGACTGATGCCCAGGAGACTCGCGGCCTGGCGGCGGTTGCCGCCGGACGCCTCCAGCGCCCGCTGGATCGCCTGGCGCTCCACCGCCTCGACCTGGGTCTTGAGCTCGAGCGACCCGCTGTTCGCCTGCGCCGCGCCGTGGTCACCGCCATCGATTTGCCCATGGGCGTCCTGAAATCCAGGATTAACCTCGTCTCATTGGCCTGCAGATGGGTATTGGTACCTTTTGAGCCGTCGGTAGGAATTTTTGAAACGTCAAAAAAACTGGGTGAATTGATCGGGTTGAAGTCATGGATCATGTCAAACTTCACATAGCCGCCAATGGTAATCCTTGCATTGGTTTTAGGGATCTTCCACCAACCTGCAGGAATACTATCCTCCGTTTGCTGTGCATAATTATTAAAAGACAGTCCGAATGTCATTAAAAACAAAATAGCAACTTTCATGCTGTTGATTTATTTGGCTGAGATATCATCGATCGTTAAAGTCCTTTCATTTAATGGTTGGGTCGGACGATTATTATTCTTCAGCCTGGAAGAAAAGGCTGCAATCTGATCTTTACTCATGTGAACAGGGTCGCGTAACACCAGCCACTGTACATTCTCCGTACAAGGCGGCGTAGTCAATGAGCCGATATAATGGTATGCAAATAAATTCTTTGGAACATGAAGCGCAATATCAATACTTACGCTGTCGTGCGTCAGTTTTTCTCCTACTGCATTAGGCAGATATTTTATTAGCTGCTCAATGTTTTTATTAACACTTCCTTCCTGAACAAGCACTCCAACAACTGCCAGGTTTTTATCGTCACTCTGGTGCACAAAATGTACTTCCATTGGCGCATGCTTCCCATTCAGAGTATGCTCACTGGGGGTATGGAAATGAAACTGTTTGAGGTGATATACTTTCCCTGCATACGTCATAAAACTTCCTTCCTGGGGCGTAATCTGGATAGTATGGCCGTTATTGATCAACTCCTCCACATGTTCATTATGAGCAATATTCAGTTTGGTTGTTTTATACTCTATCTTCCAGTCTGGAGATCCTTTTCCTGCGGTAGTCAGCAGGTTAATGGGCGATTGTGTTTTACCTGAACCACAGGCTGCATATACCGGGGTAAGTGCAGACCATCCTGCAGGCCCCCCTTCAGCTGAATAGGACCAGTGCACAGGCCGAACCGATTCGGTCTTTGGTTCAGCAACTGCAATAGTGTCCTTGTTTTCAGAAACGGATTCCTCTTTTGGAGCCTGGTTCTGACAGGAAAACAACAATAAAAAGGTCATGGCTGGAAAAATACCGGTGAGTTTTTTCATTCGGTTATATTTGGCTGTTATTTAAACTGATTATATAAAAATAAATAAATATTCCAGTTAAACATTTTTGATAAAATAGTTTCTAAAAAACTCCTTAAGTGGTATAAACTTATCAATACATGATTTGCGCCATTGCCATAAACCTATTGCCTGCCTGCTTTTGAATTATTAATGTATTATTTTATCCGTGTAAAACCCACCTGGTAGTTTACTTTTTCCACTGCCTGGAAATAACTACCCATCAATCGCTCCTCAGCATTTATAAATTCGAGTGTATACAGGGAACCCGGATAATTTACGTCCTGCAGTTCCACGGTGACAATTATTTTTCCTGCATTATTCTGCCATCCTGCACGTCCAACATGAATAGGGTTAGGATTAAAATAGGAAGCTTCTATATTGCCGTCAGGTCGGGGATTTTTCAATTCAATAATGTATCCCCCGTCTGTCCGCTGCCAGCGTCCCTCCAGTTTTTTTACAATGTCTTCCAGGTTCTCCGCTACGGTCGCGGAAGCAACAGTATCCTGTGTTACAACAGGCATAATGTTTTCATCCTGTGAAGGGGTTTGCCTTTTATATATAAAGAACACTGCGACAATCAATACAGGTATAAGCAGTAGAAAAATAAGGCGACGGTTTACTGTTTTAGCGCTGCTGATCACTTCAGGCTTATTCTGTCCGGTATGTTTCATTGTAATATGTTTATGCCCACCACAATCACTTCCTGGCTCAACAATTATGTTAACGACTTACTTGCCCTTGCCATATCCCAACGGTCACCAGGATGTTGACCGTTCATTATATACGATGATTATTTACTACCCGAATTTTCCTGCATCACCTTCAGTACTTCATCTACATTAAAGGAAGCGGCTTTCTGCCTGGGAGGATAATCCTTGAAACTTTCAATAAAAGCACCTACACCTGCCTGAGCGGGTACAAGCAGATAGGCATGCTCAAGTAGCCAGTCATAATAAGTATTGGACGTAATGGTGGCATATTCGTATGGGTCTGTCCTGAGGTTATAAATCAATGGAAGTCGCAGCGGAGTAAAAGGTTCGGCCCAGACCTGGAGTGTTCCCCTGGCCCGTTGTTCCATGAAGACAAATTTCCAGTTATCGTACCTCAGGGCGGTTAACTGTGCATCGTCATTAAAATAATAAAAGTCGATTCGCGGATCTTTTGTTTCAAGGCCGGTAAGCAAAGGCAGCATATTGAATCCATCAAGGTGAACCTTGAATGTTTTACCAGCTACAGTATAACCGGTCAACAATTTTTCCTTCACATCAGGTACTCCTGCCGCGGCCAGTAAGGTAGGCATCCAATCCAGGTGCGAGATCAGATCATTCGAAACTGTTCCTGCCTTTATATGCCCTGGCCATCGTACCATTGCAGGTACACGGTAAGCGCCTTCCCAGTTGGTATTCTTTTCACTACGGAATGGTGTAGTACCTGCATCGGGCCAACTGTTACGATGTGGACCGTTGTCTGTGCTGTACATTACAATGGTATTGCTTCCAATGCCTAGTTTATCAATCATTGCCAATATGGTACCTACATTCTTATCATGGTCGATCATGGCATCATGGTACTCGCTTTGCCAGCGGCCCGACTGGCCTTCGCTTCCAGGCTTAACATGAGTGCGAAAGTGCATATGCGTGAAGTTAACCCAAAGGAAAACGGGTTTGCCGGTCTTAACCGTCTTCTCGAGATAAGCGGCGCTCATGGTGGCTACTTCATCATCAATGGTCTCCATTCGCTTTTTTGTGAGCGGTCCGGTATTTTCAATTTTTTGCGTTCCATCAGCATTCGCCCAGGAATGCAATACTCCCCGTGGACCGAATTTTGCCCTGAAACCAGGGAAATCTTTTTCAGTAGGGTAATCCCTCATCTCTGGTTCTTCCTCTGCATTCAGATGGTAGAGGTTTCCATAGAATTCATCGAATCCATGCATTGTCGGAAGTTGTTCATCCCTGTCTCCAAGATGGTTCTTTCCAAACTGCGCTGTAGCATAACCCTGTCCTTTTAATAATTCTGCAATGGTGGGGTCCTCTTTCTGTAAGCCAAGCGTTGCACCAGGCATACCAACTTTTGTTAACCCTGTTCGTAAGCCGCATTGCCCGGTAATAAAAGATGCCCGGCCGGCGGTGCAGCTTTGTTCTGCATAATAATCCGTAAACATCACTCCCTCTTTTGCCACTCGGTCGATATTAGGGGTCTTGTATCCCATCACCCCGAGTGAATAGGCACTGATATTGGTTTGGCCAATATCGTCACCCCAAATAATAACAATATTTGGCTTGCCTGCCGGTGCAGATGATGTTGTAGTTTTCTTCTGACCCAATCCATAAAATGGAATAGCCACAATTGCCCATATAGCAGCCATCATAACAACGCCAGACAATTTTTTCATAAATAAATTTTTTATGTTAATTAGTCGATATTTCTTAGAAACTTACGTGATGAAAGGTATTCAATTTTGAATGAGCTTAAACCCGTTGCATACCGATAAATGAATCATATTATATAAACAGGGAGTGGAGCCAGTAAGATTAATGCTGCATTAAAATGTTTCTGCCGCACCGAAGTATACCCCGCTTGATTTTTTGCCAAAACCAAAATCTATCTGGAGGTTTGTCCTCGATTTTTTATCGACCATCATCCTCAGGCCAAATCCATATCCCGGTGCAAAATGGGTAAAGAGCTTTTCTTTACTGATCGGATTGGAGGCACTGGTCACATTAGCGAACAGCACACCGCCGAAAATTCCACCACATGGTGATATGGGAAACCGGTATTCACCTTCGCCATAAATCATGCTGGTTCCCCGGTATCGTCCCTGGGTATATCCCCTTCCTGCGCGACCGCGTTGATCATATCCCAGCGCCGGCAGCACCAGGTAAGGCAGGTTTCCAACATCACTGAAATTACCCATCGCCCAAAAGGCAACCAGGTGCCTTGGATTTCTTTTCGATAACCCATGATAGCTCCTCCATTCCAGGCTGAGGAGATTGGCTGTATGCTTCGAACCCAGAAACTCCGGACTTAAGCGGTAATTAAAGCTTGCAAAATACCCGCGATAAGGATTCACCTGGTTATCCCTTTTGTCTATGAGTGCATTTACACTTAATCCTGATATCAGGTATTCAGTCAGGTTAAAATCATACTTACGTGAATAGAGATAGTGACTGGTATATAATGGCCTGGCTGTATCCAGTTTTTCATCAACGATATTATCTATGACATCCAGGTGGTAGCCAAATCCGATGTATACCGATTTTTTAACCATCCAGTTTATCGTTTGATAGAACCTGTAAAGATTAAATTTCATTGGCTGAATAAGGGAATCGCTGGTCGATTCCCATCCGTTCAGATTAAACTGGTAATCGAGTGCCCCTCCTTCAGGTGCATTGGTACCCAGTCCATAGGTAGCCTGGGAAAAAATAAAAAGCCGCCAGTCGCCACTTAAAAACAGCTTGTCATTATTCAGGAAAATATTATTCTTCAGTTGAATCATCAACTGATTTTTAGTTGTGTAATTGGCACTGCCATTTATACTGGAATACAGGCTTTCAGGTTTTTTGCCCTTGAAAGCATACTGACCTGCAACTCCCAAAGCCAGTCCGGTAGCGGGGTTGGAGCTGATAACCGGAACCAGGAGAAGGGAACCGGTACTTTTTGAAGGAACTTTTGGAGGCTTATTCCGCCATTTTTTGATAATATCAGGAAGGTCCCTTTGTTCACAAGGTTGAACAGTTGCACTGTCCTGTGAAAAAACAGCAGGCGTGACTAAAAGCAGGAAGAAAGTAATGAAAGTCTTTGCAGACTTTCCAATGCTACCACTGAATAGTATATAATTTGTTGATAGCATAAAAAAAACTGCTGCATGAACAGGGTCATGCAGCAGTATTCATTTATTTATTTTTACCAAAGACCACCGCACCTCCTAATCCGAACTGAAACACATGGGCATAATCAGATACTGCCACTGTACCCCAGCCTGGATAATACCAATAATCTGTACCAAAGGCGGAAATCATCGACTGAACATAAGCATGCAATTTAAATGATACCGCCGACTGTGTCATCAGCTTTACACCGATCTTTGCATCCCATGCGAATTTAACCCCTGAACTCTCTTCAGGTCCGTCAGCCCAACCTATACCCAGGTCAACTCCGGCAAAAGGAATCGCTTTCTGGTCTGTTGTCCTGGCAAAATAGTTATTGCCTCCCAACAGCACAAAATTTAATGCACCATCCGTCTTTGTATTCAATTGAGCTCCGCCAGGACCATACAAAGGAAACTCTGTATCCATTCTCAGGTACTTGATCTCAATTGATTTGTTGCGTCTGACGAAATATTCCAGGCCAGCACCATATTCAAACCCATCACTTACATCTACATGATAATTATCCAGCCTGACCCTGTCCGGGAATGTATATCCTCCGTAAACATTCAGGTTTATAGTTCTTGGTGTTTGTGCATTTACAATATTAAATGCCAACAGCACTACAGCAGTTAGAATGATTTTCATATTGATTATTAATTAATGTTAGTTGTTATTGTTGTGTTGTGCTTTTCAATTTTGTTTTGTCTATCTCATCGATAAATGGAATATTCTCCTGGATCATCAGCCTGATATTGTTTTCCAGGTAATCTTCGAGCTGGAAGAATTTAGATGCCTGAATTCCACCGATCATTTTTGACATACTACCAAAATACTTCTTTTGAAGCTTGGTAAAAGCATCCTGCATTTTTAATTTCTTCGACATCAATTCAGCAGCTTTTTTATCATCCAGTGTCGCATAATTATTTGCATAATCTTCTATAAGGGCGATGCGTTCACGGCCAATGGCTTTTCTTTCATTTTCATATTTATCATACTCGGCCCAAAATGCCGTTTTCTGCGATTCCGGTATGGTCATATAGGCCTGTATCAGTTCTTTCTTATTTTTTCCATAGGCCGACTGTATGAGATCAATATCTTCTTTATTTGATTGCCCAAACGAACCAAACGCTGCAAATAAGATAAAAGAATACATCAATAAGGTCTTTTTCATGTTTTTTGTTTTAAAGTTTAATGCTGAATTATCATTTTTTAAGGGGCATCCCCGGTAATAGCCGGTGAAATTACTATAAACTAAATTCTGAACAAGTTTCAAATATATCAGCATCTGCTAATTACAATACTGATTTTAATCTAGAGCATTTTATGATTTGTATCATCTTTTCATAAGCCCGGTTTATTTTTATGGTTACCAACCCCTGAAACGGGCGTGGGATCCGGTATTTTAATGGACTCATTGGCATGGGCTGCTTCCCAGGCTCTCACTTTTGCTTTGGCAGCATCAAATAATCTCTGGTAGTTCCCTGTCAATAATTTTTGTTTGGCTTCCGGACTCAGCTTCACCAATAAGGGTGCATACATATCCAAAATCCTCAGGTAAGATTGCTGGCTGGGTGGTGCCACTTCATCCGTCCCCATTAAAAACCTGTCAGGGAATTTATTGATCATTGCCGCAGTTCTTTCAATGGCCTCCGGGGATCCCGTAATATATTTCGCCACTTCCGTCCAGGAAAGGTCAATATTAATGTGGCTTAATTCAGGGTTTGATAACCCTTTTTCAATCATGCCGATCTGGTCGGTAACCGGTCTAACGATACGGCCAAGACCACAATGAGCCCAAATGATCGATGCATTCTTATGCCTTTTAAATAAGGCGCTCAATTGTACCATATCCCAGTTATCCTGTCCGTCCTTGGGGAAGGGCATATCGATATCATTGTGCAATATCACCAACAGCCCGGTCTCCGCACAAAGATCAAGTATCCTGTCAAGTGCCGGATTTGTTAACGATGCTACCGGTCCTGCTACTTTTGAAGACACAAACTCTTTATGAATGGAAAACTCCCCAATTCCGGTAAATACCCCGGGAAATGTTTTCAGCACCCTGCGAATATGGTCAGCTGCATACATATCGGCCGGATTGAAACCGGTGATCATTGGGTCAAACCTCGCCTGGTTTTCTTTGGAAAGTGATTTAAATGCCATCGCTATATAGGCATCTGTAAATGAATAATAATACAGGGGGTCATCGCTGGCCAGGTAATACGTTGGTGCAAAGTTTCCTGTATTACCATAAAACCACATCTGCTGAAGCGGAATGCCGAATAAGGCCACTCTACCTACCCTGGTACCCATATTGTCGAGGCACTTATTGATATCAATTCCTTCCTGTATATAATTGGTGAGATGGAAATGGGCATCATTGAATTCATAGTTTACAGGAACCTGTACAGGCGCGGCCGATGGCTTTTTCTTTTGCGCAAAAGCTGAACCCGAAAAAATGAGCACCATCCCTGACAGTATTAAAAGCCCAAATTTTTTCTTCATAACGAGTTATTATCATTATAAAATAATGTCGGTTCCCAGGGTAATTGTAGTGCCTGTCTGTCCAGCAGTATACAATCCGAAAGTACCACCTGCAGATGACTTATATACACGCATTACCTGTGCATTTAATCTCCAGCTTCGGCTGTTAATCGGGTAAAGGTTTACTCCGCCGCCATATTCATGCGGATGCCTTTTGAACTCATCCCAGAAATATGAATTGATGCCATACACCACCAGTCGCTTCGGTATAACCATGTGGGATACCTGCAGACTGTAGCCATAATCATTGATCTCCGACAATGGGACAGGCCCGTCAGCGGCAAAATCAGACAGCCGCCGTGCATACATTTCAAGTTGTACACTAAAGCCCCGGTACTTCACACCTGCGTCCACAGCAATCATGTTATAATCAGCCTGGTCAACGGTAACGCCGTCTGCCAGTGCACCTGTCTCAAAAAACAACAGGCCATCTGTCATTCTCACCTGGGTATTATCTGGTGATGGTGTGCCGATATTATTAAACCGATCTTCACGGCTGCTGACTATCGAAGTCCCAAAACGGGTTGCTGCGGTTTTGTGATATTCAAAGTCAGCTACTCCACCCCTTGGCCCAAACTCGCCTGTGGTAGGCATCCACACCAGGCTTAGGCTCTTGGCAAAGTCACGGGTTTCCTTTGCTGCCTGTATCCCCAGTGTACTTAAGTTATTTCCCAGCATCAGTGTGTACCTGAGTTTCGGTACTATTTCCCCGGAAACAAATAATCCCTGCGTAAACCCACCACGTAAAGATTCTTCACCCATCGTTCGATCTGTGGATGCGTAGAAAGGAAACGGACCCTGCATGGAACGTACGGAGAGGTTGGGAGCAACGCCGATACCTACCCTGAAATGCTTGTTGAAAGTATATTGCAAATTACCATATACAAGGGTCTGTTGTGTAGGCATGATGGTCCACACAGTGGCCAGGTAACTTAACTTGGGCGTCCCCACAAACCCCGAAAACCAGATCATGACACGGTGAAAATAAAAATCATTACGTCCTGAAAACTCCCTTGGCCTTCCCAGGTGATCCGACCAGTTTTGTGTTCCCGGAAGCTGATTCAGATATCTCGCCATAAGGTAGAAACTAAGGTTCACACTACCATATCGCGTCCTGACCAGATCAAACCCCTTGCCCGGGGTGAATTCTCCAGAAGCTACGTTTTTGTAGGTACTGTCTACTTCAGTACCTCTTTTAAAATATTGATAATAGTTTAATGCCTGTCTTGATGAATCAGCTCCCGGAACCTGGACCTGCGCTTGTAGTGAGCCTATAAGGATGCACATCAACAGGATCAATACCACTTTTTCCTTCAACATCAGTATAATTTTTATTTCATCATCATTATGATATCACGATGGCTGCAATGCTCGCAGCCACCATGTTTAAAAAACATAATATTTTATGCTAGGGTTTAGGCTTTATCTGGTACGGGTTAACGCCCAGTGCTTCCACAATATACCTTATGGTGTAAATAGCTTTGACACTGTTGCCTGCAGGTGACAATGGCGGAGAAATTACCGCGATCCCAAATTTACCAGGAACAACGGCAATAATGCCTCCGCCAACACCGGATTTGCCCGGAAGACCTGTGGCGAATAACCATTGACCAGCATCATCATACAATCCTGCGGTAGCCATGACCGGTAGTGTGTACTTGACTGTTTCCGGAGAAACTACTTTCTTTTTCGTAACAGGATTAACACCACCATTAGCGAGTGTTGCCGCCATAATTGCGAGGTCTTTTGCATTTACACTGATCGCGCATTGCTTGGTGTAAATATCCGTTGCCTGTACAGGATCAAAATACATCCTGCCGTAGGCAAAGAGCAGGTGAGCAATGGCCTGGTTGCGAAGGTTATCGCCCGCTTCACTGATGTATACCGGCATATCAAGGTAAAGTTCCCTGCCGGCAAAATCACTGTGCGTTGCCAGGATATTCTTCCATTTGGCTGCTGAATCTGCTCCGCTGACAAGACTGGAGGAGGCAATGGCTCCTGGATTAACCAGTGGATTGATCTCTTTACCCTTTTGTAATTCCACCGCCACGATAGAATTAAAACGCATCCCTGTTGCATCAACACCAATCTTGTCCATTACCGCTCGTGGTCCCAGTTCCTCAATAATCCTCGCCATAGTGAAGACTTTTGAAATGGACTGGATGGAAACGGCAGACTGCAAATCACCCTTAGTGTATACGGTACCGTCTGTCATTACAATGGCGATACCGTAAATATTGGGATCTACCTTCGCAAGCTCTTTAATGTAATCGGCATTTTTCCCTTCCTTTACATCCTTGAACTTTTCGTAAGCTTCGTCCATCGCCTTCTGGATACTGGCCGGTGTCAGGGTATTATCGGCAGCCACCGTCGCGGGCGCAGCTGCTTTCTTTGTTTTCTGGGCAAATAATGAAGATGAAGTCAGCAGGATAACTACAGCTAAAGCTGTTATCCTGATTACCCTTTGTTTAATATTGTTACCAGGCATAATGAAAAATTTTATAGTCAACAATTAAAGCGCAAATGCCCTATTTGTTCTTGTAGAACATGTGTGAAAAATTATACTTAAAAGAGAATTGGAGCTTTGTGATGTCGGAAGAAAAACCATCCCGGAAATTTTCCCTTCTGCCATATTGCAATTCTGCACACATCATTACATTTTTCACCGGAGTGTACATAAGATTGGCGATGGCATATTGCCCATCGGCAAAGGCTTCATCTTCAGCACCATCAGCATTATCAATGGAAACAGAGGAGTAACCAATGGAGGTACTAAACTTTTCATTCCAGTTATGGTCGATAAACGCTACTATACCAGTCACTGGCAATGCCACACCCAGTACAGGTTTTCTTGGATCAGAGGGATTAAGCTTTAATACCCACATCCGTTGTGGCATCGTTCATATAGTTTTCTATACCTTCCCCATATAAGAATGAGCCACGAAATATCGTAGACTGCCCCAGCTTAATATTGGTACTTAAATTCAATCCCCATCCGATGATCTCATCACTTAGGTCATATGCCGGGATTATTATTCTGATCTTCCCAGGCAATTTTTCTTACAATACCGGCAAGTTCTACGTAACCCCATTTCTTTCCAAGCCTGAACTCAGCAGATAAATCAGGAAGCTGAAACCGCGGCCGAATATTCTCCAATGCAATCCTGTCGGCATATATGCCCTGGTCTGCACTGGCACCCGGACGTTCCAGGGCAAAGGTCAACCGCGTATCTCCCTGTATCGGCATATACCTGATCTGGACGTTTCTAAAGAATGCCATTCCTGAAGGACCCCAGTATTCAACGGTATTTGGAAATACATCAATATCCATGAAAGGGCTCCAGTACTGGCCCACACCTATCTTACCGAGTTCACCGTAAGCATGACGCAAACGAATAGTGGTCTGCCCTGCATCTACTCCCGTTCCGAACATTTCAAATTCAAATATGGTTTTCAATTGGCCGAGCGGAGTGTTAGTATAACCCTTTACACCTAGCCTGGTCTGCCGAACACTGAAATAGGTGTTGCCGTCTGTGCCATATTCATCTTTAAAGGAAGGCAGTTTGGTTGGCCTGACCACATCAAACCAGTCGGGATGTATCTGGTTGAAATTATATCCCATGTCGGTCATGACGAAGCCATATACCTCAAGGCTTTGCTGTTTGGTACTATCCTGGGAAAATACCACCATGGAAAGGCAGGACACCAGGACAGTAAGGAATAATTTGAATTTCATATGCATTGATTTATCAACGGTTAATGTCAACAATACAGTAACAATCCGGCAATTGCCGGCCTGTATCCTGTTAGTGTTGTTGAAATTAGTTTATAGCCCCCGTTTAAGGTATGATATTGCTCATTTTAATTCTGGCCGAAAAACATTTAACCGTAAAATGTATTGGAAGGATATTTCCTTGCTGCAGAAGGTTCAGGGTACAAAAACCTTATAGGAGAGATAAGTTAATATGAGCCCTATTATGACTACCAGGATACTAACCAGTCGTTTTCTTTTCAGGTATAGCATCATCATGATACCGGTAAAGGATACCAGGATCATGAGTATTGCTGAGATATCAATGACCAGGGACCATGTGTTTCCGGTATCCCTTCCCTTATGCAGGTCATTGATCAGTCCTACAAATCCGGCGGAGAAAGCAGTGATTTCATAATCACCGGTTTTTCGGTCTATGAATACATCCGCAGAGTAACCCGGACCGCTGAACGCTACAGTGCATTGATCATCGTCGATGATAAAATCCGACAAGGCCCCGGTGACTTTATGTGCAGATCGCAGGAATTCCACTACTTCCAGTTTCTCCACCTTTAATGTGTCCAAATTATTGACCCACGAAGAATCCATCTTTCCCTTCGAGGTCTGAGTGTTTTGCTGGCCATTGAACCATTCCGTATGATTTAATGTGAGGCCGGTAACAGCAAAGAAAAAAAGAATGGCAAAACTGATCATGGATAAGTACAGGTGAAGCCATCGCCACCAGGCGGCCCCGTTTTTCCGCCAAAAACCATTAGATGATTTGAAGTCTTTTGGTGTCTCCATGAATGTCTATGGGTTCTTCCCTGTCTTCCGGTACTCCAGGCTGGCAGATGAAATTTCGGTGTTTCCAGGTATGGTGACCGACAATTCCTTTTTTTTACAATCTATTTCTTTTTTCATCAATTGGTAGGTGCCATGTTCCCTTGCTGCTTCGATATAAACAGTATACCTGCCCGTGGGTACGGGATTTCCCTTATCATCTGTGAGATCCCATTTAATGGAATATTTTCCCGGAGGCCTGGTGGCGCTGCTGATAGATTCCACCGTTTTCCCGGAACGGTTTATATCCTGGTAATTGGTACGATACCATTCTTTAAGGTCGGGAAGCCATCTCGGCTTATTGAACCATAGTGCCAGGTTTCTGACCGTTTTCTTTTCACTATCTGTAATCCATACGGCCACAAACGGCCTGCGAAACCTTCCTTCAAATTGTGCCAGTTCCAGGTTAATAAGCAGTTCATAGTCGCCCTGTGCTTGTGGCTTAACAGAGCCTGGAACGTCGCTTATAATTTCAAGCTGATGCCAATGTTCACTGACGAATTTTTCACCTTTCCTTGAAATGATCAGGTATTCCGTTCCCGGAATGGAAGAGGCCAGTTTTTTGCTCTCCTCTATAGAGAGAATATTGAATGCAGTAGCCAGTGCACCTGCATCCGTAGCCACCGGGGACACCACGGTAGCGCTGATAATCTCATTTGCAGGTATGCCTGTCCGTGGGTCGATGATATGGGAATACCATTGTCCTCCGATAGCATATCCCCTGCGATAATTTCCGCTGGTAGCAACAGCCTTGTTTTGCACCCTGATACTTGTGAGCGGTACATCATTCTCTGCATCATTCAGGGGATCACTGATCCTGATGTTTTCATTCATATCACCGGCTACAACTATATCACCGCCAATATTCACCATGACACCCTGGATTCCGGGAATGGCGATAACTTTTTCGGTGGCTTTTTTGATGATGTATGATTTTACAAAGCTGTTCATCATCAGCGGTACATTACTTTTCCGGGCAGCCGTATGATTACTGTTGTTTAACAACCAATGCTGTTCATTTGCCAGTTCAACAGCATTTTTGATCTCCTGACTGCCGGGCAAGGTGTTATTCTTCTCAGCCTTTTTCCAAAGGCGGGAAATGGCTTCGGCAGAAGGATCAAGCGCACCTCCGGTGGAAATTTTCCAGTGGTCAAACAGCGCTAACACGGTAAATAACTCATCAGAAACAGTCACGGCTTGTCCGCCTGATTTATTCCACCTGCTAAATTCACTGGAGGAATCATAGGCGCTGAGAATCGACGCCAACCTGTCTATTTCTGCCAGGGCCACGGTTTCTGCAGCATCTGCTACATTTTCCGATGCTGCCGAAACCTTCAGCTCAAAAGAGGTACCCAACACATTTTCAAAATGAGATACATACAGTTTTACCCCGGGCACGGGATGGATATATGAGAAATTAAAAACGGGAATGAAAAACAGTACAAATACGGATTGATACAGGCGTTTCATCAGGTTAATAGTATTGACTTCTATTTTTTGATGCCGCCACTTGTAAAATCCTGCGGCAAGGTGGCCAGACTAAAGCATGTTTACTTCAGGTTGAACCTGGCCTCCGTCACATCCCGGCTGTTTCCACCCACCATTACCCTGAATTCACCAGGCTCAAGGATGCTATTGCCCTGGGCATCATAAAAAGATAACTCTCTTGCACCAAGGCTGAAATTCACCACCCTTGATTCACCGGGCTTCAGTGTAATACGCTGGAATGATTTCAGCTCTTTCACAGGCCTCACCACTGAAGCAGTAATATCACGGATATAAAGTTGCACTACTTCTGTTCCTTCAACAGTTCCGCTGTTTGTAACGGTCACGGATACCCCAATTTTATCCTGTTTACCCATAGTGGACTTATCCAGTTTCATGTTGTTGTAAGTGAAACTGGTATAGCTGAGCCCAAATCCAAAAGGAAACAGGGGATCATTGGGAATATCCCTGTAGCGTGATTTCCAGCCCGGATCAGTACCGGGAGGTATCGGCCTTCCGGTATTAAAATGATTATAATAAACAGGTATTTGTCCCACAGCGTAAGGAAAACTCATCACCGTCTTGCCCGTTGGATTGTACTTGCCTGTCACCACATCTGCAACGGCATTACCCGTTTCGGTCCCAAGGATCCAGCACTGCAGAATGGCACTGGCATATGGCAGAATATTGGTCAGCACCAACGGCCTGCCGCTGGAAACCAACACCACTACCGGTTTTCCCGTTTGTCTCAGCGCCTGCAACAATTGTACCTGTGCATCGGGAATAACAGGACTCGCGAGGGACCTGTCTTCCCCCGCCATCTTACCACTGATCCCGATGTTTACCAGTACCACATCTGCCGACATGGCAACTTTAATGGCATCGGCCAGTAGCGTTTCACTACCCGTTCCATCAGTATTATATCCCGGAGCATAATTCAGTTCTGCATTGCTACCGATGGCTGATTTAATGCCATCAAAAATGGTGACGGCATCATTTGGCGTTCCCTGTGCAACCCAGAAGTCAAACATATCTTCCCTGCTTTTTGCAAAGGCACCTACAATGGCCAGTTTCTTCACATCTTTCAGCGGAAGAATATTGCCTTCATTTTTGAGGAGGACCATAGCACCCCTTGCTGCTTCCCTGGCCATCTGCCGGTTTGCAGCAGTAAGCATAGTTGAAGCTTCCCTGGCAGGATCACTGTATTTATATGGATCATCAAATAATCCAAGCTTGAACTTATACCACAGGATTTTGTAAATGGCATCATCCAGTTGTTTCGTCGTTAATTTCCCCTCCTTCACCAGCGCCGGAATATTAGCTACCATCGCACTTGTTTCCATATCCATGGAACTTCCTGCCTGCAAGGCTTTCAATGCCACGTCTTTCTTGTCAACAGCGTACCCATGGTCGATCATCTCACCAAAAGAATTCCAGTCGCTCACCACAAAACCTTTAAATGCCCACTTATTTTTCAGGATATCATTGACGAGGTATTTATTTCCTGATGCCGGTACCCCTTCAAAGACATTGAATGAATTCATCACTGTTGCTGCGCCTGCATCTACTGCTGCTTTATACGGCGGCAGGTATTTATTCCAGAGCATGAAGCGTGAAATATCCACGGTGTTGTACTCCCGGCCTGCTTCGCTGGCTCCATAAGCTGCGAAGTGTTTTACACAGGCCATGATATGGGCATTGTCAAACTCAGTCCCCTGTAAACCGCGAACCCTTGCGGCAGAAACCAGACCTGCATAATAGGGATCCTCTCCGGCGCCCTCCATAACCCTTCCCCAGCGTGGATCATTGCTGACATCACACATTGGTGCAAAGGTCCAGTTGATCCCTGCTGCAGCCGCTTCCTTTGCAGCTACGGCAGCATTTTTTTCTACCTGTGCAAGATCCCAGGAACAGGCCTCTGCAAGCGGGATGGGAAAAATGGTTTTGTATCCATGAATCACATCATACGCAAACAGTATGGGTATGCCCAACCGGCTTTCCTTTACTGCAATTTCCTGCATCGCCCTGGTTTCTTTGGCACCTACGATATTCAGAAATGAACCCACCTTACCCTGGCGGGCCAGTTCCATTTTTTCCTTCTGCCCCTGGTCACTGGTGGCCGGACCGGTAAAGAATCCTCCATTCAACTGGTTAAGCTGGCCCGCTTTTTCTTCTACCGTCATCCGGTTAAGCAGGTCTTTGACACGGTTATCAATGGGCTGTTTTGAATCCTTATACAATGGCAATTGGGCCATCGCCTGAACAACAATGGTCAGGGAGATCAGGGTGATGAAAATATGGCGCATACGTGTAGATTTTAATGCTGAGCCGCGAAACTATCCGATAGCAAGCAGGGAAATAAATGATCCGCACAATCTGTTTATATGACGGCTGTCAGTCAGTTTGGCGTATAACCCTGCCGGTTATTCTAAATCAATCAATAAGCCCGAAAAAACCAGTCCTGATATATGTTGAGATCAACGTGAAGCTAACCATTATCCAAACCAGGGTATTAACGGTGGAAATGGCGATTGCCCTGGCAAGCGGGCCATTCCCTGGTTTGTCCATGAAATGATAATAGGCAAAGCCCCTGTAAAGAATCTCAAAGAGGAAAAAAATGCCTAACAATAAAAAATCGATCCTGCTATCCGTCACCAGGTAGGCCAGTGGGGCTATAACCAAAGAATACACCAGCATGGTGAAGGCCACAAAGTACATGTTGGCAACAAGGTGCTCTATATAATTATACCTGCCTTTACGGTAGAACAGCCAGAACAGAAACGCGATAAATGGCGTGGCCAGCATGTTAATGACATTGGAATATTTGCCAGTAAACCTATTTACATTACGGACCCTGTCCGAGGCCTTTTCAAAGGCTGCTTTCTCATAGGGCTTAACTGCAGTTCTTGCCCTGTTTTCAAATGCCTGGCTCCTGCTATTGCCTTCCGTATACAGAAAACTTGTTGCCAGTACCAGCACAGCTGCAACCAGCAGAAAAAAATTAAGCGGCTTAAAATAGTGAGTGCGCCTTCCTTCAACATACTCCCTTGCAACAATCCCGGGCATCGACATAAGCTCCTTCAGCAGCGTGAAAATCCCCTTGTCGGCATGAGTAAAATAATGAATGGCATCATGAGTAAGGTCATGAAAGCTCAGCCTGTGGGTTGAGTTTTTCTGCCCGCAACCAGGGCAAAAAGTAAAACCAGGCTGTTGAAGTATTCCGCAATTGAGGCAGCAGGGAGATGACATATGCTATTGTGTTTCTAAAATAGGAAATTCTTTGAACAGGTATCCCCGGCAGGCAAATCAGCCTGTAGGATTACAGAAAACAGTGGGGATATTTGCAGTATGGACAATGCGCCTTCACTGAAGGAATTCTTTGATCAGAAAGTGGAACAATACAGCCGGAAGTCTTTTATCGCCGGGGATCCCGTGTGCGTACCACATCTTTTCTCCCAAAAACAGGATATTGAGATTGCCGCTTTTTTTGCCGCCATATTTGCCTGGGGAAACCGAACAACCATCATCAATAAGTCGAAGGAACTGATGCAGATGATGGACATGCAGCCCGCATGATTTCATCCTGCATGCCTCTGCAACTGAACTCAGGTCGCTTTCAGCTTTTAAACACCGCACGTTCAATTCCGACGACCTGTATTATTTCGTCGATTTTTTCAGGCAGCATTACAGGCAACATAATACCCTGGAAGATGCCTTTACCAGGGGAATGAGCCCGGGAGATAAAAATATTGAGCAGGGATTAAACGCATTTCGCGATTATTTTTTTTCCCATGACCATCTTCGCCGGACCGAAAAACATATTGCCTCCCCAAACCGTCATTCTGCCTGTAAACGCATTAATATGTTTCTCCGGTGGATGGTACGGAAGGATAAGGTGGATTTCGGCATCTGGAAAAAAATCAAACCTTCGCAACTGGTTTGTCCCATCGACCTGCACGTTTCCCGCGTTGCCAAAAGGTTCGGGTTGATCACCAGGCCGCAGGCCGACTGGCCTTCTGCCATAGAACTAACGGAGAACCTTAAACGAATGGACAGCGATGACCCGGTCAGGTATGATTTTGCGTTGTTCGGCCTTGGTGTCATGGAAAAATTCTGATGTCAGCATTTCCGCACTATCGCAATACAACATTAACTTTACCGATTACCCATGATCAATATTGCCCACATTTCTCTTCCCGATTTCCCGCTGCTCCTTGCGCCAATGGAGGATGTCAGCGACCCTCCGTTTCGCGCGATCTGCAAAGAGAACGGGGCCGACCTGATGTTCACTGAATTCATTTCCAGTGAAGGGCTGATCAGGAATGCCATGAAATGCAGGAAGAAGCTCGATATTTTTGAATCCGAACGGCCGGTAGGCATCCAGATATTTGGGGGCGACGAGGAAAGTCTGGCAGAGGCATCGGCCATTGTTGAAACCACAAATCCCGATCTCCTCGACATTAACTTCGGATGCCCGGTAAAGAATGTTGCCGCCCGTGGCGCCGGTGCCGGTGTACTGAAGGATATAAACCTGATGGTCAGACTGACGTCGGCCTGTGTGAATGCTACTAATCTCCCCGTTACTGTTAAAACCAGGCTGGGATGGGATGATCAAAGCCTGAATATTGAAGAAGTGGCAGAACGATTACAGGATGTTGGCATTAAAGCCCTGACGATACATGGCCGCACAAGATGCCAGATGTATAAAGGGGAAGCCGACTGGCGGTTAATTGCAAAAGTGAAAAACAACCCAAGGATTACCATACCCATTTTTGGAAACGGGGATATTAACAGCCCTGTGAAAGCCGTTGAATATAAGAACAGGTACGGGGTTGATGGAATCATGATCGGAAGGGCGGCCATTAATCATCCCTGGATATTCCGGGAAATAAAATATTTTATTGATACAGGCTCTTTGATGCCTCCACCATCAGTCGCAGAGCGGCTGCAAACCTGCCGTGCACATTTACTAAAATCCATTGAATGGAAGGGAGAGAAAAAGGCCATTTTCAATATGCGTGGTAAGTACGGCGGTTACCTGCGAGGCCTGCCTGGTATAAAAGATTATTTGAAAGGATTGATGCAGCAAAATGAACTGGCCCGTATCCTGGAATTATTCGATCAAATGGAACTTGATTTTAATGGGTTTGAAGTTTCCGAGTTACCGATTGAATTACGAAATTACCATGAGAATTGTCCGGTGTGATACAATCTACATAAGTTAGTAATTCTTTCAAGAAATGGTACAGCCATACGAAATGACGCTGAACTTGCCCATGCAGGTTCCAAACGAAGTTATCTCCACTACCTCGCAAGTCTGGGATATTTTATCGGCCAGTCGAAATGGTAACCTTGACCTGGTTAAAAAAATGGTGGATGAATGCCCGGAGTTAATCTATGCACAATATAATTATACGCCTCCGATACATTTTGCTGTTCGTGAAGGTCATCTCTCCCTGGTAAAGTATTTACTGGATAATGGCGCATATGATCCTGCCTATAAGACTTATCCATTTTCAGAATCACTTACAACCATTGCCATTGACAGGGGATACACTGAAATTGCAGACGTATTGACTGCATATGAAATCAATCCATCCAGGCATATATTCAATGGAGACAATGGAACTATTTACTTTAACAGAACAAAAGAGCAACTGGAATTTCAAGAAGCTGTCGATAAAGAAGATCTTGTAAAGACGGAGCAAATACTAAAAGAAAACCCGGAGTTTGCAAAGGATGAAACGTACTTCTGGGGAGAAGGCATTCTCACCTTTGCCGCCAAACATTGCAACATTGAAATGACGGAGCTTTTGATGCGTTACGGTGCCAGGGTACCCCGTATCCTCAAATGGACGCAGTTTTATTATTTCGAACGACTTGACGGTGCTACAATGATGATGCAGAAAGGCATGAACCCTGATACGATGAGTTGGCACGAAGTCACCATTCTGCATGATATGGCTCAGAAAGGAAATATACCGAAGGCAGAATTATTATTAAACTACAATGCAGAAATAAATTGCATTGACGATGAATATCAATCAACGCCATTAGGAATGGCTGCAAAATGGGGGAAAATCGAAATGGTGGAATTCCTGCTTAATAAAAATGCCGATCCGGGAAAGGCAGGAAAGCCATGGGCAACGCCTCTGTCATGGGCAAGGAAAAAAGGCTTTGCAGAAATTGAGGAGTTGTTGCTTAAGGCAGGCGCGAAATGAACAAGATCCTGAAAATATTAAGTTTCCGGGTTACCGATGAATTGCATTTTTAAAAATTCAAATGCATGCAATGCATTTGGATTTTTCATTGTATCCTTACTTGCTGCTTTCTCCGGCGAAGTGCCCATCAAAATTTTCTTCACTGGCGCTTCCATTTTTTTTCCACTGATGGTATAAGGGATTTCAGGGATGGCATAAATTTCGTCGGGTACGTGTCGCGGGCTGTATTGTGTTCTCAGCTGGGTCTTGATTTTCTTTTTGATGGCTTCATCCAGCATAAACCCTTCCTTCATCACCACGAACAATGGCATAAAATACTGTCCGCCTGGCTTCTCAACACAAACCACCAGGCTGTCCGAGATTTCAGGCACCTGGTCTACCGCACTGTATACTTCACTGGTGCCGATCCTGACGCCGTCGCGGTTTAAGGTGGCATCTGACCTTCCGAATATGATCACTGAATTCCGTGAAGTGATTTCTATCCAGTCGCCATGCCGCCAGATACCGGGATAATGTTCGAAATAACTTGACCTGTACCGCTCGTTATTTTCATCCCCCCAGAAAAATACCGGCATGCTGGGCATTGGTTCGATGATCACCATTTCACCCAGGGTGTCACGAAGTGGTTTCCCGTTTTCATCAAAAGCTTCAAGGTAACAACCCAGCAGCCTGCATTGGATTTCGCCGGGGTAAACCGGAAGCAGGGGGCATCCGCCTACAAAACCGCTGCAGATATCCGTGCCGCCGCTGAATGAAATCAACCAGGCATCTTTTTTTACGTGATTGTATATCCAATGAAATGCCTCCGGGGGCAGCGGAGACCCGGTAGAGCCGATGGTACGCAAAGCAGGGAACTCGTTATCACGGAAATGCATACCTGCTTTCATGCAGGCTATAAAAAATGCAGCACCGCCCCCAAAATGTTCGATCCGGTGGCTCTTTGCAAAGTTCCAAAGGCAGTTCAGATCAGGGGAACCGGCCGAGCCATCATAGATCATCATCGTAGCTCCTGCCAGTAATGATGCCATTGAAAAATTCCACATCATCCAGCCGGTGGTGGAATACCAGAAAAATTTTTCCCCAGGCCTTATATCCCAGTGAAGCAGCAGTACTTTCAAATGCTCCAGCAGGTTACCGCCAACACTATGCGTGATCGCCTTTGGCTTCCCGGTGGTGCCGGAAGAATAGAGTACCCACAGGGGATGGTCAAAAGGAAGCGGCTCAAATGAAAGCTCCGCTTCATCGAGTTTCATGATATCCTCCCAAGGCACGCAATTCTTCATCCCTGTTGAATTCCCGAGGCACGACACCATTACCAACTGCTGAACGGAAGGTAAAGTCTCCCTCAGTTTTTCCCAGTCGGCTGTTTTCGCATACTCTTTTCCGTTATAAACATAGCCATCGGTCACAAACAACAGCCTGGGTTCCACCTGCTGGAAGCGGTCGATGATGGAGGGGTTTCCAAAATCCGGCGAACAGCTGCTCCATATCGCGCCGATCGATTGCGCAGCAAGAAAAGCCATCACTGTCTCGGGGATATTCGGCATTACTGAAACCACACGGTCTCCTTTGGTAACTCCGGCATCCTTCATCCATGTAGCAAGTTTTGCCACGGAAGATGACAATTCCGACCAGCTGATTTCCCTCGACCTCCCCGACTCGTTTTGAAAAATGATGGCCGGGTAAGCCGGATTGGCGTTCCTGAATACATGCTCGGCATAGTTGAGTGTTGAGCCTTCAAACCAGCTGGTACCCATCATACCCGCAACGGGTTTACGCAAGACGCTGGTAAACGGATGGTGGCTTATAATTCCTGCATATGTCCAGAATGATGCCCAGAAATCAGCGGGTTGATCTACACTCCACTGCCAGAGCGAATCGTAGTCATTGAAGGAAAGCCCTTTGTCCTTTTTCAGCCATTGCATATAATCCCATAGTCGTGAACCTTTGCTGAAACTTTCTGAGGGCGTCCATAATGGAAGGATATCTTTTCTCATTTATAAGCGAATAAGTAAATTTAATTAATGTCATCTTCATCGGCCGATATAATCACCTCCATAAATTCAGACTGGGCCCTGCAATTAAAAACAACACTCAGTGACGAGGACCTGGTTGATGCATTCGCCGTACATCTTAATGACATGATCGTACATCAATTTCCACAGCTCGTCACAGCCCTCTACAGGATAGATGTCAGTGAACAGAAGATAAGGCAAACGCTCAAGGAAAACCCCATGGCCGACGCAGGAAAGATAATAGCCCACCTGGTGATAGAACGGCAGAAACAGAAATTAAAAACCCGCGAACTTTTCCGTTCGCGGGATAATGATATTGATGATAACGAAAGATGGTAACCACCCTCAACGCTCAACTATCAACTTACCGTTACATACTTTCCTCCCATATATTGAAATCTCCGGTGCCATTGGCCTTGATCAGCTTATAGTGATTATACAATGCACCGGTTAAAGTGGCTTTCTTGTAAGGAAGGTTGTACTCTTTCGCGTATTCTTCCAGTTTTTGCGTGATTTCCGGATAGTATACATGGTTCACATTGGGGAATAAATGATGGACCACATGAAAATTAAAACAACCCATAAAAAACCTGGTGAACCAGTTGTCATTGGTAACATCACTGGTTGTTTTCAACATATGCATAAACCAGTTTTCCGGAAGCATATTTTTCTCGTCAGGCAGGGGGAACTCCGACTGTGTATTGGCGTGTGGAGGCAACAACACCATCAATGAAAACAGGCTCGCCGTCAGCACCATCAGTCCAAACCCCAGGATTGCCTGTGTCCAGCTGATATCCAATACCAGCTTGGGCAGGAAGATCATATAAAAGAAGAAGAAAGCTTTAAAGAGAAACAGTTTTACATATTCCACTTTCGGAATATGGATCAGTTTTCTCACGATTTTCTTCCTGTTAAAAAAGTCCTTGAAATCCCTTACAATAAGCCAGTTGAAAAGAAACAGGGGATATAGCAGGGGAATATACAAATGCTGGTACTTATGCATTTTTGAAAACTCGCCATTCGGATACACCCTCAGCATCTTGCTTTGTTCAAAATCCGTATCCCATCCGTTTACATTGGGATAATTATGGTGAAACCGCACATGCCTGAGTCTCCAGATAAAACTGTTAGCGCCCATCAGGTCAAACAAATGCACATAGGCATTATTGAGCCTGCGGCTCTCGAAGATTGTTCCGTGAACTGCATCATGGATAAGGTTGGCGAATATGATCACCAACATCAGTCCAAGGCCAAAATAGCAGGCATAGTAAATAGCCGGAATTTCCTTTCCCCAGACCATTGCCGAGGTCCATAATCCCAGGTACATGAGGGGAAATAATACCGCCTTTACATTGATTTCCCATTTTCTCTTTGGCTCCAGTTCCTTCACTATTTCCTTAACATCAGCCCTTAATTGCTGGAACACCTCCTCGTTGGTGCCCTTTGAGAAATGGGGTTTTTTCGTTTTGTCCGTACTTTGATTCATCATTTCCTCTTTTTCAGTTAGCAGTTTTCCAGGCACTCCAGGTGCAAAAATAACGATTTCGGGTTGAAAAGGGCTACCATTTATCATGATCCTGGCCGGTTTACAGCTCATTTTCCCGGGCTGCAAGGAGGTAGATCAGCACAGCCGTTCCATCCATGGTTGGCTCATTGGTGGAATAATCGCCATAATCGTCGTGGTAAACCGCCAATATGCTCTGAAACTCAGCATATTCATCCGGTTCCGCCAGCGTAATGCCTATAAGGTTGTTAAAAATGCTGCCATAGACCGGACCATCCACCAGTCCCCCGTCAATAGGAAAATTCCTGAGGTGGGTAAATGCCGAATGAGGATCAACTGGGGTATCGCCCCATGAAGGAAGTCCATACACCATGCTGGTGCCCCAGGGATTAACACCGAAGAGCCAGTCGAAACATGCCTGTTCAAGTGCCGCAAATTCCATGTTGCCGGAAAGTTTCCTATACCAATAACACTGAATGGCCATTGAAGCCGTGAGGTTGTTACTGCACCAGATAAATGGCACACCACGATAAAATGCATTTCCTTTTGCCTTTTTCATCACTTTCATGATGCCCGAACGGTAATAGCCAATCATGGAATCCCGAAGTCCTGATCTCAGCTGCCTGGCCAGTTCATAATGCCCGGCATTAATGAACGGATACCATTGATAGTGCCTCGCAGTATCCCTGCCGAGCCAGGGTGTTTCCTTTTCCATCCTGGCATATAGAAAGCCCTTTGACTGATATTGTTCTTTTAGCACGGAATCGCTTTCGCTGAAACCGGCAGATGACATCATAAGTTCCATGTCGTCTGTCCAGTTATCCTCCTCATAGAAATAAGGTGCGCGATTAGGCGCAGTCTGGCAAACTCCCGGTTTCGTATAGGCGAAATTCATCGCGGTCCGGGCTTTTTTCTTCAGAATGCCCGCGTAAAATGGTTCATACTGTTTCATGACCTGGTACCCCCAGGAAAATGCTGTGCTGAATTTTGCTGCCGTGGAGGCTGCACCTGTGGCTCGGTTCTTAAATTTCCCCAGTCCCTGTGGTTCACCGCTGCAGAAATATACAGGGCGTTCATATCCCTTGCCATAATTTGAATCCAGCGACGGCAAACGCATGGAAATATGATCACGGTCGTCTCCCAGCTGGTTGAACATCCAGTCTTCCCTCGGATGCATTTTCAATAGCCAGTCGAGCCCCCACCTGGCTTCATCAACAATATCCGGGTAACCGTTTTTCCCTTTCAGTCCATTGGCCAGGCATGAATCACCAAAGGCCTTGGGAAAATCGCGGTAAGCCGCCAGCAGGTAGTAGGTGGCATTAGCCGTGGTCGACGAATATTGCAGGTAATCCGAAGCGTCATGCCATCCCCCGCTCACATTGATATGGGTGCTGTCGGGCATAGGTCCGTACATTGTGTATCCGTCATAGGTATGGCAGGAATCATTAAGAAAGGGGTTGAACCCGCTACGTTGCTGGCGCATGTACCGAAGACAGAAATCTGCCGATCCTTTATAGATATCTGCCCTGATTTCAAACACTGGGGATACTGCCTTTCCTGCTTTAATAATATACCTGCCAGGTTTTTTAAATGCAGAAAAATTGAGCCGGTAAGTTTGCCTGAAAGGCCCATATGCGCCAAAGGGCTTCCCGGAAACCCCTTTCCAGACCCGCTCTCCCGAAGAGTCCAGGATTTCAAATTCTTTGAAGGTTTCATCTTCCCTGCTACAGAACACAGCAGTCTTTACAGATCCTGGCTTATATCCCAGCCAGTTGATCCTTATCCATGAAGAAGTAGTGTCGGGTACACGATGTGAACTGAATAAACAGATCAGTAAAACTGAACCATATAGTTTCATCATACCCATAACATCATATTGTATCAGCCGATTTCCGTTAAATTGCGGCTCCTCACAAATAAACTGAATGTAATCTTATGAAACTTGTTTCATATTTAAAAGACGGACGTGACCAGCTTTCCCTCCTGGTGGATGGATATTTGTATGACCTCGATGCCCTTCACCCCGACATGCCAGGCAGCATGAGCATGTTCCTGAACTTTTGGGAAGATGCCTATGCAGCCGCTTTAGGCATAGAAGAAGCCATCAGGGCCGGGCGGATCAGTAATGTAAGGGCTACGCCGATGGACAAGGTTCAGTTACTTTCACCGGTACCTTCTCCTACCAGCTGCCGTGACGGTTATGCATTCAGGCAGCACGTTGAAACTGCCCGCAGGAATCGTGGTGCCGCCATGATCCCGGAATTTGACCAATACCCGGTATTTTATTTTACCAATCACCATAGTATTGGCGGGCCGGGAGAAGTGGTCTGCATGCCCGACCATTTTGAAAAACTGGATTTCGAACTGGAGGTGGCTATCGTGATCTGCAAGCAGGGCCGCAATATCAGGGCAGAAGAAGCGGATGAATATATCGGCGGACTGATGATTATGAATGACCTGTCGGCCAGGAGACTTCAGATGGAGGAGATGCTGCTGAACCTGGGACCTGCCAAGGGTAAGGATTTTGCCACTACACTGGGACCCTGGCTGGTTACACTGGATGAATTGGAAGGATTTGAAATCCCCGCCAGGGACGGCCATACCGGTAAAAACTGGAACCTGAAAATGGTATGCAGGGTGAATGGCGAACAGGTTAGTGAAGGTAGCCTGGCTTCGATGGACTGGACTTTCGCAGAAATTATCGAAAGGGCATCCTATGGCGTTAATCTTTATCCCGGCGACGTCATCGGAAGTGGAACGGTGGGCACAGGATGTTTCCTTGAGCTCAATGGAACAGGAAAGCTGAATAACCCGGAGTATAAAGAACAATGGCTGCAGGAAGGCGACAAAGTTGAACTGGAAATTGATGCCCTCGGAATTCTTGAAAATACCATCGCCAGGGACGAAGATGACTTTTCCATACTGGGTCGAAAGAAATGAATGCAGGCTGAATCTCAATCATCTATCGTTTCCCTCACCTCTACTCATCTCAATCTGCATTAAACACTAAATTGCAGGATGCAGATTCATTTAAAAGACCTGTCTGTCCCGCAGAAGCAGAATTGGTTACAACACGCCATTGCACCAAGACCTATTTGCTTTGCTTCCACTGTTGATAACGAAGGAAAGATCAATCTCAGTCCATTCAGTTTTTTCAATCTTTTTTCTACCAATCCTCCTGTGGTAGTTTTTTCTCCATCCCGACGGGTCAGGGACAACTCCAACAAGCATACGCTGGAAAACGTTTTACAGGTACCCGAGGTCGTTATTAACATAGTGGATGCTGACATGGTGGAGCAGGCTTCGCTGGCCAGTTGCGAATATCCGCGCGGCGTCAATGAGTTTATAAAGTCGGGCTTCACCATGATTCCTTCGATCAAGGTAACACCTCCAAGGGTAAAGGAAAGCAAGGTGCAGATGGAATGCAGGGTAATGGAAGTAAAGTCACTTGGCAATGAAGGCGGCGCCGGTAACCTGGTCATCTGCGAAGTGATCATAATGCATGTTGACGACCGCATATTGACTGAAGACCAGACGATGATCGACCAGCGAAAACTTCACCACGTCGCCCGTCTTGGCGGCCACTGGTATTGTAAGGTGGATGAATCCAATCTGTTCATTGTCGAGAAGCCCAATACCCAGCTGGGCATCGGTATTGATGCCCTTCCCGAAGCCATCAGGTATAGCACAAGGCTGACGGGAAATCAGCTGGCCCGACTGGCCAATGTCAATGAGATACCACTTTTCAATCCCGCTTTTTACGATAAGGACCTTAAGAATATCGTACAGTATTTCTCCGGCAATCCTGAAGATATGGAGGCCGAACTGCACCGCTATGCAGGCGAACTGCTGAACCAGGGGAAGGTACAGGAAGCCTGGCAAGTGCTGTTGGTTGGGAGTTGAGGGTTGAGGGTTGAGAGTTGAGAGTTGACGGTGATTCTTTTTTATCCAATATTTTTCAGCCTGTTCTACATCGGAGTTTTGCAAAAACTGCAATTGCCATCATCCCCTGCCTGACCATTTGCAAATCCTGCAAACGGTCCATCCCCTGTCACCTGTCTTTACTATTTCCTGCCAATAACTGATCCTTGCCCGCGATGATCAATTATGAACCGGCATTCTGCCATTCTATTTTCGGTTCATAAAACACATCATCATGAAAAATAATTTACACACGCTGGTTTCACTGATTGCCCTTACAGCATGCTTCACGCTGACAGGCTGCTTCAAGAATTTCTATACAGTAAAAACAAATACCAGTTATGAAAGTCTGCGTACTGAAATGAGCGACCAAACAAAGGAAGTCATTGTGCATTTCACCGACGAAACAGTGGCTTTACAAACTTCGGAGTTTGATTCAAACCAGGTTACCGGATCGATGGCCCGATATTTTCCTGCAAAACCGCAATATGCAGAACCAATAGAAAATAAAAGGCTGCATCCGTACAAGTATAAACATCGCGATGTTTTATTCAAAGAGGTACATGTATATGCTACCATTCCCAAGCCTGCAAACACAGCCACCACGCTAAAAAAAGAGCAGATCTCGAAGTATAATATTTACAAACCTGCCCGCGGAGCATCTATAGGCAGTCATGTCCTGGGTGGTGTACTCATTGCAACTACCATTGGATTGATCTCTGTTGCTTTCGCAGCTTCCCTGGATTTCGCCTTAGGCTCCATGGCTATGGGTTTCTGATATCTGCCATGCTATCTAAAAGTCACCACATTACCATTCCTCAAATCATCATTTATGAAAAAGAATATTACACTCATTGCCCTTCTTTCCATCGGATTGTGCGGCAATGCCCAAAGACTATCTGATTCTGCCATGCTACATATGTCTGACCAGGAGCTTGGACTGCATTATTTACAGACTAGCCGAAACCAGAAAACTGCAGGATATGTATTTGCAGGTATTGCTGTCGTTTCCTCTCTTGCCCTGCCGATAGTATTAGCTGACGAAGTGGTGCGTTCCTTTGAGGGTGAGAAGGTAAGCGGAGGTGGTTCAATAGCGGTTAGTGTAATTGTGCTGGGCAGCACTGCCGCCTCGATAGGTCTTATTTCTGCAGGTGCCAGGAATTCCGGTAAGGCGGAGATGTATCTCAGGACCAAACCTGCTGATGAACCACCCGGTCATGAACTTACCCTGGGAATGCAATATCAAAAAAAGGCGATGAAGCAAAGGGTTACCGGTTACGCCCTGCTGGCTTCAGGTGTTTCCTTAATGCTTATCGCACCTTCATTATACAATCCTGAAAAAGGAGAAACATCCAGCCAAACCAGCGATATCGTGAATGTTTGCGGATTAGTATCTACCTGCGCCAGCCTTCCTTTTCTGTTAAGCGCTACTAAAAACAAGGGGCGCGCCAGCATTTTACTCAAAAAAGAAAGTATTCCGTTCAGCTACTATTCGAAGCCTATCGGATTGAATTCCCTTGCGCTGGCCATACCCATTGGAAACTAACACCAGGATGTCAGCCGTTGCTAACGACCTACCCTGACCGTAGAAAGGATAATCCCGACTTATGTAAACACCGTACCTTATGTTAACTTCCATCTGCATTCACCATCCATCTGCGATCATATGAAGGATAAAATTGTCATGACCCTGCTGATACTAATTTCATTCTCAGAAAATATTATAGCCCAGCCTTACCTGGACCTGGGTCAGGTCGTGTTCCAGTCGAGCCCCGGTGGCGACCCAAAGACATTCTCTCATTTCCGTGTGCAGGCAAATCTGCCATTAGTTGCAAAAGACAGCAGCATTTTCCTGGTTAATCCCATTTGGGAAGAAAGATGGATTCAGATTTCTGAACAATCATCAAAAATCCATCTCCGCGGATTTATTACCTGGCTTACGTACAACAGAAAGATCTCCGATAAATGGTCGGCCATGGTTGCGTTTATACCAAGATGGAATGGTGAAACAAGTGTCCAATTCAGCGAAGGGTTCCAGGCAGGAGGGGCCGGGTTGCTCAACTATAAAAAAAATCCCGGCCTCGAGTTTAAATTCGGATTGTATTATAACAGCGAATTTTGGGGGGCCTTTTTTATACCGCTTCTTGGGAATTGACTGGACTATTGATAAGAAGCAAAGACTATTTGGTATTCTGCCCGGATACCTTACCTATGAATACCGGTTGAGTAAGAATATGTCATGGGGCGGAAATTTCCGGACATTTACAAACTCTTACAAACTTGACATACGTTATTTCATGCCGCCTGTTTCAGATTTTTTACGCATTGACGACAACCAGCTTGGCCTCTATACTGATTTTTATCTCTTACCTAAAGTTGTTTTGAATGCGGAAGCCGGATATAGCATCCTGCGTAAAGTCCGTGCAGGTTATGGCAATACTTCGAAAGATGAATACATCGTTATGTCAGAAAACAGTGCGCCCTACTTCCGGGTAACACTGCAGTACAGGCTCCGCCTCGACAAATAATACTGTCTCCAACTTATTATCGCCTCCATCCATTTTTGCAGATTCCGCAAAATGGTCTTGCGGGTTCTCTTACAAGGTGGAAGGTATTATCTTTGCGCCCTATGAGTCATTTTTCTGAACAGGAACTGGTACGTCGCGAAAAACTGAAAGAACTGCAATCATTGGGTATCGACCCTTATCCTGCAGCGTTATATCCCGTGAATGCCAATGCAGCTTACATCAAAGCACATTATAGGGGTGAAGAGAACAAGGCGGATTTTGCCAGTGTATGCCTGGCCGGAAGGGTGATGAGTATCCGGGATATGGGAAAAGCGAGTTTTGCTGTTTTGCAGGACAGTTCAGGGAAAATCCAGGTATATATAAGAAGGGACGATATATGTCCGGGTGAAGACAAAACCCTGTACGACAAAGTCTGGAAACATCTTTCCGACATTGGCGATATCATTGGGGTAAAAGGATATGTATTCACTACCAAGACCGGGGAAACTTCCATACATGTTCAGGAACTCGTCATGCTTACCAAGGCACTTAAACCGCTACCTGTAGTGAAGGAAAAAGAAGGTGAGACTTTCGATGCTGTCACCGATCCTGAGTTCCGGTATCGCCAGCGTTATGCCGACCTTATCGTGAACCCGCAGGTGAAGGACACTTTCCTTAAACGCACTAAGATGATCAATGCCATCCGCGATTTTCTCAATGAACAGGGGGCAATTGAAGTAGACACCCCGGTATTGCAGAGCATCCCCGGTGGCGCAGCTGCCAGACCCTTCACAACACATCATAATGCACTGGATATCCCCATGTACCTGCGGATCGCCAATGAACTGTATTTAAAAAGACTGATTGTTGGCGGGTTCGACTGGGTGTATGAATTTTCGAGGAATTTCAGGAATGAAGGGATGGACCGAACACATAATCCTGAATTCACCGTGCTTGAATTCTATGTTGCCTATAAAGATTACCTGTGGATGATGGAAACTACGGAGCAACTGCTGGAGAATGCAGCCATCGCGGTAAACGGACATTCGGTTGCAGATAGTGGACGGAAAGACAAATTGATTTCAAAGCGCCATACAAACGCATTACCATGTATGATGCCATTAAGGAACATACAGGGTATGATATTAGTTCGATGGATGAAGCCGGTATCAGGGAAGTGTGCCGGACCCTGCACATCCCCGTGGATAATAGTATGGGCAAGGGTAAACTGATCGATGAATTATTTTCTGAAAAATGCGAGCACCATTATGTTCAGCCAACATTTATCACTGATTACCCGGTAGAGATGAGTCCGCTGACAAAGAAGCACCGCAGTAAACCCGGACTGGTAGAGCGTTTTGAACTAATCGCCAATGGCAAAGAAATTGCCAATGCCTATACTGAGCTAAATGATCCCGTTGACCAGCGGGAACGTTTTGAAGAACAGGTAAAACTCATGGAAAGGGGCGATGATGAAGCCATGTTTATTGACTATGATTTTCTCCGCGCCCTTGAATATGGAATGCCCCCAACTTCCGGTATCGGATTTGGCATTGACCGGATCTGTATGATGCTGACCAATTCACCCTCCATCCAGGATGTATTGCTATTTCCCATGATGAGGCCGGAGGCTGAACAACAATAAGTTTGGAAAACGATATGCCATTATAGATTCAGGAAACTGATATCCTTATCCTTTCGTGTTTTTTCCGGATCATCTATATCCTTGTATTTTATGTTTTTTATCGGTCCAGTATAAGGCAGATGGGAACTAATTTTACAGGGATGCATTTCGTAATTGAATTGCGCCAATACTTTGTTCACCTTTTTCAGGGAGCAGTTTTGTTTTCCCTGCTCCAGGTCACGGATAAAATGCAACCCCACGCCTGACTTTTTAGCAAATACCGGCTGTGTCATACGCCATCTTTTTCGTTCCGCTTTCAGCAACTGCGAAAGAAATGTTTTAGCCATTCCCTGTTATTTTAAGATTGGGTTGTGCTGTTTGGCTTCGGTTAATTAAAACGCAGATTTATACTGATAGCAGTATAAAAACTGGTCATTATTGACCATTATACCGGATCAGTATAAATCGGAAGAGATTTGCATTTCATTTATACGTCACAAGTATAATTGTAAAAAACCAGTCATTTTTATACTACATACAGTATAAAAAATGATTAAGATTTACCATAGTCAAACAGCATCATATCTTGATTAAAATTTACCATAGTCAAACAGCGTCATAACCTGATTAAAATTTACCATAGTCAAACAGCATCATAACTTGACCAAAATTTACCAAGTTCAAAATGCATCATAACAATGGCAAAGTTCTGCCAGCGGAAAAAACAGGCAAGGAGGTATTCACCATCAGTATCGGGGAAATTAATGCATGCAGCAGGTTACAACACCATAGTAACCCGGTGTTACCGCAATAGCAAATCATTTTGAAGCATCCGCCATCAATCCCGGTAATTCAGCGCCGGTTCACGGTCGCCCAGCAGGGCCTTATACTGATAGCTCCCTTTTTTCACGGCGAATTCTTTTTTCGCTGCATCTATCAATGCGGGATTATGCAACAACTCAATGCCCATATTGGCAAGTGCCTTGGCGGCGACCATCATTCCTTTTACGCCAATATCAGTTCCACCGCAAGCAACTGCCTGCCAGCTGTGCGCAGGTGTGCCTGGAACCCAGGTGGCCGTTGAAAATCCCACCGTTGGCACATTATAACTGACGTCACCTACATCAGTGGAACCCGGACTTAAATTCTCAGCTTTCAAAGGCCGGGTTGTGGCGGTTTCGGAAATATCCGGGTATGTGAAGGTAAAGGTCGACTGAATTTTTTTTCCAAAAGCAATTTCATCCGGACTAAGGTTAACGCCGCCGGCTAACTGCAGATTCTTCTGCATGACTGAATTCAATGTATCGATCAGTAACAGGTCATGCGTTCCGCCGATAACCTCATATTTAACAGTGGTCTCTGTTCCCATCGCTGCACCTTCAGCAGCCTTAACCACCCGGTCAAAAATACTCATCACATCAGTCTTGTTAGGATTCCTGACATAGTAGTATACTTCGGCAAAATCGGGAACCACATTTGGAGCTTTACCACCGCTGGTGATTACATAATGAATCCTTGTAGATGAAGGTACATGTTCACGCATCATATTTACCATGGCGTCCATTGCTTCCACCCCATCAAGTGCAGATCGGCCTTTTTCCGGTGCACCGGCGGCATGAGCCGACAATCCCGTAAACCTGAATTTGGCTGATTTATTGGCCAGCGCGCTGGTCATGGTTACACGGTTCGAATTGCCCGGATGCCAGTGCAATACCACATCAACATTATTAAACAAGCCCGCCCTCGTCATATACACCTTTCCTGATCCGCCTTCTTCTGCCGGGCAGCCATAAACGATAATCGTCCCTTTCCAGCCGTTGGCTTGCAACTGATTTTTCAGGGCTATTCCTGCGGCCACAGAAGCTGTTCCAAACAAATGATGGCCACAGGCATGGCCGGCATCCTTACCTGCAGCAACCTTCCTTTCCGGAACGGCTTCCTGCATAATTCCCGGAAGGGCATCATACTCAGCTAGAATACCGATGACCGGTGAACCACTGCCATAGGTAGCCATAAATGATGTCGGTATTCCGGCCACACCGGACTGAACGGTAAAGCCGTTATTTTTTAGTTCCTGCTGCAACAGCGCAGTGCTCTTTTCCTCCTTATAACCCACCTCAGCATAATCCCAGATCTGGAGGGCTATTTTTTTATATGCGTCATATTTACCCTGGATCTCAGCCGAGGCTGCAGCCTTATTTTTATCATAAGAGACCACAGCCGATTTTTTCTGGGCAACGAGCATAGAGGGAAACAGCAGGACAAATAATAATTTTCTCATATTCAGTTGATAAGCGCCCAATTTACAGAAAAATCCTACTGTCCAACAGAATAATGAATCAACGAAATACCTATGGAGCTTTTGGCAAACTCAGCGGCGTGGTGGAGGTATAATACATAATCTTGTTATACTGCCCGTTCACAACATCATCGAGCACAACGGTAAATTCAATACTCACTTTTTTACCACTATATCCGGGAATTTCAGCATAAGGCAGGAAAAGTTCAAGGTTCTTGGTAGTACCCTTATTAAAACTGGCCTTTGAGTTTGGCTTCATTGTTCCTTTTACATAAGTAGCCACATATCCGCCCCAGTTATACGTATCATTATTATCAGGCAGATAATTCCCCGCTTCATCGTACAACCTGGCTACAAAGTACACCAGGCAGACCTTTGAGTTCGATTTAATATCGAATGAAGGATAAATAGAAATACCCTGCTTCACGGAATTATTGTAGACATCAATTTTATTGAGATTGGTAACACTCACCCTGGATACTTCCTTGTCGGATACCGCTTTGTCTTTCGGATATAATGCGGCTATCAGGCTTTTATCACCAGCAGATAACTCATCATTTCTTGGGACGGCAAATCCATCGGTAGTCTGCCATGCTTCTATTGAATACTGCATGATTGATTTCGGATCATAGGTAGTACTATTCGTATAGAAAACATCACTGACTTTAAATACCTGGGCATCCACCTTAGCTTTATCCCATCCCTGCGTTTTGAGGTAATAAGCATAAGCTTCGTCTGACTTGTTCCATTTAACGCCCCCCGGATAGCTTTGTTCGTGCAGTAACCCCAATGCATGACCGAATTCATGTAATGTAGTACCGCGCATGCTTTTACTGTTGAGTTGGAGATTCGGCTTCTGTAATAAGGTATCCATCCATGCATAAACATCATCTTCGCTCATTTTGCTAAAGTCGACACCTTTCGCCTTTGCCTCAGCAACATAATAGTTATAGTCAACAAAATCGCTGGTGTCGAGGTTCAGTGTCGGTTCCGCCTGTGACATCATATTTGAATACGTTCCTATATATGAATTATGCCCCATTCCCCGACCCAGTTTAATACGGATATTGGTAGCAGCAGTGTTATCAGGTACAAAACTGAATTTTACATTGGCATGTTGCTCCCACTCCTTAGCATACTTCATTACCAGATCACGCATACGCTGGCTGCCGCCTGGCAGATACTTCACTACAATGGTTGCCTGGTTGTCCCATAAATAATAGTTTTCGGCCACACCGCGCGAAGCTGAAGTGTCTATTCCCTTTGTCAGGTAACTTGCAGAAGCAACACCGCATTTTATTGCTGGCTTGATAGCTTTCCCGGGCGTCTGCGCCATCAGCAGGCCTACGTAGACTACTGATAAAAAAACAAGGATTGACTTTTTCATGTTGTCTGGGTTTATTAATGAGCAGGGTTGATGGCAGGTTTTTAGTTTCACAGGGCGTGGTTGGGCGGTCCCGTATAGAATGGTAGTTCTAAAAGGATGGGATTACGGTATTCAACACCGTTAGCATCTCAGATCAAGCTCACATAATTTAATACTAATGCCGGAATTATCCCATTTCCATAAAAAAATTTCTACCGCCCGGTGTTTTAAGGATTCTGCAACAGGGCTATATAGCGTGAATGTAATACCTGTCGACTGCTGATTATTACCCCGCTTTCACTAAATTTAATGCCTCAACTAATTTTCCATGCGTAAAATATGCCCTTTCTTAACTTTCTCTTTCTTATTTATTGCATCCTTTACCATTGCGCAGAACCGGCCTTCCACAGGTAAGGAAAGACTGGCGGCTTTTGAAAAACAAAAAGCCATGGCCGCCAAATCCCCCTACCGTAACCTGGAATGGCGGAACATCGGTCCAGATATCATTTCCGGACGTGTCACGGAAGTACTGGGCGTTTCCGGAAACAAGAACATCATCTGGGCATCCTTTGCCACCGGGGGTTTCTGGAAAACCGAAGATGCCGGTAAAACATGGACATCTCTGTTTGATAAGGAAGCTACGCTTAGTATCGGATCCTTTGGTGTGGCGCCCTCTAACCAAAACATCATCTACCTGGGAACGGGCGAAGCCAATATCTTTCGCGCCTCATTGCCAGGTGCGGGCGTCTACAAAAGCATGGATGGGGGAAAAACCTGGAAGCATTCAGGGCTGGAAAACACCGGGACGATCTCCCGCGTCATCGTTCATCCCGCCAATGCCGATATTGCCTATGTGGCCAGTACGGGTAATGAATGGAGTTATGGTGGCGAGAAAGGGCTGTTCATGACTTCAGACGGCGGAAAAACCTGGAAGAAACTGATCAAAGAAGGCAAATCAGGAGTCATCGACCTGGTTATGGACCCTGTTGATCCTAATATTTTATACGCTTCTGAATGGAACCGCGTTCGCCTGCGCTGGAGCGATCCAACACCACAGGATGGCGACTTCATCTGGAAAAGTACCGACGGTGGGAAATCATGGAAAAAACTAGCTAACGGTCTGCCACAAACGCAGTTTACCGGGAGGGTCGGTATTGCCCTGTCCCGCTCCAATCCGAAAGTGCTCTATGCTTATGTAGATAACCATACCTCAAAGCGTGAACCGAAGGCCGGTGAACTTGATCCCTATGGAAGGCCCATCCAGGTGATCCCTTACGGGGTGCAGGTGTATCGTAGTAATGATGCCGGAGAAAATTTTGCAAAAGTGAGTACGGAGGATGATAAACTGGAAAGGTTCGCGGGAACCTATGGGTGGGTATTCGGACAAATCAGGGTGGATCCCAATAATGAAAACGTGGTGTATATCATGGGTGTACCGATGGCTAAAAGTACCGATGGAGGAAAAACATTTACTGTGGTCCGTGGCGAAAAAGGAAGCGACCGTATGCACGGCGATAACCATGCCCTTTGGATCGATCCTGCCAATTCGGGGTATATGATCAATGGAAATGATGGCGGGGTAATTCTCACGGAAGATACCGGCAGGCACTGGAAAAATTTCTTCAAAGTGATTCCTACCACGCAGTTCTATAACATCACTTACGATATGAAACAGCCTTACAATGTGATTGGATCCGTACAGGATGAAGGCAGCTTTATGGCATCGGTCAAAAATACTTTCGGTAAGAAGGATACTACTATACAAGGCTGGAGAACGGCGCCTGGAGGAGAAGGCACGATCCACGCCGTTGATCCAAAAGATCCCGACCTCGTATATTCCTGTTCTTTTTATGGAAGGCTGATGCGCAGCCGGATATTTCCCGATTCCATCAAAAGCGATAACATATTTCCTACCAAAAAAGATGATGAAGATATTTATCGTGGGGAATGGCTTGCTTATACCATGATTTCTCCCCATGATAATAAAACCATCTATCACGGATTCCAGTACCTGTTTAAGAGCACCGACCAGGGCAATACCTGGAAAAGAATCAGTAGCGACCTGACGTATAATAATAAAGACCATATGGGCAAGACCCCCTATGCGATCAACCACCAGGCTATCGTGGCCATCGATGAATCCCCGCTTGAACAGGGAATTCTCTATGTGGGTACCGATGACGGAAGGGTATGGTGTTCAATGAATGATGGCAGCGCATGGTTTGAAACAACCAAAGGACTTCCTTCGGGAGTGCATGTATCAAGGATTGTGGCGTCCAAATGGGAAAAGAATACCGTGTATGTTACTCTAAGTGATCGCCGCGAGGATAATATCAAACCATATATCTATCGCAGTACAGACAATGGGAAAAACTGGACGCTGTTGGTTACGGATCTTCCTCCATCTCCCGTTAATGTGATCCGTGAAGATCCCTCCAGCAAAAATGTTTTGTATTGCGGAACAGATATGGGTGTATATGTAAGCCGTGATAGTGGCCGAAGCTGGCAATCGATCCAGGCTAACCTGCCCGCTTCCGTATCAGTTAATGACCTTTTTATACATCCCCGGGATTTGAATATGGTCATCGCCACCTATGGCCGTGGGGTGTGGGTGCTCGATGATTTGAGCAGGTTGAGGTAAGGCCTCCTTCGTCAGAGACTCCGGCGGCCAGGGATTGCGGACTTGTCCGCCGTAGCAATTGCGGAGGCGGATTGCGGATTACGGATTACTGAAATCTAAATCAGTAATTCGTAATCCGCAATTTTTATTGATGCTAGTTCTTTGTGATGGTAAACTCCACCCTCCTGTTCATTTGGCGGCCCTCATCGGTATCATTGGTATCTACAGGTTTGGTTTCTCCATAGCCTTTCGATACTATCCTGTTTTCGGCTATCCCCTGTGAGATAATATAGGTTCTTACAGATGCCGCCCTGTTATGACTCAATTTGATATTGTATTCATCAGATCCCCTCGCATCGGTATGCGCACTCATTTCAATTTCGATGGCAGGATTTTCATTCAGTAATTTAACGACCCGGTCAAGCTCAACAAAAGACTCAGGTCTCAGGTCATACTTGTCGAAATCAAAGAAAACATTATTAAGCCTCACTACCTGCCCGATCTCAATAGGAACAAGATATAAATCCTTATGTATTTCCTTATAACCAGCCTTGATCAGCGAGTCAAGGTTCAGGTTTTCTGATATCGCAAAAAATTTGTCGGCCGTTGCCCTTATGCTGTAATTCCTGTCGTAAGGAAGTACAATCTTGAACGCACCGTCGATCTCACTTGATATACCATTTCCGGCTTCAACACCGTCGGGTAATGTTTCATAAATAAGCGAGGCACTAAGCGGTTTTTTTGTTTTTGCATTGTAAACATTGCCACTCACTAGCACCACAGGGTTCGGCTTTTCTTTTTCAAGCAGTTTAACCCTTACGATATCGCTTTCCCCATACGACTTCAAACTAGACGACATATACGCATACTCACCCCCGGCATCGAGGGTGAAAAAAGCGTCCCAGTCCTCTGTATTGATAGGGCTTCCAAGATTAACCGGATCGCTCCATTTCTGCCATGTTTTATCGAGCCTCTTTGTCATGTATATATCGTTATCGCCCAATCCACCGGGCCTGTTACTGCTGAAATACAAAGTCACACCATCAGCAGCCAGGAAGGGTGTCATTTCATCGTAACCGGGAAGGTTGATTTTCTTACCAAGGCTCTTAGGCTCCGTCCAGGTACCATCAGGCTCGAGGAACGACACATAAATATCATTCAGGTAACTGTTCTTGTCCGGGGTCATATAAAACAACAGGGTCTTGCCGTCATTGGCCATTGTTGCTCCCGATGAACCGCCCCGGTCATACTTGTAATAGTCCTTAACCATCAGCATGTTAGGCTCACTCCATGCACCATTTTTTTTGAGGTAGGATGTGCTTACGCCCTTGCCGAGATATGCACCGTCTTTAAAGGCGCCACGGATGAGGATCCGGTTATTGTCGGGCGAAATCGCGAAAACCGTATTGTAATGGATAGTATTCAATGGCGCTTCCATATGAACAGCTTCCCCCCAGTTGCCAAGGCTGTCTTTCTCGGAATACCAGATATCCTGTGAATTACGAACAGATTTATACTTTGTATTGGCGGGATGATCTTCGCAAATGAAGAATAATATCTTTCCGTCAGGAGAAATCGTAGGTCGTAATTCCGGAAGGCTACTGTTGATATTAATACCGAGATTTTCAATCTTGATGACGGTGGTGGACTTGATGATGTTTTCTTCCTGGGGCTTTAATTCGCCGGAGGTATCCTTCGCCATTTGTGCTGAGGCAGACAAACTTATACACGAAAGGACAAGCAAGGGTAAAATTCTTTTCAATGGTCGGATTTTATACCCTTAATAACGTAAAATCCGCCGCGTTAATATGCGGTTAGCCGAAGAGGTTGACCGGCTAAAAAATCATCAACGGGAATTATTCCATGCAGGCCTGGTTTTCAGCACCTTAGCATATATGGAGCAGGATTCATGGTGCGCACCTGGAAGATATCCTGTACTCAACAGGAATTCATTGACTATTTCGCCACCGGTAAAACGAAAATTTTTCTTGAAAATGGCTACCCATTCTCCCTTCGTTTTAGGGTGGTGATGATCGAGCCATTGTTTGAATGATCCATATTCTTTCTGAAGCCGGAGTATGGTCCCGGCATTTTCAATTGCGGCATTTATTTTCAGCTTGTTACGTATGATCCCGGGATCATTTAGCAAACGCTGGATATCCTTCTCCTTATAAGCCGCCACCTTTTTTATGTTAAACCCGCTATATGCCTTTCTGAAACTTTCCTGTTTTTTGAGGATGGTGGTCCAGCTTAATCCCGCCTGGTTGATTTCCAGGATCAGCCTGCAGAACAATTCGTTATCATCATGTATAGGAAATCCATATTGCTTGTCATGATACACCTTATGCAGTTGCATCTCCTCCGCCTTCATCTGGTTAATGGCATCACAATAGGTCCATTTTTTCTGCTCCGGCATAAAAATCTTTCCGCAAAATTAAATCTATATATCCGTATCCAGTTCCTGTTGAAGCAATAATGCAGCAATTGCATTGGCCAGCAGAAACCTTTCTTCTTCTGGTATATCATTAAAATATACCACCCCATTGTCAATCAGCGACACTGCCGCATAGGTTTCACCTGCCCGGTTTTTAATTTCAAAACCAAGGGTACCGGCAAGAGCGTTCACGGGCTTACCGTTTTTCCCAATCAGTTTATATATTGGCTGAATGGTATAGTATTCATTTTTGCTCCTTGCCAGCAGGCCGACATACTTACGCGGATTTCGCTGTGCGGCATTGTTATCAATGATCATCTCCCAGGGGTAATCATTGGCAGAGGGGAATATTCTAACGGCATAGGTATTTGAACCGGCATCGCCAATACTTAAAATATCGCCTGCGATATTGACAATACTGTTTGGATTATTTCCAATGGTAAGATCACGGTACTTTACTTTTGAAAAGGCAGTGACCTCTGATTTGTTACCTTTTGCATCTACCAGGCTGAAACGTACAGTTTGTTTTTTCTTTACCCATTCCACATTCAGCCTGTCGACCCAGTCAACATTAATGGGCATGGCAAAACCAAAACTGCTTCCCTTTGTCCAGGACCTGTTTACAGAAACCGTCTGGTATTCTCCAAACTCAAGTTTCTGGCGCATCAAAAATCCCTGTCTTCCTTTTACCGCGTACTCCTCTGTGTTACCCCAGCCGTTATCATCAACAGCAATCTTTGCAGTTGAACATGCTAAGAGCAGAATTGAACTAAATAAGAAAAGTGAAATGTATTGCATAAAAAATAATTATGAAGTAAATTTCATTTAATGTAACAAGCGAAACAATCGCATAAAGATGTGAAGTGAAAATCATAAGAAATAAAAAAAGGGACAGCTATTGCTGTCCCCTGTTCACCTTCAGTCAAAACCAACTAAAAATTTCTATTAATTATTTCCTGCCTTATTTTAAAACCAACTCAATGCTTCGCTGAAATTATTTCCTGTTGATGATATAAAGTTGGATAAAAAAAACAAACACGACAATCACATAAATATGTGTAATTAAAAATGGCAGCCAGGGAGGCTGCCATTCCAAAACCAACATGTCTGTATTTTATAATCCGATAAACAATCTCTTCAGCAAAATCCTGGACGGAACCGCTTCTACCTTTGCCGTCCGAGCTTCACGAACAGCATTTTGATGCCTGGCGATCCCGGATACAAGGTTCGTTTCATTGCATAAACGTGACCCGTTAAAAGGGCTGTCATCGTTGTTGCAGCCGCCGTTCAGCAGGCTCATCAAAACAACTATAATAAAAAGGCGTCTCATAACATTAGTTCAGGCAATAAAATTGATAAAAAATCGCACAGCTTCCAATCACATAAATATGTGTATTAAAAATGGCAGCCAGGGCTGCCATTAACTTAACTAAACATCAAATCCACATCACACCAGCTTGTCCTTAAATGCTTTGGCAACAGCTTCACTTTTACTGTTGACATGAAGCTTTTCATATATCTTCTTGATATGGCTGCGGACCGTATCAATGGCAATAAACATTTTGGATGCAATCATCTTATAACTGTATCCCTCCACCAGCAGGTGAAGCACCTCTTTTTCCCGGTCACTAAGATTATAATCGCCGCTCTTGGTATCGTTCACCTGTGAGAACATTTTCAATACCTGGGTAGCGATGCTTGCCGTCATCGGCGCTCCTCCACTGGCTGCTTCACCGATATATTCCAGCAATTTTGCAGGCGGTGTCTTTTTCAGTATATACCCGTTGGCGCCGTTCCTGATGGCCTCGAACACATTCCGGTTATCGTCAAATACGGTCAGCATCAGCACTTTCACCTCACTATTGACAGAACGGATGATCTTGAGTCCTTCTATGCCATTTGTGCCCGGCATATCAATATCCATCAATATCACATCGGGATTCCATGCCTCAACCTCGTCTTTTACATTGTCACAATTTTTGTAAGATGCCAACACACAGAATCCTTCACTGCCATCTATCAGCATCGTCAAGCCTTCCCGCAATTGAGGATTATCCTCATACAACACTACTTTAATCATAATTTGGCATTTTATGTAAAATTACTGAGCGTGGGCTTTTTACCAATCGCATAAATATGTGCTTTTTTATCAAAAACCCCTGCCGCCAGTCAAAATAGCATAGAATTTTGGAAGATAGCGACGGGTAAATGCTCCTGCTGCAACACTGAATGTCAACACCACCAATGGAACGAAAAGGTAGGTAAGGAGTCGATAATTGGGAAGGAAATCAAGATTCATCAGCGCCCATTTCATCAGGTAGGGGAGTAAGGGAACATGGATGCCAAAAATAAAAAATGAAAATGCACTGGCATGGTTGAACCACTCCTGTTTCATAAACCACCTGATCACCCTGTCGGCCCCAAACCACATGGCCAGGATTCCCGCTATAACAGCCAGTTGGTGCAGCGCAAGCAATACGCGCCAGGTATTGTTGGTGGGTTGTAATTCAAAAGCCATAAAAGTCTTTATCACGGAAACACCGATAAATACGATTAATGTCAGGCCGAGGCTGAACCATCCGGGTTCTTCTTCAACGGATATATTTTTTTTCACCAGCCATACCCCGATAGAAAAGAAAAACAATCCCCTTCCATCAATCAGCGGAAACATGATGGAGGAAAAAAAGAAAAGAAAGGTCGCCGGCAGCCAGATATACGGGACCTTAGTCACCATCCAGCGGATCAGCGGATACAATAGATTATAAATAAAAAGAGCAGCTATAAACCACAACTGGTAGGAAATCGGTGTGAGTATCCATCGTTTCAACACGCCCGGCCACCCAATTTCCGTATATGGCCGGTTATCTCCCATCTGGTCGATCCCGGCCTGGTAAACAACATTTGCCGTATACGGTATCTGCTGTAACAGGAAAGTGAGCAGTATCCCCAGGGCGCTCCACAATAAATATGGAATGATGAGCGACCTGAACCGGTTCTTTACCTGTGTTACATAAGTACGATGATCATACAATGCATACAGGTAACCTGATATCAGGAACAACATTGGTATCCTGAACCGGAGCAGTCCGTTGGACCAGAGGTATTCAAAAAATGTGGTGAAGGTCAGCGGCTCACTCACCGTACTATAGGGTGACAGGTAGGTTTCCTTTAAATTATAACCGTGAACATAGGCCAGCAACGCAATACAAACAAAAGTGAAAAACCGGAATTTCTGACTGAGCGATCTTGTCATAGCTTTAGTTGAGGGGAACGGTTAGGGTTACTGTAGTGCCGGAATTTTCTGACGATATGATCTGAACATTTCCCTTCATGGCATCGGCCCTTTTCTGCATATTACCCAGTCCGTTGCCACCATCTGCCTGCTTCACATTAAAACCGATTCCATTGTCCTTCACTTGCATCACCAGTTTGTGGTGATCAATAAAAATATGCACATCTGCCCTGCTGCATTTTGAATATTTAGCAGCATTATTCACGGCCTCTTTGAATACGAGAAAGAAATCCCTCCTCGCTTCCATTCCGATCTGTGCATCGTTGACCTCCTCATCTGCCTTGAATTCAATGTCGATATCCTTTGCCTCAAATACATTTGTGGCGAATTCCCGCATCCTTGCCACTACTTTCTGCATACTGTCATTGGAAGGCTTTATCGCCCACACGATATCATCCATAGCCTCCATCATCCGCTGGCTGTTATCACTGATCTTATTGATGTATTCACTGGCTTTAAACATATCGGTACTCAGCTTTGCCTTTGCCATTGAACTGAGGATATTGATGGTACTAAGTGTACTGCCCATATCGTCATGCAGGTCACGGGCAACACGGTTGCGTATCCTTTCCACAGCGAGCAGGCGTTTGATCCGCAAGCGGTGCATACCATAAATGATCATGGCAATGATGGTCAGGAGGGTCGACAGGAACCAGGCAGTACGCCAGAAAGGCGGACGGATATAGATCCTTAATTCAGATATGTCTTTCGACTCAATTCCATCCGTATTCTGGGCCTTTACACGAAATACATAATGGCCCGGCGCCAGTCCCGAATACACAATGCTGAGGTCCTCCGCGGGAACCCAATCCTTATTTAATCCCTTCATCTGGTAGAAATACTTGTACTTGTTGCGGTTCTTAAAATCAAGGCAGGCAAAAGTGATGGTAAAATCATTCTGATCAGGATTCAGCACAATTTCCTTCAGGGCCTGCAGTGAATCCATCAACTGGTAAGTATCACCAAGAAAAAAATCAGTTATGGTAACATCGGGTGTGGGACGGTTGGTTTTAAATGCATCCTGGTGAAATAACAACATGCTGTTAACTCCTGCAAACATCAGGAAATTTTCACTGCAGAGATAATCAGCGCTTTTTGTAATATTGGCCAGCAGTATACCGTCATTTTTATTGTACGTCGTAAATGATTTACGATGGTAATCATATCGGCACAACCCGTTATCTGTAATCATCCATAAGAAACCGCCCGCATCCAGTCGCATCCTTCGAATGGAATTTGAAGGGAGCCCTTCCCTGGTGCTCACTGTACTCACCCTTCCCGTTCTTTTGTTGATGACGGTTAAAGCTTCTGTCGCCGCCACTATTAAATCATCAGTAAGCTGTTCAATATCCCTGCAGGTTGAATTGAATATCCGGTTTTCTCCTTCTCCGCTTGTATAATGCTGTTCCACCATTCCCGTCAACTCATTGATGGCAAAAATGCCCTTATCCTGGGTACCAATCCATATCCATCCGTCACGGTCAACCAGCATTTTATATATAATGGCGCCTGCGCCAAGGTCTATCATCACCTTGAATGTATTGCCGTCATAGCTGATCAGCCGGCCGTTCTGGGTCCCAAAAAGAATTTTTCCGGTCTTCGAACCGGTGATATACCTGATGGTTGATTGATTAAATTCTGAAGGCCAGAAATACTCAGTTACCCTCGTAACTGTATCATACACCATTAACTGTCCTCGCTGGCATCCAAGAAATATCTTGCCGGTTACTGGTTGCTGGTATAGCGCCCAAACCTGCCTGTATGCACTCCATAATGTTTTATCACTTGAATCTGCCGGATGATAAAGGGGCGATGGTACTCGCTGGAAATCCTGATTCAGGACCACTACTCCCTTTCCCCAGGTGGAAAGCCAGTATTCGCCACTGGCTGTTTCAATGATATCCGTAACATTGTATTCACCGGGTTTGTAGGAAAGGAACACATTCACCACATCCTGATTCGGCGGTGTGGAATTATAAATCCCCTGGTCAGTGGCGACCCAGATTACTCCATCCCTGTCTTCATACACATGATTTACATCTTCATACCCGATACCATAAATATCATTCAGTTGCTGGCGGTATAAGGTAAACGAAGTACGACCTATGTCATGCACATATAAATTTGCCAGGCCATAAATGAAGAGTGATCCCGACCTGGTTTCAAAAAAATTATTGAGCTCGGCATAAGATGTATTGACGCCGTTTAGTCCCGCAGTGTCTTTTAATCCCCGGCCCGTGGAATCAAAACAATAGAAATTTTGCCCGCTTGTCCAGTTAAAAACCCAATGCCTCCGCTGCCTGTCAATATAGAACTGTGTCACGGTGTGCTGAATCTCCAGGTTTTTCAACAGGGGAATATCCCTCGGATTATTCCCTTTGCTCCACATCTGCCTGCTCCCTTCATCGTATACACAAAGTCCGGAGTCGCATACGATCCAGTACTGTTTCTTAAGTGTATCATGAAATACATTGCTCCTTGATTTCCAGCCGAATGGGATACCATTCAATTCGGTATTTTCATTAAACTCCCTTCTCCTGCTGTCATACTTTAAAATTTTGCCATACCTCGCCACACTGACATAGGTCTGTTGATACCCATCCTGCCATAATTTATATTCGGCCCTTGCCGGCAGTGGCCGGGATGTAACAAGAGGAATTTTATGATACCTGAAAGTAGCGGGGTCAAAAATCCCAAATTCCTTTATAGGATAAGACCCGATCCACATTTTGCCACTATCCGCTGGTAAAATACTGCTGATGGCAACATCAGGCATCGGATCCGGTTTGGTTCCATATGGATCAAAGTTGATAAACTTGCTGCCATCGAACCGTTGTAGCCCGTTACTGTTACCGATCCATATAAAACCCTTCCCATCCTGGTAAATGCTTTGAACGGCATTCGAACGAAGTCCGACCCCATCTTCTGTAGTGATTCTGTTAAAGGCATAATTAAATACCTGCGCGGAGGAACGCAGGGATAAAAGAAGGAAAAGACTATATAGAAAATACTTCATGCCGGGCATTACAATATCAAAAATAACTAAGGATATGATGCATTTCTGAACAGGATGGAAAACCACATATTTATGTGGTAACACGTGCCGCCATTAAAAATACTGCAGAAAACCTATCTTGAACTTCGAATAACAATCCGCGTCATGAAAAAAGTTTTCCTCCTTGCCAGTCTTTCATTTTTTATTCTGGGCTCCAATGCACAACAGTATACGCCTGCCCTGGAGAACTTCCAGGCACGCCGGCAGTTCCAGGATATCAAATACGGCATGTTTATCCACTGGGGCCTTTCCAGTGTGCTTGCCGATGGGGAATGGGTGATGAATAACCGAAATATCAAAGTGGAAGACTATCACCGCTTACTTCGATCCTTCAACCCAGTTGATTTTGACGCAGAGAAATGGGTTGCTACGGCTAAAAATGCCGGCATGAAATACATCGTATTCATCACCCGTCATCATGATGGCTTTTCGAACTGGGATACGAAACAGTCGGACTGGAAAATCACCAACACTCCTTATGGAAAGGACGTACTTAAACTCCTGTCTGCCGAATGTAAAAAACAGGGCATAAAACTTGGGCTGTATTATTCAACGCTCGACTGGTATCGAAATGATTATCCCTATGAAACGGGCCGGACCGGGAAGGGCACGGGCAGAACACAGAAAAGCGACTATGCGTCCTATTTATCTTTCATGAAAAAACAGCTCACGGAACTGCTTACGAATTATGGCGAAATCATGTCCATATGGTTCGATGGCCATTGGGACCAGACCAACCCGGAGGGTAATGCCGACAGAACTTCACGGATCGACTGGAAATACAACGAAATTTATAAACTGATCCATACACTGCAACCCCAATGCCTGATAGGCAACAACCATCACCTCGATCCCATTCCGGGCGAGGATTTCCAGATGTTTGAAAGAGATCTCCCCGGGGAAAATAAATCCGGACTCAGCTTTCAGCAGGCATCATCCCTGCCCCTTGAAACCTGCGAGACCCTTAATGGCTCATGGGGTTACAATATCACTGACCGCAATTACAAAACAGTGAACCAGGTGATCCAGATGGCCGTTGGTGCTGCGGGAAGAAATGCCAACCTCCTGCTAAACGTTGGTCCGATGCCCAACGGAGAGATACAGCCGGAATTCAGGGACACCCTCGCAGCTGCAGGGAAATGGTTGCAGAAGTTCGGACAAACCATTTATGCCACCCGGGGTGGCCCACTAAAACCCCAACCCTGGGGCGTGACTACTCAAAGCCTGAATAACATTTATATACACCTCATGTTCCCTTATGAAACAGAAACCATTTTTCTTCCGGTTAAAACAAAACCAAAATCAGTGAAAATCTTTGGTACCGAGTCTGAAGTAAAATATACCCTTACAAAGGACGGACTGCTGATCAGTTCCAAGGGAATAAATATCAGCGGGCCCGACACCATTATCTGGGTACAACAATAACACTGCAACTTAAGATCGCGGTTTGAGAATATGAATAATTACTATCGCATATTTGTATTACTCATTATCTCAGGCACTGCCTTTTGCAACCAGGCGTCCGACAACAAGGGCGAAACCATTAAGGACCTGGATGAAAACATGATCGATATCCGCGTTTATCATGAAAACCTCGGTGGCGATATAAGCGCCGGTGATATTGAAGGCGCAAAATGGCTGTTAAACGGGATGGACAGTGTGCTGATAGTTGTTGCAGATAAATTTACGACACACCGAAAACTTGATAAGCCTTTTATTTACTACTATAACAAGGACCTCAAAAAACCCATTGAACAACTAAAATCAGCGCTTGACAATAAAGATATACCCGGAGCAAGATCGGCCTACACTTTACTCACCAATAGATGCAATGGCTGTCATGATGACCATGATATTTACAAGGAGGTACAAAACTGGCTGAAATAGCCAGCTGATCAGTTTGCTCCCGATGCTTTCTTCTTTATCAGTAACCTTAGTTCGATTAACTGATTTTCGTCTTTAAGTTTTCCCTTAAGAATAACTGCCCGGATTTTTTGCGTATTGGAAATATCAAGCAGTGGATTACCATCCAGCAAAAGCAGATCGGCAATTTTTCCCGGCTTAATTTCTCCATAATCCGCTGAGCGGCCAAGGAATGCAGGCCCGTTGATAATAGAAGCCTGAAGTGCCTGCAACGGGCTGAGCCCATACCTTACCATCGTTTCCAACTCCTTGTGAAGTCCGGCCCCCGGGTATACAAAGCAATTAAGATAACCCGCATCCGTACCCGCAATGATCTTCATGCCAGACCTGTTAATTATGGGCAGAAGTCCGGCTGCTGTTTCAAAGACCCTGTGTCGGTATTCTACGGCATCTGGTGCATCTTTTGCGGCACGTTCAACCCTCCATGCGTAGGTATTTCGCAGGCCAGGCCCGATATATTGCAGCATGGTATCCCCCTTATGGTCATCTTTGTCGAGGTACGCGGTGGTTCCTATAATAGACAGCGTGGGCACCACTGCCGTACCATTCTTCGCCAGCTGTTTAAAGACCCGGATGGCATGGGCTGTGTCGAAATGGTCCATCACCAGGATATTCATCTCCTTTGCCGTCATTTTTGCATCAGCAATACTTTTGGCATAGATTTCATCACTGGCTGATCCGGCCTTCAGCATATAACTGATATGCTCAACCGAAGACAAGCCTGCGTTGGAAACCTGCTGAAGGGTAAGTGCACCAGGAACATGCGCCGACGTCTTCCATCCCTTTGCCCGGGCTTCCGTAAGTGCTTTAAGGTATAATTCGGGCTTCAGTGTATTATCAGTAATCTTTATAAAGTCAACCTTAAGTTTCTTCAAACTGTCGAGAGCCCTGTTAAGTTCATCCGCGTTATCAATTTCAATATCGCCTACCCAGATTGATTTATAACCTTCGATCTTGGGACCTGATGTAAATATGGTAGGCCCTTCAAGCCTTCCTTCTGCGATTTCTTTCTTCCATTGCAAAACATACTGGCTGAGGTCAGCGGCGGCATCGCGCACAGTGGTAATACCGTATAATATATAGAGCGACAGGAGATCCTTATTCTCCTGGACAAGAGTATCGCCTCCGCCAAAGTGAACATGCATATCCCATAATCCCGGCATGAGGTATTTACCTGCGCCATTGACTGTTTTAGCGGAACTGTTGATAAGGCCTGTTTTTTGAACAGAAGTGATCCTGCCCGCCTTAAGCAATACATCCTGGCTAGGGATGATCTTTCCGTTTTTCACATCAACGATATGTACGTTCCTGATCAGCAGATCCTGGCTGAAGGCAGAAACAAAGAAAAAGACTGTCCATGTCAGAAGCATGCATTTCCTGTTCATCTATTAAATATAAAGAAACCGATTAAATGAATGCGCCCGCGTCATACAGGTTAAGCCTGATGATCTTGCTATATTTGTTTCAGCTTGTTCAACATGAAAAAAACCACCGCATACCTGATCATCGCCTGGCGCATTGTTTATCCTGCAGCCTATAGCATTATTTTATTGTTGCTTGCTGCCTATGCCCTTATATTTAATGACCAGGGAAGGGATTTTTTTGTTGGGGTGGCATTTTACGGCGTTTCGTTATTTTATATTATCAAGACAAGCATCACCATGGTCACCTGGTGTATGCTGATTTGGTATACGAACCGGCTGGTCCTTCAGGTAAAAGATATTGATGTTCCTGACAATGATTTTTCACGGAGGTTCATCATGTGGTTACCAAGAATACTGGCCCTGGTGCCGTTGGTTATCGTGACGATTGCCCTGTTCAGGGCGGCAGGGATCATCCATGTATATAAATGGGATACGCTCATCGTGTATACATTAATCACCGTCGCCATCGGAATTGCGCTGACGGTGTTTTTTATTCGGCGGGCGGCAATTGCCAGGAAACTGGGAATACCATTCATGACCGCTGCGAAACGCTATTCACCCGATACAAAAACTGTAAGAGACCTGATGAGGTCTGCCGCCACGAAGATTGCCGTATTGCTGATCATTGGCATCAATATCCTTTTCTTCATTCTTTTCTTACTTCCGGTGAGTGCAGGATTTGCAAGGCTGCTGCAACCTGCAACGGTATTGTTTTGCGGTTTCATATTCTTTACGGTACTGATGGCCTTTATCATCATTAAATTTAATATACGGCAGTCACCCGCTTTCTTCATCACACTGGCAGTGGTGATACTCTTCAGTACAGTAAATGATAACAGCAGTATACGGGTGTCGTCATCTTCCTTAACGCCCTCCATCAGGGAAAATATAGAATCCAATTTCCGAAACTGGATACGGCAACGCATTCGTTCCGCAGATACTGCAGCTGATTCCGCCGTTAAAGAATATCCTGTTATCATCGTTGCTGCTGAAGGCGGAGGAATCAGGGGTGCCAGCTGGACGGCACAGGCATTAAAAAGATTCACCGACCTCAACCCGGCGTTTATAGAACACGTATATGCGATCAGCGGCGTATCGGGAGGAGGTGTGGGTGCAGTTTTTTATACTGCATTCCTGCACGATCAGATGGACAGCCTGGCTATACCGGGAAACAACGATAAATCATTTGAAAATACCGTAAGCGCTGATTTCCTGAGCGACCTGACGGCCGCTTTTATTTTTTCCGATAACCTTCAGCGTGTTATTCCCTTTCCCGTCAATGCCCTCAACAGGAACAGGAAACTGGAAGACAGCTGGGGTGTTGCCTACCGGAGAAACCTCTTGAGTGAAACCATGGACGGACCATTCCTTAATTTATGGTATAAAGATACCGCCAGCAGGTACCGGGTACCGAATCTGTTTATTAACGGCGCAGTAGCAGAAACCGGACAAAAAGCCATCACTTCAAACCTGGTGCTTCAATCACCCATGATCAGTATTTTTAATGACGACGTGGATGTCCTTAAGGTACTGGGATCCGACATCCCTGTAAAAACTGCTGCCTCACTTTGCTCGAGGTTTCCGGTAATCACCTCCGGTGCATTGCTGAAAGAAAACGGTGAACGCGGGGTTGGACATATTGTCGATGGTGGCTATAAAGAAAATTCAGGCATTGAAACAGCCTGGCAACTCATATTGGGTTTAAATCCATTGATCCGCAAAACTGAAATTGAATTTCAATGCCATTTGCCCGTATACATCCTGTTTATTCAGAACAGCACCGATGCAAAAAGCATTTCGGATTCAGTGGCAGTGGCCCGAATCGTTCCCGACATCAGTACCATCCTGCCGGGATTTTTAAATGCCTGGGACAGGAGAACTTTTTTATATAAAAACATTACAGCGAATCTTTTTCGTGACACATTGCTAAATAACCGCTATAAATATTTTGAGGCCAGGATCAACAATGCGAAAGGACTGCTGCCCCTTGGCTGGTCACTGAGTGATTCTGCAAGGAGGAATATCAGGGAACAGGTACTCGCCATAAAAGCCGATGCTCCCCTGTTAAAAAGTTTAAGATGAAAAACTGAAAAGTCCTTCGATCGGGGAATATTGAATTATCCTGAATATTATGAACAGGATAAAGGAGAAGATGGAAAAATAAAATATAATCCTGCCATTTTTTCTGTCGCGTTCGCTGTAAACATAAACACGTTCTCCATTCGGAAGTCTCTTGGTAAAATACGCAAGGATCCAGCCAATCACAATCCCTACAAAACCCCCGAAAATTGCAGAAACATAACCGAGAATTATCCAGGCAGGATGAATATTTTCCGGGGTCGACAGTTCTTCCAGTCGCTTCTCCATGATCGAGGACTCCACATCACCGGTAATTTCAATACCCCGGTCGTGAAGAATATATTTTGCCAGTTCATAATCAAAACTTCCCCATTCATCGGGCTTCTGGATGATCTCTGTAAGTTCCTTATCGGAAAATTGAAAAAGGTAATAGTCCTTATCCACTGATCCCATCTGTGCCTGGTAGTATTCCTGCAACACCTCCCTTGCTTTAAGAAAATCAGCTTGCCGGATCACCAGGTTTACATCAGGGTCTGTTTTATTAAAAGCGAAACTGACATCAAAAAAAGGCTTATCCCGGATCACATGATATTCTATTCCCGCCCTCTTCAGGATCTCTCCAATATCTGCAGCCTGCTCTTCAGAATGTAATTTTTGAAAAGCCTCGTATCCGCCCTCCTGTTGATTTTCAGCAACTTTCATTAAACGGTAAGTTAACGAATCTTAATTATTTATTATATTCAGGATATCTCACTATCACAATAGTTAGCCATGTCTAAATCCACCAGCAAAAAGAAGAAAAAAGACCTGCGGTCTCCAGGGAAGTCGGAAAAGAAATCAAAAAAAACAGGTAAAAAAACCGGCGGCGACACTGCTGTTGCTAAAGCCAGGAAATTACAGCCGGATTTCGACGAAAAAACATCTCTTGATACGGTGTACCTGGTGAACGGTTCAGATACCGCAGTTACCCTGGAACTCATACTCGGTGCACCCGGGCAGACGGGCACCACGGATATTATCCTTGACACCACAAATATTATTACGGGAGAAAAGGGATCCTTACCGGAGTTTGCATTAGGCACCAATAAAAAACTTAGTGGAAGCACCATGCAGATAACAACTGTTGTTTCTGATACCGCAAAAGATACCAACTACCTGGAAGCTATCATCAGGATTCGTGGCGGTGTTCGTTTTGCAGAATATGTCTTGTATAAAACTGTGGAACAGGAAGGTGGCTTTGCTATCTTCACTGCAAGAATAGAATTTTTTAAAATCTGACTGATTTGAAAAAGATTTTCTTATTGATCATCATGTTAACCATGGTGATCTTATCGAGATCCCAATCCATCGATACCACAAAAGTAAAGCTTGACCTTTTGCGGGCTCCGAGTTCACCAGGGGCAAACCTGCTGGGATTTTCAGTGAGCGACATTGAAAAGCCGTCCGACATTTCCGACTTCATGCTCACCTTGCAATCGGCCACAAACAGCAATTCACTTTTTCCCACCCATTATGCCGTTGACCTTGCCCCTTTCTGGATATTCCGTGCAAAAGGATTAACCACAGATAAATTCAATTCGCGTAAATTTTCTGATGTCTTCAGGCAAAGCTTTGTGATTTCCACGGCCATTCGAAATGCCGATTCCTCTAAAGATTTCAATCCACAGAATTTGTATCATTCCTTCGGCACAAAATTTTCCATCATCAGGGGACATCTTAGCAACAGGGCGGTTTCCATTCTCGAATCCATTCATGAACTGCAGGCAGAAATTGCCCATGGAATAAATCAATCCCTGTCAACGAGTCTTGATGCAGACAGTATTTACCAGAAGCTAAAAAGATCACGACAGCTAAAGATCGCAGAGAAAATGGACCCTAACCACCCGGAAGTCCTGGCGATCTCATCCCAAATGGAAAAAAGGATGGAAAAGATTAAAAACAACATATTATCAGGCTATACGGCAGACCTTGACAGGCTGCAGAAAGAAGCTGCATCATTTAAAATAGAAAGGTTTGGATTCTTTATTGATTTTGCCGGTGGTGCCAGTCTTGAATATATTAACCGGACCTTCAATAATTCACGGTTATACAATGCGGGTGCATGGCTCACCTTCGGAGCCAATTACCAGAACGGACTCAGCATTATGGGTATAACACGTTTTCTCGCCAATCCAAAAAAAGCATTTGCTGATGACCTCGGCGTACTAAAGAACCAGGATGTTTCAACTTTTGACGCGGGAGCCAGGATAATCTATTCACCCGATGCCGGCAGGTTCAGTCTGAGTACCGAAGCCCTCTACCGAAGCGTTCTCACAAAAAATACGATAGCCCCTTCATGGCGATGGGTATTAAATGCGGAATATGATCTTGGTAACAACCAGCGGCTTACCTTCTTTTTCGGACGTGCATTTGACGGCGCCACAACAAAAGACGGGAATGTGATTGCAGCGCTGAATTTCCTGAAGGGCCTGGGTAATCATCGATGATCCTGTTTGAGTTCGGCCAACAGACCATCCAGGTCCAGTGATTTGGTAAACATGGTCAGGCTGCCATCCGGGTTTTTCGGCCACTCTTCCATCGGACGATCCCAGTATAATTCCACACCATTTTGATCAGGGTCATCAAGATATAACGCCTCTGAAACACCATGATCCGCAAAACCTGTGAATGGATAGCCGGCCTTTAAAAGACGGTCATATATGACTGCCAGATCCCTCCGGGTTGGATATAAAATGGCTGTATGAAACAGTCCGGCTGCCTCTGTCGGGGCCGGAGGCTTTCCTTTACTATACCATGTATTCAGCCCTATATGGTGATGGTATCCGCCGGCAGAAATAAAAACAGCCTGGTCACCATATGTTGTGGTGATTTCAAATCCCAACAGTCCGCAATAAAAATTTACGGCTCTCCTGAGATCGGAAACTTTCAGATGTACATGACCGATTCTTGTATTAGCAGGAACAATATAATTTTCCATTACATATTTTTTAGCTCGACAGTTTTTTTTGTACCAGGTAATTTACCATGGAGACCTTATCAACCTCTACAGTCTGCTTCTTTAGCGGATCGAAACCATGCTTAATAAAAAAAGGATATGCGGTTATGCTTGCCTCAGCAGATAGCAAACTAAGCGAATTATTACCGGCATAGTTTTCCATTGTTTCCAATAATGCAGAGGCGATACCCTTACGTTGGTGGTCTTTATGAATATACAGGAAATCAATATATCCGCCGGGTGTAATCGAACTAAAACCGGCAAGGACATCGTGTAGTTCCGCAAGATAAAACTGCTGTTCGCTGAATTTTTCCGCCCATCGCCTTTCATTCATCCATACTGATGCCCATGCCTGCAGTTGGGTGATACTGTAGTCATTGCTGCTTATAGCCAGCACTGTATCCCTGAACAACTGCCGCATTGAGGGAAGATCTTCAAAAGCAGCCAGACGGAGGGTCAATTCGGATTGCTCGCTTAACATCGCTGTGCATTTACTGCCTGTTTGAATATAAGGAAAACCTTTGACAGGCGGGAAACCCGTTAGTCGCAGTGCTATTTGGCATTGTAGTAAATCCTGAGTAGATGAAAATTACCATAAATGAGTTTTCCATCGGGCAATAAATAGATCGCTTCCGCCGCACTGGCAAGCCGGTATCCGTTTATCTCTTTATATTTCCGCAATGGAGTTGTCCACGGCATCCTTTTCATCGTTCCATCATCCTGTACCGCATAACGGTCATTGGAAATAAAATTCACCAGCTGGCCCTCATCGTTAAAATAAAGCGTGGCAGTGATGGAAATGTGATGTATTGAAAATTTTGCTTCTACAGAATTTCCCTTTACTGCTCCCCACTCAATCCTTTTGTCGATCAGTGTTGCGGGAGCCATGCAGCACATATCATTAAAAAAAGTGACGGTTTCGGAAATGTTCATTTCCTGGCCCGATTGATATTGAACCCTGACCAGTGAAAATAAACGGATATCCATTATCGCTTCTCCGTTAATATAACGGTGATATCCAGAAACCGGCAAATGGTTCATGGTTGCCTTCAGGAAAAACAATCGCTCTGCGAGGTTTATAAAATTGTATTGCTTTGATATAAACGGCATCCATGGTGAGCGCGCATTCTTCCTGAGTTGTCCGCTGAATTCAATAAAAAAATGATCCACTTTCGGCTTCCCTACAGATCCCGTGTAGATAATATACTTTTTTACTGGTGGAGGCAGGTGTTCCAGATCGGCCAGGGTGAGCATGGAAGTTTTGCCTGCCGTCCTGAGCGCTTCATTTACATCATCCCGGTATTGTTTATGGAATCGAAAACTGCTGATGGCGAACAGCATTAAAATGATAAACAGCAACACCAGGAAACCAAATACATACCACATCCTAAGCCATTGAATCACAAAGGTATGAACGGAAGGGAAAAAAGGGAACAATCAATGCCATGGGGCAGGATGACAGTGATCAGTTAATTAAAAGTCCGCAATTTTCGGGTTTAATACAGGGATGGCAGGATGTACTTTTGTACCATTATGACAAACTACGAAAGAATAGAAAAAGCCATTATTTACCTGAAAGAAAACTTCAAGGATCAGCCTGACCTGGATGAAGTAGCCGGCCAGGTTTACCTGAGTTCCTTTCACTTTCAGCGGTTATTCAAGGAGTGGGCGGGAGTAAGTCCCAAAAAATTCCTTCAATTCCTTAGTGTTGAATATGCAAAAGGGCTATTGAAAAAAGACCTGCCGTTGGCTGACGTGAGTTTCGAAACAGGGCTTTCAGGAACCAGCAGGCTGCACGATCTTTTTATCGGCATTGAGGGGATGACACCGGGTGAGTTTAAAAACGGGGGAGAAACCTTGCAGATACACTACAGTTTTGCAGAAACACCATTCGGAGACATTATCATTGCGTCAACATCAAAAGGCATCTGCCACCTTGCATTTGTAAAGGATCATCGGTCGGGATTTGACACATTGGTTTCGGCATTTCCCAATGCTGCCGTTACCCAGAAAACAGATATCCTGCAACAGGATGCATTGAGATTTTTTTCAGGCGACTGGAATGATCTTCGAAAGGTCAAACTGCACCTGAAGGGAACTCCCTTCCAGTTAAAAGTCTGGCAGACCCTCCTACATATTCCTTTCGGAAATATTTCCACCTATGCCGGAGTAGCAGGCCATATTGAACAACCTGCAGCGTCAAGAGCAGTAGGAACAGCAATCGGAAGTAACCCGGTAGCGTATTTAATACCATGTCACCGCGTTATCAAATCAACCGGTATTATTGGAGACTATCACTGGGGAACAGCAAGGAAGACGGCCATTCTTGGTTGGGAGGCCGCAAAAACAGCAGAGGCAGTGTAGCATTGCTACTGGACAAAATGCCAGCACACACCGGCGATGTCAATAATATTCAGTTCCCTTCCGTAAGGCTGTTGCATAATTTTCGAAACCCTGATCCCATATTTTTCTGGAAGGTTCTTTTCCTGGATGAGCAACTGTAACTCTTCAAGATTGTCGACCTGTACGCTAACCATAAAATTCTCCGCGAAAGATCTATTATCAAATTTCTGTAAAATAAACTTACAGCCGTCTTTTTCAAGGCCGGCATAATCACCAGCGTCCCAATTGAGGTTAAACCCCAGATCAAGAAAAAGCTGTTTTGATTTTTCGAAATCAGGACCGGAGGGAACAAACGGCTCGAGGGATAAAACAGTCATGACATTCTTTTTAGAGTATTAAATTTTACATTAACAACGATATGTAAGGCCTGCAGATAAATACTTCCTGGAAAACCATCCCCTGACGCTACTCTGTGTCAGCAGTCTGTATACTTTCCATTGTGCCGATAAAATCCGAAACCATCTTCTTCAGACCTGTCATTGTTTCTTCATCCGTAACATGGCCATCCACTGAAACCTTTGTTTTTACAAATGAGATCAGCATTTGATGTTTACCGATATGTAAAGCCCCGATGGCCTGCAGGACGTCCATCATGGACCTGTGCCCAAAGCTGCCATCGGTTGATGCGGTGATCAGCGCAGTGGGTTTGCCATAAAAGCCGGATGAACTGACCGTCCAGTCAATAGCATTTTTTAATGTACCTGGTACCCCGTGTGCATATTCAGGGGTACAAAGTATAATTCCATCAGCCTCATCAATCAGTTCCCTGAAATGCAATACATTTTCGTCAGTTGCAGGATTATCCTCATCGGGATTAAACTGCGGCAATTTGGCAATGCCGGGGTAAATGTCGAGCGAAATCTTTTCCGAAAATATCTCTCCCAGGGTTTTCAGCAATAAATGATTGACAGAATTCTCCCGTGTGCTGCCTGGAATACCCAGCACCCTCCAGGCTTTTACATCTTTCAATAGGGATACATTTATCGGACGTTAGCAATTTTCATTAATCGAATGACAAAATGTTGCCGATGCATAGATATTTACATTACGGTCAATCTAACCCAGGGTCTTTCTGAATTTGGGGGCTATTCTTTTTTTGGAAGCCTGCTCATAGGCATAAGCCATTCCCAGTAATTCCCCTTCTTTGTAAGCGCCGGATATGAAAGACAATCCCACAGGAAGTTCATGCACATTGCCCATAGGCACCGTTATATGCGGATAGCCGGCCATGGCCGCCGGAGGAGCAAAATAAAATCCAACGTCATAATCCCCGTTCACCAGGTCAGTGCAATTGGGAAGGCCGATGGTGGTGGAACAAATGGCATCCAGTTTATTTTCCTTCATCATCCCGTCAATGATCTTTCTTGCACTGGTCGATGTTTTGACGGCTTCGATATATGCCTTGTCTTTAAGGTTTCCTTTGGCCTCACACATTTCCAGGATTTCCTGTTTAAAAAATGGCATCGCCCTGCTTTCATTTTTCTTGTTGAAGGCGATAACATCGGCGAGTGATTTCACTTTTGCATTGGCGGAGGATAAATACTTATTGACGCCGTCCTTAAACTCATATTTTAATACTTCAAATTCAGCGTCTCCCAATGGCCTGGTCAGTTTCAACAGCTCCACTTCCACAATTTCGGCCCCCTGTTTTTTTAACAGGTCGATGGCTGCTTTGTACAATGCTACCACTGATTCATTGCCTTTCAAAAATGCTTTTTCAATACCGATGCGTTTACCACTCAATGCATCCGGTTTTAAGAAAGGAATATAATCCTTTACCGCTTTTGCCTTACTCTGTTCTGTAACGGGGTCCGCATTGTCGACGCCGGTAAGAGCGCCAAGAACATAGGCAGCATCCTTCACCGTTCGGGTCATCGGCCCTGCAGTATCCTGGGTGGAGGAAATAGGGATGATACCTGACCTGCTCCAAAGTCCAACAGTAGGCTTTATTCCCACAACACCGCAAAACGATGCAGGCGCTGTTACTGAGCCATCGGTTTCTGTTCCAATGGCGATGGCACATAAATTTGCCGCTACCGCAGAACCCGATCCGGAACTGGAACCACAGGGATTACGGTCAAGGACAGTAGGATTTTTAGTCTGGCCACCCCGGCTGCTCCATCCTGAACTGGACCTGGTGGAGCGGAAATTGGCCCATTCACTAAGGTTGGTTTTTCCCAGGATTACCGCCCCGGCCTCTCTCAGTTTCTGAACAATAAAAGCATCGTTGGTGGCAATATTTCCTTCAAGCGCCAGCGCTCCTGCAGTGGTCATCATTTTATCTGCAGTATTGATATTCTCCTTGATCAGGACAGGAATGCCATGTAGGGGCCCGCGGAATTTTCCTGTCCTTCTTTCCGTATCCATAACATCTGCAAGGGCTACCGCATCAGGATTGATTTCAATTACTGCATTTAATCCCGGACCCGATTTATCTATCGCATTGATACGCTGTAAATACATTTCGGTAATGGTCCTAGAGCTGAGTTCTCCTTTGGTCATTTTTTGCTGTAACTCGTCAATCGTGGTCTCATTCAGCGAAAATTCATCCCTGAATTCACCGGTCGGGATCACTTCCGGTTTTTTCTGCTCCTGCCTGTCGGCCGTATTACAGGAAGATGCCAGGGCCGCAACGGAAATGCCTGCCAGTGAACCATTCCTTAAAAACTTTCTCCTGTTCATGTAATGCTGATTACTGTTGAAAAATGAACCCCGACAATTATAAAAAAAGATCAGTATATAATTGGGCACCGGGGACTACCGAATAGTGTGATAAATCCGTGATCCCTTCTGCTGCCAGTACCTCTTCATCGATAAAGAAATTCCCTGTGCATTTATCCGATGGTTTGCCCAGTATATGAAATGCAGCATCCGCGATGATGTCGGGAGTGCGGCTCATTCTCATCAGGGCTTCACCACCCAGCAGGTTTTGTACTGCCGCGGTAGCAATTGTTGTGCGGGGCCAGAGGGTATTCGCAGCAATTTTATATTGTTTCAACTCGGCCGACAGGCCATAAGCGATCATGCTCATATTATACTTACTCATGGTATAGGCAACATGACCTGCAAACCATTTTATATCCATATTTATCGGAGGCGACAGGTTCAGGATATGCGGATTAATGCCCTTTTTTAAATACGGAATACAAGCCTTACTCACAAAAAATGTACCCCGCACATTTATGTCGTGCATCAGGTCATATCGTTTTGGTTCTGTCATTTCTGCCGGCGTCAGCGAAATCGCCGATGCATTATTAACCAGGATATCAATACCACCGAAGGTTTCAATGGTTTTTGCTACTGCTGCAGCAATCTGCTCATCATTACGGATATCACAGGCAACGGGCAATGCGCCTCCGCCGGCTTCTGCAATCTCCCTGGCCACGGAGAATATGGTTCCGCCCAGTTTGGGATTTTCTTCTACAGATTTTGCCGCTACCACAATATTTGCTCCTTCTTTGGCCAGCCTTAACGCTATTGCCCTGCCGATACCCCTGCTGGCACCGGTTATGAAAACGGTTTTGTTTTTAAAACTCATATAAAAATTCTGGTTATACCCCAGCCTGGGATAGGTCCGGGAGGGAAAAATTAGGGAATGTTTTAGCTTATGAATATACGCTATCTGGGGAAAAGAAATTCCATTCGTCTAAACTCAGCTCATGAAGGTAAATGATGGCAATAGTGAGACGTCCTATTCTAAAAACCGGATAATTAATAAGGTGAATCCTGGGGTATTTCCAGTTTCCTGAAGTAAGAAAACATACTATTCAACACTTCATCAAACAGGCTTTCTTCAATTAATAAAGCGGCATCTTCCCGGTAAACTGCCTTTTTAAATGAGGGCTTCCGGCTCAGTCCCGGCTGGGATATTACTAAAACAACAGTTCCGTAACCCAATTCTGAATCTTCAATTTCATACAAAGAAAATTCATTATTGTAATATGCCCCAACAGTCCTGATGCCCTTGGTTGTACCTGAATAATCAGGAACATACACTTCATCACTTGAATTTACCGCCCCACCGGGAGACTTTAAATCAGTAAGCGTACCAAAGGTTTGCTTAACTATTTTCTTTGGAAAGGAATTATCCGATTTGATATCCGCAACATAATCAGCGCGGACTCCATCCGAATATTTTATATAGACAATATTCCTGTCCGGATTTAGCTTATTGAGATGTTGAACAAATTTATCAATGGTGAGAAATTCAGAAAACCCCGAGAATTTTCTCACGGCAACTGTTATTTCAGGATCTTTTGATCCCTGTTGGGCAATAGCATTTCCATTGCCTGCTAAAATGAATGAGAATAGGATAATGGCAAAAACGGGGATTTGGTATTTTCTCATTGCCGTTAGATTGTATATAAAATCTACGCAGAAATTTTGATCTTTCAATGGACTGTATCATCCTTTAACAATTATTTGAAATAACCTAATACTCAATCCATCCGCCAATTCGCCAATATGTGTTGCAGATTAGCCCTTCAACACAGGGCTAATCTGCAACACACCTGAAACCTACCGTTCCGTTTCTTTCAAAACCCTGCGATACCCTTAACAGCATCTGGCGATAATGAAGTTCCCTTGGCCCGCCCTGAACGTACCACCAGCTGGAAGAAGGCTTGAAATAACTACCCCCCTTCATTATAATAAACCGGTAACTTCCATTGATATATTCGTCATGCGTGAGCTGCCATACAGATCCGACAAGGTCATATAAGCCATTGGGATTCGCTCCCGCAGCATATTTCCCGACAGGATATAGTTTTCCATTCCCCAGGTTACAAAACATTGAGTCGATGCCTTCAATGGAGGTAACCGTCAGCGTTTCAGTTACTTTTTCTTCTTTTCGTGTGACCGGTACCGTTTGTTTCCATGGCCATTCATTCAGGGCCGTGGTCTGAGCAGCATACTGCCATTCAATTTCAGTCGGCAGTCGTTTTCCCGCCCATCTTGCATAGGCTTCGGCGTCTTCCAGGCTGATATACACAACAGGAAATTTTTCCTGTCCGGCAGGAATCTTTCCCCTGCTCCAATGCCTTAGAAAATTAACCGTATCCCTGGGCTTATATTTTGATGATTTTAAAAACTGTTCAAATTCCACATTGGTTACCGGGTATTTGTCCATGTAGAACGGCTCCATCATGAAGAGCTTACCCGTATCCTGGCCGGGGTAGGGAATAAAAGCATCGCCACTGGTGACGCTAAACCTGAAAGAGCCTTCGGGGATCTTTACCATTCCCTGTGGTACAGATGTATGCAGTTTTGTTTTTGTGGTCACCGAGATTCTCCTTGCTGATCCGGGTAAAACAGAAACAATGGTTTCATCAGACAATGTCCCTTCTTTCATCAATTGGATCACAATATCTCCTTCATACCTTCCGAATAACCTGTTCACCGAAAGAAAATGTCGTCCCGGAGGTAGTTTTGTGCCTTCCCTTTCATAAGTTGGCACACCAGCCCAGATCCTGATTTCCGTTCCTCCTGTGGCATCAACAAGTAATTCATCGCCATTGATTGTCGCTTTGATTAGTTCGGGTAGCCTGGCAATGCAATCCACCTCTCCTTCATTGTTAGTGCCAAGCCATGATGCATTAAAAGCATCGGTCCTGGCTTCAACAGTATAACCATTCGCTGTTTTCACCGGGTCCAATAATCTGTGGTGCCAGAGGTCCACAAAGTGATAACCATCAGCGGGTGTTACTTTAAACAATCCGCCTTGATAGCCTGAAGGCCTGATGCTATAAACGGTGTAGACAGTCTTCTGTGCTGTTTCCCATTGATTCACCCAGATACTGTCGGCATTCGTATGAATCATCGGAGTGTAAACGCCATTGGTGAAATTCTCCGTGTTTTCCCTTAATATCCTGCTTGTCCGGCCCAGCCAGCGGTATTGTTCGGTTACCCATGAGGGTTGGCCAGGTGCAAATATGTTCAGTTCCGTTCCATATCCATTGAAAAATGAGGTAGCGAATTCCCTTTTGATGGGTTCTTTATAAATTTCCGCCACACGAAATATGGCAAAGCCCGGCTGGATAAACTTATTAAGGTTCAGCATCGGCACATAATACAGCGCATTATGAACACGGCCGCTTACAATGCCAGGCATGTCTTTGGGAATGGCCATCCCTTCACTATACATCACCACTCCTTTTTTAACACTGTCGGCCGCCGACTGCAGTTCACGGCTCGATTGTCCCCAGGTATCCAGCACTACACCGTCCGCGCCGGTGGCACGGATCAGCGCCGACAGCCCGCTTAAATGTCTTTCATTCCGGGTACTTTCATCCCATGGGTTATAGGCGATGAATGATTTTGTACCCATGGTACGAAGGCTGGTAAATAGTTTTTTTAATCCTGCCGTACCACCTGGAAGATCACGGTACAGATCAAACTGGTTTCGCTGGTCGAGCCCCAGCGATGGCCAAGTGGGCCAGATACCTATCACATCATTTCCGCCGTATAATTTCTTTCCCCTGGCTTCGAAGGCAGTTAACTGCACTTTACCGGAATCATAATAATGCTTATCCCAGGCCATGATAAGGTGCATCACATAAGCATGACGGATCCATTCAAGATCCTTTCGCTCATACATGGATGCATCAAATGCGGCAAGATCATACAGCTTCTTTTGTTGGAAAATCTGCCGCAGCCCTTCCTGCCATGGTCCTTTGTAGACCGACGAAAAATACTGGTAGCTGACCTTCCCGCCTGGGTACAAAATGGTTTCAAATCTTTTTCGCTGACCCTTATCAATGCTCTCCCTGTCGCGCCGCATAAGTGCACATTCATTGACTGAATCGTTTACTTTCCTGGAAGCATAACCAAGTTCCCAGGCATTGTCGGGCAATACCACATTTACCGGCATCCTGCCAGGCAAAAAAAGATGCGCCCGTGATAACGGATGGTCACCCTTGCCGGTAATATAAACTTCCGCTGTACTAAGGCTGTAAGGAACAACATTTCCCAGTGTTAACGTATCCCGGGTTTCATTATGGAAAGATATGGTATGAGTGGCGCCGTTTACTAACGGTTCAGCATAAACGATTTTTATACGGCTGTCGATAAGGTTGGAGGCGATCCGCTGGCGGTTGATTTCGTAACTGAATATAGGCTGGGCAAAAACTGTTTTGCAACAGCATACGATCAGCACCAGCAGCAATTTTTTCATTGTTCAATCTATGAAAAAATCAGGTGTACTTGTTTGCACATCCGCACATTTGAAAATTGACACATTCCCTAAGACAGATCCATGTGCGGCTTATTTTGCAAAATTTCCTCGATCCAGCCCATCACTTCAGGACTGAGCATCTTCAATACTTCCAGGGCTTTAAGGTTATCGGTAAGTTGGGAAGGCTTGGTGGCACCAAGTATTGCCGTGGTCACATGGGGATTGGCGATGGTCCAGGCGATAGCGAGCGATGCCATCGATACACCCAATTCATTGGACAGGGCCACCAGTTTTTTCAGCTTTGCAATTTTTTCTTCCTGCAGCCAGCGGTTCTTTAACCAGTCGAACCCCGTAATCGCCAGCCTTGAATCCTCAGGAATACCATCCAGGTATTTACCGGTCAGGAATCCCGCCGCAAGCGGACTCCAGATGGTGGTGCCCAATCCAACATTCCGGTACACCGGGAGATAATCCTGCTCCACCTTGAACCTTTCGAACATATTGTATTGCGGCTGTTCCACCACCGGGCCGATCAGCCCGTACTGCTGTGCAACACGGTGTGCTTCCATAATTTCTGCGCCGCTCCACTGTGAGGTACCCCAGTACAAAATCTTCCCCTGCTGAATAAGGTTATGCATCGTCCAAACCACTTCTTCAATGGGCACATGTACATCAGGCCTGTGGCAGAAATACAGGTCGAGGTAATCCGTCTGCATGCGGCTGATAGCAGCATGACATGCTTCTACAATATGTTTTCGTCCCAGCCCGTGCTGGTTGGGTTTATTATTTTTTCCATACAATCCGAAATACACTTTCGAGGAAAGGGTGTATGAAGTACGGTCCCATTGTTTATTTTTCAACACCCGGCCCATCATCAGCTCACTTTCACCACCGGCATAGGCTTCGGCATTATCAAAGAAATTAATGCCCGCATCATAGGCCATGCCCATCAATTCATCTGCTTTATTGTCTTCAATCTGCTTGTGAAACGTAACCCATGATCCAAAGGACAGTACGCTGAGCTGAAGGCCGGTGCGGCCCATATAACGGTATTCCATAACCCGAAGTTACAGGAGAAAGGCGAAGCATTTATTTTTTCCGGAGAGAATCCACAGGCAAAAATGGTTTGCGCATAGTATCACTAGTGGCAAGACTATCGGGCCCCATCATATTATTCTTGACGCGGAGAATGCTGTTGGATATCTTATAGATTTCAAATGTCTTGAAATCCTGGGGGGCCGACAAGCCTACGCCGATCATGATCATATCGGGACGATGGATCCTTACAGGTTTATCGGTATAGAACTTCTGCAGGTTCTGGTCCCACCACAATTCCTGGCAAAACAGGGTATCACCGGTATTGTTAAACACCTTGACACTGTCTTTCAGGAACACCTTATTTTTTGTTTCGAAATATTCTCCATAACGTGCATCAAGCTGGCTTTCAATTTTCACCGAGTCATTAAAAAAATCCACGTGCATGGATTCGGGGAACTCCACCTTGGCCAGGGTATCCTGGAAGCGCAGCATCAGCGGGGCACGCAATCGCGCCTTCATAACACCCGTTGAGCTCATGTAGGCTTCCACATTATGCGCCTCATCAACACCGAGTCTTTTGGAAAGCAGTTCCTTCACTTCGTTTTCATCATTCTCACAGGAAAGCAACAGGAAAATGCAGCTACAGGAGACTGTTAGCAGGGACCTTACAATGCCAATAACAAAAGCATTGGTCATAACTGCTTATTGGTATTCACGTTTGTTGAACCAGATATCACTGAGGTTGAATCCAACGGCAAACCGGAAAAGATTTTCACGAACAGCATTGGATCTTTGTTACCACGCCGGCCGATTTCAAATGAAGTATTGATGGTGGTATACTGGTTGGTATACACATTACGCCTTACCGGCAGGCCGGTTCCGAACGTGATCGACCAGGTATTCAATTTTGAACCAAGATCTACATAGTCAGGTCCAAAATTCACTCCGGCACGATAGGCAACCCTGCTCCAGTAGCTCTTTGAGTTGATCTTCGGGAATGAGTTGTCCGCCCACCCTGAGGGTCCAGTTATTTTTCAAGTGCATCGGCTTCGCCGAAATAGCGGTAATTGCTCCAGCCGGCATAATTGAATTCTGCACCCACCAACCAGTTATCGATCTTTTCATACATCACCGCAAACCCGTAATTTCCAGGCGAAACAATTTCCCCTTTCTGGTTATCCACCTTGTATATACTGTCGAGCACCGTGATGCCGCGGTCACTGAAATTGAAGGTTTCCCGCGTTACATTCCGGCTGGCTTTCATGGTGTTTTCAAGCCCGAAAGTGGCGCCAAAACGCAGGTTCTTATCACCCGACACCACCAATGTGTATTGAATGCCGAGTTTGGCAAACAGTCCGCCGAAACTCGTGGAATCCGAATAATTGGCCTTCAGGTAGGATACCGTATCATTGGCAAAAAGCAGTTTGGTATCATACTCTTTATTGCCAAACATATAACCGGCATTAAACCCGATACTCAATCTCTTAAACCCGTAGGCCATCCCCAAAAATGCCTGGTAACTGCCACCTGAACCGGAATACTGGTAGCCGACACTGTCGATTCCGGGGATGCGCGTCCTGCTCGAGTATCTCGTAATTGATCCGGGTCACCGGTTTCAATCCCAAGGTCATACCCCAGTTCTTTTTCTTGCTCAGGTTAAACCCGATATTGACATAGGTGGGAATGAGGTAGGCTGAATTATATTTTCCGAGATCGGAGTTATTTGACCTGAGGGTCCGGCTGGTATATTCAAGACCCACATCAAAAGTGGTGAGCTTCAGGTTGGCGTAAGATGCGGGGTTGGTGAAATTGATCGACTGTACATCCCAGTATGCCAGGGACAATCCGCCCATGGCCCGATTAACGATATTTTGTGTGGGATTGATGTCACCATAGCCATAACGGGAGTATGGAGAGTTTTCCTGGCTGAAGGACTGAACGCCGATTAAAACGCTGAAAACCAGTATAGTTATATATTTCCGACAGTTAGTTATTGTACTCACTAATGGCATAAAGTCCTTTATATAAAAAATCAGGGTCGGCAAATATCGGGTTTTTAAGGTGTAGGGCGAAATATGAACTATCACCCCCGGTTAACACCACGTTAAAATTCCGGTACTTTTCAAGGTATGCATCGATGGTTCCATCGATCTCTTTGGCCATCCCGACGATCACTCCCGAGAGGATATTGGTTCTTGTATCATAACCCACCAACGGGAAGTTCCAGTCCTTTTTTACCAGTGGCAGCTTGGCGGTATAATCATTTAGTGATTTAAACCTTAATTCCATTCCCGGCGATATTCCGCCCCCCAGGAACTGGTTATACTTGTTGATGAAGTTGTAGGTGATGGCGGTGCCGAGTCCGATCACGAGGTTATTTTTCCCGGGATAAAATTTTACTGCAGCAGCGGCAAGTGCAATCCGGTCGGCCCCCATGGTTTCCGGCTTACCCACCGGAACGGTAAACGGAACTTTAGTCAGGTGGGATAATTTATGGAAACGTGTTTTTTCAGCCAGTAATGGTTCGATGGATGGATCATGATTGATAACGGATGAAAGGATGGACTTATCCGGCCTGTACTTCGATAATAACTCCAGGATCAGTTCCTGACCGTCATTTTCAAGCACCTGCACTTCCAGCATTTTATCGTCCTCAAAGACTGCATACTTAAGCCTGGTATTTCCGTAATCGAGGCAGAGCGTTATCATGCAGGCAAATGTATAGCAACTAATTATACAATTGTTAAGTGTGGGTAGTGTGGAATTGTTTAGGTTGGAAGTAACCTCTTCTACAAAAACTCATAAATCAAACTGAAACCCCGTAAGGTTTTTAAAGTGACCGTTGAGTTTGATCTTTTCTTTCAGTCCCTCCATCTCCAAGACAACGGGTATCACCTTGGTGAGATGTCGTCGCAAATATTCCTGTCGCTGCAATTCCATGGTGAGCCCCAGCAACTCATATTCCTCATCGATGGAAAAGCCGACATGATGCGCTACGTCATAACTGTTCAGTTCTTCATCAGGCTTCGGGAATGTCTTGCTTACATTGAGCAGCTGGTGAAGTTTCCGAATACCATTGACAACTTTTTGCATCAGCTCGCGGTTGCCCTGTTCGTCATTATCCGGATAATTAACGATGGCGCCGCTGTATAATTTATCGGGAACACTATGAATGGTCTCCAACACCCTGAAGACTTTTGTACCGCGTGTCCTGATATCCATCTCACCATTCACTTCTGTTTTTACAATCTCCCTGATCTCCACCAAGGTGCCCAGGTCGGCCATCTTATCATTGATGACGGAGGGGATACCAAAATTCTTTTTCTGCTCGAAACATTCACTGATGAGCTGCTTATACCTCGGTTCAAAAATATGCAGGTTCAGTTCTTCCCCGGGATAAACCACCAGGGCAAGGGGGAATATGGGAATGAAGTTTGTCATGGACAATTTCTTTTAAAATGCTTTGCCTGGTTCGCCGCCAGGATGCAGGCCCAGCCTGATCCTTGAGTAAAGCCAGGTCCCTAAAAATCCAAAGATAAAAATACCGTACTGAACTTCCAGCCCGATCTCATACATAAACCCCATCAGGGCAATAGCGTGAAAAGAAATCCAAGAAAAATAATGCCTGAAGGGTTGCATAAAAAACGGGTAAAGGAATATACAGATCGTGATGAGTCCGCCCAAAATCCCGGCAGCTGCGGCATAGTACAAAACCTGGTTGCTCGGCAGTAATCTTTCATATGGCTTCAGAAAATCGGCATGCGCCGCATACCACTCTTCTGTATCATGCAATACATCGCCCACTCCTGTACCGATCACCGGATGTTCTCTCACGATCGTCATTCCGGCTTTAAATGATAATACCCTGGGGGCATCTGATAATCCTTCCGTATATTTTCCTCTTGAATAATTCTGATAATCCCACCGCACAAATTTCACCCTGTTCCTGAAGGAAGGTACCAGCGCCCAGGCCAGCAAGGGCAGGCAAACCAACGCGATGCCGGAAGGCAGTAAATATTTTCGACGCCCATATTTTAATACGGCAATCATACTCACAAGATAAAATCCCAAGAGTCCGGTCTTGGCGGCCAGCACATGAAAATAAATGGCAAAATAAATAATGAGAAAAATGACCACCCATCGATTCCATCGTGCTTCACTATTTTTTCCTCCAAACCATTCATCAACCAGGAAAATATACACCACCAGCAGGAGCCAGGAAAATCTTACATGGTCATTCCCCATAGGCACGGGTAATGTCTTAGCCCTGAGATATTCCTGCACGTCATAAGTACCGGAAACATAAAACCAGTAACTCAATAGTGTTGAAACGAAACACAACACCACAAGTATCGCAAACAAATAACGGTGGGATGGTTTGGGAATTTTCATCATCGCTCCCACACAAAACGGTAACAGGAGAAGCGGAATTTTTGTCTGGATCACCCTCCACCACTGGTAATGGTCATCGCTCCATATCCTTGTAACAGCCGGAATAATAAATAAGATCACCAGTCCCATCAACCAATATGAATTTCTTACATATTGCCATCCTTCCCTTCCGTAAAAAATTACAGAAAGGGCGATGAAGATCATGATCGACGTAGACAATAGTGCGCGCGACCACAATGCCCCTGCCATCATCAATATGATCAACAACGGCAACAGGTAACGGCTGATAAGGATATCCTTTGTCAAATTAATTTTGTTGTGGCATACAATTGGCCGAATTTAGAAACTTAACCACGAATAATAGTGAGTAACTGGCAAAGCCTTTATGAATTGTCGAAGCAAAATGACTTCCGGAGCATTGCCCGTGGTATTTCCCTCATCGAAAATGAGTCTGCCGGCTATGCGGAAATGATGATGTCGCTGACGGGCACCGACCAGGCTAAAGTCATCGGGATTACCGGTCCGCCCGGCGCCGGTAAAAGCACACTGGTAGACGGCCTGATTGGCCATTTTGTAAAACAGGGAAAAAAAATTGCGGTGCTTTGCGTGGATCCATCGTCCCCCTTCAACCTTGGTGCCTTGCTAGGCGACAGGATACGGATGAGCGAATGGTACAATAATCCAAACGTTTTCATACGCTCACTCGCCACCCGGGGCTCCCTGGGCGGACTGCACCCGAGAATCATTGAAATCAGCGACTTTTTGAAATCCAGCGGTTTTGATTTGGTCATTGTGGAGACGGTGGGGGTCGGACAAAGCGAGGTGGAAATAGCCGGCCTTGCAGATGCAACGGTGGTGGTCCTGGTTCCGGAAGCGGGGGATGAGATACAGACCATGAAGGCCGGACTGATGGAGATCGCCGACATATTTGTGGTGAACAAATCGGACCGCCCCGAAGCCGAAACCTTCGCCCGGCACCTGGGCCTGCTGGCACATTCGTCGGTAAAGGAAATTCCGGTGATCAAAACGGTCGCCTCTGAACGATCCGGGTTAGCAGAACTTGCTGAGGCCATCGACAAAAAACTCGGGCAGCACGATGAGCAGGACAGGAAATACTGGCTGCTGGCGGAAAGGGCCTACCAGCTGATCAGGAACCAACGCATGAAAAATGTATCCAGAGATGAGTTGAAACAAAATATAAAAGCAGCTATACATGAGGGAAAGTTTAATCTCTATAGCTTTGCACGTGACCAGCAGTAATGCTGGCGATTGAACAGTTAGCATGTAATGTCATTATAAACCGAACTATGGATAAAGCCAAAATAGCAGCAGAGGAACCGATGATGGTGGCGGTGGTACCGGAAAAAGTGTATTCATGGTGTGCCTGCGGACTGAGTGAAAAGCAGCCCTTTTGTGACGGGAAACATAAGACCATTGAAGGCATGCCATTCAGGAGCCTGAAGACCCAGTTTATTGAACCCGAAGAAGCCTGGTTCTGTATGTGCAAACAAACAAAGACGCCTCCATTTTGTGATGGAAGCCATCATAACTGCCGTCCAAAAGAATAATTAAAACCACCAATATGCTGCGTCGAAATATCTGCCTGTTTGTTTTTATTATGATGGGTTCTGCCCCGGTATTTGCACAACAGTTGTTCACTATGTCGAACAAGTGTCTTGAACAGACCAAACGTGCAGCCGCATTGAACGACGAGAAAAAATATGATTCTGCGCTAAACCTCTACAATAGCATTACGAAGAGCTGTAATTCCAATGATGCAAAAGAAATCATCTATAATGGCAAGGCAAGAGCCTATAACGGGAAGAAGGATTATGATAATGCCATTGCCATGGCCAATCAATCCCTGAAACTCACCAAGAATAAAAGTGTGAATGGTTATTTTGAAAGGGCCATGGCCTATACCGGCAAGAAGAACATGGAAGCTTCAAGGGCTGATTTTGCCCGCATTATTGACCTTACGGAAAAGAACAAGAATGTAAAAGAAAGGGCGACTATCTATGCGATGATCGCGGACCAGTATTTTAAAAGCGGGATGAAGGATTCAGCGACGGTGAACATTAATAAGGCCATCGACCTTGACCCCGACAACGCCAATTTCTACATTCAGAAGGGAGATATGGAGGTGAAAGGGAAAAATTATAATGAAGCCTTTCAATATTATGACAAGGCAGTAGCGGTTAAACCTAATGATGCAGGAATTTACAAGGCAAGGGCCGATGCAAGATTAAAAATGGTGCAGGAAAAATATAACACCACCAATGCACAGGAACTCAGGACCAAAATGACTGCCCAGGAAAAGGACCAGGTGTGCACAGAACTTTCCAAAGCGATTGAACTGGGTTATAAGAATATGCAGGCAGATATGTTTGCTGCCCTGGTATGTAAATAATTAATTATAAAAATCTAACCATATTGATATGAAAAAACTGATCATAGCCTTCACTGCGATAATGATTATTACCTCGGCCTGCAAAACGATGAACAAGACACAGAAAGGCGCCGCTGCCGGTGCTGCGGGCGGTGCCCTGATCGGCGCTGCGGTATCGAAGGGAAGCATCTGGGGAATACTTGCCGGTGCGGCTATTGGCGGTACTGCGGGCGGATTGATTGGCAACAAGATGGACAAGCAGGCCAAGGAACTTAAACAGTCCATTCCCACTGCAGAGGTTGAAAGAGTTGGCGAAGGGATCAATATGACCTTTAATGCACAACTGATGTTTGCTTTGAATTCCGATGTGATCTCTGAAGGGGCAAAGTCTGACCTGGCTTCCTCTGCCAGCGTATTCCAGAAATATCCTGACACTTACCTGATGATTGAAGGGCATACCGATGATACCGGCGCGGATGATTACAATATGGCGTTGTCTGAAAAAAGGGCCATTGCGGTAGCCAATTATCTTATCTCAAAAGGGGTAAGTGCTTCACGCATCCAGCGTAAATGGTATGGTGAAAGCCAGCCTAAATATCCTAACGACAGTGAAGCCAATCGCAGCAAGAACCGCAGGGTTGAAGTAGGTGTGTATGCCAATGAAAAAATGAAGGAAGAAGCAAAGAAGGGAACGCTGCAGGATTAAATTTTTACCGGTTGTTTTTCCACCATCGGTATCCCACATACCCCACAACTGCAAAAGGCGCGAACATCAGGTAGAGAATACCTGTATTCAATCCCTTTGCCGGCTTATGGCCCAGTTGTTGTGCCGTTTTAGTACAGATCGAACACTGCGCCATGACCGGGCTTTGTAGTGCCCAGAAGCACGCTATCATCAAAATCAGTAAAAGCCTCTTCATGTCCGCAGATTTATGCAAATTTACAAAATATGTCCTCAATTCACTCCATTATACAATCAGCCACCACTGCACTGGCGGAACTGTCGCCACAAACATTAACAATCGACCATATAAACAGTTCAACGCAGAAGCTCGATGCCATTAATATCAATGACGCCATTGATGAATACTGGAGGTCCCTGCCGCCAAAACCGGAGGAAGAAAACAGGTTGTCTGAATGGGAAGCTTCCATGAGGGAAAAAAGCAAAGAAATTAATCATGACCTGCACCAGTTCAATGAAGAACTGAAGAGGGTCAAATCCATGAAGCAAACCCTTTCACTGGATGCGCTTGAGCCACTGATCAGTGCTGCCCAGCAGATCATTCGCCCGTTATATGATTTTACGGCGGAACTGAGTTCCTGAATATAGAATTGGCCACCATCGTTCGTCGATGTTTGTCTGCAATGCATCAGGTTCGCGTGTAACCTCATTAACTTCAATGATTTGTCGGTCTACGTTATCGTAATTGGTCCGGTTCATCATATCACCCATCTTCCGGCCTGAAATCATTATCTTATCAGGGGCCGGAAAATCTATGCAACGTTTCTAAATAGTCCCGTGTCAAAATACCAGTCATGCTGAATGCCAGGGAGGTTGTAGCGAAATGCTTAAAGAACCAGGCGGCTGCCCAAAAGCAGCTGTATGAGGCGTTTGCGCCCCATATGCTGGCTATTTGCTACAGGTACACGAAGAACTCCATGGAAGCCAGTGACGTTCTCCAGGAAGGATTTGTCAGGGTTTTTAAGAATCTCCATCAATGGAAGGGGGAGGGCGAAATAGGCGCCTGGATCAGGCGGATCATGGTCAATACTGCACTGAACTGGCTGCGTGACCATCGGAATATGCAATGGACCGATGATCGTAATATTCCCGAAACCTCAGAAACGCAACCTGTAATTACACCACTGGAAAACCTGGAGGCCAGGGAACTGGCCGACCTGATCCGAAAACTACCACCCTGGTTACCAGACGGTTTTTAACCTTCATGCCATAGAAGGATATACTCATGTTGAAATAGCCCAGTTGCTCGGAATAAATGAAACAACAAGCAGGAGCCAGTACCTGCGCGCCAGGAAACAGCTTGCGCAATGGATCATGAACCTGGCCAACGAAAAAGAAAAAGATTATGTCAGAAAGTAACGCTTTTGAAATAGTGATGCAACAGAAAATGGAGGCGTTCCAGGTGGAACCCGCTGCTTCCGACTGGCAGGCCATCTATGATGTACTGCACCCGCGGAAAAAACGGAGGATCATCTGGTGGTGGATTCCCCTTATTGCTGCCCTCGGTGCGGGTATATTCTGGACTTATAATGAAAAAACAGCTTTGCAGCATACAGCCATGGTGGCAACAAATGCCGATAAAAAGACTGCTGAAGAAAAACAAATAGTTCCAACGGGTAGTGAACTGCAAAAGAAATCACTGGCCACTGAAAGAGATAACCGTTCCGATAATGACGCTATGGCTGCAAACCAGGCAGGTAATGACCTTTCAACGCAACCATCAAGTGGGTCAACTTCCACCGTATCCAACCATCAGGCATCAACCCCGTCAAGCCCCAACATATCACAACATCAACCTTCAACGAGGTCGAATGCCATCATATCCAAAAAACAGGTATCAACTAGTTCAAATACCAATGTATCAGAACTTCAATCATCAACGCGTTCAAACTCCACAGTATCCAATCATCAGGCATCAATAGCAACCAAAAGCATTCGCAAGAATACATCGGGCACAACTGAAAAACAAGCCGGCATTAACCCCGTGATGCAATCCCCGGAACCGGCTAAACAGGATCCTGTGCAGGAAACTCAAAAAACTGAATCACCAGCCATTGTTACAACAGCACAGGCTGTTCCTGAAGCACACTCGGAAAACAAATCTGATGCGGTGAAAAAAGATTCTATCCTTATGAATACAGCAGCTCCTTCAACAAAAGCGACCATTCCGGTAAGCAACAAAACAAAGCGATGGATCTGGGGAGCCTATATCGGCACCGGCCCTAATTATGTCACAGAGCCTTTGAAAATGGGAGCCCGTGCACTTTCGGGGGCACCCGATTATAGTACCGGCGGCAATTCCGGATCAAGGACCTATGCCAGTAGCCAGGAAGAAAATGGATGGCATTTTGCCGGTGGAATAGTGGGTGAGAAAAAAATGGGAAATAACTGGTTGTTTACTGCCGGACTGGGCATTAATTCAAGTACATGGAAGACCTCTGTAGAACGGTATAAGGACAGCATTTACAATGGTGCTTTTTATTCGACTACCAAAGTCTCCGAAGAAAGCAATGCCTTCCGTCTTTGGATGGCTGAACTTCCATTGCAATTCAGCAACAGGATCGCCGGGAAGAAAGCAGGATCATTATGGTGGACCATTGGAATCAACAACCAGTTCAGGCTGAGCCTGCAGCAGAAATCCTCCGTGGACAGCACATCAGGACAATCACTATCCGACAGCCGGACACTTACCTCAACAACCCGCTTTTACCAACCGCAATTCAGGTTAGGATTAATGTATAATCATAACGGTAAAGTGCACTGGCAGTTACAACCCCTGTTCCAGTATTCATTTACCGGTGTGTATACTCCGGATATTTCCGATAAGCCAGTACTGGCCAGTCTACAATTGCAATACAGGCTGTTCCTGCAACCGAAAAAAGAAGGAAAAAAACAGGCTAAATAATTTTTTGCACGGCGCAACGATTCGGGTAGTTCCCGTTTCATATTAGAACCAACTATTAACTTTCAACACCAGAACAATGAAAAATTGGCGGATTGCAGTCATTGCACTTATCATCATAACCTTCGGAGGATGTATTAAAGACGAGATTAAAAGGAGCTACACATTTTACCGGCCCGTCTACCGAACATCAGAACAGGTAAGGCAAAATATTAAAAGCAGCACTCCCATTTCGGTCACCAATCCCGGAAAACTTTTCTACAGAAATGGCTATATCTTCCTCAATGAGATCAATAAGGGTGTTCACATCATTGATATCAGCAACCCCTCCGCTCCAAAGGTAGTCTCGTTTGTCAATATTCCCGGCTGTGTTGATCTTGCAGTAAGATCGAATATTTTATATGCCGATATGTACACAGATCTTGTCGCATTGGATATTAGTAACCCCTTAAATACCAAAGTAACTTCTATTGTCGAAGGGGTGTTTCCACACCGCCAGTACCAGAATTTTGTTGCCGACACCAACAATGTTATTGTTGACTGGATTCGGGTTGATACCACGGTGAAATCCGTTGATGAAGCCTCGAGGTGGGGATTAATGGAGGATGCAGTGTTCCTGGGTTCACCGGTCGCATTCAGTTCATCATCGGGCAAGTCTAACGGTGTCGGCGGAAGCATGGCCAGGTTTGCCCTTAGTGACGACAGGATGTACACCGTTGACTACAGCCACATCAAAGTTTTCAATACAGCCGTTGCAGAAAAACCAACCTATGTTAAGGAAGTTGCCACCCAGGGATGGAATGTCGAAACCATCTTTCCTTTTGGCAACCATCTCTTTATAGGATCGATGACAGGTATGTATATTTTTGACATTGTCAACAAGGATAATCCCGTTCAAAAAGGAACATTTGAGCACGCTCGTGTATGCGATCCCGTTATCAGTGACGGAAACTACGCTTATGTTACCCTGAGGGACGGCACACAATGCCAGGGGTTTATCAACCAGCTGGATGTAGTGGATATTGCTGATGTTACCAAACCCTGCCCTGGTTAAATCATATCCCATGACCAATCCTCATGGATTGTCGAAAGATGGTAACCTTTTACTGATCTGCGATGGAGATGATGGATTACGCATCTGTAATGCGGAAAATCCCGGTGAAATCAATACCATCAGCATACTGAAGATGCCAAAAACATTTGATGTGATCACCCTTGCAGGTATTGCAGTAGTTTCTACCATGGACGGTTTATACCTGGTCGACTATTCCGATCCAAAGAACCCGGTGGTCACAGGATCTGTACATATTATCAAATGATCTACCATCATTATATGAAAAAAATTACGACGAACAACATTGCATTGACGGCATTCTTCCTCCTGGTATTTTCCTTTCAGGGCAGCGCGCAGGAAACAAAATGGAAAGGTTGGGGAATTGCGGAACTTGGATGGATCAGCGGCACCTATGAAGTTTCAGGCGACATCAGGTTGCAAGGTGGCATTCAAAAGAATGGATGGAACATAGGATTGGGAACCGGTGTTGACTATTATCGCTTTACCAGCTTTCCGATATATGCACAAGGAAGAAAATTTATCGGTAAAGGAAAGAATAAGCCGTTTATATTGACCAGCATAGGAATTAATATACCTTCAGAAGCGAGAAAAGACCTGGGCCAGCCGATGTTTTTTGATGCCATGAACTCATTCAGGGCACCGTCATCATTGTCTTACTTTTATGATATGGGCATCTATACCGAACTCGGCGGAGGATTTGCCTTCCTGAATAAAAAAGGACGAGGATTGCTCCTGTCACTGAGCTATACACAGAAAAGAATAAAAGAATCTACCACCAATTATTATTACCTGCAGGGAATTGGGGAACCGACTGAAGATGTAAGTGAATATATCATGAACAGAGCAGCATTGAGAATAGGCTATAAGTTTTAGATCTGTGCTCTAAAACTTATAGCCTATTCTAATTAGGTAATGTGGGGAATGTGAGAAGTGTGGAAATACAAATGAGGGAGTGAGAAAATTTCGGACACTGTGAAACCTAAATGTCAAAGGGGAAAGCAAGCTTTCCCCTTTTTAACTAATTTCCAAATTCCACTTTCACATTTCGCACACTTCCCAATTATCCAATTAATCGCGAAGCGATTTTATGCAATCTCTGCTTTCATCGTTTTCGCAATCCTGTTTCTTTCATTCTCATCCAGTATCACCTTGCGCATTCTTACACTCTTCGGCGTTACTTCAATACACTCATCCTGCTGAATATATTCCATGCACTCTTCCAGTGTCATAAGGATCTTTGGCGCAGCACGGGATGCATCATCACTTCCGCTGGCGCGGTGGTTGGTAAGTTTTTTGGCTTCTGTTGCGTTCACCACAAGATCACCCGGCTTGATATGCTCAGCAATGATCTGTCCGGTATATACTTCATCTCCCGGATCCACAAAAAACCTTCCGCGATCCTGTAATTTATCAATAGAATAAGCGGTTGTCCTTTCCTGGTTCTTCGACAGTAACACACCGTTATTTCTTCCGGGAATGGCGCCTTTCCATGGTTTGTATTCCAGGAAACGGTGAGCCATAACCGCTTCACCGGCAGTGTTGGTCAGCATATTGCTACGCAGCCCGATCAGTCCGCGTGAAGGAATTTCAAATTCCAGATGCTGCATGTCACCCTTGGATTCCATCACCAGCATTTCACCTTTCTTTTGTGTTACCAGGTCGATCACCTTTCCACTATATTCAGCGGGTACATCCACCACCAGTATTTCATATGGTTCATGCTTCTTGCCATCGATCTCTTTCACCAGTACCTGCGGCTTACCAACAGTAAGTTCATATCCTTCACGACGCATGGTTTCAACAAGTATACCCAGGTGCAAAATACCCCTTCCGTATACCAGGAAACTATCGGCGCTGTCTGCATCCTCCACTTTCATGGCAAGATTCTTTTCCGTTTCTTTCATCAGGCGGTCACGCAAATGCCTCGAGGTCACAAATTTTCCTTCACGTCCGAAAAACGGCGAATTGTTGATGGAAAACAACATGCTCATCGTAGGCTCATCCACACTGATTACAGGAAGTGCTTCGGGATTTTCAAGATCGGCAATCGTATCACCGATATTAAAATCCTCAATGCCCACTACTGCGCAAAGATCACCTGCAATAACTTCCGTGACCTTGCGTTTACCCATTCCTTCGAACACATACAGCTCTTTCACTTTCTGGCGCTTGATGGTTCCATCAGCCTGCATGAGGGCAATATTCTGTCCTTCTTTGATCACACCCCTGGCTACCTTTCCAATGGCAATCCTGCCCAGGAAAGAAGAGTAATCCAGTGAAGTGATCTGCATCTGCAGGAATCCATCATCTGTTGACGGTGGTGGCACATGCGTTATGATGCCATCCAGCAATGGAAAAATATTGTCGATCTGTTCATTTTTATCATTGAACCATCCATTCTTACCACTACCATAATAGGTAGGGAAATTCAACTGCTCTTCCGTTGCATCGAGGTTGAAGAAAAGTTCAAACACTGCATCATGTACTTCATCAGGGCGACAATTAGGCTTATCAACCTTATTGATCACAACGATCGGGTGAAGGTTCAGGTGAAGTGCTTTCTGCAACACAAATCGCGTTTGAGGCATTGGGCCTTCAAAAGCATCTACCAACAGGATCACACCATCGGCCATCTTTAAAACACGCTCCACCTCTCCGCCAAAATCGGCGTGACCCGGAGTATCGATAACATTAATCTTTACACCGTTATATACTACGGCTGCATTCTTGCTGAAAATGGTAATACCACGTTCACGTTCAAGGTCATTTGAGTCCATGATCAGTTCACCCGTGTCCTGGTTATCCCTGAATACCTTGGTGGCATGAAGGATCTTATCCACCAAGGTGGTTTTACCGTGGTCAACGTGTGCGATAATGGCTATATTTCTGATATCCATAAGTCTGTTTTATTGCGGTCCCGAAAGGATTGCGAATTGCGGATTGCGGATTACGGATTGACTTTTATTGATCTGTCCTTCAAACAATGGCCGCCGCAAGGCAAGCCAAAGGCAACCAAAATTCCTTTCGGCGTGCAAAAGTACAAATTATCGGCGAGGGAGGCAAATGAAAAGGCTGATTTAACGCGGATTTCATCCCGGTACAGGTGGCATGGATTTTATTCCATTAGACTATTTGGTAATTTCATCAGAAAATAAAGCGTTTTTATGTGTATTCGCCATATTCTGACCTGTTTTCTGCTGCTTTCCGTGATTTCCTGCGGATCACCGGAGCCAGAAGAAAAAGAAGTAAAATTCGACAGCACGAAAGAATTAACTGATCACACCCGGGTGGAGTCCAATGATACCATCACCGGTTCAATGGGAGCTGAAAACAAACCGGAAGAGCCGGATAGTAATTTCATAAAAAGAAAAAAAGACAGTGGAATAGACTTCTTTGCTACCGGCACGGAACCTTTCTGGTCTGTTGACCTGGATTTTGAAAAACAGTTTTCTTTCAAAACGATGGACGGTTTTACACTGAATACACCTTCCACCACCGAACTGAAAAAAAGTAATCCAAAACTTAAGCGTTACCGGGCAGCTGTTGACTCAGGAGAAATCATCATTACCATACTGGAAAAGGAGTGCACCAATGCAATGTCAGGTGCCACATCCCCATATGAGGTAACGGTAAGGGTGAAATCATCTGCCGATAAGGATTTCAAGGATTATAAGGGTTGCGGAAGATACACGAGCACTACCGGAACACTGGTAAAAGCAACCAAATAGCATTAGTCAGTAAAATGAACCATGGCTTTTATGACTCCCTCAGTGGGGTCAAGCCAGGAATTGAACTGCTGTTTGACCTGGTCAAATGGTACACGGTGGGTAATTAATGCATCAACATCCACCTGTTTATGTTTAATGGCGCTGATCACTTTATCAAAATCCTCCCTGGTAGCGTTACGTGAACTCATCAGTGTGGCTTCACGCTTATGAAATTCAGGATGACTGAATACGATTTCTTCTTTCTGCAGTCCGATCAGCAGATATTTTCCTCCATGGCTGATCAATGAAAATCCTTTATTGATCGCTGTGCGATTACCTGTTGCATCAATGACTATTCCGGGCATATCACCATCGGTAAGGGCCGACAGTCTTTCAGTAATATTTTCAGTTAAAGGGTTTAAGACAGCATCTGCCTTTCCCACTTCCGACGCAATGAGCAGCCTGTTTTCTGCAATATCCATACAAAACACCCTTGCCCCGGTTTGTTTTGCCATCATGATAGTTCCAAGGCCGATAGGTCCGGCTCCCACCACCAGTACGGTATCACCAGGAGAAACTTCGGCCCTCCTGATTCCGTGTGCACCGATGGCCAGCGGCTCTACAAGGGCAAGTTGCTCGCTGGAAAGTCCGGCTGATTTTACCAGTGCATAAGCGGGAACAGAAATATATTGTTTCATCGCCCCGTCAATATGTACACCAAAAACTTTCAGGGCCGCACAGCAATTGGTTTTGCCTTTCCTGCAGGCAATACAATGGCCGCAATAAAAATATGGGATGATGGTCACGGCCTCGCCGCTTTCAAATCCTTCTGCACCATTTGGATCTTCCACCACCGCCGCCAGTTCATGTCCCAGCACCCTTGGATACTGGAAAAAAGGCTGGTTGCCCTCAAACGCATGAAGATCGGTGCCGCATATGCCAAGATGCGTCATCTTTAAGATAACCTCTCCTTTTCCCGGATGGGGAAAATTATTTTCCGTCCAGGCAAATTCTCCTGGCTTGACACAGACCAATGAACGCATAGTGTATAGTTAAATGTGAAATTTACTTAATTACGCTTGAAATAGACTAGCGACCGGAGGCATGAGATTAAACATAATTTTCCCTGGTCTCCAGTCCCTGGTCTCTAGTCTAATTATCGTACTTTGCCTGATAAACTTGCTTGCTATGCGTTCAAAGATTGCCGGTATCGGTTACTATGTGCCTGAACATGTTTTTACCAACCAGGACCTCACGAAATTTATGGATACCAGTGACGAGTGGATCCAGGAACGCACTGGAATAAAAGAAAGAAGGTATGCCAGCCGGACCGGTGAAACCACTACCACAATGGGTGTGGAAGCTGCAACTATCGCTATTGAAAGGGCAGGAATAACAGCTCAGGATATCGATTTTATTGTTTTCGCCACCCTGAGCCCGGATTATTATTTCCCGGGCTGCGGCGTGCTCCTGCAACGTGCCATGAAAATGAAGGAGATTGGCGCGCTTGACGTTCGCAACCAGTGCAGCGGATTCATTTATGCCCTGAGTGTTGCCGATCAGTTTATCCGCTCCGGAATGTATAAGAATATCCTGGTTGTTGGCAGCGAGAAACATTCCTTCGGTCTTGATTTCAGCACCAGGGGACGAAATATCAGCGTCATATTTGGCGATGGCGCAGGTGCGGTTGTGCTACAGCCCACTTCCAACGAAAACCAGGGGATACTGAGTACACACCTGCACAGTGATGGTGAAAGTGCAGAAATACTTGCCATGTACAATCCGGGAACACATGCCAATCACTGGAGTGAAACCAAATACGCCGATTTCAATGAGGCTGAAATGGGAGAAATGTTCATGAGCCATGAGATGATTGATCACGCCCAGAATTTCCCTTATATGGACGGACAGGCAGTGTTCAAAAAGGCCGTCGTAAAATTTCCGGAAGTCATTGTTGAAGCATTGAGTGCAAACCAGCTGACCCCGGCAGATCTCAAAATGCTGATACCACACCAGGCCAACCTGAGGATATCACAATTCGTGCAGCATAAGCTCGGCCTGCGTGACGACCAGGTCTATAACAATATCCAGAAATATGGCAATACAACTGCGGCATCCGTACCCATTGCACTTTGTGAAGCCTGGGAACAGGGAAAAATCAAAGAAGGCGACCTGGTTTGCCTTGCCGCTTTTGGCAGCGGTTTTACCTGGGCGAGCGCGCTGCTGAGATGGTAGGCATTATCGCATTGGCGGATTGGCGAATTACGGCCTCCTACGTCAAAGACTTCGGCGGCCAGGAATTGCGGATTGCGAATTAGAGATTTCTGTAGGCCCTGCGTCTTATCAAGTCTTTGCGTCTTTGTATTTGCGCCTTTGTACATGCGTCTTCCTAACTCACCGCTTCTTTTGTACACGCGTCTTGTGTATTCCTTACCTTGCCTCCATGAAACTGTTTCCGTTCCTCTTGGTCATTGTGCTTTTAGCCTTTACCCAGCAAACAGACAGCTGGGAAATTTGCAGGGGTAAAAAAATGCTGGCAAAAGGAATGGAAAATGCCGAAGTGCCGGAAGTCATTATCTCCGGAACCGATACCAGCTCGATCATCATTCGCTTCAAAGAATCTCCTTCCAATATCCAGTGGAAAAGAAATTTCATATTCCGTACTTCATCAGACTCCATCATCTATCAATACTCCTTTTCCTATTCATCCGGAACATTCCGTTTGCCTGTACACAGTTTGACAAGTATTTTCCAGAAATATGGCAGGATCAGCCTTATCACTGAACAGCATCCTGTAAGGGACGATATTATGGCCAGGAGTAAAATGCTTCAAATAGCATTTCTACAAAATAAATAGTACCCTTGCAGGAATGATCAAAAAATTATTTTTCCTGATGAATCCTGTCTCAGGTACAGGGAATAAAAAGAAGGTCAAAGAACTGATCACTCATCGGCTCAATACACTGGAAATTCCATTTGAATTTTTTCCCACAAACGCTTCAGGCGACTATTCATTCCTGGAAAAAAAGATCAGCGAAGAAAAAATCGAAAAACTCATCATTGTCGGGGGAGACGGCACCGTGAGCCAGGTGGCCCATGCGCTCGGCCACCTCGATATTCATTTTGGCATCATTCCCTGCGGGAGTGGCAACGGCCTGGCATTAGCCGCAGGGATTTCCAGGGACCCGGCTACAGCCCTTAATACAGTCCTCAATGGTCAACCCTCACGTATAGACGCTTTTAGCATTAACGGTCATTTTTCCTGTATGTTGAGCGGCATTGGATTTGACGCAAAAGTTGCCCATGATTTTTCCAAAATGAAAAAAAGGGGCCTGCTCACTTATATCAGGGTCAGCATGAAAAATTTCTTTTCTGCTAAAGAATATCCGTTTCAACTCAGGCTTGAAGGAAAGGAAATCGATACCGAGGCTTTTTTTATCAGCGTGGCCAACAGCAACCAGTTTGGCAATAATTTTACCATTGCTCCGAAGGCCTCGATGGCTGACGGATTGTTGGATATCATCGTGGTACAGAAAATGAACAAACTCCAGGTTCTGCTGTCAGTATTTTACCAGTTAAAATACGGGGATGTTCAGGAGGAAATATTTAAAAAACACGGTATACTCTATTACCAGGTAAAACAACTTGAAATACTGAATCCGTCCATGGCGCCTTTACATATTGATGGCGACCCATATGACAGTTCCCCTGTTTTTAAGATCTCTATCATTCCCTCTGCCTTTTCACTGATACAACCATCCTGAATTATTCATTTCGCCGGCGTCCTGTATGACGCACCTGTAATGATGGATGGTTTACGGTCAGTATCGGGATTCGTTTTTATCCCCTGTGAGGTGTACCATTTGATGCGGTTAAAGGCATTGATGTTATTGGCGGAGTGAAGTGCGTCGGCAATATCAATTTTTTCCTTCGTCGTCAGGTGGAAATTAAGTGCGGCTGCCTGGTTTTTCTTGGCCGGAACGTAGACAAAACTGCATTTCTCAAAAGGAAAATCAAACCGGTCATCTGCATAACTGAGAATTTCTTCCTGGTAATAATCCTGCATCTTCATCCAGTTCATCTGGATCACGGTGATGGGCTTCGTAAATAATCCCGGTGATTCCATTATTCATGATACCGGATTCCCAGTCGCTGTTTTTCCTGTCCCGGATCTGCACAAATACAACGCCCGACGTATTCTCAGCGATCCAGTCGTTAAACACGCTCAGAAAACGGATGGACATCTCCTGCCCGAAATTATCCCTGATCCCCGCATCCATAACGTCGATTACAGGCTGGGTTGGCAGCCATACATTAGGCAGTACATAGGGAAACGTTGCATTGATACGCATGGCCGAAAGCACCCGGAGATTATAAGGATCCTGCCTCCTGAAAAAACTGCAGAAGTCAATCGCATCGGGCTCACCCATAATGCCACTGGCAGTGTCTGGCCAGTTACGCATCATATAACTTACTGGCTGTGTACTGATCAGCATCTTACGGCCATCGGCCGAAACTGTTGACCCGAACAACATCAACGGTATTTTTGCATTCGCTTCATCATCGATATAATCCCTGATCTGTTTGTCGAGGATCCCGGAAGTATTTTCATTCAGTTGTTCTTCAAAAGAATAGGCCCTGTCTTTTACGTATTGATAGGGGCCTACATGAAATCTTTGGGCAGGCGCAAATATATCACGGGTAACCATAGACGAAAACAAGGGATTGAGGAGGTCTTTCGACATATTTTCGGAATACAGTTTATTGCTCAGCACTATATTCTTTCCTTCCTCTTTCAAACGGTAGAGTTCCCTGAAATAACTGGCGCCCAGCATTCCCCCGGACGCACCCGAGATGAGGAACGTCCTTCTCATCAGGCTGCCGTCAGTGATGCTGTCGAGATGCTGTAAAACATTTATTGCAAAGGTGGCAGACCGTGTTCCGCCGCCGCTGAAGTTCAGGATATACATGTAGGGCTTATCCTCCTTCTGCCTTTCCTTCCATTTGTTCAGCACTTTGATCATCTGTTGTTTATCGGCTTCCATTTTGTCGATAGTGCATAACTGCAGGATGCTGTCGCGGTTGTAGACCGGCCGTTCTGTTTCATTGGTATAATTCAGTCCGTAGGCCTTGTTGCGGGGATCAATGATATCGTACCGGAACAAAAGGTCAAAGCCTACAATGATGATAATGAAAACAGGAAAGGACCAGCTTTTCAGCCAGTACACCAAAGCTGCAGAAGCGGCAATGAAAATGGAGAAAAGGATCAGGATACCGGCTGCTGCGGGAAGTTTAAATATGGCCACATCCTGGAACATACCCAGTATGGCAAGAAAGAAAAATGCGAGTATGATGGAGATCACCGCCGAAAAGTGATGGCGACGAAAAACAGTTTCCACAAAATCGGCCGAATAGTGAGCGATATTACGCGGCTTCTTCAGTTTGAACCGGGTGTTGTAAAACCATTCCACTTCCATTAAACCCTTTTCGTGATGATGTTTTCCTTCCGTACCGAAATGACCGATATATTTATGGGGTTCGTGAATGATGGGATGCATTTTTCGCATCATGGTTTTCTCCGCACCAAAAAAATAGGACAGGGTAATGATACTCAGCAACACAATGCCCAGGATAAAACCGGCGATCAGGATCATGATCTCCCCCACTGTCATCAGTTCACGATACCTGTCGAAGTACACGGCCTTATAACAATAGAAAAAAAGGAAGAGGATGGGAATGACGGAATTGTTCAGGAAATATTTGAGAAATGGCTTTGATGTGGTGGCGAGGAATTTAAAATGCCTGCTATGAAGGATGAATGTGGCAATATGCCAGCTCATCATGAAGATTCCCATGGCAACCCCGATGATGGCGGTACTCACGGCATTTACATTGCCCAGGTATTCGGGTGCCAGGAATAGTGAATCAGCCCCGAAAGTACTCATAAAACTTCCATTGATGGCGCTGCCAAGGATAAACCAGAACACAAGGAGGATCTGGAATTTCCGAAGGTGCAGTAACACCAACTGGATGGGAAAAGAATAATAAAATCCTTTCAGGAAAGATTTCATATGGTAAGTTAAAGACTAAAAGGGAAATTTTTTTAAGTCTTACCGCTATGCGAACTTTTTTCGGAAACCCTTCACTTATCAGACAGAAAATCTTAACGATTTGCTGTTTCTGTGGTACCTGTCAATAAAAAAATAACCACACCAATGACAGTAAAAGCAGCATGGCTACAAACTGGTGGCTCACCCCGAGCCACAGAAGACTGTTTGTCAGGAGAATATACCACGGTGAAAATACCAAGGCTTACCTGGAGCAGTACCAGGATTACCGGTGATAACGCGTGTCTTCCTGAATAACGAAGTGGACGGAAGCTTTAGTGCCCTGCTCCACCACATAAAGATGAGAATGGTGACCAGGTAAGCTAACAGCCTGTGAATGAATTGTACCGTAACAGGATCATTAAAGATATTATTCATCCCCGGAGGTATCCAATAGCCGTTAATGGTGGGCCAGGTGGGAGCATAGGCTGCCGCTTTCAGTCCGGCCATAAATGCCCCGTAAACCAGTTGCAATACCAGGATCGCCATGATCACTATCGTAAAACTGTTCAATGCAGGCAATTTGACTTTATGTTCTTCATCAATCAGTAAACGCAGGGCAAACCAGAATACATAACATAACAAGCCGAGTGCTGCCATAAAATGAATGGCCAGCCGGATATGGCTCACATAAAGATTCTCTTCATTCAACCCGCTTTTCACCATAATCCATCCGATGGCTCCCTGTAATGCCCCCAGCAGGAACAACAGGATCATCGGCAGGATCATTTCCTTTTTAAACTGTTTTTTTACTATGAAATAAACAAACCCGATAGCAAACACAAGGCCCATGATCCTGGCCCAGACCCGGTGAAACCATTCCCAGAAATAAATAAACTTGAAATCACTGAGGGTGAAATCGAAATTGATTTTTTTATACTGCCCGATTTGTTTGTACTGCTCGAATGCAATATTCCAGTCTTTTTCATTCAATGGAGGTATGGCACCAAGCAGTGGTTTCCATTCTGTAATTGATAAGCCGGATCCGGTTAACCGGGTAATGCCGCCCAATAGAACCTGGACCATGATCATGGCAACGCCGATCATCAGCCAGACGGCTACTGCGGAGCCTTCCTTTCTCGATTTCATTGCGCGCAAAGTTACGGCAGAAAGCCGTTAAGTACCATTGTGTTTAAAGTAAACTGCCATCCAAAACCAGTAATTGCACAGCCGGTAATTGCAGATATTCATATTCATATCCGTTTTTTCCACATCATGACTTTGGTTGATGGTTCTGTTTATTTTTGGACAATGCTTCGTGCTTATTACCAAAACAAGTTAGTAGAGGCCGGTTGTGATGAAGCCGGAAGAGGCTGCCTTGCGGGTCCGGTCTACGCTGCAGCGGTGATATTGCCAAAGCGTTTCAGGCATCCGCTGTTAAATGATTCCAAACAGTTGCAGGAAGAGGAGCGGTATGAACTACGTGAAATGATTTACAAAAAAGCCATTGCCTGGGCGGTGGCCAGCGTGGACCACGAAGAGATTGACCGTATAAATATTCTCAGGGCTTCCCTCAAAGCCATGCACCTGGCGCTCGATCAGTTATCGATAAAGCCCGAATTTATCCTGGTAGACGGAAATATATTTACACCTTATGCCGAGATACCGCATAAATGCATGATCAAGGGCGACGGCACTTACTTTTCCATTGCTGCCGCCAGCATCCTCGCAAAAACTTACAGGGATGATTATATGAAACAACTTCATATACAGTACCCGGTCTATGGATGGAATACCAACAAAGGCTACGCTACTGAATTTCATCGCAATGCCATCGAACAAACTGGCTTCAGCCCTTTTCATCGTAAAACTTTCCATTTTTCTTCACAGACTAATTACGAGCAATTATCGTTAAATTTACCGCATGGAAACCTCAACTTTGACGACCCCCCTGACCTCGAAAGACTTTCAGACTGACCAGGAAGTAAGATGGTGCCCGGGATGCGGCGATTATTCCATCCTTGCCCAGGTTCAGAAGATTATGCCCGGCCTTGGAATTCCCCGTGAAAATATTGTAATCGTTTCGGGAATTGGCTGCAGCAGCCGTTTTCCTTATTACATGAATACGTATGGCATGCACTCGATCCATGGAAGGGCTACGGCCATTGCCAGTGGATTGAAGGCTACCCGCCCGGAACTGAGTGTCTGGATTGTTACCGGTGACGGCGACAGCCTGAGTATCGGCGGCAACCATACGATCCACCTGCTCAGAAGGAACTTCGATGTAAATATCCTGCTGTTCAATAACCAGATCTATGGTCTTACCAAGGGACAGTACTCCCCGACCTCCGAAGAAAATAAAGTGACCAAATCAACTCCTTTCGGCAGTATCGACCATCCGTTCAATCCCCTGGCACTTGCCATGGGTGCGGATGCTACTTTTATTGCCCGGAGCATGGACCGGGATCCGAAACACCTGCAGGAAATGCTTACTCCGCAGTTACAACCACAAAGGATCTTCCTTCCTCGAGATATACCAGAACTGTAACATCTTCAACGATGGTGCTTTTGAAATTTTTACGGAAAAGGGTTCCAAGCCGGAAGAAACACTGATGCTTGAACAGGGCAAACCATTGATTTTTGGTGCCAAAAAAGATAAAGGGATCAGGCTGGATGGATTCAAACCCGTCGTTATAGACCTTACAAACGGATTCACTCCCGACGATTGCTGGGTGCATGATGATAAAGATTTTTATAAGGCGCAGATCCTGGTGAGGATGTTTGATAATCCGCAGAACGAACATCATCTGCCCAGGCCTTTTGGTGTCTTCTTCGAGACAAACAGGCCCTGTTACGAAGAACAGCTTAACAGCCAGGTACAACACGTATTACAAACTAAAGGAAAAGGCAACCTGGACAAATTACTTCGCGGTAATGAAGTCTGGAGTATCGTCTGATAAAAATTGACCTCTTTAAGGCTCCGTAAACCGGGGCCTTTTTTTATGAACAGATGTTGTAATGTATCTGAAATATTTCTTTCGCTATTTACAAAAAAAAATGCCGACGATAGAAATCGTCGGCCTGTGCTTACCTCTGAAACCACAAAAAGAAAAGTTCCCGTTGCGCACTACTTCACTCCAGAATGAGATGTAAATAGAAATTGTGTCGGGTGGTCAGAGTTAATGGTTCGAGGGTTTTAGCACAAAAATGTATATTATATCAATAATAAATAATAGTTGAAACAAGGTTGGCGATGGTGATTGACCGGGATTGGATGAAACGAGGATTGGATGGTCCGGGATGAAACAAAGAGAATCAGATTAATTGCTTTTTGTTTCTCAGGAGGAAGTAAAAGTAATACCTGGAATCTGAATATTCAAGCATTTTCAGAAAAAAAATGCCTCTTTTTGAAATGAAATTTTTTTGCCAAAGTAAAGGGATGATTATCAGCTATAATAGCTATCATTAGGTTTTAAAAATAATTATGCTGTTACCGGTCCATCCAAAAAATCCACAGGAAAAGAACATCAATACCATTGTTTCATGCCTGTCTGAGGGCGGTATTATCATTTACCCTACCGACACGGTGTATGGATTTGGATGTGACATATTTCATCCCAGGGCCGTGGAAAGAATTTGCCGCATTAAGAAAATAGATCCTGCAAAGGCAAACCTTTCCTTTATCTGTCATGACCTGAGTGACCTGTCCCGCTATGCAAAATCCATCCCTACATCAACCTTCCGGTTACTGAAAAGCCATATCCCCGGTCCGTTTACCTTTATACTGCCGGCCAGCAGGGAAGTTCCTAAAATCATCAGGAGCAGGAAAGACACCATCGGACTTCGTGTACCCGATAACGTTATTGCCCAGGGCATTATCAAATCATTGGGACATCCCATATTATCATCCTCTCTTCCCGGCGACATGGTGGAAGAATACACTGATCCGGAAACCATCTATGAGATATTCGGCAAATTGGTTGACATAGTGGTGGATGGCGGTATCGGCGGAATGGAATACAGCACCATTATCGATCTCACCACAGATGAGCCAGTAATTACCAGGCAGGGCTTGGGGGAGTTGTGAGTTGAGGGTTGGGGGTTGAGGGTTGAGGGTTGGGGGTTGAGGGTTGAGAGTTGAGGGTTGAGGGTTGGGGGTAAACTAGCGACTAGACTTTAGCTGGAAATAAGCTGCTCCGCCTTACCTGGAAAGCGTCCTGGCAGAAACACCGTTTTCGTTGATGGCCTCGATGCTGAAATAATATTTCTGCTCATTATCCATTCCCTTGAAATAGTATTCATTGGCGCCATGAATCATGATGCAGCCGTACATTTTATCCGGGGCCGTTCCAAAATATATATTATATGCATAGGCATTATCAACGGGAGACCATTTGATCCAGGCACTTCGTTTGTCCTTCTCCGTTAATAATACAATAAACTGCTTAACCGTGTCAGGCTTTGGACCCTTTCCGTTTCCAAATATCCTTAACCCGCTGATCGCAAACTTACCGGCAGCCATATGTACGTTCACCAGCTTTACAAAGCGCGCTTCCACGGGTTTACTCAGTTCAATATAATCATGGGGTACGTCTTTCCTGTTTTTACTTTTATCTGCCAGGATGGTCCATTTCCTCCCATCAACGGAATGGTATACTATGTACTGGTGATAAATGCTGTCGGCTTTTCCGAGGATGTCGGCATCCTGGTCGGCGTAATTCACCTGTATCGCCCTCACCGTGCTGACTTCGCCGAGATCGGTCTGGATCCATTCGCCCTTATTGGCAGTTTTAGCGCTCCAGTAGGTTTTAATGGATTCATCCACGGCGAAATTCGGAGCATAACCTCCAAGGGTACTCGAAACCATTACGGGCTTATTGTAATTGAGCAGCATCCACCCTGTAAAGGTGGAAAATGGATTTTCATTTTTCCCCTTTGGCAGATAATGTGGATAGTCTCCAAACGCTGTATTGGTATACAGGATCCCATCTTTATCGAAGGCAGTGGGCCATAATCCGAGCCTTCTTTCAAAACTGTTTTTCACATTCACCACCAGGGTCGAAATATGCCACCAGTTTTTCCAGTTATCCTGGAATGTGGCACCATGACCTGCGCCGCGTGCAAATCCACCGGGTTTATAACTGAAAGGATTATGGGCTTGCGGTTTGAATGGGCCAAGAGGATGATCACCCACATCAACACCATCGGCATATCCGCTGAATTCCGTTCCAGGCGCACCGTATTGCAGGTAATACCTGCCATTATATTTAGTCATCCAGGCCCCTTCCACAAAAGGGTCAAGAAATGTATTGTCGTTATACTCGCCAAATCGCTGCCACCCGAAACGCTTGTCGTTGAGATGAAATATTTCCGTTTTGGTGCCAATCGGCTTGAAGGTTTTCCTGTCGATCTCCACTCCGTACAAAGGGTAAAAATTACTGCTGCCCCAGTAACAATAGAGCCTGTTGTCATCGTCCAGTAAAAAAGCAGGATCCCAGGCGCCTACTTCAAATGAATCCACCGCTTCCTTCCATTCGTCTTTACGCGGATTTGTGCTCATCCATAATGGGAAATTCTTTTCATGAGTTGAGCCGATCACCAGTAACGTATCACCCATGGCAAAAACAGCAGGTGCACAAAGTTCATCATAGACCTTATGCCATGGTTTTAGAAAACGCCGGGGGACAAAATTCCATGAAGAAAGGTCAGAACTCCACCAATACCCCCACTGGTTGGTAGAAAACAGGTAATAATCGCCTTTGAAGTTTACAATAACAGGATCCGCAGTAGCCCGATGCCTGCCCCATTCCGAAAAATTTGGAATCGGTGTAAATCCATAATCGAGATTGATCGGATTGCAATAGGTTTTCTGTGCCTTTGCAGGCACGCATAATAATAATATGGCGAGAAATGTGTAAATGCGAAGTAGCGCAATTCCCGCATACGCAGGACACTTAATGCATTGTTTATGTTTCACAGTTCTTAAATTTTTAATCCGCAATCCCGCTAAAGCGGGGACAAGTGCCGATCGCAATCTCGCAATCCGTCATCCGTAATCCGTCATCCGTCAATCCGCCAATCCGTCAATCGGGAGGAACTTTCTGCTAAGCGCAAAGCTCTTCCCAATACTCCGCCGCCCTTCGTGTATGTGGAATCACAATCGTACCTCCCACAATATTTGCCACGGCAAAAATTTCATAGATCTCCGCCGTATTAATGCCGAGTTCATGACACTTACCCAGATGATACTTTATACAGTCATCGCAACGCAACACCATACTGGCCACAAGGCCGAGCATTTCCTTTGTCTTGGTCGGCAGGGCGCCATCCTCATAGGTATTGGTATCGAGGTTCCACAGCCTCTTCATCACAAGATTATTCTTTCCCAGGATTACTTCGTTCATCCGTGAACGGTAGTCATTGAAGTCGTTGACCAGGTTACTCATATATTGCTTGTTTATTGGAACGACGGTATAGCATGTTCCTTTTTCATACTACGATAGGCAAGAAAGCCGCTGATCAGCATGCACATTGCTCCCAGCATGAATGGTGCCCCCGGAAAATGCGGATGGCCGGGCATTGTGTAATAGGCAAAGACATTGGTCATCAGCAGGGGACCGACGATTGACGTAGCACTCATGAGGCTGGTAAGCGCGCCTTGCAATTCACCCTGCTCATTGGGCGGCACATGGGTGGAAATATATCCCTGTAAAGCAGGTCCCGCAATTCCCCCAAGGCAGTAAATGACAGTGAAGGCATACATCATCCAGCCTTTCGTTGCAAAAGCAAACAGTACCATTCCGACGCAATAAAATCCCAGTCCTACATAAACACTTTTCGCCTGGCCCAGTGCAGGAATTACTTTACGGATCAATCCGCCCTGTACAATAGCCACCATAAGGCCCACAACAGCAAAGGAAAAACCCACCATGGACTCTGTCCAATGGAATTTTTCGATACTGTAATAAGACCAGGTGCTTTGAACTGCATGTGCAGCGAGGTAAATAAAAACAAAGGATACGATCAGTCCGCCTACTGCGGGATATTTCCTGAGTTGTAATAATGATCCCACAGGATTGGCCCTTTTCCACTCGAACTTTCGCCGGTTTTCAGGAGACAGCGATTCAGGCAGGATGAAATAGCCATATAGCCAGTTGATAAGGGTAAGTACTGCTGCTGCAATAAAAGGCGCCCTTACGCCGAAATGGGCCAGCATTCCGCCCATTGCCGGGCCAATGATGAAACCCAGTCCGAATGCAGCGCCGATCATTCCAAAATTCTGCGCCCGCTTGTCAGGCGTACTGATATCGGCGATATACGCCGTTGCTGTGGAAAAACTCGCACCGGTGATGCCGGCAATAAGTCTGCCTACAAATAAGCCACCAGATACTGGGCGCAAAAGCAAGAAAAAGATAATCAATGCCAAATCCGAAAAGTGACACCAACAGGATGGGCCTTCGTCCAAACTGATCACTGAGATTGCCAAAAACAGGTGAAAATATAAACTGCATGATGGCATATGCAAACAGCAACCATCCACCATAACGGGCAGCATCACTTATGCTCCCATGGATCAATCCGCTGATCAGTTCAGGAAGAACGGGAATAATGATACCAAATCCAATCACATCAATGAGCACCGTAACAAAAATAAATCCCAGCGCAGCCTTCTTCGATTGTCTCATGCAGAAATGTTGACTACTAAAATACGGAATAGGTACACAAGAATTTTAGGGCAGGAAAATGCGAATGAAAATAAAAGAAGAAATGCTGATAAAAATAATCCCGATGACTGACGTGCATTTACATCAGGGGCATAAAAAAAGGCCCTGACGGGCCTTTGCATTCGGAAACAAATATCAATTAATATCTTTTGTTGAATTTGTTGCCTCCGCCGCCGCTGCCGCCACCGTAGCCGCCGCCGCCACGATTTCCACCGCCGCCGCTTCCGAAAGGCTTACGCTCTGGGCGTTGTTCCCTTGGTTTAGCTTCAGCAACAGAAATGGAACGACCGTCTACTTCAGCCTGGTCGAGTTCCTGGATTGCTTTTTTAGCCTCTTCTTCAGTAGGCATTTCAACAAAACCGAATCCACGGCTACGACCGCTGAATTTATCGGTGATGACTTTTGCAGAGGTAACTTCACCATATTCTGCAAAGATTTCAAGCAGATCCTGGTCTTGAACCTGGAAACTGAGATTGGACACGAAAATGTTCATTTCTAAAATTTAAAACAAAAATAAAAAGGAACTGACTAAGAGAACGATAAGACGGAGGGCGCTAAAAGACCGCTAACCACTTAACAGAAGCTGATAGATCAGAACACGATAACGGAGCAAAGATAGTCAAATAAATGAGTATCCAAACAAATAAATGAATTTCACATTTCCTTAAACATCAACAGAATCGTACACAACCACCTCTGGCCCACAGATGTGAATACTGCTCAACAAACTTCAGGTGAATGGGATCTACCTGGTATTTATCCTGGTCTTCCTTGTTCTTGAAGAGCAAAAGCCATGAAACTGAATAGGACCGGTCAATGACCTCCCTGTTGGTGCCGGCGGGCTTCCCCATATGGCACATCTTGATGGTGGTCACTTTACTCAGTGCCTCCAGCCCTTCCAGGAGTTTATTATAGTCTTCCCTGCTGTCAGGGTTTTTTAGCCAGAAATACACATGGTGTATGAAAAGATTCTTTTCAGTCATTTTAGGCGACGATTTAGGTGCGAAAATACCCAATGTTCCCATTGCTACCGTCCTGAGGAATGATTTACGCTGCATATGTCAATTTTTTATTGGAAAAGATTTGATGCTATTTGTTTTCTTTGGCCCACTGCTTCAGGCCATCATTGATTTTCCTGGCCACCGATTTCTGGAATTTGGGATTGATAATCTTCTTTTCATCCTCCGCATTGCTCAAAAATGCAATTTCCACCAGGCAGTTGGGATATTCGGTAGGACCATTTAAGGCGAAATTGAAACTTCCCACATTGCCGAACTCCTTCAGTTTCAGTTCCATCATACCGTTCAGGATATATTGTGATAAAGGCCTGAAACCAATATACCGGTAATAGGTGGAAACCCCCTGCACCGTGTCGCTCGAGGAAGAATTAAGATGCAGGCTGATCAGAACATCAGGATTTTCCTTCCTCAGCATGATAATCCTTTCCTCCATACTCAGCGTGGTATCAATATTGCGCGTCATCACCACCTGTTTAATGCCCGACTTATGCAAAGTCTTCTCAAGCTCTTTGGCAAAGATCAGGGTGTAATCCTTCTCCAATATACCCGTAGTAAGGCCGGAAGCTCCGCTATTGGTTCCTCCATGTCCTGCATCAATGACAACTTTCCACTTTCGGATATCGGCCGGCGGTGGCCTTTTCACCTTTATGAACAGTTTGTTGGATAAAGTATCGTAATAAATACTGTGACCCCAGTGTTGTTTGTGCCTGAGGGTAATATGGATACGCAGCACATCATCCTCTATCTGCTCATACCAGGTATTGCTGATTTCTTTTGCGGTGGATAATTGCGTGATCCAGTTGGTATTGGATGTTACCCCGAAAAGATCGACATCGATACCGGAAGGATTGATGGTCTGGATACTGCGATAGGGAAGTTTTGCTTCCATATTTACACTGACATAATCAAAAGCAGAGTCTCCATATACTTTGAAACTTGACGACAAATAATAGGCCCTGCCCGCCACCAGCGGCATTTCCAGGCAACCCGACTTGGCTACATAAGCATAATGGTTTCTCGACAGCCTGACCTTATAATCGGTATCTACACTGTCTACCACCCTCAATAGAATATTGCTGTCCAGGTAACCCATTTTGGCACCACCGAGGCGATCATCTCCCAGCCCATACTCCAAAAATGGAACTGGTCCAAAGGTCTTATACATCCTGGAAAACGTAGTTTCCTGTGCAGCTAAAAACATCCCCTGGAATAAAAAAGCAACAATCAACAGCCTCTTCATTTTGGAAAATTAGGTAAAAAACGTTGCCATTCAACTTGGTATTTTTACTAAGGAGTACCTGCAAATTCCCTGAATTTTTCCCTTTTACGGCTAGTGAGGTAATCTTATTCAGCCACATTCGTTTATATATAGGCCATGTTAACAAGAAAACACCCGAAGAAAACACTTGTATGAAAAACTGGGATGCCATTTTGGGCGCAGGAAGCATTGTGCTGATGCTGATAGCCGTTATCCTGCTCCTGTCAAATTTTAAAGAGGGCAGATTTTATTTTCTGGCACTTGCCTTTTACCTGCTGCAGGTAACCTTCCTGAACCTGGATTCAACAAGGGTTTTTGTCATACCGGATGCAGTCAGGGGCAATATTGTTTTCTTTCACAGTATTCTTGAACTTCCTACACTAATGGTTTTCTTTCTCTATTTCGCTGAAGATAATAAAATGAGAAAACTAATTTTATATACTATCGGCGCATATCTCTTATTTGACCTGATCGTTTGCCTTTTCCTTGGCCTTACAGACCCTGCGCTCACAATAATCATTGGCCCCGGGTTAGCATTGATTACGGGCTTTAGTTTTTACTTTTTTGTGGAGCATCTTAAAATGGCGATATCAAAACGAAAAGAAACCGGCAAGGCATTTCTTACCGGGGCTACAGTATTTTCTTATCTCTGCTTTACCCTTATCTATGTACTATACTACCTGATGCAATCAAAGTACCTGAATGATATCTATGCCATTTACTATACCACCTATTCCATTTTTGCCGTTTTCCTGATCACGGGCTTATTGCTGATCATGTCTGCCAAACGACAAAAACTAAAAAGCCAGCCCATAAAAAAAGAAAACCGGAAAGAAGACGAAAACTCTTTCCAGTTTCTTTAATGAATTACCGGTTCATGTTTGCCCGCGCCATTTGTTTTTGAATGGCCATACTGATTATCTAATTTCGCAGTGCACTATAGTGTGTATTTGTTAGCAGCAATCAGATGATGCGCAATGCGTCTACGTGCATCTTTACTGTTGAACGGTTCCGCCTTCGTAAACCTTTTCACACCCAGCAGCATCATCCTTTGTTCATCACCTGATGCAAAAGCATTGATGGCATCCTTTCCGGATTTATTGATCCTGTCTGCGGCATCATACAAATAGGTGCGGGCAATATCAATGAATATCCCTGCCCTTGTATCACCACGGTGTTCTGCCTTTATCGCACGCAGCATTCCGCTTTCTGCATTAAATACTTCGATCGCCATGTCAGCAATATTCATCAGAATTTCCTGCTCTGATTCCAGTTTCATCATCAACTTCTGGGCTGCGGCGCCGGCCACCATCAGGATGGCTTTTTTCAGATTGCGGATCAGTTTCATTTCAGCGGCAAAAGGAGTATCCTCACCATTGCCAAAATCAGGAATACTCATCAGTTCCTTTTGTACGGCCATCGCCGGACCCATCAGGTCGAGCCTGCCCTTCATCGCACGCTTCAACACCATATCAACCGTCAGCAACCTGTTGATCTCGTTGGTTCCTTCATAGATCCTGTTGATCCGGCTGTCGCGGTAAGCCCGTGAAATATTATACTCTGCACTGAAACCATTTCCTCCATGTACCTGTACACCTTCATCCACCACATAATCCAGCACCTCGCTGCCGAATACTTTCAGCATGGCACACTCGATAGCATATTCCTCTGCAGCTCCCAATAAAGCTTCATTGAAAGACTTCCCTTACCGAGCAATTCCTTTTCTTTTTCTTCTATCCACATTGCCGTGCGGTATAATGGCTGCTTCGCCTACCCATATACGTATGGCGACTTCTGCCAGCTTATGCTGGATGGCGCCGAAATTGGCGATGGGTTGTTTGAACTGTTCCCTGGTCTTGGCATACTGGATGGTTATATCCATCGCCCGCTTGGCACCGCCCAGTGCAGCTGCACATAGTTTCAGCCTGCCGATATTCAAAATATTGAAGGCGATCACATGTCCCTTTCCGATTTCACCAAGCAGATTTTCCACCGGCACTTTACAATCCTGGAAATACAACTGAACCGTTGAAGATCCCTTGATGCCCATCTTATGTTCTTCAGGACCCTGTGTAAATCCTTCGATTCCACGTTCAACAATAAACGCAGTGAACTTATCGCCATCCACTTTGGCAAACACCGTATATACATCGGCAAAACCACCATTGGTGATCCAGCATTTCTGACCGTTCAGATATATAATATTTTCCATCTCACTCAGCTTTGCCGTTGTCTTTGCACTCAGTGCATCACTTCCGCTGAATTGGGTTCTGTTAATCCATATGCACCTTTCCATTCACCCGTCCCCAGTTTGGGTATATATTTCGCTTTCTGCTCCGGTGTTCCGAAATACAAAATAGGCAATGTGCCAATTCCGGTATGTGCTGCAATGGCCACAGAAAAAGAATGCCCTCCACCCAGGCCTTCATTCACAATGGTAGCGGTAATAAAATCCTTTTCCAGACCGCCGTACTCTTCAGGAATAGTGGATGCCGAGCAATCCCTGTTCCCCGGCCTTATCCATCAGCGATGGCATCAGTCCGGGTTCCAGGTTATCGATCCGGTCCAGCATGGGTAGATTTCAGCATCCAGGAAAGAATGGCACATATCCATTACCATCTTCTGCTCTTCATTGAAGTCTTCCGGAGTGAAAATGTTTTCCGGAGCCCTTTCTTTGATCATCCATTCCCCGCCCTTTACTATGGTTTGTGTTTGTACATCGGTAGCCATAAAATTGATTTTATATGTTTTTATTTGAGGTTATCGTAAACCTTCTGCAATACCGCCTTACACAGTTCAATATCGGCCGAAGGAACACCTTCCAGCGCTTCATTCAGCGTCTGGTCGGCCAGGTCCATCGACTGCTCCTGCAACTTTCTTGCCGTATCTGTCAGGTAGATCAGGTTTCTGCGCCGGTCTTCCTTGGAAGAGACCCGCTTTACCAGTTTCAGTTTTTCCAGGTTATCTACCAGCCTGGTGATACTGGGCTTATCCCGGAAAGTCGCATTACACAATTCCTGCTGGTTCAAGCCATCCTGTTTCCACAAATGATACAAAACACTCCACTGCTCAATGGTTATATCCAGGCCATTCTGCTTGAAATTCTTCTGCAGTCTCCGGGCAATCGCCGTAGACGCTTTACCTGTGATAAAACTGTATAATTCTCCCTTCGTAAATTGGTTGTTTGGCATATTGTTAGTTATGCAACTATTCCACAAAATAGAAAATTCCCCGGATAATTCCTGTTAATTTTTATCTTTTGTGGGAATTTTTAAGCCGAACTCCAGGGGCTACCTTTGTCCCTAATCATCAGTCACTTATTCATGTTATCGGCATTCCTGACCTATAAAAATTCACGTATCCACTACCGAAAATCCGGGTCAGGCAGTCATCTCGCCATATGTTTTCATGGGTTCGGGACCTTTGCCAACACGTTCGACTGGATCGCCCAACATGTTCCGGACTATACTTTTATCGCCTTTGACCTGCCCTTTCACGGCCTCACTCAATGGACCGGGAAGGATTTGAAGGTGGATGAGCTTATCCAGGTCATGGACCTGTGCCCGGAGGTAAATGGCAGGCCTTTCGCCCTGGTGGGTTATAGCATGGGCGGAAGGCTTTCCCTCAGTATTCTTGAAACGATTCCGGAGAGGATCACCAGGCTCCTGTTATTAGCGCCCGACGGGCTACACCTCAATCCCTGGTACTGGTTTGCTACGCAGACCAGCATCGGCAACAGGGTCTTTTACCAGGCCATGCATAAACCCGACAGGTTTATCAAACTGGTGAAGAAGTCGGCCCGCTTCCACCTCGTCAGTGAAGGCGTGATGAAGTTCATCGACCGGTATATGGACGATAAATCGATGCGGACACATGTGTACCAGGTATGGACGGCTTTCAGGAAATTCAGGCCTGACCTGAAGAAGATTGAATCGGAAATCCGCCAGAGAAAGATCCCCGTTAACCTCGTCTATGGCAAATTCGATAACGTTATTCCCTTTGCACCCGGCAAAAATTTTGCCCATCGCCTCGGACCCATCTGCCGGTTTACCGTGCTTGACTGCGGGCACCAGGTGCTCCATATCAGGAATGCACAATACATTGCAGATTCATTCCAGGCTACTTGATCTTTCTAACCGTCATATCTTTTATTGCTTCCATCCTGATCACAGGGTATTCCTTCCTTATCCGTCATTACCATCATATTTTTATTAAAATACCCATTGCCGGTATTGGAACCACTTTACCGGAATCAGTATCTGTAGTTATTCCCGCACGTAATGAGGAAAACAATATCGGTCCATGCCTGGATGCCCTTCTTCAACAGGATTACCCTGCTGCAGTAACGGAGATCATCGTTGCCGATGACCATTCTACTGACCAGACCGCTGCCATGGTCCGGTCCCGCGGTGTAAAACTGCTGACAATGAAACCGCTTCCCGAAGGAACAGTGGCCTTTAAAAAAGCGGCACTTACCGCTGCCATTGCTTCAGCCAATGGAGATACCATCATTTCCACGGATGCCGATTGTATTGCTCCACCCTCATGGATAAGGTTGTTGATACATGTGAAACAGACCACCAATGCCGTAATGGTTGCCGGCCCTGTTCGAATGCGTTACTCGAAATCATTTCTATCGAAATTCCAGTCGCTCGATTTTGCCATACTCCAGGGAATTACTGCCGCATCGGTACACGAAGGATTTCATAGCATGGGCAATGGCGCCAACCTGGCCTATGCTAAGGAAGCGTTTAATGCAGTGGGAGGTTTTTCGGGGGTCGATGATATTGCTTCGGGAGATGATATGCTCCTGATGCATAAGATCAGCAAAGCATTTCCCGGCCGTATCGCTTATGCCTTTTCACCTGATGCCATTATCGATACAAAACCGGAGGCCGACTGGAAAAGTTTTTTCCGGCAAAGGATACGGTGGGCCAGCAAGGCGACAAAATATGACGACAAACGAATATTCCAGGTATTACTGCTTGGTCTATGCCATGAATGTATCCCTGCTGATTCTCATGTGCATTTCCTTTATGAGCATCACCCACTTCAGCCTGTTTTTGCTGATGATGACATATAAGACCATTGTTGAATGGGGATTTGTTTACCAGGTGCTCAAATTCTTCCAACTGCAGAAACTCATGCAATGGTTCCCCGTGGCCCAACCGTTTCATGTAGCCTATACCGTTATATCAGGATTGTTTGGCCAGGCGGGTTCATACCAGTGGAAAGGGAGGCAGGTAAAATGAAGTATATTACAATATGAGCCGTCCATCGAACAGCCTTACCCAGACAGCCATAAAAAAACTTCGTCGCAACTATACCGCGATCGCGGGATTGTCATGCATCATCATATGCCTCCTTGTAGCCACTTTCGCTTATTGGATAGCACCGGATCCTTCCCCCAATGCCAACCGCATGATCCTTGAAATCAGCGGGCATTCACCAGGCTTCTCCATGCAATTTCTCAAAATAAAAAAAGACCATTTTGAAAGGGTCAGTTTTTTAGAGAGAACCATTTCCGGAAAACCCGATGAGTTTACCTATATACCCATAACCTCTGCTCTGCAAAAGGGAGACAGTATCCTTATCGATCAGTATGTGGACGAAGGTGTCAGTGACAGGAAGTCTTTCCCACTCTCTGCTGTAGATACAACATCCGGTTATATTGAAAAGAAGACCTTCTGGATGGGAACGGACAAATACGGAAGGGACATTCTCAGCAGGCTGATTGTGGGTACCAGGGTAAGCCTTAGCGTGGGAAGTATCGCCGTCCTTATCTCACTTACGCTTGGCATACTGCTGGGCTCGCTTGCAGGGTACTACCGGGGCCGGACAGACGATGTTATCATCTGGTTTATCAATGTTATCTGGAGCATACCTACACTGCTGCTGGTGTTTGCGATTACCCTGGTTCTTGGAAAGGGATTCTGGCAGGTATTCATTGCCGTTGGATTAACGCTTTGGGTCAGCGTTGCCAGGATGATCCGCGGGCAGGTCTTCAGCATCCGCGAATTGGAATATATAGAAGCCACCAGGGCCCTTGGATATGGTGATTTCAGGACCATTACCAGGCATATCCTGCCCAATGTAATGGGACCCGTGCTCGTGATGGGTGCGTCCAATTTTGCCACGGCCATTGTCATTGAAGCGGGACTGAGTTTTCTCGGCGTTGGCGTTCAACCGCCCCAACCCAGCTGGGGACTGATGATTAAGGAGAATTATAACTTCATCATTACCAATAACCCTATGCTGGCGATAATTCCCGGACTGGCCATTATGGTACTTGTATTGTCATTTAACCTGCTGGGAAACGGCCTCAGGGATGCACTTGATGTACGGTCAAACTGACGACCTTCTTGCCTTTGCGGATACCAGTAATCCCAGGCATATATAGAAAATACTGCCGATTTTATCTGTTTCCATCAGATCGCTTAAAAAGATCAGTACGCCAATCATACTCAGCACAGACATGATCAATAACATCAATCCCCTTTCCCAGTCATCTTCACTATGGTGATACAAATACTGCGCATAGAACATCATGGAAAAAAACAGCGCTGTAAATAATACAAGCCCGGGTATTCCCTGTTCCACCAACAACAGCAGGAAGTAATTATGCACTGTGGAATGCTCCTGGTTGGCGCTGACATAAGTACTGAAGGCATTAACTGCATAGGGTTTGTATTCATAATAAAAACTGTTGGGCCCGTAACCCGTCAGAGGCCGTTCCCTGCTCATCCTTAAGGCAGCGATCCATCGATAAAACCGTTCCGCCGTAGAAAGATCTCGCATGGCATAGGTTGCCCTGATATGCTCATCAAAATTTTCATGGTAAATGGTTTGCTCATACACAGGCCGGTAATCAAGGTACCTGTTGGAGAAAGAAAACCATAGGATCATTCCAATGACAACGGCAAATCCCGAAATGACCAGCCAGGACAATATTCTCCGCTTCACAAAAAATATGGTGACTAAAGCAGCGCCAAGGGCAAGCCATGCTCCCCGCGAATAAGTGAAAAACAGTGCAATCAGCAATAACACTAAAACAGAAAACCATACATACTTAAATCGCCTGCCTGTTTTATACACTACATAGCTCACCGGGAGCATACATACCAGCAGTGCCGCGTAATTGACATGGTTACGGAACATGGGCCTTGCCGCTTCATTTACCTGTTCAAAACTAAACCCGGCCAGTGCATGTCTTGCGAGTATCACCATGGTAACAAGGACCATCGTGATCAATATGCATTTTGCGGCCATCATCATTGATCGCCTATCCTTCATAAAAATCATGGTGCCCAGGCAGAAAGGAATGATGTACCAGGCTTTTGCAAGGAAAAATTTGACCGACAGTGCCGGCTGTGTGGAATAAAAAATGGTGATTATAGTCCAGCACAAACCCGTTACCAGCAATAACATTAAAGGATGAATCAACAAAGACCTTATTGCAGAAGGATTAAGGATAAGCAGTATGGGAATGATGGCGGTCAATATCCACATGAGCATTTCATCAGGGAAATCGGTGCCCAGATTGTCGGTCAGCATTAGTTCAATAGAAACAGGAATTGTGGCCAGCATAACGAAGAATAATAACTTCGGGTACTGGGTACCGATAGATAACAACAGCCATGCCGGCACCATTGCCATTAGTACATACTGTCCTGTTACCAGTGCCATCACAACGGATAAGGGCAAGACAAATAACAGGGCGCTGAACCTGTCCCGGGAGTAATATGCCGGAATTCGATTCATGAATTTTTCCTTGCATAGATCAGCGCCAGCCATAATAAGGAACAGAATGATGCCAGGATAAAGCTGACAATCACATTCAACAGAATTTTTGGCTTATCGGCAATCGGTGAAGGCTCCGCTTTCTCGAGAACAAACAATGATGGAGGCGGGTTGAGTTGTGTAACCTGGTATTCTGTCATCCTGTTCCTGATGATCGACAATTCCTCTTTCAACTCTTTTTCACGTAGGGAATCCGTGTTGCTCTTCAGGATTTCTGACTTCACAGATAATTCCTTTTTCATCCTGTTGATGGATTGCTCGTAGAACCCGGTAAACATTTTATCAGAAACATCACGGGTCCTGGCCACAATGGCGTTAGCAATTTGCGCAGAAAGCACGGAGTCTTTGTCCCATACTCTCACCCTTATTTCGCCATATTCAGTTTTCACGAGTTCAAGGTTCTTCCTGAATTTTCTGTAGCTTTTTATGCGCCCGTTTTTAGCATTTTGCAGTTTATAATGTGTTAACAACCCGAAACTGTCGGCCACCACATTCAACACTTCGTTGGAACGCATGGTGGCAAAAAGCCTGTCGAGGTCCTCTGAACTACCATAAGCAGAATAGAGTTCCTGGATATTTTCGCTGAACATTCTCTGCTTATCCGTCATTTTTGAATTGGCTGCAAGAATGGATGCCTGCGACATATACTCCTCTGGCAAAAAAAGACTTACCATCAGCGCGATGGCGGTTACCGAGCCCACCAGGATCAGCAATTTATTCTTGTATTCGCTGATCAGTTGATAAACAGTTGAAGGAGCAGTCATGCCTGGTTTTTAATAAAATTAGCTATTTAAGTACCATGAAAACAATCAAAGCCAGTAAAGCATATATCAGCACATCCCTTATGGGAATTTTAATGCCGGTTTTCAGGTATGCAGAAAAATAAACGGTCAGTCCGTATAACATCTGTGTTCCTACCGCCACCCATGCGGCGCCGTGAGCCCCGTATCGGGGAATAAAAAAAAGATTGGCCAGGATATTGGCCATGGCAAAAAAACCGCTGATCCGGAGAAATGAATGGATATGTCCTGTTGCCGTTAACATCGTTCCATAAATATGGACAACACTCATCGGCACCAGGCAGAGCAAAAGAATGCGGATCATATCGGCCGTTTCAGGATCTCTTGCATGATAAAGCCATTGATTCATCGGTACGGAATAATACCATGCAAAAGCCGCCACGAGGATGCCTGAAATCATCAGCAGGTGCCGGCAATAATTAAGGATGGGCCGAAAGGTGGAATTATCGGGCCAGTACTTTGAAATATATGGTAAGAGGAAACTTGCCATCAGGTAGCCGCCCATATTAACGGCATCGAGTAACCGAAAACCTGAAGCATAAATGCCGGCTTCATAGGCGCCGCCTTTATCGAGCCTTTCCAGCAGGAAGCCATCGGCCCTTCCTATGGAGGCCATGAAGAATATGTTCAGTGCAAAGGGAAGGCTTGACCTGAGTATACGCGGATCAAAGTGTTTGAATGGTGAAATGATGATGGTGCTGATCCTGCTGTACAGGAAAACAATTCCCAGGGCTATCGAGACCATCAATCCAACAATCTGTATCACCACAAAAAGGTTAATGGTGATGCTGCCGCTGATCCCCGGATATAGCAACACAAATCCCGTTGCAATGATCACAAAAAATTTATCTGTGATGGACAGCCAGGCGTCTTTTGAATATTGTTGCGATGCAGACAGGTAGGATCGCAGCAGTAGCGAAAAACTATTGAGTACCTGCAACAGCATCAGCATAAATAACAGCCTTCCTGTCATGGCGCCTGAAAACCAGGCCACAAGGAAAACAACAATTCCGTACATAAATCCGAGCAGGAGCTTAATGCTGAAAGCCTGGGAAAATAGCACCCTTCCCCTTCCGTGTTCTGCGGCTACCGTGCGGTTGAAATAAGGCGTGATGCCGAGATCAAGCAGGAAGTTCAATACAATGCTGAGATTCATCAGGGCAAAATATCCGCCATAAGCTTCATAACCGGTAATGTTCTGTACCTGCCTGTCGATGCCGAAAATCCATACCGGCTTCACCAACACATTCAACAGTATCAGCAGGAGCAGAGAACCAATAAAACCTTTTGATTCCTTGATAAGGTTCATGATTGAAGCATACGGGTAACCTGGACATTCCTGTTGAAGCTTTCGTCAAGCGAAATGAAGGTTTCCGTTCTTTCTATCCCTTTTATTTTCTGAAGGCTGTCGTGCAGCACAAACCTGAGCTGGTTTATATCCTTGGCCACCACTTCAAGGAACATGCTGTAGTTTCCGGTGGTATAATTAAGGCGGATGATTTCAGGGATTTTTTTCAGTTCTTCGGCCACTATATCATACAGGGAACTCTTTTCCAGGAAAATTCCCACAAAAGCAGTGATATCATATCCCAGCAGTTTGAGATCTACATTGAGTTTAGTACCTTTGACCACGCCCAGCTCCTGTAGTTTCTTTATCCGAACATGGATGGTCCCGCCGGAAACAAACAGTTTTTTGCCCAGGTCAGCATATGATATGCCGGCATCTTCCATCATAGCGTGGATGATCTGAAGATCCAGTTTGTCTAAATTAAATTTAGTAGCCATTTACCCTTTTTGTTTTTAATATTATCTATTAATAGGGCTAATATATTGAATGATTTCTGATTTTTCAAAATTTTTATTGAATTATTTGTAACGAAATGCCCTTTTTACCTTAATATTGCACCCTCAAGTTCTTATACACTGTGGGGTGATGAAACTTTGGCAGACATACCCTCTTGTCTCGGGGGTGAAGATCACCGGATAAACACTGCATAACGCCGATGGTGCTGCAGCACCACCGACTAGGGTTGACCACTCAAGCGGCCGGACTTGCAATCCGACAACACGTGTGCAGATGCTAACGTCTTCGTGGAGGTTCGAATCCTCCCCCTACAGCTAAAAGCCTCTATAATTCAATGAGTTATGGAGGCTTTTTATTTTCTTTAGCGCATATACTTATAACCCGGGGAGTTACTTTTTACACTATGAAAAAACAATGTATGCCCTGCTTTCTTTTGTGATTTTACTTTTCATTTCCTGTGCTAAAGCTGATCCAAACCAGCCGGATGCTAATAATAATCAGAATACGTCCGAAACTTTCAAAGATCCAAGGGATGAACAGGTATACCATACGGTCAAACACCTTCGGGATCATCATGTTTCAACTGTGCAAGGGAGAACTGCTATTTGGTGGAACTCTACGGTATCATCTGATAATTTCATAAACACTTATGCTGCATTTTATGGATACGAAAGTGTTACAATCAGTAAGACTCAAAAGCCGCTAATGCTGTCTGTACGTGTATTAAAGACTAGCGCTTTGGTTGTCATTAACAGATTGTGTCCCTCCGGGATGTCGGAACGACCTGGCCCATATAGCTAAACTTGAATCGATTTTCATTCTTGGCGGTCATCCCGCGGAAATTGTTTATTTTCGCGCCCAGAAAGCGATTTGCTTTAACACTAAGGAAAATTAAACATGCAGGAAATCTATCAAAAAGTAAGGGAATTGATCGGGGAGAAGAAGGGCCTTAAGCCTGACGACATATTCATGACCAATTCTTTCGAGGAACTGGATATGGATTCCCTTGATTCAGTGGAGCTTATCAGCGAATTGGAAGATCATTTCAAAGTTTCTATTCCAAACCAGGAGCTTCTAAAGATCAAAACGGTGAAAGAAGCCGTGGAAAGCCTCGAGAAACTGGTAAATAGCAGTAAATAATCCATTATGCAGGGAAGAAGAGTCGTGATTACCGGAATGGGAATCATCTCCGCATTGGGTAAAACCGTGGATGAATTCTGGGACAACATTATCCATGGCCGCTCCGGTATAGCACCGTTAACAATGATCGACACAGAAAAAGTGAGGATCGCTAATGGAGCCGAGGTGAAAAACTATGTTCCATCGGAGCACTTTGAAAAAAAAGAACTGGACATGCTCGACAGGTTTGCGCAGTTCTGTCTATACCCTGCACGCCAGGCTGTAAAACAGTCGGGCATCGAATTCACCCCTGCATTACAGGCCCGTACCGCAGTAATTACGGGTACGAGTATCGGCGGAGAATCCACGCACGACAAAACGCTGTCTGACCTGTACCTGGAAAAGAAAGGAAGGGCACATCCCTTTACCATACCGATGATTATGCCCAATGCCGGCGCAAGCCAGGTATCCATGGCTTTGGGTCTTACAGGTCCCGCTTATACCATTTCCACCGCATGTGCATCTTCCAACCACGCCATTGGCAATGCGTTCTGGCTGGTGCGTAATGGAGTATGTGATATGGCACTGACAGGTGGAAGTGAAACTCCTTTTTCCTTTGGTTTCATGAAGGCTTGGGAAGCCATCCGCGTTGTTGCGCCAGATACCTGCCGGCCTTTTTCCAAAAACAGGCTGGGTATGATACTTGGTGAAGGAGGTGCGATGCTGGTGATAGAAACCCTGGAATCTGCACAGGCCAGGGGAGCAACGATCTTTGCAGAAATCGCCGGTTTCGGAATGACATCCGACGCAGGTCATATTACCAAGCCTTCACAACTTGGCGCAGAAGAAGCGATGCGGCTTGCCCTTAAAGATGCAGGCCTTGAGCCGTCTGAAATAGATTATATCAACGCCCATGGAACCGGTACAACAGCCAATGATTCCATGGAAGCTGCCGCCATTAAAACTGTTTTTGGTGAGCATACCCCGAATATCGGCGTGAGCTCAACCAAATCCATGCACGGACACGTGCTTGGAGGAACCAGCGCCCTCGAAGCCGTAGCTACAACGCTTGCCATCTACCATGATATCCTTCCTCCTACCGCCAACTATGAGGAATTTGACCCGGAATGCGATATTGATGTGGTGCCTAACCAGTCGAGACCCAAAACCATTAATTGTGCACTCACCAATTCCTTTGCTTTTGGCGGGCTCAATGCAGTGCTTGCTTTGAAGAAATGGAAAGGATGATATTAGACTAGAGACGAGAGACTAGAGACTAGAGGTCTTAAAGTCTTTATAAAGTTTCTGGTGATTATCTAATGTGTTTTGTATTTTTCTCTAGTCTCCAATTATATGGGTCAGAAAAAATTGATACGCTTTGCTGAGGTAGCAGATTTTCCTAACGTTCTCCAGTACCCGCAGGGCATGAAAGGAAAATGGAAGGATCACTTCCAGAATAGTCATCCCATCACACTTGAACTGGCCTGCGGAAAAGGCGAATACACTGTAGGACTCGCACAACTTTATCCTGAAAGAAACTTTATCGGCATTGATGTAAAGGGCAACCGCATATGGGTTGGTGCAAAAAAGGCATTACAGCAGGGACTGGTGAATGCAGCATTTATACGCACACAGATCGATAAGATCACAGATTATTTTGAAGCAGGGGAAGTCCAGGAAATTTGGCTCACCTTTCCGGATCCGCAATTACGTACATCCAAAGCCAAAAAACGGCTCACACACCCTAAATTCCTGAGGCTATACCAGCAGATACTGCAGGCCGGCGGATTAATACATTTAAAAACTGACTCACCACACCTGTATAATTTTACCAGGCTGGTGATCAGCATGCACGAACTTCCTTTACTGGAGGATATGGATGACGTATACGCATCACCACAGAGGAAAGATGAACTGAATATAAAAACTCATTATGAAGGGCTGGATATTGCAAACAGTAATCGCATACATTACCTGCAATTTGCACTTAAGCATGATGACCTGGAACAGACTGATAAACTTTTACAGGAACTGCTGAAAAACACGGAACCATCAAAAGGATTTTAATGCTGCCGGTCATTTCCATGGACCAGGTAGTTTGCCCGAACAATCAACCGGCAAAGTTTGTTATGTAAAAGATATAGCCGTAATAATGAATAAAGGACTTATTGAAGGAGAGGATTTTTATTATAATGAGCAGGGCTATATGGTCCTTACAGCAAAGTATCACCTTGCCAATGGAAAATGTTGCGGTAATGGTTGTTTGAATTGTCCTTTTGATTACATTAATGTAGCGGAACCACGCCGCTCTGAGCTACTTCAAAAAAGGGACAATGACTCAAAAAAGAAACGCCAAAACTGGTAATAAAAAGCCCCCCGGTAAAGGCAAAATCCCGGTACCTCTCCCAAAGAAAAAAGCACTTACAAAACACCGACCGGTTGACGAATTATCTGAATCCTTATTTGCCAGGAAGAAAAAGCTATCTACGGATTCCTTTTTTGACAGTGTATTCCAGGTGGCCCGACTAATCCCGCCCGGACGTGTAACTACTTATGGAGCCATTGCCGAATATCTTGGCAGCAAGCTTTCGGCCAGGATGGTTGGCTGGGCCATGAATGCCGCAGGTACTGCTACGTCACCTGTGCCCGCTCACAGGGTGGTGAATCGCAATGGCATGCTTTCGGGCAAACATCATTTCGCCACACCAAATTTAATGGAAGAACTTCTCCGCAGCGAAGGAATTTCGGTTAAGGATGACCGTGTGGTGGAGTTCAATAAATTGTTCTGGAAACCGGAAGAACTGTAGTTGAGAGTTGAGGGTTGAGAGTTGAGCGTAAATCAATAACCCTCAACACTCAACTCTCAACCCTCAACTGTAATACGGGCTGATCATCAAATACACCACCACTCCGGTAACACTTACATACAACCATATGGGCCAGGTGATCCTGGCAATTTTGCGATGTGCGGGAAATTCAGCCACCAGCCCGCGATAAGCCGTAAACAGTATAAAAGGGAGAATAATCGCTGCAAGAAAAATATGGGTGATCAGGATAAAAAAATAAACGCTACGGATCATTCCAGTGCCACCGAAACGGGTATCCCCGGTCAACAAATGATGGGCGATATAGGAAACCAGGAAGATTACGGAGAAAATAATAGCGCTCATCATGAGCTTTTTATGCAGCAGGTAGTGGTTGTTTTTTACTGCCACCAATGCAGACACGAGCAGTACACTAACGATAGAATTGATCACGGCATTGATAGTGGCAAATACATGAACATCAAAACCCAGGTCAACTTCAAGTTTCACGCGCGACAATATAACAACGGCCAGGAACACAACCACGGAGACTGTAAGGATCAGTATTCGGGCGAGACCATCGTTTTTCTTTATAGTGGCATCAATCATAACGTATTATTATCACTTCGGAGTTTAACTACTTCCTGAACAGATTTCTTTTTACTTTTTTATCCCGCTCCAGCATAAGCAGCACCACATCCCGCATCAGCTGGTCGAGATGAGTACTGTCCAGACCGCTATACCATCCCCGCACAACCCTGTCCTTATCCAGCAGGAAAAATTTATCAGTATGGATAAAATTAGTATCGACGCCGTCGTCCTGGGCAATATTGGCCTTAAATTCATTAAGGGCCAGATCATAAATCTCCTTCTTTATTTCCGGTTAGCATCCACCAGGTGTCGTGGTTGATATTGTACTTGTCACCATACGCCTTCAGTCTGGCGGCTGAATCACGTTTAGGATCCACCGTAATAGAAACAAATCTTACAATTGTAGTCTGTTTTATTGAATGCATCCTGTAATCTTTTCATATTACGGGTAAGCGTTGGGCAGATGGACGGACAGGATGTAAAAAAGAAATCCACGATAACGATCTTTCCCTTCCATTCATCATTTATATTGACTTTCTTCCCAAACTGGTTGGTCAGGGTTACCGGTTTTACATGATGCCAAACCGTATCCAAGGTAGTTTTACCGCGATCGGTGACAGATACCACGGTATCGTAAAAATATTTCCTTGGCATAGTAACCGCACTTAAACGGAGGTAGTTCACGATATAATAACTCACCAGGGGAAGTAATACTGCAATTGAAATGGCTATAAATATTCTTCTTTTCATGCTCACTAAATAAAATGTCCCGGGAGGCCGGGACAGATATTTATAAAAATTTAATCGTGCTTGCATATCCCTTACTCCACACCCGGCTTCTTAGCATCAGCAGGTTTTTGAATCTGCTGTTCAGGACTAACGGAACCCGCACGAGTGTTGCGAAGCTGGAGCCATGAATCCCCTTCCTACAGGAAGGCTGCGATAAACCAGATAAATAGTAATAATGGAACAACAATGGTCATAATAAGGTTGCGAATTTCATCACCAAGGTGCATAAAAACACTAACGATATAAAACGCTTTGGCCAGTGACAAAATGGTAATGACACCTTTTATAAATAGACACAAGTGCATGGCTGTAATCCGGGCTCTTGTGTAAATAATAGATAGTAAACCCCAGTGCCAGTTCAATTAACGTGATCACTGAAAGGATAACCGTAGTCCGGACAATCTTTTTAACCGTGCTGTCTGAATCGGCCGGAGCGTGGTGAAAAGTTACTTCCGGATACGCTGCACTGCTGCTTTCATTTGACATATGCATTCATTAAATAGGATTAATAAAATCAGATAAGGTAGAAACAAAGGAATACAAATACCCAGACCAGGTCTACAAAGTGCCAGTACAGTCCAGCCTTTTCGATCATCTGGTAATGTCCCTTTACGGTCAAAAACACCGTTTATGGTCATGAACAACATGACAATATTAATAACCACTCCCGAGAATACGTGGAAACCGTGGAAACCGGTAATACCGAAGAAATATCCGCCAAATGCAACCGGGCCGGTGTTAGTGACCTGCATGACCATCATGCATCATTCCTGAAGCTCGGTCCCCATGGGATTTTTGCTTACGGTTGTACCAAGTCTCGCTGAATCTTTCCATCGATCAATACAGTATGTGTCACCGGTGATCAGGTGCGTCCATTCCCAGGCCTGGCAGGCAAGGAAGGCGAATACCGCCAACAATGGTCCAGACCATCCACTTGATTACACCTTTCTTGTCCATATGATGTCCGGCATGAACGGCCAGCACCATGGTTACCGAACTGATGATCAGGATAAAGGTCATCAGGCTCACAAATGCAAGCGGAAGATTTGCATGTCCCGCAAAAGGGAAGGCATTGAATACCTGGTTAGGATCAGGCCAGTAGTTCTGGCTGAAACGGATGGTACCGTATGAAATGAGGAATGCCCCGAAAGTGAAAGCATCACTCATCAGGAAATACCACATCATCAGTTTTCCATACTCCACATTGAACGGACTTCTGCCGCCGCCCCACCATTTAGTATCCGCCTGTGCTGCTGTTGCCATGTTTTATTTTCATGTTTTGGGTTCGCAAAAATATTCCACCTGCCGCTATTTCATCAAACTAAAAAAAATAAATAAGATATATCCAAAGCAGGTCTACAAAATGCCAGTATGTTGCCGCCACTTCAATCGGTACGCACTGTAATTCCTTGGTTTCGCACTGAGCGCCCTGAGGTAAATGATCATCAGCGCTATCACTCCGCCAAGCACATGCACTCCATGTAAAGCTGCAATAGCCAGCAAAAAAGAATACGACGCATTCGATCCTGCACCTGTCAACCTGATATCCTGCAGCTCATATCCCGCAAATCCAATCACCTGCAAAATAAGAAATACTACTCCCAGTATTGCCGTTACTCCCAACAAGGCGGTACTTGCACATTTCCCTGTTTCCTAAACGCCTTCTGTGCCAGATAGATGCTGTCAGGCTGCTCAGCATGATCACCACCGTAGAAAACCAGAAAATCATCGGTATCTCCAGCAATGCCCAGTTTGCCTGGCTCCGCTTCACGATATATGCACTTGTCAGTCCCGCAAACATCATCAGAATACTCCCGATGGCCACCCAAAGGGTGAATTTATGGGGATGTATTTTACTTTCTCTGCTGTTCTATGCTCACTGCACTCACTACGACCTTTTATCACGTTTAAATTGCGCGGATTACGAATTACGGATTGTCGGATTACGAATTCGCTAATCCGAATTCGTAATCCGTAATGCTTGCCGTAAACAAAGTTCAAACTTTGTCAGCCCAGAAGGCAAGCAAGACTACCGGCAGATAAATATAAGAACTGAACATTACCCTTCTTGCCGCTTTTACATCCATCTCTCTGATACAACCTCACGCATTGCCAGATCATAAACAGGTTTGCCAGTCCCACAATCACCAGGCTCACCCAACCACTCATACCCCGACATAAAAGGCAGTACTCCCAGCGGGCACCAGAATCAATCGAATATAGCATCGCCTGTACAGCCGCATATTTCGTGGGACCGCCCTTATCGGGAAGCAGCTTAAATCCTGCTTTGCTGTAATCGTTATAAGCCACCCAGGCAATCGCCCAGAAATGGGGGAACTGCCAGAAGAACTGGATGGCAAATAATATCCATCCGCCCAGTGAAAGGGTCGTCTGTTCCAGCAACCCAGCCGATGAGGCAGGGTAAGTGCTCCGGGTATACCACCCACCAGCACGGCAATGGAATGTTTTTTCTTCAGGGGGGTATAGACAAAAGCATACAAGAAAAGGCTGAAAGCTGAAATACCCGCTGAGAGCCAGTTAAAATAATACCCCATCATAAAAACCCCGATCACGCCGGCGATCAGTGGCAAATGTCCAACCCTCGTCAGCACTCATCCTCCCTGCCGCTACGGGCCTGTTGGAGGTTCGCTTCATCATCGCATCCGTGTCTTTCTCCACTACCTGGTTGATGGCATTTGCTGATCCGGTGATCAGCATTCCTGCTACAAAAAGTAAAAGAACTGATAGCCAGTCGAATGATATCCCTGGTGCCAGCAGGTAGCAGATCACACGAGGAAAATACCACCGTGAAACTCAGGGTGAACTTTATCAACTGATAGTAATCCCTGAATTTTTGTTTCAGGGCTGTCCCGCCCTTCGCTGATGCTGCCACTGTATCATTCACTGTTGTCAAATATCTTATTCCGGATTCACCGCTTATATGCTCCGCGTCATACGCCTTCACAGCGTTTGTCCTTCTAATGTTTTGATTCATTCTCTCCAACCGGCTCCGTCTGTGGAATAAAATCCCTTCCATCTTTTCCATAATCATAAGCCCAGCGATGAACTTCAGGAATTTCTCCAGGCCAGTTACCATGACCGGGACGTGATAGGCGTGGTCCACTCCAGTGTATTTGATCCCCATGGATTCTGCGTCCTTACTTTTCTTCCTTTGAAAATGGAATAGAAGAAGTTGAACACCAACAACAGCTGCACCGCAAAAACAATCATGGCCACCGTACTGATAAACCTGTTCAGTTCAGCAAACTGTTTGAAAGATTCCCAGTTGCTGATAATCACAGTAACGGCGAGGCATACCTGCAAATCCCTGGTAGTGCATTGGCCAGAAAATCAGGTAAGCACCAACCAGCGTTACCCAGAAATGGATATAAGCCATCGTATTATTCATATAACGGCCATACATTTTCGGGAACCAGTGGTAAACACCGGCAAACATTCCGAAGAATGAAGCCACACCCATTACAATATGGAAGTGCGCCACTACAAAATAAGTATCATGCAAGATGAATATCCAGTGTGGAGTTACCCAGGAAGATACCTGTAAGACCACCAGAAATAAACAAGCTCACAAATCCGATGGCAAACAGCATGGCAGGTGTGAACCGGATATTACCTCTCCATAATGGTGGTAAGCCAGTTGAATACTTTGATGGCCGAAGGCACCGCAATCAACAAGGTCAGCAACACGAAGAATGCACCCAGGAAAGGATTCAATCCGGTTACAAACATATGGTGCGCCCAAACCAGGAAGGCCAGGATGGCAATCGCAAACAATGAACCGATCATCGCCAGGTATCCAAAGATGGGCTTACGGGAATTTACACTCATCACTTCCGATACCATTCCCATGGCCGGCAAAAGAATGATATACACTTCAGGGTGTCCAAGGAACCAGAACAAGTGCTGGAAAAGAATGGCACTTCCACCTTCGTTTGGCAGGATCTCCCCTTTTACCACGATGTCAGACAGATAGAAACTGGTACCCAGGTTACGGTCGAATAATAACAAGATTGCACCTGACAATAATACAGGGAAAGAAAGTACACCCAGTACAGCGGTAAAGAAGATGGCCCAGATGGTCAGTGGCATCCTTGTCATGCTCATACCCTTGGTACGCATATTCAGGATGGTAGAAATATAATTAAGACCACCGAGTAATGATGACACAATGAAGAGTGCCATAGAAACCAGCCAAAGGTCCATACCTATTTTAGATCCCTCAGAAGCCTGTCCCAGTGCGCTTAACGGAGGATAGATCGTCCATCCGCCAGATGCAGGTCCTGTTTGAACAAACAGAGAAGAGAACATCACAATGGACGCACCGAAGAAGAACCAGTAAGAAAGCATATTCAGGAATGGCGATGCCATATCCCTTGCACCAATCTGCAAGGAATCAGAAAGTTGGCAAAGGTTCCGCTCAATCCTGCCGTTAATACAAAGAATACCAGGATGGTACCGTGCATGGTTACCAGTGCATAATAAAATTCATCGGCTGATCCTGCCGCCCCTGGCCCATTTCCCGAAGATGTCTTCCAGGAAAGGAAAAGTCATGTCAGGATATCCCAATTGCAAACGGAACAATACAGAGAATAAACCACCAATAATCGCCCAGATCATACCGGTGATCAGGAATTGCTTCGCGATCATTTTATGATCCTGGCTGAATACATATTTGGATATGAAAGATTCTTCGTGATGATGATGCTCATGGTGTGCATCATGCCCCTGCGTTGCCTGGGTTATCACTGACCCTTCTTGCCCATGGATAGTATCACTCATCAGATTAATTTATTTTCAGTTCTTTTAAAATCTATTTAGATAACTGTGCGATCGGTTTGGCACTGGCTGTATCTGCAACCGGGGCTGCTGGAGTTGCAGGAGCATCTTTTCTGTTCCTGCAGCGTCACATACTGTGGTTTTTTACCAGCCAGCCAGGTATTATACTCTTCCTGTGTTTCCACAATCACCAGTCCTTTCATGGAATAGTGACCCGTTCCACACATCTGGTCGCAGGAGATTTCATACACAAAGTCTTTGTTTCCCGTGATCTTCTTCATCTCCGCGGTGGTATATTTTGGCGTAAACCAGATCGTAGTCGGGATCCCGGGAACAGCATCCATCTTCATACGGAAATGTAGCCAGACCCACATCATGAATGACATCCTGTGCATTGATCACCAGTTTTACCGGCTTGTTCACTACAAGATGCATTTCAGTAGCTTCAATATCGTCATGGCTTGATCCGTCTTCCCAATCAACCCCCAATGCATTTCCATTGGAGGCATCGGTGAGGCGATAATTTTTTCTTCCCAGCACACCATCTTTACCGGGATACCGCATCATCCAGTTGAACTGCTTCCCGGTGATCTCCACCACCTGGGCATCTTTTGGTGCTTCACCAGTGATTCCAAACCAGTAGATACAATCCAAAGCCAACCAGTACGGTCAGGAATATGGCCGGCACTACGGTCCAGAATAATTCGAGTTTATTATTATGCGGAAAGTAAAATGATTTCCTTTTTTCGGTATACTGGTATTTATAAGCAAACCAGAACAATAATACCTGTGTCAGCAGGAATACGACACCTGTAATGATAATCGTAATCCAAAGCATGTAATCGATCTTCTCGCCATGGTCGGAAGCTGCAGGCTGAACGAACAAGTGTTTTATCATAAAACAATTCGTTGCACCACCACGCGCCTGCCAGTCCGAGTACCAGGAAAGCAATGAAAAGAAAAGCATTGATCCGGTTATTCTGACGGAATGTTTTCTCTTCTCCTTTCAGTACTGCTACGTATTCACTGGCTTTGGCAATCTGGAATACAACCAGGAAGGCCAGTGCAAGGATCGCTAGAATAAGATAACCAGACATTTTTATTCTACAGTTTTAATAATAACGTTTACAATATCATTTTCACTATCTCAACATCAAGCATGATGTATAATACTTTCTTTCAGGAACGGGTTATACCGCGGCACCAGTGGCTTGCTGCTTAATCCGCGGCCAACAAAATGCATGATCATACCGGCATAAAGGGCAAGTATACCAAATTCAAACCATCCGAGACTATAATGTTCACCTAAAGCGACCAGGCATTACCATCTGGTAAAAATCTATCCAGTGGCCCACAATAATTAACACCGCAACAAAGGTCATAGTTGTATAATTTCTTTTGGACCCTTTTGTCATCAGTAACAGGAAGGGCATAAGGAAATTTACAATCAGGTTCAGGAAGAATATTCCCTGGTAAGGACCCTGCATCCTGGGTTTGAAATACACTGTTTCCTCCGGTATGTTGGCATACCAGATCAGCATGAACTGTGAATACCAGAGATAGGTCCAGAAAATGGAAAAGGCAAACATGAATTTTCCGAGATCATGAAGCTGTTCATCCGTGGTATATTCCAGGTAATCGTTGTTTTTCAGGTAAATCACAAATAATGCGATCAGCGACATGCCGGAAACAAATGTGCTCGCAAAAGTGTACCAGCTGTACATGGTGGAATACCAGTGGGCATCAATGCTCATCAGCCACAACCAGGGAATGGTTGAGCCAACGGTAAGACCGAAGAAAACGATAAAGGTGGCAGCCCACACGGTATTGGAATGCATCCAGGACTTGGCACCTTCAATGCCATTCATGGGCTCATCGGTAACGGCCGACAACTGCCTCATTTTCCTTCCCACCAGGTCCAGACAGCCAGCGTGATAATGGTCCATACAAAAAAGAAAGTCGGATTCAGAAAGGCGCTCTTCCCCTTAAGTATCTTGATCGGTCTCCACATGTTCTTTGTCGAGCCAGTGATAAATATGCGTGCTGATGACCAAAGATGATTCCGATGAAACACTACCAGGGCCAGGATGGCAAAAACCGGCACCAGTGCAGAAATGGCTTCAGGAACCCTGCGAAATGCCACCTGCCATCCACCCATGGCCAGTGTGGTGATGCAGATGAAGAACATGCTGGCATTACAGATTAGCAGGAAAAAGATACTGTTCTGCAGGAGAACGGCCCAGAAACGGGTCTGGTTGTGCTCGTCGCTGCTTAATCCAAGGAAAACAAAACCCAGTACCAGGACCAGGCCACCTACGCCCAGCAGCCCCATTGACCATTTTTTGTATCCAGGAGTAACTTCAAATTGTTGCTTGATCATCGGATCTTATTATGCGTTCTGAATTAATTATTTGGTTGTTACAGCAGCCACTGGTTTGCTGGCGGCCGTTGTATCTGTAGCCGCAGGCGCTGCCGTAGCGGCGGGTTTCTGCTTGCTCTTGATATATGCGATCACCATCCAGCGTTCATTGGGTAGCCAGCTGAGAAGCATAGCTTCCCATCAGGTTCTTGCCATAAGTTACGTGAATAATACATCTGGCCTTCAGGCATTGCTTCATACTTGGCATCTCCCACCAGTGTTGCCGGTTTGGCCGGGTAAGGACCATCACCACCATTATAAAGGGGACCATTACCGTCAAGTTTCGCATCCATGACAAATGCCGCAGTGAATCAGGTATAACCTTTCCGCTTCAGTTGCCTGTACAGGATTCAATGCGGGAAGCGGGTTTTTTACGCTGCGTGATGCAAAATAATGCGAAGTATCGCCCGCATGCCATCCTTGGCAATATGGAAAGGCATGGTCTCTCCGCGTTTAACGGTTCCGGCAACAGGTTCACGATTGGTCTGGCCATCCTTAAAGATTGGACTGGGAGAATATGTTTCGTAAGCCCTGCTATAAGCCATATCTGGCATATAAGTCTTTCCCGGTTTCCTTTTCACCTCACTGCAACCAATTGCCAGGATAAGCAGAAGGCTGAGTGAAAATGATATGATGCTGAGTTTTTTCATCTGTTTATTCTTGCTTTAAGCTATCGCCTGGTCGTTTTTGTAAAGCTTTTGTTCCCTGTCGTACCTTCCAATCCACCATCCGTCTTCAGCTACCTGCGTATTGATCTGCTGTGCGCCGGCCTGCGCAAGAAAATTCTTTACCTCATCTTCATTGGTTTTTGCCGTGCATTCGATCACCATCACAAACAGGTCATCGGTGGCCCTTAGGTGAAAATGGTGCTTCTTGATAAAAGGCGCCAGCTGGCAGAGGTAACAGAAAGTCAGTACCATTCCCACAGCAGCCATCAATACCGTAAGTTCAAAAGTGATCGGTATCCATGCCGGAAGGGCGAAATTGGGTTTACCACCAATGTTCACCGGCCAGTCTTTGGTAAAGGACCAGGTCATGAAGGTCACTGCGGTGGTTGTACCTGTAAGACCGAAAATGAAACCGGCGGTATGCAGGCTGGTTTCCCTTAATCCCATGGTATTATCCAGGCCGTGTACAGGAAAGGGTGTGTAAACGTCATGGATCTTGTAACCTGCCCTTCTCACTTTTGTAACGGCCGGGAACAATACCTTTTCATCATCGAAACAACCTACCACAAATTTTTTAACTGCCATGTATCGTGTTTTACGATTGTTTATTTAGTGCTGTGCAATTTTTACCGTGCTTCCGTGATCGTGATCATCATGATGTGTTTCATGATAAAACTTGTCCACGTCCATATTGTCGAGCGTTGCCATGTCATTCTTATAGCTCTCACCGGTTGTCTTTAACACGTGTTTGATCTCCGCAATGGCAATCACCGGGAAGTATTTGGCGAACAGGAAAAAGCAGGTAAAGAAAAGACCGAATGTTCCCACATAGAAGCCAATCTCCCAGATGGTAGGACGATAGTAGATTGACCATGAAGAAGGAAGATAATCCCGGTACAGTGAAGTAACGATGATCACAAACCGTTCGAACCACATACCGATATTCACCACGATACTCATGACGAAAGTGAACGTAACATTTCTCCTCAGTTTCCTGAACCAGAACAGCTGCGGAGAAATAACGTTACAGGTCATCATCAGCCAGTAACTCCAGCCATAAGGACCCGTCATGCGGAATCTGAAGGCATCCTGCTCATAGGCTACCTGGCTGTACCACGACATGAATAATTCCGTCAGGTAAGCACAACCCACAATAGAACCCGTCAGCACAATCACCTTATTCATGGCCTCAATATGCCCCAGGGTAATATAATCTTCCAGGTTCATCACCTTCCTGGCAACCAGCATCAGTGTTTGCACCATGGCAAAACCGGAGAAGATGGCACCCGCAACGAAGTAAGGAGGGAAGATGGTGGTATGCCATCCCGGAATGACTGAAGTGGCGAAGTCGAAGGATACGATGGTGTGCACCGACAATACCAGTGGGTGTTGACAAACCTGCCAGTACCAGTGAAAGACTTTCGTGACGCTGCCAGTGTTTGGTACTGCCTGTCCAGCCGAATGATAGCGATACCATAAAAATGTTTGCGGAATTTTGTTTTGGCACGATCCCGTACCGTAGCCAGGTCAGGAATAAGACCTGAATACCAGAACAATAAGGAAACAGTGAAGTAAGTTGAGATCGCAAATACGTCCCACATCAGCGGCGAGTTGAAGTTGGGCCATAAAGGTCCGCGTGTATTTGGATAAGGAAGCGTGAAAAAGGCCATCCATACACGACCCATGTGGAAGATCGGAAACTGGCCGGCGCACATTACCGCAAAGATGGTCATCGCTTCCGCAGCACGGTTAACACCTGTTCTCCATCCCTGGCGGAACAGCAAAAGGATCGCAGAGATCAGCGTACCGGCGTGACCGATACCCACCCACCAAACGAAGTTGGTGATATCCCAACCCCAGTCAATGGTTCTGTTCACATTCCACTGGCCGATACCATACACCACCTCCCGGTAGACGGAGTACACACCAAACATGAGGAAGGCTACAGAGATAAAAAAACCGATATACCATAACCTGCTGGGCTTAGCTTCAATCGTGTGACAGATATCCTCCGTTACCTCATGGTAGGTTTTATGTACCATCTACTAACGGTTCCCTGATCGGTGATTCGTATTTAATCAAACTCATTTGATTGGTATATTGTCTAAATGACTAATTCTCAAATTACTTCTCACACCTTGCACATCTTCCCATTTCCCTAATGCGCTGGCTTCTGCAGCACCTGTTGTCCACCATGTGCTTGCTTCAACAATGGCCAGTCCAACTTCACGGTCAGTATTCCTGATTTTCGCCAGGTAATTGACGCTGGGCAGTACGTGCAGTTGTTCCAGCGCATAAAATACGCGGTTTTTCTGCTGTCCTTCCCTCACTTGTGTGATCGGGCTGTTTTTGTCGTTCACGTTACCGAATACAATAGCACTGGTTGGACAAGCCTGCTGACAGGCTGTCTTCACATCCCACTTGCCATTGGCCCCGGTTTCTATCGGCCTGTTTTCTTTTTTGGCTGTCAGTTTACCCGTCCTGCACACGTTGAACACAGAAAGAACATTTTTCAATCACACCCCTTGACCGTACGGTAACATCAGGATTCAACACCATGCGGGTGAGGTCATCGTTCATCATCATCACTGAATCGTCCAGATACTTCGCGCTGGTTATCCGGGAAGCTGTCAGCACCCGTGTAATCAGCCCAGTTAAAACGACGTACTTTATAAGGACAGTTGTTGGCGCAATATCTTGTACCGATACAACGGTTATAAGCCATTTGGTTGATGCCTTCACTGCTGTGGTTGGTCGCGTTCACCGGACAAACGTTTTCGCAAGGCGCATTGTCGCAATGCTGGCAAAGCATCGGCATGAATACCACATTCAGTTTATCCAGGTCATCATTGCCCTGGTCATCACGATAGGTGGCAAAATAACGGTCGATCCGCAGCCAGTGCATTTCATGGGCCCTCATCACTTCGCTCTTACCCACAACGGCAACATTATTTTCAGCGGTACAGGCCACGCTGCAGGCGCCGCAACCGATACAGGTATTCAGATCGATGCTCATTCCCCATTTGGGACCAGGATAAGGGAAGTTTGGATACATGGTGCCTTCTACCCGGTAGTCTCCCGAATTCTTTGGCGTAATCTTCGGTCAGTTTCTCCCTGTCATCCTACCACTACATCCGGATGCTTGCGGAATTCACCGATGCTGTATTCCGTTACAACTTCGGTACGACCTTCATATTGATTATGGGTCTGGGTATAGGCTATTTTATACAGGTCAGCTGTCTTTTCATAATGTTACATCCGATACAACATAGTCGAAAGTGTTTCCGTTGAAGCCCACCATTGGAAATGCATTTACACCAACATTTGCACCGGCCCTGCCAGCTTTCTCGTGTCGTCCATATCCCACTGCAACAGCAATTACATTTGGATGCATGCCCGGTACAGCCAGTATCGGGAGCCTTAATTCCTTTGCCACCCGCCTTAATTGTGATCACCGGCTTGGTGATTTCCACTTCATAAGTATCGTCAATATTGATTCCGAGTTCCTTTGCCATGGCATAGGAAATCACGCATAGTTGTCCCAGGTGGCTTTGGTGATTGGATCAGGCAATTCCTGTAACCATGGGTTGTTGGCATCCTTGCCGCTTCCCATAGAAATTTTTGGATAAAGCACCAATTCAGCCTTTCCGCCTTTCTTTGCGGCGGCAACAGTGCCTGCAGCAGAAGCTACGGCACCGGCATTGAATGGAGCAGCAGTTAACGCCACAGCAGCAGGTGTTTCCAGTACACCATCCTGTAAGGCCTTATCCATGGCTTCCTGGCTTCCCAGTTTCGTAAGCCAGTAACTTCTTACATAATCGCCATACTCAGTATTGTTTCCGCTCCATTTCAACAGTGAAGTCTGGAATGCGCGGGTTTTGAAAAGCGGGGCGATCGTTGGCTGGATAAAACTGATATATCCTGATTTAGGCTTCAGCATCACCCCAGCTTTCCAGGTAGTGATGGTCAGGCAAAACATATTTACAGAGCTGAGTGGTTTCATCTTCCTGTGTCATTGAATGATACAGACACCTTTACTTTCTTTAGTCCGTCGGCAAATTTCTTTGCATCATAATAATCATAAGCAGGGTTAACACCATGTATCAGCAAGACTGCACCGATGCTTCCACATTCATATCCTGCACCAGCTGGGTCATGTCTTTATCGATACCCTGGTGGGTATTGATGTGTTCCCCAGTTAATGGTTTTACCATTTGCGCCAATTGCTTCATTGATGGCATTTACGATGATCTGGATATTCGCATCATTGCTTCCTGACACCACAAGGGCATTGCCACCTGCCTGTTTCAGCATATTGGCTGCCATGTCAAGTCCTTTTTTCAAGCCGCGCATCTGCAATAGCCGGTGCACGTAACTGCTCCGCCTAACCGGCGAAAGCAGGTTCAGTGCCACCGCACCGGTTTCAGACGGACGGTGAATAAACCTGTCATCAGCATTGGCACCGGTCATGCTCAGCATTCCTTCAAACTGAATATGCTTGCTCATTTGCGCATTCGCAGGATCAACCTTTCTGCCAACACTATACTGGCGGGCATATTCCACCGGGTTCAGCCAGGTTCCGAGGAAATCGGCATCAAGGCTAACAATCACTTTTGCATTATCAAAATGATAAGAAGGAATAGCGCGTTTGCCATAGCAGGCTTCATTGGCCAGTAGCATACCGCTGCAGGAAATCGCATCGTACTGAACGTGTCGGCTGCCGGGATATTTAGCCAGGAATTCGGTGATCACCTGGCGGGTAGAGGGTGAGTTAACAGTAGCTGTCAGTAACACGACTGGCGCTGACCGCCAGTCCGGCCATTGCCTCACCAACCATTTTGTCAAAAGCCTCGAACGTGGTAACTTCTTTAAAGTCCTTACCATCATTCTGCATAGGGTAGCGTAAACGGGCCGTATCATATAAGTCCAGCACAGAAGCCTGCACCCTGGCGGAAGTTCCGCCTTTGGTGAAAGAAGACAGTTCATTACCCTCGATCTTGATGGGCCGACCGTCGCGCACTTTGGCGACCACGGGAATTGCTTCACCTTCCTGCATATAAGTAGTTGCATAATAATTGGGAATTCCCGGAACAAGATTATCTGGTTTATTAAGGATAAGGAATGCTTTTTTTGACCGGCATTTCGCAGCTGGCAGCAGCCATGGCAGCCGCTGTACTGAAACCCAGGTATTTTAGAAAATCCCTTCGTGGTGTCTTGGCATCTAATAAGCTTAGTCGTCTCCTTCTACAGGCAGATCCTCAGCAAATTCATCCTGTAGGCTTTTTCATAGGCTTCAGTCTGCTTTTCAGTTCTCCTAAAGATTGCCAGTACTTTTTTGTGCTCCATATATGCAGTTGTAGATTGAAATTAGGTTCAGGAAGTGAATGCAGGATCAGCGGAAATGTACTATTATTAATAGTGACATTTCATACATTCAGTACCGCCGATCTTTTCTACAGTCACGCTGTCCATCTTTTTATTCTTCAGGTCCTCATGGAATTTCTCGTAGATGCTGTAGAACTTATTATCAGTGAACTGAACTTTAGTTTCCCTGTGACAGTTGATACACCAGCCCATGCTCAAATCGGAAAACTGGTATACTTCACCCATTTTCTGGATCTCCCCATGACAGGTCTGGCAGGTCTGCTGGCCTACCGCTAACGTGTTGTGCGTGATTGAAATACACATGGTCCGGAAGGTTATGGATGCGCACCCACTCAATGGGTTTGCCTTTTCCGGTATAAACTTTTTTGGCGGGATCCCAGCCTGCATACTCATACAGTTTCTGGATTTCCGCCGTTCCATCTACTTCCGTACCATCTTCGCGGAAAAGTTTTGGACCTTTTGCATATTCATTGATACCCATGTGACAGTTCATACAAACATTCACTGAAGGGATGTTGGCATGTTTGCCCTGCATAGCACCGTAATGGCAATACAAGCAGCTGATCTGGTTGACACCGGCATGAACCGTGTGGGAGTAATAAATCGGCTGTTCAGGCTGGTATTTTTGGCTGCGGCCCAGTCCCTGCGCTCCCTGGAAGATATAATAACCGCCGATCATAAATAAAATGATCGAAGCCAGGGCGATATAGGCTTTATTCCTGATAAAAAGGAACGGGTTCTGAAGCAGGCATGTCCCTCCCTTTCGTCGGATAATTTTTTAAGGTTGCTGTTCACCTGCAGCAGGATCAGTGCAATCACCGCAAGGATCAGGGTCAGAATACCAAAGATCAGTGCACTGTCATTGGCCTGTGAAGCAGCGACAGCTGGATTAACCCCGGCACCACCGTTATTACTGGCTCCGCAGCGCCTGCGGCCTTGGCGGCAACCGCATTACTTACATATAGCAGGATGGCATCAATATCTTTCGCGGTGAGTTCCGGGAAAGCCGTCATCTGGATCTTGTTATACTCATTGTACACCTGCAACGGCCCTGGGATAACCGCTTTTGATTACCGCCGAACTGTTGTTTATCCAGGCGTATAACTGGGTCTTTATCGGGCCAGCGCTCTTCCACACCTCCCAGTGCCGGTCCTATCAGGGCCTTGTCAGGAGCGTGGCAGGAAGCACATTTCTGGCTGAAAAGTGCCTTTCCGTCCTGGGCTGAAACAGTACCGGAAAAAGTGAGCAGTAAAATCAGGACAAATCCAGGAAAGAAAGAGTTAGCAATGGATCGATGATGACTCATAATCACAATTGGTTGATGAAACGTGGATAAAATCCAGCCTAGGCTGCAAAAATAAGGTACGATGATAACAAAAAATCAACAAGATTTAATTTTTTTTAAACCAATAATGACGCGGGTTTCCGGAGATTGTGGAGTTTTGCATCTAACAATTTGTCATAAAACTGTAACTAGACTGTTGAATGAACATAAGTTGAATCGCAGGCGTTAATTTGACAAAATTTATATCTCTTTGCAATATGTTCGAAAGTCTCAAGGCAAAATGGAAGGTAAACGGACCCCAACTTTTTCTGATCCTCTGCACTTTTGCAGTGACAGGAACACTTACCGCTTATATTTCCAGGTCCATCACCTCCTGGGTGGGGTTCAATGAGGAAACTTTCTGGCTCTGGAAGACATTTCTGCGTATTTCCGTTCTCCTTTTTGGCTACCAGGTCATTATCCTGATCGTTTCCTTTTTCTTTGGACAGTTTCCATTCTTCTGGAACTATGAAAAGAAGATCCTTCGGTGGATGTTTGGCCGAAAGACCGCATACCCTCCGGAAAACCGCAGCAAGGAATCCCTGAAACAACTGGCCGGCGACAGTACCCCATCCTGAAAATAATCCCTTGAAGAAAATAGCCATTTTTGCTTCCGGTACCGGTACCAATGCTCAAAAGATCATTGATCATTTCCGGACCCACCCGGAGATCGAAGTTTCCCTTATCGTTTCCAATAAGCCCGGCGCTGGCGTGTTGAATATCGCCGCTGCAGAAAATATTCCCTACCTGGTGATCGACCGCGAAAAGTTTTTCAGGGGAAACGCCTATGCAGATGAACTGAAGTCCATGGGCATCCAATTGATCGTGCTTGCGGGATTTCTCTGGAAAATCCCCGCCGCCCTGATACATGCTTTTCCTGAAGCCATTATCAATATCCATCCCGCCCTGCTTCCTAAATATGGCGGAAAGGGAATGTATGGTCATTTTGTCCATGACGCAGTGATCGCATCAGGTGACACCGAGACCGGCATTACCATTCACCTGGTCGACGAAATATATGACCATGGAAAAAATATTTTCCAGGCCAGGGTGCCCATCAGTGCCGACGATAGTGCCTCCTCCATCGCCCGCAAGGTGCAGGTGCTGGAACACGAATATTATCCCCTTGTTATCGAATCCCTGTTACAGGAAAAGGCCATCCCATCCCTATGACCAGGTACCTGCTGATCATACTGGCCGGTTTCCTGTGGACAAATTCCCTGTCCGCCCAATCCATCATGGTGAGCGGCACCGTAATGGATTCCACCCGTAAACTCATTATTCCCGCCGTTAAGGTTACCAGCGCTTCCGGGGCCATTGCCTATACGGATTCCATCGGGCATTACAACATACTCGTTAATCCCAACGACTCCATCGCGTTTTTCTATCGCGGCAAATCCACTACCTGGTTTCCCGTGGCAGATATGAAATACACCCGCACCTTTGATATCGCCCTGCAGGTTCGGATCGAAGACCGTTACCAGACCCTCCGGGAAATTGTGGTCATCAGTAAATCATACCGGCAGGACTCCGTAGAAAACCGGGAAAAATATGCGAAGATCTTTAACGGGTCAACCGGCGGATTAAGACTCACTGAAACCGGGGCACAGGGAGGAACACCCGGACTGGATCCCAATGAAATTATCAATATGTTCCGCTTCCGAAGAAACCGGAACCTCAAAGCTTTTCAACAAAGACTGCTGGAAGAAGAAGCAGATAAATTTATCGCCTACCGGTTTAATAAATCACTGGTGAAAAGAATCACCGGGCTGCAGGCACCACAGCTGGACAGCTTTATGGTTCATTATAAGCCATCTTACGACTTCACCGTGATGGCCACTGAATATGAATTCCACTCTTATATCCTGGAAGCCTCTAAGCTATACCGACAGGGGATACTGCCCCGTGAGGACGAATAAAAAAGCAGCGACCTAAAAAGAATTAGTGAATGAACTTTATTAATTTAAATTTAGAGATTCACGATTCGGCAAATCACCACCTGATCATTTATTGTACTGCTTAAATAAAACTGCTTATGAGGATTCTTTTCATTTTCCTGTTTGCCATTGTTTTTTCCCAATCCTCCGAATGCCAATCCGCCAAAGTATTAACAGCCGCCGACCCCGCTTCTGCAGGATTTTCTCCTGAAAGGCTGGCAAGGGTGGACAAGGTATTACAGTCATGGATAACCGATAAAAAAATGAATGGCGTAGTGGCATTCATAGCGCATGACGGTAAAATCGTGTACAATAAGGCCTTTGGTTATGATAATATGGAAAAGAAAACGCCGATGCGGACAGACCAGATCTTCCGTATTGCGTCACAGACCAAGGCCATCACCAGTGTTGCCGTAATGACACTGTTTGAAGAAGGGAAATTTTTACTTGATGAACCCATTTCCCGGTATATCCCCGAATTCAAAAATCCTGTTGTCATTGATAAATTTAATCTCGCTGATACTACCTGGACAACCGTACCTGCCAAACGGGAAGTCACCATACGTGACCTGCTCACACATACTTCCGGTATCGGGTATGCGCAGATTGGTTCTGCTGAAGCCAATGCCATGTATTATAAACACAGGGTTATCGGGGGTATAGGAGTTGACGGCTATGTATTGGCAGATGTCATTAAAAGACTCGGAAAGCTTCCCCTGTTTCACCAGCCCGGAACAAAATTTACTTACGGCCTCAATACAGATGTCCTGGGATACCTTGTGGAAGTAGTTTCGGGAATGTCACTGGATCAGTATTTCCGGACCAGGATATTTGATCCTCTTGGCATGAAGGATACTTATTTCTTTCTTCCTTCCAATAAATATGACCGTTTGGTTAACCTTTATACCGAAGACTCCACAGGCGTCCACCTGATGCCGGAGACAATTACCATCCAGGAAAAATTTATCCGTGACTACCCGAAAATGAAAGGCACTTATTTTTCAGGCGGTGGTGGACTTTCTTCTACCATTTATGACTATGCTGTTTTCCTGCAGATGCTGCTGAATGGCGGAACCTATAATGGCAAAAGGATACTGTCGACAGGCTCGGTACGCATGATGACCATGAATCAACTGGCACCCGGGGTCATGGGTGATGATGAATTCGGACTTGGCTTTGGGATCACCATTCCACGGGAAAGCGCCCGACTCCCATTGAATACAGGCACCTTTGACTGGGGTGGAATGTTTGCCACTACTTACTGGGTAGATCCTAAAGAAAAAATTGTGGGGTTGATCTATCGAAATATCTGGCCCACTACCTTCAACGCAGCCGACCGGTATAAAGTACTGGTATACCAGGCCCTTAATGATTAATTACATGCCAAAAGTTTTTCATCATCCTGAAAAAGGTGATTTCCAGCTGGAGAGACTGATTCTTTTTAGTGACGCCGTTTTTGCCATCGCTATTACCTTACTGGTGATAGAATTAAAAGTTCCCGAACTGGAGAAAGGCAACTACACAGACACTGCATTGTTGCATGAACTGAAACACCTGGTGCCCCGTTTCATGGGTTTTATTCTCAGCTTTGCCCTCATCGGTATCTACTGGTCTATCCATCACCGGCTTTTTGGATTTGTTCATAAATATACCAACAGGCTGATCTTCCTGAATATGTTGTTTCTTTTTTCCATTGTACTGATGCCTTTCAGTACGGGTTTATTTGGCGAGTATTCAACGCCTTCCACCATTCATATGTTCACGCCATTTGCTTTTTATGTAGGCAACATCACCCTTACCGGCTTTTCCAATTTCCTGCTATGGCGATATGTATGCAACCCTGCAAATGGAATTGCTGATGGTTTCCCTGACAGCGATTATATAAAAACAGCAAAACGCCGAAGTCTTGTTGTTCCCATTATATTTTTAATCTCACTGGTAGTCGCCATATGGTATCCCATTATGGCAAGGTATGTCCCAATATTTTTAATACTGATATTGAGGGTCTTTCTCCGGCTGCAAAAAAAATCAGCCGTAACAGCAACGGCATGAATCATTCATACCCTCCTTCAACATTTATATCCAAAAAAAAACACATGGTCAATATCCGTTTATCCATTTACGCAATACTTTACATATCGGCTGCATTCTCATTTTCACCTGCATTATCCCAGGGAACGGCAAAACTTCATAAGAATGCTACGTTGATTGATACGCACAACGACTTTCTTTCCCAGGCTGTTGAAAAAGGATACTCCTTTGACCAGTCGCTCAAAGGCAAAACAGACAGCGACCTTGGGAGGATGGATGATGCAGGACTGGACATACAAATCTTCTCCGTATGGTGTGATAAACGTCCTGATGCCTTTGCCTTTGCCAATCGTCAAATCGACACACTCTATGCTATTCTCGGGAGAAACCCGGACAGGCTGAAAATGATCTATTCCCCCGCCGACATGAAATATGTTGTCAAAAAGAAAATCCACGGTGCCATGATCGGCGTTGAAGGTGGGCATATGATTGAAGATGATCTTTCCAAGCTCGACAGCCTGTATAAACGCGGAGCCCGCTATATGACACTTACCTGGAACAACAGCACGCCATGGGCCAGTTCTGCAATGAATGAAACTGACGGAAGCATTCCGGAGGGCAAAAAGGGGCTTTCTCCATTCGGTCGCGACGTGGTTAAGCGAATGAACGAACTGGGCATGATGGTTGACCTTTCACATGTTGGTGAACAAACCTTTAAAGACGCGATGGCGGTGACCACTAAACCTGTGATCGTATCTCACAGTTGCGTATATGCGCTTTCTCCTGTCTTCAGGAACCTTAAGGATTACCAGATAGATGCCGTCGGTAAAAATGGTGGCGTCATCTGTGTCAATTTCTATTCGGGATTTGTTGACAGTAACTTCCTCAAAGGGCAGAAAGCTTTTTTTAGCCGTCATGCCGCAGAAAAGGATTCCCTGGCCAAAACAGGAATGCAACAGTTCTTTATAGAAGATTCCCTGTTCAGGAAATACCCCGGGGAAGTAATGGCGCTAAGGCCGCCACTGGCCATGCTGATCGACCATATTGATTATATGGTGAAGAGGATCGGAGCAGACCATGTTGGCCTGGGATCCGACTTTGATGGCATTAATTCGGCTCCCCTGGAACTTAACGGCATACAGGATTTTCCGAAGATTACCGACGCACTGAAGGCAAGGGGTTATAGTCAAAAAGATATCAAAAAAATTCTGGGAGGTAATGTGGCGAGGGTATTCAGTGAAAACCAGCGAAAATAACCATATGAAAATCCTCTGTACAGCTGCCCTGCTATTCCTGACGTTTGTTACCAGCGGCCAGCAACTTACGGGCCGGATCGACAGCCTGATGAAAATTAAATCTGAATTGAATTCATTCAGCGGCGTATTGCTTGTGGCGGAAAATGGAAAGCCGGTGTATTATAAGGCTTTCGGGTACCGTGATTTTGCTAAAAGAATACCACTGGTTAAAACGGACATATTTGAACTGGCCTCATTATCTAAACAGTTCACCTCCATGATCATCATGATGCTGAAAGAAAAAAAACAATTGAATTATGATGATTCTTTAAGCCTGTATATCAACACACCTTATAAGGGCATAACCCTGCGTCACCTGTTAACACACACTTCCGGCTTACCGGATTACCAGGAAATAATGGATCAGCACTGGGACAAAACAAAGGTTGCCGGTAACCCCGATGCCATTGCATACCTGAATAAATATGCACCGCCCGCGCTATTTAAACCCGGATCAAAATACCAGTACAGCAATACCGGTTACCTGTTGCTTGCCAGTGTAGCTGAAAAAATTACCGGGCGTGACTTTATCGATCTTTGCCGGCAATGGATTTTTCTTCCGCTGAAAATGAATAATACGGATATAAGAAGTCTTAGCGTCAAGGCATCGATAGTAAATTTTGCTATCGGTCATGTATACGTGAAAGACTGGCAGCGTTACGTGAGGGCTGATTCATTCCCTTCCAGTGATTATACGATCTGGCTGGGAAACAGGAAAGGACCTGGAAGGATAAGCTCAACGGCCGAAGATCTTCTGCTTTGGGATAAGGCACTTTACACTCATAAACTTGTGCGCCAGGAAACATTGGCAGAAGCATTTCGTCCCGCTGTCCTGACCGATGGAACTGTTTCTGATTATGGTTTCGGGTGGGTCATCAGTTCCGACAGCAACCTTGGAAAAATTGTATACCATACTGGCGACAATCCGGGTTATCACACACAGATCAGGCGTTTTATTAGCAGCAATAAAACCATCATCCTGCTGAATAACAATGCCAGTGATGATATGTCGGCCATCATCCAAACAGTAAGCTCTTTCTTCCCGAAATAAAAATGGGATGATGGAAAACCGGCGTGCAGTCCTTATCTTATAGCCTCTATGGCCGAAATCCCTGAAATAAAAGACAAGACAAAGATTCCGCTGGACCGTGCCCTCGGTTTATCCACAGGAATATTACTGGTAGCCGGGATCATGATCGGTTCAGGAGTATTTAAGAAGATCGTCCCAATGTCGCAGTCTTTAATGAGCGAACCGGGAATTATTATGGCATGGATCGTTGCAGGCGTCATCACCATGCTCGGTGCATTTACTTATGCAGGGTTGGCCAGCATGACAACGGAATCGGGTGGCATATATGAATATTTAAGGTTGTCGTATGGGAATTTCGCCGCCTTTCTGTTTGGCTGGATGATCTTCATGATTGGCGGAAGCGGTGCCATTGCCGCACTGGCTTTTGTGTTTTCCCAGGCATTAAATACCCTCCTGCACTTTCCCAATCCAACGGACGCATGGAAGGAGGTCAACATCGCCGGATTTATTTTTCCATTTGCTTCTTCAGGTATAAAACTATTTGCCGTACTCACCATCACCTTGCTCACCTGGTTAAATTACCGCGGAGTAAAAAATGGCGGCATCCTCAACAATATTGTTACCGCCGCCAAGATCATCGGAATTGTTGTGCTTATTGTTGCAGGATTTTTATATCCTTTACCAGGCGATAAGGAAGAAGTGGATGCAACAGTGTCCTCATTACAGGGAGGGGGCGCACTCATCAGCGCCTTTTTTGGCGCAATGCTGAGTGCCCTGTGGGCCTATGACGGATGGGCCAACATTACCTATATCTCCGGTGAAATAAAAAATCCGAAAAAAAATGTTCCGCTGGCCATCATCTTCGGGGTGAGCATTGCCATGACCTTATATGTGTTACTGAACTATGTATATATGCGGGTTCTGCCGCTGCCGATATTGTCTTCTCTCGACCAGAACCAGGTTGCAGCCTCCGAAGTTGCGGGCGTACTCATGGGCAAATCGGGAACATTTATCATTACCATCCTGATCATGATCTGTACTCTTGGTGCAGTGAACGCCTGTATCATCGTGTACCCGCGGGTATATTACCGGATGAGCCAGAAAGGATCATTCTTTTCTAAAGCGGCCTATGTACATCCACTTTTCAGGACTCCTTATGTCGCGATACTCTATTCATCTGCATGGAGCGCAATACTCGTGATCACCGGAACTTTTGATATGCTCACCAATCTCGTCATTTTCACCGGCTTTCTTTTTTTCGGCCTTATCGCTTTCGCTGTTATCAAAATGACGCGTAAAGGGGTCATCACGGAAAAAGTTGTCGGCTATCCTTTTGTTCCCTGGATCATTATTCTTTTCAGTGCAGTACTCGTGGTAAATACGCTGATCATCGAACCAAAATCATCGCTCCTGGGTTTACTCCTGGTATTCAGCGGTGTACCTTTTTATTATTATTTCAAAAAGGGCATGTCGGTTTCCGAATGATAATACATAGCTATCAAAATATTGGCTGCAGCTAAATATTAAGAATGCTGGAAGTAACATATTATGCCTTGCCGCGTCAGCAGATTGAAGAAAGGGAAGTATCTTCCCAAAAAGTATGAAGCCATTTTTGAACTCAACGAATAACTTTTTTTACATGAACCGATATGCAGTATTCTTTTCCTCACTGATTATTTTTTCTCAACTCAGTTGTGCACAGTCAAACAAATCCACCGATATCACAAGGTGGGAAAACACTTCAAAAAATATTACCATCATTCGCGACCACTATGGCGTTCCTCATATTTATGGCAAAACGGATGCCGACTGCGTTTTTGGTTTGATGTATGCTCAGTGCGAAGATGATTTCATGCGGGTGGAAAGAAATTACATCACCATGCTGGGCAGAACCAGTGAAGTGACCGGTGAAAAGGATATTTACGAGGACCTCCTTGTTCGTATGACCATTGATTCTGCAGGGGCAGTTAAAGATTATCAACAAAGTCCTCCCTGGTTAAAAAAACTGTTGGACGCTCATGCAGACGGCATCAACTATTTCCTGTATAAACATCCTGAAATAAAACCTGCACTATTAACAAAGTTCCAGCCATGGTACCCGTTGATGTATACAGACGGAAGCATTTCCGCCATACAGACCGGCGGATTGCAGGCTAATGATATAAAAAAATTCTATGAGGCCCAGTCCACCGGCTTTATCGCTGACCCTGCACAGCATAAAGGATCCTATACATTTCACCGGTTAAAAGAGGAACAACTGTCCGGATCAAATGGATTTGCTATTGCACCTTCCCGTTCTGCTTCCGGTAAAGCGATGCTTTACATCAATCCTCACGTGACCTTTTATTTCAGACCCGAAGTACAGATGGTGAGTGAAGAAGGATTGAACGTATACGGCGCCGTTACCTGGGGACAGTTTTTTGTATACCAGGGCTTCAATGAACACCTCGGCTTCATGCACACATCAAGTATGGCTGATGCTGCAGATCTTTATGAAGAGACGGTAGTGAAAAAAGATGGCAAATACTTTTATACATATAATGGTGAGCAAAGGCCCGTGAAGGAAGAAAAGGTGGATATATGTTATACGTCAACAGGCGGTATACAGACAAAGACATTCACCATTTTTTCTACTCATCACGGACCCGTGATGGGATTACTCGATGGAAAATGGTTGAGCCTGAAAACAAATAATCGCTCACTGAATGGCCTGATGCAATCATGGCAGAGGACAAGGGCAAAAAGTCTTGCTGATTTCAAGTCCAATCTTTTTCTAAAAGCCAACTTGTCGAACAATACGGTCTATGCCGACGACAAAGGCAATATTGCCTACTGGCATGGCAACTATATGCCGAAGCGTGATACTTCCTTCGACTGGAATGAGCCTGTGGACGGCACTACGCCTGCAACAGAATGGAAAGGAATGCACATGGTGGATGAACTCGCGCAGGCTATCAATCCCTCCACTGGATTTATACAGAACTGCAACGGCAGCCCCTACTCAGTATCCGGCAGCAGCAGTCCGGCTGCAAAAAATTATCCCGCTTACATGGCCCCTGACGGAGAAAACTTCAGGCAGTTTAATGCCGTGCGTGTTTTAAGCAGCCAGGAAAAATTCACTATGGAAGGACTTATCGCTGCAGGCTATGACCCTCACCTCACGGCTTTCGATACCTCATTGCCGATATTATTTTCGGCGCATGAAAAAATCAGGACAAGCAATGCCAACCTATTTAATGCAACATTGCCCGCCATTGCGTTATTGAAAGGCTGGGATCATAACATGAATGAAAGTTCAGTTGCACAGACACTTGCCATTGAATGGGCGGAAAGGATCAACATCATACTTAGATCTGAGGATCCTGAATACTTCACAGATTTTACAACAAGACTAGGGTCAGTATTGCGAAGGACTGATCCGGCAAAAATTGTACAGCCATTGGAAGCAGTGATGCAGAAATTATCGGCCGATTTTGGGAAATGGGAAATTGCCTGGGGAGAAGTCAACCGCATGCAGAGGATCAGCAATGATGTTGTACCAAAGCACGATGATACTAAAGCAAGCCTGCCTGTTGCAAGGGCCGCATCTACCTGGGGAGCGCTTCCCTCCTTTGCAAGCAGGTATTTTCCGGGAACAAAGAAAAGATACGGGTACGGAGGAAACAGCTTTATCTGTGTGGTGGAATTTGGTGACCGCATAAGGGCCAAATCCTTACTTGCCGGCGGACAGAGTGGCAATCCTTCCTCCAAACATTTTTTTGACCAGGGCGAAATGTATGCCAGGGGAACCTTCAAAGACGTGCTGTTCTATAAGGAAGACGTGCTGAAAAATGCCGAAAAATCCTACCGGCCGGGAGAGTAGTTGGTTGACGAATTGACGGATGTGAGTTGACTTGGTCAACAGACTGCAGATAGGAGATTGCAGACAAGAGTTGGTTGATGGCTGATCGCGGAATGAAAATGAAAAATGGCTATTCCTCAATTTGACTTCCTCATGTGCACGACTTGTACCGTTTTTGCGGGATACGCATATTTTCAATTTATTCTTAGCGTTTTCCCACTATTTTGTAAACTTCCTATAAATGCTTGATCAGCCAAACCAATTTCCTTAATATCACCTTGCTGCAATACCCATATTTCCCCCCTGTCAGTTTCTGGTGAAGAAGGAATAAATACAACAATACCTTCCGGTTGGCGGTTCACCAGGAATCCTGGCCTCCAGCCATTATTGATTTTGGCAAGTATCGCCTTGCGGGGCTCGGTACGATTTTCCAACTTTTCCTGCATCTTTGATTTGTATGTAAGATATCCAGGAATATACTGCAACAGATTTTCCTCCAACCAGTCTTTGAGCCTGGTGACAAAAGCAAATTTAACCAGGAGTCCGCAACCATAAAAAATTCCCACCAGTACAACGGATGTTGCTATAGATGCTGCACCTATTCCTGCAACAGATTTAATGCCCAGCATATCCGATATCTTACTGCCTACGCCTGTCATGGCCTGGTATAGCTTCTGTATAAGCAGAATCAGTACAAATACCGGTATCAGCAGAATAAGCCCTGCTACAACGGTTTCGCGGAAGTGTTTTATTATTTTTTTCATAATCTGTGTTATCAGGGTAAGGTAGGATACAAGTTCCAAAATTTTACACCCTGCTTGTTTCTAATTTTAAACAAATCATTACATTTAAGCAAAGTCGGAAGATGAATAAAATTGCCGCAATTCTTATCCTCGTATTAATACAGACTACCCTATACGGCCAGGACATCGGTGTTCAATTGTATAGCTTCAGGGAACAGTTTAAAAAAGATGTGGCCGGAACACTAAAGCGCATCAGCAATATGGGCATTACAAAATTGGAAGGCGGATCGTCTTACGGTTTATCTGTAGCGGAATTCAAACAAATGCTCGATAAGAACAAACTGAAGGTGATCAGTATTGGAGGGGGTTTTGAAAAACTTGAAACTGACCTGTATTCCGTGATCGGTGATGCAAAAACCTATGGAGCCAAATATATTACCTGCACATGGATTCCACATAAAGGCGAATTCACAATTGACGATGCAAAGCGTGCGGTAGAAGTTTTCAATAAGGCAGGAAAGCTGCTTCGTGAAAAAGGCCTCACCCTTTGTTATCATCCCCATGGTTATGAATTCAGGCCTTACGAATCAGGTACGCTGATGGATTACCTGGTTACCCATATGAACCCGGCCTGGGCAAATTTTGAAATGGATGTGTTCTGGGTAAAACAGGCCGGACAGGAACCAACGGAGTTGTTGAAGAAATACCCGGGCAGGTTTATCCTTATGCATTTGAAAGACAGGAAACCCGGTACCCCGGGAAACCAGAATGGCAAGGCCGATGTTGAATCCAATGTGGTACTCGGCCAGGGCGATGTTGGCATCGCCGAGATCATGAAAATTGCAAAGAAGTCAGGCGTCAAACACTTTTTTATTGAAGACGAATCATCCAGGTCATTTGAGCAGGTGCCCCTAAGCCTTGCTTACCTGAAGGGCCTGAAGAAATAATATTATGGTCAAAACCAACTACCCTTTACCCATTATCCTTGTCTTATCACTGATTGTTTATTCCGGTTGCCGTTCAAATGCCAAACCACCTGTTGCCGAGTCGCTGCACAAGGTGGCAACAAACTATCAACCCCCGGTATTCAAAGACCCTGAACGGCAGTCTAAATTGCTACAGTCCGTCCCGCTTATCGATAGCATGGCAATGCAATTTATGCAGGCAGAACACCTGCCGGGAATGGCCGGCGGCATTGTCCTGGATGGTCAACTCATTCATACATTTTACTTTGGTTTTACTGACCTTTCGAAACATATCCGGGTCGACAGCCTGTCTGATTTCCGAATTGCCTCGATGACGAAAAGCCTCACGGCAATGGCTATCCTGAAACTGCGCGACGAAGGCAAACTGAAGCTGGATGACCCCGCCTCGCTATACATTCCTGAAATGGATTCATTACAATACCTGAGCAGTGACGCACCTAAAATAACCGTCAGGGACCTGCTTACACACCGGGCAGGATTCCCCGAAGACAATCCTTATGGAGACAGGCAGCTTGGTGATACGGAAGATGAACTGCTGAAACAGGTACGTGAAAGTCCTGCATTTTCCAATGTACCCGGAATAGCCTTCGAATACAGCAATCTCGGATTTGCACTGTTGGGGAAAATAATTAACAGGGTTTCCGGCATAACCTACCAGCAATATGTAACCGAAAATATTTTCCAGCCACTGGGCATGACGCACAGCTATTTTGAATTCACAAAAGTTCCGGCGGATCACCTGGCACATGGCTACCGTTGGATCAATGATAACTGGAGAGACGAACCTTTACTGAGAGACGGTTCATGGGGAGCCATGGGCGGTATGATCACCACGATTGAAGACTTCTCAAAATATGTGGCATTCCATCTTGCCGCGTGGCCTCCAAGGAACGATCCTGAGCAGGCGCCGCTGAAAAGAAGCTCCGTGAGGGAAATGCACCAGCCATGGAACTTCAGTTCCCTGGATGCAGGATTTACCTATGCCAGCGGACGGGCATGCCCTGTCCTGAACAGCTATGGCTATGGCCTGGGGATCACGAAAGACTGTAACAACAGAACATTTATTGGTCACGGTGGCGGCCTGCCGGGCTTTGGAAGTCACTGGAGAATTATGCCGGAATATGGAGTTGGCATTGTCATCTTCAGTAACCGGACATATGGTCCCATCTCCAGGCTCACCCTGGCACTGCTTGACACGATGCTAGCCGTATCCAGAATCAATCCTTATGAACTTCCGCCTTCCGCAATACTGGAACAAAGAAAAAATGAACTGGTAAAATTTCTTCCCGACTGGAAGGACGCCGAAGCTTCGAGGATTTTTGCAGAAAACTTTTTTGCAGACTACCCTGTTGAAAGTTTAAAGAGGGAATCTTACGATATATTCAACAGTGCCGGAAAAGTCATATCCGTTTCTCCAGTGAGGCCATTAAATCAACTCCGCGGAAACTTTGATATTACATGTGAAAAAGCCGTTATCAATATTTCATTCACACTAACACCCGAATCTTTGCCTGCCATACAGGAATACCATATCAGTTTGCTACGCGATAAAACCTGATGAGAAAAGTAATCATCCTTGTTTCAGATTGTAATTGTATTAACATTTTTATTTATCTGAACTTCTATATTTACATACCCGTTTGAAATAAAAAAACACAATCATGAAAAAACACATCCTCTTAATCGCTTCATTATTTCTTTGTGTATCCCTGCTTTCAGCACAAACCACCATTAAACCTGGCGTTGGACTAAACTTCACGGATTTTTCAAAAGATCCCGCGAGTAGTGAATTCAAGGCAAAAGTGGGCTACCAGATTGGTGGCAGTGTTGCCTTTGGAAAGAAATTTTATATTGAACCCGGCCTTTTTTACGTGGGCAAAGCTACTGAATTCACCACCAGCATTACACCTACGCCTGAGGAGCAGGATTTTAATATCAGTGGTTTTAGGGTACCCGTTGCCGTTGGCTTGAATTTGATTGGCAATGAAAAAACAACAGTAAGCCTCAGAGGTTTTGGCGGCCTGTCCGGTTTTTTTGTTACCAGTGTAAGTGATGATATTGATAAGGACGAAATCAACAAAAGCAATTTTGGTGTTTTTGCAGGGGCCGGTCTGGACTTCTGGAAATTGTACCTGGATATTTCTTACGAGTGGTCTCTTACAAACGTACAGAAAGATGTTTCTGCCATTGACGTCGGTAACTCGAGATCACTATTTATTACCGCCGGCATCAGGCTGAATCTCTGAACATAAAAATCTTACAGGGAAAAATTGCCCAGTTAAAACAAATTGAAGATTAAAAATATCCGGGCTTGAAGAATGTTAGAAAGACAATAGTTCTTCTATCTTTTCTTCAAGCCTTGACTTTGCGAGGAAGTTTTTTTCAAGTTCAGGACTGAATGGAACGGCTGTATCCAGGGAGCCACACCGCATGACAGGGGCATCAAGTATTTCAAAACAGTGCTCTCCTATCCATGCCGCAATTTCTCCTCCGATCCCTCCTGTCAGGCAGTCTTCATGCAGCACAAGCGTCCTGCCGGTTCGTTTCACAGAATTTCTTATAGCTTCATAATCCAATGGCAGCAATGTTCTCAGGTCAAGAATATCTATGGAAATCTCGGGATGCTCCACTGCATAATCTTCCGCCCAGTGCACAGCAGCTCCGTAGGTGATAATGCTGATATCATTGCCGGTACGTACCGATCTCGCTTTACCAATTTCCACTTCATAATATCCGGAAGGAACATCACCACTTATAGCACGGTATAATGCCTTGTGCTCAAAATACATAACAGGGTTTGGGTCATTAATGGCCGCGATCATTAATCCCTTTGCATCAAACGGCGTGGATGGATATACTACTTTCAAACCTGGTGTATGAGCAAACCAGGCTTCATTGCTTTGAGAATGGAAAGGTCCTGCGCCAACACCTGCTCCTGTTGGCATCCGGATAACCACATCGGCCTTTTGTCCCCAGCGGTAATGGATCTTTGCCAGGTTATTGATGATCTGGTTAAAACCAACAGTTACAAAGTCGGCGAACTGCATTTCCACTACACTCTTAAACCCTTCCAGGCTTAATCCAAGCGCCGCCCCGATGATTGCTCTTTCGCATAGTGGCGTATTTCGTACCCTGGCCTTGCCATAGGTCGCAGAAAATCCTTCAGTAACTTTAAATGCCCCTCCGTATTCTGCAATGTCCTGTCCCATCAGGATCAGTTCACTGTGCTTATCCATACTTTGTCTCAGCCCCTCACTCATCGCATCTACAAACCTGAGCTCTTTCAGGTCTTCGTGATATCTCAGTTCATCATGATCAATGATATCCGTATGGACAGGAGCGGCATGTGCATACACATCATTCAATTCTTCCTTTGTATCTGCAACAATTGGCGGAACAGCAAACCCGGTAGCCAGTTCTTCATCGATATAATGCCTGATTTCCTCCCTCATCAGGTTCATCTTCTCCCTGCTGAGGACATCCTGTTGAAGTAAAAACAATTCGAAATTTACGACGGGGTCTTTTTCTGCCCACATTTCGAAAAGTTCCTTGGGAACGTATTTTGTACCACTGGCCTCTTCATGGCCTCGCATACGGAAGGTCATGCATTCCACCAGGTAAGGTTTTGAATTCTTTATGCAGTATTCCCGAATGCCCTTAATGGTGTCATAGACTGTCAGCAGATTATTCCCGTCAATCTGAACACCCTCCATACCGTAGCCCTTTGCCCTGTCTACCAGTGATTCACATTTATACTGTTCCTGAACCGGTGTGCTTAAACCATAACCATTGTTCTCGATAATGAAAATCACGGGCAGGTCCCAGACTGCGGCAACATTCAATGCTTCATGAAAATCGCCCTCCGACGTACCACCTTCTCCCGTGAAGGCAAGTGACACCTTACCTTCATCCCTTAGCCTGTGCGCAAGGGCCACACCATCGGCAATGGCCAGCTGGGGACCGAGATGAGAAATCATTCCGCAAATATGATGATCCCTGGTGCCGAAATGAAAACTTCTTTCCCTGCCCTTGCTATAACCTTCCCTGCGACCCTGCCATTGAAGAAAGAGTTTATGGAGGGGCATATTACGGGTAGTAAAAACACCGAGGTTGCGATGCAGGGGCATAATCCATTCATCTTCTTCCAACGCCAGTGTAGCACCTACTGATATAGCTTCCTGGCCGATGCCACTGAACCATTTGGAAATTTTACCCTGTCGTAATAACAGGAGCATCTTCTCTTCAATCATCCTGGGTTTCAGGATGCATTGATACAAATGAATCAACTGATCCCCGGTGAGGTTTTTCCTGTCGAATTGCATAAATACCTATTCTTTTTTACCTGCCGAGTATAAAATGGAAGACACTATGGATAACAGTATACTGAATAAAAGGGCCCACCAGAAACCATCCACGCTAAAACCATCTATCAGTTTATCGCAGAGCAGGATGATCAATGCATTGATCACAAATAAAAATAATCCCAGCGTAACGATAGTAATGGGCAGTGTCAGGATGACCAGGATAGGCTTTACGAGTGCATTCAATACTGCCAGTACAATGGCAACAATGATAGCTGTAATAAACGTGTCCATATGAACACCGGAAAGAATATAAGAAAGGCCGAAGGCAACCAGTGCAGAGACGAGGATGCGAATCAGGAAATTCATGTAAAGTTGTTTCGCTGAAGGTAAAACAATTTTACTGTTAGCAGGAAACTGCATTTGTCCGATAAAACCGTTTACTGCTTCTTTTTTTCGAGGGGGATGATGATTCCGGAATAGTTGATCGTCTGACGGTTATTTGAGATCACGGTCAGGTTTGCATTTCCATTTTCATATACAGTGAGCTGGCAAGTTCTGACATCCTGTGCGTCTTTTGGAGAAAAATTCAACTCCCATCCGCCCTTCTTTCTATCCTTCTTTTCATAGGTAAAATCCTTTGAAGTGAACCTTATTCCACCATCCGACGGGTTTACCGGCGCCGTATATGCCCGTCCCATATAAGGCAGATCAGCATTGATTTCTTCCGGGCTTACATTCATTGTGTAATTTTCGGTAAGCACCCTCGACCCGCCTCCCGATGGAAACATATTCTGCGCCTTAAACCGGAACTGCCGGCTGGTTACCAGTTCAGTGATCTGCGATTCCGTTAAGCCGTCCTTCGTCTTGTCCTGGGCATGACTTTCACTTACTGAAAGCAACAAAAAAAATGTGGCAAGTATAATGGTTAACCGGTTGTTCATGTGATGTATGTTTTAACCTGCTTTCTTATTACACTACAATCAGTTCATAAAAAGATTCCGGGTCGAGGTATTTATTCGCCAGGTCCTGCAAGGTCATTGCATCCACAGATTTGATGGTATCTACTGAATGATTGAAATATTCCTCTGTAAGATCATTCAAAATGATATTTTTCCATCTGCCAATAATATGGAAGGGCCCGTCGAGGTCTCCCAGTATGGTACCGATAAGATAATTTTTAACCAGCAGCAGTTCGTCTGCCGGTATGGGTTCGTCACGGAGCACCTTCATTTCCTTATAGACTTCCGCTACGGTTTCCTCACATACATCCTTACCCGCTTCTGTGGAGATCATCCAGGAACTGCCATGCATATAGTTTTGGAAATAACTATGGATGCCATATGTGTAGCCCTTGTCTTCACGGATATTGTTCATCAGCCTGGAACCAAAAAATCCGCCGAATAAAGCATTCAATACCTGGGCAGCTGGAAAATCAGGGTGTCGACGGCTGATAAAAGGCCTGGCCAGCCTCACTGCACCCTGCACGCCATTCGGGTCATTGATGATCCGGTATTTCTTTTCGTTAGCGCTTACTAATAGGGTGTTCAATTTCGGGAAGAGGTGATTTATTCAGCGGTAATGATCCAAAATGCGTGTTTAACTGTTGCTGAAGGTCTTTTGGAAGAACGCCGGCAACAAATATCACACAACGGCCATTCAGATAATAGTGACGGTGAAAATCTTCCAGCGCTTCACGCTGTAAATCATCGTAGGTTTTTGTAGAACTATACTTTCCATATGGATGATTAATGCCAAAGAGGTATTCGTCGATCAGCCGGTTGGCGACAAAATCACACTTTTTCAGGTTCACTTCAAGCCGCTGTTTCATATTCTGCCTGAAGATGTCAAGTTCTGTATCCGGGTAAATTGAGTCTGTAATGATTTCTGATACAACGGGTAAAACAGAGGATAAATGCTTGGTCAGCGTATGAAGGGTAATATTCGCTGTTTCGTTATAACAATTCCGGTTCAGGTATGCACCATAAAAATCGATCTGCTCACTGATTTCAAAAGCCGTTTTACCATGTGTGCCATTTTTAATCAAATGATTGGTAGCCCCTGCAACACCATTCTTTCCCTCATACCAGTTACCTGCATAGAATACCCATTCCACCTGCATCAACTCTTCCGGACCGGCATGTACTGCGTAAACCTCTATACCGTTATCGAGTATGAATTTATCATAAGGTTTCAGCCTGAGATCAAATTCAATCGCATCCTTGATCCTTGGCGCCACTTTCCTGTTCAGCGAAATCGTTTTATTTGTCATCATATTTTTTCTTACTGTGCGAGATAATAAAGTGTGCTGCTGTTCTTCTCATTAAAAATCCGCCTGCTTTCTGAAAGGATATCCTCAGGTGAAACAGCATTATATTTTTCAAGTTCGCTGTTCATCAGTTCCGCATCACCCAGCAATTCATAATATGCCAGGCTGTTGGCCCTGTTCATCAGGCTCATGTCTTCAAATGCCATCATACTTTCGGTCTTGTTCTTTACTTTCTGCAGTTCTTTTTCACTGACCTTTTCATCACGCAGGGTATTAAGCACCATTTCCACCGCTGCTTCCGCATTCTCCGGGCTTACACCCTTTACCAGTTTTCCTTCAATGGCCAAAATTCCAGAGTCCATGCTGCCGAAATGATGGCATTCGATATTACTGAATAGCTTCTTTTCCTTTACGAGGGACTGGAACAGCCTCGAAGAAGTGCTTCCGCCCAGTATATCCGTCATGAGGTCTGCGATATAATACCGCTGATCCATCCTGCCCGACATATGCCAGCATTTATAAAAAGCATCCAGGGGTACGTTTGCTTTGATAATTTTTCGCCTGGCCTCCTGTTGTTCCGGTTCCGGAGCGATATTCCTGGTATATGGCTTCCCGGGATCAATATCACCGAACCATTTTTCAGCTAATCTGATCACCTCATCCATCTGAACATTTCCAGCCACCACAAGGATAGCATTAGCCGGTGTATAATGTTTGAAGAAAAAGGCCTTCACATCTTTTAGCTGGGCCTCTTCAATATGGGCAAGTTCCTTGCCGATGGTCATCCACCGGTAAGGATGTGTTGTATAGGCCATCTCCCGCATGATATGCCACGCATTGCCGTAGGGTTTGTTCAGGTAATGCTCCTTGAATTCCTCACACACTACCTTCCGCTGAACATCGAGACTTTTTTCACTGAATGCCAGGCTCAGCATCCTGTCGCTTTCCAGCCAGAAAGCTGTCTCCAGGTTATCTGCCGGCAACTGGCTATAATAATTGGTAAGGTCATTGGTGGTGTAGGCATTATTTTCTCCGCCGGCTACCTGCAGTGGTTCATCGTAATCGGGAATATTTACAGATCCTCCGAACATCAGGTGTTCAAACAAATGGGCGAATCCTGTTCTTGTTGAATCTTCATCCCGGGCCCCAACATCATACAAAATATCCAATACCGCCATAGGTGTACTGACGTCCCTGTGCACAATGACCCTGAGGCCATTATCGAGTTGAAAACGCTCAAATTGAATCATACTGCAAATATCAAGAAAATCGGAATTAGCGGTGGAACTTTAATCTTTCAATATGCTTCTGGGCTTCATATATATAACATATCGTTCACCTTCCCTGAGGATCAGGAAGCGAAGTTTTTCGCCGGGAGTTTGCATCATTTGTTTATACACCTGGATGTCATTGGAATAGTTGTCATTGATGGCAAGGATCACGTCGCCACTCTTAAATCCCGATTTGGCGCCCGGTGATTCTGCAACCACATCTTCTATCTGCACTTTATTGTCTACAAAATAAACGCCCAGCCCGGTATAGGCATAGTCAAAGGCATCATTGTAATGCCCGTTCGGGATAAGGTGGATCTCTCTTTTCTGGTAATTGAGCGTAACGTTAAATCGCCTGAGAATATCATTGCCGATGAGTCCGCCAAGAAAAGGGTAGGAGGTCACATTGAACTTGTCATCAAAAATATACGTGGGTACATTTTTAAAATGATACGGCCCCACCTGCACTTCCTTCACCGTAGTCAGTTTCATCTCCATCTTGCCGCCCAGCCCTTCCGCCTGGGTAACCAGCGGAGCAGGTTTGCGTTTATGCATGACCGAAGAATCGCGGACGAATTCTTCCGACAACAGGAAGCACAATCCGGCACCTGTATCAAAATAAAATTTATTCTGGAATTTTTTGGCATCCCTGAACTTCAATGTCTGGATCGGGATTGAGGTCATGATGGGTTTAATGATAAATCCACCCCTCTTATATTTAAACTCACCCTGGCTGAAGACATCCATCCTCAGGCTGTCATAGTCAAGCCTTACAATATACCTGTTCAGAAAACTGTAACCGATGATACCATCGATCTTAATACCATAGACGGTACTGAGGATTTCATAATCATTTACATGGAAATTCAGGCTGTCCACTTTCAGGCCTTTCAATTTAAGGCTGGCATTATTAAGAAATTTTACCTTCCTGATGCCCCCGATACCGCGAATGGTGCGGTCAGATTCAGCCAGTGGAATGCCAATTCTTACACAGGTAAGGGAGTCCAGCGAGATGCCGCCACTGCCGGTATCCAGGATAAAATTCATGGTATCGGCATACTGGTTAACCTGTCCGCGGAGGATCACAACACCGCCACTGAGCACTTTAAAGGGAATGGTGGATAGTAATCTCGCATCCGGTTCGCCGAATTGCTCCTGTGCAGTCAGTCTTAAGAATCCCATCAATACAAAAAAGAACATAGAAACCGGGAGTTTTCGCGGCATGCATTTATTAGTTGGGTCAATAGAGCAATAATCTGCGACAAATTACTGAATAATTGGCATCCTTCCTTACCATTTAAACAGTTTAACAGCCGCATTAAAACCATTATTACCTTTGCGGCATCATGAATACTGAAACCGCATTGAAATTGTCGGGCTTGTACGAGAAAGCACTTCGTATGGAATTCCTGTCGGTGGAAGAAGGAATGTTTCTTTTTAATGAAGCACCCCTTACCGAACTGATGTATGTGGGAAATGAACTGCGCAAAAAACAGGTGCCTCACGGAAAAGTGACCTGGCAGATCGACCGCAATGTAAATACCACCAATGTTTGTATTGCCAATTGCAAGTTTTGCAATTTTTACCGGATCCCCGGTCATGCGGAAGCGTATATCACTGATATGGAAACCTACCGGAAAAAGATAGAGGAAACCTTTAAGTACGGTGGTGACCAACTGCTTTTACAGGGTGGTCATCATCCTGAACTGGGATTATCATTTTATACCGGGTTGTTCAGCCAGTTGAAGCAGGAATTTCCCCAGTTCAAACTTCATACCCTCGGGCCGCCTGAAGTTGCCCATATCACCAAACTGGAAAAATCGACCCATCACGAAGTGCTGAAGGCACTGAAGGAAGCCGGAATGGATTCATTACCAGGTGCCGGAGCTGAGATCCTGGTGGACCGGGTGAGAAGACTGATCAGCAAAGGCAAATGCGGAGCACAGGAATGGCTGGATATCATGCACGAAGCACATAAGCTGAATATCACCACATCCGCGACGATGATGTTCGGCCATGTGGAAACACTGGAAGAACGATTTGATCACCTGGTCAAAATCAGGGAAGTGCAAAGCAGGAAGCCGGCAGAAGCAAAGGGTTTCCTGGCCTTTATTCCCTGGACCTTCCAGGATGTGGATACCCTGCTGACCAGGATCCGCGGCGTACAGAACCTTACCACGCCGGAAGAATATATCCGGATGATCGCCATCAGCAGGATCATGCTTCCCAATATCAAGAATATACAGGCCAGCTGGTTAACAGTTGGCCGGCAAATCGCGCAGCTCTGCCTGCATGCCGGCGCCAATGATTTTGGCTCCATCATGATCGAAGAAAACGTGGTCAGTGCCGCCGGTGCACCACACAGGTTTACCTATCGTACCATCCAGGAGGCCATCCAGGAAGCCGGTTTTGAACCGCAATTGAGAAACCAGCAGTATGAATGGAGAAAAATCCCTGAAACAATACAGGAACAGGTGGTGAATTATTGAATGTGGGGATGTGGTGATTGTGGGAAATGTGGAAGTTGAAATGAGGAAATGGCTGGAAATGATCATTAACTCCATTAATTCGCCAATCCGCCAATTCGTCCAATGCGTCAATTCTTACGCAACCATTTACCCCTGCTGTACATCTATGGTAAGGTAAAATCAGCAACATGAATAAAAGTAATCCCACACTGGCCTTTTGTATACTGATGGATGCGATTGGACTGGCCACCTACGCGGTTCCTTTTTTTGGTGAATTTGCCGATGTGATCTGGGCACCCATTTCAGCCTTTATCTTCTTCCGCAGTTTTGGAGGATGGAAGGGCGCTTTCGGGGGTATTTTTAACTTTATAGAAGAACTGATGCCCGGACTGGATTTCATTCCCACTTTTACGATAATGTATTTCATGCAGAGAGCGGGGAAAGTGAGTAAGCCAGCGGAAATGACGATCATCACAAAATAGTTAAGTGTTGAGGGTTGAGAGTTGAGAGTGATTTTAACCCTCAACCCTCAACTCACAACCCTCAACCAACAAACCTATACCCCACTCCTTTGATAGTAATAATCTCCAGTGTCGGGTCTTCGCGCAGGTAACTTCGCAGTTTGGTGATATAAACATCGAGATTGCGGGAGTTAAAAAAGGAATCATTGCCCCAGAGCAGGGTTAATATTTCTTTACGATCAATGATCCGGTCACGGTTTTCCACCAGCAATCTCAGCAGTTCGCATTCACGGTAAGATAATTTCCGTTCTTCTTTTTCATTGGCCAGCAACTGGCGGTTGACATGGAAAGAAAATTTCCCGACCGGAACGCTGTTCTCTGATTTGGCAGGTGCTTCAACCTTTCGACGCAATGCATTATTAATTCTTACGATCAGTTCCTCCATGCTGAATGGTTTCCTGATATAATCATTACCGCCCAGGCTGAAACCCTTCACCAGGTCTTCTGTTTGTGTTTTTGCTGTAAGGAATAAGATCGGCACCTCCTTGTCAATGTTACGGATCCCTTCGGCAATTTCAAAGCCATCTTTATTCGGCAACATAACATCCAGCACACATATATCGGGCTTGTTCATCCTGAATCCGGTGAGCACCTTGGCCCCGTCGGACTCCATGAATACAGTAAATCCCCGGCTCTCAAGACTCTCCTTAACAATCTTTGCCAGGAACATCTCGTCTTCAACATACAATACTTTAACTCCTGCCATAGTCTTTCGGTAATGAAATAAAAAAAGTGGTCCCCTTTCCTTCTTCACTATCTACGGTTATGCTTCCGCGATGTTGATCAATGATCTGCGACACATAACTCAATCCAAGTCCATAGCCCTTTACATTATGTGTATCACCATGCGGCACACGGAAAAATTTCTCAAAAACTTTCTCCCGGTAAGCGGAAGGAATACCGATACCGTTATCTGCAAAAATCATTTCCACCCGGTCACCCTTATCTACGATCCTCACATTAATTAACGGATCATCACCGCTGTACTTCAATGCGTTGTCAAACATATTGTACACCACACTCATCATATGCAGCCGGTCGGCCTTAACCACCAGGTTGGTTCCCTCGGTATCAATATTAACTGCGGCAGATTTATTATCAAACTGTAACCGCATACTGGCGGCTACCTCCTTCACCAGTGTATGAAGATCCACACGCTCGGTATTCAGGTGGATCTCATTGTTTTCAAACATGGATATCCGCAATACCTTATCCACCAATAAAGAAAGCCGCTGCAGTTCGCCCTGGGAAATATCAAGGTATTCCCTTGTCTTTACCGGATCATTGATCGCATTAAAATTTTTCATCGCTTCGAGTGCCACATTCACGGTTGCGATAGGTGTTTTCAGTTCATGGGTAACATTACTGATAAAGTCATTCTTCAGCAAAGCCAGTCTTTTTTGTTGCAGCAGGTTTCTGTACAACAACACAAAAGAGGCAATCGTCACGCCTATTAAAAAAATGGAAAATAGCAGGTGCGACAACAGCTCCCGCAACAGGTAAGGAGCGGTATTTCCCAATACAAGTTTATAGGTTACCGGTTTGCTGAAACCCACCGTTACTTCATCCATCTTGGGAGGTATCCTCTCCCTGGCAGTAGAATCCAATTTCAAAATATCAAATGGAATATAGATTCTATCTTTTGCTAACATCGCATGAGTAGATCTTTTTATATCCTTCATCTTGAGTGAATCCGATGCTGAATCAATGCCATTCAACAATTTTATAAACCGGATGCCCGATTTTTCTTCGTTCATCATGGGATCCACCGTCTGCAGCGTGTCGTGGTAAAATACCTGCGGCTCATTGTTGGCAATAATGGTAAAGGTTGAATTTTTCTCTTTGAGTGAATTGTTGGCACTGTCCATTTCCCTCCCCCTCTTCACATTGACCATACTCACCACTTCCCTGGTCTTATTATATCTTACCAGTTTGTCGTGGAGCACACCACCTTCATGAACCTCAATATCAAATGAGTCTCTGCCGTTCACGGGAAGACCGAATTTTTGACTCAACTGTTCAGCCTGGAGATTGTATAACGCTTCGCGGAAATTAATACCGGCCTTTACCTCAAGGGTCTTTTTTTCACTGTCATAATTCTGCTTCAGCCAGAATAACTGGAAGCCCGTGATCACCAGGATGGTGACCAGCAATAAATAAGGCAGTATTTTGGAGCGAAGTCCGTTCATATTACAAATGTAAGTGTCTGTTTATCTTGCCGAACCTCCATTAACCTTAATTAACCTTAATGAAAGTTCCATTAACCTCAATGGCAGGGTTCACTGTATAGATTTGTAAAAATAACGACAAGATGAAACAGGCCATACTTCTCCTTTCGCTGATGCTGGTGGTAATGATTTCCATGGGACAGGAAAACCAGGGCAGGATAATTTACGAACGAACGACTAAACTGCAGATTCAGATCAATGACCAGTCTTTCCAGAATTCGCTTCCCAAGGAAAGAAAAGACAAATTCGAACTACTGTACGCCGGCAGTAAGACTTTATGGCGTGCTGCCGAATCAGATGGTCCCGAACCTGATATGCACATGAACAATGGAAATGGTGCAGAGGTCAGGATTATGATTCCGGGAAGTAATGACGTCACTTATTCGGACTTCCAGGAACAACGCAAAGTTGAAAAAAAGGAAGTTTTCGCCAAAGAATTTGTGGTGGAAGACAGTATAAGGAGATTGAAATGGAAGATAGGAAACGATAGCAGGAAAATCCTTGGCTACGATTGCAGGATGGCCACGGCACAACGTATCCAGCCGTCCCGGAAGGTTACGATGGACAACGGGGAGATGAAACAGGAAGAAGTCATGGACACTGCTACCATTGTGGCATGGTTTACAGATGCGATCCCCGGTTACGGCGGACCTGATGTATACCAGGGACAGTTACCCGGAACCATACTCGAAGTAGATGTGAATAATGGAAGATCACATTTTATAGCACTGGAAGTCAGCAAAAAGGTAGATGCAAAGGAAATAAAAGAGCCCAAAGGAAAGAAAATAACACCCCAGGAGTTCGCCAAAGAAAGGGACAAGATGTTTCAACAGATGCAACAAAATAGCGGCGGGAATTTTAATATCAAGGTAGGGAATTAGGGTTGAGAGTTGAGGGTTGAGAGTTGAGAGTTGAGGGTTACTCTCAACACTCAACCCTCAACCCTCAACTAAACATCGCGTTTACACTCAGCCACACCGTGGCGGCCACCACAAGTACGCCAAATACATAAAGCCAGGCGGGATGATGGTAGTCTTTCGTGGCCTTCAGTTTATACGCCGCCATCAACATAACGGTCAGGGCCAGGGGAAGAATGAAACCGTTCAGCATGCCCACAAATACCAGGATCTTTACAGGCTGACCCACAATAATAAATACCGCGGCGGAAACTATGATAAACGAGGAGATGATCCATTTCCTGAGCGCCGGAATTGACGGGTGAAAATTGGAGATGAAAGTATACGATGTATAGGCCGATCCAACTACTGATGTGATCGCCGCACACCACATCACCACACCAAAAATCTTATAGCCCCATGGCCCTGCAGCAAGCTGAAACACAGATGCAGCGGGGTTATTGTCCTGCAGGATCAGTCCCTGTGAAACAACACCCAATGCTGCAAGGAAAAGGATTATCCGCATCACCGAAGTCAGCAGTATTCCTGTTACGGCAGAGCGGCTCACTTGCGGGAGTGCTTCCTTTCCCTTAATCCCTGCATCAAGCAATCGATGACCACCGGCAAAAGTGATATACCCACCAACCGTTCCTCCCACCAGCGTAATAATGGCTCTCGCATCAATGGTTTCGGGCCATACCGTCCTGTATAAAGCAGATGCGAGCGGCGGCGATGAAACAAACGTTACATACAGGGTAAGCAGTATCATTACAATGCCCAGTATTTTTGTAAACAGGTCCATTAACCTGCCCGCTTCCCTGGATAAAAAAATTCCGATGGCCATCAATGCACTGATGGCTGCACCCTGTTCGGCGGGAATATGAAAAAGGACCTGCATACCAAGTCCCGTCCCTGCAAGGTTTCCAATGTTGAAAGCCAATCCGCCGGCAACAATCAGGGCCGACAATAAATATCCCAGCCCCGGCAACAGGTCATTGGCCAGGTCCTGAGCTCGCCGTTCACTAACGGCAAGAATACGCCAGATATTCAGTTGTGCACCGATATCCAGCACGATGGATAGCAGTATGACAAATCCAAAACTTGCCGCAAGCTGCTTGGTAAATACGGCGGTCTGCGTGAGAAAACCCGGACCAATCGCCGATGTTGCCATCAGGAAGGCGGCCCCAAGAAACGCTGAATTCTTCCAACCTTTCTTTTGCATCAACAGGCTTTAATGATAATGCCCGAAGCTTCGAGCGATTCCCTTATCTCTTTGGCAAAGTGGGCTGCATGGACGCCATCACCATGAATGCAAATAGTTTCTGCTTCTATGGTTACAGGATTTCCCAGGTCACTGATAACAATTTTTTCTTTTACCATACGCCTTACCCTCTCAACTGCAACGCTGGTACTGGTAATGAGTGCATGAGGCTTTGTCCTTGGTGTGAGGCTGCCATCATCCTGGTAATGGCGATCCGAAAATACTTCACTGCACGTCCTGAGTCCCCTGGCCTTGCCGGCTTTGATCAATTCACTGCCACTTAACCCATACAATACCAGTGTAACATCGATATCGGCAACCGCGTCGGCAACAGCCACCGCCAGTGATGCATCCCTGGCCGCCATATTATACAAGGCGCCATGTGGCTTTACATGGTGTAATTTCCCTCCTGATATCTTCACAATTCCTGCCATGGCAGCCACCTGGTAGATGATAATATCATACACTTCAGCAGGCGCCATCGTCATTTCCCTTCGGCCAAATCCTTCCAAATCCGGAAAAGACGGATGGGCCCCTATGGCTACCCCATGCTTCATGGCCAGTCTGACGGTTTGATGCATCACCGAAGGATTTCCGCCATGAAATCCGCAGGCGATATTTGCTGAACTCAGGAAAGGCATGATGGCCTCATCATTGCCAATGACATTGATTCCAAAACTTTCGCCCATGTCGCAATTAATATCCACAAACATCATACACCGGTTTTTGACTGAATGGTTTTTTCGAGCCTGGATAACTGCTCTTCATTATTGATATAAAAGGATTCCGCAATGTCAGGATCTACCACACTGAAACTGATTTTATCCGCGGGCCTTTTCTGGGCCAGGATGGAAAAATCGACATCAATTACACTGGCAATACGCGGATAACCTCCCATCGTCTGCGCATCCGCCATAAGAATTAGCGGATTACCATCCGGCGTAACCTGCACTGTACCCATCATGACTGCAGTAGAGATCATTTCCCTATGATGCTTCAACTGTAATGCATTCCCCGACAACCGGTAACCCATCCTGTTGGAAGCATTGGTAACCGTAAACCGGGAATGCGTAAAATTATGGTGTGAATCGGAAGTAAATTTATCCCATTCAGGACCCTTTATTACCCTAACTATATCGGTCGCATACTCCTTAACTCCATATCCCCATCCCGCCATACTGATAATGGCCGTGTCCATCTGTTCAACAATCCTGATCGCACGCTGTGTAGGCTGTCCGCCGTAGATCAGGTCACCAGCAGCAATAATCCCGCCCGCTCCCGCCGCGGGAAAACAGCTCCTGCTGTTCATCACAACATCGGCCATCCATCCTCCTGCAATAGCCATATACAAACGGCAGCCCGATGGATGGTAACGGAAATCAATAACCGAATTTTTAGGGATCCATATCGCCTTATGCAAGTCTAACGGTTTTGTCCCGATAAATGGTCTTGATCCACTGCCGGCAAAGGCAACCAGGCTGTCGTCCATGAACTCCACCTGCAAACCGTGAAGGGTAATTTCCATCACCGCTCTATCACGGTCATTGCCTGCCAGGAGATTGGCGACGGCTGCTGCATGCTGGTCCATACATCCGCTGGCAGGTACACCATAACGACGGTATCCATTCCTGCCGCGATCCTGCAGCAGGCTGAGTATTCCCGTTTTATGTATCCTTATGCTCATCGGCTCACGAGTTGATGGAATTCTTCTTTGCTGATACTATAAAACTCAACATTATCACCGGGTTCAAAAAATGCCTGTCCCTGGTTGAACAATTCCACGGGCGTTCTGCCAACGGCATACCATCCGCCGGGGGAATCCACGGGATAGATGCCCGTCTGTTGTCCTGCAATGGCTACGGTTCCGCCGGGAACCCTTACCGCGGGAACCGACTTCCTTTGAACCCTTAATGCATCGGGCAGAATGCCCATATAGGGAAATCCCGGTAAAAATCCCAGCATGAAAACGTGATACCGCTGTCCTGTATGCAACCTTATAATTTCATCAGTTTCCAACCGCAGAATATCCGACAATAATGGGAGATCATAACCCATGGAAATATCATAGCAGACAGGAACCCGGATCTCCCGGGCTAAAGAATGGTACGACTGTCGGGGAAGTTGAAAATATCCTTCAATGCATCGCTCCACATATCGAAAGGCGGGGCTCATTCCGGCTTTCCGCGAAATTTGAATAGGGTCATAAAATATGGTAAGGGTATGGTAGGCCGGAACATTTTCAATCCAGCCGATAAATGGATCAGCCCTGACCAGGGCATCCATCTGCATTACACACCGGTGAATATCCGTATCGATCTTTTCCTCCCAGGCAAGAGTAATGGCTTTTTCACTGAGCCTGTACATGGCTATGGGATCCATGCCGTTGAAGGTAATAAACCAGCAACAAAAAAACCGCATCATTTCTGATGCGGCTGCCTGGCACTGTTTGTTTCAGAGGTTGTGCACAGCAATATTATCCGTAAATACCTTTCCTGCGGATCTTCTTATAAAACCTGATAGGATAGTAATCCGGACGCTGAATCATTTTATTGATAAAGGTTTGAAGTATCTCTACGATCAAAAAATTCCTGGTCATGGTAAAGGATTTGTTGACTAACGCACCGCTATGCCGTTTATTATGCGCTAATTGTTAAAATTTATTAACCTTACTTAACATTAAAGCCAAGTTCATTAACCGTGTTTCCTGGTAAGTACGGCTAGCTTAGCAGAATAACAGGGAAATATGTACAGACTGGCAATATTAATAGCAATTTTTCTGCCATTAGCTACTCAGGCTCAACAATTAACAATTCATGGTAAACTCACTGACACGCTTAGCCGTCAACCGGTGCAGGGTGCAACCATTACCATTCTATCCCGGCAGGATTCTTCACTGGTAAGTTTTACCATGACCAATGCAAAAGGCGAATTCTCCTTCTCCGGAATTACCAAAGGAAACTACCGCCTCCTGGTTACGCATGTCAACTACCATAACATCAGCAAAAATTTTGACCTTCTGAAGGATAAAGAAGCCTACGATTTTGGAGATCTGCCCCTCGGAGATAAGTATAAAACAATGAATGAAATTGTGGTACAGGCCGAAGCCCCTCCCATCACCATTATCCAGGACACCATCGAATACAATGCAGGATCATTCAAAACACTTCCCAATGCCAATGTGGAAGACATGCTTAAAAAACTGCCGGGAGTAAAAGTGGAAAAGGATGGAACGGTAAAAGCCCAGGGACAAAAAGTGAATCGTGTCTACGTAGATGGAAAAGAATTCTTCGGTAATGATCCGAAGATTGCCACGAGGAACCTGCCTGCAGACGCGGTCGACAAAGTACAGGTCTATGACCGGATGAGTGACCAGGCACAGATCACCGGTTTTGATGACGGCAACAGTGAAAAAGCTATCAACCTTAAATTAAAAAAAGATAAAAAGAAGGGCCTGTTTGGAAAGGCATCGGCAGGGTATGGGACAGATGAACGGTACGAAGGAAAGTTCAATATCAACTCCTTTAAAAATGAAAGGCAGCTATCGGCCATCGGCATGGCCAATAACGATAATGCCGAAGGATTTTCCTTTATGGATATCTTAAACTTTAACGGCGAACTCTCCAAAATGAGACAAAATATGGGGGGCGATATGAGGATTACCATCACAGCCGATGATCCCAGCGCTGCCATGATGGGAGGGTCCAACAACAACGGCATCACCAGCACACAGGCAGGCGGACTTAACTATAATGACCTTATCGGTAAGAATACGGATATCCGTAGCAATTATTTTTACAACCGCTATAATCCCTACATCGAGAAAGAACTGCAACGCCAATACCTGCTGCCCGACTCCAGCTACTTTTATAACCAGCGGTCCGTATCCGACAATATCAATACCGGCCATCGCTTTAACCTGAGCCTGGAACACCGGTTTGATTCTTCCATGTCGGTTAAAATCTCACCTTCCTTCAGCTACCAGAATTCATCCCTGCGATCTTCCACTGAATATCAAACCCTTTCGGAGGACCTGCTGCTAACTAATAATGGATTCAGTAAAAATCAATCGGCCTCCAGTGGCTATGCCTTCAGGAATGATATCCTGTTCATGAAAAAATTTGGCAAAAAGGGAAGGACCTTTTCCCTTAACCTGCAACAGTCCCTGAATGAATCAGATGGCGACGGCCTCCAGCAGTCTATTAACAGTTTTTATGAAACCAATGGATCCTTATACCGTAAAGACAGCATTAACCAGTCCAATATAAATTCATCGGGATTGAAAGGTTATTCTGCAAGGGCGGTATATACAGAACCACTGGGGAAAAGGATGCTGATGGAATTCAGTGCGGGAAAAAGCAATACCAAGACTTCGTCCGACAGGCAGACCTATGATTACAGTTCGCAGTCGGGCAAGTTCGATGAACTGAATGAACTCTTGTCGAACACCTACGACAACACCTATGGATACACCAACATAGGGGCAAAGGCCAGGTATCAGAAGAAAAAATTTAATATAGCCCTTGGTGCACAGTGGCAGGAAGCTTCACTTAATGGCAATATCCTTACCAATGGTAAGGACACTTCACTACGGCAGGATTTTTATAATATCCTGCCCAATGCAAGGGCGCAGTATAATTTCACAAAATTCCGGAACATCACTTTCACCTACAACACCGCTACCAATCAGCCAACGATAAGCCAGCTACAGCCTGTACCCGATATCAGCAATCCCGTGAATATTAAAATCGGTAACCCTAAACTCGACCAGGAGTTCACCCATATGGCCCAGTTGAACTATATGTCGGTGAATCCTTTCAAAGGCACTAATTTCTTTGCCTTCCTCAGCTTTCGCGGTACCAATGACAGGATCGTAAATAGCGACAGCATTTCGCCTTTTGGAATAAAGTATACCATCCCGGTAAATGTCGACGGTGTATATTCTGTGAGTGGCGATATCAACTGGGGTTTCCCTTTTAAGCCACTGAAAAAGACCACCATTAACCTCGGACTGAATATGATGAAGTCTAGAGATATCCAGTTTGTAAACCGGGAGCGGAATAATATCAACAGTCTCCAGTTAAGGCCTGAACTACGAATTGACAACAACACCCTCGACAAACTGAATGTTGGCCTCAGTTATTCCAATGTTATTTACAACACCGAGTATTCGCTGCAGCCCAACCTGGATACAAAGTATTTCACGCATGAACTGGGATCATTTGTCAACTGGCAGTTGCCGAAGAATTTTTATCTCGCAACAGATTTTACCTATACCATTAATACAAAAAGGGCCGAAGGCTACAATGCCAATGTGCCCTTATGGAATGCATCGATCAGTAAACAATTCATGAAATACAATCGCGGAGAATTCAAACTGCGGGTCTATGATATACTGAACCAGAATATCGGCATCAATCGCAGCAGCAATAATAATTACATCGAAGATTCAAAGACAACGATCCTGCGTCGTTTTCTCATGCTCAGCTTCACGTATAGCCTGAGCAAAGCCGGACTGGGGAATGAAAAAGGCGGAGGCATGATAAAAATAATGCGGTGATGCCGGAGTGCGGGGATGCGGTAATGGAATGCGAAAATAAATGGACTGACATCATAATCGCGGCAAACCCCACACCATCACACTTTCCAATTGGCAAATTAACTGAACAGGTATTCTACATCTTCGCGGCTCAGGCTCTTCACAAATGATGTATCATCGGCGATGAGGTCGCTGGCCAGCATCCGTTTCTTTTCCTGCAGTTGTAGGATTTTATCCTCAATCGTATCCTTACAGATCATCCGGTAGGCAAAAATATTCTTCGTCTGGCCGATACGGTGAGTACGGTCGATGGCCTGTTGCTCTACTGCAGGGTTCCACCATGGATCAACGATGTATACATAATCCGCAGCAGTAAGGTTTAAACCCACACCACCTGCCTTTAATGAAATCAGAAATACCCTCACTTCATTATTTCCCTGGAAACTTTGAATGGCTTTTTCCCGGTCTACAGCGGATGTGCTTCCGTCGAAATATTCAAAAGGAACATTCAGTTCTATCAATTTCTCTTTGATCAATGCCAGCATTCCCAGGAACTGGGAAAAGATCAGGGCCTTATGATTACTGATATTTTCGGTGATCTCCCTTCCAAGTTCTTCCAGTTTAATGGAAACATTCGGATACTTGTCAACATCATTCATGATGGACGGTGAATCGCAGATCTGCCGAAGCTTCATCAGTCCCTGTAGAATCGTTAACTGCGATCTCTCAATACCCTGCTCACTGATGACCCCAAGGATCTTGTTCCGGTAATCATTCCTGAAGGCATCATAAATTTTTCGTTGCTCATCTTCCATCTCACAGAACAAAATGGTCTCTGTTTTATCCGGCAGATCCTTTGCCACCTGTTCTTTTGTGCGGCGTAAAATGAAAGGATATAATAATTTTCTCAGGTGATCTTTTTGTTCCTGTTCCCCGAACTTATCGATAGGTGTGGCGAATTCATTCCGGAAAAATTCCACGCTGCCCAGCATTCCCGGATTCAGGAAATTCATCTGGGCATAAATATCAAAGGTATTATTCTGCAATGGAGTACCACTCATGCATAGCCTGTTCCTTGCCTTTAACAGTGAAGCCGCTTTTGTTACCTTGCTCTGTGGATTCTTGATGGCCTGCGATTCATCGAGGATCACATAATCAAACGGTATTTCCACCATCAGCTTAATATCACTTCGCAAAGTGCCGTAAGTTGTGATGATCACATCCACATTGTCAAAAGCTTTTTTATCCCTGGCCCTGTCGCCCCCATGGTGAATGAGATAGGTAAGTCCGGGCGTAAATTTCTTGATCTCATTTTCCCAGTTGAACATCAGGGTGGTCGGACAAACCACCAGTGCCTTCAATTTTCCTTTTTGCTCTTTAAAATACTGCATGAAAGATAAGGCCTGTACGGTCTTACCCAGACCCATATCATCCGCCAGTATACCACCCCATCCCACTTCACTCAGGTAATTCAGCCAGTGATATCCTGCCACCTGGTAAGGACGAAGTACATGTTCCAGGGCCTTCGGAGGATCAAGTTCTTTGATCCGGTTGAAACTCCTCAGCCTTTCATACTTTTCTTCCAGCTCTATCAGCACTTCCTCTTCACTCCTCGCATCAAACAGTTCATCGATAATGCTGAGGTGATATTTAGATAACCGTAATTCATTCTGCTTGCCTTCTCCAACGCGAAACAACAGGGAATATTTCTTCAGCCATTCTTCCGGTAAGATACCCAGTGTGCCATCGTTCAGCTGAACAAACTGTTGCTTGTTCGACAATGCCCTTTTGATTTCAGCGATACTGACCGGCTGGTCACCAAACAATACATCGACCTTGGCATCAAACCAGTCCATCCCGCTCGATATCCTGATCTTGGTACTTGGCTTTTCAGTATTGAATTTAAAATTCTTCAACACATCAAAACCGATCACCGGCACTTTCATGTCCTTCATGGCATCGACGAAAAGGAAGAACCAGTTATTCTTCAATACATCAGCGCCTTTCAGCACGAGGGCACCTCCATCCGGTCTAAGAAAATTGGAATGCAGGCCTTCCATCTTTTTCACAAACTGCAGTTCTGCAGATTTATTCCTGTTGATCACCATCACCTTATCATTCATCGGTATGGTGATGACATCCTTATCATTATACCTGATCTCAAAACCTTTATAACTGAAGATCGGGGCAAACAGCAGGTAGTCGCCCTTTTCCTGCAACTGCAACTTTATATCCGGTTCGCCTTCCTTCACTTCTGTCACCAACGACTTGTCGAAATCAACACTGTAGTTGCGGGTAATGGGTGATAATTTCTTCTTCAGGAATTCAGGCCATTCATCCTGCTTGATTTCCAGCTTGCCACTGGGTAGGAAATCCTGTATGGTTTCAAAATCTTCCTCCTTATCCCAGGTATACAATACATGATCATACAACATGAGCCAGTCGCTGCCCCATTCATTCTCCTTCAATTCGATCTCGAGTTCATTCACCTTGGCGGTACATTCAACTATATATTTCTTCTTTTCCTGGTATACATGAAATGCGGGTCGAAGCGGATCCGTACTGATGGTTACCGGCACCAGGTTGGCGGTAATAAAATTCTTTCCTTTTGGCAGAAAGTAAAACGGCGTTTTTTCCTTTTGCTCCCTGAACATTTTTTTCAATTTCGGAAGCAGGTACTCAACGATCAGTGCCTTAGTATCTGCCGGAAGCTCCTCATCATCAGCCTGGATAATATTTTCCCAGATTCCTGAAAATGGTGAGTTCCTGCTGATAAATTTATTGATTTCGGTGGACTGGAATTTTCTCAATTGCTGGAGCAGCCCTGCTTCATCCTCGGGCATGCCTTCGATGGAAATAAATTTTCCGAGATCCAGTTTTTCTACTTTACCGGTAAAGGCATCTCCGGTTTCACTGAATTCACCGGTAACGGCATCAATGGAAAATCCGGGAAACATCTTTTCATTGGCATTGAACACCACGCCTATTTTCTGTGCAGTTGTAAAGATGGTCTCTTCCGCCTCCTCTTCCATCACTTTCACCTCAACACGGGGCCTTAAGGCATTTGCAGCAGGCGCAATCCTCTTGATACTGGAATCCAATACGCGCAGGAAGGGCTTTCCATCTTTATAGGCAAATTCAAATTTCTTTTCCCACCCTTCATCCTTTGTACTGTAGCCATAAGCTTCCAGGAGTTTATTTTTTTCCTTTTCCCAGTTCCGGATCGAATCAAAATAATTTGGTCCATAGGAATTAAGCAGCTGGATGAACAAGATGGTCTTGTGAATACAGAGCGGATGATTTTCTTCTTTGCATTTACAGGAGGTATCAAAATTCCTTTCCTCATTTTTCTGGATCACCAGTGGAAAATTTTCCCCTTCCATTTCCAGGGATGCTTCCACCCTTTCATCTTTTGCAGAAATAATATTGGCTTTTTGGGTACGCAGGTATTGTTCTGCCAAGTTGTACCCTTCGGGTGCTGTCAGTAAACGCACGGTTTTCAGGTCGATATTCCGCATTTTGATCACCGTATGGCGCTGGTGATAGACAATCCCTTTTTCACCCAGGATGTTTTTATCCAGGAGTTCCTGTAACTGCAACAGGGCTGCTGCTTCATGCCGGCAGATATCACCGAGGTTATACGGGCAGCTGCAGCGTATCGACAAGGTTTTTGGATCCTTGTACTTCTGGATATAAACCTTGTAAAATGTTGTGTAATTATCGTCCTTTACCCGGAACGTGACCGAACTGAGCAATTCATCGTGCTCTATAAACTCCACATAACCAATCGCATGAATTTTTTTACCGCGACGGATTACTTCATCTGTACCACTGTTATAGACGAATTTCAATAGGTGTGATAATGCCATAAATGAGAATAACGCCTTTACGGATTGTAAAAAGTGTAATCTGCAAAAGTAAAGAAAAAAAGGTGATAAATCAGGTGTTCTTCACTTCCTTAAAATGCTCTTCACCCGGAGCAGGTGAAACGGCGGTCCACCCTCCATCAATCACCAGGGTCTGACCGGTAATATGGCCCGCCTCGGCAGATAATAAAAAAATGGCAGCATTGGCTATATCATCTGTGGTGGCCGGTTTTCCCAGTGGCGTTAACTTTTTCCAGGTCTGATCGTATTCAGGTTCCATGGACATCGTTCTTTCGGTTATGGTTGCCCCCGGTGCGATGGCATTGATGGTAATATTAAAGGGCGATAATTCGATGACAAGGTTTTTTGCCAGCATCTGGATTGCCGATTTGGTCATACTGTATGCTGCCAGGTATTTATGTGCCTGTATTCCCGTGACGGATGACATCAGCAGGATTTTTCCGCCGCCTGTCTTTTTCATTTCAAGGGCCGCCGCCTGGGTAAGAAAAAAAGTACCGGAAATATTTAATCGCAGCAACTTTTGCATGGATTCAGGCGTATAGGAAAAAAAATCTCCGAAAGTAGTGATCCCCGCATTGGCTACAGCGATATCCAGGGCTCCGTATTTTTTCACGATGTCATCAACCATCCTGCGGATGAAAGGAACATCAGAAACATCACCCGGATAGCCTTCACACTGTCCCCCTTCATTCCTGATGGATGCTGATGCCTGTTCAGCAAGAGAGGGATCGATGTCATTCAAAATAACCTTGGCTCCCCGGGCCGCAAGTTTCCTCGCAATGTTAAACCCGATACCCTGCCCTGCGCCGGTCACTATTGCTGTCTTGTTATTGAACATACTCTTTTGATTTGCGGATTGGCGGATTTGCGAATTGGCGGATTTATAGAACAAAATACTAATGCGTTCCTATAAAGTAAACAGAATTTCTTAATTCTCTAATTCGCCAATCCGTTAATTCGCCAATGATTATCGCGCCAATCCGTTAATACGCCAATGCGCTAATACCTTAAAAGCAGCCTGTCCCCTACAAATTCGGGAAGTACATTGGCGACGTCAGGCGTAAGGCAGTAACGGATATCTTTCTCCAGTCCGAAGTTCGACAAACGGTGATAGTGTGATGCGTCGTTGGCCTTCATGAATTCAAACAAATCAGGCCGGGCATTTTGATAGAGGTTAAGGGCGATCCGGGAACTGTCGCAGCGGATATAGAAATGCTCCTGTATCCTGTCAATCACGGCACCGGCAAATAAACTGTCTTCAATATTCACACGGTCCTTCCAGGCCGCACAGCCCAGGATGACATTCTTTTTCATCGATACCAGGTGATCACAGACAGCGGAAAGATTGGGAAAACTTCCCGTGATAATTTCTTCGGCACCGTTATCCAGGGCCATATGCAGAAGTTTTGTGCCGTTGGTGGTAGTGAGCACCAACACCCTGTTACCAATGAATTCGCGGGGATATTCGAAGGGCGAATTGCCATGTTCCAGTCCTTCAGCAACTTTCCCGTCTCGTTCTCCCGCGGTTATGCCATCCAGTTCTTTCCCCAGTTCAATACAACGTGGCACGGTAGCCACAGGAATAACCGCAGCGGCACCATTATACAATGCAGTGGCGATAGTACTTGTAGCCCTGAGCACGTCGATGATGACCACCACACTATCGGTAACATCATACAAGTGCAGCAATGCGGGTGAAAAACAGGTAAAAAGTGTGGGTTTAGTTTGATCCATACAGCAATCGGGTTTACATCATCAGTGCTTTCCACATTTCCGTTTCTGCATATTTTTTGATGACGGCATTTCGCTTTTGCAAAAATTTTTCAAGATAGGCAGAAAGATATACCCTGTCCAGTATCTGTCCCAAAACACCATAGGGTGATGCATAGTCCAGGAGGTCAATCATCAGCGTGCCGTTTTCCACTGCCTTGAAATGATGTACATGTTTGAAATGGATAAAATCACCTTTTATTTGTTCATCAGTAAAGCTTACAGGTGATTCCATAGCTGTTATCCTGACCTGCATGATTCTTTTTTTCCCTAGGTGTTTTGCTTTCCAGGTAACTGTTTCATTGAGGCCAATGGGTCCGGAAGTTACCCCGCCGATGGCTTCCTCATGAGTGTCCTTGGCGGAGATTTTATGAAGGCTGATATTCCTGCTGAGATCAAAAACCCTTTCCGGCGGAGCCGCGACGAAGGTGGTGATATGGATTTGTGGCATATATGAATTGGCGGATTTTCGGATTTACGAATTAGCGAATTAATACGTCAATCCGCTAATCCGCCAATCCGTCAATTTAAACAAAAGGCATTTTGACAACTTTGGCTTTTATCTGCCGGTCTCTGATATCTATATAAATTTCTGTCCCCAGCGTAGCATGTTCTGATTGCACATATCCCATGCCAATTGCTTTGTTCAGCGAAGGAGATTGTGTACCCGAAGTTACCCTTCCGATCAGGTTTCCTTCTTCATCCTTGATCCGGTAGTCATGACGCGGTATACCTTTCTCCACCATTTCAAAACCTACCAGCTTCTTTTCCACGCCGTTATCTTTCTGCTTCTTTAAAAAATCGCTGGCGGTAAAGTCCTTGGTAAACTTAGTGATCCATCCCAGTCCTGCTTCCAGCGGTGTGCTGAAATCATCAATATCATTTCCATATAAACAGAATCCCTTTTCCAGCCTTAGCGTATCCCTGGCACCCAGCCCGATCGGCTTAATGCCTTTATCGGCACCTGCTTGAAAAATTGCGTCCCAAATCCTTGCGGCATTATCGCCATTGTCCTCAAAATAGATCTCTACACCACCCGCACCGGTATAACCGGTCGCACTCACCAGCACATTTTCCACGCCGGCAAACTTACCCTTCACAAAGGTGTAATACTTAAGGTTCAGGATATCCATCTCCGTTAAAGGCTGGAGGATCCTGGTAGCATTAGGACCCTGAATGGCAAGCAGGCAGGTTTTGTCGGAAATATTATGCATTTCCACCGCCTTCGTATTGTGACGCATGATCCATTCCCAGTCTTTCTCGATATTCGACGCATTCACCACCAGCATATACACTTTATTTTCTTCCACGCAGTATACCAGCAGGTCATCCACAATTCCGCCATTCTCATTGGTAAGACAGCTATACTGGGCCTTGCCATTGCCCAGTTTGGAAGCATCATTCGTAGTTACCCGCTGAATAAGATCAAGTGCATTTTCCCCTTTCAGGATAAATTCTCCCATATGGCTCACGTCAAAAACACCACTGTTGCTTCTTACGGCCTGGTGTTCATCATTAATTCCTGTATAAGAAATGGGCATATTGTAACCGGCAAATTCAGCCATCTTTGCACCCAGGGCAATATGTTTGGAAGTAAAGGGGGTAGATTTCATGTTTAACTTTATAATGCCGCAAAATTAAGGTCTTGCCGATAAAGAAAGGAAGAATAGTTTACCGCTGAAAACTGACGGGCATTCGAATTATGAATCAAGCCTGGTTTGCCCTGCTGACGGATTTGTTTTACATTGAACCCTTGAATTCCAGTACATTCAAACTGCCGTAATGAAAATAATCACAGGTTACCCTATACTGTTGTATATCCGTCATACTACATCTGCTTTTTGTACTGGTTATGCTTATCCAATATTATCCCTGCAATTCCTTAGATGAAGAAATTCATAAAAATATCAGGGATCATCTTGCTTGCCTTAGTTCTCGTCCTTACCGGCCTCTATATCTACCTTACACAGAATGCCGAACGCCTGATCAGGGACTTTGTCACCAGGCAGTCTCAAGGCAGGTTTTCTGTTGATATGAAAAAGATTGACCTCAATTTTCTGCAACTACGCCTTTCAGTTATTGAGCCCCATTTTTCCAGTAATGATTCTATAAACCTCCCGACAACATATGACGTCAGGCTCGACAGGCTGGTACTCGACCTGGCAGCCCTCAGGCCTTTGATTTTTCAAAGCAAAATTTATGTGGACACCCTTATTTGCCAGCGACCGGAAATCACGGCAACCAAATGGAAAGAAAAGCCTAAAGAAAAATTTTCTATACCCCAGCAAATGGGTAACATCTATACTTCACTGAATAAGGTCCTTCAAAACCTTGACATTAAATATTGCGTCATAGATTCCGGACACCTCACACTGGTGGACAAATTCAATAGAGAAAATAAACCCGTTAGCCTCACAGACTTTTATGTAAGGATCGATAATTTTACTGCCAATGCAAAAAACGATACCGGTAACCGATACCTGTTCAGCGACAGGATAAAATTTTATTCCTCCCGCCAAAACATTATCACCCCCGATGGTAATCACGGAATAAGATACAGCAGGCTAAGGATCAATTCACTGCGACAATCCATTGAAATAGACAGCTGTTACATTTATGGCAGGCAGCCCGGCGATGGTTTCCAGGAATTCGGAGTATTCTTTGACACTTTGAAACTGTCCCACGTCGACTTCAATAAACTTACCCAGTCACAACTGGTCTCGGCAGATAGTGCTATCTGCATGAACCCAGTTATTACACTGCACAATGAAATAAAGCGAAAACAACATGCAGCTTCGACCGGAAAAAGATACCAGTCGAGAGACTCTATGGAAATGGCTTTTAAAACACTGTTCGGTGATATCGACATCAGGTATATTGGTGTTTTGAACGCCGACTTTGAAATGCAGACAAAATCCGGCGATAAAATAATTTCCTTCAGTTCAAAGAAAAATAATTTTGTCCTGGAAGACGTCGTGGTTATTAAAGACCCTTCAGTTCCACTCCACATTGGAAGCTTGTATTTCAATGTTAATGCATACGAGGCATACAATACAGACAGCAGCTATTCAGTAAAATTTGACAGCATTATATTCCGCAACCGCAAAATTAACCTTGCTAATTTTTCTATCACCCCAACGGCCAAAAACGCAGCATTCTTCAACCGGAAAAACCTCACGATGCGTTCCCTCGAAATGCTGGAATTCAATTGGCTTGAACTGATCTTCAATAAAAAACTAGTGGCCCGTGAGGTAGTGCTGGTCAACCCCGAACTATCACTCAACCTGGCAGGTAAAAAACCATCTGCCGATACTTCAGTAAATAAATCCGGCATTTATTCCATCATGCATAAGATCCTCGGGAAGATTAACTTCAAAACACTGAAGATCCAGGATGCCTATGTCGATATTACTGCCGGTACCAACAAGCATTTCGTGTTTCAGCGCCTGAATGCGGAAATCGGTGCCGATAAATTATTAGCCGCAAATAAATTTAATGAGGCTTATAGCGCTTTTACTGCTGTTAATTTTGATGGTGGTGAATTAATGATTGGCAATAAGACGATTACACTGGGAAAGGGAATATTGAATGGAAAGACCAGGTCCATGAGTGTATCCAGGGCCTCCATTACAGACGATAAAAAGTCTAATTATGCCGTCCTCGAAAACTTCAGCCTGCAGCATATTAAGGAAAGTGTTCCGGGCCAGATAAACGTCGATACAATTAGTTGGGGCAAAGCAGAATTTATCATCACCCCGGCCAATAAAAAGGAAGGACATTCCCCTTTACCCAATACCAACAATAAGGGAATGAAACTTACCGCAGGTATGGTTGACGGCAGAAACACTTCCCTGAAATTTTCTTCGCCTGGCATGAACGCAGACATTCAACTTGACCGAATAAAGATGGACCAGGTCAACTGGGCACCCGGACAAAAACCGACTATCCAGGATCTCGATATTATAGGAAAATCAGTCCGGGTCAACGGTCCTGCCTTGAAGCTGACAGCTATGCAATTCGAAATTATTCACCTGAAGCCTTCCCATATTGAGCAATTGAGTGTCCGCACAATTAACAGCAAAGACACGATCAGTATAACCAGCCCAAAATGGATATTTACGCCGGATATTGCTTCGGTCTTTTCAGGAAAACCAATAGTTGGGGATGTAGTGATCAATAACCCCGAAATACGGATAAGTTCAACGGGCGATACCTCAAAAAAGACAGCTAATACAGGTAAGACTAAAAAACTACCTGCCCTGTATATAAACCACCTGAGCATCCTGCATCCTGTTGTAACTAATCTTCCTCCGTCATTGTCTAAAGTTATTAACGTCAACGAACATAAGTCGGAATGGCTTTTCGACGATATATCTACCGACAGTAACCGGATTTCTGTTGGAGCAATACATTCCTCCCTGCAAGGGATTTCTGCGTCAACAAAGAATTTACATCTAAAGGTCGAAGGAGAGGGAAAATTACAGGTGGATGCAGGTGCAATACGTTATATACCGGCGGCAGAAGGCCGTGATGCCAGTTGGTCGGCCCATATCAATGGCATCTCTGCTTACCGTATTAAAATGGCCACGAATCGAAATGACACGATTCAAAATAATATCAGTGTGAATTCTTTCCGATTGGAAAACCTGGGCCTTAAGAGTGGCGAAAAAAAATCAGTGCATGAGCTGTTGAAAAATAACAGCATGCTGCTGATCAGCAATGGTGACATTGCCGTTACATCGGCCAACAGTAATCTGATGGTAAACGGCCTTCAATACGACCATTCTGCTAAAAAACTTTCTTTTGATACATTCTCTGTTCAGCCGGTTGCAGACAGGGAAAACTTTATGAAGTCAAAAACATGGCAAACGGACTACCTCCTATTCAATACCGGCAAAACGGAATTTTCGGGTATGGACCCTGAGCTATTGTTCACTGACTCTATCCTTTATGTAAGAAATATCGAATCAAAAAATGCCAGGCTTTCTGTTTATAAGGACAAAAGGCTGCCTTTTGATTTTAGCAAAATAAAACCTTTGCCTGTGGTGATGATCGGCAATATCAGGAAAAAAGTAAAAATAGACAGTATACGCCTGGTCAACACAGACATCACCTATGAAGAATTTAATGAAAAAACAGAAATGCTGGGCTCAGTGCATTTCAACAGGTCACAGGTATTGATTGAAGGCATTAAAAATGTCGATATAAAGCCAACGGACAGTTTAAGGCTTTCGGCAACGACCTGGCTGATGGACTCAGCGTACATCCGCCTTAGATTTACGGAGTCCTATACTGACACATTACATGGATTTCTTTTTGCCGTCAGGATGAGACCCTTTAATCTTTCCCATCTTAATCCAATGCTTGAGCCACTGGTATCTGCAAAGATTAAAAGCGGACGTGTGGATACCATTCACATGAATTCCATCGGCAGGGAATATGTGGCACACGGCAAAATGAAAATGTACTATCGTGGTCTGAAGGCCCAATATCTTAACAAAGGAGATTCCAGCGAGAAGACATTAAAAACCAGGTTGATCAATTTTGCAGCAAACGATTTGATCCTTCATCATAATAAAAAACGCGGATATGGCGAGGTATATGCTGAAAGAATTAGGGAAAGAAGCGTTATCAATTACTGGCTTAAAATGTCAGTAAGCGGTATAATGTCCAATACCGGTGTAAAATCAAATAAACGCCAGGTAAAAAGATATGAGAAATCTATCAAAAAACTAAACGTTCCTGAGATTCCTGAAGTGACTTTATAATAAAAATCCCCTGGCATAACTAACGCCAGGGGAGGGCAGGATTCTAAATATCTATCACACAGTTGGGTTTTCTTTAACCAGTTTTCCTGCCTTATCGAAGAATACATATTTCTTTTCAACGCCTTTGGTCACTTCATAGCGATAAAGTTTTTCGCTATTATCATTTTCTACAAAGGCTTTTTCATTGATTTTCCAGTCGCGGTATTTGCTCTTACTAAAAGACTCCATCACTTCTGCCGGGAAAACGCTCATTTTTTTCTCGGTAAAATCCCAGGTTCCGTCCAACCGGTAATGTGAGGTGGCTGCTATACCCTCTTCCGTGAAATGAACGAGGTAGTAGGTCACCCTGTTTTCCCAGTCTACATCCTTAGCGTTCGCATGCTTCTTACTAAAATCTTCCTTTGCCTTATCCGGAATATTTACTACCTGGGCTGATAACCCTGATGCAAAGAGTATGGCAAATACAGCAAACAACAAATATTTTCCTTTCATGAGTCTTGTTTTAAATGATAAAATATGGACATCCTGTATTTTAACTATAGCCTTCCGCGGAAAGGCTGTTTAAATACAGTTACCTGCAAGGTTATTATCCTAAAAAAACCGTTCCCTGCTATCGAAATAGCAAGATGCGCTCACTTATTTAACGGCATTTTAACCAACATCCACTAATAGTTATACTCCATAAAAAAAGCTGAATCATTTGATTCAGCTTTTTGCTTTAAGGGAAATATTTACATTACTTGTCCGTAACGCCAAGCATATTGAAAACAGAGATCATGTGTCCTGTATATGAACTTACCTTGGAAGGTTTTTCGCTCATCACTGTTTCATCTCCTGATTCCTTTTGTGTATCCTCATCTTCCAGCCTGGTATTTAACTTGATATTGATGGTGGTATCCTTTGACTTGAGACGAATGTCGATGCTATCGATTTTTTGTTCGCCTTTTTTATACCTGTAATCCCCGCCCTTATTGTCATTCTCATCATTTAAATTCCTTTTCTCATCTTCTGGATCCCTATCTGTCCTTTCAAGCCCTGTCTCAGTCATGGTATACCAAACATCCGAGCTCCAGCTGTAATCATTGTCCCACCTGTCATCGTCCCAATCCACATTCAGGCCCCTTCTTGTATTTACATTGAACCATGAAAAGAAATCGGTACTGTTGTCTAAACGTATTTGCTTGCCTACAGGCACTTCCAGGACCACCATCACCTGTTGATTGCGAAACTTCGTGTCCCTTGATATCGCAAACCCTTTCGGCAGGTAAAGGATGGAATCCCTTTGAGATATCGGGAAATGGATTTTCTCTGCGTTTGCTTCGGCCTGCGGAGAGGTATTTGCCCTGGCAAATTTTAATAAATGTGCATGATAACCAGAATCCTCGCTCTTCACAATCTTAATTCTTACCGTATTCAGTAACAGGCTGTCTTCGTTCTCAGACAATGCAGGCATGCCTTCCCTTTCGTCATCATAGTCATTAAACCAGAACATGCTGTAAAACTTGCCCTCTACCGGTTTCACGTCTACGGCCAGTCGTCCGTTTGCAGGCGTTGTAATGATCATTTCCTCTCTTACTGATTCCTGGCGTTTGAATTGCCTGGTGATAAGGCCGGAAAGAAAGATCACACTAAACAATCCGATCAGCCAAAGGCTTCCGAAAATATATCCCAGGTAATTATTCTTTGATCTGACTCCTGCCATTCTGCGGATCAGCCAAACTACTGCGGCAATGATCGGAATTCCCATAAATAGCACCAGTGAACTGATGGCAAGGAAATTTTGACCGATCCCGTCAAGAATAAAATTCCTTACACCAAACATACCCACCCCGGAAAACAGTATGGCCATAAGGGCGACAAAAAGTGCAAACACGATCACCCCTGCAATAAACAGGAAGAATGCCTTGAATAAAACACCGATCGCATGACCCAGGCCCGTTCCGGCCCGGTTTGCTGCCGGTGAAATCTCGGAGGAAAATGCCCTGCCCCGCTCACCTACTTCTTTACCCCATGCTCCTGCCTTTTCGCCAAAATCTGCACCCCACTCTTTTGCTTTTTCACTGAACTCTGCTCCAAATTTTTCTGCCCTGCCTTTTACGCCCTGTAACTCTTCCTGTACAGAATTTTTTATGCTTTCAAGATCTACTTTTTCACCCTTCATCTCCAGTTTTTCCGAAGCCGTTTTGGCCTCAGGAATCACGATCCATAAAATGATATAGATCAGGAATAGTGTTCCGCCAAAACCACTGAACACCATGCGCGGGAAACTGTCAAATCCCCAAAAGCCAAGCACATTCCGGAATATCGAATTGGCCAGCCCTATGATCAGGGGCATGGCAAATATTACCCTGGGAATCCATACCGCTATATTGAAGTAGCTGGATATACCACCGGCAACACCGCCGATGACCTTGTTGTCAGGGTTCCTATAAAGCCGCCTGCGAATGGATGAAGAATCCATTCCCTTGGCCGGCAAAACAATCCAGAGGATGATATAGAGCAATACACCTGAACCAAATCCGCCAAAAGTGATGATCGCAAAGAGTACCCTGATAATGGTTGGATCGATCCTGAGATAATTGGCGAGTCCGCCGCACACACCACCCAATACCTTATCATTGGCATTCCTGTACAGAGATCCACGCGGCTCGTGGGCCTGCTGGCCACTCGCAGATGAAGAAGCAGAAGATGAACTGTAGGTTTTTTCAGTGGGACTTGCTTCAGCAATATCCCCGTCAAAATCCTCAGGTCTTCCGATGCTTTTAATGATCGCTTCAACGTTTAAGTCAGTGATACATCCGGTCTGGTTCTTCTTTAACTCTTCTGTAAATAACTCAGCTATCCTGTTCTCTATATCGTTGATGATCTCATCCCGGCCTTCCTCATTCGCGAAATACCTCCTTAGGCTATCCGTGTAATTCTTCAATATTTCATAGGCGGATTCCTCGATCGGGATCACCCTGCCCTGGAAATTTATGTTGATTACCTTTTTCATTATCGGGGATATTTATTGGTTGTAGTTGGTTGTTGTTTCTTCTGTTGTCGTCGTATGTCCGTTCTGTGTGATGTTCCTTACCGCATTGGCCATTTCGTTCCAGGTAGCTTGAAGTTCCTTATAAAAATCCGCTCCTTTGTCTGTCAGGGAAAAATATTTCCTTGGCGGCCCGCCTGTGCTCTCTACCCACCGGTAGGTTAGCAGATCGGCATTCTTTAATCTCGTGAGCAGCGGATAGAGGGTTCCCTCCAATATGTGCAGGTTGGCCTTTTTCATCTCTTCGATGATATCACTGGGATAGGCCTCCGCACGCTTGATAATGGAGAGAATACAGAACTCCAGGACTCCTTTCCGCATCTGGCTTTGGGTATTCTCGATGTTCATGCCTTTTGTTTTAAAATATTGTTGCTGATTTGCTCCGGGGACCGACTGACGTTTTAGACTGATGCTGTCGACTTTGATTCTTCGTTATTATTTCCATTCAGTCCCCTCGGCCTCATTCTCAAAACAAAACTAAGGCATTATTCAATACTATGCAATACATAGTACATAATTTTTCATAGTAGCGGCAGAGGCATAGTAGTACATGTAGCCATAAATTGCTGAAAAACAGCATTTTATAGCAAATATGAGGTTTTTTGAAAATATTACCTTTGGATGGATGGCGGAATTTTAGGGATGAATGGTGGGTCTATTTGCCGTTCGACAGGCGAATTAATACCTCTAAAGCGAGATCCTTTTTATTGACCGGAACAAAAATATGGTCATGGTAATAACCGGCAACTACATTACAACTGATGTTCGATTCAGCCAACGCAGCAGAAAATGCTGCGGTTAATCCAACTGCTTCAAGGGAAGAATGAACAGTGAGACTGATCCAGGAAGATATATAAGTATAGGGAAGCTTTAACCGGTCAGCCACTCCCTTTTCAACAATAATACTGTAGCCTTCAGCCTCTTTGAATATCATGGACACCTCATGTGGATCTATTCCGGCAAGATCTTCTACAACACAAAACACATATTCACCATCATGAAGTACGGGCTTCATCGATTTCAATAATACGACGAGATTGGATTCACCGGTCATATAGTAACATTATTTGCCTGTAGTTTACTAACTCCATTCATTCTTAGAATTATCAGGCAGAACCAGCACAGTAAATAAAGAAAGCTGAACTTCTGGACCAACGGAAGGAACTGCAGCATGCCTCCATAATATAATACACTATTCAACATAATTAGCACAACACAAAATAATCCCATCCAATACAACCCCTTCCATTGTAACCTGTACAATCCAACAAAAGTGGCGGTCAGTGGTACCAAACCTGTTGCTGTTGAAAGGTTTACCACCATATCATGATAAGATGAAAATAGAAACATCATCAGCAACATAGAAATTATTCCACATGCCTGGATAATCGTCCTGGCTATGGCAGGAAAACCACTGTATAGGGAAAATATTATCCAGAATATTGACAGGGACAAAGCCAACAAACCACTGGCCAGTATAGCAAATGGCCGTGCATGATTTGCACGGCCATTGATGGCATTTTCATTCAGCAGGTTACACCAGTAATTATTGATCCAGCTGAAACCCGGGGCATTACGATCAGCCTGTGATCCTCCGGGATAATATTGTGTCGCTATTATATATAAGATCAGAAATAAAAGGATACCGAATAAAGGAGTAAGTATCCAGGCTCTTGAAATATTTTTGCCCGATAATGACATTCGGATTGTTATCGAATAAAAATGATTGTCACATAATGATCAGATGCGAAGATATCATTTCATTCAATGCCGGGCAGTACTTCATCATATTATAACCTGACGGTCAGACCAAACTTTCCACCGGAGAAAGCATTACCTCCACCGAACTCAAGATTCAGGCCCACTTTGTTCGACAAATAATACCTGGCACCAACCTGTGCCCCAAGGCCCAGACCTGACGTGTTATCGCCATCGTAATCTTCAGGTGAACTCCAGGAATAGAATCCTATGTTCAGACCAGCATATACATCCCATTTTTCCTGGATGTTCAGGAGCGTATTAAAATGGTAGTTACCATTCGCTGCAATACCGAAAACATTATGTTTATACTTATTGTTTTGCCAGTTTTCATCATAAGACCGGTACGAAACTTCACCGCCCAATGTGATGTTCTGCGCAACCCCTATGTCAAATCCTCCATAAATGGGAATTCCATTATTAGAAAATCCCACACCAAAATTCAATTGTGCCTTGCCAACAGGCAGTGGGTTTTGGCTGTAAGAAGTTGCGATGATACAAAAGACACTGAATAATGTTATTACTGTACGTTTCATTTTATTTTTTTAGATTTTTTTTCCCTGAATTACCCTAACCAAAATCGATATTGCCGCTATAACCAGCAGAACGTGAATGATCGAACCTGCACTATATGCGAAATAACCGACAGCCCAGAGTATGATAAATACAACGGCTATGATGTACAGAAGATTGCCCATTTTTTATTTTTTTTTAAGAACTATTGATACTATTTAATATCTGCCGTTAAAGTTGCAATATCAGCCACCAGTTCATTTAAATCATCGTTGTAGGTTTTCTTAAACGAATCCCAATCAGTCTGATCTTTTTCATAACTCTCCAGTTTTATTCGCATGTCCTGGTTTTTTTTAACCAGTTTTTCCACCTTCTTATCATTTATTTCGCTGAATAGCTTCCCTGGCATACTCAATGCAACCCTTATTTCTGCGATCCTTGCCTCATTCGTCTTGATCTGCAATTCGGTGGTTTCCCGGAATGCATTCCATTCGTTGGTATTGGCCACCTTAACCGCATCTGCCTTTACTTCTTTATTAAGATCACTGATATCCTGTTTGGCATCCTTTACCTTTTCCTGTGCGTTGTCAATTTTTGTCTGGGTCGACTGGCAGGCGGCAATCGTAAAAACTATTAACATGGCATATCCCAATGAAAGACATAATGAAATTTTTTTCATAATAAATTTTTTAGTGCCAACGGGAGAAAGGAAACAGTGTAGAATTATGCACCATTAAACGTGCTCTGCCTGGAAAATTCGGAGATAAAAGGACCAGGTTTATTGGAACACAAAGATTGCAGAATTACCCGGGATTATCATTACACAATTAAATCTAATTGTTATATCATTCACAGATTATATAACAGGCTGGCATTCAACGGTTTATTTTTTGCCAACTATTGATTTGCAAACACGAAGAGAGAGAATGATTTACTCGTAGCCACTTTTAATAACCGTCTGTATCATTTTAAATCTGCCATTGGGCTTTATAAAATTGGAGGCATGGGCAGGAATGACAATCGACTGTCCTGTGATCAGAAAAAACGACTTGCCACTGATCACCAGTTCAGCATCTCCATCAATAATTTGTGCGAACGTGTCGAATGGAGTGGTTTTTTCCGTAAGTCCCTCGCCACTGTCAAAAGACATAACGCTGATATTTCCCGTAGTTTTCTTCAGAATTGTTTTCATTACTACTGAATTGGGAATATACTCAATGATCTCTACTGTTATCTGCGCCTTCGACTTTTCAATTTCACCAGAATCTGTCATATCGTTATAATTGATTTCCATTATTAAAATAAAAAAGCGGGATTTTATCCCGCCCTGCTTTACTAAAGGTCAAGATTGTTTGTATGCTACTAATGGCAGGTCTTTCCGGGATATACTTAGTTCATTGATATCTTTAAAACACTTGTTAAACTCAGCGACAAGGAAATTAGGCTTTAAAATCTTCATAACGCTATATATATCCACAGAAACTGAATATCTGGCGGTCAAAATCCTCACCAAACCCTGTTTAAAAATAATATCCTCGATGTGCGCCCTTCCTGAAATAGCACCTTGCTGAGCATTTAACATCGGCCGGGTATTCCCCGAAATTATTGCCAACCGCTGCTTCAATTGCCCTCTTCTTACCAACCACCATCCTTTAATTATCGAAATGTTCATTTCCCGGAATTTAATTGACGAAACCCATTATGTCAAAGGTGGGAACTTAGATGGATTCCAGCATTACATCATTACCGGGGTATGTTGCAATATTCACAGGTTGTCCAGGGTATTTCGCTTCTTTTTCTTGATGGATTTGAAAAATGTAGGTGTAAGACCGGTAATTTTCTTGAACTGGTGTGAAAGATGGGCAACACTGCTGTAATGGAGCTTCCAGGCGATCTCGGTAAGGTTGAGTTCATCATAGATGATCAATTCCTTTACCCTTTCTATTTTATGAAGAAGTATGAACTGCTCAATGGTTTTTCCTTCGGTCTCCGAGAAAAGGTTCGACAGGTAAGTATAATCGTAATTTAGTTTCTCACTGATATAAACCGAAAACTTGACTTTCGGTAATTCATCTGAATAATGTACCATCTCAATCACCACTTTCTTGATCTTCTCAATGAGCATGGCCTTTTTGTCTTCCATCAGCTCCAGTCCCGATTGTAACAGGGCCTGTGCGAGCTGATCCTTTTGCTCCTGGCTGATTTCGCTCATTAATTCAACCTCTCCCAGGTCAACTTTGAAGTATGGTATTTCCATTTTATTCAACTCGGCCATGACTACCATTTTACACCTGATGCTTACCATGTATTTGATGTATAATGTCAGTCTATGTTGATTTAATGTCAATTTGTACGCGCTTTAAAAAGGGAATTTTTTTTTTAACATCGTGAAATTTTAATAATGACAAGCGGGGGAAAGGTAGTTAAAATACGGATACGTTTTATTGGAGCCCATCGTAACAGTCAATCTGTTACCTTCCTTATCATAAAAAATACACCGGTAATCACCAGCCATAATAACCAAAGCGTACTGCCAATAAACCCTGCCGCTTCCCAGGCCGGAAATCCGGGGATAACCGTAGCTATTAATTCAGCCTGCCCGATGAAATAAATCACCGAAGACACTATGCCAGCAAGGCTAACCCACTTTGGTATCAGCTTTGCTTTATACAGGATAACCGATATCATTATCGTCCAGATTATGGTAAATAACTGACCGATAAATTCCCCAAGTAACACCCCGGCAAACTGGTGTACTGTACTGAAAACAATTGTTATGGTTTCTTTTGATGTACTGCTTTCTGCCTGAACATACTGGCTGGCCAAAACAGGTATCACAAATACCCATCTTAAAAGGCCGATGATTTGTGCGATTCCGGATATGATCCCAATGCTGGTGACCCACTTAATATGGACCGACCTTTTTCCCATTAACTGCCCGATCAATCCATAGGCCACTACCAGTGGTAATCCCAATATGGCAAAAGCCATCCAGGTAAATATCAAACCATTTCCACCTTCGTGAAATTTCGTTAAAATGGTACCCGGATCTTTTCTTAAAATATCCGGGTAATCAAATACTATTGTTAGAACTGTATAAGGAACCAATACCCCCAGGGCGCCGATAATGAGCAATCCTCCGATAATCTTTCCTTCTTTCATGGGTATTAGAATTTAAATGAATAACTAATTCCGGGAGTTGGATTGATCTTCAGGTCCTGGCCTTTTGCAGCCAGTGCAATTCCCCCGATCCTGACATTAAGCCCTTTCCAGATCATCCACCTGAAACCGACTTCCATGCCAAGGGCATTTTTACCCTCATATTCCTTGCTTAAGCCGCGCAGATAGGATGCACCTGCATAAAATGAGGAAGGAATTTCTTTTTTGTCAACAGGTAAAAACCAATAAGTAAGCCCTGTTTTGAAAAAACTTGTTGTTACGCCGGATTCAAAATTGGTCAGGTAGTACCCGGCATGAAGGGAAACATGATGATGACGGAATTCCAACCCGATGGATGGATTGCGGAAACCATTAATACTGATGTCCCTGGAGGAAAACCTGTCCTGGGAAAAAATGGATGTTGCGGAGAAAATGAGAACGGAGAACAGAATAATTTTTTTCATATCGTCTTTTTGTTAATGACGATACAAAGATGGCCTGTGAAAAAGGCCCTGAAGCGGACAAATGTCCATTAATTCAATTACGGATATTATTGCGGATCCTGCTTAAATGCCTTGGGGTTACCCCTAAAATAGAGGCCAGGTACTGCATGGGTATCTGGCGGATGAGGTCGGGCTCCTTCACCAGCATCTTCTTATAACGTTCCTGTGCATTCAGAATAATGGAATCCAGCCGGCTTTCATCAATACAACAGATCTGCCATTCGAGGAGACTAATATAAAAATTTTTAAAGGATGGTAGTATATCCGATAATTGTTTCAGACCCTTTCTGTCGATGATCTGTACATCTGTATCTATAACGGCGCGGATATTTTCCTTCGAGGGTACCTCTTTTAAAAAACTTACCAGTGAGGCGACAAAACTGTTCTCTCCCGTGGAATACGTGGTTTTCTCTTCTCCGTCAATATTTACATAATACTGCAGGAAGCCCTTATCTATAAATCCCATATACCTGCTCGTCTTGCCTTCCTCCACGAAATATTCACCTTTGCGTATATGCCTGGGAACAAAACGCTCCATGATAACTTTCACGTCATCATCATTAAACCCCTCACTCCTGAAATACATTTCCAGTTTTTCCAAATGCCCTGTTTTATTTTGTTCGACCGCAGATACCTACTTAAGTTTAGGCAGCACCAGGTCGTTAAACACACTTTTTTTAGCAGCGGTCTTTTCAACGTCTTCAACCTTACGGGGAGCGGCAACAGACAAATTTTCGCAGCTGGTTTTGCCAATCACCACATCATCTTCAATCCTTACGGCTATATCCCACCATTTCGGATCACAGGGACTTCCTTTGGGAATATAAATTCCCGGCTCCACGGTGATGACCATATTTTCCTTTAAAACAGGGCTGATATTTTTATCATGAACATCCAGGCCCATATGGTGTGATACACCGTGGGGATAGTATTTCCTTACATCCTTCCTGTCTGTGATAATGCCCAGTTTTAATAATCCATTGGCCAGCACTTCAGTGGTCTTTTCGTTAAGCTGTCCGAATGGCGTGCCCTCCTTACATATCTTGAAGACTTCTTCCTGTGCATCGAATACCAGTTGGTAGATAGCTTTCTGCTCAGCGGTGAACTTGCCTGTGGAAGGAACTGTTCGGGTAACGTCTGCAGAATAACCATGGTACTCGCTGGCAACATCCATTAATACCATCTGGCCCTTAACCTCGGTCATATTATTTTCTTCATAATGTAATATGCAACCATTGGCACCTGCGCCAACTATGGGAGGATAGCCTTCCCCTTCTGCGCCATACTTATGGTGAACATATTCATGCAGTCCGGCCAGTTCCATTTCAGATGCCTCTGGAGTAATGGCCTTCATTACCTCGGTATGCGCCACGGCGGAAATAAATACCGATTTACGTAAAAGAGCAATCTCCTCCGGTGTTTTGATTTCCCTGAGAGAAGATATTATACGGTTATACTCCTGTGTTGGTAAAGGATTGGCCCTGATCTTTTCTTTAACAGCCATCAGGGTTGCAGAATCCGGGTGATTCACCAGTTCAAGTACAATGGGATTATTTTTAAATGCCGTATCTGTGGTTTCAGCCATCATACTCTTTAACCTGCTCACCCTTGTGGCGAGGTTTGATGGTGTAGTGTAATTGGCAATAATATTATAAGCCATCACCGTATTACGGTTCTGGTTCGGTTTCACTTTTGCCTTCTCCATAAATGTTTTCATGGCCGTCTGCAACACACCGGCACCAATGTCATCAGGAAGTTCATCATACAAAACGGTCGTAAAAGCAGAAAAATCAACCGGCAGGTTTGTAATCTCATCGCTGTTAAAAACCATATTGAAGCCCAGCTCTTTTTTCACTCCCTCAACACCAAGGCGTCTTCCCGTCCACTGTTCACTTAATGCATTACGCTTGCGTACATAAATGATCTCATTATAACTGTTTCCGTCTTTTTGCTGGTTATCCTTAAACAGGATCAACACGGCATCCGGTTCTTTATAACCAGTCAGGTAATAGAAGTCGGGGTTTGGATGGTAAACATAATTGACGTCATTGGAGAACACCCTTTCCGGGAAGGCAAATACTACGGCAACTGAGTTGGCGGGCATCATACGTCGGAAAGCTTCGCGCCTTCCCTTATGAAACTCCTTGGTCAAAAAATCTGTAGGAAGCCTCTCCTGGGCCGCCAGTGTACACACAAGCAAAACCGAAATAAGAACAAAAACTGCCTTAACCATGCGAAATGACTTTATACTCATCTTATAGATTTAATTTTTACGCATTTGTAAAATGCGGGAGCGCCGAAATTATCAATTATTTGGTTAATCGTTTGCCAACGATTTTCAGGCCTTTTTCTTGCCCGTCAAGAACAGCGATATTAGGCAGATAAGCCCATTCTTCAAAACCGGACTCCATGAAAAGTTTCAGGCTGGGCTGGTTATGCGCGAATATAAAACCCAGTAATGTTTTGATGTGATATTCCGGGGCTTTTTGAAGGCAATATTCAAGGACTTTTTTCCCGATTCCCTTACCCCTGGCAGATTCATGAAGGTAAATACTGATCTCCGCTGTTGCATCATAGGCTGGCCTTCCGTAAAAATTTTGAAAACTTACCCAGCCAATGATTTCTTCATCCTCATTCTCAATTACCCACAGCGGTCTTTTCGAGGGTGTATGTTCATCGAACCATGACTTCCTGCTTTTCACCGTCACCGGCTCTGTGTCTGCGGTAACCATCCTTGAAGAAATGGTGGAATTGTAAATTGCTACAATCATTTCGAGGTCCGATTCAACGGCATCCCTGAACCTTAGCATCATTGGCTTTCGATTTTGCTATTCACCAGTGTAAGGATCCTTGATCTTTTTTTCAGCATAGGTAATACTTGAAAAATTTACCGTACAGCTTTTACCCGTGGGCGATTGTGACAAAAACCCCACCTCAAAGCCGGGCTGAAAATCAAACTGCAAGTGCCTTACCAGGAACCATTTCTTGCCATCTGTCCCGTAATACAGGGTAATTACATTGCCGGCCTTGGCTACTTTATAATACACTTTATTGGAATTCAGCGCCACCGAATTACAATCATCGGAAATATTCTTTGTAACCACTGATACCACCCTTCTCGCCCCGGTATAATCCTTTTCGAAACAAAATTTTATCCAGTTGAGGCTATCACCCTTTATTACAATGGCACCGCCATCCCATTTACTGGCAAATGAATGTTCGATGGCCGCTGTCAATACAAAATCCTCTGCCGGCCTGAACATCAGTTTGGGTGCATTATCTGTGTTATACGTAACATTGGGATCCCTGAACATATCGGTCTTTTCACCCGAAACAATAGTTATGCTGTTCCCCTTTACAGAAGATTTTTCAGGCCTTATTTTCCAGTACAATTTAGCGGGGATGGATGGAAGGGAAATGGAATCTGTAACCTGTGCCGACAGTCTCAGGGTTACTAAAGCCAGTACAATAAATATGACCAACGATCTATTCGTCATCGCATCAGGGTTTTGTTTTTCTATGAATACCTAAATCTGTTGGCAGGCCATCGAGGCTTACCAGGTTATTCTTTTCAACATACTCACTTAATCCTTCGGGGCCCTTCTTCTCCGCCCATTCAAAATGGATGTCTCTTTCACCCCAGTAATTATACATCGGAACACCAAAGCCACAGGAGGTCTGTACCATTTCAACATTCATAACGATGATTTGCCTCGTGCTGGGGTAAATTAAAAAATGAGATGAATACTTTTCCCAATCGGCCATGCCTTTCAATACCGTGAAACCCCTTCCATATAATCTCAGGATGTTCGGAGTAGTATCAAAAGAACAGAACATGATGGTAATTCGTCCGTTTTCAAGGGTATGGGCCGATGTTTCATTGCCACTGCTGATCAGGTCCATATAAGCTACCTGCCGTTCAGATAATACTTTAAAACAATCGAAACCCTTGGGCGACAGGTTAACTCTTCCGTCTGCACTTAGCGGCGCAGTAGCCACAAAAAATATATGTTGTTTTTCTATAAATTCCCTGTGGGCCGGACTAATGGAATCAAATAATTTTCCCATACACCTTGATTAAATAATATTATTCAGCCTTACATATTGTAACAGCATAATGGTTTTACCATCTTTGATTTGTCCATCGGTGACCATCTTCAATGCCTGGTCAATACCCAGTTCCAACACTTCGATATTCTCCTCTTCGTGTTCAATCCCCCCGCCATCGTTGACTTTCATGTTTTCCGCGTATTCCGCAATAAAAAAATGCAACATCTCTGTCACAGAACCGGGCGACATATATGCTTCATATATTTTTCTGACATCAGACACTTTATACCCGGTTTCCTCCTCCGTTTCGCGACGGATGCAATCTTCCGGGTTATCCTTGTCGAGCAACCCCGCACAGGTTTCTATCAGCATTCCAGAAGTATTGCCGTTTATATAAGTGGGCATACGGAATTGCCGCGTAAGGATGACTGTTTTACGGGTTTTGTTATACAATAAAATCGTTGCCCCGTTTCCCCTGTCATAAGCTTCACGGGTCTGGATTTGTGACGATCCATCCTTCTTTACATATTCATAGGTGATCTTCTTAAGTATGTACCAGTTGTCAGACAGTATGGTAGTGTCTAAAATCTTGATATTGTCAATCATCAGGTTGGCAGTTCTTTAAAATTAAATGGGTAGAATTATTAGCAATCAGTGCGGATTCCGGGAAGTTGAAATTAGTTAATTCTCCTTAATCTATTCCAATACAATGTCGTATTTGCCGAGCAAACCGGGAGTACCAGTCAAAGAAAACCGGGCCTTTCTCATACGGTTTTTTTCGGGATCGATGGAGTATAAATAGGCGGAGCTGAAATCCGCCTTTTCCAGGATGCATTGTTCAAATTTTGTCCCCTGCAGGTCACAATGCCCAAAAACAGCCCCGGTCAGGTCTGTACCCGTAAACACTGATTCATGCATATGGCAATCCATGAATCTTATATGCTGAAGCTTTAACTTTTCGAAACTTGAGTAATCCAGTATACAACGATCAAATTCCATAGTCAGCATGAACTCATTGCAATCCTCAAAGTGAAGGCCGATCATTTTTGAATCCTTAAAACGGACATCCCTGAAAGAAACCCTGGAAAGTTTCGCCCGGCCCATATTACAGGCATTGAAACTGCATTCGATAAAATTTATCCCCGACAGGTCTGCATTTGCAAGATTGCAATGAACGAACTGGCAGTTTTCGTAGTCACCATCGGGAAGGCGGTTAACAGTAAAATCTTCCTTTTCATAAATCCTGCCCTCTGTATAATTTCTTTCCATTCATCCTGTTTATAGAACCGCTATTTTGCCTTTTTCTTTTTTGCCTCGGCCTTTGCCTGGTTTTCCTTTACCCTGAATTTGACGATTTTTGTGACCAGTGCCAGGGGCAGTGGCTGATCATAAGGAAACTGCACTGAACCTTTGCCCGTTACAAATTTCGAAAGTTCCTTTTCAAAGGCTTTCATCCCTGAGGGAATCGGATAGAAACCGATATGGTTTTTAAAGGCTGCAAAATATACCAGGTAACCATTCAGGTTAAAGGCGGGCATATTATAGCTAATTGCCTCCTCAGCCTTCGGAGCAGCTTTTCTAATGGTTTCTCGCATTGACTGGAGTTTCGCCCTTATATCTGCAGGCCATTGTGCAATGTACTCGTCAATGGTTGTTGGGGTAGTACCGGTATGCTTCATCATTTTAATTTAATGAAAATTAGAAACTCGGCCAAAATCCCCGGCAATTTATGCCATTTAAACAATGGTCCTGAACGTGAGATTAATCCTGGCACTCTTCACCAGTTTGGTGGGTGGAAGCCTGTGCAGCCAGTTGTTTTGAGTTTCTCCCTTCATCACCAGCAAACTGCCATGTTCAAGAATAAGGGACACCGTTTCTTTGGTTTGTTTATGCCGGAATGAAAATTTTCTTTCAGCGCCAAAACTCAGGGAAGCAATGGCCCCGTTTTTTTTCAAATCCTTTTCTCCATCACTATGGTAAGCCATGCCCTCCTCACCGTTATGGTATAAATTCAGGAGGCAGGAATTATAGGTCTCATCTGTTAACTCTTCCACTACTCTTTTCAACTCCAGTAGTTCGCTTGTCCATACAAGTGCTTCCTTGGTAACATTGGAATACGTATAGCTGAACTGCTTGTCTCCATACCAGGCCACTTTTCTTTTGGTAAGGATATGCCTGCCGAAAATGACGGCCTCATCATTCTTCCAGGCAATGGTAGATAATAAAGACGCCAGGTAACGGTCTGCTTCCTGCTGTGGCATAATGGTTCCAAAATAATTCACCACCCCGCCTTCCGGCAGCAGGTTTCGATTTTTCTCCGCTGTTGTCTCAAACAATTTCATGGTTACTGTATTGATCTGTTACCAACCTCTCTTGTGTACCCGCAATCTCGCAAAATATATCGCATAGTTCCAATGGCATGCTAAAAAATGGTGAATGGCCTGAAGCCAGCCTGTATACCTTTTTACAAGGCATATCCGTGTACATTTTTCTTTGGATGAATGGTGTCACCGCCCTGTCTTCAGAACATTCAATATAATACCTGGGAACCGACCCAAAATTTTCCGGTGTCAGTGATAAAGGAACAATCCCGGATTCAAATGGTTCAGGGCTGAGCAGCAGGTTTGCCAGTTCCACAATATAATCATCGCAATCATGATACAATCCCTCCCGGTAAATTTCAGGTTGAAGAATGCTGGATGTTTTTTGATCGTCAAGCACAACGAATGGCTTCAATACTCCCTGTGTATCCATTTGAGAATATTCCCGCTGTGTTCTGCCATCAGGTATAAGGTAGGCAGCCAGGTAGATCAGCTTTTCAATTTTTCCCGGCCGGTATTCAGCCGCCTGTGAAATCAACACACCATTTTTACTATGTCCCACAAGGATCACCTGTCCTTCCTGGCGGTCAATAATATCACAGAGAAAAGCTACGGTAGTTTTAAATGTAACGTTTGCGATTGGTGTCTTATCTCTCCCCATACCCGGCAAATCAACAGCAATCACACGATGTCCTTTTTCTTTTAAAATCGGCAATACCCTGTGCCAGTTCCATGCACTGTGCCATGATCCATGAACAAGTATAAAAGTTTTCATGCTTCCTGTTTTTACTGATGATGTAAAACTAGCAAGCATGCACCTTCCCCGAAACCCGTTTCTTGCGGAGATTCTTATTTTATCCTGTTATATTTCCTTAGTATCTCAATAACTTTCTTATGAGGGAGTGCGTAAGATTTATTTCCATTGATTCCCTCCATGGTATCAGCCGCAACCATCGCATTGATGATGGATTCTTCCACCGCCTGAACGGTGGCTTCAAAAAGGGGATCTATCATATCATTTGGCAATTCATCCACCCTGGTAAAATCCTTCCTTTGAAAAGCGTTTTGATTTGCTGTGGAAAACGCTATGAATATATCGCCGGAACCATTGGTACCTCTGCCACCTACCACGCCGATTCCAAGGGGTACCCTCGCCGCAATTCTTTTTAACTGGTGAGGCAATAAGGGGGCATCAGTAGCTACTACCACAATGATGGAGCCATCTCCTTCTTTACGGTAATGCTGCGGTGGTAATTTAAATTCGTTGTTTAAAGTGTCCATCAACTCCCTTCCCACCGGTACGCCGGCAATGGTCAGTTGTTTCTTTCTCCCAAAATTGGCCTGGACCAGTACTCCCACAGTATAAGAGGAATCCCCAACTTTTACTACTCGTGAAGAAGTACCCGTTCCGCCCTTGAAGCCAAGGCACATCATCCCCGTCCCACCGCCAACATTCCCTTCTTTAATCATTCCCGGCTTCGCACTGTCCAGTGCTTCATATGCATTCTGCTCTTTAACATGAAATCCATAGATATCATTCAGGAAACCGTCGTAAGTCTCCGCTACTACCGGGTACGTATACCAGAAATCTTCCCTGTACCAGTGCCTGTCCACAAACCACTTCAGTACAGCATCCCTCACAACACCTACACTGTTGGTATTGGTGATCATGATCGGTGTTTCAAGAAAACCAGATTCCGTTATCCAGGTGGTCCCCGTCATCTCACCATTCCCGTTTAAAGAATACCAGTTGGAAAATACCGGGTTATTATTCCTGCCTCTCGGCAGGATGGCCGTAACACCGGTCCGTACAGGTCCCTTCCCCAAAACATTCTTTCCTGACCCGGAGATGATGGTACTATAGCCTACTTCAACGCCTTTTACATCGGTAATGGCATTGAATTTTCCGGGCTCACCATCAAAGGGAATTCCGATATCCCTTGCCCGCGGCTTTTGTGAATAGCAAACAATTTGCAGAAAGCAGAATAGTAGTATACATAAGGATTTAGCCATGCTGTTATAATTGCATGGAAAATACAGCATTTACATTGCATTGAAACTTATACGGTGATGATTACCTGTACTACTCATTAGCGGAGACTGAGATATTGGATTTACTCTTTCACCTTTTTTAGCATGCAGACACTATTCTCTATGTTTTCGTACTGGCCGAAATTGGGGATGCGCTGATAACCCGATCCTTCATATAGCCGGATGGCTTCTGGTTGCTTCTTTCCTGTTTCCAGAATGCAATTGCTATACCCGGATTCCACAGCCCATTTCTCCAACTCACGTAGAATCGTTTGTGCAATGCCCTTGCCACGATATCCCGGTACCACGTACATTCGTTTTATCTCCACAGTATCGGAATCGTATTCTTTGAAGGCTCCACAACCAACTGGAACACCATCCAGGTAAGCGACAACAGCATTTCTGATATGGGTAATTTTATTGAACTGGTCATAAAAGTCATGGTCTTCCCCATCCCTGATTTTCAGGTCAGCATCAAGCATTACCACCAGTTGTTGAAAGTCTTTGTCAGACGAATCTGTTCTGTTCAGATTCATGATCTCATTAATTTACAACACCAAAAAATCGTTTCTACCCATTTTCGAGGTCACCATTATGGTAAAGGCTTTTTGAAGAACAGGTTTTTTACAAATGGAAATAAAAATCCACCCGCACAGGCAGCCGCCAGAATGAGAAGCAACCTCGGCAGGTCCTTTGTCAAAAAAATATCTACCCCTCCTACAAACGCAACACTGATCAGTGCCAGGATAATGATCGGGCCACACATCCACAGTCCCCACTGCCAGGGCCTGTACGGCCAGATCAGTCCCAATATTCCACTGCCCACAAAGTAAAGCAGGGCGGTCCATAAACCCAACCCGAGCAGTCCGGGTATCAATGGCGCACCCAGCCCGAAAGTCATGGCCAAAATAATGGGAAACCGGGTGTTTTGCTGCATCTGGGAATGGTTTGAACAGCTAATCTATAAAGAATCTGCGTGAACTTATTTTTTTACTGCCACAATGATTCCTGATGCCCAGTTCATTTTAGTGAGCTGCAGATCCTCTCTCTGCTCAAGGGCGTTAACCAGCATAAGCACCTTTTCCTGGTGACCATCCGGCCAGTTAGGCTGGGGGAGCATGTCATCAATAATATACCATCCTCCTTTATTCAACATCGAAAGTGTTTCTTCCAGCAAAAGGTATTTTCCGTGCCAGGTATCTGCAAAAATAAAATCAAACTTTTCTCCTGCATTTGTCTCTAACCAATTTCCTCCGTCAGACAGAATGAGTTGAAGCCTTACATCTTCACCCAGGTGTTTTTTTGCAATGTCCAGGAACTGCTGGTCATTATCAACAGACACCATTGTGGAAAGCTCATCCATTCCATCCAGGATCCATGCAGCAGAAAGTCCTGTGCCCGTTCCTAATTCGAGAAATTTGCCCGAAGGTTTTGAAGCTGCCAGTGTTCTCAATAAAGTACAGGTCAATATTTCAGAAGCCATGGTGAAACCCGACAACCGGGTTTCTTCCAGGATTTTCGTGTAGGCCTTAGGGTGATTATTGACGATGGCTTCTGTCATTGATGCGGTGATAAGATTTTAATAATATTTCCTACTAAAGTTAAGGTGCAGGGGCGCCATGGGGGTGGTTTATTTCCACATGTTCTCCAAACCAGCGTTTCACACGCGTATACCTGAAAAGCTGTTTTTCCCTTTCCAGTGCAACTGAAGGCTCAACGAATTTTCCGGAACCCGATTTTGCATGACGGAAATGCATGTCTACCCTTGCCACATTCCCTTCACCGAAATCAATATAACAGGACCCTGATTCCGAAGATGCCGGGTGTTGAACATTTTTCTGTTGGTGAAAGGAAAGGATGGACTCAGCCGCAATCCGGGCCGCCTCTTCGGCAAATACGCCCGCCTTGGGCATGGTGGAATGGCTGACGTCACCGATGGCATATACCTGGGGATAACGGGTCATCACTGTATCCGGATCTACCGGAATCCATCCGTCTTCCGTTAAGCCCGACTGGCTAACGACTGCTGGAACAATATGTTTGGGAATGCCCAGGAACAATTCAAAATGCATCCGTTCATCATTATCAAGAATGGCCACCTTATGAATGCCATCAATGGCCTTAACCCTCCGGCCGGCAATAAAATTAATTTTACGCGTGTTAAATGCCTCAAGCATTGCCGTTGAGGATGCATGAGAATTGGGTACAGGAAGATCACAGGGAATGATCACATTGATCTCACAGTCGCCGCGAACCCCTTTCTTTTGAAGGTAATCATGCATTAATAATGCTGCTTCACAGGGCGCAGGGGGACACTTGAAAACTTCATCCATAACACCGATGATCAGCCGGCCTTTATTGAAAGAAGGTATTTTCTCCTTTAACCTCAGGGCACCTTCCAGTGAATAAAATTCATCAGCGCCATGAGTAAAGCCCGGCGTGGAACTAAAATCATACGCTGCCCCAAGCGCCACAACAATAATATCAGCTTCAAATACACCCAGATCTGTTGTTACGCATCTGCTTATTGGATCAATAGCCAGGATTTCCGCCTGTAGAAATCTTACCCCATTCTTATGAATATGGCTGTAGGGTATGCACACTTCATCATATGACTTGCGTGAGAACATCACCTCGAACTTTGAAAACCCAAAATAAAATGCATCATTTTTATCTAAAAGGGTAAGGTCAAGTGTATCGCCCATTACTTCGGAAAGAATGGAACTAAGCTCAAGACCGCCACAGCCTGCGCCGAGAACAATGACACGTAATTTCATCAGCTTAATGTTTGATTTTCATACGGATGGTTACCGTCTACCATACCTGCCTGCATAAACCTTATACCGGGAAAAATGGTAAAAAAAACTTATAATTTGATGGCTGCTGCCGGATCGCAGAAACCGGCATGCTTTTGTTATTTCCGTTTACAGGTAATGATTATATGAAGAAACCCGGAGTCATCATATTACTCGCTACAATATTTGTAATGGTTTACCAGGCCGCTCCGTTTATAGGAATCCCTCCCGATGTGATTTTTACCATGTTTGCTCTTTCTCCATTTTTGCTGATTTACATGGTATATGTGGTACTGAAATATGGTAAACCCTCAGGCTACACGTTTGAAGAACGATTTTACGATGATGTGGAGCCCGATTGATCTGCCGTATGTAGTTTTTCTGTCAGCCATACTACGGTCTGTTCAGGCGTATGTTCTTTCCCGATAATATCCTTGTATAACGATGGCCGGCGCGCCTTTAAATAACGGTATCCGCCAGCCTGCGTAAGCTTGCCGGGGTTTATCGTTGCCGTTACATAACTATCATCAAAAGTGCGGCATTCGGCAATGATATCCCCAAATGGATCGATAATCATTGAGCAGCCATTTTTGAGCTGGTCATCATCCATGCCAATGGGATTGGAAAAAATAGCATAGACGGCATTGTCATAAGCCCTTGCCGGCAGCCATTTCATTAACCATTCGCGTCCCTTCATCCCGTCAAATTCCAGTCTTAAAGAAGTAGGATCCGATTCACGGTTTAGCCAGAGGGCCGGATCAACAAAACCCGCTCCGGGCCTTGTTGACGGAGTGCACATGGTAACATGCGGCATAAATATAATATCTGCACCCAGCAATTTGGTCGCTCTTACATTTTCTATGATGTTATTATCATAGCATATCAGTATGCCGCATTTCCAACCAAACAACTCAAAAACACAATACTCATTTCCCGGTGTGAGATAGGGATTGATAAATGGATGAAGTTTTCGATACTTAACCACCAGTCCGTTTGCATCCACGCATACATAGGCCTTATACAATTTATCATCGGCATCTTTTTCAAAAAGGCCGGCCAGTACAACGATATTATTTTCCTTTGAAATCCTTTGCAGTTCATGGATACTTTCACCCCCGGGAATATATTCTGCCAGTTCCAACATCTGTTCTTTTGAAAGATGCCGTGCAAACGTATACCCCGTTACAGAACATTCATGGAAAGCGATGACCTGCGAGCCCTCTGCTGCAGCCTTCCTGGCAAGACCTTCCATTACACCGAGGTTATAGATCTTGTCTCCACTCTTATGCTCGAATTGTGCGGTTGAAATTTTAATATTTTCCATAATACCAGTTTTTTTCATCAACTTTTCCAACAAGTAACACCGCTAAAAATAACAAAGGCTGCCCTGATCACCATAAGATTCCGGCAGCCCTTTTGCAGAAAATTTTCTGTTATTGAGCTAACAATTCATCAAGATTGTCCATGGCTGAAATAAATCCTTGTTCAAAGCCCATATCTAAAATGGCACGGATATCTTCTTCACTGGAAAAGGAAATATCCACTATTACTTTTGTGCTGTCACCCATATCTTGAAACCCAATTTTCCAAAACAGGCTGGGCATTTCATTGTTTTTATTGCCCTTCTCATCATAAAATGCATCCGTTGCTTCAAACCCCTTATACTTATCAATTCGGTGAAAATCGACCCTTGTCCAAATCTTCTCATTATCAGGCCCAATCATACAATATTCCCAAAGACCTCCCGGCCTGAAATCCATGGACCTGGTTTCTGCCCTCCATGGCCTTGGAGCCCACCATTGGTCAAGCAGGATATTATCTGTCCATGCCCTCCATACCTGTTCTACAGGTGCTTCAAAATCCCTTTCCACCACCATCCTTTTAGCCTCCATGTCTTTGGAGACCCTGGTTTTGCTAATCGTTGTCATGACATTTTTTTTAAGATTAAGTAATAAAGTATCCGGTTTATCGGACTTGTCGACCCACATCTTACACAAGAATTCAACGTCGCTTTACCTCATACCAGAGTTGGACGAGTCCGCTCGGGAAGGCAATACTCCGGATAAGTTCGATATCCTGTTCAGGGCATCCATCCCTGAACAGTCTTATCCCGTTGCCCAGCAAATGAGGAATGACGGATACGATAATACGGTCGATCATTGCATGCTTCATCAGTTCAGCAATTATTTCACTTCCGCCATCACAGTAAATATCCTTCCCTTCTTCCTGCTGTAAAGCCCTGACCAATGCAATTACATCATTGTGATAAATAACATGTTCATGATTCCCTTTTTGATTCCGGGAAATAACAAATACTTTCTTATCCGAATGAGGTACTCCCATGCCAAAACTTAATACCTTATCAAAGGTCTTTCTTCCCCAGATCACCGTATCTATTCCGTGCAAAAAATCAGCATATCCATAGTCCTCACCAGGCTTTTCCACCATAGATAAAAAATCAATATTGCCATCGGTTTTTGCAATAAATCCATCCAGGCTTGTCGCAATATAAAGGTTCAGTTTTCTCTTCATGATTATGCTATATAGTACTCCGTTGTTATCAATTCGAAAGTAGAAATTCCCTGATGTTTAATAACCGGCAGCCTTAAATATTTTCTTCATCATAATTTTCCATCCTGTTCCCTTTTCCTGCAACGAAAATGTAAAAAATAAGATACTACCTGGGCATCCTGGATGGCGGGTATCTTTACTACAGTTTGATCGTCAGGAAATGGCTCATGGACCCGTTCAACGAAAAATCCTGAATCAATAATATCATTTATCCAGGTAGCCAGTGTTTTATTGAAAACGGGAATCTTGAATTTTGGCCATTTTTGTTTCATTGCATGAGGAGCACTTTGAAAAATCCATTCCTCTATCCTTCCCTCAGGATTCTTAAAATAATCGCCCACTTCAATTGCATACGTCTTACCAAGATAATTCCGAAGATTTTTGCGGTGAGGTGTATTGAAACAGGGATGAGCAATGGAGAACTGGAAAAATCCACCTGGCTTTATAACCCTGCACGCCTCCTGTAAAGCCTTTTTTGAGTCAGGGACATCCATTAAACACATAAAAGATGTTGCAAAATCAAATCGGTCATTTGCAAAAGGGAGGTCAGTGGCACTGGCGACCAGGTAATCGATCTGTTGATGATTTAATTCCTTTGCTCTCCTGATGAATGTCTCAGAAATATCGACTGCTGTTAACCTTGCTCCCTTCAAAGTCAATAACCTGGTATTGTGACCTTCACCGCAACCAATATCAATTCCGTCCAATCCATTCACCTCAGGGAGTATATCAAAAAATGCGGGTGTATTCAAATAATCCCGGTAAACATCATATCCTGCGCGCGCCATTTCAGTCCACGCTTCTGCATTCTGATCCCAGTATTTTCCTGTTTCGATGTCTGTCATATGCTCCTGCTCCGGTTGCTGTAAAACTATTTTATCGCCAGGTCTTTTATATATTGCCGCGCCCTTACTAATTCCTTTCTCTGCACGCCGCTTGAATCAATGTTTTTTGCCAACAACCCGTAATAATAGTCTGCCTTGCCAGTATTCCTCAACTTTTCAGCTGACTGTGCTGCACCATACAATGCATTAAACCGGTTGGGATGGGTTTGAAGATCTGATTCATAAGCTTTCAGTGCTTCCGGAAAATTACCGGCTTCAAAAAACATATCCGCCATCAATTCCCTTGCCGGAATGACCTCTCCCGGAGTGACCGGACTTTTTTCCGTTCTGTCTTCCATTGCTGCTGCCGCAGACATCATTTTCAATCCTTCCATTTTTTTCCCGTTCTTAAACAGCATCCATGCTTCCCCGGCCATTAACTGAATACTTACCTGGTCGGCCATATAGTGCTGCTTCTGTTCTTTTAATATCGAATGAATATTCTTCAGGGAATCCAATTCAGCGGCCGCGCCCGCAGGATCGGATATATGAACGGCCCCCAAAAGCCTGCCAAAATGGAATATCCCCTTTTGCCATGGAAATTTTTTCCAGGGAAAGCCGGCCGGTATCAGTTCCATAGCCGCTGCCTCTTTCCACATCTTATTTTCCAGGAAATAGCGAGCCGGTATCGCGGCAAATGCATAGGCTACTTTAAAATTGGCGGGATACACATCATCAATCGTTTTAAGGTAATCGAATAGTTCTTTAGCATGCAGGTTATCTCCCTTTTGCAGGTAGGCATATTCCAGGTAATCCATTCCGTGCAACTCTTCATCCCAGTGTCCTTTCAGTCCCGCGCCTTCTGCATAACATTTTGCTGAGGCAGTAGACACCAGGTTCGACTGTATACTTTCATCCCACAAACCCAGGCGGATAAAAATGTGTGAAGGCATGTGCTGGGCATGGGCAGATGAAGGGGCAATGGCAGCATACTTTCTTGCTGCCGGAAGGGCCAAAGCAGCAAGTTCAGGATAGTCATAGCTATGAATGATATAGTGCACAATTCCAGGATGATCAGGTTCGCGCGAAACCAGTTCCGTCAGCATTTCTGCGGCCTTTTTCTGATTGGCATATGTCTTGTCCAGACGGATCAGCAGAACCCACCAGCGACAACGAGTAAAATACGGTTACTTCCCCATCACCGGGATACTTGTTGTGTAGTTGTTCCATGGCCTTTGCAAAAGCCATGCTTCGCGTGCGATGATCTGCCTGCCTCCAGTTTTCATAAAAAACGCCAATGGCATTGATATAGTCAGACTCTTTTGCAGTCTTACCGGCTAATGATTTTGCAATGTTTATCGCCCTGCTTCCCTTTTCCAGTTCCTCCTCGGTGGGTGGCGAAGGCCAGACCTGGTGATAATTGGCCATGGCCACGCCCCAGTAAGCCATCGCACAGCCTGGCTCCTTATCTATAATCTGTGCATACACTTTTTCGGCTTCATCGTATTCAAATGAATGCAGCAGCGCGGTAGCCAGGTTAAATAAGTTTTTCACGCTATCACTGCAGGAATTTTGGAATTGTACCGTCCCGAACTGCTTTTCAGCCGGACTACATACAACAACATCACCGCGTTTTAAATTGATGGCGTCAATCAGTTCCCTGGAGGGCTTACCATTACTGCCACAGGAGATGAAACCGATTAATAACAAACCGTTGATCACATGGGACAATTTCCCTGAAAAGTTTTTCATAAAACCCACGTTTACATTATTTCAAGGATCGGGTGCGAAATTCAGTAATAGCCAGGTCTGTTTCTGTAGGATAAAAATACTCTAAAGTCTGAAATTCAAACTTTCTGATCAATATCATAAATTCCCTGCTTCACACGGGTTACTTTTGATACATGCTAAAGCAGTTTACGATATTCGTAATCAGCTGCTGCTATCTGCTCAATATTGGGTGCAGTAAAGGAGATACGCCAACCCCAAATCCTCCTCCCGGGAATAATACTTTCACGATTTCCAACCTCGTTTATACTCCTTCTGTTATACCTATAAAAAGGTATACGCCTTCTTTCAATATCAACGGTACTATAAATTTCATAAATGCCGGTGAAGGTGTTGCAAAACTCAGGTTGACCACTTCACTCGGATTTGATACAACACTAATCATCAGTGGCGGTGCCGGACAAACCAGCGGAACTATTAACGGATATTTTGAACTGTCTCAGCCGGCAACACCAGTTGAATTAAGTTTCAGCATCTGGCTGATAGACCTAAAAGGAAATGCTTCCAATAAACTTTCAGGTAAACTTTCCATCATTATTGACGACAGGGGAGTAAACTGGTTCTCCCAAAACGTGGTTGGAATTAGCGGACTGAATGAAATTAAATTCTATGATAACCTTTTCAGGGCTGTTGGTAATGGTGGAATATTTGCTGAATCATTTGACGGGAGGAACTGGATGCCGCATCAGTTACCCACCGGCCGCAACCTAAAAAGTATTACCTCATCCGGAACTATGCATGTAATCGTTGGCGATTATGGCTCCATCTTCACATCAGGAAATGCCTACCAGTGGGAAGACCATTCCCTCCAACAGGATAATAATATGTCCCTTAATTCCGTGGCATCATCCGGTGTCCTGTTTGTTGCAGTGGGTGAAAATGCTGTACCGGTCGGGCGTACCGACATCGTGACTTCACCTGATGGAATTAGCTGGACCAGGAATGATTTCTCCGTCAATCGGTCTGAGCTTCGCTCAGTGGTCTGGACTGGAACACAATTTGTAGCCGTTGGAATTGGCCGGACAGAAGAATATGGATATGCGATGATTTTTACTTCCCCTGATGGACTACACTGGACCGACAGAAGCCAGATGAATTATCACAGCCCACTTTTGGATGTGATCTGGACCGGATCACAAATCATTGCTGTAGGCCCGGGAATAACTGTAAGTTCAACGAATGGTATTAACTGGAATGTTTCTGAATACAATAAGAGCTTTTCATTGAATGCGATTACTTTTTCCGGAAATACCTTTGTCGGTGTCGGCGACGGCATCTATATTTCCACGAATGCAGTAAACTGGACACAGGCGGTGCCGGGAAATCATCTTGATAATTTTAAAACGGTGATATGGTCAGGTCTCAATTATGTAGCCGCAGGTCAGTACTATAATATGGTAATGGTATCGCCTGATTAAGCAGTCATAACCCTTAACCAACAACTACTCACTGTCGCCAAAAATATTCTTATCCCAACCGCGGAATTCATAATACTTACCCTTAGGCTCGCCTGTGAGCCCGTTAATCCCCTTTCTGGGCAGCAACACACCATGGACATAAATCACTGGCAATATGGCTAACCCGAGAGTTACCAGGGCAACTGTCCTTCCAAAATAGACAGACAGCAAAAGAATAATAGCAAGTGTCACAATATATTTAACAAACTTTCGCCACTTCGGACTTCTTTCTTCAAAATGTCCAAAAACAATGTGACCTATTAAAAAAAATATGGTCACAATGGCAACTTCAAACCATAAAGTGTCGGTATTCCACATATTGTTGAGTTTTATTTATTCTGCCATTTTACGGCATACTTTGATCCGGTGAAAAAAGCATCGACATCTGCCTTACTTTGGTAGTTTAAACGTACAATATCAATAAAGGCCTGATGCTTATCTGCAGCATTGTCGTAAAAAGATTTACAAATAGCATATCCCATAAAATAGCCCAGGTCAGCCGGCTCATCCTTCGCTTCACTACCGTTATATAACCAGTTTTTACTATTTGCACCATCCATTTCAACGCTAAATCTTTCCCATAGCATTTTTTCATTTGCCAGGCCGAAAGTTATATAGGGAGAAGATAGTGGTTTGTTCATTAGCAGGGAAGCAATAAAATCAGCCGAACCCTCCCTCAGACATCGGGCCAACAGGTTATTACCGTTATAATTTTTCTGCTGGGTATGCACCGTCTCATGGGTTACCAGGTATACTATGTCTTGTTGAGCATAGAAAACCGACTGCAACCAATTTCCAAGTTCACTGGCATCAACCGTTTTATCAGATGCGGCAATTTCAGCTCCAATGAGTACCCTGTCACTGGTTGTAGTTCCGCCTGAATTAAGACATCCAATGGTAAAATAAATGTCCGGCTGTTTAAATCCCGGGTATTTATTGCTGAAGTCATCCATAATTTTTTCAATGTCCTCACGGTGATTCTCAATAGCAAGGGTTTTTGGTCTTACCGATGTCCAGAATTTGGGGTAACGCTGAATATTCCTTACATGCCTGCCTGCCGAATGCTGTCTTAGCACCATAAAATTCTTTAAGCCGGCGGTAGCCCTGTCAAGATATAAGGTCTGGATAATATCTTTTTGAACAGTTGTATCAGCAACCTTCAGCACACTATCGTACGCAGTCCAGAAATTATTAATATCGGAAGTGAATATTCTGGCTGATGTTTTATTTTGGGCAAAGGTGGAAAAGCCGGTTACGATTAAAAGAATACTGACCGCTTGTTTTATCATCGACATTTATTTTACTGAACTGTTGTAAAATGTATTCTCATGAAATGTTGGGAGGATACTATGTAACCTTCCTGATCCTCACATTTTTCACTGTGTCAATCCTGAACAGCAGCATCGGAAGGGTAACCCCCAGCGATAGCACAAGGATAATAAACAATGCCATAACTCCATTATGTACAGTGCCCGTGAGCACATCGGCGTCGGTCTGGTGAATAAATTTTATCAGGCCGAGTATTGTTTTGTACGCCAGGGCGCCGGGTACCATTGGTATTACAGATGGTATACTGATGACAATTGGAGGAACATGACGCCAATGGGAAAATGGTATGCTGATAAATCCTGCTGCGGATGCGCTTGCCAGCGAGGCCATGATGATTCCTCCACCGGTTCCTGGCAGAATAATAGTGAACTTGATAATGCCAGCCACAAAAGCAGTAAGGAATATTGCCGGCAACGCTCTTGATGGAGTAGTAAAGAGCACCGCAAATCCCAGCGCGGCAATGCCACACCAGAAGGCACTGAAAAATATATGAAGCCAGTCTGCCATTTATTGAACTTTGAATAAATAAAGTACGGTTGTGAGCCCGGCGGCGATGGCAAAGGCATGCATCAGGCTATTAATGCCGCGGTCAATGCCATTAATAATATAACCGTCCATAAGATCTATAAAGGAATTGATTAAGGGTACACCTGGGATAAGAAACAGGATCGATGTGGCAAAAGCATGGTCAAGCTTTGTCTCTATTCCGGCTTTCCAGAAAATGCCAATGATCGTGGCGGCAACAACCGCACTAACATAGGTGACGAGATACGCATTAAATTTTCTTTTGCTCAACTCCTGCCGCAGGAAAAGTCCGCCTACCGTGGCTATAAAAGCAATACTCATTTCAATGCCATTGCCGCCAAACGTAAAACAAAAACCGGCGCCGGCAAGTCCCACAAAAAGCAATATCACCAGCCTTGAATATTCATTCACCCTGATAGCAGAGTCAAGTGCCTTGCCGGCTTCCGGCAATGAAGGTTTGTGCTCCAATATGTCCCAACTGAGCCGACTGATCGCAGATACTACACTGAAATCTACACCGGGTAATGAAGGCAGACTGCTGGACCCGGTAAATGTATTACCCTGACTATTAAACAGTGTTACTGAAATAAATCGCGTTCCCGGGTTAACCTGCGCTTCATATCCATAGGCAGCAGCAAACCTTGCGACATTGATCACTACCCGGTTGCTACCTGCGCCTGCTTTAATGAGCGCCGTTCCTGCACGGAGTAAAAAATCGCCTAGTTCAGATGTCTCGTTGGATGGCTGGCTGATCATATTGTAAAGTAAATACTAATGGTTCAATACAAGATTACCCGGTAATAATTTTCATGAACCCCATCCATCACTACACTTATATTGCCTGTTATACAATTTACCGAAGGATCACAATACAAACAGTAATTTATTATTTCCTAATTTCATCTTCATTTGAACCTCCAACATATGCGAATTGCGGTTTTCAGCACCAAATCCTACGATAAAGACTTCCTCGACCGGTTTAATGCCGATGTGAATGAACTGGTATATTTTGAAGCGCCGCTCAATATCAATACGTCAAACCTTACACAGGGTTTTAAAGGAGTCTGCGTTTTCGTAAATGATAAGCTGGATGAAGCCACCATAAATGCGATTGCAAGGAACGGTGTGCAACTGATCGTACTGCGGTGCGCAGGGTTTAATAATGTTAATCTCGATGCTGCAAAAAGAAATGGAATATCCATACATCGCGTACCGGCCTACTCTCCATATGCTGTTGCCGAACATGCGGTGGCACTCATGCTTACCCTTGCCCGTAAAACACATAAAGCCTACAACAGGATCAGGGAAAATAATTTTTCACTGGAGAGGCTGAACGGATTTAATATTCATGGTAAAACAGTAGGTGTAATTGGTACAGGAAAAATTGGTATGGCGTTTTGCCAGATCATGCTGGGGTTTGGTGCTAAGGTGATTGCATATGATGTGGTGGAATCCAAAGAACTTGTGGCTGCAGGTGTGGTATACAAGCCGATCAATGAACTTTTTATGCTTTCCGATATTATCTCATTACATTGTCCGCTTACCCCTGAAACAAAATACCTGGTAAATAAAGACTCCATCAACCTTATGAAAAAAGGAGTCATGCTGATCAATACCAGCAGGGGCGGACTGATCAATACAAGGGACGTACTTGTAGCTTTGAAACAGGCGAAAATCGGAAATCTTGGGATCGATGTTTATGAGCAGGAGGAAAAACTATTTTTTTATGACCTTTCTGAAAGTATACAGGAAGATGACCTGATTGCCCGGCTGATCTCCTTCCCAAATGTGCTTGTCACTGCTCACCAGGGATTTTTTACGAATGAAGCATTGGAGCAGATTGCCTTTACTACCATTAGTAATGTAGCTGCCTTTGAAAAAGGCCTGCCCAGCGGCAATGAAGTTGTTTAGGGTTGTTTCGGCGTGAAGGGAAACAGGGGTGATCTGTCGCCTACCAGCCATATATGACCAAATGGATCCTTAAATCCTCCCTGGCGATGAATTCCCCACGGTGCTTCATGGTTTCTGATCTTATCAAAATCACCATCGGCCCCTGCCTGTACAGCCTTTTTGATGAACCCATCCGGGTCATCGCAAAATACTTCAACCCTCACGGTTGGCATACCGGTTTTTGCAGGAGTTTCCCAACCATTATTTTCAGGTTGCCCAAGAAAGAATGCGCTTCCGTTTATCGCCAGCCCTGCAACTGAGCCAAGATTCCATAACTCCTCCGCACCAAGCGCCTCTTTATACCACAACAATGCTGCAGGCGTATTTTCAACAGCCAGCATTAATGAAATGACGGGAGGATGCATGGTACTCATCGAATTATTTTATGTCTTTCAAAACCCAACAAAGAAATAGTCAATATGTAACTATTTTATTTTTTTGGACTTCAAAGCTGCTTAATTAGATAACACTGCTTTACGTTCTGCGAGTTTCGCCGCCAGCCATCCCATAGGCAGATAAGCAACTGCGAGGTCCACCACAGAAAACCATGCAGGCGCAGGTAACATCATCACATTGGCAATGCCACCGCAAAGAAAAATTAAGCTTACGATAATAGCGATTCGCATCTTATTGTTCACTGCAAGTTTTGCAGCAACAAACGCACCAACAAGTGTTCCCAGCGCGTGCGCTAAAAAAGGAAAAACAAAGTGCCTTGGTTCAAATAAGTGAATCGATTTTTTCAATCCTTCCGTGGTAGTAATATCTGCCCCTTCAGGCGGTGGTATTACATATCCACTGATCAAAATTAGTCCCATATTGACAACACTGCCTACAACAAGGCCGGCGAGAACAGCCAGGATATTCCTGATTACAGGGTTCATAAACTTAATTTTTAAAGCGTTGGTAATGGTCTACAGGAAGGGTGCGGCTATCGGGGTATTATGAATATAAGCAACGCTGCTGAAAAAACAATGCGTCCGGGATGAAAACCCGGTTAGCCTGGGTTTACTTTGCGATGGCATTTTCCAGTTTGGTGAATGTATTTTCCCATCCCTGCAGATAATCATGCGTTGACGCATTTCCAATACCGGCATGCCGGAAAAGCATACTGGTCATATTACCTGTTGAAGTAAATCGCAGTTCAACAAAAGATTCTACTCCGGGCTCGGCCACCCAATTCCAGGTAAACCTCAGTTGGCGATTCATTTCAACAGTTTGATAGATGCCAAAACAGGTATGCTCAGTAAGATCTGCATCATGAAAAGTTATTTCAAAATAACCCCCCACCCGTACATCAAGTGCTGCGCTCAATACCCTTCCTCCGGGGTCTGATCCGAACCATAACATAATTAACGCCGGGTTGGTCCATGCCTCCCATAGTCTTTCCACCGGCAGGTTGAATACTTTTTCAATGACAATTGCTGACGCTTTCATTTTCAATCTCGCTGGATAATGAAGTTATGCTAACTTCCAAATTAAAAATAACATGCTGCTTCAAAACAAAAATGCAATAATATATGGTGCCGGAGGGTCTATTGGAGCCGCAGTAGCTGCGGCATTCGCAGAAGAAGGGGCAAAAGTTTATATGACGGGAAGGAATATCCTTTCTGTTCAAAAAGCAGCGGACCTCATTTTATCCCGTGGAGGAAATATTCAAGTTGACCAGGTTGATGCTTTGGATGAAGTACAGGTAGAAAATCACTTAAATAAGGTGATCCAACAATCAGGAACTATAGATATTTCATTTAATGCAATAGGTTATGAAGTGGTGCAGGATATACCTTTGGTAGAAATGAAAATGGCGGATTTTGTAAATCCTGTTGCCACCGCCATGCAAACACAATTTCTCACTGCAACAGCAGCCGGCAGGAAAATGATGAAGCAAAAACAAGGGGTGATATTATCACTTACTGCAACTCCTGGTGGCATTGGATATCCATATACAGGCGGCTTTGGGCCTGTATGTTGTGCAACAGAATGTTTTTCCAGGAACCTTGCAGCCGAACTTGGATCTTATGGTGTCCGGGTGGTAAATATCCGCTCCGGCGGGTCGCCTGATTCAAAGGTTTTTCAAGATGCCATCAATACCCAGCCCGATATCATGAAAACGGTCCTGAAAAAAATGGAAGCAGATACCATGCTTAAAAAACTTCCGGCAATGGTGGATATTGCCAGGGTAGCCGTTTTTCTGTCATCACATATGGCAGCCATGATAACCGGTGTTACTATTGACGTGACAAGCGGTACCACATCGGGATTGAATTACCGGACTTCCAACTAAGCGTCTATATTTATTCATTTTCCCCCAGCGAAAACCAGTTCCCCGAATCATCCTTAAAAATGGCCTCCATCCCGTAGAATTCTTTCTTGGGCGGCTTGGTAAACTCTACGCCTTTACTTTTTAATTCATCGTAGGTGGCATGAATATCCTTACAGCCAAATATGGCAAATCCAAAGGTTCCCTTTTTCACCAGGTTGCGCATTTGCTCCGCAGTTTCCTTGGTGAACGACATACCTTCAGAAATCCCCATCAGTATGATTTCCAAATCAGGCTGGTCGGGCGTAGTAACTGTAAGCCATCGCATACCCGGTCCCATGGTCACATCTGTATTCACCTTGAATCCCAGTTTGTTTACATAAAAATCATAAGCGCTGTCCTGGTCAAGCACGAAAATGCTGACATGTTTTACCCTGGTAATCATAACTACATTTTAAATGGTAAAGAATGCACCTGGTGTCTTATAGGGGATGGAATAAAAATGCCTGGCTAAATGTACAATATCCACCGGAAGATTGCATCCCACGAGCTACGACTGACGTTTTATAAACTTAGGGTAAATAAATGTATATTTATTAAGACGCTTAACCAACTAACCCCAGATGAGTTTCAAACCCAAATTAGGCACACCGCATGCAGGTCATAGACGGTGGGTTAAAATTACCCATTGGATCATCACGCTGAGCTTCCTGGCACTGGCCTTCAGCGGTTTTGTGATCCTTATGTGCCACCCCCGCCTCTATTGGGGCGATGCAGGCAATGACCTTACTCCCGCACTTTTTGAATTGCCGGTAAGCCGCAATTATCAGCACGGCGGATGGTCAAAAAGCCAGGCCTTTTTTGATACTAAAAATTCACCGGTGACGGCTAGCCGAACTTATGATATATGGAACCAGAATGGCTGGGGAAGAAGCCTGCATTTTCTTTCTGCATGGTTCCTGGTTGGGGTCGGATTGATTTACTTTCTATCAGCTGTTTTTACCGGACATATAAGGAAAAACTTATGGCCCCGGAAAAATGAGTTCTCGGCAGATAAAATTAAGACCGATCTTGCCAATCATTTACGGTTGAATATTCCCACAGCAACCGGTGGTCCGCACTATGGCATCCTCCAAAAGACCACCTATTTAATTGTCATCTGTTTTCTTTTCCCAATTGTGATCATGACGGGAATGACCATGTCACCCGCCATCACCGCAGCCTATCCCTTCCTGCTGAAAATATTTTTTGGCGCTCAGTCGGCCCGGACCATTCATTTCTTTGCATCATTTGCCCTGGTTTTATTCCTGGTCCTGCACATTGTGATGGTGATTAAATCGGGTTTTAAACAACAAATTCGTTCAATGACAATCGGAAAGTAATATGAGAAAGAAAAAACAGATCATCACCCGGCGTGAAGTCATCCTTACCGGACTAACGGCTCTCGGTGGAATCATTCTTCCCGGATGTTCTAAAAAAACTCCTCCGACCTATGGAAATATCCTTCGGATGGGAGACAACTTTACTTACATCGCACAACGGACTTTATTACCCGGGCAATCACTGGCAAAAGAGTATAGCCATAGCGATATCTCATCCTTTCCGGCCACAGGCACAACGAACCCCGGTGATACGTCCTGGAAATATTATAGTGAGGACTGGGCCAAAACTCATCACAATGCATTTGCCGATTGGGGATTATCAGTAGAAGGAAAGGTGGCCCGGCCAAAAAAATATTCTTTAAAAGAACTTCAAAGTTTTCCCTCAAGAACCCAGATCACCCGTCATACCTGCGAAGAAGGTTGGACGGCCATCGGGCAATGGACAGGTACGCCGGTGAGCCATATATTACAGCATGCAGGTATCCTGCCATCTGCAAGGTTCGTAAACTTTTATGCTTATGATGGTTTTATGGAATGCATTGATATGCTCGATGCTTTTCATCCGCAAACCATCCTTGCCTATGGCATGAATGGTAAGCAACTGCCCATAGCTCATGGTGCACCGGTCAGGTTAAGGGTCGAAAAACAGGTTGGCTATAAAAGCGTAAAATACTTACAACGCATTGTTGTTACAGATGAATTTGTGGATGTTGGCGATACCGGCTGGTCATGGTATGTGGGGATGTAGTGCTATATGTCATGTTAACCTGTTGAGCATCGCAATAAAGCGCGGTTCGTTCCTGAGATTGTCATAATCGGTATCATTCTCGATCCAGTCCTTTTTTCCGAACCCCTTACAAAAAACGGTTTCTAAAATGTCCAGTGCCTTTTCCTTGTCACCATTTTTTGAGTAAAGACAACCCGCATTGACCAGCACGCCGGAATCATCAGGGTATAACGCAACGGCTTTATCTATCCATTTAAATGCCTCTTCCTTCTGGCCCAGGTCATACAAATAACCGGCACCCAGCGATAATGCCCTCCTGTCTTCCGGGTCAAGTTCAAGTTGCTTCCTGGCATTGATAACGCCCCGGGCACCATATTCTGTCGCTTTCGGATCGCCCAAAATGCGCAGCGACTGGGAGAGGAGAAGTAAACTTTGAAAATCTTCCTTACGGGTTTCAGAAGCCTTCAGGAACAGGTCGGCCGACTTCCTGATCTGTCCCCGGCTAAAGCTGGAACGTGCATAATAATAATAAGCATCATAGGAATTTGAGTTTAACCTGATGGCTTCAAGGAATTCATCTTCTGCTTCCTGGTAATGTTTGCTGAGGGTCAGTACATTACCACGGGAAGAATGACTTTCTGCCAGCTGTGGAGCCAGCGATAGCGCTTTCATGCTGTATTTATCCGCAGCCTCCAGGTCTAACTGTTTTGCACCATACCATTCAAAAAGCCAGGTATGAAGATCTGCCAGGCCCGCATACGCAGGCGCATACTCGCTGTCCACTTCAATGGCTTTTTCAAACATGACTTTCGCATCATCCAGCACCAGTTTGTGTAAAAATTGTCGCCCCTTTAGAAAATATTCATAGGCGGCTATAACAGTTCCATACGGGCGAATCACTTCCTTTTCTTCACTGGTGAGATAGCCTTTCAATGATGTGGCAACATTACTGGCAATATCTTCCTGGATGGAAAATATATCTTCCAGGTCCCTGTCGTACCGGTCCGACCAGATATGTGAACCGTCTGAAGCCTTGACCAGCTGAGTGGTAATTCTTACCCGCTTGCCTGATTTACGCACGCTTCCTTCCAGCAGTGTCATCGCATCGAGTGATTTACCGATTTCACGTACATCAATATTCTTCCCCTTAAAGGCAAATGCAGATGTTCTCGCAATAACCCGGAGTTTATCCAATTGAGTAAGCGCATTGATGATCTCCTCAGATATACCATCGCAGAAATAATCCTGCTCAGGATCATTGCTCATGTTTACAAAAGGAAGCACAGCAATACTTTTTTCAGTGGATTTTGTTGGTTGGGTTTTCGTTGCTGTCGGAACTGGTTTTTTTGAATTGCTGCCATGAATTTCATACATCCTGACTGGCTCCCTGACATTTTTCAGTGTTTCCTGCTTTACAAATGTCGCTTTAATACCCTGTTTATTGGATATGTTATTATACACTGATTCGGAAACGTAAATAGTACCCGGACTGGCAGCCGACTGAATTCTTGCGGCAATATTCACCCCGTCGCCAAATACATCGTTATCCTCAAAAATTACTTCGCCCAGGTGGATGCCGATACGCAGTTGAAATTCATTAGCTGTTTCCGCCCCGTGAAGTATCTGTATGGCTGAATTGACAGCATCGGAAACTGTGTTGAAACTGGCCATCACCCCATCTCCCAGTTCCTTTATCCACCGGCCATGGTTTTTTTCGATGACGGGTTTATGCAGCGCCCTGTTCCTGTTGAGGATATCCAATGCCTTCTGTTCATCATTGCCCATTAAAGCAGTGTAACCGACGATATCGGTGAACATGATAGCGGCAAGTTGGCGGGATTGTGGCATGGAATCCGGCTATTGATAAACCACAAATGTAAAATTTTTCCGATATGCATCGGTCGATATTCTGTAGCCCGAAGTTGCGATTGCAATACGGATAATGATAATCAACGCGGCGTACTAAATAAAATATCTGCCACACCCAATGCGATTGATTTTGGATCGGCATGATTTGAATTTGTAAGAATAATGATCGCCGTTTTTTCAGCCGGAAATTTCAAATATATGGTACGAAACCCGGGCAATGAACCACCGTGATAAACGCTTTCCCTGCCTTTATGCGAGCTCTTAAACCATCCATAGCCATAGAATTCCGGTTCAGGGTTATTCGCCCCTGTCTTTACCAGGTCGCTCCACATCATCTCCCAGTTAGCCTTCGACAGCATTTCATAATGCTGCATCATCATTTCCCATTTTATAAGATCCCCGACCGTTGATATAAATGCCCCACTCGGTCTTAATGCTATATATTCCTCCGCATTTAAGATGGTATCCCTTCCTCTTAAAACATAGCCATCGGCGCGGTTCGGTACAAATGCCGAAGCTGAAGTCACCCCGGTTTTTGTTAATTGAAATTTTTCAAAGATTTCCTTTTTCATAAACTCCGGAAAAGACTTTCCGCTGATCTGCCTTATGATATCTGCCAGCATGAAATATCCCAGGTTACAATACTGCCATTTGGAGCCTGTGCTGAAGACCAGTGGATCCCTGTATGCCGCCCTGATCAATACGGAATCCGGTTGCACGAGTCCGGGGTTAAACTTAGGCGATTCCCTTTCCAGTCCGGACGTATGATTCAACAAATGCCGGATCGTAATATTGCCCCATGCCGGAGGCGCATCGCGGAAGTATTTTGTCACGGTATCGGTTAACCGCAATTTTCCTTGCTGTTGCAGGTACATTATTGCCGTGGCGATCATCTGCTTACTCACCGATGCCAGTTTATATACCGTTTGCTCTGTTGCAGGCACATTAAGTTCAAGGTTAGCAAATCCATATCCTTTTGTTTTTATCACTTTACCATTTTGAACAATGCCGATAGAGAGCCCTGCCAGTTTTTGATCTTTAACCTGTTTCAAAATGAAACTGTCCACCTGGTCCTGGGCACTGGAAACCAGGGCTCCGGAAAATAACAGGAAGAAGATTAATCGTTTTGTAATATTGATATGGGAATACATGGTCTTAATTTCAATTAAAAAAGATAAATCGGAACTGGTTTAATTAAACAAGTTCCTATGAAGAATAATTGGATAAGGGGACTATGGCGGGTTTAATGCCTACTGTTTTCATTTTTTTAATGTTTTAATGTGAATATTAACTTTCGTACACCCATTTTCCACCGGTCATGGTTCGTTCTATGGGAATAGAAATCAGCGTGGAGGGATCTTCCTTGAAAGGGTTTCGTCCCAATACTACAAGATCGGCGAGTTTACCTGCTTCCAGTGATCCTTTGCTGTTTTCTTCAAAAGATGCATAGGCGCCATTGATCGTTCCAATTTTAATGGCTTCCTCTACGGTTACCTTTTGATTGGCACCCCATACATTGCCCTTTATATCGGTGCGTGTTACACTCGACTGCAATGCCATCATGGGTTCAAACGGACCTGGTGGATAATCTGAGGCCTGGGTTGGACGAATACCTGCATCGACAAAACTTCTCAATGCAAACATATTTTTCAGTCGCTCCTCACCATACTGTTTCATTTTTTCACCATGATAATATACGTAAGTCGAAAACGGCGTTGGAATGACACCAAGCGTTTTCATCCGTTGAATGAGGTTGTCATTGATCATAGTGCAATGCTCAATTCTGAACCTCGGATCCTTCCTTGGCTTCTCTTTAATCAATCTTTCATACAATTTGAGCGTGGTATCAATGCCCACATCTCCATTGGCATGTATGCCGATCTGCCATCCTGCATCATAAGCCTTTTTTGCATAAGGATACATCTGTTCTTCATCCATGACCAATATTCCGTAGTCATCCGGTCGGCCGATATATGGCTGGGATAACCTGGCCGTGCGTTCCGAAATGGAACCATCGCAGGTCAATTTCAATCCGCCGATCTTTACCCAATCGTTCCCCATTCCCGATCTGACACCGGCAGCGATCATCTTGTCAATGGAGGTATAATAGATCATGCAATATATCCTGATCCCCAGATCACCGGCCTCATAAGCATCTTCATAAGCCTGTAAAAACTCAGGCTTTCCGCCGGCATCTGTGGCAGAGGTCACGCCTGTTTTGGCCATCATTTTGGAAATCAGCTTAACCCCTTCCCGCATTTCATCACGGGTATCTATGTTGGGTACAAGTTTGTCAATCACATCACTGGCGGATTCCTTTGTACAACCCGTCAATTTTCCATCGGGAGACCGCTCAAATTCCCCGCCTTTGGGATTAGGCGTTGATTCTGTGATACCGGCTATTTTGAAGGCGAGCGAATTGCAGTAATTGGTGTGACCGCCCCGGTGAACAATTCTTACCGGGTGATCAGGCGCAACCTCATCCAGGTCGGACAGGTTTATTTTTCTGCCTTCACTTGTCTTGGTATCATCATACTTAAAGCCTTCCACCCAGTTACCCTTTGGCGTTTTAGAAGCCCTCTGACGGATGGCATCCTTGATCTCCTTAATGGACCGCAAATCACAATCCACCATCTTCAAATGCTTGACCCCGGAATAGGCAGGGTGAGTATGCGCATCGATGAACCCCGGCAATACAGTCTTTTGTCCGAGGTCGAATTTTTTCGTTTTAGCTGAGGCCATTTTGAGGATATCGTTATTGCTGCCCACTGCCATAAGTCTTCCATCTGCAATGGCGACCGCCTGGGCAGAAGGTTCTTTCGGGTTTACGGTGTATATATTGCCATTGTACAATATGGTGTCCGGTTCAGTCTTCCCAAATGATAACAATGGAATTGCAGCAGCGGCAAGACTGCCAATGAACTGTCTTCTCGAAGCGTAAGGGCGATGATGATCACTCATATTGGTAAATGGTTCATGAAAATATTATCGATCAGAAGATAAGATATTTTACATGCCGGCCACGACACTTGTCTTTTTATTTTTGATCAGCGCGATCAACCCAAGCAGCGGCCCTGCAGCCAGCAACAAATAAATATACCGGGAATCAACACTCGCAGAAAATAATTTAACCAGCTGAATACTGACTATAGTTATGGCAAAACCGATACAGTTCACAATGGTAAGCGCCGTTCCCCGGGATTCCTGTGGTGCATTTTGCGCCACCAGTGTAGAGAACATCGGCGAATCGGCAATAACCACAAGTCCCCAGAATATCAGGAATATAATCAGCACAAGCGTAGATTCAGTGCGCAGGAAAAATGGTGAAAGCAGACAACAGAGACAGGACATAAACAATGAAGCAACAGCAATTTTTCCTGCTCCCGTTTTTTGCGACAGTACTCCGGCGAACATACATGCCATGCCGCCTGAAGCGATAATCACAAAGGACCAAAAGGAAATATGCAGATCATTGTGATAGTAGTTTTTATTAGCCTGCAACATTACCGGAACAAAGGCCCAGAAAGCATACAGTTCCCACATATGCCCGAAATACCCGAAGGCATACCGCCTGAAATTCTTATCCCTGAATGCTGTTAAAATAATGCCCGGATGCAGCTTTCCGGCAATTTTTCTGAATGGACCATCCGGAACAAATAATAGCATTATCAAGCCTCCCAATACAGACAAAAACGAAATTGATATAACAACATATTTCCACGGCAGCCCCGTGGCCATACTCTTTAATAAGTGCGGCAATGCAGTTCCCAAAACGAGTGCACCAACCAATAAGCCAAGAGATTTTCCCAGGCCCTGTTGATAATAGTCAGCCGCGATCTTCATTCCAACCGGGTATATTCCTGCCAGGAAAAAGCCGGTGAAAAATCGAAAGACCAGGAAGGTGCCGGAAGAAATGCCGGGAATAATAATACCAAGATTACACGCGGCTGCAATTATCGAACAAACAAAAAACAACTTCGAGGGGGAAAACCGGTCCGAAATAGTGAATACGGCAAAGAATAAAGTGCCGGTAATAAATCCGAACTGTACCGAACTCGTAAGATTGGCAAGAAACCGCTCATCGAGATTAAATTGCCTGGTGATTTCAGGTAATACGGCATTGCCCGCAAACCATAACGAAGTGCAGAAAAATTGAGAAATAACGATAGCCGGTAAAATTCGTTTCATCAGGTTAACCTGTTTAACCGTTAATCCTTTATGGCTTTAGTCATGGATTCTGCTTCAAATAATCCTTTTTTCATTTTGAATTTCACCCAGAGCAACGCGTATAATGCCGCTACACCAATAAATATCGCGGCATTAAAGTAAACTTTACTTCTTAATTGTGGTGTAGGCGCATTATTCACCAGGACGTACAGCATACCGGCAATTCCAATAATTTGTAAAAGGGGGAATAACGGTGATTTATAAGGCCGCGAATGTCCCGGGTGTTTTTTTCGCAAAACGATTACATTGATATGTGCAATAATATAAGAAAGGAGCCAGCAGCTGGCTGCAGAAATAAGTAACATCAATAAAGCATCGGGATTATTACCAAAAATTAACAGGGAAATGGTAACCAGTGTTGAAAGGAACAATATACTAAACCATGGGGTTTTCCATTTCGGATGCAGTCTCATGAAAATTGCAGGTATCTGTTTATGGTGGGCCATCCCATATAACATTCTTGGAATCGCCGCAAGAGTGGAGCTGATCATTCCGCATGTTGTTGTTATGGACAACACAACCACCATTAATTTACCGGTATTTCCAAGCAGTGCATTTCCAAGAGCCCAATGAGGAATGTCTGAATTTGCCAGTTGGTCAGCAGGGACCAGTTTGATTGCGGTATAAGCGAGTAAACTATACGCAATCAACATCACAAAACTGGCATAAAACATCGCCCGGGGAATATGCTTTCGGGGGTTTTTAGCCTCTTCAATCAGACCACAAATCATTTCGAATGCTATAAAGGGCCAGAGCGCAACCAATACTAATGAAAATACGGAGCTGTCTGAATTTATCAAATCCTGAACCATCCTGGTAGATGAAACGCCATTTGATCCTGAACTACGCAGTCCCTCAAACCCAATGACAAACAGGGTAACCAGCATTGTAGATGTTATCACTCCCTGGATGGATGCAAACAGATCTATCCCCAGGATATTAAGTATGGTAAAAATCCATAGCAGTAATAAAGCGATATGCGTAAATGAATCCGGGGAATAAATGTCCAGGATATGTTGCAGCAGCAACAATTCAGCAGGACCTGCAAAAATCGCCGGAGCCACATAAGCTGCCAGCGTTGCAATGATGGCTGCAAAATGACCGATGGAAACAGCCGTATACGTACTAATGCTGCCTGCTTTGGGCAACATCAGTGACAATTCGGAATAGGTGGAGATATAACAAACAGTTAGTATGAAGGCCAGAAAGATGGCAATCAAAAAGGTTCCGCCGCCGTGCCCGGCCCCTTGCAACACAGATACTATGGATGCCTGGGAAACTACCAACCCGATGGTAATTATAAATAAGGCCGGAAGGCCAAGAACCTTTCTCAGTCCTTTGGTTAAGGGTTGCTTTTCGATAATGTAATGTATAAGGGTTGGTGTACAATATACATCTATTACCGAACTGTTCCTGTTAATCGCAACTGGTATTGTGTCCTACTCTTAAAATATGGCCATCGGGGCATTCTATCAGCATTTCCCGCATCGACCATTCCTTCGTATCCGGCATTGCAAGGATTTTTGCTTCCCCTCCTTTTATGCTTTCATAAAATTCATCGACATTATCAACTACTATACTCAGCCATGTAGCCGGGCTCCCCTGGCATTCCTTACAAAAGAATATCTCAACATCATCCATTACAACACCGCCAAAAGTTGCCTCGGTATCATATATCCATTTGTCGGTAAATTTCAGCTGCTTCGTAAAATAGTTAACTGATTTTTCAACATCAGAAGAGTACAGTATCGGAATGGCCTTGAGCAGTTTCATATTATGCAGTTTATGCTACGTTTTGGTATTGACATCAGTCAGCAACAGTTCTCACAGAGTTCCATTTACTCTTCGATATAACCATCTTCAACGCGGTCCACTTATTCCCGTGAATTTCACTGATGTTTTTTTCCCGCTCAACAGTGGTAAAACCCGCCCTGGTATAACATTGTATGGCAGGCTTATTCCAGTCATAGACATACAGGCTGGCCTGCTTGCACCGCAACTCATTAAATGAAAGGTCCAACAGTTCATGGACGATCATTTGCCCCCTGCCTTTGCCGCGCAGATTTTCATCGCCTATAAGTATCCTGCACAGGTGTGCGTTTTCATTTTTTATAATTACCTCCGCATGGCCAATAGCCACTTCTCCCGGCATATCAATCACTGTAAATGAAAGCCTTCCGGGGCTGGAAAAAGAAAGTTCCAATTGTTCCCTTGTTAATGGAAATCTGAAATCCGGACCGGCAAACTGCATTAAGATTTCAGGCGTGGAAGCCCAGCTAATCAGCTGGTCAAAATCCTCAGGACCAAATTTCTGTAGTTGTATCATCAACCATCCGGTTAACTGTTGAGATAACGGTTCGGTATATTATCAGGTCGATAGTTTATCCCGTATCGCTCTTTTATTAAGATGGATACCACTTCATAGATATCTTTCTCGGTTCTTTGGAACTGTCGCAACAGACCCATCATGGCATAACTTATGGGGTTTACGGAAGGAATAAATGTTTCCCACGGATAACCTTTTCCCCAGATCAGTCCTTTTACCGTAAGCGAAAGATCAGCCTTCCGGCTGATCAGAAATTTCAGCATATCCATACACTTGTTTTCATGTTGATTCACCGTGTGAAAAACAGGTGTTTGTCCGCCAAAACCATTTTCATCAACCCCTGCTGTGTGCATTAATATCAGCGCCGTGTTTAACCAGTACTTCGGCAGTTGCCAGGTGATTGTATTCCGCACAAATATGTAATAGTGTGGCTTCCTTCAATGGTGTGAACGCACAATTGAAACTGTAGGTCCGTTTTAAAACACTCTTATCATCAGACAATATAAGTTCCAGCGATGCATGGTCATCCAAAAGAACCGACAACAGGGCCTTGTCATCCAATGTGAGCCCGTAATCGACAAAAGCCCTGACGCATTGCCTGAACTTAGGCCCGCGGGTGTACATATTAATCAATTCATAGATCAGCGGTTTGCCATTGTGAACCATGTCTGGATTGATCCCGTTATCGAAACACTCCTTTATTTCCTCAACAGAATGTAATTCAAAGGCAATGATAATTTTTCCCAGGTAATCCATAGATAAACTGAACCGGTGGTCCGCTATATCAATTTACAAAAATTTCTACAGCAACCACTGGCAACAGCTAACAAAAACAGAACTAAGTAATGTGTTGATTACAATTATGAACCCATAGTGAAGATTAACTTAGGTCTATTTCCATTCCCTCCCGGGCAAATTCATATTTGAAGGAATAATTGGCGCGGCGGACTATCTCCGTAAATAATTCCACCAGTTTTTCATCGGTATGGCTTGGATCATGGTGTGCCAGCAGGAGATGTTTTACCCCTGCTATTGAAGCCAGTTTTAAAGTGTCATCCATGCTCGAATGTCCCCATCCGATCTTGGTGCGATACTCTTCACTGGTATATTGTGCATCATGCAATAAGAGGTCGGCATTATTAATGATATCGAATCCGGAGATCCATTTTGTATCCGGGCCCAGTTCCCTGGTGCCAAGCGCGGGTTCATGATCGGGTATATAAGCAAATACCGAATGCTGTCCTTTTATCCTGAAACCCACTGTAGGACCGGGATGTATCACATAGCGGGAATCAACAGTAAATGGTCCGATGTCAAAATTGCTGTTCTCTATATCATGCAGTGTTAATTTAGCAGGAAGGTCACGGATCAACACCGGGAACAAAGGAGGAGATAAATATCTGCTTAGCCTGGAATGTAATGTCTGTGTAGCACTGGAAGGTGCCCAGATATGTACTTCCATGGAGGGGTCGAAAAGCGGACCAAAATAACCAAGGCCCTGTATATGATCAAGATGAAGATGGGTCAATAAAATATCAACCCTTTTCATGGATTTATCAGGCATGGTCACTTTCTGCATTCCTGAACCGCCATCAAGCACCAGCATCCAGTTATCTTCAGTGACAACAGTGCAGGAAGTATTTCCGCCATAAAAAGAAGTTTCAGTGCCCGTGGTAGGAATGGATCCACGAACGCCTTTCAATGTGACTTTCATGTTTCTTTTGATTCCCAGAATATGGCAACAGCGCCAAGAAATTTTCCTGCCCTGCCGATGATGGCGTACGAGGTAGCGGAAATTTTTTCCGCTTTTCCCATCATGCTTTCAATCCAGAATGATCTGTGGTGGGGACGATGGTCATTTAGCGTCATTACCAGTGGAAGCCCTTCAGGAGGCATGGGTTTTTTTTGCTCGTCCAACGGCTTAAACATGGTACCCCATTCCTCAACTTTCATCTCTCCCGTCTCCTCGAAACGAGTGCCCAGCAATCTTTCAGCAGGTTCGTTGTAGAATATAAGATTACCCGTGGTATCGGTGATAAAAACCGGTATCGATAAACAATCAGCCAGCTGGCGGTTTAGGATAATTTCTATTTCATATGCAGGCATCAGATGAAAGTTTAGAATTACCTCTGTTAAATATAATAAATAAACCACAAAATCGTAGAGCAGGATTACCGGTTACTCTATGGTAAACTTATGCGGGCCATTATAGATAAATGGCTTTTTCAATTTTTCATTGTACAAATTGCATTGTGAGATGACAAGGGTATCTCCGGATACGGCCTTCGCAATGGCAGTTTTTAGGGGATCAGAAAATTCACGACCCGTTATTGTATAGGTCTGACCGTTTAATGATGCAGTAAAAGATACAACATCATAGCCCTGGTAATACCCGTCACTTTTGTCTGACGAAGTATATCCCAGGAAGGAGTTTGCCACCAGGCTGTCTTTGATGATTTTCGGACCCGGTTGATTACCCGGTGCAAGTTTAAACTCAGGAATATTCTTCACATAAAAAATAACCTGGGCCTTATCATCCTTCTTTAAAAAGGTCACGGTCAGATACCCCGTTGTTGCAGGCTTTATTACGAGTGTATTCCCAGTAAGTTCTACACGATCCTGTTTTTCAATTCCGGTAACAGCCGTGTCAGTAACAATAAAAATATTACTGATCCCCAGGTATAGTATCCTGTTTCTTTCGTTGCTCACCGACTGGCTCGATAACCTTACATTTTGAGAATAACCCAGGATCATTATAAACAGTGACAGGCAGGTGAATACAACCCTTTTCATTATTCATTACGATTGTATCATAAATATAAACCCCAGCATTCATTAATTCTCCGGAGAATTAAAATTCATATTACATAATTTAATAATATTACTCAGTATGATGGAGGCGCCGATATTTTCTGTATATTTTCGATCCATCAAAGTATATAAAATATTTTAAATATATAATATTGGATAATAAGGAGAAAGAGCGGCTGTCGCGATCCAACAACAATAAAAACTGGAAAAAATGGGGGCCTTATTTGTCGGACCGCCAATGGGGTACCGTTCGTGAAGATTACAGCGCACACGGCAATGCATGGACATACGTAAACCACGACCTTGCCCGCAGCTATGCGTACCGGTGGGGCGAAGAGGGTATCGGCGGGTTTTGTGATGCCGACCAGATCCTCTGCCTGGCCCCCGCATTCTGGAACGGTAAGGACTCCATTTTAAAAGAACGGCTTTTTGGGCTCACTAACGGTGAAGGAAATCACGGAGAGGACGTAAAGGAACTGTATTTCCATCTCGATTCCTCACCAACATCATTCCTATTGCAGCTTTCTCTATAAATATCCACAGGAAGCCTACCCCTACCTGGACCTCGTAAAGCATAACAGGAAAGACCGCTCCGAGCCCCGAATATGAGTTGCTCGATACCGGCATCTTCAAAGACAACCGGTATTTCGACTGTTACATAGAATACGCAAAAGACGGGATGAATGATATCCTCATGAAGGTGACCGTCTATAACCGTGGTCCCGAAGCTGCAAAAATTCATGTGTTGCCCCATCTCTGGTTTCGAAATTTCTGGAAACATAACTCACGGTTCACTAAACCTGATATTGTGTCGCTGTCAGACAACTGCCTGCAGACAAGTTCTTCCCGAAATGGAAATTATTTTCTTTATCACGAGGAAGGAGAACAACTGTTCTGTGATAACGAAACCAACAATCAGCGGATGTATAACAGGCCCAATGAATCTGCCTATGTAAAAGACGGGATTAACAATCATATCATCAATAAGGAAGATTCGGTGAACCCCGATAAACAGGGAACAAAGTCTGCCATCTGGTGTAAAAAGAAAATAGCGCCGGGAGGATCAGCAACTTTTAAGGTCAGGCTGAGTAAATATAAAATACCGGATCCGTGGTCCGACTTTGACCAGGTATTTGCGAAGCGGCAGGCTGAAACAGATCGGTATTATGATCAACTCGCTCCAAAAAATTTGTCGGCCGACCATAAGGCCCTGTTTCGAAGTTCAATAAGCGGGCTGTTATGGACCAAACAGTTTTATTACCTGGATGTCTTCAAGTGGCTTTTTGGAGAGCCGCATGAAACGCCTCCACACCGTATCCATAAACGAAACTACGACTGGCAACACCTCACCAGCCGGAACATTATTGCCATGCCGGATAAATGGGAGTATCCCTGGTTTGCCGCCTGGGACCTCGCTTTTCATGCGGCATCATTGGTTCATGTCGATCCCGATTTTGCCAAGCAGCAACTCCTGGTTGTGCTTCGTGAATACTATATGCATCCCAATGGACAGATACCTGCTTATGAATGGAACTTCAGTGACGTGAATCCCCCGGTTCATGCATGGAGTGTATGGTATGTATATGAAGCGGATAGAAAAAAGACAGGCGTCTCCGACTGGGACTTCCTGGAAAGATCGTTCCAGAAGTTACTCATGAATTTCACCTGGTGGGTCAACCAGAAAGATGCAAATGGAACTGACATCTTTGAAGGCGGATTTCTTGGTTTGGATAATATCGGTGTCTTCGACCGAAATCACATGCCACCCGGCATTAAAAAACTTCAGCAGGCCGATGCCACCAGCTGGATGGCCATGTATGCACTGAATATGCTGCATATCTCTTTGGAACTCGCAAAACATAATAAGGCCTACGAAGAATCAGCCGCAAAATTTTTCAGGCATTACCTGAATATTGGCTGGGCCATGCACCATATCGGGAAAAAAGATATTTCATTATGGGACGAAAAGGATGCATTTTATTACGATGCCATCCAGTTTGAAAATGGCACCAGCGAACGCTTAAGGATACGGTCCCTTGTAGGGATCATTCCCCTGCTGGCCGTGGAAATTATGCATAGCGATGTCTTTGAACACCTGCCGGAATTTAATACCAGGCTGAAAGTCATCAGGCTCACCAGGCCCGACCTGACAAGGATTATATCTGATATTGAAAAAAAGAACGAAGACGGAAATTATTTGTTTGCCATCATGATTGGCGACCGGCTGGAGCACCTGCTGAAAAGGCTGTTGGATGAAGCGGAATTTCTATCGGATTATGGCATACGTTCTTTATCAAGAAGTCATAAGGACAACCCATACACTTTTGGATACCAGGGCAACAATTACAGCATACAGTACGAACCCGGGGAAAGTTCCAGTAACATGTTTGGCGGTAATTCCAACTGGCGCGGACCTATCTGGCTGCCGTTAAATTACCTGATCATCACTTCCCTTAGAAAATATTATGAATACTATGGCGATAAATACCTGTTTGAATTTCCCGTTGGATCGGGAAACAAACTGAACCTGAAACAAATTGCCAATGAACTTACTAAGAGACTGCTGAAAATCTTTGAAAGAAATGATACAGGTAAATATCAATATCACGGCAGCCAGCATACGAACTGGGAAGAAACTCATTTCAGGGAACACCACCTGTTCTATGAATTTTTCCATGGCGACACCGGGCAGGGCCTGGGCGCCTCCCATCAGACCGGCTGGACTGCCCTGATCGCAAACCTGTTACTGGAAATGGATGAAGACATTTAACCTTAGGTAAAATTTACTTACCTGCTCTTATGGGCCTCCATATCGATCTCAATCAGTTGTCCGGATACGGCCAGCCCCTTTACTTCCAGCCATGTTCCTGTAGGGAATTGTTTTTTATAAATGGAATTGCGATAGCCTGACACCTTTATAAAATCGGCCATACTGGTGGTGTAAATATTCTCAGCCACAACGTCATCAAATGTATAGCCATAATGTTGTAGTATTTTCTCCAGGTCACTATAACAGTTCTTCATTTGCAACTCCATATTTCCCGGTCCTACTATGATTCCTGAATCGTTCATACTAACCGCTCCTGAAATCTTAAGATCATCACCAATTTTTACAGCATGTGTATAGCCATATTCTTTTTCAAGTTTTGGCCGGAGATTAAAATATTCCGGGCTGTCCACTTTCGCAACAGGAATATCGTATACTGTTGTTGTACCGGATTTCTCCGCATTATTGCAGCCGTTTATAATGGACATAACGGTTAACATGGTAACAGTGAAAAGTAATGTCTTTCTCATTTTTTGATTTTTTTTGGATGAATTGCTGTTTATTTCTAAATGATAGACAGGCAATCCAAGATAAGCTTTTCCCGCAATCAGCATCAGCCCGGAAAAACGAACATGGCAGCTTTAATGTTTCTGCAAATTGGCGCAAATTTTGGGGTAAACCTTTGATTCTATTTACACCTTCAATATATCGTTATGAGCAATACCAGGTCACAGGCATACCTCCATGAACTGAATGCAGAATACAAGGCAACACGTGCATGCCTTGAAAATATTCCTACTTCATTGTTCGATTATAAGCCCCATCCCAAATCCATGAACCTGGGATACCTGGCATTATTGGTTGCCGAGATCCCATTATGGATCAAGCACATGATCATAGACGGAGAAATTGACTTTGTAACTTTTAAGCATTTTACTCCTGAAACCAGCGCCGAGTTACTTAAGCATTTCGAGGAAAACATGGAAGGCGCAAGGAAAGCATTACAGGAAACCAATGACGAAGATTTAAACGCACCGTTTTCGTTAAAAGCCAATGGACAGCTTTTATATACCGCTGCCAAGATGAACGATATAGGAACAACTTTGAATCATTGGGTTCACCATCGCGGACAACTTACCGTATACATGCGGCTGAACGATATTCCAGTCCCTTCCATTTACGGGCCATCGGCCGACGATAAAAGTTTTACTGGTCCCCAATAATAATCTTGAAGACTAAAAGTCACTCAATCTAACTGTACCTGTCGTTCCTCCATGGATAGGCCGTATTGGAATAGCCCCTTTCTTCCCAGAATCCCAGCTTATTATGAGTAAGAAATTCTATTCTGCTGATCCATTTGGAACCTTTCCACGCATATAACTGGGGTGTAATCATTCTTACCGGACCACCATGTTCCTTTGGCAAAGCAATACCATCAACCGTATGTACCAACAATACATCCGGCTTCAATGCCTCTTCAATGGATAAATTGGTGGTGTAATTATCATACCCATAACAGAGAATATGGGTAACGGTCTCTTTTGGTTGCACCAGGGCAGCAAGGTCGAAGAGACGGACGCCCTTCCAGTTCATATCAAACTTTGACCATGTAGTAACACAATGAAAATCGGAAATGTCGTCTGTCTGTGGCAAAGACATAAAGTCCTCCCACGACAACTCCAGCAGGATTTTCCACTTCCCCATCCAGTATTAATTTCCACTCAGATATTGAAATGTCAGGTTGAAATCCCAAATCAAGCACCGGCCACTTTGTAGTGAGCGATCTGTCCCACAGGAAGTTCAGGCATCCCATGCCTGTTAAGTTTTCCCTTACCCATTGGACGATCATCAGCAATGGACGGAGTCGATCTTCATCTTCTCCTCAAACCTTGCTTTCAACTTCATCCTTGCTTCTACAATCCGATCAGTTTTTCCCGATCCTTCCATAAATACTTTTATTGATCTTAAAGTTAATTAAAATCATGCTATTGAATCTTATGGATCGAATTCCAATAATCCACAACGTTTACTTATCTAAGCCGCAGATTTTACGTTGCTCTTTTAACCAGGATGATCGTCAGTATGCGTGGTAGAGATTCCCTGTCATTATCATCAAAATATTCTCCCAGGTATTCTATCTCAAATCCGGATTGCTGTGAAGCGCCGGTAAAATCACTCAGGTGATGATTAAAACAGGTGACTACCTCTGTTCCTCTTTCCGTTTCAAACCGGGCCTTTGTCCCATTATACTGTTTGAACGGATGTAGTTCTCCGATATACACCTTTCCGCCCGGTCGCAGAATTTTATATACGTTGTCAAAGACAGGCTGCAGGTCTTTGATATGTTCGAGGACCAGGCTAAACGTCACCAGGTCAACATCGCCAGTAAGAAAGTCCCAGCTTTTCGTAATATCTGCCTGTATAAAATCTACATGTTCAGTAGGCACTTTCGTTTTCGCGATGGACAGCATTTCTTCAGACAGGTCAACGGCCACAACCTCCTCCGATATACTCACCAGGAAAACGGTATTCTTACCTGTACCGCATCCAATTTCCAAAATCCTTTTAAACCGGTATCCTGATAAAACAGATCGAAGCGAAACAGCTTCCAGGTCCCTGGTCTTATTTTGATTTGTATCATATTGTTCCGCCCATTGGTCGTAAGCTTCTTTGACGTCCATTACTTTCGTTTAAAAAATACATACAATACTACAAAACCTATACAGAGATAAACGAATACATCACCAATTACAGAATAAATTGTTTTCACTCCCTTTGCAGGAAGATTTGCCCACATCACTTTATCACTGTTGTCATAACTGCTCAATTGCGCGGAGAATTCTCCAAAAGGAGTAATTGCCGCAGATAAACCGAATCTTGTTGAACGTATTATTGAATGCCCCTGCTCAACAGCTCTAAACGCCGCCATTCTTGAATGCAATGGGTCGATTCCCCTCCAGTCGGAGGAAGGGTCCGCAACCAGGTCTGCCTGCAATTTACCATAACCCTTTGCCAGGTAAGGAAAATCATAATCATAACAGATTACCGCACCCGTGCGAACTCCGGCTATGTCAAAAACTTCCAGTGGCTCAGTACCCTTTACAGCAGGTTCTCCGGGTACAGGCTGATGTTTATTATAGGTTTTCAATAATTTCCCTTCAGCGTCAAAAAACAGGTAGTAATTCTTATACTTTACCGGCGACTCAGAAAGGGGAACAACGAATGCCGCTACAAGCGGTGTCTTTAATCGTCCTGATAAGGCCGACAGAGAATCTCTCCAGGCATTTTCCTCTTCCGGCATAACGAATGTTGAAGCTTCATTCCATACTATAAGCCTGGCACCGGCGTTTGCGGCTACAGCTGTCCGCCGAAATAAATTCAGCTTAACTTTTTCATTAATTTCTTTGGAGGGGAGAGGAAAACCTTTCACTTCAGAATCAGTTCCCACAGCCGCCACCTTGATAGTATCCCAGCCTTTCGATTTACTTAGATCATATCTCAAAGCACCAAAGATGATGAACAATACCAGCACAGCAAACGGTAACGGTAATGTTTCCTGGCTGCTCTTTTTCTTACTGATCATTTCAGCAATAGAAATGTTTACCCAGTAAACGAGAAAGCTTAGCCCCGCCATCCCGAATAAAGACACCGCTTGCATGATATCCAGACTGTTTGACTGTGTGTAGGCAGCTACTCCCCAGCTGGCCAAGGGGGTGAAGGTATACTGAACCCATTCCATGATCACCATCACCGAAGGGAATAACAATATTGCCCATTCACGATCTTTGAATTTGTCCCAAGCCAGGTAACCCGGCAATTGAATCAATGCAATTGGAAAGGAATACAGAAAGGCCATCAGCAATGGCATCGGCGGTGAAACTATTTTTATAGTGCAGACTGACCAGGCAATAATAAGTGCAGCCAGGAATAATAATCTTGATTTGATTCCATTAGTCTGGCGGAGGTATAGTAAGAATGGAACACAGCTAATCCATCCCGCCAGGTCAATGGAGAAGGTCATATTTGCGGCAGTAATGGTTAAAATTCCGAAGGCAAGAAAATACACGGGTTTAATGTTGGTTGCCATGTATAGTTTTTTGATTTTTTACTTACATACATTCTATGTCAGCAAAATCATTCAACTCCGTTGTACAACAGACACAAACAACATCAGCAGAAACTATCTTAAAAGTAAAGAATTTATGAAAGCAACATCATCAGTAAACGACTTTTGGACAGTCCAGTGCTGATCCTGCCCTGCCCGTTCTGTATATGATCCCGATAGAATAGTTCATGTAATGATCATTCAGTTCAGGATTGGCGCTTCTGCTGAAACCATCGAGATAATCAGTATACGTGATCCGGTAAGAAGCTTCTGCATTAACAGCCCACTGCGGCTTGAAAAAATACTTTGCGCCTGCCCCTGCGATCAGCAATGGAAGTACCCTTGGTGTTCCGTGGTCGGCATCTTGCGCAAGTCCGTTTTGAATCTGTACAGCCTCTGGCCCGAAAAATTCAGGATTAAAATTGTCTGCATTGGGAACCACCCTCAATACAGAAAATCCGCCCCCGGCAAAAAGATATCCTGAAAATCCTTTCTGGTTTTGGGGAACGCCGGGAAAACTCCATACTGCCTGCGCGGTGATCTCTTTGACTGACGAACTGAAATTGAAATTTCTTTGTTGACGGTATGCCGGTTTACTATAAAGCGCATCATCACCCGAAATTCCTCCAATAAGCAATGCACCCCTCACGGCCAGGGATGGAGAGATCACTTTTGCAACAGTAAAACCTATTGATAACCTGGAGGTCTGGTAAGAGCCCAGTGCTGACGGCGTAAGATCGCCCTGGTAAATCATCCTTCCGGCATTCAGCCCGAACTCATACACTGACTTTGCTTCCTGTCCATAAGAAAAATGGAAGGAACATAATACGGATAAGAATAGCGGATATTTAAAGGGAATGCGGATGATATGTTGCATAGACTGGATTAATACAAAGGAAAGTCTTATGATACAAACCACAAATGCCCCGTTGGTGTAAGGCCTGTTAAATAGGCGTTAATCCGTTTGAAAACAATCCATGCGACATGCATGACCTTACGTAAAAAACGTCGCCCTTCGGTAAAATTTTTTAAACAAAGAAGGATTTAACAGGCAATGCCATCTAATATTGGATAACCCTTAACAGTTTGCCTTTTAACATCACATTATTCAATCCAACACATGAAAAGAAAGAACCTGGTCAGCCTTAGTATTGCATTTATATTTCTGACCATTTCGATTTCGGGCATACTTATGTTCCTCAAGCAGAAAGCACATCCTGTAGAGATGGCCCATACCATATTCGGTCTCCTGTTCGTGGGCTTTGCCATCTTCCATATTTATAACAACTGGGGTTCATTAAAAACCTATTCAAAAGACAAAGTCTCCCGGTCATGGAAAAAAGAATTGCTGTTTGCAGGTTCAGGAGTGATCATTGTGCTGAGTTTGGCGCTCACCGGCATTTTGGAACCCGTAGCTGAATTTGGAAGGATCTTCGCTCCTAAAAGACAGGGGCCTGGTGGAATTATGTTCCAGGAAAAGAAAACCCTGGAAACAGCATCAGGCAAAACCGCCGTACTGATCCTACAAAGAAAACAGTCGGAAATGTTTACTCCGATAAAAGTTGAACTGGCCGACAGCACCGGCAAATTCTTGTCGACACTCTTTGAAGATCAACAACTTAATGAAGAAGAGAAAGAACAAAAAAGGCCGATGTCAAACCTGATCATCGAAACGAAGATCAATACGCCCGCTCCCTTCAGGATCATCGTTTCAACAGAAAATTTCAAACAGGAAAACATTATTCATTCAGCCGGAACAGGTACACAATCCTTTGTCAAATCCGAACAATCGCCCCTGCAAAGAGGCCTGATTGAATTTGACTAATTGGGCGAATCTTATTCAGTCTGTTCTTTTCCGGGTGATTGCCTTTTACCATAGAGGAGGAAATAGGTCAATAACGGTAATGCTATTATTTGCATGATGAAGAAAAGCAGGGATGCAATACCATCCAGCCTGTTTTCCCCATTGATGGCTAAAAGCTGAGGACCCAAAGGACCCTTTGAAAAAACTACATTGTTAACCAGGTTCCACCCCAGGTGGATCCCCACAGGCAGGTATAATGATCCTGTCTTGGCAAAACTGAAAGCAAACATCAGTCCCCAGGTGCCTGTCATCACAAAGATGATGAGCATCTGCCCCGGATCTCCAAATGATCCAAAGGTAAACCAGTGGTAAATTCCGAATGCAATAGCAGATATCACACAGGCCGTCCTTATGCCAAGTTTTCTGATCGCGATATATAATAATGCTCCCCGGAATATGAGCTCTTCGTATAAAACAGAGGTCAAAGTCCATCCCGCTCCCTTGAAAAACTGTTCAACCCCATAACCACTGTATACAGAAAGTTTATTCCCCGCGATAAAAATGACCGACAGATAGTATATCGCACAAAAGGCCGAGGCGATTAAGAAACCAATGATAAACCACGAAATCCTCTTTTTGGTCGGACGAATGCCGAGGGCCGACAAATTTGATTTATCAAAAAACCAGAGTAGTAGCCAGGAAATAAAAAGCTCGACGATTATTCCCATCATACCTCAATACGCTTTAGCCCGGTTAACCCATCCTGGCGTATCATTTATCATTTGCCGCAGAAGCAAATTCAGTTGAGCCGCATGATGCTGAACATGCCGCATGTTATACAGTAAAATTTCAAAAACAGAATAATTCATCGTGCCGGATACATTTACCCACCGCTCATTTAATTTCTCTTCCGTTAAACCCGAGATGAGGTTCTGGCATTTGTCGCGATTGAATTTCAGGTATACCAGTAATTCTTCCTTGTCATAAACTCTATCCGGCATTTTATCTTCAAATTCTGAAAGAGTGAAAGGCACAGGAGGCGCAAATGTTTTTGGTTCCATGGTTAAATAGTAATCCAGGTAAAACAGGCAATGATATGCGTTGTACCAAAACCTGCGTTCTGTGTTCCAGTTTTCTGCCGGACAAAATTTGATGGCGTTTCCCAACATGTCAATACTGGCTCCGAACTGGCTCCAGATATCTTCCTTAATAGTGTTATTCATGCTTATAGTCTTTATTGTAAATTAAGTAAGGTGATGCAATAAAGGACAGGTTTCACCTGGAACTTCAGTCAGGAGATTTCAAATATCTATCATCCTATAATTCAAGCCCAGGTATTTAGTGACCTGGTGATAGGATTATACTTTACAAAGCATGAAATGGTTAAAAGAAATTCAGTCGACCCTGGCCTTAAAACTTTTTTCGCTATTCGGATCGCCACTCCCTTTATACACTACTGTTTTTGGATAAGCAAAAACGGGCCTGGTCATAGTAGGCTTCCCATTTTCTTTTTTTGTAAACAACAGGCTATCGGGGCTTTTTCCATTTTCGACCCAGTCACGGATCTGTTTTACCCAATCAATATCGCTCGGTCCCGTTCCTCCGCTGCAGTGTAAAACTCCGGGAAGGAGGAATAACCTGATATAGTCGGGAAGGTCCTTATCCTTCTTCAACGCCTGCTCATAATGATCAATAGTAGAAAATGCCGAGAAGCAAGGGTCATTCCAGCCATGGTACATGATCATTTTCCCTTTTTGATTTTTGAAGCCGCTATAATCAGTTTGTGTTGATTCAAGAAAAGCAGATGCATACTTCGAATCTTTGAAAAAATTTTTGAAATCATACTTGCTATAATCCCAGTCGGGATTATTATAGATCATGTATTTAAACAAATTTGTCGCAAACTGGAACGTCAGACTTTGCTCATTTCCAAGTACCGGCGAAGTGCCGGTAATCCAAAGGTCCCAACCAAAAGACTCTGCCTCAAGACCAACAGGAAGGGCAGGATATACTTCCTTACCGTCAACCAGGAGAGGGCCATAAATTGTTTTGATAGCAGCTAATTGTGCTTTGGTAACACATGTGGGGGAAGCCTGATCATCCGGGCAAACGGGAAGTTGATTAAAATCAATTTTACATTTACCGGGGTCATTGATAATTTTATCTTTTAGACCGTCCAGATCATCGCATTGACGAAACACGTATTCCTGGAGCAGTTTAAGGTTATCGTTTGTGATCAGCGGTTTTCGATTACCCGGATCAGGATAATTTGCCTGGCAACCTTTGATGAAATTCGCACAAAAGGACGTCCAGTTATAGGCCGGAGCACCGGCGACTATTCCATTGAAGTCTTCCGGGTACAGTTGCGCTTCCATTAATCCCTGGCTACCTCCCCGTGAACAACCCAGGAAATATGAATAAGCGGGATAAGAACAGTAATATGCATTAATCATCGATTTGGCGACCACCGCGGTTCTGTGAACAGCAAGTTTACCAAAATTCAGTTGCCGCTCCATATTATTAAAAGCCCATGAAGCATCTGTTACTATTGCGGCTTCATGCCCCGTGTTGGTTGCCGTAACTGCATACCCTTCATTGATATATTCCCTTAAAATATTTTGAATACTGCCCCCATAGCCACCGTTTCCCGACATTAGGAGTCTGCCGTTCCACTTCGCCGGAACAAGTAATTCAAAAACAATTTCTTTACTGATTACTCCCTTAACCCAGCAGAAAGGTTCTTTCAAAATTACCATACCAAGCCAGGAGTCTTGTATGGTGTCTTTTTGAAGCGCATCCACACTCGTTATTGTAACATCCGGTAGTTGCAGTTTCTTTAATTGCTCACAGGAAATGCAGGATTTTTTAGTGCCTACTGGCTGGGCTGAACTAACCAGTGTTACTAACAGAAATATCAACAGCAGGAAAAGGGAGATCCGGGGTTTCATATCAGTCTGGTTTTGGATATATAAGTTAACTAAAAATCCAAATTCTGCAATCCTCCTGCAGCGCTTTACCTTTCGGTTACTCCCGGAGATCATTTTTTAATCGCAAGGTCCAGTATCTCAATATTCCTGAAATCCACCGGCTGGCCTTCGCTTTGCAGGGCGATATAACCACTCTTCAACGGGGTACCATCAATTTTGATTTTCGGGTCAGCGCCATTTACCACGCCTCCGCCGATAGTCGGTTTGCTGTATTGTAATACCGTATCTCCCTCCACAATATGCGTAATCAGTGAATCACCCAATACAATAAGTTCACATTTTACCCATTGATCAGGTGGATAGGTTTTTGATGTACTGTTAATGCAGTGCCGTGGATCAACTTTTCCGTTGTAGACGACATCTGTTCCCGGCGAACACATGTTGCCGGTTGGCCTGGGCTTGCCATCAGGTAAACCTGCCAGCAACTGGAATTCAACGGAAATGGGCCAGTCCTGCTCTTTTAATATCGTTCGCGGATCCTGTGAATGAAACATGACGCCACTATTTTCCTGCGTATAAACAGGCGCATCCTTTCGCCATTCACCTGTTAAACGATATTCGAAACGAAGTTTGTAATAGCTGAAGGGCTGCTTGTAATACAAATGTGCATACCTGTTATTGAAGCTGTCATACTGGTCGTAGCGAATTTTAATCATGCCGTCTTCCACCCGGAAAGTACTTCCGTAATTATCCCCTGGTTCATGGTGATACACTTTTACCGTCCAGTCATTGATATCTTTCCCGTTGAAAAGAGGCTGCCACTGTTGTTTTTGGGAAACCGGAGACCTGGGAACACAGCTTCCTGCGATGAGTGTTACAAATACTATAAGTGCAGGGAAAAATTTCATTTTTCTGATAAATTGGTAATTGTCTTAAAGATCCTTTACGGGCTAGTACTCATTTCCTGCCTGACTTTACCCATGCTGAATACAATGTTTCTTCCGGGATGTCTGTCGGGCTCTCAAAAAAAATTTTATACCCGTCGGGGTCGGCTATTGCCACCACCCATAAATTGTTACCCACAAAGGGTTCCGAAGGCGAAAGGCCGCGCGACGTGACCTGTTCATATATCTTTAAAGCATCCTCACACATAAAGCAAATGCTAACACCTTCACCTGGCTCGAAGTTAACCGGAACATTCCGGTATTCCTGCAACATCAGCGAGACATCGTCAAGCTGCAGCAGGCACCATTCAATTTTACCCAGTGGTTCCCACTTGTTTTTTAATTCAAACCCTAATCCATGCATGTAAAAGTCGAGGGACCTTTCCATGTTTACCGTCATAAAAAATGGAACGGCCAGCTTCACATTGGTACTGCCATTTATTTTATTATCCATAGCTGATAAGGACCTGGTGTAAATCAGTCCGATAAAAAATAAATAATCTTTTTAATAACGGGAACGGTCACGCGTTATTTTTTAACTTCTGCGCATTCTCATTAAAACTCAACATCCAGTTAATGCCGAATTTGTCTGTTAACATCCCGAAATAATCGCCCCAGAAAGTATTTGCCAATGGCATCGTGACGGTTCCTCCTGAAGAAAGTGCATTGAAAATCCGGTCGGCGGATTCCCGGGTATCAGTATTGACAGATATGGAAAAATTGTTTCCCTGTTTGTAATTGGAAGCCCATTCTCCCCCGGTATCGCTTCCCATCAACATCGTATCGCCACCTATAGGGAGGGATATATGCATGATCTTTTCGCCTTCAGCAGCTGGCATTTCCTTCCCGCCATCTTTTGGCATCTCCTTAAAACGACCTACATATGGGAATTCACCTCCAAAAACAGACTTGTAAAAATTAAATGCTTCTTCGCAATTGCCATTGAAAGTCAGGTAAACATTAATCGTTGTCATGGTAATATCATTTAAAGATTATCGGACGATAAATATAACCATTACCATAAGTATAATGATGCTGTTTCCCTGCTTACGCGACTTCCTGAAGATGGCCCTTTCTCATACTTTTCCGCACTTCCTCCCTATGCATCGCACCCCATTCGCTTAAGGTCTGCAAAACATTGCCAAGGGTATCAGCATATGCAGTCAGTTCGTATTCCACCACCACAGGTGTTCCAGTAAAAACCTTTCTCCGGATAAATCCGTTCAGTTCCAGGTCTTTCAATTCGGCCGACAATACCTTTGCGGAAATGCCTTCAATCAGCCGCTGCATTTCATTGAACCTTTTATTCCCGTCTTTCAAAGCCACTATGATCCGTAACTTCCATTTGCCCCCGATCACATGCAGGGCATCTGCGATCGAATTCAATGTGGCTTTACACTCAGTATGCGTTGGATGTTCATTCCGGGTATTCATCTTTGCCATAACTTGTTTTTACCACTAACCAAAAGGTAACTACTAACCTTTTGTATAGTGCTTACTTTATGTAAGTAAAGGTAGGTAATTTTGTGTCATCATTAAAAACAATAAAAGAAATTAATCATGACACAGACAAAATGGATACTTGATTCCACCCACAGTGAGCTTGGCTTTAAGATCAGGCACCTGATGCTTACCAATGTATCCGGTTCCTTTAAAAACTTTCGCGTCGAAGTACAAACCCATGAAGCAGATTTTAGCTCGGCACAAATTATATCTGACCGCTGACGTAGCTTCCATCACCACTAATAATGAACAGCGAGATGCCCACCTGCGTGCAGCTGATTTTTTCGGGACAGAGCAGTATCCTGAATTATCCTTCAGGTCAACAAAAATTGAAAAGGCCGGAACGGATGAATTCACCCTACTCGGGGAGTTGACGTTGAAGGGTATCACCAAACCCGTTACACTTAATGTTGAATTCAGCGGCGTAACGAAAGATCCATGGGGTGGTGAAAGAGCCGGTTTTATAGTGACGGGTAAAATAAACCGTAGTGACTGGGGAATTAACTTCAATGGTGTTCTCGAAACCGGTGGAGTCATGCTTAGCGAAGAAGTAAAAATCAACGGAGAGATCCAATTGGTAAAACAGGCAGAAGCGATAGCGGCCTGACTTTAGCAGTAATATTTAAAACAGGAAAATTTGGACTATGTCAATCGATAGAAAACTGGTAAGAATTCATACACCAAAAGCTGAGCCTGGTTTTCTGGGCCGGGGTCATATGGCCCGGCCAGTAATTACCGGCAGTTTTTCGGAATCAGATCCATTTATCATGCTGATGGATGACATGCTGGATAAAAAAGACAATGAACCTGTCGGCGGTCCGCACCCGCATGCTGGTTTTGAAACCGTCTCCCTTCTTTTAGAAGGAGAGATCGGGGATGATGTGCACAAAATGAAAGAGGGTGATTTCCAGATCATGACCGCAGGCAGCGGCATTGTACATACAGAAACGATCGATAAAATCGCCAGGATGCGATTATTGCAGTTGTGGGTAAACCTTCCAAAAAAGGATCGGGCCGCTACACCAAGGGTTCAGGACCTACCGCTGGAACACGTCCCGGTATTATCAGAAAATGGTATCCATATAAAACTTTACAGTGGTTCGCTGGCTGGCTTACAGTCTCCGATTCAGAACTATGTTCCGATGCTGATAGCTGACGTAACTATTCATCCGGGTATGAACACAACTTTGCAGATTCCTGCCAACTACAATACTTTTCTGTATGTGCTCGATGGAGGAGTAAAAGTGGGAAAGGATGAAAAGCCATTACACCAGGGACAGGTGGGATGGTTAGATATTTTCGGATCGCAAACTCAAAGTGATCTATCCTTGATCACCGGTGAGGAAGGTGTTCGCTTTGTTTTGTATGCAGGGAAACCTACCGGTGAAAATATATATTCTTACGGACCATTTATTGCAGATAGCGCGGGAGACATTCAAAAGTTATTCCTGGAGTACAGGCAGGGTAAGATGAAACATATTTCAACAGTGCCGGAAAGCCAGCGGATATTACACTAACAATGACGAAGATGCCGGTTTATCAGCCATCTTCATCTTCCTGAAATAAACAGCCAGCATCAGCATAGACAATGGTGCTGTTATTCCCCACGGGAAACCGAGGACAAGCAGCTTCTCTGAATATTCCGGCAAAAAATATACGATACTGATTAAAGGTGTCACCAGGGCATTTGCAATGAATGAAATCCTGACCCATTTTTCAAAACCATGTTTTTCAAATAGAGGGATCGCAAATACATTGGATATCCCCATAAAAATATAGCCTATAGCATCGAAATCCCAGAACAAAGAATGTGGGGTCTGTTCGAGCATGCGTACTTCGGCCGACAACCCTTTCAGTTTCATGGGAATGACAGTTGCCAGCTGAACTACATAGTTTGCTGTAACAAAAACAGCATAAATGATGGCAAAATTTAGCGCCGCATGGCTCCAGAATTTTTTCTCATCCGGTGTTACATAATGCAAGGCCAGCATTTCAAGTATAAAAGGGATGACAATACAAAGCGAAGTACCGTAAATAAGTATTTCATCCAACGGAAATGTAACTACTCCGGCCAATTGTAACAACTGGACAACTACAAAGGAAGTAGTTGCTCCAAAAGCAATAATGCCTGATACAAAACCTATTTTGCAAACTGATGTATACATGAGTCACTCCCGGTATTTACTGTAGTCCTGTTTGTTGCATTAATTTTCTTTTCCTGTTTAAGGAGAATGACCGCCAGTACCACAACCCAAATCATATAAGCAGCGATGTTGATCCGTTCCCAGACACCGATAAATGGTGTTGGAAGATTCTGTTCCAATTTTGGAGCATCCAGTCCGGTCAATATGCCAAATACAAATAATGTCACTATGGTTATTGCGGTATAGAAACGAAAACGCCTCCCGAATGCAATTGCTCCAAATACAAGCGTAAGCAGGAACAGGAGAACCGTTATCATGGAAAATACAATATGCATTGTGTCACTGAATGTTCCGCCTCCTGCTGCCAATACTTCGCGCTGGTGCATTGGGACAAAGGGCCAGCCGAGGCTTATGATTCCATTGATGATCACCAGGATGCCTGTTACCCGTAGCGGGCGATTCTGTGTTGCAGTGATCCTGATTCCAAAACCGAAAGCAATCACCAATAAACTGTAGAGGAATGCCGGCAATACCCAGGTTTGCCTTGTTGGAGCGTCAATAGCGGAAAGTTCACTTATGGTTTGTGAAACAGTATCATAACTTTCCCACTGCAATGCCACAAAAATATTCATGGCGATGTAAAGCAACGTGGAAAGTATGCCGCAAATGAGTAAGGTTTTGCGTAGCATCTTCACTTATTTCCTTACCGCAAAGGGATAAAAGTTAGTCCAAAAAGACAATGATAGAAATCAGCAATCAAAAAAAAGGGGTTAAAATAAAAAGCAGCAATTCCATTACTGAAATTGCTGCCGGTATAAGATATTCATCAAATTTTGGAAGCAATATACTCAATGAGCTTTTCATCACTCATTCTATTGGAAGTTGACTCTGCTGTCTTGCTGTTTTTATATTGAGGTGTGGCAGCCAGGTATTTTATGAATTGCTCCTGTGCCTGGCCCGTACCTGTTACATGAACATGGGTTGCATTAACTAAATGCGAAGATATTTCTTTGAAAAACTTTGTCTGTATAGACTTCTCATGGTTGTTTGAATTCTTTTCATTGGAATTTGGAGCGATAACATCTCCTTCTACTTTAGCAAGTACTGTCATTTGCTCTCCCTCCGCATTTGCGCCTCCCACTACAGTAGCCTGGTGATTGTCCATCCAAACACCGTATTGTTTCTGATTAGTCATAATTTTTTCTTTTAATGTACCTTATTAAGCCAACAACCGTACCGCAAGTCACTTAACAGTAAACCTTTAACACTATAGCTATTCCTCATGGATGCTAAAGACACGCTTAATCGATGAAACGATCGTTGTGGCCAGAATGGCCCCGCAAAAGGCCAGGAAAATATCTTTTTGCGCATCCCAGATATCGCCCTGCGTACCTAAATAAGCATCTCCCTGCGCCTTAAAAAATACATCCGCTACTGCCCATTCTATTAATTCATAGAATGCGCTTACAGACATCGTGATTTCAATAGGCAATAACCAGGCAACCCAGGCAGGAAACTTCAACCATTTCAAAAACATTTCGCGCAAAGGATATGCCAGCAGGAAGCCGAAGCCAAAATGCACAATACGATCATAGTTGTTCCGGGAACTATGAAAAACATCTTTAAGCCAGTAGCCAAATGGATTTTCTGCGTAGGTATACTTTGATCCATACACATGCAGGCACAGGTAAACACAAATAAGCAGGTAGCTGAGGTCACTGAACTGATGCTTCCGGTACGATATAATTAAAAAGCCAATAAAAATAAAAGTCAGTGTGTTCTCCAGCAACCAGTTAGCCAGGTCAGTAGTTCCCACCAATGAGTTGATCCATACCGTTGCAAACAGGCAGACAAAAATTATTAACCAGATATTCCTGCTAGCCGGAACCCGTTCTTTTGAAATGGCGATAGTAAAACTCATGATAATTATATAATTGATTAGAGGTCACCTTTGCAATACCAACGTCCACTGGCGTCATGGTATAGCTGACGTCAACTCCATATTATAAACAGTATAAGCCAACAAAATACGAACTCTATCCGGGGTATTGCCACTTTCCATGAGAGATTACTATATCCTCCGGTGATTGACGCAACTATGGCCCATCCTGGGCGCTGAGACCCCGGTAAACGGGGAAACAGGCTAAATCGAAATTTTTTGGCCGATTTACTTTCAAATATGAAATATGTTGTTTAGCTTTGAATTTCAAAGTACTTTTAAAGTATCTTAATTAAGCATAAAACGTCATTGTTATGATTAACAAATCACTTGTCTTGCAGATTATCAGCTGGATTTTTGGCATCATCGCTTTTGCCATCGGTGTTATAAACACTTTCTGGGGGAACGACATGTATTTCGGCATTATGCTGGTGGTGTTGTCTTTAGTCTACTTTCCTCCGTTAAATGTCATTTTGAAAAAAAGTACTGGTTTTACCATCCCCGGGATCCTGAAAATTCTGGTGGGTCTATTTATCATTTGGTCATCACTCGGCGTTGGTGAATTATTTGACAAAATTGAACTTATGATGAAAGATCTTTCCTAAACAATTTGAACTTTATTCCTAAACAAGGGAATTATATCGAAAATGCTGCCCGTTGACAGGCAATCTTACCTTATGCAATACTTTGTTGAAAATAGTTCAATAGTCAGGAGGATATGGGGCAAAAGTGATACCGTGCTGTTTATTTTTGCAGGCGCCTCTGCTGAATTTGCCCTTAACAAGGCCGTGGACTGGCTTTACTTTACCGGCAAGCTGCCATCAGATCCCATCGGCCGGTTGTTCTCCACTGTCAGGTATGCCAAAATGATTGTTTTCTCGCCATTGGATGAAGCTAACAGGGCAATTGATACGATGCGGATTATCCATACCGCCGTGGAAAAAAACCGCGGCTATTCCATTCCCGACTGGGCCTACCGGGATGTGCTATTTATGCTCATACATTATTCCATCGCCTCCTACGAACTCCTCGAGAATAAACTCAGCGATGAAGAAAAAGAGGAAGTATACAATGTTTTTTATCGTGTAGGTATTAGAATGGGATTAAAAGAATTACCGGTTAATTACACCGATTGGCTGCCGGTAAGAAATGCCCATTTAAAGAATGACCTGCAAATGAGCAAATACACCGCTGATCTCTTTAAACAATATAGAAAGCACCTCGGGACCATGAGGTATAAAGTATTGATAGAAGGCCAGAAACTGGTGGTTCCGGACTGCGTAAAAGCGATGTTGAAATTCAGAGATTTCTCCTTCCTTTCCCCCGCAGTTCCCGTGTACAAAATCAGCAGGCTGATGAAAATGGACTGGCTGCTAAAAAACATCCTGCTACCAGCTGAATATAAAGACCAGATCAATGAACTCGATGTACACCACGGTTAAGCAATAGTATAACAAACCTCAGTCATAGCCGTTGAATTCATCCGGCTTTCCAATTTTTTCTACAACAAGTATAACGATTACCCCCAGCGTATATGCAACAAGGTCTAACCACGCGAAACCGTTTCCAATGACAATTTTTGCCCAATGATGATCCGGTAAGCCAAGACGGTCCGCAATTTTAAAATATTGTAACAGTTCCAACAGGTATGCAAAAAGCAATACTAATACAGCTGCTTTTACCGGGCGAATCTTTATAAAAGTTTTTACTGCACAATACATCAGCATTACTACCAGGAAGTCGCCCCCGTAAGGCCTGATGATACTGTCATGAACATATACGGCAATAAGAACCTCGGTCACAAACAATAATAGCGTTAACAGGAAATACTTAAGATTAAAAGTTACCATGTCTTTTCAATGGGAAAGGGCTTCATTCATTCCATCGACATGAAAATACGCTTCATTGACAATATCCATTTAAATACATGCCAGCATCACAGATTTGCTAAAAAAATGGAGAAGGCCTGGCCTGTATTTATTGCTCCGGAAGTATCGCTTAAATAGACTGCCGCATTATTCTTCCAATAAATAGCTACCGGGCTGCTTGCTGTTGGTCCTGTGCCGGCGAGCGGATAATATTTATACCCGGCGGTATAAACATCATTCCCTATAACTGCAATTGAAGTTGCAACTGCGCCCTTTGACCCGTCTGTAAGGTTTGTGGCAGTACCATTCTTCCAGTACCTGGCTACCTGCGTGAAATTATTAACACTGACCCATTCATCGCCGGCAACATAAATGTTATTTCCAGAAACGGCAATGGAATGGGAATAAGCTCCCGTTGAACCATCGGTAAGATCTACCGCTGTTCCATTTTTCCAATAAGAGGCTTTTACATTTCCGACGTATTGGAATCCTGCCACATAAATATCAGTTCCTGAAACTGTAACGGCTGAGGCTACGGCATTTCTTGTCCCGTCTGTCAGGTTAACTGCCACACCGTTTTTCCAGTATTTGGCAACAGTATTTCCGCTGCTGTTGCGTTCCCAGCCAGCCACATAAATATCATTCCCTGCAATGGCAATAGATTCCGCACGGGCATCTTTTGTTCCGTCTGTCAGGTCAACTACCACACCGTTTTTCCAGTATTTGGCCTTCCCGATTGAAAATGGTTGTACCCATTCCCAACCCGCCACAAAAACATCGGCTCCGGCTACAACAATAGAGGTCGCATAAGCATTCCTGGAACCATCCGTTAGATTCGCCGCCACTCTATTCTTCCAGTATTTGGCAACATCAGTTCCCCCCGGGCCGTCACTTTCCCATCCGGCCACATAAACATCCGTCCCCGACACAGTAACCGAGTAAGCCATAGCTTTCTTTGAACCATCCGTAAGGTTAACTCTCACACCATCCTTCCAATAAGTGGCAAATTGTTTTGACCCGGCATACTCCGACAACACCCCGGCAACGTAGACATGTTGCATTACCGGAACAGCCTCATTCGTTTTATCACATGAATAAAAAATGAGCAGGCAGAAAATAAAAATAATTGTTCTCATAAAAACCATGCTGAATCGGCCAAACCCTGCAATAGTCCTTGTTACTAAAGTTACAAAATGCACCAGTAAATTCAGAGGCTGATGGCAACTCCAATGAAATACCTGCAGTTGATACTAATTCCTTAACCACATCTGGTAAGCCAAACATTAACAGTAATATCATGCATATCTCCCTGGATATGCGTACCTTAAATAGAATCACCTGATTAGAGACTATACTTCAGTCTTCTGTAATTAACCCATCGACCTTTTGAGAAATAATTATTGATAGCTCCTATATCTTTCTTTCCATTTTTTAATAATAAAAATTAATTATGACATATTGTATACGCGTCTGCTTATTAGTGATCCTGGCGTTCCCTGTTTTTTCTGCATTTTCCCAAAACTATAAAACGGTTGATGATACTGTTAAACTCAATAAGGAATATGCGGAGGTGACCAACGATATTGTGGAAATAAAAGCCAGGCTAACGACTGCTGAAAATGAACTATCGAACTACCAGTCTAAAGCCCGGGAAGCAAACAATAATGCGGTTGATGCTGCCGCCGCCAGCAGTGACCAGGCATCTAAAGCCACCAATGGAAGCGTCAAAGACGCCAAAAATGCCAAACGGAAAGCTAATAAATCATACAATGAAGCCAGAGATTCCAAGACGGCAAAGAAGAAACTTAGCCAGCAGGAAAATAAAATAAACGAATACAAATCCGACCTGGCAAAAAAGGAAAAACGTCTAAATAAGTTAGATGAAATGCGCTTTGAAATTTATGCTAAAATGCAAACAGCACAGATTCTCAAATAGAAATTCCTGCTCAACTACTTATTAACCGAAATAAAGATGTCCACCTCTGCATTTTTCCAGTCTTTGCTTTTCTCGCCGTACACTTCAAAATCAACGTGAAAAGCCCTGGAAATACCCGAATTCCATACTTTTTTCCAGGTGTCCATAATGCAATTGGGCATCTCTCCTGCGGCGATAAATTTTTGATATACTCCGGCCGGTATAATTAAGCCGTCCATCCCTTCTGGAATTTTGGTGTCATTATTCACCTTACAACCTATAAAATATGAAAACGGTAAAGTATGATCGCCTTCATACTGATGATAAACAGCATAAATTTCATCACTTAATTTGCCGGGTATCCTGTCCGCAATCTTTCCCTCCTGGAATTTCTGCCACAAGTTTCCACAATCTATCGCTGACCGACCGTTTTCATTAGTTGTCTTTGTTCCCAACGATAACCCGACCAATGTGATCTCTTCAAGTTTTAGACTATCCATAAATTAATGGTAAATGCGTATTTTATAAATCCTGAATGTTCACTATGCTTTGATGGTGATAATAAATGAATATGCTTCCATTGCAGGGATCTTGAAATAAAAAGTCAGCATATTGCTAATCCTTTTCATTCAGGGATAATAAAATCTGATTTCTGTCATTTCCGCTGTAATACCGGTAATTGAATATGAAATCTTACGGCAATTAACCTGGCCGCTATTACCACCAACGCAGCAATAAGTTCTGTCAGGTTTATCGGAAGATTAAGCTTATCGCAAACAAAATATACAAGGCCACCCGCCACACACGCAAGTGCATAAATGTCTTTACGCAACAGCAGGGGCACTTCATTTAATAATACGTCCCGGATGACTCCTCCAACAGATCCTGTAATTGTGCCCATCACTATACAAACCCAGAAAGGTAAATTCATTTCAATGCTTTTGCTAATGCCGACAATAGTAAATAGCCCCAGGCCAATAGCATCAAAAAGGAAAAGGGTGTTCTTCCACCTTTGGATTGCATCGTTAAAAAGCAAGGTGGCAAGCAGGGCAACACCCGTTGTTAGAAAATATGTACCGTCCAGCATCCAAAACGGGGTTACATCCAGCAATAAATCCCTGGCAGTTCCTCCTCCTATCGCTGTCACTAATCCGATAATATAAGCTCCAAACCAATCAACTTGTTTGCCTGAGGCCAGCCTTATGCCGCTGATGGCAAAGGCAAAAGTCCCCAATAGGTCTAATAAAGTAGTAAAAAAGCTTTCCAAATAATTACATCGTTTTGTTACACCGAAAGTCTTTCCAAAGTTGTTCAAGCGCCTGCCAGTTGTTATGCTTAGCATCCTTGGGAGACAATGCATAAAATATTATGGTCTTATTGTCATCCTTACAAACTTTCAGGTGTACAATGCAGTTAAGCGTTATCGGTTTTTGCTGCATATAGTCCATCATTGTAATGGTTCCCCGATATGTATTCAAATCCTTATCCCCTTTACCTGATACTGTAAATGATGTTTTTACAGGTGTCATTTCCCCGGCAGGTCCCTTCTGTCCATTACTATTAACTTCTATCAGCCCGGTATAGTAAGCTTTTAAATTTGCAGCGATAATGTTGGCATCGATTTTTGGTTCACCGTCCAGGTACCACAAAAATGCATAGGTCCAATATTCGTCGCTGGCAACTTTGCTCCAGCCGGGTGTAAACCTGATATCTTCAACGCCCTTATAAGGAATTTGAGGAGCGAAACTTATGGGAATGAGAAAACGTTCTATTGTCCATCCCTGCGGTATGGGAAAATGGTAAGGCGCCTCCCATTTATGCCCGTCAAACTCCTCCTTGGCCATTTCCTGCCCTTCAATATGCATGGAGGACAGGCAAAGAAATACGGCAAGTAAACTTTTCATCAGTCAGAGAAATTTACATTGAGGCGTCATTAATAATTGTTTCCAAAACTTTCAAATCGATGTCTTCAAGTTTATTGATATAAACACAACCCTTCCCGGCTTTATGTTTGCCTAATTTACTCAAGCGGTCTGCATGTTTCTTTAGATCCATGAGGTATACAGTGATATTGGCTTTACGTGGAGAAAAACCAATTTTAAAGTAATCGACCTCTCTTCCCGTTGCCGGACTCTTATACCTGACATTGCCAAACCCTATCATCGAACTGCCCCACATTACCGGCTCTTCTTTCGTAGCTTTTGACATCATTTTAAGAATGACCTGGCTGTCTTTTCGCTTCTGCTCATCCGGCAAACTGTTAATGAAGTTGTCAATACTGTCAGAAGTAGGCTTTGGTTTTAATCTCTGCCAATTTACCCATAGGAGATAATTACTGATATCTTAAGTTAGGTATTCTTTTAATGCAACGAACTTGTCATTACGGATAAAACCTGGGTTTCAATGTCGAACCGATTCATGATCTTACATTGCTTTCTCACCTATAACAAATTCAGCAATTTTATTATTTTCCAGCCGGAATATATGGCAGACGATCTCATCGGCTAAAAGCTTTCCGTTTAAGTCATGGACCACCTGGTGCACTTTGATGTTGATCCTTCCGTTTTCTTCCACTATTGCCAAGGGAATTACGCTGGAGCTAACCATTGAAAATTGCCTTGTCCAGTATTCCCGAACACCATGATGTCCGTACACAAAACCTCCCTCCATGCCATTCGCCCATTTCACATTTTCCGCCATTTGAGAAATAACTGCTTCAATATTTCGGTCGTTGAAATTCCGGTACAACTCATGAAAATTTCCATCAAACGCTTTACCCTCTGCAGCCTTCATTTTAAATAAATTATACTTTTTCTTTATTACACTACGTCCGTTCTTTATGCTTAACTGCGATCCAAAAGTGTTGAATGCAGTAAACTTACCTTCCAGGCTCCATTCTCTTTTATCGCAACTATTGTTTCAATCCAGTGCAGGACGGATTGCCTGCCATTTCTTTTTATATCTGAATAGAGATGATAATTTGCCCAGGCCGTATTGCCGTTGATTTTAGTATCTATGAAATCAAGCTTGTTGGTTCGCTTGAAATCGATGGCCGTATTTAATGTGATGGCTTTGAGAATAAGTGTATCGATATTCCAGGTACTGCCATATTCAATTAATGCAATGTCAGCAGTACAGAATTTTTTCAAGCGCATTGAATCCCTGTCCGACAAGGCCTCAAAAAAACTGATGACTGCCTGCTGAACTTCCTGCTGTTCCTTCGCCATTGCCTGTTGCGCATATAATTGTGTTGATACAGATAAGACAACAAACAGGACGATTAATTTTCTCAATATGTAATTTTTAATTATGCCTGAAGCAAGGTTTTTGCATTGCCAACGATCCTGTTTTTTCCTAAAACAATAGATCACCAATGGTACGGGTTCATTTACCCGATATCTCAAATACTGCATAACCCCATGGCTCCAAATTCCAGCTTTTGCTGCCCAGGGGTTCTGTAGTACCCATAAAAACATTGTATGCTTTCCCTGTCAAAGATTTATCCTTTATGGTTATGGCCTGTTCATTTGAAGAAAGATTAAGGATAACCAATACTTTTTTGCCGGCCTTTTCCCTTACATATGCATAGACCGCCTTTTCATCTCCCACGCTGACTTTCCTGAAAGATGCATCGGCAGAAAGAGCAGCATTTTTTTTACGAAGACCAAGCAGTGTTTTATAAAATGTCAGCTCTTTGAAGTTTATCAAAAGTCATTGGATCTTTCTCAAAAAATTGCACAGCCCTTAACACAGGCTCTTCCTGGCCACTGTAAATTAATGGAACACTATTCGCCATAGTTTGCGTGAATACGGCAAAAGGCGCGTGAACAGGTCCGGGGAAGGTGCCATAATCTGCATTGTTCCAGCTATTTTCATCATGGTTGCTGGTAAAGTACATCTGGATGGTATTCGCCGGATACATCTTATCATTATTGAGCTTAATGCTATCCAGGCCAAATGCCGGTCGTTCTCCTTTTGCTATCTTTTACCATCATGTGGAACATGGGCCATGGATAAACGGCATCAAATCCGCTTTCAGGCAGATAGGCATTGTCACCTTCAGCAAGCATGAATATGCTCTTCATCTTTCTCAATTGCGGAATGCATTTCTGCCAGAATGAAGCTGGAACATTCCAGGCTACATCGCACCTGAAGCCATCAATATCTGTAGCGGTCACCCAATATTTCATGGCGGCAATCATACTGTCCTGCATCACGGGATTTTTATAATTCAACTGACGGGTATCCGACCAGTCGACGGCAATAGCAGCCTTGCCTGCACTGTCTTTAACAAAGAAATCAGGCTGCTCCGTAAGCCAGCGATGGTCTCCGCCGGTGTGGTTCGGAACCCAGTCGATAATCACTTTCATTCCCTTCTTATGTATGGACTGTACAACCTGCTTAAAATCCTGCAGGGTACCAAATTCCGGGTTCACCGAAGTAAAGTCTGAAACGGCATAGTAACTTCCAAGAGTACCCTTTCTGTCTACCTTGCTAATAGGATTAATAGGCATAAACCATATTGTCTGTACCCCCATTGCTTTTAAACGGTCAAGATGTTTGGCAAATGCATTTAACGTTCCTTCCGGGGTATACTGGCGAACATTGACCTCATAAATATTACCCTGCATGATCCATGCAGGATGAACTTTATTAATGTCATTGGTAATAACTGTTGATTCCTTAGTCTGACTATAACAAAAGAATATCAGAAATTGACACAGGAGAATAGTTGATACTTTTTTCATTGCTAAAAGTTAGATGATCGTGATGGGTAACGATCGGACATTAATTTAATTTGCATACAACGCTAAGCAGATTTCACTTTATACTTTTCAGGTTTCGATGTTGTTCTTTCAATGACTTTTCTGGCTTCCAGGTCAAGTTTTACCGTCTCGCCATACCATTGAATCCCACCCTCAAATGAGTCTTTAACATTGTCATACAGTTTTTCCATAAGTTCCGTGTGCGTCAATTCACCCTGAGCAAGTATTGCCAGTATATTTTGCCTGATGACGTCGTATTTCTGAAAAGAAATTCGCTTATTTTTTTTCCCCGGTTGAGGATGCAAGGTTTGAATCAGTTCTTCTTTCATTTGAATGAATATTAGTTGATTCCGGAAGCCAAATGTATTGAATTGCTGTTTACCCGGACTGTGCAAATCATTGGCTAACCTGTCCTTACACCATGCAAATCACCAGGGGTTTCCCATTATACATCAGCACTTATATAAAATGGTATAGAAATACGACATCCCCTGTAAATGCATGCTTGGGCTGGTCTTTTATTTCCAGTTGAATGAACAGTGTGGCTTTTGTGATGCCCCGGAGGTTGATGATGGATTTGAGGGACACCCTGCAGCGCACCTCACTGTCGACAAGCACGGCCTGCCCAAACTTGATCATTTCGATCCCGTAATTTACTTCCATCTTAAGGTTCTGCACATCCACTATCTGCTTCCAGCAAAAAGGAATGAGGGAGAGGGTGAGGTAACCATGTGCTATGGTTTTCTTGAAAGGGCTTTCTGTTTTTGCCCTTTCTGTATCAACATGTATCCATTGGTGATCCAGGGTTGCATCGGCAAATTTGTTGATCTGATCTTGCGTAATCTGGTGCCATTGGGAAACACCGATTTCTTTGCCCAAATAAGACTCGAACTCTGCATGAGTTTTAATGATTACCATTTAACTAAATTACTGCATAATTTTCATGCCCATATCATTCCCCCCATCCGAAAGCGCTGTGCCTTATTTATTGGTCTGTTGAGCCTGCGTCCCGGTATAGCGATCACCTACAATTTTAATCCTCGAAACGGTTTCATTGAAAGTACTTAACTCTTCAGGGGTAAATTCAAGGTCGGCGGACCAAAGATTTTCCTGCAGATGGGACATCTTGGTAGTGCCGGGTATGGGTACAATCCAGGGTTTTTGCGCCAATAACCAACCCAATGCCACCTGCGCCGGGGTGAGGCCTCGCGGATTGCCAAATTCATATAATGCATCGATCATTGCCCAATTGGCTTTGATAGCGTCTGGCTGGTAGCGGGGTAATGTGGGCCGGTTATCGTTGGCCGGGTTATATTTTGTGCGTTCATTGATCATGCCGGAAAGAAAACCCCTGCTGATCGGACTATACGGCACAAAGCCAATCCCGAGTTCTTCACATGTTTTTAAAACTTCCTGTTCCGGTCCTCGTGTCATCAGCGAATATTCACTTTGAAGCGCAGTAATTGGTTGAACCGCGTGGGCTTTCCGAATGGATTCAGCGCCAGCTTCGCTTAACCCGAAATGCCTCACTTTTCCTTCCGCAATCAGATCTTTGACGGTGCCGGCTACATCTTCCATTGGAACAGTTGGATCTACCCTGTGCTGGTACAGTAAATCAATGTAGTCTGTTTTCAATCGCTTAAGGGATTGTTCCACCACTTCCCGTATGTGAGCAGGCTTGCTGTTTAAACCTGCCAGCTGATTATTCTGGATGTTGAATCCAAATTTGGTACAGAGAACAATACTTTTCCGGAATGGAGTGATCGCTTCGCCTACCAATTCCTCGTTCTTTAAAGGACCGTAAGCTTCCGCGGTATCAAAAAAATTGACACCCATGTCAAAAGCATTCCTGATAAGGGATATCGATACTTTTTTATCTGGAATAAAGCTTCTGTGGTAGCTCATGCCCATGCAGCCCAGGCCGAGCGCAGACACGTCAATCTGGTGCTTTCCAGACCCCAGCTTACGGCGTTTTTTAATCGGAGAAAAATTCTTTGCATTGTCCGGAAATTGTCCGGCATGCGAACTGCTGATAGCAGAAGCAGCCACAAATCCTGAACCCAGGATGGCACCCGCCTTCAGAAATCCACGTCGGTTTGAATTTTTAAACTGGACCATATCTGAAACATTTATAGTGTTATGAAAGTGATTGTATGGTCATTCCCAGGTAAAATGACAACACAAATCTCAGCACAAATAATTGCCTGAAATAACTATTCAGAAACAATTTCTTACGAAAATCAAACACTTCAAAGATTCAGCTGATACAAAAATATTTAACCCGGTCCTGGTGATCTACACCATTTCAACCCCATACGCTGATAAAGACTGGATAAAATGCGTTAATGACTTCCGGGGGTGGCGGTTCCTTCGTCAGGGGCAATGGCTGCATATCGTCTGCAGGAGCGCTGTTGTCCCAAAACCATTTTTCAAGCCCTGCCGGGGTCATCCACATTAATTCCTTCACACACTCCGATTGTAATTCAAACCTGTGCGGTACATTCTTGGGCAAGTGCACAAAATCTCCTGCTTTGGCATCAAATACATCATTGCCAATCCAAAATCTGATCTGGCCTTCCAGGATGTAATAATTCTCGTCTTCATTTTTGTGCGTATGGGGCGGTGGCTCGTTGCCCTTATGCACTTCAATATACATAAGGGAAAACTGGTTATTGGTTTGCTCTCCTGTGGCAAGAAAATGAAACAAGGCACCCGGAATGGCCCTTGAGTTCTCCGGGCTTGCAGTGCTTAAAAATGGCTTCGTTGTCATAATATTTATTTTAGTCAATTAAACTGACTACAAATGTAAGGTAAACTGACTATATTTGTCAAATAATTTTAAAACAATTTTTTTATGCCTGCCTACATCAATACCGGCGTGTACCTGCGCATACTGTGGGATGACCTCCGGTACAACCTCGAAACTCAACTGAAAGAAAATGGGTTCGATGATATATCCCCTTCACACGGTTGGATATTTTATAATACAGAAGAAGGGGGAAGCCGTATAACGGATCTTGCTGCCAAAGCCAGGATCACCAAGCAGAGCATGAGTGTTTTAGTAGCGCAATTAGAGGACGGTGGCTATGTTAAAAAAACGCCTGATCCCAACGACAAAAGGGCCTGGTTACTTTTATTAACAGCCAAGGGCAAAAAAGTAAAAGCTGCCGGGCAGCAGATTAACTATGATTTTGAAGAGCAATGGAAAAAGAAACTGGGCGAAAAGGACTACGCGCAATTTCGTCAACTTCTTGCGAGACTATGCGAATAAGACTATTGAACTTTCGCCCATTTATCCAGCTTAACATCCAGGACAGAAAGAGGAAGGCATCCGCAATTTAATAGCTGCTCATGATTACTTTGTTGTCTTAGCACCCATTTGCTTACCGAGCTTCTCATATGCTATGTCATTGGGTTCCCACAATTCAATTTTGTTGTTCTCGATATCCATAATGTGAACAAACTTTCCATACTCCACAGTTTCAATCTTATCAGTAACCGTTACGCCCTCTTTCAGCAGCTGATCTACGAGGCTTTCCAAATTCTCCACCCTGTAGTTGATCATAAAGTCCTTTGTGGAAGGCTCAAAGTATTTTGTTTTCTCTGAAAACGGGCTCCATTGTGAAAAACCTTTTCGAGTGGAATCAGCACCCTGCCACCATTCAAACACTGTTCCGTATTGGTTCGTATTTAACCCGAGATGAGTCTTATACCACTCCCTCATTTTCGCGGGCTCCTTACATTTAAAAAAAATTCCGCCGATACCTGTTACCCTTTTCAACGACGGCTGATCACCTGTTGCACGTGTGACCAGGGAGTTGAGGCCAAAACCAAGACCGAACGTCACGATAAATGCCAGGGTGATGAGTAATTTTTTCTGCATGATTAGTCGTTTGATTTTATACCTGGTGTAAAAATTTGCCGCCTAATCCCAGACATATTTCCATGTTCCATCGGGCTGCCTTCTCCAAACGGTATGGAATATACCACTGTATTCCTGAACTTGCCCGGTTTTGCCAACCATTTTCCATTGATATTTACCATACGTATACGCCATTGTTCCGTCGGCGGAAATATCTATATAATCAGGAGCCCAGAACGCTTTGGCATTTTTATAAACATCATCGGAATAAAACAGCCTTATTGCTGCAGGACCATATATCAGGGAATCATTTTGCCTTTTTATAACAGCATTGGGCGCCGCATATTTTTCAAAAGCAAAAGCAGCGCCCTTTTCGTTCAGGTCGCTTTCAAACTGCTTTTCCATTTTCCTGATCTCATCACTCAGGCCCGACGACTTTGCCTGGGAAATTGACGTTACTGAAAAGAACAGCAACGGAATTAAGCATAATGCTCTTTTGATGTCCAATACTATTGTCATGGCTTTATTTTTTCAAACTAATAGATGTTCCGGTTACATTTAAGCACTCAGCTCTTCCATTCTTTTCGCAATATGGCCCAATACTTCATTCAATTCTTTTTCAGGACTAAAATCAATTAATTTAAGATCCTTTACGACAATAGCTGTGTGACCAGGAGGCATATAGAAAACATCCCCTGCAGTCAGTGTTTCTTCAACGCCGTCATCGTACTTTAAATGAAGTTCACCCTCAACCACATATCCCCAGTGAGGACACTGGCAACTGTTATTTTTTAACCCTTGCAACAAAGGCGCAAAATCTGTTCCGGCCGGGATTTGATTGAAAGCGACTGTCATTCCTCCATAACCGGGAAGCCCTCTCATAATGGTACCAGGGGCCTCCATCGTAACTGGAATTTTTTCCTTTTGAATTTTCATACTATCAAATTTTTATAATTAAAAAAGAATAGCACACGATACAAAATTCAAAGAGGGGCAAGATTAACTTTGTTCCTGGTTTTTGTCGGGACGCCCAAAGTACAATACATATCCATCTGCATCCAGGACCTCAAAACCTCTCAGCCCGTCATCATTATTCATCAATGGTTGAAAAAATTCGACATTTCTCAAGGTGAATTCTGCAGCCAGGGCATCCGGATCGGGGACATGGAGATAAGCGTCCCAGCGGGCAATGCCCTGCTTAATGTCCCTGGTATAGTTTGGCACAGGTTCAACACCAACGTCTTTCATCATGATCATCGCTGCACCTCGTTGAACGATGCCAAAAAAGATATCGTTTTCCTCCGGCCCCTGGAAAGTAATATCAAAACCCAGGCGTTCATGATAAAACTTCAGGGCTGCAGGTACATTCCTTACGATAAAGAGCGGCGCAATACCGGTAATGGAGGGCTTATCCATGGGCATTAACTTTTCAATATTTAATCCTTCAAATTCACGGAAGACACATATTTATACCCTTTCTCCAGTGATTCCCTTGGATTAACAATCACGTCATTTTCCACAATGAAATGGTCAACACCTGCTTTTCTTGCATGGGACAAAATGGATTCAAGGTCCAACACACCGCTGCCAGCATCCGTGATATTGGGGAATAACTCAATCCATTGTTGTGGATTACCACCGTCACCGGAAAAACGTACCTGCTTCTTCATATCTTTTACGTGCATCAGTTTATATCGGCCTGAATTTTTATCCAGGTATTTGAGGGGATCAGCACCACCTGCAGTTGTCCAGAATATATCCATTTCAAGAAAAACCAGTGAAGGATCCGTGCGCTCCAGGATAATATCAAAAGGAATCTTACCCTCCATTTCCTTAAGACCATAACCATGGTTGTGATAGTAAAACCGTAAGCCCAGGGCTTTTGCTTTTTCCCCTATACGATTGAAATCATCTGAGATGCGCTTGTAATCATCGAGGGTGCGCCGTTCATCTTCCGGTATTGATGCTATTCCCGCGTATTGCTGGCCCAGTATGTGTGCCGCCTCAGCAGTTTCACCCAGTTTATTGCGTAAGGTATCAAGACCAACGTGCATGGCTGGCGTATGGAGCCCCTGCCGGTCCAGCAGTTCTTTCAATTCTTTTGCCGAAAGGCCGAAATATCCGCTTTGTGAGAAACCAACCATACTGGTAATGGCCTTCCATGAAGTCTTATCTTTTTCCGTACTGAAGGGATAAGGGCCAAATAATTCCAACTCCTTATAGCCAATCTGGGCGAGCATTTGAATGGTACCGGTAAAATCTTTCTCAAGCGTTTTTGCAATCGACCAGAGTTGCAGCCCGACGTCTTTAATTTTTGAAGTCTTCCATGTGACGGCTGCTAAAGAAGAATTAAGCAGTGTTCCAGCAACTGCAGCCGCAGATGATTTAATGAATTTACGCCTGTGCAGCATGACAAGTGATTAATAGGATAAACAAGAAACTTATACCAGTGATTTCAATGTACGATTTTCCAGTAACACTAAGTCAACTTAGAGGGGTGAGAACTAAACTTCCAGCTTTCAGATCAGGTCAGGATAACTCTTCAATATAAATGCGCCATTTTTTTTGGCAGAATAAAATAAATTATAGGAAAAATTAAGAAAATTATTGTGGAAATATAAGTGCTCAGTAAACTTAGTGGAATGCTTAATCCGTAAAGAATTGTCGCCACCCAGTTAAGTTTATTTATCCGGTCCCTGCCTGTATCTCCTTTCTTCTTTAAGATTTTGTTCAGATTGAGCTGAAGAATTGAATAAGGTAAAGCCACGGCTGTCATAATACCACCATAAAGCATGTGGCTTTCCTTTACCAGGAAATGCTCTCCCAGGTGGCCTGTAGCCAAAGGAATTAATGACATCGAAAAAAGCATGGCAAAATTTATCCAGATGATCTTTGTGGTTATCCTTTCTATGTGCAAAAACATGATGTGATGATTCAACCATGTTATCGCGATCACTATAAAACTTAAAGCATAAATGGCAATATGCTGTAAAAAATCCCAAATGCTGGAAGCTGTTATTTCCGGCAATTTAATTTCCAGGATCATCAACGTCATAATAATGGCAATTACCGCATCTGTAAATATTTCAAACCGCTCCTTTCTCATTTTCAATAATTTAATGGCAAAACATCCCTACAGATTTTCATACCATTCAATAATGTCATCGGCAACTTTCTCCCACCCCGGCTCTCCACAAATGAAATGACTTTTTCCTTCAAATATTTTAACATGGACCCGGATATTCTTATCTTTTAGCTGTCTGCCAGGGTATCTTATCAACATGCAGTTTTCCGGGGGTCGATAGCGGGAAGTGGAATATTGTACAATGCAGTACTTTTTCCAGTATAAAGTTAATTTACGTCAGAATAGGCATATTAACAAGCAGACAGAAGCCTGAGACCGGTTTGCAAGGACTTTATGATCCTTTCATTTGCCGTTTTATCAACCGGATTAAGTCAAACGGTATTTTATTATAAATAATATTATATGGATAGTTGCCATTACACAAATACAGCAGGATTATGGTAATTATATGTAGAAGGCCACATCTTTAAAAGAGTCGGAGCACACTTGCCATAATCACTTCCTCAGTATCTTCTCCATTGCTTTGCCCTTTGCCAGTTCATCAATAAGCTTATCCATGTAGCGAATCTTTTGCATGAGTTTGTCTTCAATATCTTCTACCCTGTATCCGCATATTACACCGGTGATTTTTGAAACATTGGGATTCAATTCCGGTGCCTGGTCAAAAAATGTCCTGAGATCAACCTTCTTATCTATTTGCTCCTGTAAACCCTGATCACTATAGCCGGTCAGCCAGCAAATAATTGTATCTAACTCCGCTTTAGTGTGCCCTTTAGTTTCCGTTTTCTTTAAATAGTGTGGATAGATGCTCGAAAAAGACATCTTAAATACTTTTTCCTTATCCATGCCCGGGTATTTAGAAGTTCAATGTATTGACTGCATCAATTTACCAATAATGGTTTTCATTAGGTTCAACGGGTGTAAATTTTGTCACCCACGTTCACTTTCTCTTACTTAAAACAAAAATCATTGCTGAAGAAATAATACACATTGCCAGGGCACTGATAATCAGTGAAGTATTCTTCTGTGAAATACCAATCAGGAAGTCACCCACAAACATTACTAAAAAGAATATATAGGCAATGGTCAGCATCGGAACCGACGCTTTAAAAGTGGCAAAGGCAAAGATAAATCCAAGGGCGAATTGTCGGGCTGCCCACATATAGGTCAGGTATTCTACCCCTTTTGCGTTAAGGTCAACTGTCTCCAACACCGATTGCGGTGAAAAGCAGATGGCCAAACTCACCATGATTTCCATTAACGCAAAAAAGCCCGATACAATAAGGATCCATTTTGGCAACGACTTTTGTCCTTCTGTCATAATGCAAGTTTGAAGTATTGGCAATATCCCGGCACTTCCTATCTAACCCTGGTCATTGACGTTAATAGCATCATCAATTACCCGCTCTCACCTAAAAATACTCCCTTCAAAATAATGCTTTACATTAATTCTACATATCCGGGATATTAGGCTCCACCAGTCTTTTCAATTTATCCAAAGATTCCTGCCAGCCCAGGTAACAGGCCTCAAGCGGGATAACCTCAGGAATTCCTTCCTGGGTAACTTTGAGTTCAGTGCCTACGGAAACTTTTTTTAGCCAGACCGAAGTGATCATGACGCCAGGCAAATTTGGATCATCAAATTTATCTGAATACTTTAAAAAACTGTTGGGTTCAATGGCCAGGTATTCCCCACCAAAAGAATGACTGCTCCCGGTTGAAAAGTTAGTAAAAGACATTTTATAAGCCCCTCCAACCTTCACCTCCATTTGATGAATCGTTGCATAAAATCCATAAGGAGGCAGCCAGGTTACAAATGCATCCTGCTCAGTAAATGCACGATAAACTTTTTCAGGAGATGCTGTCAAGACCCTGTGTAATGAAACAGTATTGCCTGCCATAAAATAATGTTTTATTCCTACTCGTTTGGCTTTTCGGTTACGCCCGTTTATGGTTGCTGCTCCAGTATTATTCTCAAAATATTCATGCCATTTCAGGCAAAGAGGCACTAGTTGCCTGTAAGGCCTTTTTGCTTCATCAACTTATAAATTTCTGCCAGTTCTGCGGATACTCCTTCTGTCAGATTTGTGGCGCCTGTTTCAGTTATTAACACGGTGTCTTCGAGTCGCATATGTCTTTTACTAACAGGGTCATCCAGTACAGGTTCCACGTTGAACACCATACCTGCCTTTAACAAGCCGCTGTCATCCCTGTTTCCCACATCATGTACACTCATGCCGGTAAAATGACCGATATAACCGTTCCAGGAAAGTTGCTTGTCAACAAATCCATGCTTCTTATATACTTCATAGGCGATAGCCCTCAATTCGCCAAATGACACACCGGGTTTCATAGCCTTGATAATGGCGTTCCTTGCCTCGAGGATACAGAGGTACATTTTCTCCTCCTGTTCCGTAAATTTTCCCGACGCCGGCCAAACCCTTGTCACGTCAGAAGCATAATAATTGTAGTTGCATCCATAGTCCATCAGGACAAAATCCTCCTTTTTGATTTGCCTCGAATTGGCTTCATAATGTATAGTGTAAGTTGTAGGGCCGGAAGCTACAATGGGAGCAAATGCTGCTCCCCTGGCTCCGCGTTTGGTATAATAAAAACTGGCCACGGCTTCCAACTCGTATTCGTACAATCCCGGCTTTGTATCTTTAATGGCTTCTTCCACCCCTTCAATACCGATTCTGCCCGATATCTTCAGCTGCTCAATTTCAAAAGCCGTTTTAATCACCCTTAATTCTCCCATTAATGGATTAATATCATCTAGAATGGCCAGTGGAAACAATTCCTTTATTTCAGCAATACCCTTTTGCCATAAAGGGATCCTCTTTACAGGATGTCTTAATAAGATCAGTTCGATATTGTTAACATCCTTCCTCGACTTATCGATTTGATCGACAGGACCGATAGGTAAATAAATTTTGCCTCCCGGCCTGCTATTCTGCGACAGCACTTCCCAGAACTCCTCATAAGGTAATAACTGGTCAATGCCATAGGACGATGTTATGCCAGGTATGGTCCAGGCGCTGGGCCCATCCCATCGCAAATCCCGTTCAGTTGATTTTTTTGAAAAATATATTACCTCTTTCGTCTTTCCAACCAACAGTAAAATAGCATTTGGATCCTCAAGCCCGCTCAAATAATATATATCAGGAGCCTGGTTAAATCTCGTTGCCGTATTTGGCTGTTCTGCTCCCCATAAGATGGCCGTCCCATCGCCAATCTTCTGAAATAATTTTTCCCTTCTTGACACCAGTTCCTCCTTAGGAATGGAAAGCTGGGCGGAAAGTTGAAAATTAGAGGACAGCAAAAAAATAAATACTGTAAGCAATCGCATTATTTGATGTTTAGATTTTTTGGTGATGAGAAATATTGTGACATACCGTGCTATTGTTGCATAGATACACTTAACAAATCAATAGATTGTATTTTGCTATATCATTCTGTTATTATACCCCAACGGTACCTGTTTTGACTTTCCCTGCACGTTTGTATGTTGCAATAATAACACCTGTTGTTGTAACTGTACTTTCTGCCAGGGTAAATGCAGCCGGAATCGGGCCGTTATCAAAAAGCTTTTTTCCCTTCCCCAAAGTCAGGGGGTGAATTTTGAGCCTGAGTTCATCTACAAGATCATTTTTGAGTAATAACTTAACGATCTCACTGCTACCCCAAACATGAATGTCAACACCTTTCCCCTGTTTGAGCTTTTTGATTTCTGCCAGGCTTCTAATTACTACTGAGTTGTTCCAACCGGTAATTAAGGGGTCCGACTTTTTCACCCTTTTAGACATCACATACTTAATGCCTTTATTTATGCCGGGCCAGAAGTCTCCATGCTCAGGCCAGTACCCGGCCCATATCTTATACGTTTTCCTGCCCAACAGATAATCTACTGTCTCGCTTAGCTCCATTTGCACCGCCTTATTATAGATTTCATCCCCATAAGTTGAGGTCCAGCCGCCATATTTGAAGCCACCTGAAGTATCTTCCTTAGGACCGCCTGGAGCCTGCATTACTCCATCCAATGTAATCATGGAGAGGACAATAATTTTTCTCATTGTAATTCACCTCCTTTCGAATGACCTGCTACAAATCTCACCAACATGGATGAAACTTTTGCTGTGTAAATGCGACAATTACAGGGGCAGGATACGAAACCGGGCCTTCAATTATGTTTGTAATATTCTTAAATATGCTGTCCAGGGTCCCACTTCATCTTTATACTGTTTTGCCATTACACGTGCGATTTGGGCAATATGATTAAGATCGTGTACTACCCAGGTAGAAAGAAGCTGGGAAAGGGTTACCTGTCCAAACGCAGGATGGATACCTTTTTCATGTAAAGTTTCATCGGTAAGATTTTTTGAACGCAGCTTTTCAACATTGCTCTCGCGTAATGTTTTAAATTCCTCCAAAAGCTGGGCAAGGGATTTACCCCTGCTGTCTTCAAACTGGGCAAAGCGGTCAAAGGGCCTGAAAGTTTTGTCTCTATTTTCAGACAGAATTATTTCTGCCCTGGGAATCCAGTCAGTTTTTTCTCCGTGAATAAGATGCCCGAGAATATCAAATACGCTCCAGGTATCGCCACCTTCGTTGACAGAAGTCCAGTCTTCAGAAATGCCTTGCAGCATCGAATCCAGTACAACCGGAGTGCGCTCAAGTATTTCAAGTGCCTTTCCTACATCAAACTTCATTTCTTTATTATGTTGGAAGTGAGAGGTCATCTACCTGCTCTTCTTAGCTCCAAATATCATTCATCTCCGTTAGTATAATAGGGTCTTTGTCAGTAACCACAATGGTATGTTCGTGTTGAGCAACAAAACCGCCCTTATTTCCCACCATGGTCCAGCCGTCTTTCAATGTTTCAGCATAAGTAGATACCGATGAGATAAATGTTTCTATCGCCACAACAGAGTTCTTCCTAAATCTCATGAAGTTAGACTTGTCGCTGTAATTGGCTATTTCCCGGGGTTCTTCATGCAGGCTCCTGCCAATGCCATGTCCGGTCAGATTTCTGATAACTTTATAGCCTCTTTTTTTTGCTTCGGTTTCAATCAATAACCCGATTTCAGAGATACGCACACCGCCTTTAATATTATTAATTGCCTTTCGTAAGATATATTTTGACGCATCAACAATTCCCTGCTGTTGATGCAAATCTTTGCCAAGAATAAATGAACCTCCATTATCCGACCAAAATCCGTTCAGTTCTGCTGAAACATCAATATTTATGAGATCCCCTTCACTAAGTATTTTCTTGTCGGATGGAATGCCGTGACAAATCTCATTGTTTACACTGATGCAGGTCCAACCGGGAAAATCGTACGCCAGGCGTGGAGCCGATTTTGCCCCTAACTCGCTAAGAATTTGTCCGCCGTAATTATCCAGTTGCCGCGTTGTCATTCCCGGTTTGGCAAAGCTTCTCATTTCCTTTAAGGTTAAAGCAACAGCTTCGCTTGCCTTCATCATTCCGATCAATTCCGACTCATTATTTATTGACATATGTATAGTTAGCTTTTCATGGCAATTTACATCAGCCCAGGCATATCTGCATTTTTACACTTCATCCAGGTCAATCCTCTATAGCCTCTATACCCTGATCTTTCAGTTTAGCCAGCCCATCTTTCATTGCCTTGACTTGTTCCGGCGAATGTCCCTGCCAAATGGTAATCTCGCCAACAACTTTAAATGGATATTTTGAGCGGTACGACAATGTTGGATTACCGGGAAGTTTCTTGTCAGTCAGGTTAGGGTCATCTTCGATTGCACCCGTTGGCTCTACCAAATATATTCTTTCACGTCCGTCACCTAAGGCAAGTTCAGCTCCCCAAATAGCGGCGTCCAATGTGGCTGTCAGATAAATATATTTCGCCTTATTATTTTGGCCATAGTTTGAATTAAGGCCAACTTCGATTAGGTCACCTATTTTTAATTCAGCCTTAGTTCCATGGAAAAAGGTCTGTGTAAATGGACTTTGACTACTTGCACTCATATTGCTTTTATTTAAACACAACGGCAGGTTAATGAATACCCGGCACGCCTTCATACAATAACAACCGCAAAGTATCATTATCTCTCAGGTACCAGCTTCCCCAGGAAATAGGAGTATCACCATTTGCATCTTTCATTGTTGGATCAGCACCAGCTTCCAACAACATTTTTATAATGGAGATATTCGCCAAATGCTGCTGCTCTATGTAGCGGCGATTCACCTTTCAAGTAAGCGTCACGCATAAAGCAGAGGGTCGGTTTACCAGCTAATGTCCTTTTATTGACATCTGTGCCGGCGGCTATTAACATTCTTACAATTTCGGATCTATCCTCCATTTCACTCGTTTTGCTAATGGTATAATGCAAAGCATTTTCTCCTGAATTTATAAAAACAAAATTAGCATCCTCACCTTTATCCAATAGCCATTTTACTGATTCCTTTTTACCGTTAAAAGCAGCATTGCATAGCAGGTTAGCCTCATCAAATGATACTTTTGCGCCTAACCGGTACAATAAGTCCAATGCATTCAGGTTACCTTCCCAGGCAGCAGTAAACATGGCAAAATTTCCCCAGTCGTCGATGTAATTAATATCTGCTCCATCGCTAACCAGTTTTTCAACTGTTGCCAAATCGCCGTCGATAACTGCGGCCAACATTTTTCTATTCAGATTCTCCATTCTTCTTACTTGTCAAACGGCATTTTTTTCAGCAATTCCAGGTATCGTAGAAATTAGTGGCTGGTATACTTGAATAGTGCCTTTAATTTTTCCGTTTCCTGCAGGGGAGGATTTACCCACAGTTTCTTTTGGTTATCCAGGATAATCATTGAATCTATGGCTTCGGTACTTTTTATATATTCTGCTTCAAACTCCTTTCCCCAATACGCGAAAGCATCGCGGATAATGTTCGCATAACTATGCTCAATAATGTTTCGCTGATAGTCACTGTCAGGCTCCATTACAAAACCCGGGAGTGCCTTATAGGCAAAAACAGGACCTCCTTCAATGACATAATCATTCACTAATTGGGTCACTTCAATTCGTTCATAGCCCAATTCCCAGCCATCGTAAGTTGGCAGGTCGGCTTTTGGTACGATGTAAAGCACCCCATTGATGGTGGAAGCAGCGTCTGCCTTAATGTTCAGGTACAGCAGGTTCCTGGGAAATACAGTATCGCCGTCTACTAAAATATAATCCTTGTAATAATTACCATCGGCATTAGGGAAAGGAATGGTGGAAGGCCAGGCAAATGTCCACGACCTTTTGAAACCGTTCAGGTGTGCCGATACAAATGGTCCATCATACTTCTTTCCGAGGAGAACGGAATCAATGAATTTTTTGGACATCAATGAACCATATCCGAACATTCCAACATGCCCTTCCGGAATAATAAAGGTTTTTTTCTTCTCCTGGCAACTTTCGGACAGTAACAGGAGGATAGCTAGGAGCGCCAGGCTGCATATTAATCTCATCTCCTAATATAATATTTATAGTATGATATGCCTAAATCAGGCATCACCGGTATTTCACCGGCAGCATGTCCAGTTTTAGTAGTACCAGCAATGAAACCACAAATGCAGTCCCCAATCCAGCGATAACATTGATAAACCTATGTGCTTTCACATTATCCCCTGCCAATTTTTCAATGGCCCCAAATAGTATTAATCCAATCATTCCCCCTGATGTATTGGTGATTATATCTGTAATATCAAAAGCCCCGATACTGAAAATAAATTGAATTGCTTCAAACATACAACTGACCAGGAAAACAAATAAGAGTTTAGCTCCCATCCTCCATTGTTTATACAATACACCTGCATAAATACCAAGCGGCACAAAAATTACCACGTTCAGGATAATCTCGGTAATATCAACCTTACCATATAAAATAGCTTCTCTAAATGGAATAAGATTTACGCTCCGCTTACCCATATAAGAAAATTGCACGCCCAGCTTAAATAATAGGATCCAAAATAAGACGACCATATAGACGACAAACAATACAGCAGTTACCCTGTTTTTCATACTACAATTTTCCGTGTGATAATTCCATTTCTTACACCCAAATCTGGACCTGTATGCTTTGCCCAACTTCTATGTGTTCTTTTTTCCTGATGTCCGCTTTTAAAGGTAACAAATAGGTGTTCATTTTTGTGTCAAACCAAATAGCGGTTCTCCATTCTGTTAAACCTATTTTGGCAGTGGCTTTTAACCTGCCCCAACCCTCCTCCTCTGATTTCAGGTTTTCCCTGATTTCCTTTGAAAAATCAACCGGCACAGAAACAAAAAACCAACTATTTGGCCCCTTATAAGCCCAGGGTTTTGCAGTGAAATTATATGCTAATCCTTTATACTCCATTCTATAATCCCGGACGTCCTTATTGGTGCTACAAGTGTATGGTATTTAACCATCACCAGTTAATTTACTTGAAAAAATCAAGTGCAATCTTATTAATAAGGTCAGGTTTTTCCGCAAACACTTCATGGGAAGTGTTTGGCAAAACGCAAAATTGGCTATTCTTTATTCGTCTGTGCATTTCCAGGCCATGCTCTACTGAAATATCGTCCCGGTCACCGAGCACAATCATAACTGGTTGACTGATTCTATCATATATACTAACAGGAAAATATTCTTTTGCGTACCACATCAGGTTCAAATTATTTGCCATTTTCCTCCAGTCCTTTTTAGGGGTCAGGGTGCCATACCATTCAATATCTTTTTCGTGGTATGCTGCCCACTCATTTAATTCAGGAATCTTTATAGAATCAACATTAATCCCGGCCGGCAATATGAAGCCCCTTGTACCATTGTTTGCCCCAACAGCAACAACTTTCCTGATCTTGTCGGCCCTCCTTTCGGCTAACAGGATTCCGACAATCGCTCCATCACTTAGCCCCATTACGTAGGCACTGTCAATTTTTAATGAGTCAATTAACTGTGACATGAAGTTGGTCAACAGTTCGTAGTTCAAACTGTCAGTCTGTTCTGACCGACCCTGCCCTGGTGTATCAGGCAAAATAACCCGGTAATGTTCTGAAAGACCGGGTATACATTTTTCAAAATCTTTTATACTTCTGTTGAGACCGCCCCCTGATAGTAATAGCAAAGGAACTCCCTGCCCATATTCCTCAACGTATATTCTTCGATCATTGATGCTTATATACCTACCGTTATTGGACCCATAATCAACTTTTCTTATACCGGTATTACAAGCAGTTGAAAAGATAAAAAATAAAAAAAGTCCAAAAGATATTTTCATTTTAGTATTATTAGAAAGACATCAGAATTGCCTGAGATTTCGGTTTCTACCAATCCAGGGTGGCTGAATTCATTTCCTTTCTTTTACATTTTTCATTCCGGCCACGGTTTCCGAAAAATGATTCTCATTATTCAGATTGTCTTCTAAAAACCTTACAGCCAAATTCAGCGCTGTACTATAGCGTTGATTGTCTGCACAATTGCCGGAATTCTTTACGACTAATGAAAAACAATCAAAGTCTTCGTGATGCATGGAGTCAATGGTAAATATCCGGGCGTTATTAATTTTATATGGGTAAAATTTATACACTGAATCTGTTTTACCCGGATTAACGGAAGGCGCGCTTTCCAGCCGCAGATATGGAATTGTCAGATGCATGTTTTTAAATTCGTCACTGCTGGTAATATTATCAAAATCAGTGTCTTCATTTTTTTCATTTCCATAATGATGAAATTCCGAACCTTCAAATGAAACTAAACACTGCGCATTAGGTATTTTATTTGCCAGGACGGCTCCCGCTAAACCACCCCAGCTATATCCCACAATACCAACTTTATCTAAATCAATATCTGGATTTTTCGTTAATTCCTTCAAAGTAATAACGGCATCATTGACCTGTTCCATCAAATCTTCCTTTTTCATAGTCATGTCGCCGGGAAAACGGCCGATAGAACTTATGGAAACTACAATAAAACCTTTCTTAGACAGCGCTTCAAAAAGTGAAAAATTTTCATAGCTCATTCCATTGTATGCTGTCATGTATATTACTAACGGAAATTTACCATTTGCAGCCCTGGCATTCTTAAAACTATTTGTTTTAAAACCAAGAAGTTTACTGGTGTCAGAACATTTGAATGCCTCACAGAAAAACTGTGCTAATTGCGTAGTAACTCCATTGCCTATATTGGAAGCACTGTAATAATTTGCCCGTGTTTCCAGTAATGATAAAAAACTGCGTACTGATAATTGAGTATCTGAAGCAGAAGAAGCAGGGTACCAGATATCCGCATCAATTGGCCTGTAATGCAGATAATCTGTTGAATCAGTTTCAGGTTTATATATTCTTGATGAGTCAACTATATGAATGGTAGTGAAGCCCGCCTGGTAGGATTTCGAAGTTTCATTGTTTCTTTCGGAACAGCTCACAAATAACATAAGGGCAGCAGGGACGTATAATTTTATCATCGACAGTTTAATTTCTGTCGAATATAAATTTATACAATCTGCAATTTTGTTAGTGTTGTCACAAAATAATATCCCTCGCCGTTGCCGGCATTAAGCATTTACATCCCTAAGCTGTCAGTATTTTGGCTAAATTGATATCAATAAGATTGCCTTACCATATTTCCTGTTATCATGAAGAACAAACCGGATCGCCGATCATTTATCAAAAAGCTTGGCACAGGTGGAATCACCATGGGCCTCATGCCAATGTCTGTTTTTGAAACCTCCGAACAGAAAGGGAAGCATCAACCACCCGACCGTCAACAAAAACCTGGCGCCAATCGTGAATTTAATGGTCCATATACCGGGGATTATCTCAACCGGGTGGCATTTCCTATTGGTGGTATAGGTGCCGGAATGTTCTGTATGGAAGGTACTGGTGCAATCTCGCATATGTCTGTCCGAAACAAGCCTGACATCTACAACGAACCGGGGATCTTTGCAGCCATAAGTATAAAAGGGCTTCAGAACGGGGCAAAAATATTAGAAGGGCCGGTGCCCGACTGGAAGAAATTCGGGCAGCGTGATTCCGGAAACGGATCCGGCGGTGCCACTACCGGCCTTCCGCATTTTCATCATGCTTCCTTTATTGCCCGATTTCCATTTGGTATTCTTGAACTCACTGACAATGATCTTCCTTTAAAAGTCGTTATCACCGGCTGGAGTCCGTTCATCCCCACAGATGATAATAATTCCAGCCTCCCGGTGGGCGCTTTTGAATATGAATTTACCAATACAGGTAAAGCTGCAGTGGATGCTGTTTTTTCTTTTAATACAAAAAATTTCATGAAAGTTGACGGAGGAATCAACTCCATTAATGCCACACCTGGAGGTTTTATCCTGTCAGAAAAAGGGACAAAGGAGAAGTCTTTTTTAAAAGGTGACTTTGCCATCTTCACAGATGATAATAATGCCATCGTGGATCATTGCTGGTTCCGTGGAGGCTGGTGGGATCCCATGACCATGGCCTGGAACACCATCAAAAATGCTAACCCTAAACCTGTTGATCCCGTCGCAGATGGAGCACCCGGCGCCTCCCTTTATGTTCCTTTTACATTGAATCCGGGAGACAAAAAAAGATCAGTATAAAGATCTGCTGGTATGTACCGGATTCAGACCAGGCACATGGTAAGATGGGCATACGTAAAGAGCCATGTGATCCGCAAAATGGCTGCTGCAATTCGCCGGATGAACTGACCCTCGACCCCTACGACAAAAATTTTGACGGGCCTTTTTATAAGCCCTGGTACAGCAGCCAGTTTAATAATATTAATGAGGTCATACAATACTGGCAAAAGGAATATGCGGCACTTCTTGAAAAATCCATCCTCTTCCGGGATGCTTTTTATTCCAGCACACTTCCCCCGGAAATTATTGAAGCTGTCGCTGCCAACCTCACCATTCTGAAATCGCCTACAGTTCAACGTCAGTATGATGGCAGGATGTGGAACTTTGAAGGTTGCGGAGACAGCTGGGGTTGCTGTCATGGAAGCTGTACACATGTATGGAATTATGCGCAGGCATTGCCCCATCTTTTCCCGGCATTGGAAAGAAGCCTGAGGGCGACAGAATTTTGTGAAAACCAAAATAAAGATGGTCACCAGAATTTCAGGGCCAACCTGCCCATCAAACCCACCGAACATACCTTTCATGCGGCGGCTGACGGACAGCTTGGTGGAATCATGAAAGTATATCGCGACTGGCGCATCAGTGGTGACAATGACTGGATGAAAAAAATGTATCCGATGGTCAAATCAAGCATGGATTACTGTATCCGTACCTGGGATCCGGGAAATAAAGGCATCATTGAAGAACCACATCATAATACCTACGACATTGAATTCTGGGGACCAGATGGAATGCATACCAGTTTTTATATTGGCGCACTTGATGCAATGGTGGCTATGGGGAAATTCCTGAAGAAAAACATTGATGTCTATCAAACACTCGCCAACAGGGGCAGGCAATACATGGAGACATCGCTCTATGATGGAGAATACTTTATCCAGCAAATCAAGACCACCGGTTTAAATGCCAAAGACCCTGCAAAACTGCAATCTTTTGGTGGAGAATATTCAAATGAAGCCAAAGACCTCCTGCAAAAGGAGGGACCGAAATATCAATATGGCAAAGGTTGTCTGTCCGATGGAGTGCTTGGAGCATGGATAGCGCGCGTATGCGGACTTCCGGATCCCGTGGCCGTTTCTAAAATCAGCAGCCACCTGAAATCCGTCTATAAATACAATCTGAAGGATAACCTCAGTGATCATGCAAATCCTCAACGACCATCATTTGCACTGGGTGAAGAAGGCGGTCTTTTAATATGCACCTGGCCAAAAGGAGGAAAACTATCCCTACCCTTTGTATACAGTGATGAAGTATGGACGGGCATTGAACACCAGGTAGCATCCCACCTGATGATGATGGGTCATGTCAGTGAAGGGATGGACATACTTCGAACATCACGCAACCGGTACGACGGACGTGTGCGTAATCCTTTTAACGAATATGAATGCGGCCATTGGTATGCAAGGGCACTTTCGAGCTATGGATATTTGCAGGCATTAACAGGAATACGTTTTGATGCTGTCGACAAAATTTTATATATCGATTCCAAAATCGGCGACTTCACTTCATTCCTGTCGACGAATACGGGATTTGGAACGATCACATTAAAGCAGGGCAGGGTTTCGCTGAAAGTCTATTATGGAAAGATCACCGTGGAAAAAGCAATTTCATCCGGCAAACAAATTGCCATGAGTTAAAATGTCGGATCTGTTAATCTAAGATCCTGTGCTCCGGGACAGGATATCCGGGTGAGAAGGAAGACCATCTTCCAGGGACAATTGTACATCTGTATTTTTCTGCCAAATTAACCAGTTCCTGATCCACCAATTGTTTTAAGATTGACGGATCTGTTTGCACTCTTGCATTAATGAGCATACTGCATTGATGTGAACCCGGTGCATTATGATAAACATTCTGATCCTTGCCTGTCGTGGTAAAACTCAGTTTTTGTTTCCACTCACCGCATTCCATGAAAAACTTAAGGTGGCCAATGACCATACCCTGCATGCCTATAGCTGAATGAATTTCCCTGGCAATGGCAAAACCAATCTCGACTGCATCATACCTGTCAGAATGAATAGATATAGCACTATCGAACCATGCAAGCCTGGCCTCACCATCGGCATACCGGTCATAATCGATAACCATTGAGTTCCTTTGCGCCGGCAGGCTGAAATTTTCAATACACGATAACCATCTCAGGATATCTTCCCCGTCATTGGAATTCTGACGAAGAACTGTCTTTCCTGGAAACTCTTCTCGAATGGCGGCTTCAATAAGGTCAAGTTGCGCAGGATTTAGTTGATCTGCTTTATTCAATATGATGATATCCGCCTCCTCCATCTGCTTTTTAAATATATAACGGACATTATCATTCAAAAAACTGGCCTTCCCCTCCATCAAAGTCATTAAAAGAAAGGCATCCGTAAAGACTGAAATAACCACATCAATTCCGGAATTGAAAACTGTTATCGGCCTGGCGATGGTAGCAATAAGATCGGTACATGATCCCACGGATTCTGCAAAAATTAGCTCCGGCCCCTGGTCTGCAAGCAATGACTGTATATGGCTATCCAACTGACTATACTTACAGCAAAAACATCCTCCTCCCACTTCCCGAAATGGAATGCCAAGACTGCCAATAAGAGCACTGTCCACCTGCTGATCGCCCTGGTCATTGGTGATAACAGCAACCTTTACTTTCTCATTCATCAGTTGCCTGCATGCATTCGCGATTGCCGTAGTTTTACCGCTTCCAAGAAAACCGGCTGTGATTGCTAATTTCATAATGGCACATTTGATCCATCTGCTTTCCAAACCACTTTGTTGCCAATTACTCTTCCAGATTGCCATTTGCTTTGCAGATCCCTCCTGAAGCCTGTTTCAAGTAACCTTATCATCTATTGTCAGCGGAGGCCTTCCACTGGTTTTACTTCCGTCAAAATTATTCTAACAGTGGTCTTGCCAACATTTTCCACGTAGTGCTTCCCCACAGCATCCATCCAGGAGGCCGTTCCGGCTTCCTCGTCGGCCAAAATAGTTTCGCCGTTTTCCAGAAATACTTTCAACTGCCCGCCTGAAACTATGTAGGATGATTTAGAAGGATGCGTATGCCATTCATCTTTTTTTCCCGGCTCCAATGTATATTCCAACACTCTTACGTATTGATTATCCAATAATAGCTTAAAGTTCGTAGGAGAAGCAACGAGTGCGTCGAGACTTGATGTCGTAATCTTTGCAGTCTTTGAAATACTACTATCATAACTGGACATGTCATGCTGAGAATCCTTATTGTTTTGATGGCAAGAGAAACTAAAAAAGATGGACAAAATCCAAGGAGTGTATTCTTTCATTTTAGTTTTTTAAAATTCGACTGTATAAGCAACCAAATTTTATTGTATTTGTCCGATTCTTAATAGCAACCTGAAACAAACTTCCCTGATCTGATTTTTATCCCAATGATGTTCAAGTTCTCTTTTTAGTTGGTCAATAGGGTTATACCCGTTTTCCCTAATAAAGTGTTTTACGGCCGACCAGGTATTTAAATAACCAATCAAATGCTCAAAATCCCAATGCAATTTGTTCACAAAATTTGGTGCCTCGATTTCCTTAAAAGGAAACGGGATGGTCTTATAGCCTTCATCAATGTACTTTCGTTCTTTGTCCCAGTAAGCACCAATAACATTATTGTAAAATAACGTTATTAAATTATTTATTTGTTCGGTAATTTCAATTCTTCCATAACCGACCACACAAATGAAAGCATTTTCCTTTGCTGTCCTTCTTACTTCAGCATAAAATCTTTCAAAATCAAACCAATGTATAGCTTGAGCCACTACTATTAAATCAAATTGCCGGTTCCCAAAGTTTGTTTTTTCAGCCGGTTGGACAGAATAGGCAATATTCATGGCTTGTCGGGCATTCTCTATTTGAGCGTGGCTTACATCTGTTGCAAAAACGTTGTCAAATATTCTGGCTAATTCATAAGCCACCTGCCCATTTCCCGTACCGCAGTCCCAGGCATTTTGCCTGGCTGGAACAATCGATTTCAGGTACCCAAATAAGTCTTCCGGGTATCTGGGCCGGTATTTTGCATACTTATCCGACTCTGCTGAAAAGTTATCCTTCATATTTCGATTCTTTCATCCGGATGGCAAGATTGACTGACAAAGGCTTAAAGTTAACTTAGATCGGAATTTATCGAATCAAATTCTATCATCCATTCAACACCATACTTGTTATTTTTAAGGTTACTAAATTTCCTTTATTGTAACTCTTCACAACTGTAGCTATGAATATTTAGCAAATCGATAATTACTGAAACAATATTTTCCTCGCTTTCAATGCGTAAAATTTTATCGGTGTCCTCAAAGATCAAAATTCCATTTTGCGTTCGGCAGACTTTTGTCAATATGCGGTTTCAGCTTCTTTATCTGCATCTTAGTTTTGACAGATGTTTTGAAAACGAAAATCATTTTTGCGATATCATTGCCAATAATTCTTCCAGATTCTTCAATGCATGGCAGATCCTTCTTTGAAGCCCATTTCAATCATCTTCTCCATACGTGCAAGGGATTCATTGTAAATAGTAATACTCACTTTTGTCTTGCCGTTTTGTTCGCTGAAAGTTAATCCCAATCAGAACCCGGCAATTCAGGGTTTTCATCTTTGTCTGCAAAAGCATTAAACATTTTGAAATTGGTTTTTGGGGTAATGGAAGTATATTTCTGAATTGCCCAACGCTCCTGTCCTTCCGGACTTACCATTGCATAAAATCTTCGTCCGCCAACTTTGAAATCCATAAATTTTGTTTTTGATGCCCAAGGGTTTAGGTGCCACCCATTGGTCAAGGATTTCTGCTTTGGTAAAAGCATCCCATACCAGCGAAAGGTCAGCATCAAATTCCCTGGTTATGAATACCGTTTTTGCTGCTTTGTCAACGGTAAAATCAAATAGCAAATCTGTTTTCATTTTTTCTGTTTTTTAATTGTTGATAATACTTTGTCAAGTTGATTAAATTGAGTTTCCCAAATTTTCCTGAATTGGGCTATCCAATTGTCGATTTCCTGCATTTTTTTTGGATTAAAATGATAATAAATTTCTCTGCCGGAATGCTCAGGTTTAATCAATTCGCATTCCTGAAGTACTTTAATATGTTTTGATACTGCTTGCCGGCTCATATCAAATTTTTCCGCCATTGCGTTTGGCGTTAATGCCTGCATAGCAATCAAAGTTAATATTGCCCTGCGTGTCGGGTCAGCTATGGCCTGGAATATGTCCTGTTTCATACTATTTTTCTTTAATTACGCAACCTACTGGTTGCAAATATATACGCAACTTTTGAGTTGCGCAAATTTATTTGCAAAAATTTTAATGTAAAATGAAAATGCCGGAAGTCGGGTTTCCAGTGGGGGTGTTTCTTTCGTTGTTGTGTTATTCAGTCCTCAAACTCTTTACCGGGTTGGAAACTGCTGCTTTTATGGATTGAAAACCTACAGCTAATAATGCTATCAGCAAAGCAGAAAGGCCGGCTAAGACGAAGACCCACCAGGGAATATCAACCCTGTTGGCAAATCCCTGGAGCCACCTGCTCATAAAATAATATGCAATGGGAACGGCAAGCATAATCGCAATGACAACCAGCCCGGCAAAATCCTTAGAAAGTAAAACAACGATATCAGCCACCGTCGCTCCAAGTACTTTACGAACGCCTATTTCCTTTATCCTTTGTTCTGCAGCAAAGGTGGCCAATCCAAATAATCCGAGGCAGCAGATAATAACCGCCACTAAAGTAAATCCAAATGATAGTTTGCCCAATACGGATTCGCTCTTATACTCTTTCATATAGTCATTGTCAAGAAAAGAATATTCAAATGGATACTCAGGTGAGTACTTTTTTGTTACCGTTTCAATTCTTTTCAGCGTCTGGCTAACATTGGCATTTTCAATTGCCTTGATATAATAATTAAACCCGTTTGTAGTGGTAAACATTAAAATTAGTGGCGCTGTCCCCTCGCGGAGATTGCCGTTTACAAAGTCAGCAGTAAGTCCAATAATTTCTCCTTTACCATTCCACATTTCCAGCCTGGTTCCGATGACATTTTGTTTTGTCAGCCCCATTGCCAGCATCGCCTTTTCATTGATGATATAATTCGATGAATCCGCCCTGTCGCTATAAAAGTTTCGCCCTGCAATAAGCCTGATGTCCATGGAAGGAATAAATCCATCATCAGTTCTAAGCACTTTAAATGATATAGATGAGTTCTCCAACTTTCCCGGCCATACCGGGATCAGTAGTGGTTATAGGTACCTGGAATACATTACTACCAACAAAGGCAACATCCTTAACAGTAGGTATTCCCTGCAGTTCCGCCTTAAACGGAGAATAATTTTTCTTCAGCCCTTCATTTTGCGGAATAACGATTACGTTCTCTTTACTAAAACCCAGGTCCTTTTCCAATATATACCCTATCTGCCTGTAAATAATAATGCTACCAGTAATTAATACAACAGAAACAGCAAATTGGGTAACGATCAGCCCTTTCCTGATGACTCCGCCTTTTAATGCCACTTTGCTATTCTTTAAAATAGACGAAGTATTAAATGACGACAAATAAAAAGCTGGGTAGATGCCTGCCAACACACCGCAAAGCAATGTAATGGCTACTACCCCGGCGACTAATCCAGGGTTGCTATAATCCATAGTCAAAGATTTCCCGGTAATATCATTCAGGATGGGAAGAACTAGCAACACCAATAGAATGGCAAAACACAAAGACAAGAATGACAGGAACACCGATTCTCCTATAAACTGTAATCCAACAGAGAACCTGCTGGCGCCAACAGATTTTCGAACCCCAATCTCGCGGGTTCGTGTAGATGCCCTGGCCGTTGTCAAATTGGTGAAATTAAAACAAGCCATGATAAGTATGATCAGGGCGATACACCCGAATAATATTACCTGGCTGATCCTCCCCCCGCTATTTACCCCGTTTTCAAAATTTCCGTTTAAGTATAACCTGGAAAATGGATATAGAAAAGCTTCGCGGTTACAATCATTACAGTTAGCCTTGATGATACTCCTGACTTTTGCATCTGCTGATGTAAAACCGGAGGTTTGTTTAAGCGTTACAAATGCCTGGGTAGCACCACTTCGCCAATGGTTAGCCCAGCCATTTTCTTTCTTCCAGTTTTCAAATGACACCACAATATCAAATTGTAGTGATGAATTTTTTGGTATATCCTTATAAACGCTTGAAACAATGAAATCACCCACCTGGTGGATGGTGATTGTTTTGCCAATCGGGCTTTCGTCAAATAGTTTCCTGGCAAGCTTTTCAGAAATACTAATTGACTTAATATCAGGGACCGGGTTTTCCGGATTGCCCATTACAACGGGGAATGAAAAAATGGAGAATAATTCCGTATCAGCATAAATCCCGGTTTCCATAAACGTCTTGTCGCCCGATTTCACGAGCATGTTTTCATCCCAGCTCGTTTGTACTACTTCATCAATCTCAGGAATTTCCTTACGAAGCACTTCTCCAATCATCACCGTTGGCGCCTGGTATGTCTCTATTTTACCATCAGCATACACATCATTTATCAATACTTTGTAAATACGATCAGTTTTTTCGTGAAACCTGTCCACCGATACTTCATCCATTACCCACAAAAAAATAAGAAAAGATGCCGTCAGCCCTACCGTAAGACCCACGATGTTGGTGATGGAATAAGTCTTTTGCCGAAAAAGCCGGCGGATAGTAATCTTAAAGTAATTCCTGATCATATAAAAGCTATTAATTGATACATACAGGCCTTAACTGGCCATGAAAAGATCCTGAGGCAAAAGCCCGGTGAGTCTTTGACAACCCGTAACTAAATTTAATAATTAACCCGACGTCAGGCTAATTATCTTCGTCTTCAAAAAACTTCTGAGCCGTTCCTGCACGGGCATGTTGTTGCAACTGGTCTATTATTCCGGCTGCCCTGTTGCCATGATGATGTATTTTTTCAAGGTTATTGACTAAAAGATCTGCAGATTCCTTTTTATCTTCTTCATCCGGCGATGAGAGAATATCATGAACGAGGTCTTTGGAGATCGCCGAAAAATTATTGACAAAGTTGAGCGGATTTTGAATCTCATGTGCCATGCGTGATGCCATTACGCCAAAGGCAGCCATCTTTTCTGACGCTACTAATTGCCGCTGAGTTGCCTTCAGATTTTCATACGCCGCAGTAAGTTCCTTATTTGCTTTTTGCTTGTAGCGGTAACGGTTTATCAGGGCTATGAGCAGCACCAACAACAGGGCCGCCCCGGCAATAAATGAATTGCGAATGTTTCTTTGCAAAATGTCTTTCTTTTCCTGTTCTGCCTTCCTGGCCGCTTCCTTTTTGTCAAACTCATACCTCATTGCGGTTTCAGTCAGTTTTTTGTCTTTCTCCATATTGTAAACAGAATCCTTGAACAGGGTGTAATTCTTATAACTAGTCTAATGCGCCTGCATTATCACCCTGCATACCCTGTATTTCACTAAGCCTGTAATAATTGCCGGATAAAGCATTCAAATCACCCAATTTTCCGTAAGATATTAATTGCGCTGTCCGTATAACGTCTCGCCCTTTGTAATTCCACTGTTTTTTGGCCTGACAAATCTTTTCTTAGCCATTTCCCTTACCTGCCACCGCTGCCTTCCTTTGCCATTTCCAAATAAGTGCTTCCTATATTACCAAGGCTATTGGCAATTCCAATCTCATTACCCAGCTCCTTATGCAGCTTCAATGCCTTGAAATAATACCCGAGCGCTTTCGCATAGTCCCTTCTATTGATATAGACAGCACCCAGGCTGCCAAAGTTCCTGGCTATCCCGTATTTGTCGCCCAGTTCTTCGTAAAGCTTCAGCGACTGTAAACTATAATCAAATGCTTTCGCGGTGTCCGACAAACTGATATATATTTCCCCGATATTTCCAAGATTTGCTGCCACGCCGCTTTTGTTATTTAATTCCTCGTCAATCTTGTTTGCCCTGAACATATACTCCAGTGCCTTGGTGTAATCTTCCTGGTTGTTATAAATAATTCCAATATTGCAGAGCGTTGCCGCAATCTCGTTTTTAATGCCCAGTCTCTCATGAATCCTCAAAGCATCAAAATAATATTTGAGTGCATTCGGAAAATCTGCCTGGAACCAGTAAATAACCCCGATATCGCCGAGAATTTTTGCGGTGCCCGTACTGTCGCCTATTTCCCTGAATTGTCGAAGCGATGTAAAAGAATGTTCCAGCGCGTTCGTATAATCTGATTTTCCATATCCATAGTTACCTGCAATCACTTTATTGGCATATGCCATTCCTCTTTTCCATTTTATTTTTTCTGCAAGCGCGAGGCCCTGCCTGCCAAACTTCAGCCCTTCATCAGGATTTATAGAGTAATACGCAAGGCTCAGGTCATTCAGCAACATCACCTTACCGGTATCCTCATTTGATGCAGGCAGCCGGGAAATAAGGGAATCAATAAGGGGCTGACCCTGTAATTGTGCATGAGATTGCCATGTTGCGAAAACCATCACCAGGAACAGGAAGTATTTCATGTTACTACTACATTTAGCTTATCATATACTTTTATTACTGCTTGCTCAATACATGCAGATGTTAATTTAATAATTTTTGATGGAAATAAACGGGAGCTATGCAGTTTGCCTTTTCCTTTTCTTATAGACGACGAAACCAATGATCAGCAGTACTAGGTAATACTGCCAAAAGGATAAAAATCAAATTTTCGTCAATAGATTTATTGTATGCGGAATTGATTAAACCATTGGGCCGAAGGTAAATGATACCATTCCTGTAATCAAGAATGATATTGAATCTTTTAAGAACGTCATTACCCAAAATATTTTTCCCGAAGCCTGCACCGTCTGATGGCAGTTCAATATCGATCGGCACATTTGCTTCTTGAATGGTGTTGAATACTTTACCTTGTTAGGGTTCTGGTAAGAGATTCTCTGGTAACAGGTGTCCTTATTGTTCAGCAGGATGGCAAAATCGTAATGATCACCGGGATCCACCTCGAAAGAAATGCTATCGATGTCTGTATAGTATGTAATTTTTGTTGACTTGTATGATTTATGGTAAACATAAATATCCGGCTTAAGGTCAGGTACCAAAACACCGTCCAGTAAATCATCCCCATCCAGTATTTTGATGTTTTTGGAATTGGCTTTAATGACCATAAACTTTTCCTGGGCAAATGAGCACTGCCAGCCAATTAAAAACATGATTGCAACCAGTATCTGCCCTTTCATTTCTTCTTACCTCCTTAAAGTCGTTTGGAAAAAGTAAAATAACATGCTATGAGATATTCGCATCCTGTGAATTCAGTGAAACCGTTTTGCGCTTAAAAAATCTATAGGCAGATGGGTTGATCCATTCATTGCAAGGTCAGCCAGAATTTCACCTACAACGCTTACAAATTTGAAACCATGACCGCTGAAGCCTGTTGCAAAAACAACGTCCTTATCGAATCCCGATAAGTAGTCTATGATGAAGTTTTGATCAGGAGAATTGGTGTACAGGCATGTTTTCATTACCAGGGTATTCTCGTAGCCGTCGGGAATGAACTGCCGTAAAAATTCTACCAGCACTTTTTCATCCGATTCCTTTGTGTTTCTATTCACCGCATCCGGATCCGTCTCATCTGCTCCCGGATAATGCAGCGCCAGTTTCAGGCCCAAAGGGCCGGCAAAAGTGCCAACAGGAAGTATGGGGAACCCGTAAAAATCATAACCGTTGTTCTCCAAAATCCAACAGGGAAATTTTCCTAGTGTAAAATTGTCCCAGTTCTTAGGTTTTACCCAGGCTACAGCCTGCCTCGTAATCGTAAGTGTAGAAGCCATAGAGGAAATCATTTTCCCTGCCCATGGCCCGGCAGTGATCACCAGCTTACCGGCCTTGTAAGTACCTTTATTGGTTACCACAGTTACACTGCCTCCTGATTCATGTTTCCATTCAATCACTTTCTCTTTTGTCCGGATAACCGCACCTTTTTTTATCGCCTGTTCTACATATAGCAGTATACTACGTTCGGGAGTGATGAAACCAGCCTCAGGTTCTTCCAGGCGCAGGAAATTTGGGGGAAGTTTAAACTGTGGGTACTTCCGATTGCATTCCTCTACCGAGAGATTATTCAGCGGGATTTTATACTTTTCTGAGGAACCCCTGACTGTTTTCAGGAACGGATCATCTGCTGCGCCAAAATAGGCGAGGCCTGTCTTGTAGTAAACCCGTGCGCCGGTTTCTGATTCCAATGCCTGCCAGTTTTTATAGGCTCTTTCCAATAGCGGTACATAGTCAGACCCCTCGCCGTATGCTTTACGAATGATGCGACTTTGCCCCGCATGTGAACCCAGTTCATGTGGAATGTCAAACTGTTCCAGCCCTAAAACTTTAAATCCCCGCTTCGCCAGTTGATAGCACGTGGAAGAGCCCATACTGCCAACTCCCAAAACAATCACATCATAACTTGCCTGGTCAGCACTCGCTTCAACCTGCTTTTGGACCTGAGCATACAATTGGGAATACGCTAATGATGTAGCCGCAAGCCCTGAAGTTTTAACAATAAAGTCTCTTCGTTTCATGGCTATCGTTAGTTTCCAAACAAACTAATAAGTTGACTAAATTTATCCCTATCAGCTGGAAATAATTTTTTAATGCCTGCCATTTGCATATGCGGCTCTTCAAGTGCTTTTCCCTTCACCGTTATTTTTTCAGTTTCAAAAACTTAGCCGCATTATTATAGAATATGTCTTCTTTGTCCTGCTTTGTCAAAAAGGTCAAACTATTTAAAAACCGAATCGATTTCTCAATGGCATAAGGCCATATCATTTGATCAGAACCAAACATTATCCTGTCCAGGTAGCCCGCTTCTTTTGCATTACGAAGTAATTCTTTGACATACCGCTGAGTATTAGGTTCTACCCAGAGAAGGACTGCGAGATCAGTATAAAGTTGGGGATAATAGGCCATAAGCCGGATGGCATGTTCCGGCCAGTCTTCTCCTCCGGCATGCATCATATATATTCTCAGCTTTGGATACTGTACTAAAACATCCTCAATGAGGTAAGGGTCAGCCAATCGTAGCCTGGCTTTGGGGGCCCAGGAATACGTTCCTCCTGGATCGCCACCTCCGGTATGAACGGCAACAGGAATATCATATTTTTCACATATGCGTAAATATGGCTGCCAGATAGCATCGCTCAGGGTAGTACCACCATAGTACGGCGCAGTTTCTCCAAAGACTTCAATTTTTTTGTCCCTGATCATCTGCTCGAACTTTACAGTATCAATGCCGTAATCATTTGGTGTAAACATTAAAATTCCCCGGATCACTAAACGGTTACTGTCTTTCGCTACCCATTCCTCAACACTTTCAGGATTTCCGCTGACCACAGCCTTTACAATATTAAATTTTTTAAATGCGGCAAATGTCGCCAGCCGGTGGGCTTCCGCATTTACCGAACCCTTTACGCCATAATGATCAGTTGCCGGCTCCCGCTCACCGAAATCAGCATTTGAATATGAATGAATGTGCATGTCAATAATTCTTGCCTGGGATTGAGCAAACAAAAACTGTTGTAACAGCACCAGTAAAACAATGATTTTTTTAGTCATGAGAGGTTTGATAAACTGCTTGAAAATCGGTAATAAAGCCTGTATAAAGGACCTGTTTTTTATTGCTTGTCAACCTTTCCTGTACCCGCTTCTGGTGCCCCTGCCTTTTGGCGCCAACAATAGGTGTAAAGAATACTTATCTTTTCCCGGTTGTCGATTCCCAGATATCCCTGCTAATACAATATACTTTACAATCACTATCCCCAAATTTTCTGTCCTCCACGTATTCAAATCCGAGCCGTTCGTAAAATTTGATGGCCCTTACATTAGACATAAGCGGATCAATCAATACAGCGGTTACTTCTGGTTTGGAGAAACACCTTGCCAGTGATTGCAGCATGATCTCTGTGCCGTATCCTTTACCCAGATCGCGTTCCAGGCCAATCCAGATATCTATGGCCCTGAATCCTTCCCCGATGTCGCCCCAATAATGACTCTCTTCCTGCGCCGGATTAATGATCTGAACGAAACCAATTGCCCGTCCATCCAATTCCGCAATCAACTGTTCACGCCATGACGGTGTCCTGGTAAGCTCATACTCCCAATTCCAGTCGTCATCAGGATCACTGTCAATGACATGCTGTTGAGTATCCCAATACCGTAAAGTTTCAAGATCGTCGATGGTAGCATTCCGTAAATGTATCATGGCTGACAAACTGTTGCCGGACATTCGTCATGGCTTGTCACTATGTTAATTGTCCAGCGTCCGTTCAAGTCCGAACCGCATTGCCGCTTCAAGTATATCAATGTTTATATCTTTTAGGGTTTTGAACTTGATGCAATACCCGCTCACGCTCGCCTTGCCTAGTTTTTTTCCATACGTTTGGGCTAAGTATGTCTTATCTTTTATACCAAGGATGTATACAGAGATTCCGGTTTTGTTTGCACTCAAACCAATTTGATAAAACTCTCTGGTTGTTCCATCAGCATATTTTATGGTGTGAGATCCATATCCTATATTAGGATTAGAAACAGTTTTATTTTCACTGTTTTTACCATCCAGGAACCATAATTTACATGCTGGCATTACCCAGAATGATGCGGTGCAACTCTTGCATGTCACTACGTTTTGGTTCAGGTTGGCTAGTAATATACTCTTCGATTTGTTCTTGTACGTTCATAAAAGATTTACTATTACGACTGTCTAAAGTAGCAAAATTCCGTCAGGATACCGGTCATCTGTAAGTCGGATTGTTGTATTATGCAGGACATGCGTTGTTCACCTGCCAATGATAGTTTATGCTGCCTTCATTCTCCATTTAATCCCGGATCACTGCAATGCATTCAATTTCCACCCTTGCCCCAAGGGCAAGACCGCTTCCGGCAACAGCACTTCTTGCAGGGAAATGTTTCAGGAAATACTTTTTATATACTTCATTCATGCGTGGCCACTCCTGGATATCGGCCATGAATACTGTACACTTCACCACATGGTCAAGGTCTGAACCATGACGTTCCAGTGTGGCTTTGATGTTCTCCATCGTTTGCCTGGTCTCAGCTTCAATGCCTCCCGGCACCAACTTCATGGTAGAAGGATCGTTTCCTAATGCACCGGATAAATACAACATTTTGCCGACACGCACAGCCCCTGAAAACGGGTAAGTATTTGGGGCCGGGACATCAAGATACTCAACGTCAATGTTGGATTTACTTTGTGAAAAAGCAGATCCCATGGACAGCATTAGCAGTGCGACATTCAGCATAATTCTTTTCATAATAGTTTTTTTTAAGAAGTTAAAGTGTTGAATTTTTTATGCGATGTTTACTGCGATATTATTTTGCTTTGAATGTCATAACAAGCCCGCCGGTTAAAAGCTGCCATGACGAAACAAGTGTCAATGCTCTTGGAGTTATCCCTTTCTCAAACAATGGTCTTCCGCTGCCGGCGATAATAGGCGCAACACAGATTCGGTACTCGTCAAATAAATTATCATTAATAAAAGTCCCGGAAAGGTTTGCACTTCCGAAAACATACATGTCACCGCCACCCTGCGCTTTTAATTTCGCAATTTCGCCTGACGCATCTTCCTTGATCAATGTAGAATTATTCCAGTCCACGGAGTTCAATGTCCGCGAAAAAACCAGTTTAGGGATTTCATTCATGAGATCGGCAATTTCACCTTTTTCGTTCTTCCAATAAGCCGCCATTCCCTCATAGGTTACACGACCAAACACAAGGTAGTCCGCTGCATGTAACTGCTCTAAGCTTAATTTTTCAAGTTCTGGTCCCCAGACAAGTTCGTGAAAGTATAAATCCCAGTTTTTGTCGCCCTCAAAATATCCGTCAAGTGTCATGAGGTTCCACATTATCAGCTTTCTCATAGTCACTTAGTTTGAGTAGTGATAAATTATATATATACCAATTTACGTCAACTCGAAAATAGTCTCACAATAATTCCATTCCGATCTTGAGTTGCGAGACCTGGTCCTTATGTCTATTGATATGGAACCGCAAGAATTCGATGCGCTGTTGAAAATCCAGCGGTCCGGATATGGGATGAGGGTGCGCTTGTAATCTTAATTCGTCCTCATGTAATACTTTACCAAACTCACCTAATACTATTTCCAGGCTACTCAAAGATGCTTTCCAGAATGACAAAGACCCGCCCATCCGGGGTGCTGCAACCGGGGGAACTTTTTCTTTAGGCTGCCATGTCATATCGATTATTTGTTCAATGGGCATATTTTTGTGAACGGAATCATACGTCCTCGCCATTTTGCCTTCCCTTATGGCAAGAATAGTCTTCCACATCCCGGATATTGCTCCCTGCTCCGCCCAAAAAAGATGTTCTGTGATTTCAATGACATTCCAGTTTTCAGGCCCAGGCTTCCATTGAGCCATTTTCTCCGTTACACTACTTATCTCATCCAGGAACAGCTTACGGGCAGTTGAAACTTCATCAATGAGTTTTTGAATAGTATTCATAGCAAGTGGTTGTAGTCAAATAATATATGAAATATCCTGGTATTAATTCAGCCTGTCAGCACCACTCTGTTTTAACAGCCGGTTCAGCTCATCTTTCATATTTTTAAGTGTGCGGGTATAAGCAGGATTATCAATTACATTATTAAGTTCATAGGGATCCTTTGAAAGATCATAGAGTTCATTCATTCCCTGCAAATCCACGTAGTGAATATATTTATAACGATCGTCCCGAACAGCCTTGTATCCCATTTTCGATATACGCGGAAATACGGAGTCACTATAATATTCGACAAGAAATGATCGCCGCCAACCATTGGCTTTATCCTTGAATATTGGCAACCACGATTTGCCCTGGAGAGATTTACCTGGAGCCTCACCCGCAATGTCAAGTAATGTTGACGCCAGGTCGATATTCAGTACCATTTGTTTCGGCTTCATTCCAGCCTTTACTAATGGTGGATACCTGACAAGCATTGGAATGCGAATAGATTCTTCGTACGCCAGCCTTCGTTCCAAATCAAGGCAGTGCTCTCCATACCAATAACCATGATCGCTGGTGAATACAATTACAGTATTATCCAACACTCCCTTGTCTTCAAGGGCTTTTAATATCAACCCCAGGCCCTCATCCACTGCCATCAGCATTTCCGAACGCTCACGGATGGTTTTTTCCCTGGTAGATGTTTCAGCGCTTAAAGGAGGAACGCCGTCTATTTTCCGCATGAGTGCCGGCTTGTCGAGCGGGGGGATATTATAGTTGGGTCTTCGGTTAAATACCGCGGATTGATATATTCCTGCATGCCTTTGGGCCGGAATGAAACCACCCTCACCGATATTAATCACTTTGCCATCATCACCCTGAACAATATTGGGGTGAAGTGCCTTATGTGCCAGGTACAGCAAAAATGGCTTGTCGCGTTCTTCATTGATGAACCGGAGAGAGTGTTCAATTAAAATATCCGTTACGTATCCCTTTACCGTTTCCTGTTTACCGTTGATATTCAGGGAAGGATCGATGGCTTCCCCTTGTCCCTTCATCGAAACCCAATAATCAAAACCCGGACGCTTTGAATCATCATTACCCATATGCCATTTGCCGATGAAGGCAGTCGCGTAGCCATTACCGTGAAGTTGTTTTGGAAAGGTATTAAGTCCGTGACTCTGCTCATTACGTGCTGTGTTGTCAATAATACCATTGGTGTGTGGATACTGGCCGGTTAGAAAGCTTGCACGACTCGGCGAACAAAGTGGAGTAGTGGCAAATGCATTGATAAAGCAGGCTCCTTCCTTAACTATCCGGTCAATGTTAGGGGTCTTTATATAATTGTGACCTGCTTCGCCATATTCATCCCATCGCATATCGTCTACAAGAATCACGACAATATTAGGACGTTTTTGATGTTTAGTTGCGCCCCTGGAATTGTTGACTTTACCTTCCAACCCGCTCACCTGAGCAAAAAGTTGACAACAAAATAATATTAGCAGGAACGTAAGTACGAGGGTCTTTTTTATACTACTCATTAGCAGGTTAAGATTCGAATTGCCGGATTGAAAAATACTGAAAGTCGATTCCTTACAAGTTAACGATCTGTCTCTACATCTGTAATAAACAACTCAACAATCCGACAGGAAAGTACATTCATTCAGCCGTTTTATTTAATGGATCCCGATGATCAGTAAGTTGTTCTGCCAATCCTATAAGAACCCCTTCAGGACCGCGTATATAACAAAGGCGGTACAATGCTTCATACTGAACCACTTCTCCAACGAGTTGCGCACCCATTTTCTGAAGCCTGGAAAGCGTATCATCGATGTCAGCCACAGTAAACATTACACGTAAATAACCAAGGGCGTTTACCGGAGCGGTGCGGTGATCTGCTGCGATGGGTGGTGATATAAATCTCGAGAGCTCCAGCCGGCTATGCCCATCAGGTGTAACCATCATGGCAATTTCCACTTGCTGGTTACCAAGTCCCGTGACACGACCGGCCCATTCTCCTTCTATTGTCGCCCGCCCTTCAAGTTTCAGGCCGAGCTCTGTGAAGAATGCAATGGTCTCTTCAAGGGATTCAACCACAATGCTCACATTGTCCATGCGTATCAGGTTTGCCATAGCCTTATTTTATTCAAGTTATTTTACCTTGACTTATTTCATTTCGCGCCATTCATTTCCGTCCCATTCCCAGGTATCGCCAACAACTTTTCCATCAAGGTTTCCTCCGTATAATACAATCTTCCGGCGAGATGCATCATACACCATCGCATGTAGCGACCTTTTTCCGGGTGATGGTGCATGGAGTTTTATTTCTGTCCATCTAACTCCGTCCCATCTCCACATATCATTTAGTTGCTGACCTTTGTCTTCTCCACCATAAAGTACAATGGTATTTGATGCATCTTCATAACACATGGCAAACCTTGACCTCGCAGGCGGACCGTCTTCTGCTAACTTTTTCCACCCTGATCCATTCCATCCCCAGGTATCCTGGTAAAGCGGTTGCTGCCGATCGGGTCCCGTCGGTTCGCCAACACCACCGAAAAGCACCGTCATCTTATTTTTCTTATCATACGTCATAGACGCTACACGCCCCAATGGGCCTGCAGTATCTTTTAGCACCCAGTTTTTCCCATCCCACTCCCAGGTGTCCCTTGCCCAGGGAATTGTTCTTGGGAATTTTCCACCACCAAACACCACAGTCTTTCCCCTGCCAGTGTCATAAGCCATCATTTGATGATCTCTTCTTCCAATGGAACTGTCTGTCATTTGCATCCATTCTACTCCGTCCCATTCCCAGGTGTCACCACTTATTGTTTCCGCTTTCCCAACCCTGCCCCCATAAATAATAGTCTTCTTTCTTTTAGCATCATAAACTGCACTATTCACATACCTGGCCTTAGGTCCGGCGCCATTAAATCTTTTCCATGTCTTCCCATTCCATGCCCAGGGTTCAGAAAAACCCGATTCAGGCTGAATTGCCGGGTAAGTGCCATCCAGTAAAATGACTTGTCGGTTTACTTCATCATAGATCAAACAATGTGTCGCCCGTGGGCCCGGCGACATGCTATTTTTTGCGGTATCCTGTCCATCAGCATGTACAAAAAACAATACTGAAAGGAGTAATGATGCTGGGATGTTTGTTGATGTCCAATTCATGCAAAAAATATATTGAAAGTAGATGGTGCTCAGAGTATGCCTGGTAAAATGGCTTACCTAAGACCGGAAACAACCCTTCTTTATTTGCCCTAAATTGGTTTAATGCTCGCTTACCAACAATTTACGACAGACGGAGCAAATCAGCAAGCAGACGATGTCAAATGGCAATTGTAGTTGATCGGTGTAATGCGCAAACAATGGGGTTATCTTGGATTTACAACCTTATCTGTCCATTTACCTGAATCGTCGTAATCCCTCCGGTATACTTTGATATGCTGTTGAAGATTGTAATCCTTAACGACTGAAAGGATTACATTCAGCGCCCTTTCATAATTTTTTGGCACTAAAAAATGCAGATCCGCTTCAGTGGGCTCATCATTTTCTGCCTGGTCTCCCAGGTTTTGCTGACGTAGCGTTTCTATTATCGCTTTGTCCAATTCCTTTTTTCTTGATATCACCATTGAATCTGCCAAAGTACTGTCCAATGTCAAGAATAAAATTGCATAGTTCGATGGTGAGCCAGGTTCCCAACCAATAGCCTTGTTTAAGTTCCATTGCCCGGATTGTTTACCCTGGCAGGCAAACAACAACAAGAACAGCGCATATTTTTAAGAATGTTCGAGTCATAACTGCTAGTGATGTGAGGCGTTTACAGTCAAAATAGCGTATCTCCTACAAAACGTACTGCCGATTGCCATACTTCTGTGTAACGAGCATGAAATATGATAATATTTAAAAGCAATGCGACTGTTACAATGGTGTAAGGAAGCGGGTTTTTCTTTTTCAGCATATCATTAACCAAAAGTAAAGCTGATATGATAACACCCAGGTATAGAGGGATAAAAAAGTCATATGGCTCAATACGGGCTGTGCCTAAACTGTTTTGCAAGATCCTGCTTAAAATCCCTGTGAGCATAATAAAGGAGGTGCCGATCATATATCGCTGGTGCTTAAAGACATCTTTTTTATTGATCATGGCAAGTGAATAAAAAAGCAAAAAAATGAGTGGTGTAATAAAGTTCAACGCCTGTATATGCGCTACATCTTTAAACGGTATTTTATCTATAGTAGTAAGATAATTAAGCCTTGTTGCCAGGAACATGGAAATAAGCACTAACGGAGCCGTGAAATAAGATATTTTACCAATAAGCCGATGGGCTTTGTAATTGCCTTTGTAGATCAGGTAAGGCTGAATAACCAACATGATCACCCAGGAAACCATTATGGCCCCATGAGTGTGGTGTATCCAGCTAAAACCTTGAAATTGAGGGAAATATCTTATATAACCGGGATGAAAGGCAACTTGCAACAGGATGAATAAGAATCCCATTGCTATGAAAAAAGACAAGGGTGTAATGTCAGTCGTTTTACTTTCCTGGTTCATTGATTATTAATTTTTTTAATGGGAATCTTTTAGGGCTATTGTACAATGTACAGGGATTTATGCGGGTTTTGGGAAATGAATCTGTTCTTCCCGGAGACAGTTGATCCCTGCAGGATAAACTTCCCGGATAGCGAAAAATCAGTATGCCAAATTTTTTGTAATTACCTTTTTTTATATAACTTTAGTTAGAACCTTGCATTTTTACCTCTTCTCTGATTAGCATCATTTAACGGCCTTGATATTTTTCCATTGGGCTAGATGGAAATTTGAATCCTACGCAGGGTCAAACCTTATGAAAAGTTTGAATATCCTTTTCCGTCGGTGAAAAGATGGCTTTTCAATTACGTGGACGCAGTTGCAAAACTGCTTCTCCTTCCGAACCCTTATCTGTTGACGTTACGTCCCCTGGCATTTTTTCATGAAGATGATGCGAATATCATTTTGATGATGTCACCTGATGCGACGATCAACAATTTCCAATGTCCTGGTACATCCTTGGCCACAGGGCCATTTACTTCTTTCGGGATCAACAATTTTACATATTCAACATTTACTTCATTTTTAAACTATTAATTATGAAAGCACCCCTCAAACACAGTGTAAAGCTGCTCATTGTACTATTGCTCTTTGCCGGAATCAACAGCTGTAAAAAGATGGATCGTAGCATAGAGCCATCGACGTCGGATGCAGCATCTTCATCAAAATCACAACACCCGCTCAAACAAAGTGGGGAAAGTGCCGATGTCGTTTACCAATGGTACCATTTCATGACAGAACTGCAACGGCTTAGTGCTCAACCTAATCCAATAGTTGCTGCCCGGCGTTTTGCATATATCGGCATCGGCTTGTTCGAATCGGTACAACCTGGCATCAAAGGCGGATCAAGCTTCGGTCCCAAACTTTACCAGATGCCGGCTATGCCGAAACCAGATAACTCGAAAGAATATTTGTGGAGTGCTTCCGCAAATGCAGCCTTGTCCAGCCTGTTCAAACAATTTGCACTGAATTTGTCACCAGCTGATATAACCGCGATTGATGCAAATGAGGCTGCGATCCGCAACCAGCTGGCTTCAATGACAACCGAGGATGTTTTGCAAAGGTCGGAAGCCTTTGGCCGGTCCATTGCCACAGCTATTTTTAACTGGTCCACCACCGATAACTTCAGTATAGCGAGTACATCATACGTACAAGTGAATGAACCATGGGCCTGGGTTCCTACACCACCTGCCTTTGCCGCACCATTGGCAGCTGACCTACGATATTCAAGGCCATTACTGAAGTATACCCTGACAGCGCTAGCACCACCCATTCCGGTGGCTTACTCGGAAGATCCGAATTCAGCATTTTATGCAGCGACAAAGGAAGTTCATGATCTTGGAGGGACATTGACCGCAACAGCAGCAAATAAAGCTACTGCTAACTGGTGGGCAGACGTAGGAGGAGTGGGTGTAGGCGTTCCGGCACCTTACCACTTTACTTCTATCATAACAGCAGTATTGGAAAGCCAGGATGCAGGACTTTGGAAAGCAGCCGAGGTCTATGCCAAAACAGGGATAGCACTTAAGGATGGCGCAATTATTACATTCAGGTCAAAATATCATTATAATCTTCTTCGGCCCATTACTTATATACAACGGCATATCGATGCCGCCTGGTTATCTCACCTTGGCAATCCACCTTACCCGGATTATTCGTCAGGACTGGTGGGCTTCTACGGTCCCCGGTCATCCAGGTATTGATAAATGAATTTGGCGACATTCCTGTAACAGATGATTGTTATGGCTGGAGAGGAACGCCGGCACGACATATACAGTTCGCTCAGCCAATTACGGCTTGAAGCTGCTCTTTCAAGAGTGTATGCAGGAATCCATTACAGGTTTACACAGCTAACGTCTATTGACATGGGAATTGAACTGGGAAATGAGATTGACAAGATTACGGTAGTTGGGCCTGAATATGAATAACAATATTTCTTAGGGAATTAGCAGTTCCCGGGGTATGAATGGGGTGTTTGCTGAAAGCCGGTTAACGATTAATAGGGCAGAAAGTAAACACCCTTTTCTATTTCCCCCAACTTCTTATTATGTTAAGTATTTAATATCAGGTACCGCGTTATGACCGGTTAATAATATTCTTCGATGAATATTTTGAAATACAGCCTGGGTCCATTAACTTTGAATTTCAAAGTACTTTTTCAATTAATGTAAACTTCAACGGTATGAAAACTTCAAGGGTCAAATTTGTCGTAACCTTTCTCATATCGGCTTTTCTTTTTCAATTCATCTCCAATTCTGTGCTGGGACCTGAAGTACGGCTCTTTCCGGGAGACGGCGAGTGGTTCCCGGGAGTTGGATCAACGATAAGCTGGAAAAACACCTTAGCCACAATATTATACCCTATAAAATTTATATTAATAAAGCCCTTGTCGTTTTTGGCACAGGAACCGGATCCGGCACCGCCGATTCTGGTGATTGCATTTGGCATCTACTGGTCTGCCATCGCGTTTATCCTTTATTTTATCCTCAGCAAAATATACACTCCTAAAAAAGCATGAATTTAATAAGGTCCGCATATTCCATAATAGGTTGATTCACCTGCAGAAGTAAATCCACCAAAAAAGTACCGGTGTACGGCATTATACTCTAATATGAATAACATTGAAGAAATATACCATGCGGCAAAATCCGATAAGTGGTTTAAAGGACTTGCCGTTTTTTGTCGCATCACCCTGGCACTGGGATTTATTATTTCAGCAATAGTGAAAATCAGGGGTGAAAGGTTTGCAGCCGGACTGCCCGTTAACAATCCTATGGGCCATTATTTAGAAGCGCTGTACTATACCGAATTCTACTATACATTTATCGGTTTTGCGCAGCTTTTGATCGGTATTCTATTACTCGTTCCAAGGACCGCGGCATTGGGTGCATTAATGTGTTTTCCGGTTATCCTCAATATTTGCATCCTGACCTATGCGGTCAGATTCGAAGGGACTCGTATTACTACATTCATGTTACTGGCCAGCATATATTTATTGTGCTGGTATTTCGACCGGTTAAAATATATTTTACCCATTAAACAGGATAAGGAAGATAAAAACCCGGAAAGGGAAAAACCATTGAGCAACAAATTTCGGTTACTTTTTTTCGGGTCTGTTATTGCTACGATGGCTGCAGTAGTGGTGATCAACATGTACCTGTATGATATCCGTCCAGGAAATTCAGCGGAAGAATGCAGGAACGGGTGTCCTGGCAATAGCAATCCAAAGGCCTGTGAAGAATTTTGTGATTGTATTTATATCCAGGGCAAACCGCTTCGAGAATGCCTGGCCCAATATAAAAAAGCAAATGCAACGGCAACACATCGCTGAAAACAACGCCAACTGTTATACCTTCAATTTGACTACTCGCTTGCTGCAGTTCTTTGTTGGCAGAAGCGTTTCTACTTTTTCAGTTTACTTTCTTCGTCAGCTACGTAGTGAAAATAGTTACAATAAATCAATTGTCCTTTTCGAATGCTCGAAAGCCTGAAAAACTCATTGGAAGCATGCCATTTTTCATCGGAAAGTTCCATGCCCAAAGAATAGGCATAGATACCTAAAACTTCCTTGATGGAAAGCATAGCGCCAATGCTGCCGCCTGTTCCCATTTGGATTGGTTCTTTACCGTATATTTTCTGTAAAACATCTGCAACATACCTGTACTCTTTTGTGTCGGCCGGAAATTTCATAGGATTTGCTCCCCCTTTACCTCTTGTAAATTTGTAACTGGCGGTAGCACCTGCGGGCAGGTTTTTATTGATATGTTTTACCATCAAATCCTGAATTTCACCAGGATCCTGGTTGCTTACCAGTCGGCAGGTAATCCTTGCCATGGCATTGCCTGGAATGATGTTTGAATGTCCTTCCGGTGCGGTATATCCACTTTGCATGCCAATGATTTCAAGTGTGGGACGGAACCAAATCCGCTCTAAGGATGAAAACGTAGTATCCCCGGTTTCAGCTGTGGTGCCTAATATTTTCATATCATCAGCTTTATTGTAGGGTACCTTTTTCATCATTTCTTTTTCCTGCAAACTAACTGGTACCACTTTATCATAAAATCCCTCCACTGCTACATTACCTTCCTTTGTATAAAATGAAGAAATAATCTGTGACATGATTACCGCCGAATTCGGAGTTTTACCACCAAATTGTCCCGAATGACCATCCGTATCGGCTGTCTTTATAGAAAATTCCATTGTTGCTGTACCCCTTAAACTCATTAGTATTTCGGGAGTGTTTTCGTCATACTGACCGCCATCAGCATTTACAGCAAAATCGGCCTTTAGTAGTTCTCTATTTGCCTCTGCAAAACTTCCAAAATTGGGGCTGCCAGATTCTTCTTCCCCGTCAAATATAAATTTCACGTTTACCGGCAACTTCCCATCTGTTTTTAGCATGGCCTCGACTGCCCAAATAGTTATCATCACTCCGGATTTATCATCGCTGGCACCCCGACCAAATATTTTGCCGTCCATTACTTTTGGAGCAAACGGCGGTATAACCCACTCCGACTCCTTTACAGGCTGAACATCATAATGCGCGTAAACAAGCACCGTGGGTTTGCCTGGAGCTTTGTCCCAACTGCCAAATACCGCAGGTTGCCCACCTGTGGGCATTACCTGGGCGTTGGAAATACCTATAGATTTTAGTTTGTTCACTATCCAATCCGCTGCACGCTGCACATCAGGTTTGTAAGTTGGGATAGAAGAAATACTTGGAATAGAAATCAGCTCTGTAAATTCCTTTAAGTGGGCATCATTATTGTCATCAATATACTTTTCGTAAGATGCAAGAGACGAACTCACCTGCTTATTTTTTGAGGATTTAGCCTTTTTGTTCTGAGCTGATAAATCGGTGTTAACCATGAAATTCAAGCTGATAAAGATCGATAAGGCTAAAACTTTTGAGATTTTCATTATTTGCTATTTTTCTGAATTTAGTAGACCACGTCAGTATTACTGCCACGGACCTGGCCTAATTACTATTAATAAATGGTTTCGCATACCCTTAACCGCTGCTAAATATAACTTTTATCCAACTGTGAATTAGCCAACTCCCCAATTATAAAAGTAGCCAATTAAAAAAAGCGGCCTAAGCCGCTCCTTACCAAATCCTGCCATGACCCCTTGTCCTTCATTGCTTTTTCAGGTCAATGGTGCCGCCGTTAGCTTTAGACGGACTGTAACCCCAGGTACCCGTTATCTCACCATTGAAATCAGTATACAAGCCTGCAATCTTGTGAACCTGCCCATCACTGGCATGTGTATACGTACATTCAAAATTGATTCCGCTTACCGTCCATGTGCCGCTTGCGATCACCTGTCCCTGTTCATTAAATCTCGCCATCGTACCATTTGCCTTGAATTCAAATTTGATAAAGTTCGTCGGGCTTTCCCCAACATCGCCCCACTTACCTTCCCATATACCCGAAAGAGTTGGAGTTGAAACTGTTTTAATGTCATCTTTTTTGCAGGCAAAGAAAACTGCTGTCAATAATGCGATCATAAATACCCTTTTCATAAACCCTGTTTTTAATTTTTATTTTTAATAATTTGTTTGTTTATCAAAAATATAATCGAAAACAGCCTGCGTAAAGTGACATTGAGTAATCGGAAAAAACATTGAGCAATTGGTAAGAATATGTTTGCTGATGATAGTATATAGCTACATCAGAATTTGGAAAACAGTTCCATGAATTCCTGTTTCCTGCTCCTGGAGATAGAAACAACCGCATCATTATCCATCACAATATATCCACCATCTCCCCGCACAAATTTCTTGATACGATTGAGATTAATTAAAAATGAACTGTGAACCCTGAAAAAATCAGGTCCTTCCAGTGCTTCATCAATATCCTTCAGCACTTTTGATACCAATATCTTCTTTCCCTCCGCTCAACACTACATTGGTATAATTGCTTTCTGCCTCGCAGTAAATAATATCAGCCGTAGGCACAAAGATCAATCCGTCGTTAGTTGTCAGCGCAATACGCTGTGGCGTTGATTTCGATGGCTGCCGCATGCCCTCCAATAACAATTCGAACTGTTGCCTGCTCACCAGGTTCTTTCGCTCCGAAATCCTTTTCACTGTTGCCTTCAAATCTTCCGGATCAACAGGCTTTAAGAGATAATTTAGCGCACTGTATTTGAATGCCTTTATGGCAAACTGGTCATATGCCGTACAAAAAACCACTTCAAAGCTGAGTTTATCGAATTGCTCGAGCATATCGAATCCATTCATCTTCGGCATTTCAATATCCAGGAAAACAACATCGGGATGATGTTTTTTAATGGATGCAATACCCTGTTCGGCCGACTGGCACATGGCAAGGATTTCCACCTCGGGGCAATAAGTTTGCAATAACCACTCCATCATCTCCAACGCATTTTTCTCGTCGTCTATTAATATACATCGTATCATAAATTCCTCTTTTTTTAGTTATTATCTTTAACATACACATGAAGAACGGGAAGCCCCTATCCTTCTCACTCTTTACGTCACTACTCATCCACAGGTATCTTCAAAATTACTTTCGTTCCGGCGGCCTCACCTGTTGCCGTGACGAGGTCGGCGACCTCTACTGAAGCATCAATCCTGGCCTGTTTGTTTAAAAGTGCAAGCCTGTCCTCAGTAAGCTTCATGCCCAGCGATTTCTTTGTCGATGCCGTCTTGCTCTTTAATTCCCTCGCCTTCTTCCTCCCCACACCGTCATCTTCGATTACACATTGCAGTATGGTTCTGGCCTTTCTTGAAATATGTATGGAAAGATGCCCCGCTTCTTCTTTGTGAAGTAATCCATGCCAGATGGCATTTTCCACAAATGGCTGTATGATCAGGGGAGGCACATACACCGAATCGGATGATATATCTTCATCGACCTCGATATGGTAGGAAAACTGCTTTTCGAACCTTATCGCTTCCATATCAATATATAATCGCAATGCCTCGAGTTCGTTGGCAAGCGTTACTGTTTTGCTGTTTGAATTATCAAGGATCAGCCTGATCAGCCTTGCAAACCTTGTAAGGTATAATGACGCCGTAGCCTGGTCACTCTTTACGATATACCGGTTGATGGAGTTAAGGCAGTTGAAAATGAAATGAGGATTCATTTGTGCCCTTAGCGCCTGCATTTCCACGTCTGCCATTTTTTGCTTTGTCGCCATTAATACCTCCTCGGCGCGAAACTTCTCCGCTTCAGCGTCCGCTTTAATTATCTTACTGGCACACAAGGAAGCGATTGTGGTGAGGATCGACAAATGTCGTTGAGTAAAGAATCCTTTTTTTGAGTGCCTGCAATCAATCACTCCAAGGATCTTTCCGTCACCAATGATGGGAACCGCAATCTCTGAATACCGAAACATCCCCATCGACGGACTTTTTCGGGTAGTTATTGATGATCTCAGCCTTACCCGTAACAGCTACTGTTCCTGCAATTCCATGTCCCAAAGGGATTTCAACGGGTAGATTAATTTCATACTGGCGCGGATTCCCGGGTGCATGGGCAGCTTTTTGTACCAACACACTTCGCTCTTCATCTATGAGGTAGATCACACAATCTTCAAACATCAACCGGCCAATACAATTGCGCGCAACATCCCATAATATCTCATCGGCTGATTGCCTCGTATACATGCTCGAAGAAAAATAATTGATCGCCTGCTCTGCCTCCAGTTCTTCTTTCTGTTCCCGGATCTTCCTGCTCCTGCTCCGGGTAAAAAACCACAGTAAGACAGCTAAAACCGTGAGCACGGATAAGACAAACCACCATTGAAACCAAAAAGGATTTTTTATCCTGAAAGAAAAACTGTTGAAGGAAGGTATCCAGTCCAGGTTATTCACGCTTGCTTCCACTTTTAAAGTATAATCACCTGCTGGTAGGGACGTAAACCTGACAGAATAATTATTCCCTATATCCTTCCACTGTTTGTCAAAACCTTCAAGCAAATAACGATACCTGACCTTATCGGGATTGTTGTAATATGGCGCAGCAAATTCTACTTCCATGGAACGTTGTCCGAAGGGTATCACCGCTTTTTCATCCATCGCATATCGAACAGCATTATGGTCGCCGTTCTTCACCTGCCTGATGAATACTTTCAATGAATCATCCTTTGTTGAAAATTTGACGGGGTCAAAATAATTCAACCCATTGATCCCGCCCATAAATAAAATCCCATCCCTGCTCTTATGCCAGCTATTGCTATTGAAACCATAGCCCTGGACATTATCTGAATAGTCGAACAGGTTTAGCTTTGAACTGGCCGTATCATACCGGTATATTCCATTCTCCGATGTTGCCCAGAGTATTCCCTGGTCGTCAAGAAATAGGGAAGTCAGGAAAATATCATCAAACTGATCCGTAAACTTTTTGATCACCGCTGTCTTTCCATCAAATGATGCAGTATACAAACCCGTTTCAATAGCAAATAATAGTCGACTGTCGGGCAACATAAATCCTGCACTCACGAAGGGATTTTTTCCAGGCAGTGCTACGTGTTGCAAATATTTTAATCCGGAATCCGAACAGGTGCAGGCCCCGTTGCGTGGTGAGCCATACCATACCGTCCTTTCCCTGGTGGGCAAAATTCGTATTCTGGTTGGCAGCCGGTATATCCACAAAACTCAATAAGTAGCTCCTGCCGTTCAGCAGGTACAACGCATCCCTCCCCATGATAAGATGATCGCCATTCCTTAGCGTGGTGATGGCATCTATAAAATCCTGTTCGCTTTTTTTCTTAACTTCTGCAGAAGCATAAGTTGGTCGACGATATTGCTCTGTCTCGGGATTGAACAACCAGATACCAAGATCTGCCGGACCGAGAATGATATTACGCCCGTCATAAGCAATTCCGCGGATCGAAGGAAAGGCAAGCCTGTCGGGTACTTCCTTCAACAGGAAGATGCACCTGCCATCCATTGTCTTCACGCTTCCAGCGTACAAATCCATTCCCCGTCGCCAGCCACAAATTACCCTTATCATCTTCCGTGATGCTCCTGATTATCCACACCCGACAGGCAGATCATTTTGTAATTGCCGGATGCGGATAAGGCCAAAAGACTTGGCATGCAGTGGAAAGCGCGCCACTCCATCCACTGTCGCCAGCCATACATATCCATCCTTGTCGGCATAAATATAATTAGCAAAATCCCCGGCGCTCGTGGGATGTCCATTTCGATATAAATGTAAAATCCGGTAGATGCCAGAACGGTTATCATATTCGTAAATACCTTCCACGGAAGGAATGATAAATTTACCCGGCGATACTTCCAGGCACCCTCTTGTCGCAAACGCCTTGTTTGAATGCTGCTTTCTCAGATGGTTTGGGGGATGCGCTTCTGTCACTCTTTTATCACGGAAATTGTACCAGTATGAACTGATATTCCAGGTATTGACCAGCACACTGTCTTCGTTCAAAGGGAAAATGCGGCGCATATTTCTATTCGGCAGGCTATCCAGTTTTTTTAGTTTCACATTATACCGGTACACCATATCATTATGGCCGAAAAAGATGGTTGAACCGTAGCTTCCAAACGACCGTGTTCCAAAACCAGGTGACACAGGAATTGCCGGTGAAACGGGAGTAAACTGATTATTGGCTGCGTCATACTCGAAGAATCCTTTTACGGTCAGGAGCCAGGTCTTTCCCTCGATGTCAAAAACCGGACCCGCATATAAAGTACTGTCCGTGTTGATGATCGCTACTTCCCTGAACTCCTGCAGTTTCTCATTGAACAGGTATATCTTCCTCGAAGAACCGGCCCATACCCTGCCACCGTCATCGCAGAAAAGATTGATCATATCACCGGGCATCTTGAATGAATTCGTCCTTCTTCCATCGAACCGCTGAATACTTCGGGGATAAAGAATCCAGAGAAACCCTTTCTGGTCTTTTATGACGGCCAGGATATTACCCGGACGAATACCCGAGGTGTAGTCGAAATACTGGAGGTGATAATCCGGAAGTTGGCAAAATGCTGTTTTTGGGGAGGATAGTTTGCCATCCCCAACA
>CAVPPM010000003.1:0-49773 GCA_963707255.1 uncultured Sphingobacteriales bacterium | reverse complement strand
GGCTCATGCTCCTGGCTAATGGCCATGGCTTTATTCATTTTTAAGGTGGCACTCGCCCAGTTACTATGGTTAACATCGGCCATAGCATATCAATAAAGGGATAAAACCTGTCCGCTATAATATTGAATCGTTTCGGCAATGGAGTCCGCCCGATCGGCAAATAAAATACAGGAGTCCGGATTAACTGTGGTGTACATCTCCGACAATTTTCGACGATTTATCTCATCACTGTCGCCCCTGATACCTGCCAGTCGCGGAAGGATACTGTCCACAAATCGTTGATCCCATTCCCGTTCCTGGGCATGTCCGGTTAGTACCCAACAGGTCATCGACATCCATATGAAAATTCTATAGTAGACCGGCATGTCAGTATTAATGTTGGAGGTGTGTTATGAAAAATTATTTACTGGAATTTCTATGGTGAATCTCGTGTATTCGTTCGGTTTCGATTCAACTTTCAATGTGCCGCCATGTGCTTTAACAATGTCATAGCTCAACGACAAACCCAGCCCCGTTCCTTCTCCAGTTGGCTTGGTGGTGAAAAAGGGCTGAAATATCTTATCTACGATATCCTTCGGGATGCCTTTACCATTATCGGTGACTGAAAGGATTGCCGATTTCGAATCATGAATGTCCGAACCCTGTCCTCCCGTTCTATCCTCCAAAAAAGTCGTTACCGTTACAGTGGGTATATAGCCATCCTGCTCTATACGTTTTCTTTCTGCCACCGCATAAAATGCATTGTTAATTCAAATTCAGCAATACCCTACCAATATCCTGTGGAATAACATTGATGTTGCCAATCGATCATCAAAATCGGTTTTCAGTGTTGCATTGAACGATTTGTCCTTTGCCCGAATCCGTGATAAGCAACCGCAAATATTCATCTGCCAAAGCATTAATGTCGGTTGGTTCTTTTTGCCCTGAACTACTCTGGTATGTTGCAGCATGCCTTTTACAATGGCATCGGCGCGTTTGCCGTGGTGGTTGATCTTCTGCATATTCTCTTCAATGTCAGCGATTTCTCACTGCCGACTACTTCCCTGACAACTCCTCCTTCATTTCATCAATCAGCTCCCTATTGACTTCCGAAAAATTATTGACGAAGTTCAGCGGGTTCTGAATTTCATGGGCAATGCCGGCGGTAAGTTCACCAAGGGAGGCCATTTTCTCGGACTGGATAAGCTGTGCCTGGGTTGATTTTAGTTGATGCAGGGATTGATTCAGGGCCGCCGTCCTTTCTTCTACCTTAATTTCCAATTGTTGGTTCTGCGTTGAAAGGATTTCCTGCTTTTCCTTTTCCACGGCAATGTTCTTCTCCGACAATACTTCCACTTCTTCGAGTTTCTGTTGAAGCCGCTTACTGGTCCGCGCAAAATCAAAGGCGAGGAAGATGGACATGGAGGCGGGCGGAGCCAATAAATACAGTAAGAAAAAGTATGACAACATGGATGGGTTGAACAGCGATGAGAGCAAATGATCTTTATTGTCGAAAAATAGCGCTTGCCAAAAAAATGCAAAAAGAGATGATGGAAATACTAAAACCGATAGTCAGTATACTGGCTTCGTACACTTTCTTTCTTTGTGCATCGTATGAAATAAAAATAATAAATGCATAGGTAACCAATGGCGATATTGCTGGTCCTATTTTAAATCCCGTGTCATACCAAACCGCACCAAGAAATGTCATTGCAATCAAAATTCCAGTAAGCACCGAGATCAATATTATGCTCTTCCTTTTTAGAAATATGAGGATTGAAGTGAGAAGCAATAAATTGTTTACCAGGTATAAAAAACTTGCTAAAACCGCTGAAATATATTTTAAGGTCTCCCTGCGCAGTGTAGTAATAGTAAGAATGAATCATACTGCCTATTACACTGACTAATGCCGCCAAAGCAAAGTACAGGTTAGCTTTTTGACTCCTGTACATAATGAAAAAAGACAAATGCAGTACAAACACCATAAATATAATCCCATTCATGAACAGGTCTATCCAGGGTCGCATATAAATTCCCTTATAAGTACTTGTCGCATAGCCCTGTAGCATCACCGTTGCAGACAAAAAAGGATTCATGAAGCCATAATAGGCTGCATACCTGGCACCTGGCTGAAAAGCAAATCTTATTGATAAAACCTGGACACTGTCTGATGAAAAATGAAGAGCAAGCTGGTCGTACCTGGGATAATACGCTTTGATTTCTTTTCGATCAGGGCGATCACCCCATATGTGTTAACCAACTTACCATTCAAATAAACTTGCGAAGCCACAGATTGCCTGACCATCAACATTAAGGGTTGATCCTTGAGTCTTTGTTCGGATCAACCTTTAAAATAGCCGCATCCAGCCTATCCCCTTCTTTGCATCAGCAGGAATGGAATCATGGATATCCGCGGCAGGCCTGAAAGATCTCCATCCACTTTCTTGCCTGCCTATTATAATGGAGGAAGGAGAATCAATCATCCTATACATCCATCCCTGATCCAGTTTCATTACTCCATCTCCGGGATCCCGCAACTGAATGATGTCCTGGGCAGAACCGTATAAGGAAATCAATACCAGACTTATGAATAGATTTGTTCTCATACTACAGCCGGTACTGTTTACAGTAAACGTCGTTCCTTCACCATCCAGAGATTCAAATGTCAATTCACCCTTATGGCTTTTACAATGTCATAGCTAAGCGATAACCCAGCCCGGTTCCCTGGCCGGTCGGTTTGGTGGTGAAGAATGGCTGAAAGATTTTACCTGTAATCTTTTCAGGAATTCCATTTCCATTATCAATGACCTGGATTTTCACCTGTCCATTCTGTCGCTTTGTCTTTACGGTCACGGTTGGCTGGTAGTTACCATTGGCCAATTTTCCTTTCTCATTCACCGCATATAAAGCATTATTAAACAGGTTAAGCAATACCCTTCCGATATCCTGTGGAATGACCTGCACCATACCAATGCTTTCATCAAATTCCATGTTCAGATCGGCGTTGAACGATTTATCTTTTGCACGCAAACCATGATATGCCAGCCTGAGGTATTCATCTGCAAGCCTGTTGATATCGGTGGGTTCGTTGGCACTGGTGCTGGTCCTGGAATGTTGCAACATCGACTTAACGATGGCGTCGGCCCGTTTGCCATGTTCCTTGATCTTTTCCTGGTTGTTAAGGATGCTGGCCGACAATTCCCTGACTTCTTCCAAATCGCCTCTTTCCGCAGCCTGCCTGATTTCTGCAGCAAGTTCTATATTGACCTCGGAGAAATTATTGACGAAGTTTAACGGGTTCTGAATCTCATGGGCAATACCAGCGGTAAGCTCACCTAAGGATGCCATCTTCTCCGATTGTATCAGTTGTGATTGTGCCTGTTTCAGTTCTGCAAGGGCAATATCTACTTGTTCCTTGGCATGCTCCAGTTTCACAAAATCATCATATCGCGCATATGCTGTAGAGAAAGCGTCTGCCAGGTTTTGTGCCCGTTGCATATCTGTTTCCTGTAATGCATAGATATTTCCCACATATAACATGCCCTGTGCGAAAGGAAAAAAATGCAGGTACAGGTGATCCGGTGCATGCTCCCTGGAATAGTCATCCACCTTATCCATAAATCCCTGTCGCACCAGGCTGCCGGTCCATTCGAGAAATGCAGCTTTGTCCCAATACTGCCTGTACATGGATTTCTTTCTCCAATGGCTAACCATTTCAATCATATCTTCACTAACGCCGAAGGGTAGGTGAAACGATCCTATTGCTTTACCATCCGGCGTTGAAAGAAAAGTATGGATGAGCTGATGGCTGTCATCAACAATGAAAACGCCACAACGGATGAACGGAACGCCAAGTATATTGAGTTCCTTCCAGATCATGGGGGTGATGCGTTCAAGATCGGATGCATGTCGCATGGAAGCCGTTTCCGCCCGAACCCGTTCGAGTGATGCTTCCAGCATCGCCGCCTGGGCACGTTCCTCTGATTTCTGCAAGTCCAGGAACCGGGTATATGTCTGGTCGAATACCTTTGCGAATCGTTGCAAAATAGCAATACTCTCTTCTGCAAGTGGTTCACTGGTTACTGTTTGCAACAGGCCGTTTTTTGTGGCAACACTTGACAGAATAATCTTTTCCATACTTCTCATCATATCCCAAACAAAGCGGGAGAGTCTGTTTGAGATCTGTTTTTGTGTATAAAAAATCCTCCCATATTTTTTTAGACTCACCTGACAATTCAAACGCTTCAAAAGGACTTGCATTTTTCCAGGCATTTAACTGGTAATGATAAACCGGGTGATCAAAATAAGGAATAGGATAACTTTTCTGAAGAACTCCATGTCCAGTGGTGGATAACCGTAATCCACTTCATTTGTCTTTTCATCAACCAACACTAAGTTGCAAATGATTCAAATTGAAGCCAAAGTTTTGCATTTGTTGAAAAATGACAAGTACAAGTTCACGCAGTTCGGTACTCTTCTGCATAGCCATACTTCGTGATCTTATCCTTTCAAGTGCTGTTTCAATTCGGGCTTCCTTTGCCTGTGTTTCTGCCTTCTGAATGTCCTGGAACCTGGTATAGGCGAGGTCAAACGCCGCCCCCATTTTAGTCAGTATTGTTTTCACTTCAGGTGCAGGTGCTTCCGTCATATCAATACTCATCCTGCCCTGCTCCAGTTTAACGGATGGATGCCAGGTTCGGGCAGGGTTATAGTCCTCTATTGATCTTTCAATCTCGAGTGCAACCTTTTCATTGAATTGCCTGATCCAGTCCACAACTATCGACATGTCTTTTCTTTCCAATACATATACGGAATAACTCCCGGAATGTTCCAGGACACGTTTAATATATAATCCTTCGGGCAGGTCCTCCATCCGAAATTCATAATCCAATTTTGTACGCAGAACATTTTCATATTGATCATCTGTGGTAAAGTCCCACATCCGGAATTTTCCATTATCCTGTCTTATATAAATGGTTGCAGCAAAAATGCCCTGGACTTTCAGTGCACTAAGTTGCATCTGTAACGTTAATGCAACGTGCATAAAGTCTTGCGGACTGCTCATGGCCAGGGCCGTTGCCCGAACTTTTTCAACGGCAGACTCAATCTCCAATTCCCTGTTTTTATGCTGAAGAAGATCATTTGTTTTTTTTCGCGATAGGTTGTTCCTGTATAAGATTATTCCAATGATTGCCAGTATAGCCAATCCTGATAATAAGGCGTATACCTTTATGTTGGTAAGTAGTGCTTTCTTTGACTCCTCGATTTTTCTTTTCTCTTCCTTTTCAAGTGCTTCAGTAGCCAATAACTGTTTTTCCTCATCAAGCCGCCTTTGTTGCTCGGTAATCATGATCAATTGTAACTCATGGAATTTCCGGGGTCCGTAGATAGAATCATTGAGGGCGATGTATAATTTGGAAAAATAAAGCACGCTGTCTCGCTGTCCGCGCATCTCTTTCACTTTAAGCAGCAATTTTGTAGCATTTAATACATTCCTCAATTGTTTATCGCCTAATACTGCACGAGCGTAATATTCTGCTGAGTCAAGATTTCGGATGGAAATGAAAGTATTCAGCCAGCTTCACATTTGCCTGGCCGCCATTCGAAAACAAGTTGTCTGCTATTGAATAATGCAATACCTGTCGAAACATGATATTCGCACTGTCGACCAGGTTCATTTTTTCATACATTTCACCCATGCGCACCAGAATAAGTTGTCGCAGTGAATTTCTTTGAATGTCGGCGCTTTGTGTATTATGCGTCTGTTGAAATGCCCATATCGATTGCCTGTTAAAATACTCTGCCGAATCTATCATGGACATTTGCGTATAGCAGGAGGCAATATTGGAAAGAATGAAGCTATAATGAATAGTATCTTTTGATTTCTTCATTTCCCTGGCAGCAGGTATTAATACGCCTACCGCAGACCGGTATTCTTCCATCTCCAAAAGGGTAAGACCGAGAAAACTTGACGAATACGCTTCTCCCAGTGTGTCTCTTTGCTGCCTGTTTAATCTTAGTGCCCTGAACTGCATGTCCAGTGATTTGGGATATTGTCCCATCTCACGATAGCCCTCACCCGCAAGTTGCAGCGCCCACTTTTTCGATTCGTAATCATGTAAAGAATCTCCGATCTTATATAGAATATGTGCATTTCTTACCGTGATTTCAGGATTGGTAAATAAATACTGACCCATAGAATCTTTCAGCGGACCTGTTATTTTGTCGATCGATTGTTGGCGTATAGCCGAATCCTGTGCAAGCACCAAGTAAGTTTGATGCAGATAGACTAATAATAGCGATGATCAATATGGTTCGTATCAGCATAGCTGTTCATATTAATTCCTTCTTGTAGTCAACGGTAATACGGTAACAGACCCGACAATATCCATGCAGGCCTGTTAAATTGTTATTTCTTCCGTAACGCCATCATGGTCCACATGGCACCGGCAAAATCTACAACACCAAATCCGATCAGCACCGGGCTTGCCATTTTCAACACAGCAAATATTATAAATGACAGCAACACAATTATTCTTGTGGGAATTGTGAGCGGAAAAAAGGCGCTAATATTATTGGCGCCGGATCGATGATAATAAAATCCAATAAGTCCGGCCAGCAGGCCCAGTACCCTGATCCATACCTCATGGGTTTCCGGTATCTGCAGTGCACCTAAAAGGATATTGGGAAAAAAGACAAGGGTCACACTTACCAGGTATAGATAGAAGCCAAAATAATACACTGACTTTGCAGCTGGCGACATGAGGGGTGTTTTGGTTCATTAAGATAATACATTTCGGTATATCCCCATCCATGGCTGATTGCAGGATTAAACAACAGAAATTGTTGATAACATCAGCCCTCATCAGGGCATAAATTGTAAATTGCAGCCATGCAAGATTACCTGAAGGGTTTGAATGAAAAACAGCGTGAAGCCGTACTTCATATGGATGGGCCGTTGATGATTGTGGCCGGCGCCGGCAGCGGAAAAACCAAAGTACTCACCACCCGGATCGCCCACCTGATGGCCAATGGCGTGGATGCTTTTAATATCCTGGCCCTGACCTTTACCAATAAGGCGGCCAAGGAAATGAAGGAACGGGTGGAGCATATCCTGGGTAATAATGAAGCACGAAATCTATATATCGGCACTTTTCACTCGGTATTTGCCCGGATACTAAGGGTCGAAGCGCCCAAAATGGGTTATCCTTCCAATTTCACCATCTACGATACCGATGATGCAAAAAGTGTGGTCAAAACCGTGATCAATGAACTGAACCTCGACGATAAGCACTATAAACCCAATACAGTATATAACCGCATCTCTTCCGCCAAAAATGCACTGGTTAACGCCGACGAGTATGCCAATGATTATGGACTGCAGCAGGAAGACATGCGGTCAAACCGGCCGGCGATCGCACAGATCTATAAAGCCTATGTAAACCGCTGTTTTAAAAACGGCGCGATGGATTTTGATGATCTGCTGCTGAAATTTTATGAACTGCTGAAAAACTTTCCTGAGGCCCTTCACAAATACCAGCATAAGTTCAAATACATCCTGATCGATGAGTACCAGGATACCAACCCGGCACAGTATGAAATCATCAAACTGCTGGGTGCCGCATACGAAAATGTTTGCGTGGTGGGTGATGATGCACAATCCATCTACTCCTTCCGTGGCGCCACCATTCAGAACATCCTGCAGTTCCAGAAAGACTATGACAATGTGAAAGTGGTGAAACTGGAACAGAATTATCGCAGTACACAAAATATTCTCAGCGTTGCCAATGAGATCATCAGCAATAATAAGGGACAGATCCCGAAAGAATTGTGGACCGATAATGACCCCGGTGAAAAGATCAAGCTGGTCAGAACCGCGACGGATAATGATGAAGGAAAATTTGTAGCCGATACCATCCAGGAACAAAAACTCCGCAATCATTTTCACAACCGCGATTTTGCCATACTCTATCGTACCAATGCACAGAGCCGTGCTTTTGAAGAAGCCCTTCGCCGCATGAATATTCCCTATACCATCTACGGCGGTATCAGTTTCTACCAGCGAAAGGAAATCAAGGATTTTATCGCCTACCTGCGGCTCACTGTTAATTCCAGGGATGAAGAAGCATTGAAGCGGATCATCAATTATCCCGGTCGCGGCATTGGTAAAACCACGATCGACAAACTGGTGTTGGTGGCCAATGAAAACAATATCACCATGTGGGAAGTGCTGGCCAATGCAGGCATGTATGGTTTTAAAGGGAATACGCTGGAAGCCATTGATGGATTTGTGACAATGATCAAGAGCTTTTCCTCCATGCTCGATCAACGCAATGCTTATGATGTATCCGTGCATGTAGGCAAGCAGACCAATATTGTGAAAGAACTCTTCAATGATAAGAGTACCGAAGGAGTGCAGCGCTATGAAAACATCCAGGAATTACTGAACTCCATTAAGGAATGGGTCGAAAGTCCGGATAATGAAGAGGGCGAAGTGGTCAATAAATCACTGGGCGCCTACCTGCAACAGATCACCCTGCTGACCGATGCCGATGAAAAAGATCCCAATGCAGATACGGTGAAGCTGATGACCATCCACGCTGCAAAAGGACTGGAGTTTTCCTGCGTTTTTGCAGCCGGACTGGAAGAAATGCTTTTCCCGAATGCCATGAGCATCAATACCCGCGAAGAACTGGAAGAAGAAAGACGTTTGTTTTATGTAGTGATCACCAGGGCCAAGACCAGGCTATGGATAACATATGCGAATACACGATATAAGTTCGGATCGCTGGTGCAGAATGAGCCTTCGCGGTTTATTGACGAGCTGCCGGAACAATTCCTCGACAGGGCATTCGCCGGTGGCGGAATGAAAAATGTGGGAGGTCCACAGGGTTCGGCTTTCGAAAGAATGCAGGGATGGAATGCAAGGGGACAGGGAGCGGGAAGCCGCGGTGCTGCCTGGGAGGCGGAGAAACGTTATGGAGCACCGCCAAAGTCAACACCGGAATTCATCGGGCCAAAACCTCCGCCCAAAGTGGTGGAGCACGTTCCCAGCGCGGATTTTAAAGCAAGCGATACTGCAGAGATACAGGCCGGACAAAAAGTGGAACACCAGAAGTTCGGTTTCGGAGAAGTCCTGAAGATGGAAGGCGCCGCCCATAACCCCATCGCCACGATCAAATTTGAACACAATGGCGAAAAGAAGATCATGCTGAATTATGCCAAGCTGAGGATAATAATGTGATAGTGTGTTTTATGCGGGAATGTGGGAGTGAAAATGAGGAAATGCATATTATCTAATTTCACAATCACCGCGTATTACGCCTTTGTGGGGGTTACTGCACCTCGCAATTATCTAATTTTCACTTCCACACTCCCCACACTTCCCAATTACCCAATTAGAGAATGCGCATTTGTGTAACAAATGAGCATTCTCTCCGACCTATCTTTACAAGGTGCAGACCAACACAAACCAAGAGGAGTTTCTTGCCCTGGTAGAACAGCACAAAGGAGCAATCATCAAGGTTTGCTCCATATATACCCGGCGCAGGGAGGAGAAAGATGATCTCTTCCAGGAAATTGTTATTCAGCTATGGAAGTCCTGGCCCGGATTCAGGGGACAGTCCAAATTCAGTACCTGGCTGTATCGTATTGCGCTGAACACAGCTATTTCTGGATTAAGAAAGAAGAAAACATCCATTGTACTGATGGGCGGCGAAGAGCTCCCTCATTTTCCCGATACCGACGATCATCATGAAAAAGAAGAGAGACTAAAGGCCCTGTATGAGGCGATCCAGAAACTACCTGAAATCGACAGGGCGGTGGTGCTGTTGTACCTGGAAGACAAAAACTATGAAGAAATGGAAGATATCCTTGGTATCAGCCAGGGAACACTGAGGGTGAAAATGAACCGGGCAAAGGAGAAATTGAAAAAAACTATTCAAACCATGTCGTATGGAACTTGATCAGCTAAAAGAGTTGTGGCAGCAACAGGAGCCGGATAAAACGCCGCAGAATATCCTGCCCCTGCTGGGAAAAAAATCAAATGGCCCGATTGCAAAAATGAAACGCAACCTCAGGTGGGAACTCATTGTTGTTATCGTAACCTATGGTTTTTGCATTGTGTATTTCTTTACCGCACTTGCCGGACAATTAAATACCCTGGCCTGGCTTTACTTAATCATGGCGGTTGCTTTCATTGTTTATTTTTTCATGAAGAACAGGCTGCTCAATGAAATGGAATGTATGTCGTGCCAGGTAAAAAGCAATCTCTCAAAACAGGTAAGGGTGCTGGAAAAATATGTCCGTTTTTATCTTATTTCCGGCACGGCCATCATCCCCTTACTCGCCTTATATTCTTACTATTTCCTGATACCCCAGGTCCGGTTTACCAATGGTAACAGCAACCTTCCGGAAAATATGGTCAATACCTCGATAGCCTGGCTGCTGGTGGTTGTATTAACGTTTGCTTTTTATTTTATTAACAAATGGTATGTCAAAAAATTATATGGTAATCATATTAATAAACTTAAATTAATGCTGGATCAGATGGAAGACTGAGCCTGATCCCGTCATCTAACCATTGAAAAACAAATCCTTGATGTATTAAAAATACCATATGAAATTTAGCTGGATACCCGCTTTACTTATATTACTATTTTCCTGCAAGGCACAAAAACCTGTTGCATCGGCACAACCAGAACCGGTGCCTGTCGTTGAAAACGCCCTGCTGTGGTCTGTTTCAGGCAATGGCCTTTCCTCACCCTCTTACCTATATGGGACCATACACATGATCTGCAAAGAAGATTTCCAGATCTCTGCAACGCTGAAGGAAAAATTCCAGGCGTCGAAAAATGTATACCTGGAAATTGATATGGACGATCCGTCCATGATGATGAAAATGGCCATGCTTTCCATCATGAAGGAGCATTCCCTGAAAGATATCATGAATGAAAAAGACTATAAAGAACTATCGACCTACGTGAAAGACTCCCTCGGCATGCCGATGCTGGTCTTTAATAAATTAAAGCCGATGACACTGATGAGTCTTTTGTATACTAAAATTCTTTCCTGCCCTTCGGAGTCTTATGAGCAGCATTTTGTCGATATGGCGAAGCAGGGGAAAAAGGAAGTTCGGGGCCTGGAAAAAATAGAGGACCAGATGGGTGTCTTTGATAAAATTCCGGATTCTGTAGAAGCGCAGATGGTGCTTGAAATGATCAGGACGATGCCGGAACAAAGAAAGGAATTCACGGAGATGGTCCAGTCCTATAAAAAAGAGGACCTCAATAAACTCGGTGATGAGATCAGCAATTCACCGGAATGGAAGGGGTTTGAGGATATCATGCTGGTGAACCGGAACAAAAACTGGATTCCCGTCATGACCACGGCGATGAAAGAAGGTCCGCAGCTCTTTGCCGTTGGCGCCGGACATCTTCCCGGCCGTGAAGGAATTATTACCCTGTTAAGAAAGGCGGGCTTTACCGTTCAGCCTGTGAAGCAGGATTTTGGGGAGACGGCGTCACGCAATTGACGGATTAGCGGATTGGCGGATTGACGAATTACAATAAAAAAGAGGTTGAGTTCATCAACCTCTTGCTATTTACAGAATCCGCTAATCCGTCAATTCGCCAATGCGCCAATCTTTAAGCGCCGTATTGGCTATTTTGATTTTGATGCTGGTTGTCCGGCGCTTAAAGTCGACAAATCCCTGTCGAACAGGTAATGCCCGGCCTTATCATCGCCGATCAGTTTCAGCTTATCCATAATTTTTCGCGCCAGCGCTTCTTCTTCGATCTGCTCACTCACATACCACTGCAGGAAGTTATGCGTGGTATAATCTTTTTCCATCAGGCAGATATCGACCATTTTATTGATCTCATTGCTCACATGAATTTCGTGGTCCAGCACCTGCTGGAACAAAGGCTTGATGCCGGTGTATTTGGCCGACGGCTCCGCCAGTGCAGGAATGATCCCATGTCCGCCCCTTTCATTGATAAACCTGACGAGTTTCAGCATGTGGAGCCTCTCTTCGTCTGAATGATGGAAGAGAAAGGCGCTGATTCCTTCATAACCCTCCACTTCGGCCCATGAGGCCATGGCAAGATAGATCTGGGACGACTCGGCTTCCAGTTTAACCTGTTGATTAAGAGCAGCTTCTATTTTTGGTGATAGCATAGTTAATATTTAGAGGGGCAAGATAGGCCAATTTACGATTTTGGAAAATAATGACTGTTGAGGCCTGTTGGCGGACGTCTTTAACGGAATTAAACAAATTAAAGTGCAGCTTGTTCTTAATTTTGTACGCTTAACGCAGAATACTATGATTAAAACTGGAAGCCCGGTCATCAGCATATATACGGAAATGACGCCAAACCCGGAGACCATGAAATTCGTGGCCAACAAACTCCTTTATCCCGGTAAGAGCATCGATTTCCCGGATATTGAATCCGCCGCTCCGTCGCCCCTCGCGACCGAGCTGTTTGGATTCCCCTTCGTAAAGGCTGTTTTTGTGGCCAGCAATTTTGTGACCATCACGCGTACGCCGGAAGCAGACTGGGAAGACATCAAACCTTCGATCCGCCAGTTCCTGAAGGATTACCTGGAAGAGGGCAAGGCCGTGATCAATGAAGATGAGGTGGTACACACTGAAAAATCCAACAACAATATCGTGCTCTCCGAAGATGGCGATGTGGTGAAAAGGATCAAGGAATTACTGGAGAACTACGTAAAACCAGCCGTTGAAATGGACGGTGGCGCCATTCAGTTTAAGAACTTTGATGACGGCGTGGTTACCCTGATGTTACAGGGAAGCTGCAGTGGATGCCCGTCTTCAATGATTACGCTGAAGGCAGGAATTGAGCAGATGATGAAGCGGATGATCCCCGAGGTGACCGAAGTGGTAGCTGAAGCAGAATAAGATAACAGGATGGTTAGTAATACAAGGGCAATCAAAAGTTGCCCTTTTTTTGGCCTAAAATTATCTGGACTGGATGAATATATCTTTTGCCCTTGAGATCAAAATATTGCCTAGCTTAATATGAGGATTAACTGTTTCAACCCCTGCTCATGACAATTTCTTGCAGAAGATTTGTCGGCCTGTTTATTACCCTACTTTTTCCAGGGATATCTTGCTTTAGCCAAACATATCAGTATCTGACGTTAGACTCAGCGCTATTTTTCAATAGTGAAAAAATGGGTTTTGAAATAAATGGAAAAAACGATGGCATTAAACGCGCCATTGTAGGGCCTTATAAAGTGACCTACGTGGAAAAACTTGATTCTGGCGCATACAGTACAAAGGTCAAGGAAGGAAAGGAAATAGGATACGGATCTGATACTGGCTTCGAGGAATTCAAGACAAAGAAATTCGAATCTTATGCCTATTTCAGCATTGGGCTTGGCACTGAAACAGATACTGCCGTATGCCTGTTTTCCTATTTTTCCAGCTATAGAAAAAAAACCGAAACCGTTCTTAGCACCATATTGAGTAAGAAGGAAGAGAATTCCAGCGCTGAAATATTTGATGAGAATAAATTGGTGGCAGGAACTATTACAATAAAAAATGATCCAACACCCTGGAGGTTTATGGTGAATTATCCGGTATCAGGTGGCGGCATCGTTAACACTGGGGTGAATGGCTTTTTAAGCAACGGCCGCGATTCACTTCATATAGATTTTGTATATGCAGATATTCTGAAGAGGAACAAGAAAGATCCATCACAGGAAAAAATTATGATGAGATCGCCCAGGGGATATACACTCGTCGATTTTGAAAACAGACAGATGGCTGCATTGATTTTTAAGCAAACCATGTCGTACCTGGGCGCGAAAAAACTGGATAATTTTACCGGCGGAGAACTGGTTCTCATTGGAAAAGAAAATCGTATGCCCAACCGCCTTGCCATTGCAACAGTTTTTGCCATTATGGTTGGTATCCGTTAATCAATTACTCCATTCCGGCAATATCGGTTAAGTGAACATTCTAGGTTAGTACCAGGTCAGGTCCATTTATCCTTCTGGCTTCCACATTAACCGAGCTCGAAAAGTACTTTTCAACTTTCGAGCTTTCATATCATCCGAGACCGGAAAGAACTTGTCATCCTTCCAGCTTCCACATTACGCCCCTGCTTTCCAGGTAGGCAAGTACATAATCGAAACAGGCTTTATGTTTGCCCACCAGTTCAGGAGGGAATACACCTTTCTCATGGAATAAACCGGCAGCCATCATATTCACAGTAGCCGTTGCCGTATATCCTGTGGTCCGGCTCATGGAAGAAATCTTCGTTACAGGATCATAGCGATCCAGCATATTATACACCACCGTTTCGGCCTCGCCCTCTTTTTTACCATTCAGGATAACCCTCATGATCGTCAGTTCTTCCTCCTCTTCACCCAATTTCCATTCATTGAACAGGATTCTGGAAGAAAAATCAATGGGGCTGACCGACTGACCATTGATCATCACCGGCGTTTCACTGAAAAATCCACTTTCCTTCAAAGCGATGATCAGGTTTACATGTCCGGGATAACGCAGCGTTTTTTCCTTTTGATTTTTGATATGGGGCATGGTGAACAACAGCGACCGCAAGCCATCCGTATTAAAAGATTCCAGTGTGCCGGGTTCATCAAAGTGCATCCATTCCAACTCAGTAAGTGCCGGTTTGATTACGATATGACCGTTTTCCATGATCCTTGCCGGCCTGGTATATTCTTCGATCACATCGATGGGAGAGAAGGGCGCTTTATACTCAAAAGGTTTTTTGCGGATTTTTGGCAGTCCGCCCACATAAATTTCGAAAGACTCAATGGTCATCTCCTCATTATATCTTCCGATGATATAGTTGCTCATTCCCGGCGCAACGCCGCAATCAGTAATCACGGTTACATTGTGTTGTTTGGCCAGCGCATCCAGCTCGAGAGCATTTTCAGGGAAAAAGGAAATATCGACGATATTCTTTCCCGTTTCAATTACTGCTTTCACGGTTGAAAACCCCATAAACCCGGGAACGGCGATCAGCACGAGGTCGGCATGCTTAAACCATACCTTAAACTGGTCCTGGTCTTTAAGATCCACATTGAAAATATGGATATTGCTATTCCTCAGCTTTAACAGGGAAAGGTTATGTTCGCTTTGATCGTATACTGACACTTCGTGTTTGCCGGCAAGATCAAGGGCCATAGCACGGCCAACCATACCCGCTCCCAATACTGCAATTTTCATGTTCCCGTAATTTTGCGCAAAGATCAAATTTCTTGTTGTGAAATAATGTATAGATTTTTGATCTCTATGGATACAATCTGGGAGGCCTTTGTGAAGGGGTTGCTGGAAACCCGCTGGTATGAAGCGATAGCCGTATTTGCGGGCATCGCCAGTGTCTGGTTTTCCAGGGTGGAAAATATCCTGGTCTACCCGGTCGGACTGATCAATACGATCATCTACATATACATCAGCCTCGAAGGTGATTTACTGGGAGAGGCCTCCGTAAACCTTTATTATACCGTAATGAGCATATATGGCTGGTGGTTATGGTTGAAAAAGGACCAGGATAAACATCCGCTCGTACACGTAACGTTTTCTTCCGGGAAAGAATGGATCATCGAAATGCTTTTCTTTCTCAGTTTTTACCTGGCCATATTTGCCGCTTTGTCCTTTCTCAAAACGAACTTCGCTCCCGGTGCCATTCCATGGGCCGATGCATTTGCGTCTGCATCAGCTTTTACGGGAATGTGGCTGATGACAAGAAAAAAGGTGGAAAGCTGGTATTGGTGGATTGCCACCAATATTGCATCGATACCCCTGTACTTTGTAAAAGGTTATGTGTTCACCAGCGTGTATTATTTCGTCCTCCTGGTCATGGCCGTGTTTGGATTGGTGGAATGGCGGCGGCGCGCTGGAAGGATTGGCGGATTGGCGAATTGACGGATTGGCGGATTAACGGATCGGATTTTACCACTCTAATTTCAAATATTTGCATATTGCCATATTAATTCGTCAATCCGCCAATTCGCCAATCCGTCAATTACTATAGAAAAAATGCTTAAAAAGATTGTGATAATCGGTCCGGAATCAACCGGGAAAAGCACCCTCTGCGAGGAGCTTGCCCAGCACTATGATGCGGTATGGTGTCCTGAATTCGCCAGGGAATACCTGCTCACCTATGGGATGGATTATAACTACGAGGACCTGCTCACCATTGCCAAAGGACAACTGGCACTCGAAGACGAATACGTCATAAAAGCAGAGAAAGAGTGGAACGAACAGTCAGAAAAACGCACCGACACACCGCTACTATTTATTGATACGAATATGTATGTGATGAAGGTCTGGTGTGAATTTGTTTTTGGCAAATGCCATTCCTTTATCATTGACAGGATCGTTGACCGGGAATACGATGGCTACCTGTTATGCAATACGGACCTGCCCTGGGAAAAAGATGCATTGAGAGAATATCCCAACGAAGAAGTCAGGCAACAGTTATACCTCATGTATAAAGACATCCTTGTCAACCAAAACATCCCATGGTTCAATATCAGCGGGAATAATGAACACCGCCTGAAGACAGCTATTGAAGGAGTCGAGCACCTAATGTCCTATATTTCTTACTAACATTGCTTAATGAATATCCCGCCGTTTATCCGGACCCATCATAAAACCATTTTCTATCTGTCCTGGCTCCTGGTTAACCTTATCCAGGCTGCGAACACGGGCCTCCTTGACGACGAAGCCTATTACTGGGTGTATTCAAGATTCCTCGACTGGGGTTATTTCGATCATCCACCCATGATCGCCGTCCTGGTCAGGGCGGGGTATGCCATCTTTCCCAATGAATTAGGTGTACGATTGTTCGTTGTGCTGATGAGTACCGCCACCCTCTGGATGATCCATCAACTGGTTGGCCCGCGGAATAACAGGCTGTTCTATCTTATCGCGGTATCCATGTTCCTGCTCCAGGTGGGCAGCATCATTGCCGTACCGGATCTTCCGCTGATGTTTTTCATCGCCCTATTCTTCCTCATTTACCAGCGATTCCTTTTGAAAGCCGACCTGCTGACCACCATTACCCTGGGAGTTATCATTTCGGCTATGCTATACAGTAAGTATCATGCCATCCTGATTATCTTCTTTACGCTCCTCTCAAATCCGAAACTTTTTCTGAAATGGCAGACCTGGCTCGCAGCCACCATCGCCCTGGCTTTGTTCATGCCGCATATTTACTGGCAGTATGAACACGGCTTCCCCTCCGTTAAGTACCATTTATTCGAAAGAAATGCGACCATTTACCAGTCGAGCTTCACCACCGAATACATCACGGGGCAGCTATTACTGGCCGGACCGCTGATTGGCTGGTTGTTGCTTTGGGCGGCGATGGCCTACAAACCGGCAGATCTTTTGGAAAAGGCATTAAAGTGGAGCATGGCAGGCGTCTATCTCTTGTTTTTTGTCGCCACCTTCAAGGGAAGGTCAGAAGCCAACTGGACCGTGCCGGCCTTTGTAGGGCTCATCGTTCTTGCCAATAAATATCTCCAGGAAAAACCCCGTTTATCCGTGTGGGTTAGCCGGCTTTGTCTTCCTGCGCTTTTGGCTATCCTTGCCGCCAGGGTATACATGATCGCTGACGTCAAGCCCTCACCACTGATCAAAAAAGATGAATTTCATAAAACGAAGGAATGGGCCGAAATCATTCATCAAAAAGCAAACGGCTTGCCCGTTGTTTTTATGAGTTCGTACCAGAAAGCATCGCAGTACTGGTTCTATACGGGCGACACATCTTATGCACTCAACAGTATTTATTACCGCAGGAATAACTACAACTTCTGGCCACTGGAGAAAAGATTACAGCAGAAAAGAGTTTATGTACTTTCCCCCGATGGCGCGCATACATTTCCGGATTCAATTATTACAGAGCGAAAATATATCGGGGCCAGATTGGCAGATCCATTTTTTTCCTTTGCCGCCGTGCAGATAAAGGGTGAACCGGAACTGGTCAGTACTGATGATAAAGTCATTACCAATATATCGATAGACAATGAACTCAAAACTGCTGATGACGTAAACCTGTTTCCGCCTACTATTCATGATACTGCCAGGGTTTACCTGACGCTCTATAACAAAGACAATGAAGTGGGATTTGCCATACCATCGAATGTTACGGTGAGGGAACTGCTGGATAAAAAGTCGCTCCCCATAGAAATCAGCCTTGCCGGCATCAGGCCCCGAAAGTATCGCTGCAAGTGGGCCATCAGTAACTGTGTGCCGGGGTTTCCGTCGTTGAATAGCACGAGTTTCACGCTGCGTGTGAAATTAGTTGAGGGTTGAGGGTTGAGAGTTGAGGGTTAAATACAATTTGATAAGCATCACTATCAACTAACTCTCAACCCCCAACCCTCAACTCTCAACCCTCAGGGTGTTATCACCTTAATCACATCCGGGTCCCCATCAAGCGCATACATCTGCCGGAGGACCCAGCGGGAGCGGACCGAGACATACCTCGACAATGGCTTGACGGTATATTTTTTTGGATTGGGCAGACTGGAAGCAATCATCGCCGCTTCCATGCGAGTGAGTTTTTTCGCCTGCTTATTAAAGTTCTGTTTTGACGCGGCCTCTATTCCATAAACGCCCTTCCCCATCTCTGCCACATTAAGGTACATTTCCAAAATCCTTTTCTTGCTCCAGACCAGTTCAATCATAAAGGTAAAATAGACCTCAAGCCCTTTTCTGAACCAGCTTCTTCCCTGCCAGAGGAACACGTTCTTGGCTACCTGCTGGCTGATGGTTGATGCACCGCGAACCCTTCCCGGTTTGCGCTCATTATATGCCATCGCTTTCTGGATGCTTTTGAAATCAAAGCCATTATGATCCGGGAATATCTGGTCCTCCGAGGCCATAACGGCCAGCTTCGCATAAGAAGATATTTCATTGCTATTGACATAATCACGCTTCAATCCATCTCCTGATAACAAACTGCCCAGCTGTGTGAGCGTAATTGGCGGATCAATCCATCTCAGCGCAATGATGTACAGAAACTGAAAGAAAAACAGGAAAATAACCGTTCTTTTAAAAATTACCCAGGCACGATGCATGCGCTAAATTAATGCGGTATTGCGATAACGCAGTAGTGAAATTCGATAAATAGAAAATTTGGGCGGGTGATCATTCATTTTAAGCAAACAGATAACCCTGGCAGGTCATCATCAATATCAAACAAAAGGCATTTACAAATTTTCAGTGTCACATCATCGCATTAACCACATTACCGCATTTGTATGTACACCAGTGTATATTTTTTCCCAATCGTATACCTGTTCTTGCGAAGTTTTTTCATCACTATTCCACCCACGGCAATACCTCCGGCAATGGCCACAGTACTGCCCACTACGGGTTCCTTTAGGTAGGCGGCATTGATCACATGCAGCAACAGGTAGGCTGTTCCGCCGATAATAAATATGGACCCGTCTCGCACAAATTCAAAACTTCCATGCGGCTTCCGTATCCAGGTGATTTCATTGGTATGGTATTTCAACAAATACGCGGTAACCGTATCCATTACATAAGTGCCCCACATATTATAAGCACGACGAATATCATATTGCTGGATGAAAAGTGTATCGCGTTCTATCTTTTTCACGATGCCCGAAATCTGCCTCCCGCTTTTGTCGCCGAAATCAATGGGCATCCCGCTGAAATATGATTTAATTGTATGCCCCTGCCTGTTTCGCAACACCACCATATCTGATGCATTGACCACCTGGGCCTGCAAAGCGGGGCCGACAAATACCAACATGAAGAGCAGAATGGATCGGAACATATCAATGGCCTCCTTTATCGCCCAAATAAACAGCACCATACATCAGTGCAAGTCCGAAGATAACAAGTATTGATCCTGAAATCTTATTGATCAGCAAAATATGCCTCGGTGTAAGGCTCTCTCTTATCTTGCCCGCCATCATCACCTTCAGTACATCAGCAATAATATTTACTAAGAGGCAAATGGCAAAAATGATAAACCTTTCGGAAAGACTGTTGGTCGCGGCAAAAGCAGTGGCATTGATCAGCCAGAACAACAGTACACTGGGATTAAGCGTGTTGATTAAGAAACCCGAAAGGGCAATCTTTGTAAAATCAGTCTTACTGAATTTTTGAAGGATGCGCGCCTCGGCCACATTGAGATTAACCTTTTTGAAGAAGATATAATATATTCCCATCCCGATCAGGAAACCGCTTCCGATATACCCGATCAAAGATTTGAACTCAAGCAATTCCTTTAACCAGTTGCGTAAAAAAATTACTGACGATCACCAATACAATGTCGCTTATCCATACTCCGGCGACAAAACTGAAACCGCCTCGATGGCCATTATTAATGCTTTGCTTGAGTACGGTAAAGATGACGGGGCCTACCGACAAGGCCAGGATCAAACCCAATCCAACACCCTTAATGATGGCTTCTGTCAATAGCGAAGAATTTAAGGGGGTTAATAAATAACTAATGGGGTTGGGAAACGGGCTGGTATCGTTTTACAAAGTTTAACCAGTCTTCAAGCATCTTTCCCTTTACTACTCGCGGAAACTTATGCTGCCCTCCGACCTTTCCTTTGCTGAGCATGAAATCCATGAATGCCCGCTCAGGAAGTATGTCAAGATAGATTTCTTTTAACGCGCTATTTCTCTCCACTGCATAATCATCATTCAATTCCTTCAGCTTCTCATCGATCTTTAACCTCATCTCTTCCCTGTTCACCCTGTCGTCACAGGCCACATACCAGTGATGGGCAAAAAAGTTGCCATGTGGAATGCCCGCAACCGTAAATTCAGGCAGGTCAACATTCAATTCTTCACCAACAAGCTGAATGGCTTTATTCATATTGTCAACGCTCAGGTGTTCTCCTACCAGGCTGAGGAAATGTTTTGTCCGACCAGTGATAACGATTTCGCACCTTTCTTTGTTCACAAAACGCACCGTATCGCCAATCAAATATCTCCATGCACCTGCCGATGTACTGATCAAAAGCGCATAGTCACGGTCTTCTTCAACTTCGTGTATCATCAGCGCACGCGGTTTTTCCACAATGTTACCATCGTGATCAAAATTCGTATCATCGAATGGCACAAATTCAAAGAAGATATGTTCATTGGTCACCAGCTTCATCCCTTCGGCATTCTTCCTGTCCTGGTAAGCGATATATCCTTCTGATGCCAGGTAAGTATCGATATAGATCAGCGGGTGCGCCAGCAGTTTTTCAAATCCTTTTTTATATGGGTCGAAAGCCACTCCTCCGTGAACAAAAAACTGGAGATTCGGCCAGATCTCATGAATGTTCTTCAACTTATATCGCTCGATGATCATCTCCAGGCACATCTGCACCCACGCAGGCACTCCCGTAAGAAAACCAATATCCCAGTTGGGCGCTTCACTGACGATCTGCTCGAGCTTGCTGTTCCAGTCGCGCACCCTCGCAATTTTCTTTCCGGGTTTATAAAAAGGTGAAAACCAGAATGGCGCTTTTTTAGCAGTGATGCCGCTGAGGTCACCCGCAAAATATCCGGGGCCCTTCTGCAGATCGGTGCTGCCACCAAGCATCAGGAATCCCTTGCCTACATTTTTCCAGGGAATATCCTCATAATTGCGGAGGGTAAACAATTGCTTGATCATCGCCACCCGGTTACCGCGCATCAAATCGCTGGTGATGGGAATGTATTTGCTTGCCGCTTCGGAAGTTCCCGAACTGAGTGCGAAATATTTGATCTTGCCGGGCCAGCAGACATCCGGACTTCCATTCAATGTTTTTTGCCACCACTTCTTATAGATCTTGCTGTAATCATGCGTGGGAACGATGCTTTGAAATCTTTTGCCAGCGTGTTTGCTGAGGAGTATTTCATCAAATAGATACTCCTGTCCGAATTCTGTATAACGTGCTTTTTTCAGCAGTTTTTTCAGAACCCTGATCTGCTGGCGCTTAGGTGAATTTGATGGCAATTTAAGCGCCCTGGCAATCGTACGTGGCAGATGGAACTCGAAGAGCGACATTAGATGCAAGATAAAGCATTAAGGAATGTATTTGGCTTCCATTCATCATGTTCCCAGCCATCTATAACCTTTTGTGATAAGGTAGATGTCCAGGTAGGGGGTATAATCCCGGGCGTACAATTGATCGAGCATAAATAATCCATCCTCCGTTTCTACGCTCTGGCTCGACGGAAGCCCGTTCACCCCGATAACTCCGGGCTTTAACGCAGGCAGGGGAAAGCCGTTCCCTCCATCCTTTTCTCCCTGTCTCGAACTGCTGTACCCTATCCAGGATTTCCTGCTCCCGATGACCGCAAAGGCATTGGCCAGTAATTGAAATGGCCGCCGCACCAATAGCAGATGCACCGGGAAACCAAGGATCATGATCAGGCCCCACAATACGTCAATCAGTCTCTTAAACCTCCGGTTTACCGGCTTGGAGATCTCGAAATGAGCATCAATGGACACAATTTCTCCTGCCGTCTTGCTCGAATCGCTTCCCACAATACTACCGGCACCCGGACAGGTAATCCTCATCCTAACCCCGCCATTCAGTTTATGGCAGTGCCCGATGATTTCCCTGAACCCAAGGGTGCCCTGGCAGAAAATGATCTCCCTAACCGGTATATCCCTTAGAAAGAGTGATAGCTTATCGATGGTGGTGAGGCAGTGCTCATCATTGTCTTTGATACCCACCCTGCCTAAAATTCTTTCTTCCTTGTTGGCCAACTGCATCATTGCTTCTGCCCTTTGGTACTCCTCCACCGTTCCAACTATTATCGTCCCCATTTTTTCATCATCCTCGGTTTCTATCCAGTTCAGCCTGGTCAACAGCCATCGGTCAACGCTCATCAGGATAAAGGAAAAAAGCGAACCCAACAATAAGATAGCCCTTGAAAAACGGACCGTTTCCGGCAGCAGAGAATAAATGGCCAACAGCGTGATCATCGCTATAAGTGTCGATCGTATCAATCTTCCCCTTTTCTGTTGCCTGTCGTACAGCCCTGCATAGTAAGAGGCGGTTAGAAAGATCAGCGTGAAGGCGGGAAAGGCAATGGTCAGAAGTCCTTTGTCATAAATGATATCGGGCTTTACCAGTTCGTTCCAGGTAAGTTTGGCAATGAAAAAAGAAAGGAGGATGAGGATGGCGTCGATGATCGGTAAACCGTTCTTTTTAATAAATCCTGCAACGGCTGAAACACCCGCCCTCAGCCAGATGGCGATACTGATGAAAAAACGGAAAAGTCCGGCTGTGACGTGTGAATAATGTTTTTGAACGAAGATCATCATCGCCGAATAGAACAGCCTTACGTAATTGAGGCTTCCCTTCCGTGTGCTTTCGCCCTTAAAATGTATGATGCTCGTTTCCGCGCAATAGTAATTTTTGAATCCCTCTTTCTGGATGCGGTAACTCAGGTCGATGTCCTCTCCATACATGAAAAATGCTTCATCGAATCCTCCGGTTTTCTCCAGCACGTCTTTCCTGGTCATAAAAAAAGCACCGGCAAGCACATCCACTTCATGATTCTTTTGTGGATCAAGATGTCCGAGATGGTATTTTGAAAAGACCGGTGAAGTGGGAAATAAGGTGGATAGTCCGGTCATTTTAAAAAACGATGTCCACAAGGAAGGATAGGCGCGTTTACTTTCCTTCAGGAACTCACCGGATCCATCGATCATCATTACACCCATCGCACCTGCATCGGGATGATTTTCAAAAAAGCGGATACAGGTGGAGATGGTATCCTCCGCGACAATCGTATCCGGATTCAGGAAAAGAATATAACGGCCGGATGCTTGTTGTAAGGCCTGGTTGTTGGCCACGGCAAATCCTTTGTTATCGGCATTCCAGGTGAAATGCACACAGGGAAATTTTGCTTCCAGGTATTCACGGCTGCCATCCTGTGAGGCATTATCCACCACGAGCACTTCGCCCTTTATCCCCTCTAATGCTTTTGCTACCGAGAACAGGCACTGCTCCAGGAAATACTTTACATTATAGTTGACAATGATGACGGATATCAGGGGATCTTTGCTGTCCAGCTTTGTAGTTTTAAGGGATCAAATATCTTATTATCTCAATAACTTACTATCAAATTTAATCTATGATAACGGGAAAACTCGGAGCATCCGGAATTGAATGCTCCCGCATCGGTTTGGGATGTATGGGAATGAGTGAGTTTTATGGTCCGGCCGACGAACAGGAATCATTAAGAACGCTGGACCGTGCATTGGAGCTCGGCATTAACTTTTGGGATACGGCGGATGCCTACGGACCTTATACGAACGAAGAACTGCTGGGCAGATCACTCAAAGGCCGACGGAATAAGGTGGTGCTGGCCACGAAATTTGGTTTTGTAAGAAACCTTGCGGATCCTGTCTTCAGGGGCATCAGCGGGCATCCCGACTATGTGAAAAAAGCCTGTGATGATAGTCTTCGAAGGCTTCAGACCGACGTCATCGACCTGTATTACCTGCATCGTGTGGACCCGGAGACGCCGATTGAAGATACCGTTGGCGCCATGGCAGAGCTGGTAAAGGCTGGAAAGGTAAGGGCCATCGGATTGTCAGAAGTCTCTCCGGCCACATTGAAAAAAGCGCATGCCATCCATCCCATTGCTGCCCTGCAAACGGAATATTCTTTATGGAGCCGTGACCCGGAAGATGAATTAATAGCGCTCTGTGAGGAACTGAATATTGCCTTTGTGGCGTATAGTCCGCTCGGTCGCGGATTTTTAACGGGCGAGTTCAGATCGATAGAAGACCTTGCGGCCGACGACTGGCGAAGGAATGCTCCGCGATTCATGGGAGATAATTTTCAAAAGAACCTTGAGCTGGCCAACAGGGTAAGGGAGATGGCGGAGCGAAAGCATTGCAGTCCGGCCCAACTCTGCCTTGCCTGGGTACTGCATAAAGGCAGGCATATTTTCCCGATACCCGGCACAAAGCGGGTCAAATACCTAGAAGACAACAGTGGCGCGGCTTCTCTTTCCCTTAGTGAGGCGGAGATAAAAGAGATCGATGCCATATTTCCTAAAGAAGCGGTTGCGGGAACCAGGTATACCGAAGGAGGAATGAAAATTGTGAATCGCTGATGCGATTGACTATTAATTGGGGAATTGGTAAGTGTGATAAATGTGGAAGTGAAAATCAGGAAATGTATTTTCTCATTTTCACTTCCACATTACCCACACTATATAATTGGCACATTATCTTTGGTCTATGCTCAAACAGACATTATTACGCGCCGCTGAGGAGAGCGGCAAGCTGATGAAAGAATTCTCCACAAGGGAATTCAGCATCACCAATAAAGAAGGAATTAATAACCTGGTGACAGAAGTCGATCATGCCTCCGAGAAGCTGATCATGGGGATCATCAGGGAAGAATTCCCTGATCATTATATCCTCACGGAAGAATCGGGAGATTTAAAAAAAGACTCAAACTATAAATGGATCATCGATCCAATCGATGGGACCGTTAACTATGCCAATGGCATTCCGTTATGCTGTGTAAGTATCGGCGTCGAAAAAGACGGCGTTATGATCATGGGCGCCATTTACAATCCATTCATGGAAGAATTTTATTTTACTGAAAAAGGGAATAGGTGTAACACTCAATGATCAACCCATCGGTGTCAGTAAAAAAACCAGCGTGCAGGAATCCTGCCTGGTTACCGGCTTTCCTTATACCTACAATGAATATCCCAACAATCCGCTGGAGGTTTTCGGCAGGTTCATCAAAAAAGGGGTTCCGGTAAGAAGGCTTGGCTCCGCGGCCATGGACCTTGCCTGGGTGGCTTGCGGACGGTTCGATGGATTTTTTGAACATTCCCTAAACGCCTGGGACAGTGCCGCCGGATACCTGATGGTCCAGGAGGCCGGTGGAAGGGTAACCGATTTTGACGGTATTGATTATTCGCCCTACCAGCCCCGCATCATCGCATCAAACGGACTCATTCATGATGAACTCCTGCAATGGATCAACAACAAGGTATAAGACCCCTATAGCCCGGATAATAATTTTTGATTATGGAACAACGTACAGAAATAGCGCAGTTTGGAGAGTTCGGCCTGATCACCCACCTCACCCGGAATATCGAGATTCAAAACGCTTCTACCATACTTGGCGTGGGTGATGATGCCGCCGTAATAGACCATTTCGGCAAACAGACCGTCATCACTACGGATCTTTTGCTGGAAGGCGTGCATTTCGATCTTACCTATACTCCCCTTAAACACCTCGGTTATAAAACGGTGGTGGTGAACCTCAGTGATGTGTATGCAATGAATGCCACACCCACACAGATCACGTTAAGCATCGGCCTGAGCAACAGGTTCAGCGTGGAAGCCATCGAAGAGTTTTATGAAGGCGTTTATGCAGCCTGTGAAAAATATGGGGTTGACCTCGTAGGGGGCGACACTGCATCCTCCCAAAAAGGTTTCGTGGTTTCTGTTACTGCCATCGGGGAGGTGTTGCCTGATAAAGTAGTGAAAAGAAGCGGTGCTAAGAAAGGGGACCTGATCTGTTGCAGCGGCGATCTCGGCGCAGCTTATATCGGGTTATTGTTTCTCGAAAGGGAAAAGAAAATTTATATCGAAAATCCCCAGATCCAACCCGACCTGGAGGGGGAGGACTTTGTGATCCGAAGGCTGCTGAAACCGGAAGCAAGAAAGGATATCATTGAGTTTTTTGAAGAAAACAATATCCAGCCAACGTCAATGATGGATATCAGTGACGGATTAAGCTCTGAAATCCTGCATATTTGTGAGCAGAGTGGAACGGGGGCTGTGATCTATGAAGAAAAACTTCCCATTCACGAAGAAACCAGGAGGGCGGCCTACAAATTTCAAATCGATCCAACTGCCTGTGCCTTAAGTGGTGGTGAAGATTATGAGCTGCTGTTTACCATGAAACTGGAAGACTATGAAAAGGTGTTGCTCAATGAGCAGATCAGCGTAATCGGCCACGTTGAAGAAGCCGAAAAAGGCGCCACCATCATTACCAAGGGCGGCACTACACACAAAATAACGGCCCAGGGCTGGAATGCCTTTAAAAAATAATACTTCCCATATTTCGTTGTTACTGGAATCCGCGGAGAGCATGCAGCTGAAGAAAATTTTCAAAACATTCCTATTCCCCGCCTTACTGGCCCTGTTCTTCTGCAGTTCCTGCTCAGATAAACTATATAGCCCGGTTAAGAAATACTCTCCCGAAGAACTTCGACAGGATTTCGACCTGATGAGGAATGTAATGCAGGATTATCATCCGTCCATTTATTGGTATACGCCGAAAGACAGCATGGACAAGATTTTTGATCATTATCGCAACGCGATCCGCGATTCGATGAATGAACAGCAGTTCGGTTTTAGTATACTGGCACCGGTGACCACCAGTCTTCGTTGCGGGCACACGTCCTTTAATTATTCCAAAAAGTACAATAAGGTGATGCAGGGCATCCGCCTTCCGCAGTTTCCGCTGTTCCTGAAAATTTGGGGCGATACGATGTTGGTAACGGGAAACCTTAACCGAAAAGATACCATTTTGAAAAGGGGAGTCCAGGTCAATAGTATAGATGGCAAAACGGCAGCCGACCTTACCCGCATCATGTTCAAATACCTGCCCACCGACGGGTACTCAGACAACCTGAATTACCTGCGCCTCAGCAGCGCCTTTCCTTACTACCATCGCAATATTTTCGGTCTCCGTAAGACATATACGGTTGGATATACAGACAGTTCCCGAACTGGATATACCTCGGTTCCATTGTATGATCCATATGCGGATACGGTAAAGAGGAAAAAGCCCGAGGGTCCGAAGCCTAAAAAAGACAAGATTACCAGGAAAGAACGAATGGAAGACGCACGCTCCTTTAATATTGACACCGCCCATAATGCCGGAATTATGTCGGTCAATACTTTTGATGACGGATATGGCCTACATAAATTTTATCGCAGAACATTTAAAACGCTGAGGAAAAATAACATCAACAGCCTGGTCGTGGATCTTAGGAATAATGGTGGTGGAAAGGTCAATCATTTTACAAACCTTGCCCGGTATATGCATAAAACGCCATTCAAAGTGGCGGATACTGCTTTTGCATTGCACAAGGGATTTGGCAAATACCGCAAGTACTTTAAAGGAAATTTTATTAACGGTATTGCCATCTCACTATTTACTACCCGCAGGAAAGACGGACTTTATCATTTCAATTATTGGGAAAACCATCGGTTTAAACCCAAAAAGAAGAATTTCTATGCAGGAAATATTTACATGATCATTAATGGTCCTACATTTTCGGCCGCCACACTTTTTGCCCATGCCATGAAGGGGCAGGATAATGTGTTATTGGTGGGTGAAGAAGCCGGCGGTGGCAATTACGGCAATAATGGATTGATCATTCCGAATATCGTCCTCCCCAACACGGAGATGAGGGTAAGGATGCCATTGTTTCGTGTCGTTCAACATAACCCCGGTCCCAAAGACGGCCGCGGCGTTACTCCCGATATATATATTCCCCCAACCTCCACTGCCGTCCGAAATTTACAAGACCGGAAATTACAGGTCACCCTTGATATGATTAAGAAGTCAAACAAATAGTCAATACTGCAATTATTACTTCTTCATTTCCTGTCTTGAGAATTTTCAACTGAACTCCACTTTAAAGTTACCCCTCAGTTCCTATTTGCGAATGAAGAACGCTAGTCTGTATTTCATTTCCTGATTTTCACTTCCACACTTGCAAATTTGTAAATTCTCACATTATGATAAACTTGTCTCCGTCTTTAAGGAACGGCAACCTTGCCCTGGTGTCTTCCAATTTCGATTTTTCTAACGTTATCGTATAGCTGCTTTCTTTGTCGTCCAGCTTTACCAGCGGTTCGCCGAGCGGATCAATGATCATGCTGTCGCCGATATGATGAATTTTATTTCCATCATCTCCAACCCGGTTGACACCTACAACATAACACTGGTTCTCTATGGCCCTGGCCTGTAGTAATGTTCGCCACGCATGTGATCTCCTTTCGGGCCAGTTGGCAACATAGATCAGTATGTCGTATTCGGGTGTGCCGGATTCATCCTGCAGCGATGGGTGGTTGCCCTGCCTGGACCAGACGGGGAACCTGAGGTCATAACATACCAGGAGATTTATCTTCCATCCCTTAACAGAAGCAATCAGTCTTTTTTCACCCGCAGTATAATGTTTGTGTTCGCCGGCATAGGCAAACAAGTGTCTCTTGTCGTAGTGCCCGAACTGCCCGTTAGGAAGCATCCATATCAGCCGGTTATAATATGCCCCTTCTTCTTCAATGATCAGGCTTCCGGCCAGTACGACTTTCTTTTGTGCCGCAACTCTTTTCATCCACTGAACCGACGGACCCTCCATCGTTTCTGCAAACATTTCCGGCCGCATACTGAATCCTGTACTGAACATCTCGGGTAAAACAACTATTTCCGTAAAAGGCAGGGCATTGATTTTTTCTTCCAGCATGGCCAGGTTGGCCTCTTTGTCCTCCCATTTAAGGTCGGGTTGAATAATGCTTACGGTGAGTGAAGTCATGTTGCAAATTACAACTTCAGTCTGTTTGAATAATGCTTGCGGTGAGTAAAGTCATGTTGTCAAATATAACCTTGGGTCGAAAAGAATCAGTCGGCTGAATTTTTCAGCGGTGCAACGGCTTCTGCAATCAATGCCCGCTCAAACCCGCGCTGGAGAAGATAGGTGGTGGTTTTCGATGACTTAACATAATCCGTTGCGCCAGGACCTTTCAGGGAATTCCATTTTTTGCGGGCCAGCTGCCTGATCGTTTTAATGTATGCATCGTCGTCTATTTCACCCAGGGCTTTTTTAATGCAGTATGGACTTACTTTTTTCTGTTTAAGTTCATATTCAATTTTCACCTTACCCCATTGCTTCGACCTGAACCTTCCGCCGGCAAAGGCGATGGCAAATCGCTCTTCATTAAGATAATTCTCTTCAATAAGTTTGGAAATGCTTTCTTCCACCTCCTGCCGGTGCAGCCCGAATCCATAAAGCTTTTGCTTCACTTCATCGTGTGAGCGCTCCTGGTACGCACAATAATGTTTGAGCTTTTGATAAGCCTGATCTTTTGTGAGCCGTTTTCCTAACATTTTCAATATGCGTTGAGGGTTGGGTGTTGAGTGTTGAGAGTTCGTTGTAGGATGATGCAATATATGAATTAGATACTCTTGCAAACCCCCAACCCTCAACGCTCAACCCTCAACTAACTTTCTTCCAGCACCGCCAGGCAACCAAATTCCTGTTTCAGGAATTCGTCATATTCGTCGGCCTTCTGGAACAGCCTGCGGAAGGTTTCGGTTCCGATCTCCTTATCAAGGTCGAGATCATAAATAAGGCTCGACAACACGATGTTCTGCTGGATACAACTTAATACAAGTCCGGTGATCTGGTAGTTCTCCGTTAGCAGAAATTGGTAGAGTGGTTTTATTTTGGCAATGTCTTTCGGAAGCTGACATAGAAAAGCATCTGCGGTAACAAAGAAGTTTTCATTATTATAATTAATCCTGATCCTGGCGCTTCCTTCTTTCACCTCCCAGCTATTGCTGCCGTTTCGTGCAAGCTTTACATCCTTACCAAGTCCCTTCAGGATCTCTTCGATCGTCCTTGCCACACCAGTAGCTTCCGCTTCCTTTTCGGGAAGCATGGGCAATGTTACTTCGGTACCACAACCCGGGCAGTATTTCCCTGCTTCAATATTTTCGGCCAGCACCAGGAAATCACAGGACGGACACCTGGCGGAGGTTTTACCATAGTTTGGCGCATATAGGTTGAGCGCTGTTTGTAAATAAGTCACCGGGAGTGCAAATCCAAGATTGTCCCCGCCCCTGATGATAAAAGAATTAACGCCAATCACCTCACCCCGGATATTTACCAGGGGCCCGCCGCTATTGCCGGGATTAATGGCGGCATCAATTTGTATGAATTTAAGACCGTCCCTTATCCTGTCGACCTTACTAACAACACCTTGTGTCGCTGAGTAATTCAGTCCGTACGGATGCCCGATGGCAATAACCGGATCACCATCGCGGATCACGGAATAATTTCCCATGCCGATCTCCGGCAGTTCTATGTCTGCAGGAGGTTCGATAAAAGCCAGATCATGCTTGGTGTCAGTAAACCAGACCCTGGCTAACCTTTTTTCGAAATTCTTTCCGGCAATCGTTACCTCCGGGCTGTCCTTCACCACATGGGCATTGGTGACAATGAGTTTGTATGCCTTCAGATAAAAACCAGTGCCTGTCCCGGATTGTGTGGCAATCTGGATCACTATATGCTGGAACTTTTCAATTATAGATGTGGGGGTACTGATCTCCATTACTGCAATTATTTTCCGCCTTCAAAATTCAGCGCCTGGATTTCAGCCAGGAAACTCTGGTTAAAGCTAAGAATGGAATCATAACGCAGATTTTGTGTTTTCCACTCAAGGTTGGGGTATTTTTCTTTCCATTCGCTGATGATTTCACCAATTTCTTCTTCGATTTCTTCTTTTTCAAATTGGTTGGAGGCCGGATCATACAGTTGACCATGAAATCCGAGGGCAAGGAAATATCCGGGATAGTTGACCTCCATAAACAACCTGAAAAGAAGCGTCAGCGGCCTGGGAAGACTGAAGGAATACTGGCAGTAAGAGATTCCGTACTCCAATATCTGTCGCGCTATTTCAGGATATTTATTATCGCGGTACCACAACATATTCTGTATTGCAGTATTAATGGCATCCGAAACGGCTTTGTGGGGTTGGGGTGCTACAATAGAAAATGTTGCCGTGGATTGAAAGAGATAGGGCGAGATTTCTTCATCCTTTTTCTCCAGTATTTTCAGGTAGCCCTCAATCATCAACTGGTTTTTTTCCTGCGGAGTCTTTTCCTCTTTTCCGAAATACAGGCCAATGATCTTTTCCAGTTCATACAACAATTTACCTTCGGGTGCAACAAGGTAATCGAGCCGGTATCCAAGGCTGAGTAACATATACGCAATCCCTCCGGCCAGCTTGTCCTTATCCAGGCTATCAATATAATCAATGGTTTCCCTGATGAACTGTCTGAAGTATTCCAGTTTCACCCTTTTTTCGGTTTCTTCCAGCGGTTCAATATGGTCGGTGTCGATTTGTTCAAGGTGATTGAAATCCTGCACCAGGATATCATCCTGCTTATCTGCCCTTGGTGGCAAGTTCCTTTAACCCGTAATAGAGTTTATTGGGGCTCGATGCGCCAATCTCGCTGTCAAACCGCATGCAGATCCTGTCGTTCTGTAATGTATACCGGCTATAATACAACTGGGTGTTTTGTTCAAGCAGCCGCCGCATCACAGGGATGCTTGCATTCGGCATCCTGGCAAGATTCACTTCGGCAGACAGCCTTTTATCATCGCAGCTTCCCCTGACTACCTTTGAGCCCTGGTAAATGGTAAAATTCAACACCTCTCCCTTTCTTTCGGTAACTACATTTCCCTTGGCATCATCACGGAGATAATCAAAAAATGCATCTATGCTTCGGACATAATTTTTTTCCTTGAAAAGGGCATCAGCCTCGTTCCATCGGCTGGTTTTTTCAACGGTCTTGTTGTTGTCTGAGTAACGGCCCAATACAACGTCTGGTTGCGGTTCCTCTTTCTTTCGGGTCCAGCTGAAAAGCTTGTCAAACATGTATTTTAATCAATCGTTGGGTGGACGAATTTAGCACAGTCGATCTGGTAAAATGTTAGAAAATCGGGGTTTTTCATACTGCATACCCCCTTATATTTGCTGAAACGCAAACCCAAACTTCATGAAGTTCATCGTTTCCGCTTCCGCTCTTCTGAAACAGTTACAACAGATCAATGGTGTTATTAACGCAAATACTGTTCTTCCTATTTTAGAGGACTTCCTTTTTCATATAGAAAAGAACAGACTAACGGTGGTGGCTACCGACCTGGAGACTGTCATGAAGATCCACATGGACATTGAGGCTAAGGATAGTGGAAAGGTTTGTATTCCGGCCAAGATCCTGATGGATTCCCTGAAAAATCTCCCGGAACAGCCCCTAACCTTCAATATCGACAAGAATTTCGGCATAGAAATCACCAGCGATAATGGAAAGTATAAGGTGATGGGCGAAAACCCGGACAACTTTCCCGAAAGAGCCGTCGGCCGATGAAACAACGGCTTTTACCATGACCTCTACGGCCCTGCTCACAGCGATCAATAAGACTCTTTTTGCCGTGAGTAACGACGACCTGCGTCCTGCCATGACGGGCGTGTATCTTTGAACTCGATAAGAAGGGGCTTACCGTTGTTGCCACTGACGCTCACCGACTTGGTAAAATACAAACGCAAGGAAGTCAGCTGTCCGAAAGCAGATACTTTTATCGTGCCCCGTAAACCGCTCAACCTCCTTAAAGGTGCGCTTCCCGACAATGAGGACGAACTGAAGATCTCCTATAACAGCAACCATCTTTTTGTTGACCATGGTACCACGCAGATGGTATGCCGGCTGATAGACGCCCGGTTCCCTGATTATAAGGTGGTTATCCCGGCCGACAATCCTTACAAAATGGTGGTGTCGCGCAGCGACTTCCAAAGTGCACTGCGCCGGGTAAGCATTTTCAGCAATAAAAGCACTAACCAGGTGGCGCTTAGCATTACCGGGTCAGAATTACAGCTGACCGCGCAGGATGTGGATTTCAGCTTTGAGGGTAACGAAAGAATGAAATGTCAGTACGACGGAGAAGACATGCAGATCGCCTTTAATGCCCGTTTCCTGGTGGAAATGTTGTCGGCCACCGACAGCAGCGAAGTACGGATGGAACTGTCAACCCCCACCAAGGCGGGAATCATCAAAGCCTACCGACCAGGAAGAAAATGAAGAACTTTTAATGCTCGTGATGCCGCTGATGCTCAATCAATAGGATTACGAATTACGAATTGCGGATTGCGGTTATAATATCAGAGGCTGAATAAAATCAGCTCTTTTTTATTGAAAAATCCGCAATCCGTAATCCGCAATCCGTAATTTAGAGTATGTCTCTAGACTCTTTTATCGACTTTTTCAACGGTCTTGAAAACCGGCCCGTTCAGCGTTTTGCTTTTTATGTTGGCGGCATGGTGTTTCTATGGGTCATCGAAGGTGCCATTCCGCTCATCAGCATGCACTATAAAAAAACAAAGGCAAGGCACGCCTTTGTCAACATTGGGTTTACGGCCATCCACTTTATCATTCATACCCTGCTCGCCGTGATCATCCTGCTGATTGCCGACTGGACCAAGGCCAACCAGTTCGGCCTTGTTTACTGGTTCAATGCCGGTCCGCTGGCCACCATTATCATCTGCGCCCTGACACTGGATTTTTTTGGAGGATGGCTGGTACACTTCACAGAACACAAGGTTCCGCTATTCTGGCGTTTTCATATCATCCATCACGCCGACAATAATGTAGACGTCACCACAGGGCTTCGGCATCATCCACTGGAATCTGTATTTCGCGGGTTGTTTTTCTTTATGGGCATTATCGTTGCTGGTGCACCGATGTATGCCGTGATGATCTATCAGACCCTGCTTGTGTTTTTTACCACCTTCACACACGCAAATATTAAATTGCCGGCGGCGATCGATAAATTGCTTAAGCTATTTCCTGGTTTCCCCGAATATGCACAAAGTGCACCACCACTGGAAACAACCCTATACTGATACGAATTACGGTGCCGTATTCTCCATCTGGGACCGCGCACTGGGCACGTTCACTACATTAAAACCGGAAGATATCAGGTACGGGCTCGACAGGTACTATCCCAATGAAAAGGATGAAGACTTTGTGGCACTCATGAAAAAACCTTTTCAAAAATTATAAAAGGATTGCGGATTACGGATTGCGGATTACGGATTGTCAGATAATATTTTTGAAGTCAGTGCACGTTTTTAATCAATCAAAACTACTTGAAGTATGTACAGTTTCAGCGAAGCTAATCCGCAATCCCTGGCCGCCGGAGTCTTTGACGAAGGAGGCCGCAATCCGTAATCCGTAATTCATATGAAGATAATCGCCGTCCTCCCGGCCCGTTATGCAGCCACCCGCTTCCCGGCAAAACTCATGCAGATGCTGGGGGAAAAAACTGTGATCAGGCATACTTACGACAATACCGTTCGTACCGGTCTTTTTGATGATGTGATCGTGGCCACCGACAGCGATATCATTTACCGGGAAATTGTGTCGAACGGAGGAAGGGCGATTATGAGTAAGAAAGAACACGAAAGTGGAAGCGATCGCATAGCCGAAGCCGTTGAAGCGCTTGACGTTGATGTTATCGTTAATGTACAGGGCGATGAACCCTTTATGCAGAAAGAACCCCTGGAAGACCTTGTTGCTGTTTTTAAGGACACCGGCGTTACTGTTGCATCGCTGATGCACAGGATCGAAGACGAGGATCAACTCCTGAATCCGAATATTGTCAAGCTGGTGGTAGACAAAAATAATTACGCGCTGCTGTTCTCACGGTCATGTATACCCTTTCGCCGGAACCCTGAAACCATTGTTACTTACTGGCGCCATATAGGTGTATATGCATACCGGAAAACGGCCCTGTTAAGGTTTGTTCAGTGGCCGATCGGCGTTCTTGAAAACATCGAAAAACTTGAACAGCTGAGATACCTGGAAAATGGCGTCTCCATTAAAATGGTCGAGACGACGTTTACCGGCATCGGTATTGATACCCCCGAAGACCTCGAAAGGGCGCGGATATTACTGGCCAGCGAAAAAAAGTAAACTACATAATACAACGTTACCGGGGTTTTCCTCAACGACAGTCAACTTTTTGACATCATTTCCTTTCGGCCCATCCTATTTCACCACCCAGCTGTTATTACCTGTATCAGCATCCATAAATATTCCGCCGTCAAGCTTTACCGCGGTGATCTTCTTTGTGGTCTTGACTAACACCGTGGCCTGTTTCGGATTTTTCTGCCAGATGGCCGGCGTCTGGTGAAGTGTTTCAGTGCTGTTGTCGTCATAGGTGACCACTACATCAACAGGAGCCGGCATCCCGCCCACATTGTCTAACGTTAACGTGTAACCGGTTTTTGTCTTTAGCGGATCTTTTATAACGAAGTCGATATAGTTGGTGCTGAAAAACCAGCTGTTCCAGAACCAGTTGAGGTTTTGTTCAGCGATGTCATTAAAGCTGTAAAAGAAATCCCAGGGGGTAGGGTGCTTTCCGTGCCATCTGTTCATATATCCCTGCAGGCAGAGTTTGAAATCCTCGTCGCCGAGCAGATCCTTCACTGCGAGATACCCCAGTGCTCCTTTTCCATATTCGTTATTGGCCATAGCAACGCCATTCAGGTCATTGGTCGGCGTGATAATAGGAATATCCTCTCCCTGGTACGTGTCATTGATCCATCCGTTCACACGAAACATCTTGAACAGCTGATCCGCTCTCTCCTTGCCAAGGTCATCCACCCCGATAAGGTATTCCAGCGCTGTTGCCCATCCTTCGTCCATAAATCCATACCTGGCTTCATTAGTCCCCATATAAAAAGGCATATACATATGGGCGATTTCGTGTTCCGCCACAAACTTGCTGAAGGTGGTATCCCGCTGGCTGGAATTGTTACACATCATGGGGTACTCCATATCAGCAAATCCCTGGAAAATGGTCAGCTTCTCGTAAGGATAAGTGACACCGGGCCATTTGGAAGAGAACCAGCTCAGCGAATGTTTTATATAACCGGTGACATAAGGAAAATCTTTAGCGGCGTCATCGTAGGCCGACTGTGCAGATGCTCTTTTTCCGGTGATATTATCGACCACAACACTTGAGGCATCCCAGTTATAATGATCACTAATGCCAAAGGCCATATCGGGAATCTGTTTTGCCGTGAAGGTCCAGGCATTAGTTGCATTCTGTGCCGTTACCTGTTTTTTGGCGAGGTCTTCTTTGGTAACAATGCGAATCACCTGGTCGGTATTAAATGATTCCCTGAACTTTTTGAGGTACTCAGGCTGCAATATTTTTTCGGGCTGCTGCAGTGTGCCGGTGCCCCACACGATATAATTTTTTGGAACATTTATGGTTACCGTATAATCATTAAAATCCGAATAGAACTCTTTCCCATCGGTGAATTGCATCCTGTCCCATCCCGCATAATCATCAAACACGGCTACCCTTGGATAGAAATATGCCAGGAACCAGCTGGTGGAATCGATCATGCCTTCGCGACCGCTCTCGGTGGAGATTTCGTACTGCCAGTCGAATTCGAGTTTCATAGAATCGTGTGGCAAGAGGGGCTTGGGAAGCCTCAGGGGCACAACTGTAAAACTATTGGGATTGTCTTTCCAGGCATAATTTGCGCCATTTACTTTAACGGAATTCATCTTCACTCCGGAGGTGAGGTATTCCGGTCCGGCCCCCTGGTCGCGGGGCGCACCAGGCTTATGGATATTCATGAAAAGCTTGATGATCGGGTTCCGAATCGTATCGTTACTGTTGTTATAATATGTAATGGTTTCTGTGCCTTTGATATTACGATCCGGCGGCAGTGCGGTGAGCGTAATATTGTACACCGCAGTATTCTGCCAGTAATTCTTACCTGGTCTGCCGTCTTTTGACCTGGTCTCTTTGGCGTAGGCCCTTTGTACGTCGCGAGGAATATACAGGTCCTGTGCTGATACCGTGATAACCGTGCATAACAATAATAAGGCGGGCAAGATGTGTTTAATCATGTGTGTGGTTAAGGTGGAAAGTTACGTTGACGGGGGAATTTGCTGAAAGACTATTTGATGACTGGTGATTTTTGAATCCCTGCATTCCCCTTAATGGTTTGGTCATAGTTATACAAAAATATGGCCAATAGCTATTGAATGTTTGTAGTAAATCTTAGCTTAGTCATCAAACCCCCAACCATGCTTTTCAAAAGCCCCTATCCCGACGTGTCCATTCCGGACATCGACCTGACCAGTTTCTTTCTTGACAGGATAAAAGAATTTGGTGATAAAACGGCCGTGATCAATGGTATTTCCGGTAAGTCGTACAGCTTTGACCAGCTGGCGGCAGCGATCCGCAAAGCCGCGTATGGGCTGCACAAACGGGGAATGAAAAAGGGCGATGTTTTTGCCATTTACAGTCCGAACTGCCCGGAATACATAATTGCCTTTCACGCCATTTCCATGGTTGGCGGAACCATTACCACCATCAATCCCTTATACACTCCGGAGGAAATTCATCACCAGCTCGTTGATTCAGGTGCTGTCTTTATTATCACGATCTCCCAATTCCTGGAAAATGCTCAGGCTGCAGTTCTTGACACTGACGTTAAAGAAATTTTTACTTTTGATGGGGCCAAAGACTCCACGCCGTTTGCCGATCTCCTGAGAGAAGACGGCGCAGTACCCAAAGTGGACTTTCATCCTGCAGATGACTTAATTGCCCTGCCTTATTCAAGTGGTACCACCGGGTTTCCAAAAGGCGTAATGCTGACCCACCGAAATCTCATTGCCAATATTGTTCAGTGTGAGGGAATTACCAATTATCATTTGGTGAATGTCGAAGACCGCGTGATCGGGGTGCTGCCCTTCTTTCATATTTACGGAATGGTTGTGGTCATGAATATGTCGCTGGTTGCCGGAGCCACCATTGTTACCATGCCGCGATTCGACCTGGTGCAATTCCTTGACCTCATTCAGAAATACCGCATCACCAAAACCAACCTGGTGCCCCCCATTTTAGTTGCACTTGCCAAGCATCCCCTGGTGGATCAATATGACCTAAGTTCCATCCAGGAATTTTTCTCCGGTGCGGCCCCATTAAGCCAGGAGCTCGCAACGGAAGTCAGCAAACGGATACACGGTTGTTCCGTGGTCCAGGGTTATGGACTAACGGAAACGAGCCCGGTAACCCATGTTTATAACAGGTCGATGTCTAAGACCGAAAGGCTGGGCTCTGTGGGACCCGCTATACCTAACACGGAAAACATAGTGGCGGACCTGGAAACGGGTAAGCCGCTTGGTGTTAATCAAAAAGGGGAGATCTGGACCCGCGGGCCGCAGGTAATGAAAGGCTATCTGAATAATCCCAAATCCACCCAGATCACCATTGACGAAAATGGATGGTTGCATACCGGGGATATCGGGTATGTAGATGAGGATGGAAATTTTTATATCGTGGACCGACTGAAGGAGCTGATAAAATACAAAGGTTACCAGGTGGCTCCTGCCGAACTGGAAGCCCTGCTGCTGACACATCCTGCCGTTGCCGATGCGGCCGTTATACCGGTTGCCGACGAAGAAGCCGGCGAAATTCCCAAGGCCTTTGTGGTTAAAAAGGCGGGTGTTGAATTAACTGAGGATGGGCTGATGGCATGGGTATCCGAACATGTTTCTCCGCAAAAAAGAATCAGGAAGCTGGAGTTTATCGATGTTGTACCAAAATCACTTTCCGGCAAGATCCTCAGAAGGGTCCTCGTGGAAAAAGAACGCGCCAAAGTGGTGTAACCTATTTGGCAATTCCCAGGTCATGCTGAATTTCTTCGAGTGTCCTGCCCTTTGTTTCAGGAAGAAATTTGAGGACAAACAATAACTGCACGGCCATCATGATGGTATAAAACAAAAAGGAATAGAAGCCCCCCATCGGATTTCCTTCCACGATAATGGGAAAGGTCCATGAGATGATCGCGGCCATGATCCAGTGTGTAAAGCTTCCGAGCGAACCGCCCTGCGAACGCACGGAATTCGGAAATATTTCTGAAATAAACACCCAGATAACGGCACCCTGCGAGAAGGCAAAAAAAGCGATAAACCCGATGAGGTACCAGATCACATTCGGGTTGGCAACTCCCGGATCTTTAAACGCCATCGCCGTCAGCCCAAGGAAAAGTATCATGCCCACCGACCCGATCAGCAACAATGTTTTTCTTCCGAACCTGTCAATCATGGTCATCGCCAAGAGAGTGAAAAATAAGTTGGCCGCACCGATATAAACAGGCTGCAGGTAGGCATTTGCCTTGTCAAAACCCGCCATTTCGAATATCCTCGGAGCATAGTAGATGATGGCATTGATGCCCGATAACTGGTTGAACATCGCCAGCAATACGGCAAAAAATATCGGCTTGCCGTACCTGCTCTGGAACAGGTGCTCACGGGTATCAGTAACCGAAGCTTTGATTTCGTCGATGGCCCGCTGTGTATTCAATTCACCGATCTTCGTCATGATGGGAATGGCGCGGTCCACTTCATGATTAAGAATGAGCCAGCGCGGGCTTTCGGGTATTGTTCGTACCAGGATGGCAAACAAACCGGCCGGAACCACCATAATACCCAGCATCCACCTCCATGAACCTTCGCCGATCCCTGCAAAAATGAAATTGGTGATATAGGCGACAAATATTCCCAGTACAATATTCAACTGAAATGAACCCGCGAGCCTGCCGCGAAGGTGTGCCGGTGAGATCTCAGAAATATACATCGGTCCTACCACAGAGCTTGCTCCCACGGCTATCCCGCCGATAAACCTGAAGGTGACAAACAAAAACCAGCTCTGCGCAAGTGCACAGCCTATGGCCGACAACAGGTATAGTATGGCGATGGCGATCAATACTTTTTTTCTTCCAAAACGTTGCGCAGGAACCCCTGCAATAACTGAGCCAAGCACCGTGCCAATAAGGCTTGAAGCAACGGTGAACCCCTGCCAGAAAGAGGTTAGCGACCATAGCGATTGAATGGTTTTTTCCGCCCCGGATATTACGGCAGTTTCAAATCCAAAAAGAAAACCTCCGAGGGCGGCGATCAGCGCAATTCTGACAGGATAACTCATAGCAGCAGTTAAGTGGTAAATAATCTCACTTAAGATAGACATTTTGAGGATGACTTTTTATTTTACCTAACTTCCAGTACCTAACTATAATAAAAATATTCTATGAATTTACCGCCTCATGCATATTCTTTCTTGCTCCGCAATTGGCGAAGCGGGATTCATTGTACAGCAGGGATGTTAATCGCGGCGTTGCTGTTTTGTTCTTCCGCATTCTCCCAGGAACGCTACAGGGAAAAATACCGGCCATCATACCACTTTACCCCGGCCGAACACTGGATCAACGATCCTAATGGATTAATTTACCTCGATGGAGAATACCATATGTTTTACCAGTATAATCCTTATGGTAATGTATGGGGACATATGCATTGGGGTCATGCGATAAGCAAAGACCTTGTCCATTGGAATGAACTGCCTCCTGCCATCAGCGAATCAGGCGATACGATGATTTTTTCCGGTTCCGCGGTTATTGATAAAAACAATAGCTCCGGTTTTGCAACGAAGGCCGGGCAAGTGCCGATGGTGGCCATCTATACCGGACATATAGAACAGAAAAGCCAGTCGCAGCACCTGGCCTACAGCCTCGACAAGGGGCGGACCTGGACCAGGTATAAAGGCAACCCGGTACTGGACCTGGGAACGAAGGAATTCCGCGATCCGAAAGTCTTCTGGTATGAGCCGGAAAAAAAATGGGTGATGGCCGTTGTGTTGCCGCTCGACCGAAAGACACAGTTCTACAGTTCAAAGGACCTGAAGGCATGGACCCTCATGAGCAGCTTCGGCCCCGCAGGAGATACTTCGGGAATCTGGGAGTGCCCCGATCTATTTCGTGTACCCGTTGCCGGTAGCCCGGGAAAATACAAATGGGTGCTGATGCTTTCGCCCGCTCCATACATGCAATATTTCGTGGGTGATTTTGATGGCAATAAATTCACCAGCGAAAACCCCGCTTCCGTCATTTACCGCCCGGATTATGGTCCGGATTATTATGCAGCAATTGTATTTAATAATCTCCCGGCGGGCTCCCTGCCCACGAGTATCGGCTGGATCAACAACTGGAAGTATGCCAATGAAATTCCGGTGAGTCCCTGGAAGGGCGCCATGTCGCTTCCCAGGGAACTACAGCTGAAGCAATATGGGAAGGAATGGCTGCTGGTTCAACAACCGGTAAAACAGGTGAGACAATTGATGAAGGAGGAAAAAGGCTGGAAAAATATCAGTACAAAAAATGCATGGGTCGTTGAGGAAACAAAAGGTGGGTCCTTTGCAGCAGAAATTATCCTTCGGCGAAACCAGCAGAATAAAGTCATGATAGATATTGCAGGGTCGGCCCTGACATTCACCTATGATGATGTAAATGCTGTATTCAGCGTACATCGCGGCGGTAACAGTGCATTTCAAAATGAAGAATACAAAAAGCTGTCGGATTTTTCAGCGCCTTTGAAAAGAGGGGGCGAAACACTTCGAATTCAGTTGTTTTTCGATCAAAGCATCGCCGAAGTTTTTGTCAATGGCGGCGAAGTGGCGATGACCGCCCAACTGTTTCCTGAAAAGGAAAATCTTCCCATGACGGTTTCGTCAAGCAATGGCACCATCATACCTTCCGTTAAATGCTGGCAAATGCAGTCGGCCTGGAATAAAAAATAAACCTATTGGATTATATTTAGTGCCTGTTTGTCCCTGGAAAATAAATTATACAGTTTTCAATTATATCGAAACAGATGAATGGAAAGGACTATTTAAAATTACTCGGACTTCAGCAGTTATTTGGTACACAAAGAACCAAAGAGATACTGCATGTAAATCCTACCATCATCCCTGCCAGGGAAGAGGCTACACAAATTCGCGCCTTCGTATATGATTATGATGCGGAACACCTTTCTTCTTTTCAGTCTGATAAGGTGGAAGACTGCTTCAATTACAAGTTCAGCAACAATATCAGCTGGATCAATATTGATGGTTTGAGAAAGTCTGACGTGGAGGCCGTGTGCGCACACTTCAATGTTGACCCCCTGCTGGTGGAAGATATCCTTAGCGTTAATCAGCGTCCCAAGATGGATGAAGTGGAAGACGTGTTGTTCTGCCTGTTGAACATGTTATACTTCAATGACGAAAAGAAAACGGTGGAAGCAGAACAGATCAGTATTGTATTGGGGAAAAATTTCGTGATTTCATTCCAGGAAGATGCCAGCCGCGATGTATTCAATCCCCTCCGGCAGAAACTTAATATGCCAAAGAGCCAGATCAGGTCGAGGCCCGCAGACTATCTCTGTTATATGATGATTGACCTGATCGTTGATAATTATTTTGTTGTAATGGAGAGGCTCGGCGAACTAATAGAAGACCTGGAAGAAGAGCTGATCCGAAAGTCAACCTCCAGGTCCCTCATCAAAATCAACCAGCTTCGCAAGGAGCTTATCGTACTTAAAAGAAATATCGCGCCGGTTCGCGATCTGGTGGGTAGCATTATCAGGAGCGAAAACGACCTGTTGGAAGACCGCACTACGAAATACTTTAAAGATATCTATGACCATATCATGCAGGCGTTTGACCTGAGTGAAAACTATCGTGATATCATGGTCAGTATGCAGGACCTGTATATCAACAACGTTAACCTGAAACTGAATGAGGTGATGAAGGTAATGGCCATTGTTACCTGCGTATTGGCGCCGGCTACGGTCATCGGTGGTATTTTCGGGATGAACTTTGACATCATTCCCTATGCTCATCACCAATGGGGTTTTTATTTCGCCGTTGCCTTAATGCTCCTGATACCCATGTGGATGCTTTGGGCCTTTAAGAAAAGAGGTTGGTTTTGATGAGGTAACTATTTCCTTTTATATACGGGAACCGTGCTGCAGGGTTCGCCATACATCAGCGACTTTACCACGGGCCTCAATTTGTTGGTGATTTCTACAAATGCATATTCACCAAATTCGATATCGCCACATCCTTTGATCACCACTCGTTGATCAATATAAATGGTGGGTTCTATTGCGCGGATATTTTTAATAAATTCCTGTTTCCTGAATTCTTCCGGCGTTCCGGAATAAATGTTTTTTGCAACAGGTTGCAGGTAGCTGCTCACCAGCATGTAGGCCCATAACGGAATGATGGCGTCGGCTGAGCAATAAATCGCTACATTTTTATCCCGGTATTGTTCCCAGACCAACGATGACAATGAATCCCGAAAATCCTTTTCTTTAAGAATAAGTCCCCTGAAAAGATATTCCTTCAGGTCGAAACCGGAAATATCATCCTTAGGATAGAATGTTTCGAGGTCGAGCGTTATCAGTCCGCTTTCTGCTACTTTATTAATAATCGTATCGCTCATAGTATAATAACAACAAAGTTAGGCTTAAGTTTTGGGTTGATGGCCGGCGAAGGCGGGCACAAAAAAACCGCCCCACTGTTGCGGGACGGCTTCCTTGTTCTCTCATGTTCCCTCCCGAAGCACCGGGATTAAACTTCTTTATAATTAGATGCCGTATTAAAATCCGGCCTCGCGCCTTTTGTCTTTAATCTTCGCAGATTTTTTCAGGGCCTCAAAGGTTCCGTATGAAGCATACTGCCTCATTTGCATTTGCTGGGTGGTACGTTGACTGGCCGCATCGGTGGCGGCAAAAGGTAATACCGTGGTTTGCTTTGTCTGGATGGCGAATACTCCGGTCTGCCCCTCAATAGGTGCAGAAGCCTTATTCAGGTTTTGTTTGCTGAAGGCTGCGCCGATAACCTTTGCTTCGGGTCCAACATTCGGAATAAAGGCATCCCCAAAACGAAGCGAATCGATTTGTGCAGGCTGTTGTCCTGTTGCTGCGGCGATGGCTTCAAGGGTCTTGGCATTTCCGATCTTCTTTATAATTGAGGCCGCCTTCTTTTGATTCCTTAGGATGGGCTCAACCTGGGCGCGCGCAATGGCCGCCGGCTGTACACCTTCTTCATATGCTGCAGTGACCATGGCAACCACATACTTGTCCTTAAAATCAACAGGTTCAGAAACGGTGCCGGGGTCGTTATCGTAGATCCATTTTACAAATTGCCTTGATGGCATATTGGCTACCGTATAATCCATTTCCTTAATGTTCTCAGCAACCCTTTTGTTCAGCCTTCCCTTGGTGACGTTTTCTTCAAAAGCCTTTGCAGTCCGGCTGTTGCCGGCAAACTGTGTGGCGGCAGAAGAAGCGGCGTTATCAGTTTCATCGCTGGCCAGGATGGTTTTGGCAACATAGGCTACCTTATACGCATCTTCAAAATTTTTCTGGTCGAGCACCTCCATAATATGGTAACCGAATTCAGTTTGTACTATGTCGCGGTCTCCTTTTTTCTGATAAGAAGCAAAGTCCCTGAAGCCCTTTGCCATTCCGCCGAGGTTAATAGACGACAAATTATATTCGCCACCATTCATCTTGCTTCCCTCATCTTCGCTGTATTGCATCGCGAGCGTCCTGAAGTCTGCGCCATTCTTGATTGCCGTTAACAGGCTGTCCGCTGTTTTTTTAGCGGCGCTGTCTGATCTTTTGAATTCGCCTGTCCGTGGATCCGTGCTGATAATTAATATATGCCTCACTTTAACGGAATCCGGAAGAGGTCTTGCATCGATTTTTCTTGCAATAACATAAGAACCTCCATCAAGGTATGGTCCGATCACTGAACCATTGGGCATTGTCACTATACTGTCTTTGGCGTCAATGGTAAGCCTTGACTTCAACACATAACCGTCGAAGTATGGAATACCGGAATTATTACGGGTCACAAAAACCTTTGGATCCGGTGCGTTGCGGAAATCTTCTTTAAGACCGGCCACCAGGTTAAAAACATCTGCTGAATCCTTTGAACTTGGTGTAGCCTCAAAACTTACAAAGGCAATGCTCCTGGTTTTTTCCTGTTTATATTCTTCTTTGTGTGCCTGTACATATTTATTGATCTCATCGTCAGTAACCTTTATGCTGCTATCGGTTACGGTAGCATAGGGTACCATTACATAAGACAATGAGGCCAGGGTGTTGTTATCGGTATTCATTTTCTCCATCAGCCAGTTCGGCATATAACTACCCATGGTAATGAGCGAAGTGTATTTTTCACTGATCTGTCGGATAATCAGCGGCTGGATCAACTGGTCGTTGACCATTTTCACTTCCTCTTCCTTCTTGCTCTTTTTTACATTGGAAAACCAGGTACGCGCTGCCTGAACATTATACTCACCGGTCTTGGGATCGGTAAACAACTGCTTGAACTCCTGCGGAGCATCGTCACTGAAGAGAAGGTCACCCATTTCTTTGGGAGTAAAGGCAAGACCGAGTTTTTCAGCTTCGCCTTCTACCAGCTCCTGCTGGATAAATGAATTCCATACCCCTTCCACAATATTCTGCGTCATTTGTTCATTCGACTGCATTCCCTGCTGGCGATTGGCGTCCTCCATTTGTTTAACCTTCTGGTTAAATTCCATGGCATCGATATCTTTGCCGTTGATGGAACCAACCGTGCTGGAACCGCCTGAACCACGACCACCACCAATAAAAGCATCCTGGACCAGGAATCCTATCAAACTCAAAGCGATTAAACTTGTTAAAAGTATAGCCGCCCTGTCACGCAAACTCTGGATAATAGACATAAGGGGATAATGAAGTTTTTAAAATGGAGGGCAAAAATAGGGAAATTGCGCTTATCAACAAACTGTGGAAAACATGATAAAATCTACACAGGAAGGGGATTTCAAGATGATATTAATGGGTCTTTCCACAATGTTTTGTGGGGAAATAACCGTGAATTATCTGCCCTTTTTCCGGTTTCCACATGGAGTGTGTTGAGAACCGGGAAATCTGTGGAAAAGCCGTATAATGATCCTTGAAATCTGTGGACGCTGGGGATATAACAAAATTTGCAGGGGACAACAGACTACCCATAGGTCAGGGATAAATTATTTATACCTTATCCTTTCCACAGGGTAAAAACGAAAAGGTGTGATTTTATTTTACCCTCAGTTTTGGTATACACCATTGTTAATAACAGGATTAAAGCTGCAGCCCCACTGATTATCAATAAGTGAATGAAATGTTAACAGAAGTGGATAAACAGGTCTTTTTATCATTGCGAAATAATATTTGAAATTTCTTTCCACTAATTCACAGACCTAATAGTAATAGTTAATTTTATAAATAATATAAGTACTATAAATACTATGGCATTTATACACACTGATTTGGAAAAAGTAGGACAGCGCGGATTTCTTGATATCGAGATCGATCCGAGGCTGGATTTATTTGCGGAGATCGACAGGCTGAAAAAAGAAAAGAATGCCGTACTCCTTGCGCACTATTACCAGGAACCCGATATACAGGATGTTGCGGATTATATCGGCGACAGCCTTGGACTGGCGCGCCAGGCGGAGAAGACCAAGGCTGATATGATCGTGTTTGCAGGCGTTCACTTCATGGCCGAAACTGCAAAAATCCTCAATCCAACCAAGAAGGTGGTGATTCCTGACCTGAAAGCAGGCTGCTCGCTGAGCGACTCCTGTCCGCCCCCTTTATTCAAGAAATTCAGGGAAGAACATCCGGACCATGTGGTGGTGTCTTACATCAATTGCAGCGCGGGTATTAAGGCCCTCAGTGATGTGATCTGCACCAGCAGTAACGCCAAAGTGATCGTTGAAAGTTTTCCTGCAGACCAGCCCATCATTTTTGCCCCTGATAAAAACCTCGGCGCCTTTATCAACAAAGTCACCGGACGAAATATGCTCCTGTGGAATGGTGCCTGTATGGTTCACGAGATTTTCAGTCTCGAAAAGATCAGGAAACTTAAAAGCCGTCATCCGGAAGCAAAGATGATTGCCCACCCGGAATGTGAAGATGCCGTGCTTAAGGAAGCGGATTTTATTGGATCCACCACACAATTGTTGAAGTTCACCGAGACGGATGCTTCCAATGCCTTCATTGTAGCTACCGAGACCGGTATTCTTCACCAGATGATGAAAAATTCACCGGGAAAAACCTTTATTCCGGCGCCGCCCGACAATGCCTGCGCCTGCAATGATTGTCCGCATATGAAGCTTAATACCCTCGAAAAATTATATCTCTGCATGGAGTACGAAACGCCGGAGATCCTTATGGATGAGGAATTGCGGCTGGCCGCCAAAAAACCCATCGACAGAATGCTCGAAATAAGCCTGAAAGCGGGTTTAATAGGGTAAACACGGGCCCAAGGTTGACCGGAAAAGGGGTTAAAAGCATCACCGAAGGAAGCCAAAATCCCATATTTTAGGGGAATGAGAAAAATGTTCCTCCTTGCCCTTCAGTTGATCCTGGTCCTTTCTTCCGGTGCCCAACAGACAGATAAAAAACTTCAGCGAAAGATCGATGACCTCGTAAAGGGATTTAACGGGGAAACAGGCATTTTTATCCTGCACCTCCCTACCGGAAAAACGGCCGCCTACCATGCCGACAGCATTTTCCCCACCGCCAGCATGGTGAAAATTCCCATTCTTATCGGGGTGATGGATAAAATCAGGAGGGGTGAACTGGATTATCACCAGGAACTGGTGTACAAGGATTCCCTTCTGTATGAGGGCGTGGATATCCTGGGTTCTTTCAAGCAGGATGAAAAGATCGAGTTATCCAAGCTTTTAATGCTCATGCTGACCACCAGCGATAATACCGCAAGTCTATGGCTCCAATCCCTTGGAGGGTCAGGAAGCCGCATTAATGAGCTCCTGGACAGCATTGGACTGAAACACACCAGGGTCAATTCCAGAACACCCGGCCGGGAGCAAAACCGGAATATCTATGGCTGGGGGCAGTCGACCCCCCGTGAAATGGTAACCCTTATGGAGAAAATACTGCATGCCGGCATCTTTGAACAAAGCTATTCCGACTGGATGATCAGGCTATTGGGAAGGAATTACTGGGATGATGTAGCCATTTCCCAGGTTCCGCCCACCGTATTCGTGGCATCGAAGAACGGGGCTGTGGATCAGTCGAGAAGTGAAACCATGTTGGTAATGGCACCCCACGGGCCATATATTTTTTCCATACAGACCAGGAACCAGGCAGACTCCAGCTGGGAGCCGGGGAATGAAGGATGGGTACTGGCCCGAAAACTTTCGGCATTGCTATGGCAGTATTATGAACCAAAAAACAAGTGGCGACCCGGAATAAATGTCTACGGCAAACGGGAAGTATTTTAGCAAGTGCTGATGTATATTGCGGTATGGCTGAAATAAAAACCATCATCTTCGACCTTGGCGGTGTATTGATCGACTGGAACCCGGATTATGTCTACGATACCATTTTCGACAATCCCGCCGACAAAAAATGGTTCTTCGATAATATCTGCACGCCCGACTGGAATGAAGAACAGGATGCGGGGCGAACTTTGGTGGAAGCCACCGAGATGCTGGTGGGACAATTTCCCGATCACGAGAAAAATATCCGTGCCTATTATGACCGCTGGACAGAAATGCTGAAAGGCCCCATCCAGGGAACGGTTGATGTTTTAAAAGAACTAAAAGAAAGCAATAAATATCAGCTCCTGGCACTGACCAACTGGAGTGCAGAAACATTTCCTGTTGCTTTGGAGCGATTTGATTTTTTACACTGGTTTGATGGGAGGGTAGTGTCGGGCGAGGAAAAGACCAGGAAACCGTTTATCGACATTTACCAGACACTGATCAATAAGTTTGATGTTGAACCACCGAAAGCTGTTTATACAGACGACAATGCAAGGAACCTGCATCCCGCCAAAGAGCTGGGCATGCATACCATTCATTTCGTTAATCCCGAACAGTTTCGCAATAAACTGGTTGAACTTCAGGTACTCTGATGTTGACCGTTAATGTTTAACTAAAACCGTTCAGCTGTCTTAACGATAAGGTTTTTAAATCGTCTAATACCGAAAGGACTGACGCATGAGACGGCTAATATTTTTAACCACAGTCATTACTTCATTATTTATTATTTCCTGCGGGAGCA
>CAVPPM010000002.1:0-588806 GCA_963707255.1 uncultured Sphingobacteriales bacterium | reverse complement strand
TGTTGATGGCGGGGCCCGAGACCGAGTTCTTCCTGTTCCTGCGCCGCGACGGCCGGCCCACCACCGACTACATCACCGGCTACTTCGACCTGGCTGGCTGGTCGTGCTGGACAGTCTTCGCAAGGAGCGGTTATTTTAATACCTGGTGAAATAGTAACAATAAATGAGTCTACAATTTCAAGTAGATGGTGGACGTTGAAGAATGAAGTATTTTCTAAAAGCGATCAATGTTTAAATATAAATGACCCTATAGAATATATTTTGGACTCTATTCAAGATGAGAGTAAGCCGTTAAATATAGATCAGATTAATTTTCTCTATAGATTTAAGCCGGAAAAGGTATCGGAAATGGGGACCAAAAAATTGCTAAATAATTCCTTTTATGCTTTTAAGGCTGTTAAAGAAAATCGAGAAGATAGTTTCATAGCCCAAGTTGATAAACTTATCTTACGAAGAAATCAATTAGATAAATTATCTGAAAGTATTGATTGGATTAAAGAAATAAGTTATAAAACAGGTGTTGATCCAACTTTAATTCAAGATCTAAGTAATGCGATTGATGATGAAAATGTGATGAATATTGTAAATTTTTCAATAAGTCAATATATTGATTGGTTTTTTAATTGGCTACCCGTAAAGGTTACTTATTTGAATTCAATCTTTACAAAACCAAGTACAATAAATGAATTTAGAAGGGCTATTGGGCTTAAGCAGAATCAAGAGGATATCAAGATATTTTAACAAATCTTCCAATATTAAAAAAAATACTTTATTTATATATTAATGGTGAGCCGCTGTCAACAATTAATCGTGAAATGCCAGGTGTCAATGATATTTACTTAACAAAAGCAAGGAAATTTGTCATTCGGCTGATTCCTGAAATTGGATATGGCTTTGGGTTGATTTCTATGGTAGTAGTTGACAAGTTGCAGCAAATTGGCATTACGAAGGATGATATTCCTATGACAACAAAAGTATTAGCCAGTTGTATAAGAGAAGGGTTTGATGATGTGGACAAACTTTTCTTTAAATTGAAAAACAATTTGAAGTCAAGAGTTGAAACACATATCAGATTCTCTAATTAGTTAAATATCCACCGCAAAGAATTATTTATTATAGAATATTAAATTTAGATTTGTATATTCATTATCGGACAGATCTCCATGTGGTTAAGTCACACCATGTTGCTTCGCTAGAATGAATTGAAAGACGATTAATTCACAATTATTTGCTCTCCATTTCGCAGACAAATCCGGCCAGTTTGCATATCAGTTTCATCAAAGCCGGAATAATACGAGACCTTCATAGCCAATAGCCGGGCAGGGTAAACTATGAAGAAGTCAATTGTTGTGTTATTGCATATAGGTTTTTGGGCTTGTTATTGCATATTGATAGCAATCATGCTGACTGTTTACTATAGAAGTATCAGTAACGAGAGCAACCAGGCAGCCAGGGTCGTGAATGCAGCGAAAAGCCTTTTCTTATTTGCCTTTATCCCTTCCTTCATTTCCTATTTCGCCTATTATTTCATCGTTTTTCCGAGGTACCTGCAGCACAAAAGGATCATCATTTCTATTGCACATAGCATGCTGATTTCTGCAGGCGCTGCCGTGCTTGCTTATATCCTGATCCGGTTTTCGATTGAAAATGGCTATACCATTGACCTGGATGAAGGCGGAACCAAAGGCAGGTCGACCGCCGGGGTGGTGATAGTTGCAATGACCATTATCGGTATGATATCCGGCATGGTGGCCCTGGTCATCAAAGGATTTATCACCTGGTTTAATGAAATCAAGCTTAAAGAAGCCTTAAAAGAGAAGAACTACCAGGTAGAAATGGCGCTGATAAAATCCAAACTGGATCCACACCTGCTGTTTAACACCATCAATAATATCGATGCCCTGATCCTGAAAGACGCCGTGGAAGCATCCAATTACCTGAATAAGTTATCCGATATCATGCGGTTTATGCTCTATGAAACCATGGCTGAAAAAATCCTCCTGTCCCAGGAAATCGAATACATCGAAAAATACATCGCCCTGCAAAAAATACAGAACGGCAAACGAACACTATGTACACTTCTCAGTAACCGGTAATATCGGCAGCAAACTCATCGCCCCAATGATCTTTATTCCCTTTATTGAAAATGCCTTTAAGCATACCACTAACAAGAAACTTGAAAATGCCATCACAGTCAATATTATTATCAGGGACAAATCGATCCAACTCGTATGTGAGAATAAATTTGACTCAAGAGCCTCGGTAAAGCAAACTGCTGGCGGACTGGGCAATGAACTGATCCAAAAGCGACTGGAACTCATTTACCCCGGGAAACACATTCTGGAAGTGCATAAAAACAATGAACTGTACACAGTCAACTTAACCATCAACAATGGATAAATATACCTGCATCATTATAGAAGACGAGCCTCTGGCGCTGGAAAAGACGAAGGACTTTGTGAACAAGGTGCCGTTTTTGAACCTGAGCGCCACTTTCGACAATGCACTCAATGGGCTCGACTATCTGAACAAGAACAAGGTAGATGTGCTTTTCCTGGATATCAATATGGATGAACTGTCCGGCATTGAACTACTGGAAAGTTCTAAAATCACCAGCCAGGTGATCATCACCACTGCCTACCAGGAATACGCCCTAAAAGGTTATGAACTGCAGATAACAGACTACCTCTTAAAGCCATTTACGTTTAACCGTTTTTTACAGGCGGTTAATAAGGCACAGGAGAATTTAAGTCAGCGAATCACCGACCGACAACTGGATTTTATATTCGTAAAAACTGAAAACCGTCTCGAGAAGATCATGATCAGCGATATCCTCTATATCGAGGGCATGAGGGATTATCTCCGCATTCATACGACCAGGCAAAAAGATCATGACACTACAGGGCTTTACTGAACTCGAACAAATGATACCTGCCCACCTGGTATGCAGGGTCCACAAGTCGTTCATGGTAGCCATCAACAAGATAGAATCCATCGAGCGGAGCCGGATCAAAATTGCCGATCAGTTGATCCCTGTTTCAGATACCTATAAAGAAGCTTTTCTCCAGCTCATTAACAGCAGGCCGTAAACTGCCAAAAGTTTCGCAGGCCATAATCGCCCTTTGGCAGACAAACACACCCGCTTTGCATAGCTGAGTTGCCCGCCCACACTGGTTCTTATACTTTCGCTTCAGTTCATTACAATTAAAAAAAACAATCATGAAGCAAAAAGTACAAACAGGATTCGTATTGGGTATGATCTTCCTGTCAGCCGCAACATTTGGTCAGACCACCAACGTTCTCGAATCAACAAAACCAGGCGAAAACAAAAAGACTGCAAAAACCTACCTCGACCTGATGGTGAATATAGTGAGCAGCAACCTCAACTATGGTGACGCCAACAGCGCACTGGCTGAGTATAAAAAATCAGAACACGGAATACAGGCAGGGGCATCCTTCCAGGCCGGTATTACGCCATCACTTTCACTCGTTACTGAGTTGTATTTTATGAAAAAAGGAGGTACCTTAAAATCTAACAATCCGGTAAATGAGAACGAATCAACCCTTCGTACAAATTCCTTTGAATTACCAGTGATGGCCCGTGTTCATGTTGGCAGGTTCTATATGAATGCCGGACCTTTCCTGGCCTATAACCTGAACGGGTATAAGAAAATTGATGGTAAGTCGACCAAGCTGGTCTTTGATCAATCAAGCGAAAGTTTTAAACGCTTCGAGGCCGGTATCCAGATGGGCGGAGGCTATGAGTTTCCATTGAAGCAAAGAAGGATTTCCCTTGACCTGAGGTATAGTTATGGTTTAACCAGTGTGGCTTACGACAATGATATTTATAACAGGGTGATCATGATCAGTGTGCATATCTCGAAGCCCTGGAAAACCAATCCACTTGCAAGAGCAAATAATTGAATCATTGAATAAAACTTCAACAATGGCTACAAATACCGTAAGGGATATATCAAATGGTAATGGCTCGATGAGTTCGCTGCGGAAGACTTCGCTGGTGGCCGGACTGCTTTACATTCTCACCTTTGTCTCCATCCCGACACTCGTACTCTACGACGTGGTTCGCGATCCGAACTTTATCGTGGGTCCGGGTCCGGATACAAAGGTCATCATCGGCGTCATCCTCGAAATGATTGTGGCCCTGGCCGGCATCGGCACTGCTGTTGCACTGTATCCTGTACTTCGCAGGCAGAACGAGGGTATGGCGCTGGGTCTCGTAGGTTCACGCGTCCTCGAAGCCTCCACCATATTCGCGGGTGTTGCGTTTCTACTGTCGTAGTGTTTATGCGAAGGGCCGGAGCAGGTGCAGATGATCTGGTCATCGGCCGTACACTGGTGGTCATGTATGACAGGATCTTCCTTGTCGGGCAAAGCTTCATGCCGGCGATGAGTGGACTTTTACTCGGACCCCTGCTTTACCATTCGCGGCTGGTACCCCGGTTTCTTCCAGTGCTCGGCATTTTCGGATCCTTCCTGCTCCTTACCGGCGACTTCATGGTAATGTTCGGTTTGATCGGCCAGAAGGATCCTACCACGCCGCTGTTTGCCATTCCTATTGCAGTGTGGGAATTCTCGCTGGGTCTTTACCTTACTTTCAAAGGCTTCAAACCATCGCCCATCACTGCCCGCATCTAAACTTAAACGTATATCTTTCAAATAAAAGCGGCAATGGCCAACCCTGTTCAGCGTTTGAGAACGGCGTAATTTAATTACATTAGGCAGATGCAAACAATACTTGGTGCAAATGGACAAATCGCAGATGAGCTGGCGATAGAATTGAAAAGAACGTACACTTCTGACATACGACTTGTTAGCAGAAATCCAAAAAAAGTAAACGACACAGACACTATTTTTCCGGCAAATTTATTGGACAGGCAACAGACAGATGAAGCCGTCAAAGGAAGCGAAATAGCCTATCTGACAGTTGGTTTGCCAATGAATACAGAAGTATGGAAAAGTCAGTTCCCTGTAATAATGCGGAATGTAATTGATGCCTGCAGGAACCATCACACAAAGTTGGTCTTCTTTGACAACACCTATATGTATCCGCAGGATGATAATCCACTGACTGAAGAAACTGAATTTGCGCCAGTTGGTCAAAAGGGGAAGGTAAGAGCCAATATGGCGATGATGCTTTTGGATGAAATCCGGTCGAAAAACATAGAGGCCGTTATATGCAGGGCACCTGAATTTTATGGAACAGGTAAAACGCAAAGCATTACGAATACAATCATTTTTAACAACATTAAAAATGGCAAAAAACTGAAAGTATTTTTAAACGACAATAAATTGAAGACTTTGATCTGGACTCCGGATGCAAGTAAGGCAATGGCCTTAATTGGCAACACACCTGGTACATACAATCAAACCTGGCATTTGCCCTGCGATGATAACCGGTTAACCTACAAGCAACTCATTGCTTTGGCTTCTGATATTTATGGCAGGCAATTACAATATTCCGTAATTCCCAGGTTTGTTTTAAAAGTAGGTGCGATTTTCAATAAACAAATGAATGAATTGCAGGAATTGCTACCAAGATACGAGCATAATAACCTTTTCATTTCCACGAAATTCAAACATCGGTTTCCTGAATTTATAGTTACGACTTACCGGCAAGGAATTGAACAAATAATGAGCGAACAAAAAGCCGGGAATTCTCGTTAGAACTCTACCTTGCCTTCAAAGGTTTCAAAGCTTCACCGATCACAGAACGGCCTTGACAAACCATATCATCTGGCGGTTCCTGCAGAAAGCTGCTGTAAACAGGTCAAACCACCGGCACATGCTTATCCAGGAACACTCTTATAGCATTATTCCAGTTGTCGTAAGTTTCTTTGCGGGCGTTGTTTAAATACTCGTTGGTTTTGTTGGAAGTGTTGACGGCCTTGTTCATGGAGGCTACTGCATCATTATATTTCTTAACGGCAGCCTTATCATTTTGCATGGCTTTATCAGCTTCGAACTGCTTTTTGATGCGGTTGAAATTTTCTTCCTGGGTAAAAAATTCCGTGAAGTCGGCGCTGCGAATGGCCTGCTGCTGAAAGAACTGCATACTTTTCCTGCATGCATTGATCAGGGAGCGGTCACCATTATAAGCCTGCATGGTATCCAGTGTCCGTAAACCTTCTTCAGCAAATTTCTGCATGGCAGATCGAAGCTGCTCGGTTTCATTGATATTCTTTTTACCAATCGCTTCCACCAGGTCATCGTTCAGGAAGGAACATTTCATGAAGACCAGTTGCAGCTTGTCCTGGTAATGGCCAACGGCATTGATGATCTCGATTTGTTTGCTCAGCTCCGATTTGTCTTCCGATAGCGTGATATTATATTTCTTACAATACTCCTTCTGAACATTGCTCATATCGTCACTGGCCTTCTGCATTTTATCAGACACCTGGTCTTTGATCAGCATATAGGCTTCCATCATATCATAACTCTGTTCTGCAATTTTCTGCATGTCCACCAGCTTCGTATAATCCTCGTTCATATTATATTCTACCAGTTTGAGGTATTCAGAGATTCCTTTCTGCAGTGAAGTATCACCCTTGTAAGGCGGAACTTCTGCAATCACCTGGCGTGATTTCGATACCTGGTTCAGTAGCTTCTGCCTTTTCTGTGCCGCTGCATTCGCATTATTGTTATGTGCAATGACACTCTGGTATTCGACAAATGCCTTGTTGATCAAAGTAAACTCTCCTGAAATCTTGTTCAATGCGTCAACAGCTGTCTGCGATCTGTGATACATGTTGGGTAGCAAGGAAAAAAACAATCAAATAAATATGCTTCATAGAAAAGGGTATTATTTTTTCTTATTTAGTATGTATAACATGAGTTCATAGGCCTGGTTGAGAAATGGATCGGAAGATAACAGTCCGGATGATCGATTCATCATTTTCCTTCTGGTATTTTTCCATGTCATTGAAATCTGCATCCAGTTTTGAATTCTTCACCTTATAATGAACAGACTTGGGGTCTGGCTTGAATTGATAGCCGGAGTCACTGTTGGCATCAGCAGCGATATAGGCATTGTATCCCTGCAGGTCTAATGGAATACTGGTTACATCGCCTTTGGTTTTATGCTGGTTGATATAAGTTCTCATATTTTGCATCGAAGGATCCTTCATAACAACAGTTTGCTGAAAACCATTTATATCAGAAGAACTTAAAGCAGGCTGCGAGGTCCTGTAAGACTAACTTTTTCATGACCGTATCATTCGCCAGTGCAGTGGGGTAGGCTCTTTCTGTTGCATCGATTAATTCAAACCGGTCCGGTAAAAGAATATCCGGCTTAATGCCGGATTTCTGTGCACTGGATCCATCGATCCGGTAGATTTTGCCAACCGTTACCTTGACAAAATCTTTGGTCTTGTCGTTCATGACTTCGGCATTACCGGCAACTTTTTCCAAATCCAATGTGGAGTCGACCGGGATGATGATCTGCATCGTCGCCTTTCCAAAACTGGTGCCTCCTACGACAAAGGCTTTTTTATAATCCTGCAATGTAGCGGCAACAAGCTCTGAGGCCGATGCACTGGCTCCATTCACCATTACCGAAAGCGGGCCGTCCCAGATTTGTCCGCGGTTGATGTCTTTTATGATCTCTGTCTTGACCATTGAATAACCGCAACATACCAATCGGCCCGAGGTCAATGAAAATACCCAGGAGGCTGGCTGCTTCGTCAACACTTCCTCCGCCATTATACCGCAGGTCGAGGATCAGTGCTTCAATATTTTCTTTTTTCAGTTTGACAATTTCCCTGGCCACATCTTCCGCACAGCTGGTACCTACACCTTCCACCATCCGGGTGTAAAAAACAGGCAGTGATATATAGCCCACTTTATGTTGTCCTTCGAGGATCCATCCCCTCACCATATTCTCTTCATTGCGGATGGCCGACTTATTAAGCTTTACCGTCTTGGAAACTCCATCGGGCGACTGCAGCGTCAACTCAACGGTCTGCTGATCTGCACCAAGTGACTTATTGATCTCTTCAACGGTAGCATCCCTGGTCACGGTCGTCTTGCCATCCGGTGTCTTGATGGATACTATTTTATCTTTTTCAAATACAGCATTACTTTGAAAGGCTGAACTTCCCGGCGCTATGTCACTGATCTCGTAGTTACCCTCATCATCCGACTCCAGGCTGAAGCCAAATGCCATCGTCTCACTGCTTAATCCTTCTTCAAATGCTTTCTTTTCATCATTCCGCATAAATGCTGTGTGCGGATCATAACAGTTGGCAATGGCTTCCAGGTAGATGTCTTCGACCGATGCAGAAACCTTACCCGGACTGGTAAGTTCATTCTTAATATAGCGTATCCCACTGTTTCAACAGCTTCGCCCTTATGTCGGCTTCATGCTTGCTGACCAGCTCGATTAGTGATCGGGTCACCGGGTTTGATCGTAAAGGCCTGCAGCATGTCGAGCGTCCTCCATTTAAAAATGGACTTCCACCGATCGCGCATGGTGGCAGGCGTTGCATTTTTGACCGGCGGCATATTGACATCCAGGGATTCCTTTTCGGAAAACGAAAAAGGTTTTTTGAGGATGTCCCGGACAGTTTCGTCGGCATTTTTCAGTTCTTTCTCATAGATTTTATACACTTCCTGGACAAAGCGGGACGACTTATTCCGGATTTCTTCATCGAGCTTATATTTCCACGCGGAAATGGCAGCCAGATCCTTTTCAATGAAATAGGTATTATAGGGATCGATTTTTTCAAGTGTTGTCCGATAGACCTGTGCGGAAAACGAATCGTCGATGGCCCGTGGTGAGATATGGTATTTGCCGATAACCCTGGTCAGCAGATATGCTTTATCGCCCAATTGGTCCTGGGCCTGGAGTGATTGGAAGAAACAGCAACAAACAAGGAGACGTATAAAAAAAATCTTCAATTTGATATGGATTGGTCTTATAAAAGTATGGCTTTAAGAGATAATTAATCATTATTTAGCTGCTGGTGTAGTGATTATTTATTTGTTGAATAAACGTTCATCAGGTGTAAAAATTTTATTGATAAAAAGAATATCAGTGGTGAGTTTTGCTGCTGGCTTTTTCTTGGGGAGGTACACAGCTAATCGCAGAAATTGCCCGCGTTTACCTTCAAAACCATTACTTTTAAAAAGCACTCTTATTCAAATTGTACATAATACATGAAGCTTGACATCAACGGCCTCACTAAACAATACTCCAGGGGAAAACTCGGCCTGAACAATTTTTCTTTTACTGTCGAAAACGGGATTCTTGGTTTGCTTGGACCCAATGGCGCGGGAAAGTCGACCCTGATGAAAATACTGGCGACGATTTCCAAGCCCACCAGTGGCACCATTACATTGGATGGCGTTGATATTGTTGAAAATCCAAATGAAATCAGAAAGATTCTCGGATACCTGCCGCAGGATTTTGGTGTGTATCCGAACCTGAATGCATATGAGTTCCTGGAATATATCGCGGCGATGAAAGGGGTAGGCGGACCAAACCTGCGGCCACGCATCGAACAATTGCTCGAAGGAGTGAATTTAATAGAGGCTGCGAAGAAGCCCATCGGGACTTATTCCGGTGGAATGAAACAACGGATCGGCATTGCGCAGGTATTATTGAATGATCCGAAGATTTTAATCTTTGATGAACCGACGGTCGGCCTTGATCCGGAAGAACGCGTGCGATTCAGGAACCTCATCTCCGACCTGGCCAATGACTGTATCGTTATTCTATCGTCCCATATCGTCTCCGATATTGAAACCATCGCCGATGAAGTGGCGATCATGAAGTCGGGCCGACTGATCACAAAAGGCCTTCAGCCTGAAGTCATCGAAGACGTAAAGGGAAAGGTGTATGAGTTCGAAATGGAATCCGAAAAACTGAATACATTCAAAGAGAAGCACCTGGTCATAAGTACCATGCGGCGAAAGGATAAAGTGCTGGTAAGGTTTATTGCCGACAGGCTCCACCCGGGCGCTGTTCCCTGCGAGGCATCATTGGAAGACGCTTACCTAAGTTTTACCAAATGAGATCACTTAGCTTCCATCATCAAGGCCGATTACCTGCAAAGGGCCCGCAGTTATGCGTTCCTGGTGACACTGCTGGCCAGCATAGCCTTCGCCTATACCTTCCTGCCTGCACCGGAGGCCAGTTATTCTACCGTGAGGGTGGGGGAATATGTTGGATACTATAATGCGGCATGGGTGGGACATGTGACCGCCATCATGTCGAGCACCTTTCTCTGGCTCATCGGATTTTACCTGGTCAATAACGGGATCAAGAGGGACCGGGATACGGGGGTCGGACAAATCGTTGCCACCACTTCGATCAGTAATATCAAATACCTCTTCGCAAAAACGATCAGTAATTTCCTTGTGTTGCTGACCATCGTTTTTATCGTTATACTCATGGCACTTGGTGTTTTGTTTTACAGGGGCAGTGACCATCCATTTAATTTTTCACAGTTTTTTCTTCCCTACCTGCTGGCCACCATACCCAGTATCTTTTTGGTGGGCGCCCTGGCCGTCTTCATGGAAGTGGTTTTCGGCAGGTACACCGTGCTCATGAATATTGCCTTTTTTTTCCTGTTTATCATCACCGTTTCCAATGTAAATGCCGGACAGACATCAACACTGAACTGGCTGGATATATTGGGAACCAAAACCCTGACCGATGGCATATCCAACGTGGTAAATACCATGCATCCCGACACCGTAAGGCAGGTATCCGTAGGGTTTATCTTTGGCGGGATAGAAAAGAAAAAGTTCTTTCTCTTCGAGGGATCGACATTTAGTTCAGCATATATTTTGATGCGATTGATGTGGATGATGATCGCTCTTGTCCTCGTATTCATTTCTTCCAGATTATTTCACCGCTTTGATGATGCGCAAAGGGTTGCCATTAACACGAAGAAGAAGTCAGTCGACATTATTGAAGAAAAATATATTCCGAAAGACATTCATCTTCCTGCACTTCCTGTCGCAACGCCAGCCCTGGGCATTCTGCCTTTCGTAAAAACCGAATTACTGATATTGATCCGAAAAGGTCCGAAATGGTTCTGGCTGATCACTATTGGCGGGTTTGTCGCGCTCTTCTTCATGCCATTGAAGATTGCCCACCAGTTCGGACTGCCGGTGCTGTGGTTCCTGCAGATCAACAGATGGGCGGATATTGCCACCAAGGAAAAATTCTTCGGCACACATTATTTTACCTATGCCGCCTTCAAGCCATTGCAAAGACTGCTGACCTCACAGGTTTTGTCGGGCTGGATATTAGCAGTGATGTTGGCACTGCCATTGATCATACGATTCCTGATGATTGGTGATCTGTCCAATATTGATCAGCATTATCCTTGGCGCCTTATTTGTAATCGCCTTTGCTGTCTTTAGCGGGATCATTACCGGGGGTAAGAGGTTCTTCGAGATCGTTTATTTCATGCTGGTCTATAGTAACCTGTCGGCCATTCCTTTCACCGATTATTTCGGTGCGTTCAACCATGGAATGAATTACATCCTGGTGCTGGCTTCTGTTATCGGGTTTATGCTGGTTGTCGCATTTGTTGCGAGAGGGTATGAGATCAGGAATCAATGAGCATCTTCTGAACCGATTGGCATACACTTTTACCGGCCCTCATTGAAAACAGCCGCTTATTTTGACTTCACAAAGTCACAATAAAATAATTTCCCACGACACCAAAATTTGGTAACTTTTTTCTATTATTTTTTACCACAAAAATTTATTTTATGTCAACGATGGATGCAGTAAGGACGACGACTGATGTCGCTAATCGTTTCCACGAATTAGCCCAGCAGGGACAATGGAACGAAATACAAAATGAATTATTTTCTGATGACGCAGTTAGTATCGAACCGGCTAACTCTCCTGGTTTGAAATCTGTTGAAGGAATTGATGCAATTCGCAAAAAAGGAAAACAATTTGAGGACTTGGTAGAAGAAGTACATGGTGGATTTTCCAATCAACCTCAGATTGCGGGGAACCATTTTGCGGTTGCAATGGGAATGGATGTAACGATGAAAGGTCAGGGTCGAATGAAAATGGATGAAATCGCTGTTTACGAAGTAAAAGATGGTAAAATTGTTAAAGAACAATTTTTCTATTGATCTGCTAATTTCAATACAGATAAGGTTCCGCTGTATAACAGCGGAACCTTTTTTAGTTTCAGGAAGATGTCAATTTATCTTTTAAACAGTGTTTGCAGGAGCGAAAACCATTTTGCAATGCATCATCTTCTGAGGGAAAGAAGACCCTGTTTTCCCTTTTCATCCGTTTACCCGAACTGCATTGAAGTGTCCCGTAAATTTTTAATTTTTTATTCCCGCCGAAGCAAATGTGTCCCTGCCTGATCTGGCTTCTTAAATCGCTGTCGCTTATTGCAGTATGATGTATCATCATGCTAACTTAACGCATCGTGAAAAATAATGCCTAAGGTATATCGCTCCCCGCTATGGATTTCGCTTACTCCGTGTTTCATCATTGCGCGGTAATACCCTTTGTTGCCTTTTATTGGCCGGAAGTTGGTGGTAAAAATGAGCATATCGCCTTTCTTTGGTGTTAATACAATTGCTTTTGATTGTGCCCTTGGTGTTTGCTGAGTCAGGACAAATTCGCCACCCGAATAGTCTTCGCCAGGCTCGGTCAAAAATAATACGGCCTGAATGGGAAAATAAACATCTCCATAAAGATCCTGGTGCAAAGTGTTATGCCCGCCTTTACCATATTTCAACATCAAAACGGTTGGTTTTAATTGATTGTTTTGTTGACAAAGGGTTTGCATTTCCTGGAATGGTTCGGGAAATTGTTTATCGATATTTAACTGCTTCATCCAGGTGTTTGCAATGGGTACAAGTTTGGGATAAACCATTTCGCGAATGGTTTGAATTAATTCAGGTAAAGGATAATCGAAATATTTATATTCGCCCAAACCAAAACGGTAGCGCTCCATGACCACCGTCTTCCTGTATCCGTTTGGGATGTCGTAATTTTCTTTTAATTCCGCGCATTGATTACGAGTCAATACATTGGGAATTATCGCAAAACCTTTATTATGCATGTCGCCGGTAATGCTTTGCCAGTCGACTGATGCGATTTTCATTGCTATTTCATCCACAATACCTGGATCAAAAGACTCATCCCCAATACCGGTAAACCGCCTTCCAACAATGGCTTTGCCGGTTTCTACTTTTGATAATCCATTTCGTGTTTCCATAATACTTTTTTATTAGTGATGACATAAAACTAGCATCAGAAGGCCTGTACTTCAACCCGAAACTTGCGGACCTGAGCATATCTGTCTGGGTACCATGGATATCAGGCCCCTGTGTTCCTTACGATGCAAGATTTTCAACCATCAAACTGACCGCTTCAGGAACAACTTAGTCCGCTCAATAAGATTCATACTTGACCCCGCTTTCTGTGGAGAATACATTTAACCAAGAAATCATAAACATTAAATTAAAAAAAATGAAAATGGCTAAACAAATTCTTGCCGGTACACTAATTTCCGGTGCCGTTGCCTTGCAGGGACCAGACAGCATTGCACAGGGTTCAGCATCAGCCAACACTAATTCCGTGGAGGCAATTCGTCCTTTCAAAGCACAGATTCCGGATGCAGATCTTAAAGACCTTCGCAAACGCCTGCAGGCTACGAGATGGTCTGATAAAGAAACGGTCATGGATGCATCACAGGGTGCCCAGCTTGCAAATCTCAAGAACCTGGTTAATTATTGGGCTACCGACTACGATTGGCGTAAGGGAGAAGCGAAACTGAATAGTTTTCCGCAGTACATCTCCAAAATTGATGGTGTAGACATTCACTTCATTCATGTTCGCTCAAAGCATCCCAATGCCCTCCCAATTATTATTACTCACGGCTGGCCAGGTTCGGTGTTTGAACAAATGAAGCTTATTGAACCGCTGACCAATCCTACCGCCTATGGAGGGAAAAAGGAAGATGCGTTTGATGTGATCATCCCATCGCTGCCGGGTTTCGGCTTCTCCGGACGGCCCACTGAACAAGGCTGGGGATTGGAAAGAATTGGCCGTGCCTGGGACATACTCATGAAACGCCTTGGCTATACCCGTTATGTTGCACAGGGCGGAGATTGGGGAGCAGGCGTTGTAGAAGCCATGGGCAGACAGGCACCAGCCGGACTACTTGGCATTCACACCAACCTGCCAGCGGGCATTACGCCTGATGTAGAGGCAGTTCTTCACGGCGCTCCCATGCCTGCAGATTTTTCCGAAAAGGAACGCGCTGCCATCCAGGATTTCGGTGCCTATCTCGGTGGTGGTGGCTTATCCTACCTGGTCATGATGAGTGCCAGGCCGCAGGCAGTAAGCTATGGTTTAACGGACTCTCCTACAGGCCTTGCGGGATGGATGTTCGTGCACAGCGGATTTACCAAATGGACCTTTGGCAAAGACCCGAAACAATCACCTACCATTGATGATGTACTGGACAACATTTCGTTGTACTGGCTGACGAATACAGTGGGCTCTTCATCAAGAATATATTGGGAGAACCGTACCCAGAACCTAACCAGTGCAGCTTCACAAAAGTCGGCGGAAATCAAAGTACCTGTGGCCATTACAGTGTTCCCTGATGAAGTCATTCGTATTCAGGAAAAATGGGCAAAGAAGGCATTTCCCAAACTTAGCTACTTCAACGAAGTTGATAAAGGCGGACACTTTGCCATGTGGGAGTATCCGGATTTGTTTGCATCTGAATTACGCGCTGCATTTAGCCCAATGCGTTAGTACTAATAAATAACGGTGTGTGATAATCACCGTTTCTTAAAATTTATACAATGAAAAACAGAATAGTTATTCACGCCAGTGTTGTAGCGATAGTATTGCTGACGGTACTTGCCCTCCCTTCTACAACACTGGCCCAACTGCCAGGAACAAAACGTACCAATTTACAGCAAAAGGACATTAGTGTACCGGGACGCGAAATTGTGCAGGCACGTATTGACATAGAAGAAGGGGTGCTGGCTCCAAGGCACTCGCATCCGGGAGAAGAAATCATCTATGTGATAGAGGGGAAATTCGAATACAAAATTGATGGCCAACCACCGGTGATACTCAAGGCCGGCGATGTTTTGTTCATTCCGGCAGGAGCGGTTCACTCAGCAAGGAATATCGGTAAAGGCACAGCGGCAGAACTCGCAACATACATCGTTGAGAAAGGAAAGCCCCTGCTCCAGGTAGCTAATTGAGATATGGAGACAGACTTTTCCTTCCTTCACGAGACTTATCATCTGGACATGCTAAGGAAGCCATCGTTCCATCAAAACTCAAAATAAAATGTTGAAACCATTCACTAATACAACAATGATGATGTTGACATTTTCAGTACTACTATTTTCCACAAACTTCAGGGCCCTGGAAACCAATGACCAGGGCCCTGAACAGGTGGAAGGACCAAATCTTGAAGGTTCAACAGGCTGGATCAACACGCAACCATTGGCGTTAGCCAACTTGCGCGGTAAAGTGGTCCTTGTTGATTTCTGGACCTACACCTGTATTAACTGGCGCCGGACACTTCCTTATATCCGGGAATGGGAAGCAAAGTATAAAGACCAGGGGTTGGTGGTGATCGGTGTGCATACGCCGGAGTTTTCCTTTGAACAAGAGCTGGAAAATGTACGCAGGTCTGTGAAAGAAATGAACATCAATTTTCCCGTAGTAATGGACAATGATTTTAGGATCTGGCGTTCCTTTAAAAATCAATACTGGCCTGCCCTGTACCTGATTGATGGAAAGGGGAAGCTCCGTTATCAAAAATTTGGAGAAGGTGATTATAAGGAACCGGAATTGCAGATTCAAAAATTACTCCGCGAAATCTCATCTAAAAATATTGCAACAGATCCAGTGGAGGTACATGCGGATCGTTTTGAAGTTGCTGCAGATTGGGAGCAACTTCGATCTCCTGAGAATTTTTTGGGTTACGATCGAACAGAGGGTTTTGTATCTCCCGAAGGAAAAGGCATTGAAAAGCCGGTGCTATATTCTGTGCCGAAAATGATGAAACTCAATCAATGGGCACTTTCAGGGAAGTGGATCATGGGAAAAGAGCATGTACGTATTAGCACCGGGGAAGGAAAGATCATCTATCGTTTCCAGGCCCGCGACCTTCACCTGATTATGGGTTCTGCACTACGGGGTACTTCAGTAAAGTTTCGGGTGTTGATTGACGGGGTTCCGCCAGGAGATGCACACGGGCTGGATACGGATAGCAATGGCTATGGGACCGTGAAAGAACACCGTATGTACCAAATCATTCGTCAGCAAGGATCCATAAAGGAACGGGAATTTCAGATTGAATTTTTAACCCCGGGAGTGGAAGTTTTTGATTTCACCTTTGGCTAGTTTCTTTATACTGTTTCAATGCATTCAGTGAAGGTCGCTCTGTTACAAACCGGCGAACGCCTGAACCCGTAAGCCATGTTTGCATTACCTGTTATCCAACCAGCGAAGAAAACCTTTCGCCTTTTCTTTAGATACCAATAATTTTTCTGCAGATGGGACATTAAGTTTTACGAGGAGCTTCCTGGCAAAGTAATGCTCCACTTCTTTTACAGCACTGAAATTGATGAGGTACTGCCTGTTTAACCTGTAAAATTGCATTTCAGACAGTAAGTGCTGAACCTGGTCCAGGGAATAGTTCACTGCATATTCCTGCTTATCAAAACATACAATAAGCAGCGAATCATACTTGATATAGAAATAGGCGATGTTCTCGGTCTGGATTGTCAGGTACTTGTGGTGCGTGAAAACAAGGAAGCTCTTCTTCCCTTCTTTGTTCACTGCCTTCTGATCGTAACTGTCTCCCTGGTTTGTAAATAAAGACAGCATGCCCGCATTTACATGATGATCATTTGTGTTGGTAAGGTGTTCCATTTTTGTACAGTTTAGTTTATTGGCCTGGAAAGTTGCTTATCCTAAACTGACTAAAACAGGGCCAACCAGGTATCTAAACACAAATCCATCAAAATCAATAGATTAGAAAGTATACTATTTCAATTACACCACGAAATACCGTTGTTGGTGCCACGACAAACACGAAATAAAACGGTAAGAACAAATACTTCAGCGAATCGTCAGCTATCATTGTTTGATCAATTGCACCTCGCAGGCAATCCATACTTCATCGCTTACCAGCAACCCGCCATTTTCTAAATCTGTGTTCCAGTTAAATCCCCAATCTCGCCGGTTTATAACACCCGTGACACTGAACAATGCTTTTTCCGACCCCCAGGGATCTTTAATGAGGCCGCCTGCCTCGGCATCCAGTTTGACTTCATTAGTTATTCCTTTCATGGTGAGGTTGCCGTAAAGTTCATAGTGGCCTTCCTCTTCAATCTCTACGAACGTATGGGCAGAAAAAGTAATCTCTTTGAATCCTGCTATATCGAAAAATTCAGTGTTTCGTAAATGAGCATCTCTTTGTTCTATGCCTGTATCTATAGTAGCCGGGTTAATTTGAAATTTAATTTCAGCTGTCCTGAAATCATCTCCTTTTGTATAAATGTTGGCATGAAATTCTTTAAAATGGCCCCTGACATTGGAGAACAACAGGTATTTTACCTTGAATCCTATCTGGCTATTGATAGTGTCAATGATCCATTTCGTTTTTGTAAAGATGTCCGGCTTATCCATTGTATGCTCTTAGTGCGGTGAATAGCAGGTAGCCTTATACGTTATCATGTTTTTTATTGTTCTTCGATCCTAAGGCTTTGTTCCATTGCATAACACTGGTCCCAGATAAATACGTCATATCCGGCTAATTTCGAGGACCATTTCGGCGTCAGTGCATTGACGCATTGAATAACAACCCGGTCAATGTAGTTATCAAACACGGCCCATGGATTGTCTCTGTCGGCAGGAGTCAATCCTTCACCGGGTGTGGTTGTTTGCAGGGCCTTGCGGGCGGTGTTCCTTAGGTCATTCATGAACGCGAGTTGAAGGGTAACATCGTCATGAGTACCGGTTCTGGTGACATGACCGCCTACCAGTATGTCCCATTTCATGTTATTGATTTCCTCCACCTGGGCAAAATATCCCGGAATGTCTTTTGCCAATGCAAAACGCCGCCATGGCATCCAGCCCGGAAACACTACATCAACTACCATCAGGGTTTTTTGCGCCGGTGCATAAATGAAAATATTCCCCAGCTCATGCGCAAGGCCATTATAGGATAATTCCAGTGTCTGGCTTCCCACCTTCAGCAAATAATTGTCTTTAAAAGTCATGGTAGGTGCGGGACGGTTTGGATCCCTGGCCCGAAGAAGCAGTCGCTTTGTTTCTTCATGAGCGATAATCACGGCCTTTTTATCGAGGTTCAGATTTTTGGTACCGCCTATATGATCATTATGGGAATGACTATACACCACATGGGTGATTGGCTTATCGGTCACCTCGATGATTGCCTTTTGTATGTTTTGTCCAAAAGGCGGCGGTGCATCCACGACAACCACCCCGGTTTCATAGACCATAAATATGGACTGGTAAGCGTTATCAGTGATCATATACAGTCCTTTCCCAAGTTCCTGCAAACGATAACCCCTGGCTGGATCTATGGAAGGTCCCTTTGCAGATTCATGTACCGGTAAGTAATTTTCGACCTGTTCACCGATTAATGCAATTGAAGGCTTATTTGCTTTGAGCTGGCCGGTTATCCCTGAATTTGACTGCTGCGAATATGCACTGGTTGCTATCAGCACGAACATTACAATGATCACAGTCTTTTCAGATGCCGTTTTGAATCGTTTCATTGACTTTGATTTTAAATGTGTGGATTCAAAAGTATACTGGCACCTGTCAGAAGTCAAGTCCCCGGTTGCCCATCTGGACAAAGTCATTCTTGAAGCGGTCGTTGATAAGTGTAAAGTATCTCACTACACGCAAGTAACATTTATCGTAACGGTGTTTTCGTTGTAAGTCAAAAGTTGTCAATTCCCTTCCGGTCGCCCGTTGGCCGATACCCAAAAACGTTCGAAATAATTGTTACTAATAATGACCAGGTCCCAAGGTTCGAAACATACAACGGATTATAATATTTAGTAACTTGAATACAGTCCGCATTGAAATAGAATTATAGAATAGCTTTGTAGTTTGCTCTCCTGGCATGAAGGCTTATCTGCACTGCATAGCATGAAATTGCTATCAAATCCCTCTATGGACATGACTCATCATCCCCAAATTCAAAAAGAGGAAAGTGTTCAGTGTGTTTATTTGCCCAAACAGGCATGACTTGTGATGATTATGAACTTTTCTGTTGGCCAAAACAAATAAATCATTTGTTACCAGTAAATCTATGCTGTGAAGAAAAAAGTGCTGATCGTCGATGACCATTCTGTAGAAGCCAATGAACTTAAACTCATGTTAAAAGATACGGGCTACCTGGTTAGTGGAATAGCAGGTTCAGCGGATATTGCTGAGGAAATGATAAGAAAGGAAACTCCCGCGCTTGTGTTGTTGGACATATTTTTAAAAGGAAAGGGTGAAGGCATCGATCTGGCTAAACTGTTGAGAGAAAAAAATATTCCTTTCGTATACCTGTCTGCCAATTCAAATGAAGAGCTGTTAAACGAAGCAAAATCAACTCATCCATACGGATTCCTGGTAAAACCTTTCCGGGAAAAAGATCTATTGACAACCATTGAAATTGCTTATTACCTGCACGAACATAATGAAGAGGCCAATATCAGAAAGGAAAATATTCTAAAGGATAAATTGTTGGCTATTGCAAATGGTAGTGACAGCTGGGAAAAGAAAATGTTTGCCCTTTGTACAACACTTAAACAACATGTCTCTTTTGACTATATTACTGCAGGATTTAATACCATCAGGGATATATCCACCAAAGCTATTAGTTTTCTAAGGATTGGGTACGAAGAATATCAGACCATAGGGATACCGGAGTTACTAAATATTTCCCGTTTGAAAATAAACGGGCTTTTGCCACTTGTCAGTAACACGCCATTTGATACAATGCCAGCTATTGTTGCAGACAAAGCCTTTGAACAGGCATGCAGCCAACCATCGTTAACAAAATTGTTTTCAGAATTATTTCAACTAAAGTCATTTATCTATTTCCCATTGCGTCGCCCAAACGGTGAAGCATTTATCTTTTGTTTTTATTGCAAGAGGCCGGATACATATAAAACAGCACATATAGGGTTAATGAACCGTTTGCAAAAAACGATGACAGATGTCATTGAGAACACCCTGAATTCCAAAAATATTGGCGGTGCGTTGGAAAGAGACTTTACCGGGGCAAAATTAGTTAACCCATATATTAGTGAAATAAAGGGCTTTGAGGGTATTATTGGAAAGAACCGCCTGCTGTTGAATGTATTTGACCTTATCAGCCAGGTTGCATATACAGATACATCCGTACTTATTTTAGGTGAAACAGGAACGGGCAAGGAACGGATTGCGGAGTGTATCCATAACCTTTCATCCCGGAAAGGAAAACCACTGGTAAAAGTCAACTGCGCTGCCTTGCCAGCAACGCTCATTGAATCTGAATTATTTGGTCATGAAAAAGGATCTTTCACCGGTGCCATCGATAAAAGGGTCGGCAAGTTCGAACAGGCAAACGGTGGAACAATATTTTTAGACGAGATTGGCGAAATGCCGGTAGACCTGCAGGTCAAACTATTACGTGTGCTGCAGGAAAAAGAGATCGAGCCCATTGGTGGCCGCATATCCAATCAAAATTGATATTCGGATTATTGCAGCCACGAACCGGAATCTGGAGAAGGAAGTGGCGGCAGGGCGATTCCGGTTAGACTTATATTATCGCCTGAATGTCTTTCCAATCTTATTACCGGCTTTAAGGGAGCGAATAGATGATTTGCCTGCACTGGCAAATCACTTTATTTCAATCTACAATCGGAAATCAGGTAAACAGGTTAAAGGTTTATCGGATAAAGCAGTGGAAAATATGAGGGCCTACAGTTGGCCAGGGAATATCCGGGAACTGGAACATGTTATTGAAAGAAGTATTTTACTGTGTAGTGGAACAGTTATCGAAGAGGTCCCATTGCCAAATCAGGTCAACAGTAATTCTTTAGATGGTCACAATGTTGAGCTGAAAACGATTTATGACAATGAGCGGGATCACATTATTACTGTCTTGAAAAAATGTAATGGTAAAATATGGGGAAATGGCGGTGCCGCAGACATACTGAATGTCCCGCCATCTACACTAAAATCTAAAATGAAAAAGCTGGATATCCGAAAGGAAGATTTTTAAAAAACATCATCTGCTCCGACTTTGAAGTATCAAAATAGTTTTACATACAGCGTTAGACTTTGGTATATATAGCAGGAAGGATATGCACGAAAGGTCAGTGCATTTTCTAAAATGTACTGACCTTGATAAGATTTTCAGAATGAACGATTAGTTTGACGCTTTTTTAGTTCCCAGCTTGAATGCTGCAGCTAAAGAAATATACCCAAAGACTCCGCCCTCTGTTACTGCCGTGTAATTTAATGTCCATTGTGTCTTAGGCCTGTCAATGCCGATATGCGGGTTAAAGGCGAAAGATCCCTCGGATACATCCATCAGAAAAAGCCAATAGATATCCAGCGCCGACACCGGTAAAAAAGGATTTGGTCAGGTATGCCCTTGGGCCGGCAATAAAATTCACATGGTTGATACCCACGGAAACTTCTTCAAGAGCGACCATCCTGTTATAAGAAATATTCCCATAAATAGAAAACCGGGCAGAGGGTTTATATTCACCCTGGAAACCTAATTCAGCATTCAAAACAGAAACGTCTTCTGTCCATACGCCTGCTCCGACTTTTATGGACGGGGTAAATTTTCTGCCTGGTTCCTGGGCTAAAATAGCGGAAGAGAACATCAGGCCTGCGAGTGTAAATAGTTGCCATTTCATACAATTTGTTTTATGGTTTGAAATAATGATTCAAACCTAAAAACCTGTATGCCGGTTTCATAATTGATAAATGCGCTGGAGTTTTATTTAGTGGTAAGAAATAGTAATTATTTGCCGGATCACACGGCGGAGTGAGTGCAATTTGCAACCAGGCAGATCAATGAATTATCTTAAAACGGAATTATCATAAAAGCATCCTTTGGAGTTGCATTTTTTGCAAATCCAGGATTGTTTCCCCTGACACGGCCGATGATCCGCCGGTCAGAAAGCTACGGGATGTCGGATTATTTACCGTAAGGAAGAATAGCGCATCGAAAAGGCAGTAACTCAATTACCCATTCCCCAACAACACCGCATCAAGATCTTCTCCCGGCATTGCGATGATCTTTTGTGCAACAGGATCCCAGTTGATTCTTCTTCCCAGTTTATAGGATAATCCGCCCATATGCGCGGAAATGGCTTCTTCAAATCCTTCTTTGATGGAGCAGCTTGGTGTGCCGCCATTCCTGATACAACTTAGCCATTCCCGTCAGATGAAGGAATGTGGAGTCAACTCGTTTGCCATCCCGGTAGGTCCACAATAATCCCTTGTTGGCGAAATATTTTGCCGTAGCGGAAGTGACTGCATCGGTTCCGTTGACCGCAGGATCGTATTGGTAAATCGGAACACCGGCTTCAATGCGTTCTTCCTTGATCAGGTCAGCATACTTTGTTGACCTCGGATCGGCATATACCGTAATCCGGTTACCCAGTTCCATGCTGCCATCGTGCCCCATAAGCACTGTACCCCTGTCGAACTGGTTTCCTAACGTAGCACTATACACGAAGGTCATTCCTTTCTCTTTTCCTTTTTCCTGGGTTCCCCCGGTACTGAAATCGGGAAACTCCATAGTTACCTGCATTACATCAGGAACATTCCGCCCGTCGCGGTGCGTATAGATCCCGCCAGAGGCCGTGACTGAAGTGGGGATTCCCATTTTAAGTAAGCAATTGATCCGGTCATAATCATGCGTCATTAAATCGCCTGACAATCCAGATCCATATGCCCACCATTTCCGCCAGCGGAAGAAATGTTCAAGGTTAAAAGGTTCCTTCGGTGCATTGCCCAGGAACTGGTCCCAGTCGATCGTTTTTGGATTGGCGGCCTCGGAAATATCATATTGCCATGCACCATTATCATCATTCCTGTTGGTATTGGTTTCCACCAGTGACACATGGCCGAGAATATTTTTCTTGATCACATCCTGTGCGGTAAGAAAACTTTGTGTCTGACGGTGCTGATGCCCGACAGCAAAAACTGTTTTGGGATTGTTGAGTACAGTGTCGCGCAAGAGATATGTTTCGGAGATATTATGCGTCATCGGTTTTTCCACATATACATGTACTCCTGCCTTTAACGCTTCAATCGATATCGGTGCATGCCAGTGGTCGGGTGTGGCTATTACAATGGCATCCACTTCGCCGCTGTTGATCAGTTCAGTATATGTACGGAACCGCTTGATTTTATTGTCAGTCGTAGTGAAAGAATTCAGTGCATTTTCTGCACGTTCGTCAAATATATCACAGATGGCTGCCAGTTTTATATTCAGGTTTTCCTGTGCCTTAAAATCTGCGAGCCTGGTGTCTTTGTCATTTTTTGCCAGGGCTTCAGTCATTCTTTTTAACCAGTCGGTGGTGGCAAAGCCCAGGGCCCGACAAAGCTGTTCGCCACGGATGCCAAAACCGATAATGCCAAGCCGGAGCGGTTTTCCACTCATTGGTCCTGAAGCAGGAGGAGGTGATGCTTTTATATTTAATGTTTCCAGCAGGAACTGCTTTTCACGTTTTGCATTGCCCGCCAGGCTTGGCACCTGAATACCATACTGCACCAAATATGGGTAGTCCGCCCAGGGCTTTTAATATATCCCGCCTGTTCCATTTTGAAAAAATATTATCGTTTGCCATGGTCGTTAGTTTATTGATGTGCTGACTTTATTTCTTACAAATAAATTTTGCAGTCCGAATACGGATGTTAATGGAAACTGGTAGATGACAAAAAGTGCTGCCATCTCCATCAGGTTTTTATTGACTATCCAATAGCTTCCTTCCACGGGACCCTGCGGCAAGTCTGAAAATGGCGGATGGGCCAGGTAGTATAGCATCAGCAATAATATTCCACCGATACAACCCCATCGAACCTTTATTCCAATGACCAGGCTGATGCCAACGGCAATCAGTCCGATGATATTCAGGTTGTCAATGACGGATATGCGGGAATCATTGGCGAGCCAGATGAAGAAGTCTTTTAATATCGTGGCACTTAATAAATAACCACGCGAAGTCCAGGAAGGATTGTATGCCTTGATCACTCCCTCATACAGGAAATGCCAGCCGATCAAAACGCGCAGGATGACCAGCGTCCATGCCTGCAGTCTCGTAAATTTTAGAGCGTTCATATTCGTTGATATTTTGAATTAGAGGACATTTTTTTTAAAGTATTCTGAGGCGTATATTTTCCATACACCATTGTCGTCATAGATAAAATATACTTCCAGTTGCAAGTCCTTATGTTCGGCAATAAACTGTTTTGCTTTTTCCAGCCCCATCACCATGAATGAAGTTGCATAGGCATCGGCAGTCATGCAATCACTGGCAATCACGGTGGCGCTCAGCAAATTATTTTTGGCCGGATAGCCGGTAAAAGGATCAATGATATGGGAGTATTTTTTCCCGTCTTCGATATAAAATTTTTTGTAATTGCCGGAAGTGGCCAGGGCCTTGTCTTTCATTTTGGTGATTACATTCAATGATGCCCCATCGGCAGGTGATTCGTTGGGTTGTTCGATGCCTACCGTCCAGCTGCTGTCGTTCATATTATTTCCTTTCGACCTTAATTCACCGCCCACTTCCACCAGGTAGTTGCTGATGCCTTTGTGTTCAAGAAAATCCGACAATACATCTACCGTGTATCCCTGGGCGATAGCATTAAAATCGAGCATGACCTGGGGGATTTCTTTCACCAGATTTTTGTCGACCAGCTTTACCTTTTGATAACCGATAAATTTCAGTAGGCTATCGATCAATAGCTGATTTACCTTTTCTTTTTTGGTAAACCCGAATCCATAGGCATTGATAATGGGAGCAACGGTGATGTCAAACAATCCGCCAGTATTTTTGGAAACCTCTATTGATTTATTAAAAACATCAGAAAAGTATTCATCGACAACAACGCCGGAATCATTTCTATTGATCTTCGAGATGATGGAAGCCGGAACGTACGTGGAAAGAGACAGGTCGATATGTTTAAAAATGGAATCAAATTCTTCGCGGTAGTTGGATTGTTGTCCGGCCAGGTAACTTATATTATAAGTAGTTCCCTGTGCCCTGCCGGATATCTTAATGGGATATAGGATATCACGGCGACAACCGGTAAGGAAGAAGATGGCAACCGCTGAGAGGAATAAAAACTTCATTACCGCTTGTTAAGGATGTTTTGGTGTGTCCAGCTATGGTACATTCAGACATTATCACCACAATCCCGGAGGGAAATGGGTGGTGGTGATATGAATCGGCCGAGGGATGACCTGTTCTTATCTTTATGACAGCCAAAGGTAATTGGCCATATTGATAGATTTGATGATCGGGTCTATGATTATGGTCAGTAAAAGTAGGCAGTTAGGCCGGCGGGGTTACGATTCACATCAGAAAGTAATTTTTACATCCGGTGAATCACTGAACATCATTACCATAGTATGAGATATATAAGCTGCCAAAATGATAAATCCCGCCGCCATCAGGTCTTGTTTCGACAAAATATTCATATGACGAGTTACCAAATAGCGAAAGTGGAGTAGCTTCTATCCAGTCGGAACTGGATTCCCGCCTGATATAAACCTTGAACACAGCATTCGGTGAAATGATGGTATTAAATTTTTCGACTTCAATGTGATTGCTCCAGTCAAAGACCCATGTGTGGTCTGTAAAGACTAATTCATTGGAAGATGCGGGTGTATCACTGACGGTGACTTTTACGGTGTCACTACCATACAACGCCAGGCTGTCGGTTACCCTTAGTTCAAATAGATAGTCACCTTTTTCAAGCTGATCCAAACGGGTGGACAGTGAATTGGGGTTTTCCAGCCTATAAGAAGCAGGTCCGCTAATTTTGATCCATTTTACTTCTCTTACATTTCTTTCCGAGTCGGTGTAATTACCCACCAGGGTAATTTCATTGTTTGGAAGTATTAGTAAAACCTGGTCAATGGTTTTGACTTTTGGAGCGGTGTTCTTAGTAGGAGCAGGTTGCGCAGGCAAATTTTCATCATCTTTTGTACAGCTTAGGTATCCAAATACCTGGACGATGATTAATAATGAAAAAGTAATCGCTTTCATGACTATTCATTTGAAGTTAACAATGCTTCAATGTTAAACTATGGTTGAGAACAAGTTGGATAGGAGCCTACAAGGCTGTTGCATTGCACAGGGCAGGAGAATAGTTGTAACAGTATGAAAACTTAGACGAAATTAATTGCATTTAGGGAAACAACTGTCCCGGTGGATACAAAGCTGGCTGAGCGTTGACATATGCTTAATTTACTGGTTGCCGGACTGGTATCCCGGTTTGATTATCAGCACTGTAAAAGTCGGATTTTTCTAAGAAGTAAAGAAAAGAAATGCCGGCGATACTGCTTATATACAACAGCACCCCGGCATGTTGGTGGGAATAGGGAGAACGCTAACTGTGTAAAGAGTTAACCTGCTGAATGTGAAGATTAGTACAGGAAGTGACCCCGGTAAGGATAGTTTCCTGCAGCGATATCATCTTTGAAATCCAAACGGCCGGACACGCCTTCAAATACACCGGTGCCACTGCCATCTACAAGAGGATGTTGACAGCGGCCCTTAATTTCGGCACCGATATAGGAACCGTCAATGGCGCAACCCTCGTACTTCGCTTCGAAATTGTAAGTGGTCCAGAATGTGCCCGACTGACCATTGTAGGTGCCCACGAAGTATTCCCGCCCCTTTTCACGGTAAGTGCCGCTAGGAGAGCATTCCCATTCATCAACGTAAGTGTACATGCAACCCACGAGATCCCCGGTCATTCTTAGTGCGTAAGCAGCGCCCTGGCTGGGAACGTCACATTCTGCGGCTTCAGCGAAATAGGCAATCCCATCGACCTGTGTGGCTCCCGAGCCTTTTGCTGATACAGATGCATTTTTGGCTGCCTTGCTGAGGGCAGATCGCTGATCGTTTTGTGTTGACTGGGATCCGTCGTCTTTGCTGCAGCCAAATATGATCAGCGCAAAAGAATAGATGAGGAAGATTTTCTTGTTCATAACATACCTCCGGTTAGATTGGTGAATAAATAGAAAGAATTTTATATTAAACAGTGATCACTATAGTGACTCATGTTTTACCTGTTGTTCACCTACATACTATTCAAAAGGGCAGGAAGTGCAAATTGAAGGCTTCGATCTATTGTGGTTCGCTTGGATAAGGCAGATGCTATCGAAATAAATAATCACAACAAAGAAAAGATGTACAAAGACGGTTGACAATTACCAAAATTGGTAGTATAGTTATTATTGATAAATGTAATATGAAATGGTGCAGCTGGTATAGACCCGTAAAGAAGTTCAGAGAATTGCAGTAGTATTATTTTCCGGGAAAGAGTTTTTGGCTGATGGCTTTTGCCACTGCTTCTGTCATGGAAGCTACGTGCAGTTTTTCATAGATCTTCTTCATATGGGCACGAACGGTATCATAGGTAATATTCATTTTGGCCGCAATCATTTTGTAGGAGAGTCCGTCAACGAGCAGGCCAAGCACTTCCGTTTCGCGTATGCTTAGATGATAGTCCTTGTTTTCTTCGGGCAGTATATGCTGGAACTGGTGCAATACTTTCCTGGCAATGCCCGGTGTCATTGGCGCGCCACCGTTATAGACTTCGGTAATGGCGTGGAGCAGGTGCTGTGGTTCGGCATTTTTCAGGATGTATCCCCCTGCCCCTGCCTTTATAGCGGCAAATACTTTTTCATCGTCGTCAAAAACGGTGAACATCAGTATCTGCACCGTGGGAAAGCTTTTGCGTATCAGTTTTACGCCTTCAATGCCATTCATTCCGGGCATGTCAATATCCATGATCACCACATCCGGTTTGGTATCCCGAATGTTTTCCGCAACATCGAGGCAATGAGCATAAGCACCCGCCAGGGTGAAATCATCCGACTCCTGTAAAAGCATGGCCACGGAATCCCTCAGCGCATCGTTATCATCAAATAATATCACCTTAATTCCGTCCATCCCTGGTATTTATATAAAGTTCCACCCGTTCGAGGCTTATCCATACTACCAAATTTGGTAGTATCCCGGGTATACATCATAATGGCAAAATAAGTTGCACTGCCGTTCCTTCATTTAACCTGGATTGAATAGTGAGCCTGGCATTCATGTCATCGGCCCTGGCCTGCATATTTTTTATTCCATTTCCACCCAGTGTGTCATCTTTTTCAGGTATTGAAATTTGTTCGGGTCCGGAGATCTCAAAACCGTTACCATCATCTTTGATGTCCATTACCAGAGAATTGTTACACACCGATAAATGTATACAGGCAGTCTTACAGTCCGCATATTTTACAATATTGTGCAGGGCCTCTTTAAATATCAGGAAGATATTTTTCCTTTGTTCGCCGGTGAACTGAATGCCTTTTAATTCCTCATCAACAATAAATTCATACTCAATATCCCTGGGCGAAAGGATCATTGCTGCAAAAGACATCATGCGATGCTGTAGTTGCTCGAAGCTTTCGTTATTGGGATTCAGGCTCCAGACAATATCACTCATCTTCTCGATCAGCTCGCGCGATGCAGTCCCGATTTTAGAGAGCACTTCATTGGTATTTTCTTTTTTTGCAGTGCGTTTCCTGGCCACTTCGCTGTAAATGGAAATGCTTCCCAGCGTGCTGCCGATATCATCATGCAACTCGCGGCTGATGCGCAATCGTTCTTTCAACAGGGCCTCCTGGCTTTCCACTTTTTTGATGAGTTGATATTTTTCGTCGAGAGAATGTTCGAGTTCAATGGTCCGCCTGTTCACTTTCTCTTCGAGGCGGATATTTTCTGCTTTTAGCTGACGCGAACGATATAAAGAGATCATTCGGATCAACATACCAAAAATGATGGCATAGACCAGGTATGCCCACCATGTGCGCCACCAGGGTGGCATGATGGTAAATGAATACTGCAGTTCCCTGCTCCAGTAGCCTTCACTGTTCACAGCCTTTACCCTGAAGGTATATTTGCCGTTAGGCAGGTTATTATAAGTGGCTTCCGGTTGTTCGGTGATATTGCTCCAGTTTTCATCGAGGCCTTCAAGGAAATACTGGTAACGTACTTCTTTTGGCCTGTAGGTTGTAATGCCAACAAATTGAAAGGCCAGGTAATTATTATCGTGGCGCAGCTGCAGGTCCTCCGGCAGGTTGTTCCAGGAAGAGAGCCCGCTAAATTTGAAATCCTTCAGCGTTGATCCATTATTTAACAGGAAAGAACTGTCCTTGTTTTTTTCCGCAAGCAGCCAGTTAAATTGTTGATTGAATAATGCGAGAGCGGTTAACTGTATGGTGGGAGGAATAGTATCCGCCATATCACCTTCGGGATGGTAAAGGGCCACCCTGTCCGTAGCGCCAATCCAGATATTCCCCTGCCCGTCCTCGGCAAGGGTGTTTTCGTAAGTGCCGCCGCCTAAAAATCCTTCCGACACAGTATACTTCTTAAATACCGACACCAGCCTGTTGTCCATAGTGTCGTTTGAAGATGCATTTGACCTTAGCCGGTTTATTCCATTGATGGTGCCAATCCAGATATTTCCATTTTTGTCCTGCAAAAGATTCTTGGCGATATTATTACTCAAACCCTGTTCAGTGGTGTACCAGGTAAAATATCTTCTGTCAAATTTATTTACGCCAAGACTGGTGCAAAACCAGAGGTTATTGTTTTTGTCCTCTATCGCTGCCAGTACCATCGGGTGACTGAGGCTGTGCGACATATCATAGTGAGTAAATGTATTTCCATCGAAGGAACAAATGCCCTTATTGCTTGAACCTATCCAGATGATGCCCTGGTGATCTTCCAAGAGGGTATAGATGGTCTGGCCGTTTAGCCCCTGTGCGGTAGAGTAGTTGTAAAAATAAGTCCCGTCAAATTTACTTACCCCTCTTTCTGTACCAAACCAAAGATTTCCTTTTTTGTCTTCCAGTATACAGAAAACAGCATTATCTATTAATCCGTTAGTGGTATTAAAATTTGTGAAGTATTTGCCATCATATTTATCGATTCCAGCCCTGGCGGCAAACCAGATATTTCCCTTTTGGTCTTCAAATATATAATTCATATTTGTGTTGGATAATCCCTGTTCAGTTGTATACCGGGAAAGCGTTTTGCCATCATATTTATTCAGGCAGTTTCCGGCACCGGTTCCGATCCAGACATTTCCGTGTTTATCTGCAAAAAGACTTTCCACTTCTTCCTGCTTTAATGGAATGATATGACTGAATAATTTACCGTCATATTTACTGAGGCCCGTTGTTGTGGCGACCCATATGTTACCACGATTATCCTGCAGAACGGCCGGTACCATTTCGTTACCTAAGCCCTGTTCCACGCCGAAATGAGTAAATGTTTTGCCATCGAACCTGTTTACTCCCTTATCCCAGGTGCCGATCCATATATTGCCACGATTGTCTTTCATGAGTTTTGTGGTCCTGTTGGAACTCAGGCCTCCTTCTGAAGTATACAGGGTCAGATTACTGCCATCATATTTGCATAACCCTGCGCTCGTGCCTATCCAAAGATGGCCGTTGCTATCCTCCACCATCCGCCCAACGCCAGTATTATATTTCAGTCCTAACGGTATAGTATAGTTGATAAACTTTTGGCCGTCGAACCTTGTTAGTCCTCCATCGGAACCAACCCATAGATTTCCTTTACTGTCTTCGAGAACACCCCAGGTGTATTTGCCGGGCAATCCCTGCGCAGTGGTATACCAGGTGAATGAATGTCCATCATACCTGTTGATTCCATTTTCAGTGGCAAACCACATGTCGCCATTTTTGTCCTGCAGTATTTCATAAACACTGCTATCGCTTAATCCTTCTGCTATGGAATAACGGGTAATATATTTTCCGTCAAATTTATTGACACCTCCTCCGCCGGTGCCAAACCACATATTACCATTACGATCTTCAAAAATGCATTGAATGACATCGCTGCTTAGTCCCTGTGCAATGGAATAATTGGTCAGGTATCTCCCGTCATATTTGGTGGCACCGCCCCACCAGGCGCCGATCCACAGGTTGCCGGCCCTGTCCTGGTACAAGGATGAAATTTCATTGCTGGTTAACCCGTGCATGGCCTTGATGGAACTGAAGCTTTCCGGATTTTTTTCTTTGGCCAGGGGATCTTTTAGCAAGATGATTTCAGGCTGACCTGCTTTAACGGGACGGTCTATTGCCTGGACAATTTTTGGTGGTTGAAAGTTTTCTCCGTTGGGCGTTACGAACATCGGAGTTCCGGCCGGCACTATTCTTGATGGTTTTGCCGTAAAAACATTTGTGGGAAGAAGTGACTGTTTCGGGTTTGCCAACCTTAACCCTGCGCATGCCCGTAGCGAGGATCTTTTTTGGAGGAACTGTTTTTTCAGGGGGAATTTGATATGACCTTGCTTCTACAATTTTGGGAGGTTTGAAACCAAAACTGTCCGCCACTTCCTTTTGTCTTCCGCAGCCAGACTGCAAAAGGCAAAAAAGAATTATAAGAAGGGTAGTCCGACTTCTCATAATATTTGCTTTGCAAGGATTGCAGGTGTATATAAATATACCAATTTTGCCAAAACATGGCTGATCGGAATTTTACCAGAAAAACCTGCATATGTTGAATACCATGCTGGCCGATTTTTATGAAAGAGATATTCGGAAACTGATCGAAGAAATTGAGCTGTTCAAAAATGAAGAAAACATATGGAAGACCAGCGGATCGGTTAAGAATTCCTGCTGGCAACCTGGTGTTGCATATCATCGGAGGTTTGCATCATTTCTTCGGGGCAACGCTTGGCCATACCGGTTATATACGTGAACGGAGCCAGGAATTTATCATCAAGGGGGTGGACAGGAAGGAGCTCGTACAGCAATTGGAAAAGGTTATTCCTGTCGTTACCGGAATTCTTGAAAAACTGACTCCACAGGATATGGAATCGGCCTACCCCATATTTTTCGATAAAGAGGGAACCTCGACAGGCTACGTGTTGACGCAGCTGGCACTTCACCTGAATTACCATCTCGGGCAGGTGAATTACCTCCGCCGTATATTGGAACCTTAGTACGAAAAAATATAAAGACGGAAATAGCAATATTCGGGTTTTATAAGTTTAGTGGATCTTAGATATTTGAGGCTATAAAACTAATGAACCGGGTATGGAAATCTCGAATTGTCTGTTAAGCGACGCAGACGAAATTTTATCACTCTACGAAGCTGCAAGAAATCTTCAGACGCACCGGAAAATGGTGGTATGGCCATTTTTTGACAAGGACTTTATTGAACATGAGATTATAGAAGAACGGCAATGGAAACTTATTGTCGAAGGCACTATCGCCTGCAACTGGGCAGTGACCTGGTCAGACCGGGAAATATGGGGTGAGAAGGATAAAAATGATTCCATTTATATTCATCGTATTTGCAATCACCCAAACTTTCGCGGCAATAGGTATATCGATACTATTGTACAGTGGGCAAGGGCATACGCAAAACAACACGGGAAGAGGTTTGTGCGTCTGGATACGCTGGGCAATAATACCAGGCTCATCGAACTATATACTTCGGCTGGCTTTACATTTTTGGGAATGTTCATACTCACTGATACCGCATCCTTACCGGGTCATTACCAAAAAGAACCGAACTGCTGCTTATTTGAAATTGACCTGGAAGCCGCAACCATTCATAGTAACAATCTACATTAGCCGGAGCATCCAATGATACTATTCCGTGGGTTGCAGGTATAGCAATTTGTAGTACCGACCAGTTTACAATTCGGCAGGAAATTATGATCTTCGAAAAAATTTTATTAATCCATGAATAAAACATCCATCCTCGTATTTCTTTTATTCTCCACACTAATTTCATTTTCACAGGTAAAGAAAATCCTTATCGTAGCTACCAACACCGACTCAGTAGGCAATAATAAAAGCGGAACCTACCTGATGGAAATTGCACATCCATTCAATTATTTTACCAGTAAGGGTTATGACGTTGATATACTAACACCTAAAGGCGGGAAGACATCCATTTATGCTGCGGCGAAAATAGCACCTGACCTCGATTCTATTCAAAAAACTGAACTATTCATAAGAAAAACGGAGAGCTTCACTTTCTCCTGATCAAATTAAAACCGGCGATTATGTTGCCGTATTCTATCCGGGTGGACATGGACAGTATTTCGATGTCATGAATGATGAACGCATATCGAGGATAACGGCTGCCATATATGAAAAGGGCGGTATCGTTGGTACGGCCGGGCATGGCGTGGCATCCCTCATCAATGTACAATTAAGTAATTGTAAATACCTGGTGGAAGGTAAAAGGATCACCTGTTTTCCGGCGTGGGCGGAGAAACAATTTATGAATATCTCCAACTATGGAAAGCTGCTTCCCTTCGATATGCAGGAAGTGTTGGCCAGGAGAGGCGCTAACCTCGTCGTCTGCACCCCTGAAACCCGCCCAAATAAAGATTTTACGCATATCGTCGACAGCAGGAACAGGATGGTCACCGGCGCTTTTGCTGTTTCCGCTCAATGGGTAGCTGAAGAAGTGGTTAAATTGGTGAAATAATAGAGGTTAGCACCAGTAAAACAATTATCGAATAGCCCGTAAGACAGTTTTTAGATTGACATCAAAAGATAGAAACCAATGATCACCGAGTTCAGATGCGATATTCCCCAACCAGCTATTGATGACCTGAAACTAAGGTTAAGGAATACCCGGTGGACAGATGAGATCAACGGCTCAGGCTGGCAATATGGCGCGAGCCTTTCTTACATGAAAGAATTGGTTGATTATTGGTTACATGGGTTCGACTGGAGAACGGTGGAAAATGAAATTAACCGGTACCCGAACTATATAGCAGAAATTGATGGCACTAACATTCATTTTCTTCATATAAAAGGTAAGGGAAAACAATCAGTGCCGTTGATCATCACCCATGGATGGCCGGGTTCTTTCCTGGAACTGACAAAAATGATAGCTCCGCTTATCATCAGACCCGGAATTATCATTTGATCTCATCATTCCCTCCATTCCCGGTTTCGGCTTTTCACAAAAGATCACTGCACCAGGTTGCAATCTTTATTTTATTGCCGACCTCTGGAGTAAACTGATCAAAGAGCTGGGATATCGAAAAGGTATTGGCCCAGGGTGGTGACTTCGGCGCAGGCATCAGTACAGCCCTTGCGCTGACGCATCCCGAGCAGCTACTCGGTCTACACCTGAATTATATTCCCGGATCTTATCTTCCCTTCCTTCCCGAAAATGAAAAGCTTTCGGAGCAGGAGATTCTATCGCAGGAAAAAAGCGGACGACTGGTATATTGCTGAGGGAGCCTACTCTCATCAGCATCGAACAAAACCACTGACGCTTGCCTATGGTATAAACGATTCGCCCGTCGGGCTCTGTGCCTGGATCGTTGAAAAAATGTATGGATGGAGTGATTGCAACGGGAATATCGAATCCGTTTTTACCAAGGATGAACTGCTGGCCAACGTTAGCTTGTACTGGTTTACCGAGACCATTCATTCTTCCATCAGGTTGTATAATGAGAACAGCAAGGTTCCCTTACATTTTTCACAGGATGATTTTATCCATACGCCGACCGGCATTGCAAGGTTTCATAAGGAGGAACCCTTTCCGGCGAGAAAGTTTATTGAAAGGGGATATAATGTTCAGCACTGGACGGAGTTTTCCAAAGGGGGGCATTTTGCAGCCATGGAACAACCTGCATTGCTGGCAAATGATATCAAACAATTTGCAAAAAAAATCTCTCCAAAATTTGCGTAGTTAAATAACTACATATATATTTGTAGTCAAATGACTACGCAATGAACTTACGAAGAGACGTATTCCAGGCTATTGCGGATCCTACCCGTAGGGCCATTCTCTTGCTGGTGGCTTCCCAGTCAATGACAGCGGGCGCCATAGCTTCCAATTTTGATACGGCACGGCCAACGGTTTCCAAACACCTGCAAATACTCACCGAATGTGAGTTGCTTAAACAGCAGCAAACCGGGAGGGAAATATATTACCAGATCAATGCTAAAAAAATGAAGGAAGTGGCAGACTTTATTGAGCCCTTCCGGAAAATGTGGGATGACAGGTTCAATAAATTGGAAACCGTCATGAAAAAATACAAAGCAAATAAATAAAATGAAATGGAACTGAAAACAAACATCCATGCCGAAGATGGCAAACAGGACTTGTTGATCACCAGGGAATTTGATCTGCCTGTAGAATTATTGTTTACAGCTTTTGTGGAGGCTGAATTTGTAGAACAATGGATGGGGACGAAGGTGCTGAAACTGGAAAGCAAGAAGCACGGCAGTTACCAGTTTGAGACATTGGACCACAAGGGGAACAAACATGGATTCAGCGGGGTCTTTCATGAAGTGAATCCGAACCACAAAATCACACGCACATTTGAAATGGAGAACACGCCTTATGGCGTTCAACTGGAATTCCTGGAATTTGAACAACTGAATGATGATACCAGCAGGCTCAACATGCACGTCATTTACGAATCGGTGGAACAAAGGGACCAGGTGCTTCAATTGCCTTTTGCAAAGGGTATAAATATGGCGCATAACCGAATTCAGGATATTCTTGGCAAATTAAAATAAGGGTTTATGACAAAGAGAAATAAAATCATCTATTGGATTTCCACGTTATGGCTTTCACTGGGAATGGTGGCTACGGGTTTAGTACAATTATTGAAGATGCCTGCAGATGGACAGATCTCGCCACCAGGTATATACGGCATTATGCACCTGGGTTATCCTGTCTACTTCCTGACCCTGCTGGGTATCAGTAAGATCCTCGGTGTTATCGCAGTACTCTCCCCTAAATTTCCATTGCTGAAGGAATGGGCCTATGCAGGATTCTTCTTTATTATGTCGGGCTCAATCTATTCGCATATTGCCGTGGGTGATCCTGCAACAGAATTATTTCCATCGCTCTTGCTATTGGTATTGACTGTCGTTTCCTGGTATTTCAGACCTACAGGCAGGAAGCTCGTTTCGGCAGGATAATAAAATCTTTCAGTTAGTGTATTTTTATAAACGTTCACCTGAAAAAACAACTGTATGGCCACAAAGAAGCTGTCTTCCGAACAGGGCATCGAACTTCTCAACACATTGAAAAGTCGTTTTGAGAAAAACATGGATCGACATAAGGGAATTGAGTGGGCGAAAGTGGAGGCAAAACTAAAAGCCAATCCCGCAAAGCTCTGGTCACTCAACGAAATGGAGGCCACAGGTGGGGAACCTGATGTGGTGGGATATGATAAAAAGTCGGCCGAGTTCATTTTTTATGATTGCTCTGCAGAAAGCCCGAAGAACCGCAGAAGTCTTTGTTATGACGAGCGCGCGCTGGAGTCCAGGAAAGAAAATAAGCCCGATGGCAGTGCGGTGGATATGGCTGAGACCATGGGCATTGAGCTATTGTCGGAAGAGGAATACCGGGAATTGCAAAAGCTCGGAAAATTCGATTTGAAAACATCGAGCTGGATAAAAACACCTCCCGAGATCAGGAAACTTGGCGGAGCCATATTTTGTGACCGGCGCTACGACACCATCTTCCTGTATCATAATGGCGCTGAATCCTATTATGCAGCAAGGGGCTTCCGCGGTTCATTGAGGGTTTAAAAGGAAGCAGGTGGAAGAAAGAAGTTAACGCAATAAACATGGGACTTCTTACAAGGTTTTTCATATTCACCTTTGCACTAAGCTGGGCTTGTTTCCTTGGTGTTGTCTTTCTGCCACAGTTCGGTCAGTCAGGTTCCGGATTTGCCTTTTTAAATAAGGCTGTTTTGTTACTGGGAGTCTTTGCACCTTCCATCGTTGCAGTGTTACTGACGCTCAAAGGCAGGAAAGCCGGGTGCGTTGAAGGCTTTGCTGGAAAGAATAGGTAAATGGAATGTTGATGCACGCTGGTATTTATTTGCAGCAGGATATATGGCCTCTGTAAAACTATTGGTAGCTGTTGTTCATCGATTGATTGAAGGCAGGTGGCCGGTATTCGGTACGGAGACCTGGTATATTATGATCATTGGCATTATGTTTTCAACCATGGTGCAGGCAGGAGAGGAAATCGGCTGGCGCGGATTTGCACTACCCCGCCTCACGGAAAAAATCGGACTTGCATATGCAAGTCTGCTATTGGGCGCAATATGGGCACTCTGGCATTTACCACTTTTTTTTGTGGCGGAAGCAGATACATTTGGTCAGTCCTTCCCGCTATACCTTGTCCAGGTGATCGCCATATCGGTTGCTTTAAGCTGGTTGTATTGGAAAACCAACGGGAGCCTGCTCCTGACGATGTTAATGCATGCGGCCATCAACAACACCAAGGATATCGTGCCATCTGTTGTAAAAGGGGCAAGTAATACTTTTGCGTTAAGTAGTTCCCTTGTAGCATGGCTTACGGCTTCCATACTTTGGATTTTTGCTATATATTTTTTATTACAAATGCGTACCGTAAAGCAGTTGGCATAGCCTGAAACATTAAAACCATATACAATGAGAAAAATTATTTCTTCCATCAATATTACCCTGGATGGTTTTTGTGATCATACGGCAGCGGTTGTAGACGACGAATTACATCTTAGTGTGAATGAATTCATGGCAGGTGCCGATACTCTTTTATTTGGAAGGAAGACCTATCAGCTCATGGAGGATGCATTTCCGGCGATGGTAAAAAATCCTACAGGTAACAAGCCCATAGATGATTTTGCCGTGTTAATGGAGAATATGGAGAAAGTAGTATTCTCCAACACACTGAAATCTGTGAATTGGAATAATGCCAGGCTTGCTACGGGCAGTATCCAGGAAGAAGTGGCAGAATTACAAAAACAACCTGGTAGAAATATTGGCGTGGGAGGTCCTACTTTGATCATCGAAATGATGAACCTCGACCTGATCGACGAATACCAATTTTATATTCATCCAATAATCCTGGGAAGCGGCTTGCCCTTGTTTAAAAATATTAGTAAAAAAGTGGACCTGAGGCTTCTAAAAACAAAGGCGCTGGGTACCGGTGTTGTCGTTGTTTATTATGAGCGGATAAAAGGGGGAAGATAAATGGATAGCCCGGGGACATCTACAGTTTATCCTGGCTGGCTTTCACTTTGTTTCCCTTCATGTATCCGGCAATGATAAATATGAAGGATATCATGGCCGATAAAGACATAGTATACACCCTGGGTACATCATCCCAATTCCGGCCATCTAAAAACCTGCTGATAATAAGACCGACGCCAAAATTTCCCACTACCCCAAAAAGGAATATAGCCAGTGCAACAGGATAGAATTTGTTGGCTTTCATATAAGTGAAGCCGATTAATGAGATTCCAAGGATGAATAGAAACAATAAGGCTATAGGTAAAGCCAGCTGAAGAACCCAACCTTTTGCGGAAGTCTGGCTTTGAATCAAAAATAAGTACGGAACCAGGGTTATTGCCAATCCTGCAAACAACCCCAGCAATTTATTATTTTTCAGCACCAGCACAGGCAGTGTAGTGGCCCATACCACAATTAGCGCCCCGATGGGAAATAGTGACCAGCTGATGGAATGGTTAACCGAATAATTTACGATAAGGCAGATCATTGAGATCAGTAAAAAGGCAGTTGTTACGACAAATGCGGATTTATCTTGAATTGTTTTACTTCCCTGTAATGTAGTCATGGTGATAGAGTTTGGCGAGATAAGGTACATCCATTATTATTAGTAATTCCGGATATACGGATAAGAGGTGAATAGCCGTAGTTCAATGGGATTCAACAAACCCAACAGCGGTGATGCGATACACATTTTCATGAACAGTAGGTATATTTGGAGAACATGACATCAGATCAATTGGCATCGATTGACCGGGACGACATTCACATTATTGCCCGAAATAGCAATTGGGAGAAGGCAGGAGTGTCGAAGGCACTCAAAAAGCACGTTTATAGTTCCCCTGCATCCTGGAAATCCTTCCTGCGTCTCCTGTTTTTAGCCCTTGGCGCCTCCTTCCTCCTGGCGGGCATCATTTTCTTTTTTGCCTATAACTGGGCCAGCCTGAACAAATTTGCGAAGATCGGGATGGTGCAGGGTCTCATCATCCTGTCTGCCATGCTTGCCTTGATTCCGAAGTTCAGTCTAACGGTGAGGAATATCCTGCTGACTGTTGCTTCAGTGTTGATCGGTGTGCTGTTTGCTGTATTCGGACAGATATACCAGACTGGTGCTAACGCTTACGACTTCTTCCTCGCGTGGACGATCTGCATCACCCTCTGGGTAATGATTTCGAATTTTGCCCCATTGTGGCTCATTTACCTTGCACTCATCAATACCGTAGTGGTGTTATATGTCAACCAGGTGGCAAGAGGCTGGATGGAGCGTGATCTGTTAACCATCCTTACTTCGCTGAATGCGGTTTTTTTATTGGCGTCACTTTTTATCAACCGTGTCAATAGTAAAATACCTACCTGGTTTACCAATACCATCGCCCTTGCAGTGGTAAGCTTCGCAACCATGGGGATGATCATGGTAATTTTCGATCGATTCGAACCATCTTTCACTATACTCATCGTTATAACTACTGCATTGTATGTCGCCGGATGCTGGTATGGCCTTAGATACAAAAGAGCCTTCTACCTCTCCATCATACCCTTCAGCCTGATCATCATTATATCGGCACTGCTGATAAAGATATCAGATGGTGCAGCGATGTTTCTGCTGACCAGCATTTTTGTTGTCGCCAGTGTAACGGCCCTGGTCATGCAACTGATCAGCATTCAAAAAAAATGGACATATGAAACAGGAAAATGAGATACGCGCATTGATTGAACAGATCAGGGCAGGGGAGGACGGTCCGGCTGAAATTGACGAAGCGGCCATCATCGCTGAATACCAGCATGGACATACCGAAAAATCAAGCCTTGGCATTAAAGTGCTGACCATATTCGGCGGTATTCTGGCTACCCTGGCCTTCCTGGGATTTTTTGTGATAGCCGGGCTGTCGAACACCGGTGCCGGATCCGTCATTTTCGGGATTCTGTGTATTGTTGGATCCATCTGGCTTAATAAGGCCTACAATAAACTAATCATCGACACATTCAGCATTTCCCTTTACGCCTGTGGCTTCCTGATGATTGGGATCGGGCTTGACGACCTGCAACAGAATGAAAACCTGACACCGTTGATCTTTATGTTGATAGCGTTTTGTTCTGTAATGATTACCCAGAACTATATCATCTCCTTTATTTCTACCGTAGTCTTTTTTGGGAGCATTATTGGTTGGATCAGCATGCATCATTTTTACCAGTCCATCCAGGCCTATGTTTCGGGTGTTGCCATTATCACGGTGTTCTGGATATTAAATGAAGCAAAAATTATTTCGACCGGCAGAAAGTTATCACTGCTGTATAATCCCGTCCGGATGGGGCTCATCATATCCTTCCTCGCCGGAATTTTTTTCATGGGCGTCAAAGGAATCTTCCCTGTTTCAATATCCTATCCATGGATTACTTCCATCGTCATCATTGCCGGGACATTATATGTGATTTTCTATGTATGCAGGCTTTTGGAAGTTAACAGTACAATGCGCAAAGTGTCTGTTTACGCAATGAGCCTGCTGATATTGTCGTCAACCGCAATGGCGCCGTCAATTTCAGGGTCCTTATTGATTATCCTCTTAAGTTTCCTGGTAAATTATAAAACGGGATTCGTGCTCGGGGTCATTGCCCTGATTTATTTTATCGGTCAGTATTACTATGACCTCGGTTACAGCCTGCTGACCAAATCCAATATGATGATGGCAACAGGACTTCTTTTTCTGCTCATCTATTTCTTCACCTATAAAAAACTGGGTAGCGATGAAAAAATATAGGTGGATTGTTATTTTGCTGAACCTGGTTTTGATTTTTCTCTATTTCACTTTTGGTGTAGTGAGCAAGGAAAAATTATTGTCGGATGGCAAACTGGTTTTACTTGAACTCGCCCCGAAAGATCCGAGATCGCTGTTACAGGGTGATTATATGCAGTTAAACTATAAGATAGCCAGGGACCTTCCGTACGACAGTATTCCGAAGCGTGGTTATTGCGTTGTAAAATTAAATGCCGATGGTATAGCCGACAGGGTCAGAATACAAAAAGAAAAGCTTCCCCTCAATGAGGGAGAGACGCTGATTGAATATACCATTGGCAGGTTCACCATCAATATTGGCGCAGAGTCTTATTTCTTTGAAGAAGGGCAGGCGGATAAATTCGGAAAGGCAAAGTATGGCGGGGTAAAGGTAGATAAGGATGGAAATAGTGTATTGACCGGGTTGTATGATGCACAGTTAAAGAAAATCGAATAGATCGCAGACTATCCGTTATTTAGGTTATTGGCAACTTGTTCTGGCACAAAGTTTTTGCCTGTTGTGCTAAAAGCCACCTATGCGATTAATAGCCATTGTCACGGTATTCTTCCTTTTTAGTACCGGCCTCTATGCCCAGTCGCCGGATCCATGGACAGTATATAATACACCATCGGAAATACACAATATGCTGGGTAAGTATAACGGTGATTTTGTATTGGAGATCTCTATGTGGACAGACGGAGCCAAAGAACCCAAAGTCTATAGCCTGCTTGCCGTGAACAGGATGATCCTGGAAGGCCGCTTTCTTGAAATTGCACAGGCAGGCACCATGGGTGACCAGAACTATAAGGCATTAACTACGATCGGCTATAATACCAGCAGCAAGAATTTTCTTATGTCGACCCTTTCCAATATGGGTACGGGCATGCTCACGCTGGAGGGCGATGGTGATCTCAAAGTGGCCAATGTTACCGGGAAGGTATTTAGACCCTGTCACCAAAAAAAGGGTTAATGTGAGGCAGAAGATCAGTTTCATCGACAACAATACCCTGCTGATTGAAAACTTCGACCTAGCCGATGGGCAGAAAGAAAAGAAAACCATAGAATATCGGTTCAAGCGCAAATGACGACAGGGTGGTGTGGGTGAATACAGTGCCAATACCTTTTCCCGCTTCTTTCAATGTACGGTAGGCTTCCCTGCTATTCCGGTGTTTATTGAGTACAATTTTGAAATAGCCCGGTGTTGATTTCAGTGAAACCTCCATCATGTCGTCAGCAGTAATATATTTTTTAACATTCACATGATTAAGGCTGGTGAGATTACTCAAATCGAGCTGGTTCCTCAGGTACTCATGTACTTTAGCCGTTTTTTCTTCCGGGTAACGGGCAGATATAATGAGTTCATCTTCATCTTCCGACACGCTGATACTAATATTTTTGTCGGAATAATTTTCGCTGATAAAAACGGCTCCGGCGGCCAGGCATAGAATCATCAATGACAGTAAGATATACAGGCCGGTTTTCTTTTTTGGTGCAGTGGTTTTCTCTATATTTTCCATAACGTCCTCTTTAATAATGTGAAGTTATATCAGTGCGGGTATGGCTTTACAACTATGACACTAAACAGCTGAAAAATGTGATGAACAGCACCAGTCGTGGGTTAAAACAGAAAGGGTAACAGAATAATTAATGTGAAACCGCTAGAATATGTGGTCAATAGTTTTTCCGGAAGATTTCACTTTTTATTAAAATCATGAATTAAGTTTGCGGCCTTAATCCGTTTATTTTCGCGCAAATTCCCTTATGAATCGAATACTGATTTTGATATTGGTCGCCCTGATTTCCATGACCGGCGACAACAAAAGTTTTGAAGGCAGGATCGTTTACAAGAATGTTTACAGCAGCAAGCTGGCCAATGTCTCCAGTGAACAGTTCAATAAAATGATGGGCGAGACACAGGAGTATTATATCAGGAAGGGGGATTATAAGTCGGTCGCCAATGGAAGTCTTTTTCAATGGCAGTTGTATGTGAACCATGATAACAAGCTCTATTCTAAAATGGCGAATTCAGAGACACTTCTTTGGGCTGATGGTGCTGTAAATTCCGACCAGGTGATTAAAGCCGAGATCAATGAAAATGCGCTGGTGGTCCTCGGGTATACCTGTGATGAACTGGTGCTCACCTGCAGTTCCGGTGTACAGAAATATTACTTCAATGAAAAGTTCAGGATCGAGAAAGGCTTATACCTCAACCATAAATATGGAAACTGGTACGAATTTTTGTCGAGGTCCAATGCCCTGCCACTTAAGTCCATTATTGACAATGCCCAATTCACCCTGGAGAGCACAGCCATCGAGGCTAAGGAAGTGAAGCTTGATGATCACTTCTTTGATCTGCCCGCAGGTGCCAAAACAATGAAGAGCCCGTATTAACAAAAACGCAGGCAATTACCAAGGTTACCTTTTCCGGTAACGGGTAATTATGGGTAAATGCACTTATGAAATGGTTTCACCCGGCCGCTGCAATTATTATCCCCGTTTTATTGTCAGGATGTAATCAGTATCGTCAAAAGGAGTCGGCCTCAAATGTATTGGCAGACAGTACCATGCAACAATCAGTTTCCTCTGTTGCTGCAATGGATACAGGTGATGGTTCAAGAAAATTTATCCGGACAGCCGAGCTGAAATTCAAGGTAATCGACGCTATCAAATCGACCGGGAGTATTGAGGACATTGTACAAAAACAGGGTGGCTTTGTGACGTATACTCATCTCGGGCGTACGGTGGATCATATTCGCAGTACAGCGATCAGTAAGGATTCTGTAAAGGAAAGTACCTACTTTACACTGAGCAACAGTATGGTGTTGAGGGTGCCAAACAACCGGCTTGATACAACTCTTAAAGAGATAGCTGCCAATATTGACTTCCTGGAATACAGGATCATCAAAGCGGATGATGTGGCCTTGCAATTTTTATCTAATGAATTGTCACGGAAGAGATCAGCACAGGAGTTCATCCAGGCTCACAAAGGCATCGGATGTTAACGGCAGGCCATTAAAAGACGTGGTAAATGCAGAGCAGGTCAAGTCAGACATGGAAGAAAATACAGACAAGGCCAGGATTGCAAACCTCGACCTTAACGATCAGGTGAGTTACAGTACCGTTAGTTTGTCATTTTATCAATCCCAGTCGGTCAAAAGTGAAATCAAACCTCTCGAAACAGAAGTTATTGCTTATCAGCCAGGGTTTCTGAAAAGGCTGTCGGAATCGATTTCTTTTGGATGGAATATGCTGGAAGGGCTTATCATCTTTGTAGCCAGGTTCTGGACTGTTTTATTGATTGGATTCATTGTAATGGTGATCTATAAAAGAAACAGGTCGTTGATCAGGGTCGTAAACAAATCCTAAATTGTCGGATGAAGAAAGCAGGAAACCGGCCCAACATATTGGTCGTTTGCGGAAAAAATAAAAAAAGAAGCCGAACTGCCGAGTTTATATACAAGAACGATGACCGGATCAATATTCGGTCTGCCGGACTGAGTCCGAGAAGCGAACGGAAGCTAACCGAAAATGACCTTCTTTGGGCAAATAAAGTTTTGGTCATGGAAAAGGACCAGAAAAACAAGATCAACGAAATATACGCCCATTTGTCATTACCCGAAATAGTAAACCTCGATATACCTGATGACTATGAATTCCTGGATGAGGAACTCATTGAAATATTGCAGGACAGGTTTGCATCCTTTGTTTTTTGAAAAAATATATGAAGTATTTGTCCAATCCGGGAATGCTCATTTGTTATTGAGGTAGAAACTTTATTTTCAATAACATTTTAAATCTTGTATATGGACCAGTTTATATTAATCTTCAGGCATGAGGACGGCTCAAAAATCGCTTCGCCTGAACAGATGCAGGCCTGGATGAAACAGACAATGGATTGGATCGGAGGTATAGCTGCACAGGACAAATTTGTGAGTGGAACAGGACTTCCTTTTGATGGCGCCAGGGTGGTGCACCACGACAAAATGGTGACCAACGGCCCTTTTGGGGATATCAAGGAAACCATCGGTGGTTTTATTATAGTAAAGGCTGATTCTTTTGAAGAGGCCGCAGAATTTGCCAAAGGCGCACCGGTACTTATGGGAGAGGGGAATACGGTAGAAGTTCGTAAGATTGCTAAAGACCATTAAAACATTACGGATTGCGGATTACGGATTTCGGATTCGTTTAGATAGCGGTCAATATAAGCAAGCCAAAATGCTGACACCCTTTATTTAATCCGCAATCCGCAATCCGTAATCCGCAATCTTATATCATGACTAATGCTGACCTGATACCGCACTTGTTCCGCACAGAATTCCGGAAGATAACGGCCGTGCTCACCCGCTTGTTTGGTATGGAGCACATGGAAACGGCGGAAGATATTGCCAGCGATACCTTCCTGGCAGCGGTGGAATCATGGCCATACCAGGGCATCCCGGAAAACCCGACGGCATGGCTGTATACCGTCGCGAAGAATAAAGCGAAAAATTATCTCCATCGTAATGCCATCCTCCAAAATAAGATTGTGCCGGAACTAAAGTCGCAGTTGAAAGATATTGATGATGCTGCCATTGACCTGTCCGAAAGAAACATTGCCGACAGCCAGTTACAAATGCTCTTTGCCGTATGCCATCCATCCATACCCAAAGAAAGCCAGGTGGGGTTGGCCCTGCGGATACTTTGCGGTTTCGGCATTGAAGAAATCGCCGACGCCTTTCTCACCAATAAAGAAACCATCAATAAACGGCTCTTCAGGGCAAGGGAAAAACTCAGGCTGGAAAATATCCGGATCGAAGTTCCCCCTCCTTCAGAAATTGACAAACGGCTTGATGTCGTATTAACCACATTGTACCTGCTATTCAGCGAAGGTTATTATTCGGAAAGTAGTAATGAAGTGTTGCGGGAAGACCTTTGTGCAGAAGCGATGCGACTAACCCTGCAACTGATCGACAATGAGCCCACCAATCTTCCAAAAGTCAATGCATTGATGTCGCTCATGTGTTTTCAGTCGTCCAGGTTTGCGGCAAGAGTAAATGAACATGGAGAAATAATCTTGTACCAGGACCAGGATGAAAGCCTATGGGATAAGGAAATGATTGCGAGAGGTGCTCACTACCTGCAGCAGTCTTCACAGGGCAGCCAGCTATCGACCTATCATCTCGAAGCATCAATTGCATTCTGGCACACAAGAAAGGAAGAGACGAGTGAAAAATGGGAAAACATTTTACAGTTGTACAATCGACTCCTCCAAATCAGCTATTCTCCCATCGCGGCACTGAATCGCACCTATGCGTATGCGAAAGTACATGGAAACGAGATCGCCATACGGGAAGCAGAGAAACTGAAACTGCTGAATAATCATTTTTATTTCCTGCTGCTGGGTGAACTATATAAAGACATCGACCCAAAAAAAACGATTGAACATTTTCAACAGGCACTGACCATGTCGAAGTCGGCAGCGGAGAAAGAAGCTTATCCAAAAGAAAATCGACCAGTTAAGACCAACAGGCAACCACTAATTTTTCACGCCATCGTATTCTGGCTTTCGAGGAGTTTTTTAAGTTCATTAAGGACCATCTTCCAGTTTTCCATGGAATGTTCCTTTGTTTTTTCATCCGGAATATTTTCCTGGGTGACTACCAGGGTGGTGGCTTCCCCATCGGTGAAGAGTTCGTAAGTAACGATGATATAGTTTTCAGGTTTATCTTCTATGCCCGACATCGAACTCCAGTAGTCGTACTTCAGTTTTTCATTCCTGTAAAATTCTATGACGGTACCTTTGTCGTGGTACTTTTTCCCCTCCCATTCGCCCTCGAACACCAGGGTATGACCCGGCACCCAGTCGGTGATGGTATTGGTGCCAAAGAAGTATTTCTTGATGATTTCAGGTTTGGTCAGCGCTTCCCAGACCTTCTCTATCGGGGTATGGATTACCACGCTGACCTGGGCAGTACGATCGTGTAACATAAGCTCCTATTGAATAAGATAGCTGCAAAAAAATGATGCCAACGCCGGCCGGATAGAGTTGGTAAAGGGCTAATATTTCTGTACGCTGTAAGCGCCTTTTTTAGTAGTTTCAGTGCACAGTATGGCGGAATTCAGCAAATATTTTATCCGCGCAATAAACAGCAATTTCCCCGGTAATTCAGAACACATATTTTCTGAAACCAGCCGTCATTTTGCCATTATTTCACCAGACACCGAATTTGCAAGGCACTCGGGTAACCCGCTGGACAGGCGTCTTGATTTCACAGCATATTTTTTGGCCCTGATCATTACGCTTAAGGAAAGGGGTGAGTCATATGATACCATCAGGAGGGTTTGCCTTGAGGCTGTTACTGATTATGTAAAACCAAAAAACAGGTGGCAGGTTTTTCTAAAAAGGCTTCCCGCCAAACTCGCCAATACCTGGCTGGCGAACAGGTTTATCAGCGTGCTTAATAGACGTGTGAGCCAGAATCCGCATCCCGACGGATTTGTCGCGAATATCATCACCGACAAGGAGAAGACCTTTGGTCTCGGTTATGGTTTCGACATCATTGAATGCGGGATTTGTAAACTGTTTAATAAACACGGATACCAGGAATATGTATCCATACTCTGTGAAGTGGATAAGTTAACTTCGGAAATGGCCGGACTAACGCTGGTTCGGAATGGAACCATTGCGATGGGTGCAAAGGTCTGTGATTTCAGGTTTATGAAAAATCCTTCGGCATAAATATCCTTCAAAAACAGCTTTGTATCAACCAATAAATAAGCATGAATAAAATCTCCTGGCTGATGATCTTACTATTGGCCGCTTCCTGTAATTCCGATAAAAATAATGCTGTATTGTACCAGGCGAATGCTTACACGCTGTATGCCGACAGTGTTATACAGGGAAGGAATGTGGCGAGGGTTAAGTCGCCAACAAATATTGTTTCCAATTATCGCAGCACGGCCAGCGAAATTTTTTCCAGGCTGGTAAGTTTTAAGATCAGCATCAACGAAAAAGACAATGAACTTCCACCGGGAAAAGATCACTGGGTCATCATTGGTGATGAGCATGAATCACCCGTGATAAAATTTGGTGAAACGCCTCCGCCAATGCCTGAAAAACCGGGAACTTTTCTTCCGGTAAATTATGACTATACCATCAGGGTCAATGTTGGCGATGTATTAAAGCAGTTCAGGGAGAAAGGCTATTACGAAGCCTATGATGGTTCAAAGATTGCCAGGGCGGATTTCAAAGGTTTTTATGTTGCGGGCGGCGCTGAACCATTGTCCTGGGATTTCGTAAACCTTGGAAATAAAGGATTGAAATTAACGCCAACGGCAGATCCGGATATTTATGCATTGAAGATCAGGTTCAATCCTTTCAATGAAGCAGATGCCAAAGAAAAGGAGTGGAAACTGGGCCGGGATCTTTCTGCCAAACCATCTTATAAATCTTCGCAGCCGATAGTGGATGCATTATTTAATTTGTCGCTGGAAGAAGCGCTGAAAAATATTGAACCCGACAGCACCTTCCGGACCGGTGCAAAGTGGGGCGGTGTATGGACCAGGGATATCAGTTACAGTATTGTTCTTGCCTTTGCCTATCATGAACCCGAAGTGGCCAAGATCAGTTTAAGGAAAAAAGTGAAGCGCGGAAGGATCATCCAGGACACGGGATCGGGCGGCGCATGGCCGGTCTCATCAGACCGTATTACCTGGATACTGGCCGCGTGGGAAATTTATAAAGTGACCGGAGACACTGCGTGGTTTAATGAGATCTATCCCATCATTAAAAATACATTGGAGGATGACACCAGAACGGTGTATGATCCTGTGCGGGGATTGTATTCCGGGGAGTCATCATTCCTCGACTGGAGAGAACAGACCTATCCCAAGTGGATGTCGAACATGGATATCTATGTTTCAGAAAACCTGGGCACCAATGTAGTGCATTACCAGGCCAACAGGATCATGGGTGAAATGGCAAAAGTAAGAGGGGAGGATGGTTCAAAATATGAGCAGCGTGCCGCTGAGGTAAAGAAAGGCATCAATGAACATTTATGGCTGACCGACAGGGGATATTATGCACAATATTTATATGGAAGGCCGGCACTAACGGTCTCGCCCAGGTTCGAAGCATTGGGTGAGGCATTAGCGGTGTTGTTTGATGTAGCCGATAAAGACAGGGCTTCCTCCATTATTTCGAAATCACCGGTTACTGATTTTGGAGTCACCTGTATCTATCCACAGATACCGGGCATTCCGCCTTATCATAATAATGCCATCTGGCCCTTTGTACAATCGTATTGGAACCTTGCTGCTGCCAAAACCGGTAATGATGTTGTGCTGACACAGGGTCTCGCGAGCATTTACCGCGCAGGCGCCTTATTCCTGACCAATTATGAAAATTTTGTTGCGGAGACGGGTGATTATATGGGGACGGAAATAAATTCTGACCGCATGTTATGGAGCATGGCCGGTAACCTGTCCATGGTGCATCGTGTATTTATGGGAATGTCTTTTGAGCTCGATGGATTGTACCTGCATCCTGTGGTCCCGAAAGTTTTTGGCGGTGATAAGATGCTCAGCAATTTCACCTACAGGAATGCCGTCCTCAATATTGCTGTGAAAGGTTATGGAAATAAGATCCAGAAAGTGACGATGGATGGAAAGGATCTTGACAAGGCTTTTGTGCAGAAGGATATTAAAGGGAAACATGATATTATTATCGAAATGGCCAATAATGATATGGAATCACAGGGTATCAATAAGATGGATAACCATTTTTCATTACCCACAGTGCAGGCTGAAATGAAGGGTGATATGCTCAGTTGGACAGCACTGAAAGGTGCCGCCTCTTACCGGGTATATAAGAACGGCGTATTTCTTGAAGGCACGAAAAACACTCAATTTAAAGTGGCTCCCGAAAATTATGCCGAGTATAAGGTTAGTGCGATGGATGAAAAGGGATATGAATCTTTCACCAGTGAACCCGTTTCGATTGCGGCGAATGTAATGATCGCAGAGATGGAAAATTTTGCCGAGGCATCCAAACTGCCCTATACCAATTTTTCGGGAAAGGGGTTTGTGGAAATGTCAATATCGAAGCATACATATATTCTATGCAGGATATCGGTCGCCAAGGCGGGCAATTATCTTATCGACCTTCGTTATTCCAATGGCAGTGGTCCGTGGAACACGGATAATAAATGTGCGATCAGGAGCCTTTCTGTAAATGACGAGTATGCCGGGGTACTGGTGATGCCGCAACGTGGGAAAGATGAATGGTCGGATTGGGGATTTTCGAATAGCCGCAGGGTTAAGTTGAAAGAGGGTGAGAATTTGGTGAAGATCAGTTTTGAGGACTGGAACAATAATATGAATGTGGATGTGAATACCGCGATGGTTGATTACATCAGGATTACCTCAATTGATAATTAATGGCTATGAGTGAAATTCCGTTTCAGACCATCGACTGGGAAAGTATCCCAAAGACCAGGCATGACGGTGAGACTGGATTGTCATATTGGAGGACCCTGGAATTTGGCGGACTGCGCATCAGGATTGTGGAATATTCTGCCGGTTACCTGGCCGATCACTGGTGCCAGAAAGGTCATGTGGTGTATTGCCTGGAAGGAGAATTTGTAACTGAACTGGAGAAGGGTGAAAAGTTTTTGTTGAAGAAAGGGATGAGTTATGTGGTTTCGGAAAATGTAAGTTCGCACCGTTCCATTTCAAAGGATGGAGTAAAACTGCTGATCGTGGATGGTGATTTTTTGAAATGAAAAAAGGCATGAAGGATTAAACTTCATGCCTGGTTGATTGAGTAATCAGACTTAATGTATCGTTAGTTTTTCTTTTTCGGAGGAACAGCAGGGTTTACTTCCATCATTTTCTTCATTTCGGCTTCCGATTTGATACTCCTTATCGTTTCTTCCATAATGGTCACCGGAGAAAAACTCGGGGGGATTGACCGTGGAGGAAATTCCCTGAAAGTGGCCGCAAACTGACCAACCTCATCAATGACTCCATACGCTGCACCAACATGGTTTATTACCCAGTCCCAATAGGTGTTGGAAGTTATATCTGCCCGCTCATAAGGATCCTGCATCAGGTTATAGATTTTATTCAGTCGCAATTGTACAAAGGGTTCGGCCCATACGCCCATGGTGCCTGCCATGCGCTGCTCAGCAAAACTCCATTTATAATCTCCCTGCCGCATTGCGACAAGAAGTCCGTCGTCATCAGAATAAAAGAATTTATTCCTTGCACTGGTGGTTGATGTTCCCCGCAGGAAAGCAGCCTGGTCATAACCATCCAGGTGAACTTTATACTTCTTTCCATTGGCCGTATAACCAGCTTTCAGTTTATTGATAATATCTGGTTCGCCGGCAATATCACAAAAAGTGGGGATCCAGTCATTATGGCTCATGATCTCGTTAGTAACGGTACCGGGTTTAATTACACCAGGCCAGCGGACAAGGCAGGGAACACGGAAAGCACCTTCCCAGTTGGTATTCTTTTCAGAACGGAATGGTGTCATGGCACCATCCGGCCAGGTATTCATATGCGGCCCGTTATCTGTAGAATACACCACAACCGTATTGTTTGCGATACCGAGATCATCCAATGCCTTCAATAATTCTCCAACAGTGACATCGTGTTCAATCATTCCATCTATGTACTCGCTGTCGCCATGTGTATATTTCCCGCGATGTTCAGCCCTTACGTGCGTCCGCAGATGCATCCGCGTGCCGTTCCACCAGCAGAAGAATGGTTTGCCTGCAGAAACCTGTCTTTTAATGAAATCAATGGCTGCGGCTAGAGTTTCGTCGTCTACCGTTTCCATTCTTTTTTTGGTAAGAGGCCCGGTATCTTCAATCTTTTGTTTTCCTACTTTACCGAATCGTTTGTCAACCGTGGGATCATCTGTACCGGTAGCGGTACATTTTAACACACCTCTTGGACCAAATTTGGCGAGGTAGGCCGGATCTTTTGGATAATCAGGCAGTTCCGGTTCTTCTTCCGCATTCAAGTGATAAAGATTGCCATAAAATTCATCAAAACCATTTACGGTAGGAAGGTTCTCATTGCGGTCGCCGAGGTGATTTTTCCCAAATTGACCGGTAGCATAACCCAGGTTTTTGAGTAATCCGGCCATTGACGGATCCAGCTGGCTCATACCCATTGGCGCACCCGGATATCCCACCTTGGTAAGGCCCGTACGAATTCCATGCTGCCCGGTAACAAATGCTGCACGCCCTGCAGTGCAGGATTGCTCTCCGTAATATTGGATAAAACGCATTCCTTCACTGGCAATCCGGTCGATATTGGGCGTGGTATATCCCATGAGTCCACTGCTATAAGCGCTGATATTGCTGATACCTATATCGTCGCCCCAGATGACCAGGATATTAGGCTTCTTTTGTTGGGCTTCAACCAAAAGGGAACTGAACAAGATCAAGGAAATGAATAAATGCAATTTTGTCTGGTGAGGGATTTTTCTGATCATAGATTACTATTTAAGAATGATGAAATCTCATATTTTTTGAAATTAGAATGGAAAAAGTTTGAATGGGTGATAGTTAATAATTGCTGTGAATTGGATTTGCAGTTATGAACATATGCCCATAACCAGCAGACTCGATCCACCAGGTTGTAAAGGTTAATTTGAGGGTTTCACTGCACACTAAATGTTTGGATCATCAAACAAATATTGACAGTAATAATCAGGAGTCGGACAACGGAATTGTTACGAAATCACCATCAGGGAAAACCCTGAAAATGTTTAACTATGTTACGTTTTTAGTAACCATGACAGGACACATTTGCCAGGAGTGACAAAGTTTAACCTGCATCGATTTCGTCTTATCTCAAAGAGTGGTAGTAACGTAAAATAAAGATATATAACAAAGTTTAAAAATATCTTTAGCAGGATATTTTTTTTAATCCTGAATCAATAAATTAAAAAATAAAAAATAAGTTTATTTCTTTCTTGCCCTTTTATCCCATGGCGCTTGCGGATTGTGGATCTGTCCATAGTCCGGCTTTATTTTGACGGGCTTTGATTTCTGCGTCAGACAATACTTTATCGCTTGAATATTTTTTAAAATGCCAGGCATATCCTGCCCTGATCATTTCGAGGCTCAACGAACGGCCGTCGGGCAGGTAGCTGTCTGCAATATATCTGCCATTACGGTCTTTGCTATACCACTGAATCCGTATTTTTTGTTTAAAGCATAACTGCCCCAGGTATTCTTTTGCCTTTTGACCGAAAGGTTGTCCTTTTTCCGGTGCATCGATCCCGTTCATCCTGATCCGCAATACCTGGTTTTCGGATGTCAGCAGATCATAGGTATCTCCATCAACAATTTTAACCACCCTTCCTTCTGTCTGCTTATATCTTGTCTGGGCAATAATAGTTAAGGAATAACTGATCAACAGCAGAACGAGTAAGGGTATACGCATATGAGAGCATAAACATACGTAAAACGTTTTGGTAAACAACTACGCAGTATTAATGGTTGTTTAATAGAAAATTGTCTGCATCGCACTACTGTTCCAACCTCAGTTTTGCCGATCAGGACTTGGGGGCCTGACTAAAATTTCTGTTCATCGAATTGTTTCTGGCTTCGGTTTTGCATATATCACTAAAAAGAGCGTAACGACAACTATGGATTTTCTAAAAGCCCGCTGGGAGAACCTGATAATGATAAATTATGCCGTGGACCCCGAAGTTTTAAAGCCGTACCTGCCCAATGGCGTAGAACTGGATTATTATGAAGGTAAAACCTATGTAAGCCTGGTCGGGTTCCTGTTTAAAGACACCCGGATATTTAACATTCCCATTCCATTTATTGGAACATTCGAAGAAGTGAACCTGCGATTTTATGTAAAGCGGGTAATCGAAGGTGAGGTAAGACGTGGTGTTGTCTTCATCAGCGAGATCATTCCCAGCAAACTGGTAGCCCTGACCGCAAACCTTTTATATAAGGAACATTACAAGGCATTTCCTACCAATCACCAGCTCAGGTTAAATCCTGCCGATAAAAAAGTAATCTATAAATGGCGGATCAACAAAAAGTGGAACCGGATCTGTGTGCAGGCTATGTCGGATGGCATATGCATCAAGGATAATTCCATGGAGGAATTCATTTTTGAACACTATTACGGGTACACGAAAATCAACAATAAACGTTCACTCGAGTACAAGGTGTCGCATCCGCGCTGGAATGTCAATTATGTAAAGGATTTTGATGTTCATTGTTGTTTCCAGCAATTGTATGGCGATTCTTTTAAGATTTTGGATAAAGTGAGCCCGCATTCGATCATGTTGGCAGAAGGCTCGGATGTTTCCGTGAAGTGGAAGCGGAATTATTTTTAGTCCCCTGATCGATTATGTCACCTGGTGTTCCAAGATTCTCATGCGGTACGCATTCATAGCGGTTTCGCCCATGTTTTTTACCAACTGGTAATTCGCGATCACGCCAACTGGTGCACCGATTATAGGAACCAGTTGTGCCATTTTAGCCAGGTCGATATAGTCCCTGTATTCCTGTTGAAAATTGCGCCAGTCGAACTGGTTAATGTCCTGTGGCAACTCAGTACTGTCCTTTTCCCAGTTCGCGAGTTTCTGGTAAATTTTATTGCGGTGCTGCTGGCTGGAAAATGCCAGTTCAAAAATGTGGAGGATGTAGACGCGTTCTTTGTAATCAGACACATCAAATCCATACAGTGAGGCGATATCGAACAGGAGTTTTATCTTAATGCCCAGCAGAAGTGGAAAATCTGCCAGTCCGAGTAAAATTCCCCCGGCACCGGTAATGCCTCCCTCCACCGCGGCCGTATTGCGGTAGTATTCAATCCTTTTCTCTACGGATTCTTCCCTTTCCCTGAAGCTCATCTCCTTCACAGGTTTGGCTGTAACCTTTTCAGCACCGAACAGTACGCCACGGATCATCTGTTTAATGGTTTCGGTGATCACCTGGTGCATCTTTTCGGGTATCCATGTATTGATTTTAGTCTGAACCCTCTTGGAGAGCTTGTTCAGTATCGACGGCCGCTTCATCATTTTTTTCTGCCATCGCCGGAGTTCGGCCAGTGCTATCTGTTGGTATTCATCCATTGGGCTTCATAAATAGGAATTCAAAGGTAACTGTTCATAGTGGTGCTGTACAAAGTATATACCAGCCGCAAAATATGGAGTGGCAAAAATTCCACATATTTTGGCGTCCTAAAAAAGGAACCTGGGGTATGATGACAGGCAAATATTATTTATATTTATTGTCACGGAAAGACGTCTTACCCCCTCCTATGTAAATGTCGTTCCCTGGTTTTACACCATAAATAAAACACTATGGCAAGGGTAAGCACGTATTTGAATTTCCCCAACAATACGGAGGAAGCGTTTAATTTTTACAAGACAGTTTTTAGATCGGAATTTGGTGGCGAAGGTATCAGGAAGTTCAGCGATATACCTGCATCGGATGATTTGCCGGTAATGCCGGATGATGTCAAGAACCTGGTCATGCATGTGGAACTGCCCATTTTGGGCGGGCATATATTGATGGGTACCGATGCGCCCGAATCGATGGGGTTCAATGTTAACTATGGAAACAATGTATTCATCAATCTTGAGCCGGATACCAGGCAGGAAACCAAAAGGCTATTTGATGAACTTTCAAAAGATGGTGAAGTCACCATGGAACTCGATGAAATGTTCTGGGGTGGTTATTTCGGAAGTTGCACAGATAAATTCGGCATTCACTGGATGTTCAATTGTACAGAAGGTTAAACAATAAAATTTTATGTCATGGCAAACAAGTTACATTTTGAAATTGAAATTCAGGCCAGCCCTGAAGAAGTCTATGAAAAGATGATCAACGACCAGGCATACCGCGAGTGGACCATGCCTTTTTATCCCGGCTCATACTACAAGGGTTCCTGGGACAAGAATGCGAAGATTCTTTTCATTGCACCCGATGATAAGGGAGAGTTGCAGGGAATGGTCAGCCGGATAGATGAAAATATTCCGAATAAATTTATTTCGATTGAACACCTGGGAATGTTAAAAGACGGCAGGGAAATTTTGGATGGGCCGGAAGTTGATAACTGGAAGGGCGCACATGAAAATTATACATTTGAAAAAGACAATGGGCATACCCGCGTGCAGGTGGATATGGACTCTGAATTCGATATGGAGAACTACATGCTCGAGACCTGGCCAAAGGCATTGAATAAGCTCAAGGAAATATGTGAAAGATAATCATCACGCAAAACAGTCAACAATGAAAAAGACGATTTATCCATGTTTCTGGTTCAACAATAATGCGAAGGAAGCTGCGATGTTTTACCGTTCTGTTTTCCTTGGTGCCACTTCGAGAGAAGAAAATCCATATGTGGTAAGTTTCCAGGCAGGCGGACAAAAATTCATTTTGCTCAATGCAACTTCACAGTTCAGTTTCAATCCCTCCATAAGCAATTTTGTTGTGTGTGAATCCAATGACGAGATAGAACACGCCTGGCACCTGCTTTCCGAATCCGGGAAGGTACTGATGCCACTGGATAAATATCCGTGGAGTGAAAAGTTTGGCTGGGTAGAAGATCAGTATGGATTGAGCTGGCAGTTGATGATGGGCAAGATGAGTGATGTGGGGCAGAAATTCACGCCCTTATTAATGTTTACAGGTCCCAACCAGGGAAAGGCTGAAGAGGCAGTTAATTTTTACTGTTCCATTTTCGAAGGATCATCAATTGCAGGGTTGGCGCGCTATGAAAAAGGAGAGGGGGATGTGGAAGGTACCATCAAACACGGGCAGTTTACACTGGGCAATTCTGTATTTATGGCGATGGACAGTTCGCTGGACCATAAATTTAATTTCAATGAAGCCATTTCCCTGGTGGTGGAGTGTGATACACAGGAAGAGATCGACTACTATTGGAATAAACTAACGGATGGAGGAGAAGAAAGCATGTGCGGATGGCTGAAAGACAAGTACGGTGTTTCGTGGCAGGTGACACCCTCAATACTTCCCAAACTATTGAGCGATCCCGCGAAGGCACAGAAGGTCAGCAATGTTTTTATGAAAATGAAAAAGTTTAATATACAGGAACTTGAGAATGCATGAGCAAAAGCGACGCGGAGAAGGCACAAGACGCATAGAACAATAGACGCAGAAAGAAAAGACGCAAAGAAGGCAAAGACGCGGAGTAGCAACAGGTCTCCTCTGCGTCTCCCGCCTTCTCCTGCGTCTTCTGCTTCTACTGACAGATACCCCCGCTACCCGCCAGGAAACCAGCGATAATTTTTTCATGATAGGCGGGTTGCTGGGTCTTGAAAATTGCCGCGTGCTTTACACCCATCTCACCAAGCCATTTGCACCAGTATTTTTTCATGATGTCGAAGTCCTGCGGGAATTCTTCTTCAGGTGAACATTCCATCACCAATACTTCCAGTTTGCCGAGGTTTTTGTTGGCCGGTATTAGTCCGTAATTTTTGTTATCGAACTCGCTGAGTAATGCCGTGTTTCTAAACCTGTTGAAATGCGGCATTTTTCTTTCGATATAATTGTACCTGTTAAGACCGTCCTGTTCGCGTCCGTCTTTGTAGTATAAATATCCATCGGTCAGTATCACCAGGATATTCCTGAAGCTGCTGTCCTCTTCAATACACTTCATGTTCACTTCGTCTTTCATGAATCTCCAGGTATCCGAACCCGGATAGGTTGAAGTGGCAGAGGCGATGGAATAAATCTGTTTCAGCCCGCTGCTGAAATTTGAATCTAGTTTGAGGTAATTGACTTTGTTCAGTCGCGCCTGTTCCATATTGTTGCCCGACATCCAGCTCACGCTGAGTTTGTCGGCAATTTCCCTGATCCGCTGGTCATTGGGTTCAGGATGGAAGTACACATTGATCTTTGCATTGGACCTGAAGGTGCCATGCGCAACAATATTTTTTTTAATGGCCGATGTCAGTACATTGATGATGCTGATATCACGCTGTGCCTGGTCGGGCTGCTTGTTGGATCTTGCCGGATCAATACGGTTCGACAGGTCAATCAATACCGAAATATTCAGCTGTTTTTCCTTTACGGCCGGAAGATTGGGATAAGCATCCGCTGCCCGGGTGGATTTTTCCTCTTCGGAACCACAGGCGGTAAAAATGCATATCAGGATGATGGTATAGAAGTGCTTAGGCATTTTTGGTTGAGTGTTGGGAGTTGAGAGTTGAGTTGAGTAGTTGAGAGTTGAGAGTTGAGAGAGTGTTACTTCGAAAGTATACCCTCAACCCTCAACCCCCAACCCTCAACTATCATGAATGACCGGATTATTATTCTTCTCTACAAACGCCAGCACCACATCCCTGGTCTGTGTCCTGATGGTATTTTTTTCTGCCTGTTCGCCCATCATCCCGCCTTCAATATATTGCATCCATCCGCTGGCGAACTGGTATACAATATACTCAAACTCACGCGGACGGATAAACGTAGCTTTCAGGTCTTCTTCCAGTTCCCTGATTTCCTTCTGTTTCTCAAAGACCTGCTGCTTCAGTACATCAGACTGTTTTTCCTGGACGGCGATTTCCTTATCCAGTACCAGGATATCTTTTTTCCTTACCCTGATCTGTTCGCCCGCATGGTCCATTTTACGCGTATCGTGCATCAGCCTGTCGAACAGGAAACCCCAGATCAGGTAGGTCACAAATCCGGCAAAGATGATCAGCCAGAAATTGGGGTCACTAACGGCATCGTTAAACCGGTAGGTGGCGTCGATCTCCGGATTGTTCAGTGCCTGCAGGTCGTGGATCTTTTTCACGATCTCATAGGCAATGATATAATCGAATAAGAAGGTGGTAAGGATCAGCGCGGCCAGCTTGAACCATTTGGATGAGCCTTCCTGTTCCTGTACCTTATGGATCAGGATACCCAGGCCGAGGAAAATAAATGGCATGGTGGTCACCAGGATCAGTGCGGGTCCGCCTTCGCCCCATGCCTTCCGAAGCGCATTGGGATCAAAGATGGAATTGGCCACATTGATATCGTCGGGTTTAAACTGCCGGAAAAAAGCGGAATAAGATGCCGAGGTATAAAAGATCCAGAGGTAAAGGGTCAGCAGGACCAGCACAACGATCGTAATGATCAACGCGGGCCAGTTGGGTTTTTCCTTGTAGAAAGCAGGATCACGCCTCACTTCCCCGATCTCCGACCTGAGGCCGTCTTTCTTTTTTTCGATACCGGGAATTTTGTCCGCTTTAATATTGGCAATGGAAGATTCAATTTGCTCTATATCGATCTTAAGTCCTTCAATCTTTTTGCGGATGGGACGCTTCATTTCTTCCTGCGTGGTCTCGTCCTGCTGCATCCTTTTTTTATAGAGCTGAAGCAGTTTGTTCAGGTCCACTTCCAGGGAGATGGGATTGGCGCCGTGATTTTTTGACTGCAGGAATCCATATTTTTTCCATGCATGCGTACCGGTATAATTCCAGTGGTGCATGTCGTGAACATTGGCATCTTCGGCTGCAGTTTTCTCCTCCTCATTGTGCTCCTGCCTGCCATTGAGTATAGCGGGGTCCGACCGTCGTGAACCGAACAGTTCGTCCCAGTTGGGGTTATCCTTATTGTCCATGATAAAAGGTTAAACGTAAAGGTTTTTCTATACACCTTGGGTTAAATGGGACAAAATGGCCTGAATATGGGATGAACAATGGGCAAAGCTTTGACAGAAAGAAGTTGAAACTTACTCTTCTTTGCGTCTTTGCCTTCTTTGCTACTCTTGTTCTCTTTGCCTTCTCCGCGTCTCTTGTCCTAAGGTGGTGATTGTTTTGAAAAACATAAGTTAAAGAAGGGATGAACGGTAAGAATGGTTGTCAGATTTTGAAAAGTTTTTCTGCAACCAGGTTTATGACTTCAACGAGGATGAGGATGATGACCACCCATTCGAGGGTAGTACTTTTACGATGCTGCATGATATCCTTGAACAGGTCGAGATTTTCTTTCACTATTTCAAGTCCGTCCTGGATATTTCGAAACCGGTCCTGCAGGTCGAAGGTATTTTTCAGTCCGACATCCAGTTTATTCAGGTATTCATCTTCCCAGGTGACATCCGGTGAGTCGAAGATGTAGAGGTTTTGTGCGATCTTATTTTTCAGGTTGAGCGTCCGGCCAATAAATTTCTGGAGGTTGTTGCCAGAAATGTCAAGTTTGCCATTGCGTTCCAGCATCTGGGTATAGTGATTGGTTTCGAGCAGCAGCGAGTTGGTCTGGTCAGAATAATAATCCAGTGCAACAGACTGTGAAACGTTCAGCATGATCAACCTGAAAGCATCGGTTCTTCCATCCTGGATTTCGACTTTATTGTAGCCGAATTTATTTTCAGTCGTACCCGTTTCTATTCTTAATTCTTCCTTCAGTTTATTATTAAAAATGCCTTTGCAGAAGGGGTAGATGAATTGCATGAATTCTGCGATCTTGATCTCATCATAATTCAGGAAGCAGACCACGCCATATTTGAACACATAAATAAATCGTTCCTCCTGCATGTTATAGAAAGCTTCATCGGTATCTCCATAATATTGTTCTGATGGAAATGCCGTTCTGAAAGCCTTCATGTCAATGCTGTCGGCGATCTGGTAGGAAAGTGCCTGTAAAATCATAGATCAGTGATATGCACAGCTAATCTACGAACAGTTGACCGAATGGCTGTTAAGCATTGGCCAGCTTAGAAACCGGGAGCAGATAAACGGAAGGAATTAGCCGGACCATCATAATGCATATGGCAGTATTGCAGCACGTCTCGGCCAATAACACCCTGGTACGGACAATCTTCAAACCGGCCTTCTACGATATCCAGTGGCAGGGCTTTTTGTTGGAAGATATCGAGGTATAGAACGCAACGGTAAAGATTAAGGGAGATTAGTCCGCCTGCACCATCCACCCTTGCTTTTTCCGAATACAGTGGCAATTGCAACAGGTCAATCACTGAACGGTCGAGCCCCGATATATTGGATCCCGTATCCAGCAGCATTTTTACTTTGGCCATCGGCTTACGGGAGAGGTGATTCTTGTGCTCAAGGAATACTTTCTCGCTGGGATATATTTCTGTATCCACCATCGCCCCCCTGGTGTATAGATTCGGACTGACAATTACGAGATTTTCCATAAATAAAATTAGTCAGCAGACATCGGGATCGGCATTTTTGTGCAGCATTCAGCGGGTCAGGGTAAACAACGATTTTCAGTATACAGGATCAAAACTTAAACAAATGCAGTACATTACCATCAAACTTGGTCGAATGAAAAAGCTTGCTTTAATTGCCATTGCACTCTTTGTCGGAACTTTCGTGAAAGCACAGGTGAAACCAACACTGAATCATATCGCCATCTATGTGGTAAACCTCGAAAAAAGCACGGTGTTTTACCGGGATGTGATTGGTATTGATACCATTCCCGAACCGTTTCATGACGGACGGCATACCTGGTTCAGGATCGGGCCTTTATCGCACCTGCACGTCATTTCCGGTGCTGCCGGGACCGTTGCCCATGATAAAAATGCGCATTTATGTTTTAGGGTGGATGCCGTAGGGTCCGTTTGCCGAAAGACTGAAGAAGGCCGGTGTGGTGTATGAGGACTGGGCAGGTACCAAGGGGGCGATTACGACCAGGGTCGACGGTGTAAAACAGATCTATTTTAAGGATCCGGACGGTTACTGGATTGAAGTAAATGATGCGAAAGACTAGAAGACGCGGAGGAGGCAAACGCGTTAGGGAGTCAGGGACGCACGAGTGTTAACGACGCAGGGGAGGCAAAGCCCCGGAGGAGTTAAATATCCACAGGCAATTTTACTTACCAATAATAGCGCCGATGATCAGTAATAGCGAAAGGGCTAAAATGACGTAAGCCTGGATCATCACGGCGGAACGATAAATCTTGGGCGAATACACGTTATAGCGTTTCTGTACTTCGATATAACGGATGATCGCAAGTGTCAATCCAACAAAACCGGACCCTATCATGATCAAACCGACGGTCCTTGGAGATATGTATCTCATCAAAGGGTGATCGCCCGGCTGCGAAGCCCTTTCCTGTAGCAATTTATATATGGCAAAACCGAAGGTCATCAGGGACGTAGCTGTCCTGAGCCAGGCAAGCAAGGTCCGCTCATAAGCCAGCAGGGTTCGCTCCGAAGCCATCTTATCCTTTTCGGCCCTTTCCTGGTCTTTTTCTTCTTTCTTTTTCTTTTTCTTTTCCGAAATTTCCGGATTGATTAACTCTTCATCCATAATGCAATAAATATAGACACTTGATGCAAATTAAGATATGATTTTTGACAGGTATTTTGAGTTTTTAAGTTCAAGTTTCATTTCTTAATTCACCCCCTTACCCTTACCTTTGCGGCAATTATTCACCCTCGCATTAATTAATTTTTTAATATGGCCAATAAGGGTAAGATCAAACAGATCATCGGCGCGGTTTTAGACGTTCAGTTCCAGGGGCAACTGCCTGAAATTTATAATGCACTCGAGATCCAGCGCCCCAACGGGGAGAAGCTGGTGCTTGAAGTGCAACAGCATCTTGGTGAAGACAGCGTTCGCTGTATCGCCATGGATGGTACGGAAGGCCTTACCAGGGGTATGGAAGTAATTGATACGGGTATTGCGATTGCGATGCCGGTTGGAGACAGATATCAACGGACGTCTGTTTAACGTAACCGGTGATGCGATCGATGGTTTGCCGCAGGTGTCTAAAGTAGGCGGTCGTCCTATTCACGCCAAGCCGCCATTGTTTGAAAACCTGAGTACGGCAACAGAAGATCCTGTTTACCGGTATCAAAGTAATTGACCTGATCGAGCCTTATGCAAAAGGTGGTAAGATCGGTTTGTTTGGTGGTGCAGGTGTGGGTAAAACAGTATTGATCCAGGAGCTGATCAATAATATCGCAAAAGCATATGGTGGTCTTTCAGTATTTCGCAGGTGTGGGTGAGCGTACCCGTGAAGGAAATGACCTGCTGCGTGAAATGATCGAAGCCGGTATCATGAAATACGGTGATGCATTCAAACACAGTATGGAAGAAGGCGGATGGGATCTGTCGAAAGTGGATATGGAAGGACTGAAAGATTCAAAAGCAACCTTCGTATTCGGACAGATGAATGAACCTCCGGGAGCACGTGCACGTGTGGCGCTTGAGTGGTCTTACTGTTGCGGAATATTTCCGTGATGGTGATGGACAGGGTAAAGGAAAAGACATTCTGTTCTTCGTAGATAATATCTTCCGTTTCACCCAGGCAGGTTCTGAAGTATCGGCCCTGCTGGGACGTATGCCATCAGCGGTGGGTTACCAGCCAACACTGGCAACAGAAATGGGACTGATGCAGGAAAGGATCACTTCAACCACGTAATGGTTCCATCACTTCCGTACAGGCGGTGTATGTACCTGCGGATGACCTTACCGATCCGGCTCCGGCAACAACCTTTGCGCACCTTGATGCCACAACGGTATTGAGTCGTAAGATTGCTGACCTTGGTATCTATCCTGCGGTGGATCCATTGGATTCAACCTCAAGGATCCTTACTCCGTTGATCGTGGGTGATGAACATTATAACTGTGCCAACAGGGTTAAATCTGATCCTCCAGCGTTATAAAGAATTGCAGGATATCATCGCCATCCTTGGTATGGATGAATTGAGTGAAGAAGATAAACTGGTGGTAGTCAAGGGCACGTAAAGTACAGCGTTTCCTGTCAGCCAGCCTTTCCACGTGGCAGAGCAGTTCACCGGTCTGAAAGGGGTATTCGTGAGTATCGAAGAAACTATCCGTGGTTTCAATATGATCATGGACGGTGAAGTGGATGAATATCCTGAAGCAGCCTTCAACCTGGTAGGTACTATTGAAGATGCGATGGAGAAAGGTAAGAAGATGATCGAAGCGGCCAAGAACTAATCGTTTTGCTTTGCATTTTTTGACCGAACAAACAGATCATTATGGAACTTGAGATATTAACACCCGAAAAAAAACTATTCAGCGGCAAAGTATATGGTGTGCAGCTTCCGGGTATCGACGGATCGTTCGAAATACTGGAAAAACACGCACCACTCGTAAGTGCGCTGGGTAGCGGTAATGTAAAAGTGCTGAACGACAAAGCAGGAAAGGATACTACCACTTACCAGGTGAAGGGCGGTTTTATTGAGGTGTTGAATAATAAAGTTACTGTCTTAGTAGAAGGGGCTGCTCAAAAATAATTGCGGATTAGCGGATTGCGAATTGGCGGATTCATATAATTTAAACGGGCTGAATAATTTCAGCCCGTTTTATTTTGATCAATTGTATTTAATCCGCCGAATCCGCCAATCCGTCAATTCGCTAATGGCTACTGAAACACCCGAACATAATCGACCGCCAGCCATTGCGGAAAATAGGTTGTCGCATTCGGACTGCCGGGCCAGTTACCACCAACAGCAACATTGAATATGAAAAAGAAAGTTTCGTTGAAGGGATAATTATTACCGCCGAGATCAGCCTTGTTGATCGTATTGTACACCACATTATCCAACAGGAACTGCATTTTGTCCTGCTCCCATATCAGGCTATACACATGAAATTCATTGCTCAGCGCAGCAGGTGAAATCGTGCTCCTGCTGATATTTGTACTTCCCGGACCCGGGCCGTAATGCACTGTAGAATAGAGTTTGGTGGGTTCATGACCCAGCAGTTCCATAATATCGATCTCCCCGCTTCTTGGCCATCCGCCATAAATACTTTCCTGTGGCATCATCCACAGGGCCGGCCAGATACCCTGTCCTTCCGGAACCCTTGCCCTGATATCGATCCTTCCAAACTTGAAAAACTTTTTATTTTTTGTCGTGATCCTCGACGAAGTAAAATTCTTTCCTCCCATCGCCTCTTCCCTGGCTTCAATAATCAGTTTGCCTGATTGCAATGACAGGTTATCACCGTTGGAATAAAATTCCAGTTCATTGTTTCCCCATCCGCAATTGGGGCATCCGTCCCCGACTTCAAAATTCCAATCCGTCTGGTTAATTGCTGCGATATTGAATTCATCCGCCCATATCAGCGTCATCCCCGGGTAAGTAGCCGGTGTGCTGAAACCAGCATCTCCCACCACAACTTTCGTATCGTCATTGTTGATGACGCCTTTGTACCGGTCGCTCAATAAGGTACATCCAACGGGGTTCGACAATACCAGGGTGAAGTCATCTTTTCCTTCACGGACATCATCAGCCACTACCTGGACGGTGAGGGTTTTTTCCGTTTCGCCCGACTGGAAAACGAGTTGTTGATCCACTGCAGTAAAATCCTGTCCTGCTTTGGCAAAACCATTTTCTGACTTCACATTCACCGTAACGGTGGATGCAGGAGCAGAACTGAGCCGGAATACAAATTGAAAGGCAGATGAGCCGCCATTGCCTTCAGCCTGTGTGACGAGAGTGGAAGACAACACCGGTGTTCCCGGTGCAGGATTATTTTCGGATTTGCTGCACTGCAAAAAGCAAAGAAGGATCAGTAGAAAACAAGCAATTAATTTCATCAAATCAAAATAATGGAATAAAGGCAGTTTTTAAAATTTTGTTTAGGATATTCATCCTATGAAGGGGGCTAATATTAAAATCAGCAGGTATACAGTTGCCGTTTTCTTTTTTTTCTGCGGGCTGATTTTTTCAAGTTGGGCATCACGTATACCTGCCATAAAGGAAGCATTCCATCTTAATGAGGCGCAACTGGGTACCGTGCTGATGATGCTGCCTCTTGGTTCTTTCATCGCATTGCCCATTGCGGGATGGGCGGTTGACCGTTTCAGCAGCCGCTGGATGACACTCATTTCCTGTATCGCTTATGCGTTGATGTTATATCTTATTTCGAGGGCCGGAACAGTTTTTTTACTATCCCTCTGTCTGTTCTTTTTTGGCTTTATGGGCGATATCATGAACATCGCCATGAATACCCAGGGTCTCGATGTCCAACACCGGATGAACAAACCCATCCTGTCATCTTTCCATGGCATGTGGAGCCTCGGTGCACTGGCAGGTGCATTGATTTGCAGTTTTACCCTGGAAAGATCCATGTCTACCATGGCACATTTTTTACTGGTGATGATCCTTGTCATCATTATTTCTGTGCTGCTCTTCGGATTTTTAATACCTGCGGATGATAAGGCCGAAGAAGGCAAGAAATTATTTGCGATGCCCGACAGGGCCTTATGGTTTGTGGGCATGATCTGTTTTTGTTGCGCATTATGTGAAGGGGCGATGGCCGACTGGAGTTCGCTGTATTACCAGGAAGTGGTGAATGATCCCGGGCGTGTCAGTACCACGGGATTTACGGCCTATATATTTGCGATGACGGTGGGCAGGTTAACGGGGGATAAACTGTTGGTCTGGATGCATTATAAAAAAGTATTGATGCTCGACAGTATGTTCATCTCACTGGGACTAACACTCGCACTTGCATTCCATAATCAGCTGTTTACTATTATCGGTTTTTCCCTGGTCGGTTTCGGGGCCAGCACGGTGATCCCTATCGCTTATATGCTGGCAGGAAGAAGTAAGACGATGAAGGCTAGCGTTGCACTGGCAGCAGTGAGTACGATAGGCTTTACCGGGTTTTTGATCGGTCCGCCCATCATCGGGTTTGTCGCCCACCAGACAGGGTTAAGGATTGCACTATTGTTGGTACTGCTGATGGGTATTGCCATCTTTTTTATAAGTAAGGGCATAAGACTTAGCGAGGACAAATGACGCGGAGAAGACGTAAGACACAAAGAATGCAATGACCCGGAGGTAAAGTGATTTTACTTGGCGTCTTCGCCTTCTCGGCGTCTTTAGTTCAGTTGGGGATCAGTCGGGAAGTTGATCATGATCTCATAGTCCCCGCCGAGGTGACGGAGCGATTCTTTCCAGATTTCCTTGAGGTCCTGGTGGAAAATAATATTGCTGGTGCTGTTGGCCATCAGCCAGCTTTTTTCCTTGATCTCATCATTGAGCTGCCCGCCCGTCCAGCCTGAATACCCGATAAAAAACCGGATCTTATTGGTGTTTACTTTCCCTTCCCTGATCTTTTCAATGGCCAGGTTGAAATCGCCGCCCCAATAAACGTCGTCAGTGACCTTGTAACTTCCGGGAATCTGGTCGGGGTACTGGTGGAGAAAATGAAGGGTATCAGTTTGCACCGGTCCGCCATAAAGAACGGGCAGGGTAAGGTCTGCAAGTTCGGGAACCAGTTCATCGAGGGTGGAATCGTACGACCTGTTCAGCACAAAACCGAAACTTCCCTGGTCCTGGTGTTCACAAAGCAGGATCACGGTCCGCATAAAATTTGGGTCCTTCAGAAAAGGTTCCGCAATGAGCAATTTTCCAGTAGCGGGAGTTTCCATTGTACGTAAAGTAAGAATTTGCCATTGTTTATCAAAGACCTGTGAAGTCAGGTCCGATAAAATTGGTGTTAATTTGTAAAAATGGCCCTCTTATTTGGTTCATAAACCTTCGTTAAACCCTTTATACCCCATGTTGGGCTGCGCGCTAACATATATTTTTGATCGCCGATGAAGAAAATCTTTACTATTATCACCATACTGATCACGCTTTCCCTCATCGGAATTATCATTTTACAGGTCTCCTGGATCAAAAATACCCTGCTGATCAAAAAGGACCAGATGCGTGATAACCTGGACATTTCCATAGCGGATCTCGTCCTGGAACTCCAGGAAGAAAAAAGTAAGTTTCCCTCTATCGTCTCTCCGAAAATGATTTCCGAATGGCCGAAGGACCAGCTCCTGAATTTGTTTCGTGCACCCACCATCGCGCAGCGTTATACGGCCTTTAATATGCAGGAAAAACTGCGAAAGGGATTTGAACGGCATGGTCTGAAGAATACCCATTTTGAATTTGCCATAGTGGGCACCGGGAATAATTTCAGTTATGAAATGCAGTCGGCCAATTTCGAAAAAAGTTATGAGAAGGCGCTGGAGGATTCTACCAATAACTGGATTTTCTATGCACCCATCAATGCATTGGCAGGAAGCGAAACAGAAAGCCTGTCGCCCGACGAAACATTAATCGTGGTCATCAGGGATTTCAGGGATTTTATCTTCGATTCCCTCAGCTGGATGATCGTTGGGGCGATATTATTTACACTGATTATTCTGGCAGCTTTTTACCTGACCCTGCGAACCCTGCTGCGACAGAAAAAGTTGAGCGAGATAAAGTCGGATTTCATCAATAATATGACGCATGAACTGAAAACACCGCTGGCGACTATATCATTGGCGGTTGATGCCATAAAGAATCCGAAAGTGATGAATGACCAGACCAAGCTGGAATATTTCAGCGGCATCATCAAAGAGGAAAACAAGCGGATGAATAAACAGGTGGAAACCATACTGCAGGCGGCATTGCTCGACCGGCAGGAAGTTCAGCTTCATCTCAAGCCGCTCAGCGTTCACCAGATCTTGCACGGTATCATGGATAATTTCAAATTGCAGCTGGATGAAAAAAGCGGCCATTCCATTTTGAAGTTTGATGCTACTGATGATTCTGTACAGGGTGATGAAGTGCATTTTACCAATATGCTGAGCAACCTGGTGGATAACGGCATCAAGTATTCAAAACCCGATGTCCCCTCGATAATAAAAATTCATACTGAGAATGTGGGAAGATATATCACGCATCGTCATTGAAGACAATGGCATTGGTATGAACAGGGAAACCCTAAGCAGGATCTTCGAAAAATTCTTTCGTGCCCATACCGGCAATGTGCATAATGTAAAAGGCTTTGGCCTCGGGCTCACGTATGTAAAGACCATGGTGGAAGCCCATGGCGGCAAGATCAAGGCCGACAGTACACCCGGCAAGGGCAGTGTGTTTTCTATTGATATTCCCCTTTCATGAGTTGGCAGTTGACGGTTGACAGTTGACTGTTAATTGCCGATCGCTAACTGTTTACGACACTTAAAATAAATTACAATGAAAGCAATTTTGCTATTGTTATCTATTTGTTTTTTATCTGTCTACAGTAAAGCCCAAAGTGCAAATGACAACGAAGCCGTTAAAAAAGTAGTCATTGCATTCCAGGACGATTTTAATGATGGGGGCTTTAAAAATGCCAGATGACTATAAACTCGATAATCCCGTATGGTTTTCATTATCGGAAACTCATCATGACGTTGCCATTGATTATGGTGTCATATAAATTCTACCATCCCGATTATTGCCCTTTTGGTGGATTTGAAAAGAAGGAAAATATATCCCGGTATATCGGGCAATACTCTTTACTGACCGACAATTTCTTCATTGTGGGAGAGAAGCCTGAGTTACCATCAGGATTAAAAATTTACAAGGAATTGGTTTGTCTTCAGATGGTGATTCACAATAACATTGAGGTAGACAGGAAAGATGAAATGATAAAACTATCAGTCGGGCATCATGCTGCTTTGTATGAGCTGGTTAACCTTGTTCAACCCGGCTATTTTAAAAGCAGGACTGCATTGCTCGGTAATTATTACGGTATTTTTAAAGACGATAAACTCATTGCTGTTACAGGTGAAAGAATGAAGATGAACCATTTCACAGAAGTGAGCGCCGTGGTAACACATCCTGACCATACCGGGCATGGATATGCGACACAACTAATTGCGCAGGTCGTTAATACTGATCATGCTGCAGAATAAAATTCCTTACCTGCATGTGGCCGAAAATAATGCCGTCGCTATAAAGTTGTACGAGAGACTTGGTTTCAAAACGCGACGAAGAATAAGTTTTTGGAATATTACAAAATAGGAAGCGCAATTCTATTTACTGAGATCAATGATCCATTGCAACATTTTGGTCTTGGCGATCTTTGCGATCTGCGTTGGGAATAAGTCGAGCCCATGCCCCGATTCGGGATAAACAGCGAGGTAAGTTTTATTTCCCGCCATGCGCCAGCGGGCTTCCATAAAATACGTGTCATCGGCCAATGGATCAGTGGCACCTACGGTGAATAAGGCAGGTGGCAATTGATGAAGGTCTGCATATAACGGCGAATACCTCGGATCCTGGCGTTGTTCCTGGCTCCATGTGCCAAAAACCAGCTGCATGATCTCTGTCATATCTCTCTTCGATAAAAATGAAGAATCTGTAGCCTGCCGGTGTGATGGTGTACGTCCCAAATCATACACGCCATAAATAAGATTTAGTCCCTTCACTTTATCGATAGCATGCAGCGAATCGCGGATATAGATGGTGGTAACGGCGGCAAGATGTCCGCCGGCAGACCCACCGGAAATAAATATTTTATCCGTTCCAAATTCCAACCGGGCATTATTGACCAGCCACTTAGCCGCAGCTTCACAATCTTTAATGCATGCCGGAAAAGGATGTTCAGGAGCCAGCCGGTAATCAACACTGACAACCGCCACTTTACAGGTTCTGGCGATTTCATCATTGAACTGTGCATCGTTTGCAGCAACTCCTGTATACCATCCCCCGCCATGAATATCCAGCACTACCGCCCTTATGGTATCGGGCCTGAAAATGGTTAAGGGAATGCTGCCGCCTGGTCCGGGGATATTTTTTACTGTTGGTTTTAGTACCGTATTCGTATTGATTAAGCCCGTTGCACTATTCCTGGCCTTTTCAAGTCCTTCTTTCGTTAAAATGGAGGGGGGCGGTGGAAACTTCCGGATAAAAGAATTGAAATTCCTTATTTCAGGAAGGTATTTGGAATAATCTTCATTCAGGTTGGATTGCTGGGCAAACGATGTGATAAAACCCACCTGCAATACCAATGCTGTAACAAAATATTTTGTGTTCATAAACATTCTATGTGAAGATTATTTGAGATCACCAGTACATCTTACTCTTTTATGCCATCGAACTTAAAACCCATTGCTTCCATTTGCAACCTAAAAACTTTTTTCTTGTCATCGCGGATAAAAAACAGGGTGGCCTTTCCATCCGCATCAAACTTGTCTGCATCATTCATTGGGGTGAGTGCACCTTCCTGCTGATCGGCTTTCAACATCAGCTTTCCATCCTTTACCGTTACTTCAATATAAGGGAAGGGTAATCCGGTCATTTTGTATTTTCCCGCATATTCGTCCAGGTTAAGTTTGGGGCCATCTTTTGGAGCCACTGCACTGATGGGTGCGTCACCGGTTTTGAAGCTGGTATTCATGACAATCATCAGTGAATTGCCAGGGGTGGCCTTGGGATTAACAAACACCAGGTAAATATCGTGGACACCATCTGTTGGCGTCACAGGAAGTGACACTGGTTTCCCTCCGGAACCGAAGCCCCCGCCGTCGTCACCAATAAACTTAGTTTGTCCCAAAAGTTTTCCATCCGGCGCATCAATATGTAATTCAATGACGCCGCCTTCTGCGTTCAATTGTGCTTTTGGCGCCAGCGCGGTGACATCAATGCTGGTGATAGCATGTAAGGTCGATTTGCTTAAGGCTGATAAAGCTTCCGGATTTTGTTGCAATAACAAAATTGTTGCCTCCAAAGCTCATCTTGGTAGCTTCCACCACTTCATCATATTTTGAAGGGTTGATATTGGCGTTGCGGAGGGTGAATGTTTCTTCAGAAGCAATACCCGGCAGGCCATTGGCACCACGATCCGTATAGGCTGCACGGAATATATAAACACCCTCGCCCTTATCGCCCGGTTGTAGTTTTGTGGTGAACGTTCCTTCAGCCGGCAGTGATTTTACTTTCGGCTTTGGCTGCGAAAGGCTCAGGATATATTTGACCATTTCTGCTGCATCTTCCGTTGACAGCGTGGGATGTGCGGCCATCGGAACATCGCCCCACACGCCCTTGCCACCGGCAATAATCTTTTTAGTAAGGTCCTCGTTAGCTCCTTTTTTCCCGCTATATTTTGTTGAAACAGCAAAGTATGAAGGGCCGATGGATTTCTTATAATCAGCATGGCAGGATCTGCAATCACTTGCATTAATCAGTTTCAATCCTTTCGAAACCATCACTGCTTGTTCCGCAGTTCTATGACCCTGCACAATCTCTGCTTTATCAAAACCTTCGGCCAGGTAATCAATATTGACCACCACCTGTGCAGGTTTTATTTTACCGTTGGCTGTTGAGCCGTCTTCCTTATCACTTACCCCGACTTTGTAACTATATGTTTTATTGGGGATATAAAATGATTTATTGTTTTTGCCGATATCAAATGACACCACAGGTGGCTCATTGCCGGCAGTTAATTCCATTGACTGCGTGGAAACGCCGCCCTTGTTATCCTTTACAGTAAGTGTCGCCTTATATTTTCCAGCCTTGGTCAGTGTAAGTTTTGCATCCGGTCCGTTGATGGTTTTCGTATAACCATTTACCGAGGTAATTTTCCATGAATATTGCAGGGTATCTCCGTCTGCATCGGTTGTTCCGGCTGCACTGAGATTGGCGTTGAAGGGCAGTGCGCCGCCCATTTTTTCTGCAGCAATTTTTAAGGCAGGTTTCCTGTTGCCACCGTTGTATTCAATGCGGATTAACCTGGCATCATCATTTGCGGAGAACCAGCCGGAACCGTATTCCAGCATGTACAGGTCACCGTTAGCCGCAAATTCCATATCCATCGGGTTGCTGAATTTATAGCTGGGCATAAATCTTTCCATCGACACATAGTTGCCTTCTTTATCCATCGTGACGGCCATCACCCATCCCCGCATCCATTCGTATATCAATAGTTTGCCGTCATAGTATTTTGGAAAAGCCCGCGGAGCATTTTTAAAATCCTCCAAATAATACACGGGACCCGCCATGGCCGTACGTCCACCTGTTCCCACTAAAGGAAATTCTTTTGATTCGCCATAGGGATACCATATAAAGGCCTTCTGTGCAGGTGGCAACTCTTTCAGGCCGGTATTGTTGGGAGAATTATTGATGGGCTTCTCAGCATCATACTTCTCACCAGATTTTTTGGCCGCAAAGTCGTAATAGTTGTAAGCTTTATTATCCCCCACAAAATAAGGCCATCCATAATTTCCTGCTTTCCTTGCCTGGCCGATTTCATCCTGTGAAGCCGGACCTTTCGTTGAGTCGGGAGCGTTAGAATCGGGACCTACATCGCCCCAGTACAGAAATCCTGTTTTTTTATCAACAGAAATCCTGAACGGGTTCCTGTTTCCCATTACATATATTTCCGGCCTCGTCTTGTCTGAACCCTTAGGAAAGAGATTTCCTTCGGGAACGGTATAAGTGCCATTGGCCTGCGGTTTAATGCGTATTATCTTTCCCCTCAGGTCATTGGTATTGGCCGAAGATTTTTGCGCGTCCCAGGGCGACCGTCCAGGCATTTCATCAATAGGCGCATATGCCGTAGCCCTTGGGCTGGTATTATCTCCGGTCGATAAAAAAAGATTACCGTCTCCATCCCAGTCGATAGAACCACCGGTGTGACAACACTGTTCACGTTGAGTGGCCACTTCGAGGATCACCTTTTTTGATTTCAGGTCGAGTATATCGCCATTGAGGGTATATCTCGTTAAGATATTGACCGATTTTACCGGATCTGAATAGTACAAATAAATCCAGTGATTGGTGGCAAAGTTTGGATCCTTATTCAGTCCAAGCAGTCCATCCTCCGCTTCTGAAGATTTCCCTTCCTTGTCCTTATATTTTGTACTCACTTCAATCGTTGCAATGGTCTTCAACAACTTTGTCTTGTTGTTATACATCTTGATTGCACCGTGCCTTTCTATAAACAAAATGCGCCCATCAGGCAGTACCGTAAGTTCCATTGGTTCATTGAGCTTTTCTGCCAATACGACTTTTGTAAAGCGGTTCTCTTCAGGCTGTGTGGTCACTTGGTTCACTGCCGCTGCTGTTTGGGCACTCAGATGATTAAAAGCTGAAACTACCGTTATGAGGATCACACTCAACAAGTTCAGGTAGTTTGCAGGTAGACGGAGCAATTTCATATGTGTTTATTTTCCTGTTTTGATTCAGTGATGGAAACCACAAGGTTTCCTTAGTTTATATCGTTTCGAAAGTGGTGATCGTCTATTAGGATTTGCATTTTTTATTGCAGTTTCCAATAATGCAATAAATCCCGGTTGTTTCCAGGCCGTAGCATCATGGCCAATCGAAGTGTACATCGCCATACCCTCGCCGGTGGATCTATACCAGGCTACAGGATGGTCTTTACCCATACCGAAATTTTTATCCTTGACGAACAGGATATTTCCATTCGGGTCAATCTCTTCTCCGTCTATCGAATATATTACATTAAAGCCGTTAACGTCATTTTGATCAGGTAGATCTTAACCCAGCATCTTTTTGAGGTTATTGTAACTGTTGGTCACATTTTGTATAGGCTCCGGTGCTCCATCCTGTTCAATAAAGAAATATTTCATTCCCGATGCCTTGGCATTATCAAAAATCCGTTTGAAGTCGACCGTACCAGTGCCAATTTCGGTCGGCTCACTGCTATTTTTGTCGAGGTCCTTTACATGCCAGAGCGGAAAACGTCCGGGATGCATTTTGAACAGCTCCACCGAATCCAGTTTTGCTTTTGCCACCCAGCCTAGGTCGAGTTCCATCTTCACCAGTTCTTTGTCGGTGTTGGCCAGGATATAGTCGAAGGGACGATGCCCTTCTACTTGATCAAACTCTGTTGCATGGTTGTGGTAAGCAAACTGCACACCTGCTTTTTTACAGGCCTCTCCTGCCTTGTTGAAAACATCCACAGCTGTTTTCACTTCATTCATGGTCCCGACAGGGATGAATGAGCATACGAGGTAGCCGAGTCCGCCTTCAGCCGCATCATTTGCCAGTTGCTGGTAATCATCTTTCAGGTTCTGCATCTTCGGCATGTCCTTGAAACTTTCCGCCATCTTTTGGATTTTTGCGGAATCTTCGGCCGTCTTCGCCATTTTCATGATCTGGTCTATTGTGATCGGTGCACCGGCAACATGTGCCGAACGCCATTTCATACCCGGCATCCTTTACCATGGCTGCAAATTCCTTTGGCTTGTAACCATAGAAATTACCTTTCTCTGAACTGGCACTTTCCACTTCTTTGTACCCGATCGCGGCAAGCTTCTGCAAAGTGCCCTTGGCATCCTTTGTCATTAAATTGCCAAGGGTGTACAATTGAAGGCCGACTGCCCTCTCTGCCTTTCCGGAGAAAAAGGAATTCGCCCTGCCAAGCTGAGGAAGTAATAAACCTGCGAGGGCAGCCGTACCTGACTGTTGAAGAAAGGATCTCCTGTTTTGCATAACAAATGATTTATGATGAATAATGGTACAGGCCTGCTTATTTGACTGCTTTTACGCGTTCGCCTTCAGCATTGAACATGCTCATCAGGCTTCCGGTCACGTGATCATCGTCTTTCTTTGTGAGCAATAGATTTACGTCATAACCCTGTGTGGTGAAAAACATATTGATTTCACTGTCTTTGAGCTCTACGCTGGTAAGTTTTGTCAACTCGGTGCCCGTGCTATCCTGTACGACGCCAATAATGGAATCATTGCGGCTTTCCAGTACAAAAATCATCTTGGCATCTCCACCGGGAGTGCCTTTCAGCAATACGGACCATTTACCTTTAAAATATTCGGACCCGATCTTTGATTGTGCATTTACCGTGAAAGACATGAACAGGAAGGCTGCTAACAGGAACATTACGCTGGACTTTTTCATTTTTTTCATTTTATGTTTACTGAATTGGTAATATTTCTTACTTGTTGATAACGCTATTCAATAATGTAAACCGTCTCCAAAGACATACAGGAGATTTTCTACATCAAAGGGCATATTCTCTTTCTGAAGGTGTAAAGGGATCGTGCATTAAAAGCAGTCACAGGGACGGATCATTTATTAAAAAGTAAGAAATGAAGATAGGACAATATTCATACCATTTATTAAAATTTAATAAATAAATTATTATTACCTTGTGGATATGGAAAATTTTGAGGAGTTAGAACATTTTTTTACCAGGGGATACATGGAATATCGCCCGGAGGTTGCCGTTGATTGTGCCATTTTTGGGTACCACGACGGGAAACTGCAGCTGCTGCTGGTAAAGAACAAGATCATCAGGCAATGGTGCCTGCCGGGAGGGTATGTGAAGAAATCCGAGACCTTAGACCAGGCAGCCGCCAGGATCACCCTGCAAAGGACCGGCATTGAGAAAGTATTCCTGAAGCAGTTCAAGACATTTGGTGATCCGGGCCGGACCAGGACTGCCGATTTTAATGAGGCAAAATTCTTCGAACTTACCGGTATAAGGAAGGAAGAATACGAATGGTTGAACGTAGACACTGTTTCCATAGGATTTTATTCGATAACCGATATTGTCAACACCAAACCGAAATCTGATTTTCTCTCCCAGGAGTGTCGATGGTTCCCGCTGGATAAATTGCCGAAACTGGGCTTTGACCATGATGAGATGGCCAGGGAGGCATTATTTACCATGAGGATGCACTTATATCATTTTCCGATCGGGCAGAGCCTGTTGCCGGAAAAGTTTACCTTAAAGGAGATCAAAAGCTTTTATGAGATTATGTCGGGCAAGGAACTCAATGCCACCAATTTTCCCAATAAGCTGATCTCACTCGGACTGATCGTAAAAACAAACGAGAAAAGAAGTATCGGCGCGCATCGTTCCCCAACCTATTACAAATTCGATAAGAAAGTATATAAGAAGGCGCTACAGGAAGGGCTGGTGCTGGTATAACTGGAACCAATATTTTGCCGGATGACAACAGGTGCATTCAAAGTGACCATTCATATGGTGTCAAGCCTGGATGGCTTTATTGCCAAAAAGGACAATAGTGTATCATGGTTCGAAACATCTGACCATTATGAAAAGGGCGTTAATGAACCCGATGCAGGAGAATTTCTCCAATCAATAGACTGCTATGTCATGGGGGCCCGCACATATGAACACGCCCTGGAATTGTCGGCAACTTATGGCTGGGCATATGGGGACATTCCCACTTTTGTCGTTTCCCACAGAAATCTTCCTGTCCACAGAAAGAATGTTGAATTGTATTCGGGAAGCCTGGATCTTCTGGTACATGAACGTCTGAAACCAAACTATAAAAATGTGTGGATGGTAGGCGGCCCCACGATGGCCAGGGAATTTATCCGGTTAGGCCTGGCGGATGAAATCAGGTTATCGATTTTACCCATTATCTTAGGAGACGGAACGCTTTTTTTTGATCATATAGGGCAGGAACTGTCATTACATGTAAAAGACGTGACGGCCTATAAAAGCGGGATCGTGGACTTATGCTATGAAATTAAAAAAAGCAAGACATCGTAAAAAAGTGATGATCGAATGCGGTACCAGGTGTACGTTATAGAGCTTTCAAAACGGGTCTTTACAGAAAACACAAAATTCCGGACGGCTAACCCACAATTTAATGGAGTGCTTCAGTGTCTTTATGTGGGCATGACAAGCAAAACGCCGGCAGAACGATTTATGCAACATAAGACCGGGTATGTCAATGGTAAGGGACATAATTTATCTGCCAGTATTGTTCGAAAATACGGATCATACTTACGCCCCAGCCTATACGAACATCTGAATATCAAATCGATGACCCGGCAGGAAGCCTTAAAAATGGAAGAAAAACTTGCTATGGATTTAAGAAGGCAGGGATATGCGGTTTGGTTTAATTGAAATTGTAATCATATGTCCGGAAAACCAAATGATATTGCCATCCTGGTCTACGGTGATGCGGCTTCAGGCAGAAATGCACTGACAGAAGAAAAATACCGTGACCTGGCAACTGCATTTACCACAGCGGGACTGAATGTTGCGTCGGTTTTGTATTCAGACGAAATGGCCGACAAGCTCAGCAAAGATCTTCTTCAATTCAATGTTGTTTTAGTGTGGGTAAATCCAATAGAGCAGGGGAGGGACAGGAAAACTCTTGATTCCCTGTTAAGGGATATATCTGCAAACGGTTGCTTTGTGTCGGCACATCCTGAAACCATCCTGAAAATGGGCACTAAAGAAGTGTTATATAAAACAAGAGAGATGGATTGGGGTGGAGACACAAAACTGTATACCAGCTACGATGAATTTGTAAGATCTTTTCATAAATCATTACAGGAATCTAAAATAAGGGTACTGAAACAGTATCGCGGAAACGGCGGAAACGGAGTATTTAAAATTATCTATCAGCCGGGAAAAATTACCGTAGTTCATGCGATGGCAGGCAACGAGGAAAGAACATTATCCACAGATGATTTTAATAATGAGTTCAGTTCTTTTTTTCTCCATAACGGAATGCTGATAGACCAGGAATGGAATAGAAATACTATCAACGGCATGGTCAGGTGTTACCTGTCAGGATCGAAGGTTGCGGGTTTTGGATACCAGGAAATAAACGCGCTTATATGAATTAAACAGTAATTCGACCAATACATATTTCCCTCCCAGCAAAAGATATTATTTTACGGAGCATTGTGGTGTATTTAGTGACCTGAAGGAAATAATGGAACACCAATGGGTTCCCCAGATGTGTGAGAAATTGTCTATAAAGCAAGACATGCTGCCGGTAATCTGGGATGCCGACTTTTTCATCAATGGGATTGATGCTATGGGTGCGGAGAAAAAATATACGTTGTGCGAGATCAATGTGAGCAGTGTTTCACCTTTCCCGCCGAGTGCCATAAATTTTATGGTCAGTGCAGTTAAGGACCGGCTGAATATCGTAGTTTGCAGGACAAGTAAATTGCTCAAACCGTATTTCCTCACTCCAATGGTGGCTCACTGTACTTTTCATTAACGGGTTTTAACTGGTGCCGCATAATCAGTCGCGCACAGGTGTTCCATCTCATGATAGCAGAATCATTATCCGGCGGACGCATGGATTCAGCTTTCTCAAAATAATCCATGGCATCTATCAGCCAATCGTAAGCGGCAAATTTTGCATGAGACATCCGGTTTAAGATGGCCAGCCCTTCCCGTTCACAAATAATGCCGGCGTAGTAGTTTCTATCATAATCATTTTGAAGCCTTGGCAGTAACTGTCGTGCCCTGTTCACATCACCTGAAGCATTGGTGGCGAATTGATCCGTAATGGCCAGCAACATAATGATAATGGCCCTGTTATTATCCGGGTCAACTTCCAGGATATCCAGGCAGATGCTTTCAGCTAGACCGGGCTCATTGATCAGGCGGTATCGTTCAGCTTTTTCTAAAGCTGCCGGTATACTCTCACTGGATATTCTTTTTAGTTGGAACATGGTTTTTTATTTAAAGATTTTCAATCAATCGAATAGATACATTATTGAGATGAGTTTTTCCTGGAGCGAAACTTCCGGAAAAACTTTTTTACAGGATCATAAAATCTATCGGCCACTCTTTCTTTCAATGGGATGATGGCATTGTCGGTAATGGTAATATCCTCCGGGCAAACAGTGGTACAGCATTTTGTGATATTGCAATAACCGATGCCATTTGCTTTTTTCAGATCTGCGAGCCGGTCTTCAACATCAAGCGGATGCATTTCAAGTGCTGCAGTATACACCAGAATACGTGGACCAATAAATTCCTCGTGCAACTGATGTTCACGCAGTACATGACATACATCCTGGCATAGAAAACATTCTATGCATTTTCGAAATTCCTGTACGCGGTCAATATCCTCCTGCGCCATTCGCCAGGTGCCGTCATTGGCATCAGGTGGACGAGGTTTGAATTTTTTTATTTTTTTCTTCACCGCAAAATTCCAGGAAACATCAGTCACCAGGTCTTTGATCAGTGGAAAAGCTTTCATGGGTTGAAGTAATACCGGTTTATCAACTGGCAAATCACTTAGGCTGCGTCATACACATGAGTTTGGGCATACCATTAATTTCCGCTGAGCAGGAACCGCATTTGCCGGCTTTACAATTCCAGCGAACGGCAAGATCATTAGCGTGTTCTGCCTGGATCTGGTGTACGGCATCAAGTACCACCATGCCTTCGGAAATTTCGGTGGAATACGTATTCAAATTTTCCTCCGGATGCATCTCCACGCCATATTTGAAATGTTTGTATCGGCATTCAGTCAGGTTATTTCATTTCGTCTATGATTTGTTTCAGATCTTCTCGCATTTCACGGATCGGCTCATGCCTTATCTGCATTTGTCCGTCTTCTCCTTTAGATATGACAAAATTGAACTTTCCACTTTGTGGATCTTTGTCGGGATAATCTTCACGGAAATGTGCACCGCGACTTTCCTTTCTTTCGATGGCCGCCATGGTAATTGCTTCTGAAACGGTCAACAGGTTTTGCAGATCCAGGGCAGTATGCCATCCGGTATTGTATTCCCGGTTACCCGTAACCTTTACACTGTCCGCACGTTTCCATAATTTTTTTAATTCTTCCAGTGCCCTGGTCAGTTCATCATCCTTCCGAACAATGCCAACAAGGTTCTGCATCATTTCCTGCAGGTCGTACTGCACTTCATAGGGGTTATCACCTTCAGTCCGTTCAAAAGGTTCCAGGACCCTTGCAGCAAAATCTTTGATATGCTGTTCATCCATCATCCCTGCATTATTTTCTTTGGCAAATTTTGCAGCAAATTCCCCGGCTCGTTTTCCAAACACGAGGAGATCGGAAAGTGAATTTCCTCCAAGCCTGTTGGCTCCGTGTAATCCCGCAGCCGCTTCACCTGCAGCAAACAATCCGGGCACCGTCGACATTTGTGTATCAGCATCCACACGAATTCCGCCCATCATGTAATGCGTAGTGGGTCCAACTTCCATGGGCTCTTTGGTGATATCAATATCTGCCAGCTTTTTAAACTGGTGATACATACTCGGCAGTTTTTTCTTTATATGTTCTTCAGCATTGGGAAGTTTCTGTTTGATCCAGGAAATATCCAGGAACACACCGTTATGCGGACTACCCCTTCCTTCTTTAATTTCACGAACAATACATCGTGCCACATGATCACGGGTGAGCAATTCCGGCGGTCGTCTTGCCGACCGGTCGCCCTGGGTATATCTCCATCCTTCTTCTTCATTGTCTGCCGTCTGGTTCCGGTACAATTCAGGAATTTCTTCAAACATGAAACGTTTATTGTCCCTGTTGACGAGTATTCCTCCTTCACCCCGCACGCCTTCAGTTACCAAAATGCCGCGGACACTTGGAGGCCAGATCATGCCGGTGGGATGAAACTGTACAAATTCCATATCCATGAGTTCTGCACCCGCATGATAGGCCAGTGAATGACCATCGCCCGTATATTCCCAGCTATTGCTGGTGATTTTATAGGCCCTCCCAACACCGCCGGTGGCCAGTACAACTGCTTTTGCACGAAACAACTTTAAACTGTCCTTTTTCCCTTTCGTATCCAAATGCACCGGTCACCCGTTCACCATTTTTCAGCAGCGTAATGATGGTACATTCCATATGTACTGAAATGCCCTGGTGAATGCCGTGATCCTGCAATGTGCGGATCATTTCTAATCCTGTGCGATCGCCCACATGAGCAAGACGGGGATATTTGTGGCCGCCAAAATTCCGTTGCAGGATTCGTCCGTCTTTGGTTCTGTCGAACAATGCACCCCATGCCTCCAACTCACGGACACGGTCAGGGGCTTCTTTGGCGTGAAGCTCCGCCATTCGCCAGTTGTTAATGTATTGTCCGCCCCGCATCGTATCCGAAAAATGCACTTTCCAGTTGTCGCGTTCATCCACGTTGGATAAGGCTGCCGCAATGCCTCCTTCTGCCATTACCGTGTGTGCCTTGCCCAGCAAGGATTTGCAGATCAGTCCAACAGATACTCCGTTAGCCGCAGCTTCTATGGCAGCGCGAAGACCTGCGCCTCCCGCACCAATAACAAGCACATCGTAATCGTATGTATCGAATGAAGACATGATAATTTTTTTCTTTCAGGGGATGGGATAGTCAAAGCAAAAAGTCGATGATCGGTTGTCTTATAAAATTCTAAAGTCGGTCCAAACCCCCATGGCACACAGCCGGACATAGATGTCTGAAAAAGCCACCCAGAATAAACTCATCCATGCCCACACCATATGTTTGCGGTTAAAACAGCTTACACACCAGTATGCTTTTCGCCGGACAGGTGCACCCGAAAGGCGATCCATGAATCCGCCAACAGCATGACGCAATGAATGACATCCGAAAGTATATCCTCCGAGCAAGACTACATTGACGGCTAACACCAGGCTGCCCACGCCAATGCCAAAAGTCTTTTCATTTGTACCGGGTACGGTAAACCATAACGATGTCCATACATCGTAAGAAAGAAAAAGCAGGAAGAAGAGGGCGATGTACAGAAAATAGCGATGGATATTTTGAATGATCAGCGGAAAAGAATTTTCTCCGAGATATTTTTTTCTTGGTTCGGTGACGGTGCATGAAGGCGGATCGGCCCAGAAAGCTTTATAATAGGCTCCACGGTAATAGTAACAGGTGAGCCGGAATATACCGGGCGCCCACAAGACCAGGAGTGCAGGAGAAAAGGGTAATGCTGATGGCCACCATCCGGGTTTCGGACCAAACCAGCTATGCGGGGAATCACCAAATATTTCCGGTGAGTACAGGGGAGAAAGATAAGGTCCGAAAGAATAATACTCGCCCTGGAAAGCGGCCCAGGTGGTGTAGATAACGAATGAGGTAAGACAGACAAAGACAATCAGTGGTCGTACCCACCAGCCGTCCTTCCGGTAGGTATGACCGAAACCCTGGTGTGTACCCGTAAGGTTTATTTCAGCCATAACAATTGCTTAAGTGATTAAAGAACACTTATCAATCCATTAGTGAAACATCCACACTGTTCTCTAAGTTAATTCAAAAAGCTCATGTTTTAAAAAACTTAAAAAGGCCAAAGTGCCGGAAAATTAATGCTTTTTATAGCGTCCATCCGGTGTAACCCGGAACATTTATTGGGATGGCAGGATGCCACTACCGGGGAAGCGGAGATCTGTGTAAATTCACTACAGAAAAAATGTAAAGGGCCTTAATTTGCTGATATATGAAAAAGAAAATTTTCATAAGCTTAGCGCTGCTATTGAGTATATGGATTATCTATCGGGGTTACCGGATTATGACCACGCGATCACATAGTCCTACGGAAACTGTTCGTTATAGTGTTAACGGGCTGGATATCCAGGTAAGGTATGGCAGGCCGTATAAGAAAGGGAGGATGATCTTTGGTGAGGCAAAAGACAGGTCCTGGCTACCGCAGGGAAGATTCTGGACCGTTGGATTTCGCCTCTTCACCGGTTTGCCGCGAACCACGGGGGCATTGGTTCCCGATGGAGAATACTGGCGGCTGGGTGCTAACGATGCCACGGAGATCAGTTTCAGCAAAGATGTTTTATTTGCGGGTAAAGAGATTCGTTCAGGTACCTATCGGATGTATGCGGTGCCCAACCCGGGAACCTGGCAGGTATCTTTAAATAGTGAGACAGGAAAATTTGGATATAGTGAACCCGACTATACCCTTGATGTGCTGAAAGTTGATGTTCCTGCAGGACGAGCACCATCGGAAACAGAACAATTTACCATCAATTTTGAGCCTGATGCTACAGGAGCGAAGATGAATTTTGTATGGGATACAACGAGAGTGAGTATCCCGATAAAAATTCTTTAATTGTTCTAACGGTGCCTGTCAGGGTGAGAATATTAAGTCAAGTATTTATCTTTAATCTGCGGCAAAAAGCAGGTATGACACGAATGTATAGCTCATGCTGATACCTTAGGAAACCCGGCAGTTGCATCAATTATATATGTACATCCTAAAACATATCGTATGAGTAAAAAACTAACGGTTCACGCAACCATTAATGCAAAAAGGCAGAAAGTCTGGGACTATTATACACAACCGGAGCATATTACTAAATGGAATTTTGCCGATCCTTCCTGGCATTGTCCGAATGCAGAAAATGATATGCGGGTGGGAGGAAAATACCGGGCAAGAATGGAGGCTAAAGACGGAAGTTTTGGCTTTGATTTTGAAGCCGTATACACCAGCCTTGTTGATGGAGAGAATTTTGTTTATGTAATGCCGGATGGCAGGCAGGTGAGTGTGGATTTTCTTGACCTTGTCATCAAAACCGATGTCATTGTAAAATTTGACGCTGAAACAGAAAATCCGATTGAGATGCAGAAAGCCGGATGGCAGGCAATTCTAAATAATTTTAAAAGCTATGTCGAAACCCATTAAATGGTTTAATGACATGCGATGATAATGCTTCACACCATCTTAATCATCATCCCATCCCCGTAACTCAGGAAACGGAAATCATGATCGAGCGCATATTGATATAGTTCCTTCCAATTATTTCCGATCAGTGCTGCAACCAGGAGCAGGAGGGTGGATTGCGGCTGGTGGAAATTGGTGATGAGGCCATCTGCCATGCGCACAGAGTAACCGGGGGCGATGAGGATTTGCGTCCGGCAGATCAACCGCTTCATATTTCGGGTATTCATCCATGTTAGTAAGGAAGTCAGCGCATCAGTTCTTGAGATTTTATGGACTTCCAGTTTATCGTACACATCCCATTGTTTTATTTCAAGGTCATCTATCCCGATATTTTTATCCAGCGAACTTTTCACTCCCATCCAGTATAAAGACTCGATGGTGCGAAGCGACGTGGTGCCGACGGCATAGATCCGCTCTGCGTTGATCAGCGCTTCGATGGTATTTACAGGGACATCTATAAATTCTGCATGCATCAGGTGTTCAGCCAACCTGTCTGATTTAACCGGCTTGAAGGTTCCTGCACCAACGTGTAAGGTTACATATTGATGTGAGATGTTTTTAGACGCAAAGGAGGCAAAGACGGCAGGGGTGAAATGCAGTCCGGCTGTAGGTGCTGCAACGGATCCGTCTTCGCGTGCATAGATGGTCTGGTATCTTTCCTTATCAGATGGTTCTGTCTCTCTCTTAATATAAGGGGGAAGGGGCATGATGCCTGCCGCATGCAACACTTCGGCAAAGCTGAGCGATGAGGGCTGCCATTCAAATGCAATGAGAAAGGTATCCGCCAGCCTTTCCGTGATCCTGGCGGTGAGGGTCAGTGGATGGTCCCCGGCTATTTTTTTCTCCATCACCATCCCGTGCTTCCATTTGGCAGCGCCGCCGATCATGCATTTCCAGGATACTGTTCCTGTCTGCATCATGGCAGTGGTGATATCGTGGTAGTCATCGGATGGTTCGAGGGCAAAGATTTCAATTATCCCTCCGGTGGACTTTTGAAAAAGGATCCGGGCCTCCACCACTTTGGTATCGTTAAAGACCAGGGTGGTGCCTTCGGGTATATGACGGGCAATATTCCGGTAGGTATCTTCTTTGGTGACGCCATTTTCGTAGACCAGCAACTTGGATGCGTCCCTTTCCGGCAGGGGAAAGGCAGCGATCCTCTCCGGCGGGAAGGGAGTAGGAGAAGTCGTGGATGTTGATATCGCGCGGATGCATTTGGTTGAGGGTTGAGGGTTGGGAGTTGAGAGTAGTTGGACCGGATATAAAATCCGCTAATCCGCTATGCTGCCCATCCGAGGGGTGGCATGTCTTCTCATTTCACCTTCACATTTTACACATTCCCCACATTATCCACATGTTTTCCCGGCTTTCCACATAAAATCAAGGAAAACCCGTTAAACCCATACCAGCTAAGCTTCTACACTGTGGAAAATTAAAAAATTTCCAAATTGTTAAGTAAAGTGGGAAAATGTGTTATTTTGTGTCAATATGGATCAATTTTTGATAACTCGTTGTAAATGATAGGTTTTCTCGGTGAATATGAGGCCACCGTGGATGCCAAAGGCAGGTTTCTTCTCCCGGCCGGACTGAAAAAGCAGCTTCCGGAAGAGGACGGGAATGCCTTTGTTATCAACCGTGGGTTTGAGAAATGCCTCACCATGTATCCACTGAGCAGCTGGGAACCCATTTTTTCGAATATCAGCAAACTGAATGATTTTGACCCCAAAGTAAGGGAATTCAGGCGATGGTTCCTGAACGGGGCCATACAAATGGACCTGGACAGTGCGGGAAGATTACTGGTGCCGAAAAACCTGGTGGAGCACGCGAAGCTTGATAAGGACATCGTGCTCGTATCAGCGGTGAACAAAATTGAAATCTGGGACAAAAAAATATACCAGCAGTTCTTTGATTCTTTCACACCTGAAGCATTCAGCAGCCTGGCTGCACAGGTGATGAACGGAAAATCCGAATAAAACCGGGACTATGCCTGAAGATGAAAATATTCCGGTGCCAGGTTCATCGGGTTATCATGTGGCAGTGATGCTTCATGAGGCCGTGGAAGCCCTGAATATTCGCCCCGGCGGCGTGTATGTCGATTGCACATTCGGCGGGGGCGGACATAGCAGGGCGATACTGGAGAAGTTGGGAAAGGGAGGAAAGCTCTTCGCCTTTGACCAGGATGAAGCAGCCCGCGCCAATGTTCCCGATGACCCGCGGGTGGTTTTCGTACCGCACAATTTCAGGCATCTCCAGCGTATGCTGAAGTTGCACGGGGTGTACAAAATTGACGGACTGCTGGCCGACCTCGGCGTAAGCAGCCACCAGTTTGATGATGCGGGGCGTGGATTTTCGATCAGGTATGACGCAGACCTGGACATGCGGATGGATCAGCGGCAGCCACTGACGGCGGCACAACTGATCAACGAACGCAGCGAACAGGAACTGCACAAAATATTCGAGGAGTACGGGGAAGTGACCAATGCCAGGACCCTGGCAAAAACGATTACTCATTACCGTGAGGGATCAAAATTCCAGACCATCAGCCAGTTCAAGGAGGCATTGCAGCATGTGGTGAAAGGAAATCCGAACAGGTATTTTGCCCAGGTTTTCCAGGCACTGAGGATTGCGGTGAACGATGAGTTCGGGGCGCTGAAGGAAATGCTGGAACAGACACCGGAATTGTTAAACCCTGGCGGAAGGCTTGTCCTGATCACCTTTCACAGCCTGGAAGACCGGATCGCCAAGAACTTTATCAGGAATGGAACTTTTAACGAAATACAAACAGACGATATATACGGAACAAGGCAGGAATCACCGTTCATTATAATATCCCGGAAACCCATTCTGCCGTCGGCAGAAGAGACAAGAAGAAATCCAAGATCCCGAAGCGCGAAACTTAGAATCGCGGAAAGAAAAACCTAGTATCCATATCCAGGCAGAAGTGTTAATGACTATTTATGAGTGAGCCATCGGTAAAAAAGGAAATTAAGGTTGAATGGAGGAAGCTCCTGCTGAATTATCAGTGGATCGTCCACAATATCCCCTTCTTCCTCTTCCTCTGTTTTCTTACCCTGGTCTACATCTACAACGGTCACTTCGCAGAAAAAACCATCAAGGACATCAACCGCACTTCCCGCGAACTGAAAGAATTGCAATACGAGCATAAGACCGTAAGGAGTGAACTGATGTTCCAGAGCAAACAGAGTGAACTGGTGAAAGCCGTTGGGCCACTCGGATTGAAAGAACTGACACTGCCTCCTTATAAACTGAAGGATACCATATTGAACACTGATCAATAAACCGGAGATTATTGGACGTTAAGAAAGACATATTGTGGAGAGTATATCTCATCTTCCTGGGAATCGTTGTCTTCAGTGTCGCCATTATCGGGAAAGCTGTTTTCATACAACAGGCCGAAGGTTCATACTGGAAGGGAATGAGCGACAGCCTCCATCTTGAATACCGGCAACTCGATGCTGAACGTGGAACCATCTATAGCGAAGACGGCGCCATGCTCAGTACTTCCATTCCTTATTTTGACATCAGGGTTGATTTCGGCGCAGAAGGACTTCGTGACAAGAACGGAAAACGCTTTCGTGAAAACCTCGATTCATTATCCATCTATCTCTCCCAGCTCTTTGCCGACCAGTCGGCCAACGCCTATAAAAAAGAACTCCAGGCTGCTTACCGTAACAAGGAACGTTATTACCTCCTCCAGAAAAATATCAGCTTCCGCGAATACCAGACTGTAAGGAATTTTCCACTGGTTCGCCAGGGAAGAAACAAAAGCGGGTTCATTTTTGAAGACAAGGAAAAACGGCTTACTCCATTTGGACTGCTGGCCAATCGTACCATTGGTCTCTCCCGTGAATACCTTGATGCCAGCGGAAAGATCGTCAACAAGAATGTAGGTCTTGAAAAAACCTATGATACTTTATTAAGGGGCGAAAACGGACAACGCCTCGTTCGCCGTATCTCCGGTGGTGCCTTTGTTCCGATTGAAGGTTCGGAGATAGAACCTGAGAACGGAAGGGATGTGGTTACAACGATTGACGTAAATATCCAGGACATCACCGAGACGGCGTTGATGAAAATGATGGTGGAAAATGAATGTGAAACCGGGACCGCCATCGTGATGGAGGTAAAGACCGGAAAGATCAAGGCCATTGCCAACCTGGGCCGCCAGAAAGACGGCTCCTATATGGAAGACCTTAACTATGCCATCACCAAATCAGAACCCGGCTCCACTTTCAAACTGATGACGATGCTCACCGTGCTGGAAGACAAAAAAGTGCGGCTGAATGATATGGTAAACCTCGAAGGCGGCGTCTGGAAAACGGCAGGCAGAACAGTTTATGATAGTGAAAAACATGGCCGCACCACAGTCACCGTGAAACAGGCTTTTGAACTCAGTTCGAATGTGGGTATGGCAAAACTGATGTCACGCCCATTACACCGGTCGCCCTTATCAGTACCTCGACCATCTTCACCGCCTCCAGCTGGATACTGCTACCGGTATTGACCTGCTGGGTGAATCAAAACCCATTATTCCCAATCCGAAATCAAAATTCTGGAGTGCGCCCACCCTTCCCTGGATGGGCTTTGGTTATAATCTATCCCTCACACCGCTGCACACCCTGACTGATATATAATGCCGTAGCGAATAATGGAACGATGATGAAGCCTTATCTCGTCAACGCCATCGTTAAGGACGGAAAGGTCGTGAAGTCTTTTGCCCCGAAAGTGAAAATTGAAAAGATCTGCAGCGATGAAACCCTGAAACAGTTACGCGAATGCCTCGAAGGTGTGGTGACCGAAGGAACGGCAAAGAGTATGGAAAGTCCTTATTATACCATTGCCGGTAAAACGGGTACAGCACTTGTTGCCAACGGAACAAGGGGATATACCGATCATATTTACCAGTCGAGCTTCGCGGGTTATTTCCCGGCCGATAATCCCCAATACTCCTGCATCGTGGTGATCCGCAATAAACCCTTTGCCCATAAATATTATGGTGCACTGGTGGCCGGTCCCGTATTCAAAGAAATTGCCGATAAGCTTTACGCATCCAATATTGCTTCTCTTCCGCTCTATACCGCCGCCCCGTTGAAAGACAGTACCCTCTTTCTCTGGAGCGGATGGAAGCAGGATTTCGCGAAGGTTTTCGGAAAGATGAACATGCCTTACCATGACTCAGCTACAGGTAGCCGTTGGAGTTATGTACAGAAGGAAGACAACCAGGTGACCGCAAGAAAACTCGGACACACCAGGCAGTCGGTCCCCAATGTAAAAGGCATGGGACTGAAAGACGCTGTTTACCTGCTGGAAAACATGAACCTGAAAGTGGTGGCCAGGGGTGCCGGCAAGGTGAGCCAGCAGTCGCTCCTTGCAGGAACAAAAATTGCTAACGGACAAACCATTTATCTCGATCTGAACTGATGGCAAACTTGCTCGACATATTATACAAGGTCAGGCTTCGCTCGGTGAGTGGCAGCACTTCCGTTGATGTCACCGATGTGGCAATTGATTCGAGAAAGGTGACCAAAGGATGTTGCTTCATTGCCATAAAGGGAACCGTCTCCGACGGCCATGACTATATCTATACAGCAATAGAAGCTGGCGCCGTTGCCGTGATCTGCGAGCAGATGCCCTCCACCATCCAGGAAGGGGTTACCTATATCCAGGTGGAAGACACGGCTTCTGCAGCGGGTTATGTGGCCCACCAGTTCCTCGGCGAGCCCTCCAGGAAATTTGCGCTGGTAGGCGTTACCGGTACCAACGGTAAAACAACCATCGCCACACTGCTTTTCCAGTTATTTACCGGACTCGGTTATGCCTGCGGGTTAGTATCTACCGTGAAAAACATGATTGGCGATAAGGAAATTCCATCCACCCATACCACTCCGGATGCGGTAAGCCTGAACAAACTGCTGCATGACATGTGGCTGGAAGGCTGCAGCCATGTGTTCATGGAATGCAGCAGCCATGCCATTCACCAGCACCGGATCGACGGACTGCATTTCACAGGCGGGATATTCAGCAATATCACCCACGACCACCTCGACTATCATAAGACCTTTGATGAATATATCAGGGTCAAAGAAATCATTTTTCGATCAACCTTGCTCCTGACGCATTTGCCATTTCCAACCTGGACGATAAGCGCGGAACGGTGATGCTGCAGAATACGCCCGCCTCAAAATTTTATTACAGCCTGAAAACGATGGCTGATTTCAAGGGCAAGATCCTGCATAACGGGACTTTCGGGCCTGCACATGATGATAAATGACAGGAGGTGAATTTCCGGATGATCGGAGAGTTCAATGCGTATAATCTGCTCGCCGTGTATGGCACTGGCTGTTTGCCTGGGTGAAGACAAACAGGAAGTACTTACCGTTCTGAGCAGTCTGAAGGGTGCAGAAGGAAGGTTCGATTATATCATTTCCGTGAACGACCAAGTCATCGGCATTGTCGACTATGCACATACGCCCGATGCATTGCTGAATGTTCTGGCCACAATACAAAACCTGAGAAAGGGTCACGAAAAAATCATCACCGTGGTGGGATGCGGAGGCGACGGGATAAAACGAAGCGGCCGCTGATGGGAGAAGTTGCCTGTGAACACAGCGACAAGGCCATATTCACTTCAGATAATCCGAGGTCAGAAGACCCGTTCAGCATCCTGAAAGACATGGAAGCGGGTCTAACGGTAGCGAACAAACGAAAATACATCTCTATAGCAGACAGGCGTGAGGCGATTAAGACGGCCGTGAACCTTGCCGGTAAGGAAGACATTGTACTGGTTGCCGGAAAGGGTCATGAAAAATACCAGGAGATCAAGGGAGTGAAAAATCCGTTCGATGATAAAGAGATACTGAAAGAATGTTTTGAAACAAGGTGAACTAGGGTCACCTGAAAAACATACCAACATGCTGTATCATTTATTTGACTGGCTGACAAATAAGGGCATCAAGATGCCCGGGGGCGGACTGTTTCAGTTCATCACCTTCCGGGCACTGATGGCTATTTTATTGTCGCTCATCATCACGATGATCTATGGTAAGCGGATGATCGATTTGCTTCAGAGAAAGCAGATAGGTGAGAGTGTAAGGGAACTGGGTCTTGCTGGTGAACACCAGAAGAAAGGGCACACCAACCATGGGTGGCATCATTATCCTGCTGGGCATCATGATCCCTACCTTCTGTTTGCTGATCTCAACAAGGTCTATATCAGGCTGATCCTTTTGTCCACCGTATGGCTGGGCATTGTAGGTTTTATTGATGACTACCTGAAACTCCAGGGCCAAGAGAATGGTACAGCAGCAGGGTGAGTGAGTACAAGAAGACGGACAAGGACGGACTGGCGGGATGGTCAAAGATCATGGGCCAGGTGGGTCTGGGAATAATCATCGGTGCAACGCTGTATTTCAGTGACAGTACAAAAACATGGCGGGAATATGAAGGTAATATCCAGCGGCGTTGAAAATATCAAGATCGTTGAACATTGATGGCAAGGAGAGATATTTTGTAGAAGCCGATGAACCGATCACTACCATTCCTTTTGTAAAGGACCATGAGTTCAACTATGCGAAACTATTACCGCAGGCATTAGAGGATATACCTGGCTGTTATATATCCTGATTGTGATTTTTATTGTCACGGCTGTTTCCAATGGCGCCAATATTACTGACGGGCTCGACGGGCTGGCCACGGGAGTATCTGCCATCATCGGTATTTGTCTTGGATTTATTTGCTTATGCCAGCGGTAACCTGCGGCTTGCGGATTATCTCAACATCATGTATATCCCCAACCTCGGTGAGCTGACCATTTTTATTGCGGCGATGATAGGTGCCTGTATCGGCTTCCTCTGGTATAATACATACCCGGCCCAGGTTTTCATGGGCGATACGGGGAGTCTTGCATTGGGAGGGATCATTGCAGCGCTGGCAGTGATGGTGAGGAAAGAATTGCTGATACCGATTTTCTGCGGAGTATTCCTGGTGGAGAATCTGAGCGTGATGATACAGGTAAGTTATTTCAAATACACAAAGAAAAAATATGGTGAAGGCAGAAGGGTATTCCTGATGAGTCCGCTTCACCATCACTACCAGAAGCTCGGATATCATGAGAGCAAGATCGCCGTACGAGTTCTGGATCGTGACACTGATGTGTGTGGTGTTTGCAATACTGTCATTGAAACTGAGGTAACAATGATAAATGAGATTACTGAAAAACCAATGCTGCGCGCAGCTTGGGCAATTAGTGAGTTTGGATACCGAATTCATCCCTTGAAGAACCATTTTTTTTAACAAAAGCGATATGAACAAAGTTGGTCATACTGGGAGGAGGAGAGAGTGGTGTCGGTGCGGCGGTTCTGGGAAGGCTAACAGGGATATGATGTATTTGTGTCCGATGCCGGTCAGTATCAAAGAGCAAGTACAAAAAAGAACTGGCCGAATTACGGGATCGAATTATGAAGAAGGCGGACATCGACGAAGAAAGGATACTTGAAGCAGATGAAGTGATGAAGAGTCCGGGCATCCCGCACAAGAATGAGATGGTGAAGAAGATGATAGCGAGAGGGAATACCGTTGATCAGTGAGATTGAACTGGCATACAGGCATAAGAGGTAGAGCAAGATCGATCGGGATCACGGGAAGCAATGGAAAGACCACCACCACTGCGCTGACGTATCATATTGTGCAAGGAGGGAGGAGTGGATTGTGCGATGGTGGGGAATATCGGGAATTCGATTTGCGAGGCAGGTAGCGTTGGATCCAAAGGAGTTGTACGTGGCTGAGATCAGCAGTTTTCAGCTAGATGATATCAAAGAAGTTCAGGCCGGATGTAGCGATACTCACCAATATCACAGAAGATCATCTTGACCGGTACGACTACAGTTCGAAAATTATATCCGTGCGAAGTTCAATATTGTGAAGAACCAGACCGTGGCCGATCATTTTATTTATTGTGAAGACGATCCAGTAACCATTGAAAACCTTGGCCATTTCCTATTTAACTCTAACCCATTACCGTTTACTATGAACAGAGAATTACCCAAAGGTGCATTTATCAGCAACAACATGATGACGGTTCAGACCGGACTGAGACACTGTCGATGAGCATTTACGATTTTGCGCTGAAAGGAAAACACAATCAATATAATACGATGGCAGCATGTGTGGCAGCATCTGCGATGGGGATCACGGAAGGAGAAGATCCGTGATGCCGTGAAAACTTTTGAAAGCCTTGAACACAGGATGGAATCAGTGGTTACCGTTCGCGGTGTGGAATTCATCAACGACAGTAAGGCCACCAATGTAAACAGTACCTGGTTTGCACTGGAGAGCATGACCAAGCCGGTGATCCTGATCCTGGGAGGAGTGGATAAGGGCAATGACTATTCATTGATTGATGGACCTGGTAAAAGAAAAAGTAAAAGCGATCGTTTGCCTTGGGGACTGACAATACCAAACTGCATAAAGCCTTTGGCAATGAAGTGGAAGTGATGGTGAATACCTCGTCCGCGCGAAGAAGCAGTGAAAGCTGCATTCCATCTGGCATCAAAAGGAGATGTGGTGTTGCTGAGTCCGGCCTGTGCGAGTTTTGACCTGTTTAAGAATTATGAAGACAGAGGAAAACAGTTTAAAGAAGCGGTAAAAGAACTTGTAGATCGTTAATAGGCGTTTTTAAACTGAATTGGCAAATTGGAAAGTGTGGTAAGTGTGGAAGTGAAATGAGGAAATGAATATCTGAACACAGCTTATGATTTCGAGCATTCATAGCAGGACAAAGGGCGACAAAGTGATCTGGGCGCATCGTGGTGATGCTCACCATGATGAGCCTGCTGGTGGTATACAGCAGTACGGGTACCCTTGCCTATAAACTGTCCAAGAGCACGGAATCCTACCTCTTCAAGCAGGTGGTATTTATTGCCATCGGAGTTATCATCATTTACTTCGCGCACAAGGTCAACTACACCATCTATTCCAGGGTGGCCGTGTTGATCTTTCTGGTTTCGATACCTCTATTATTATATACACTGATCTTTGGTACCAGCCTCAATGAAGCCAACCGCTGGATCAAACTGCCGATCATCAACCTGACGTTTCAGACATCTGATCTGGCGAAACTCGCATTATTCATGTACCTGGGACGTCAGTTGAGCCGCAAGCAGGATGTGATCAAGGATTTTAAAAAAGGATTTCTGCCCCTGATCATTCCCGTTGGTATTATCTGTATACTGATTGCTCCGGCTAATCTTTCCACTGCATTACTGGTAGGTGCAACAAGCCTGCTGTTGATGTTCATCGGAAGGGTCAGCATCAAACATATTGGCCTGGTGGTCTTGCAGCGGCATTCCCGGTGATGTTGCTGGTAGGCGTTGCCTCTGCCTATTATGACAAAGACGGAAAAAAAATCAAAGGACCTCCCGGCAGTATTCAACCACAGGAAGGGTGGAAACCTGGATCAAGCGAGTACAGAATTTCATGTACGCAGGAAAGGAGGAAGCAGCGTACCAGGTACAGCAGGCAAAGATCGCCATCGCCAAAGGCGGCTGGGTGGGTCTTGGTCCGGGTAACAGTGAACAACGAAATTTCCTTCCGCATCCTTATTCCGATTTTATCTATGCCATCATCATTGAAGAGTACGGATTGATCGGCGGGGCATTTGTGCTGTTCATCTACCTGGCATTCCTGTTCAGGTGCATCAGGATTTTCAAACGATGTCCCTTTGCCTTCGGCGCATTCCTCGCGCTGGGACTGAGTTTCACGCTGGTGATACAGGCGATGGCCAATATGGCGGTGAATGTTAACCTGTTTCCGGTAACAGGTGTGACGCTGCCACTGGTGAGCATGGGCGGAAGTTCATTTCTTTTTACCTGCCTCGCCATCGGTATTATACTGAGTGTAGCGAGGAACGTAGAACAGATGGAAGCGCCACTGGTAGTGGCAACGGCAGCGCCGATCTCAGGTGAAGATGAAGAAGAGCAGGTGGAGGAAGAAGAAACGGAAGAGGAAGAACAATAAGACAATGAAAGCGGGAAAACTGATCATAGCAGGTGGAGGAACAGGCGGACATATTTTTCCGGCCATTGCCATTGCCAATGCAGTGAAAAAGATCAACCCCGGCATCGAGATATTATTTATTGGGGCGAAGGGAAAATGGAAATGGAAAAAGTGCCGCAGGCGGGCTACAGGATTGAGGGATTAGATATCGCAGGTTTTAACAGAAGTTCTTTGATAAAAAATATCGGCTTGCCCTTCAAGCTGATTAAAAGTTTTTTTCAGGTGCGGAAGATTTTTTCAGGAGTTCAAACCCGATGCCGCTATCGGAGTGGGTGGTTATTCCAGTTTTCCTGTGTTGAAATATGCACAGCAGAAAGGGATACCGACTTTCATTCATGAAAGCAATTCTTTTGCCGGCAAATCGAATATCATGCTGGGAAAAAGCGCAACAAAGGTTTTTGTGGCAACGGATGGAATGGAGAAATTTTTTCCTGCCGCAATCGATCATGATCACAGGTAACCCGGTAAGATCTATCCATTGCGGAGTCGAATATCAGGAAGGGAAGAAGGGATAAGGTTTTTCGGACTTGATCCGAAGCAAAAAACCATCCTATCCATCGGTGGAAGCCTTGGTGCAAAAAGTATCAATGAAGCCATCGATGCAGGTCTGCAAAAGCTTGGCAGTGCGGGATTACAGATCATCTGGCAGACAGGCAAACCATATGCAGAGCGGGGGAAAGAAGCGGCGAAGGGATGAAAGAATGTTTGGACAGGAGATTTTATCAGGGAGATGGACAAGGCCTTTGCAGCGGCTGACCTGGTGATTTCAAGAGCGGGAGCGATGGCTATTGCGGAACTCTGTGTGGTGGGCAAACCGGCGGTCTTTGTGCCATATCCCTTTGCGGCGGAAGATCATCAGACAGTGAATGCAAAAAATTTGGTGGATAAACAGGCAGGCATAATGATCAGGGACGATGAAACAAAAGAGAAACTGGTGGATGCGATCATCGCATTGGCCGGTGATGAAAACAGGATGGAGACTTTACACAGGAATATTCTTTCGCTGGGAAAGAAAAATGCAGACGAACAAATTGCCAGGACGGTCCTGGAACATATAGGAAAAGCATGATGAAACTGGGCGACATAAAACATATTTATTTCATCGGTATCGGTGGTATCGGGATGAGTGCGCTTGCACGATATTTCCATTCCCTTGGTATCAGGGTGAGCGGATATGATAAAACATCGACCCCATTAACGCAGTCCCTTGAAGCGGAAGGCATGAAGGTCCATTATACCGATGACCTTACCCTGGCGCCAAAGGATGTGGAAGCGGTCGTATATACGCCGGCCATTCCATCGTCGCATGGAGAACTGAAGTATTACCAGGACAATGGTTACCCGGTATTGAAGCGGAGTGATGTATTGCAACTGATCAGTGAGCATTCTTTCAATATCTGTGTGGCGGGCACCCATGGCAAAACCACCATCAGTACCATGGTCGCGCATATACTGAGGGACACGGGATACGGATGCAATGCCTTCCTGGGTGGTATCGCCACCAATTACCAGACTAATTTCTGGAGCCATGAAAGAAATGTGTGTGTGATCGAAGCCGATGAATACGACAGGAGCTTTTTGAAACTGAGCCCGGATATCGCCGTGATCTCGGCCATGGATCCTGATCACCTGGATATCTACGGTACGGCCGGAGAAATGGAAGATGCCTATATCAAATTTACGAGAAAGATCAGGCTGGGCGGACTATTGATCAGCAAGAAGGGACTGTCAAGAGAAAATGACCTGGTGGCCGATCGCCATGATACCTACCATCTTTCTGATAATAACGCCACGGTATATGCGAAAAACCTGGTGATAGACAATGGCAGCTACCGGTACGATATCGTATGGAGGAAGGAGGAGATCAGCGGCTTTGAATTACCGATGGGAGGCATACATAATGTTGAAAACAGCATTGCGGCAATAGGGGTGGCGCTGCACCTGGAGATCGACCGGGATAAGATCAGGGAAGCAGTAGCGGGGTTCAGGGGCGTTAAGCGGCGGTTCGAGTATATCAACAGAAATGAGGAATTCGTGTACGTCGACGACTATGCCCACCATCCCGAAGAGCTTAAATCGTTGATAAACAGTGTAAAAATGCTGTACCCGGGAAAGCAATCGGTGGTGATCTTTCAACCACATTTGTTCTCCCGTACGAAAGACCTGGCCGACGGGTTCGCAGCGGTGCTGGATGAGGCGGATGAAGTGATCCTTTTACCCATTTACCCCGCGAGGGAATTACCGGTGGAAGGAGTGAACAGCGAGATGATTTTAAGCAGGATGAAAAAAGTAAAGAAACAGTTGATGCGAAAGGATGAGTTACTGTCATGGATAACCGAAAACAGGGCGTCCATAAGCAGGAAAAAAATATTGGTAACGGCCGGGGCAGGTGACATCGATCAGCTGATCATGCCCATTCATAACATTTTATCCAACTAATTATGCCATCAGGATCAAGGATGATAAGGGGGTTATTGCTGGTATTCTGGATTGCATTGTCGGTCGGCGGACTAACCCTGCTGATCGGTGCGATGGAAACAAAGAATGCCAAACCCTGCAATGGTTACCATATCAGTATCCATGGTGCAAAGCAGGGAGATTTTGTTGACCAGAAGGATGTCCTCCGGATTTTGAATGGCATTAATGGTGCGATCAAGGGAAAGCCGATGAAGGAATTTGACCTGAAGAAAATGGAGGACGGGCTTGAATTGCATCCGTGGATTGAAAATGCGGAACTGTATTTCGATAATAACCGGGAGTTGCAGATAAAGGTGACAGAAAAGGAACCCATTGCGAGGATATTTACCATTAACGGGACATCCTTTTATATTGATTCCACACTGGACCGAATGCCATTGAATGAAAAGTTTACACCGCGTCTTCCGGTGTTTACCAGTTTTCCTTCCGACAAGAAAAAACTTCGGGGAAGGGATAGTGTATTGATGAACGAAGTGAAGGACATCAGCCTTTTCCTGTTACAGGATTCTTTCTGGATGGCAGAAATTGACCAGGTAGACATCAATCCTGCAAAGGAATTTGAAATGGTTCCCAAAGTGGGAAACCATACGGTAGTTTTTGGAAATGGAGAAGACATCGCCACCAAATTCAGGAAGCTGTTTATTTTTTATAACGATGTGCTCACGAAGAGGGGATGGAATACGTATTCGGCAGTGAACCTGAGTTATAAAAACCAGGTGGTAGCCACGAGGAAGGATATCAGGGCCATCAGGGCGGATACATTACTGGCGCGGCAGTGGGTGAGGCAGATGATCAAGAATACCAAAGAGCAGGCCCTCGCAGATTCGGCCAGGAAGAAGGCTATTGCGGCGGGTATAACAGCAGCGATTGCTGCTGAAACTGCGGGGCAGTCGGCTTCAAATACCAGGGAAACCTGCATCAGTGAAGGACCCGGCCCAAACAGAAAAACCTGCAACGGTGAAAAAACCGGCCGCATCGACAGAGAAAAAGAATCCGGCGTCAAAACCGGCTGACAATAAAAAACCAAAGGCAGTGATGCAAACTGCCAATGATCATAAATAGTTACAACAACAAGATTAAAAGAACAACAACTATGAACCAGGAACAACCCATTATTGTAGGCCTTGATATTGGCACCACCAAGATTGCTGCTATTGCTGGCCGTAAGAATGAATTCGGCAAACTGGAAATCCTTGGATTTGGCCGAGCCAACAGCAATGGTGTCCAGCATGGCATGGTGCTGAACATCGACCAGACCATCAAGGCGATACAAACAGCCCTTGAGAACTGTTATGCTTCCAATCCGAACCTTGAGATCAACGAAGTGTATGTGGGCATTGCCGGTCATCATATCAAAAGTCTGCAGACCCGTGGCGATATTGTGACGGAAGACAACTGATGATGAGATCAAGCAAAGCGAGATCGACCAATTGCTCAGCGATCAGTATAAAACCTATATTCCTGCCGGTGACCAGATCATTGATGTGATACCGCAGGAATTTACGGTGGATAATTTTCAGAATATTCCTAATCCGATTGGATACAGCGGTGTGAAAGTGGGCGCCAATTTCCACATCATCACCGGTGATAAAAATGCCATCCGCAATATCAACCGGTCGTGTAGAAAAAGCAGGATTGAAAGTGCAAGGACCTGGTGTTACAACCATTGGCATCTGCTGCAGCGGTAATGTCGGAGCAGGATCTTGAAGCAGGTGTTGCCATTGTTGACATTGGTGGTGGTACCACTGACCTTGCTGTTTTTTATGAAGGTATTCTGAAGCATACGGCAGTAATTCCTTTTGGCGGTGAAAATATCACCAATGATATCAAAACCGGGACTGGGTGTATTGAAGACACAGGCCGAGCAAATGAAACTGCAGTTTGGAAGTGCCTTGTCGGATGAAGCAAAGAACAATGCCTATATCACCATTCCGGGACTTGCGCGGCATGCCGCCAAAAGAAATCAGTGTAAAGAACCTTGCCAATATCATCCAGGCAAGGATGAGTGAGATACTGGATTTTGTGAGCTATCATCTGAAGCAGGTAGGGCTTGAAGAGCCGCATGCTGAATGGTGGTATCGTGTTAACTGGTGGAGGTTCACAATTGAAACACCTGATCCAGCTTACAGAATATGTCACAGGATTAAATGCAAGGATCGGTTTTCCGAATGAACATCTGGCTGCCGGTCATATTGAAGAACTGGCCAAGCCGATGTATTCAACCTGTATTGGTCTTGATCCTGAAAGGATACAATATTTATGAAAATAACCAGAACAGGCTCAAGGGAATTTGAAGTAGCCGAAAGAAGAAGTGCTGGAAGATACCGTGACTACCGATGAAGCACGGCGAAGACGTAGTGATCAAAGTAAAGAAACGCAAGAAGAGCCTGAAGGATTTATGGATTCGATAAAAGACGGACTGATTGATCTGTTCAAGGAAGAAGAGGACGCGAAGTTAATGTGATAATTGGAAAGTGTGGCAAGTGTGAAAGTTGAAATGAGAGAATTCGACTGTCATTCACATTATCTCATTCTAATCCGCCAATTCGTCAATTCGACAATTCGCAATTGTATACAACCATTAGATTCTAACTTAAATAGGTTACCATGATCCATTTTGATTTACCAAAAGAACAATCATCCATCATCAAGGTGATCGGTGTTGGAGGTGGCGGCAGCAATGCCGTGAATTACATGTTCAGCCAGGATATTGAAGGCGTGAACTTTGTGATATGTAATACAGACGCGCAGGCCATTGCGCTGAGTAGAGTTCCGAACAAGGTTCAGCTGGGACCACACCTTACGCAGGGTCTGGGTGCCGGTGCCAATCCCGAGATCGGGCGGCAGGCAACCGAAGAAAGCCTTGAAGAGATCAAGCGCATTCTTGAGGTGAATACCAAGATGGTATTTATTACTGCCGGCATGGGTGGTGGTACAGGTACCGGCGGTGCACCGATCGTTGCCAAGATCTGCCGCGACCTGGGCATCCTTACCGTTGGTATTGTCACCACGCCTTTTTCCTATGAAGGAAAGAAACGTATCCAACAGGCTGAAGAAGGAATCAACAGCCTCAAAGAGTATGTGGATACACTGCTGGTGATCAGCAATGACAAACTGCGTCACCAGTTTGGTAACCTGACCATGAGGGAAGCATTTTCCAAAGCAGATAATGTATTGGCAACTGCGGCAAAATGTATCACTGATGTGATCAGCTCCACCGGACAGATCAATGTTGACTTTGCCGATGTATGCACAGTGATGCGCAATGGTGGTGTTGCCATACTGGGTAGTGCAGCGGCAAGCGGCGAGAACCGTGCACAGCTGGCTATTGAACAAGCACTTAATTCTCCATTGCTGAATGACAATGATATCCGCGGTGCAAAATGGATTCTGATCAATATCAATTCCACCGAAGGTGATTATGAATTCACCATGGATGAAGTGGAGATCATTCAGAATTATCTGCTCAGCCATGCAGGTGAAGACACAGATGTGATCCTGGGTATGGGTTATGATAATTCATTGGGAGATAAAATTGGTATCACACTGATCGCAACAGGATTTGAACATCGTAATCCATTTGCGGGAACGATGATGCCTACCGATAAAAAGAAAGATACCGTTGTGGAGGACCAGAAAATTGTGATGACATTAGGGATTGACGGGGAAGAAAAGAAAATGTACGGCCAGCCTGTTATCCCTTTTGAAGACAAGGATCCCCTGGCACCACAACTGGTAGACAACAGCATCAATGTAAAAACAGTTGCAGCTCCACAACAGCCTGAGCCTCAGGTAGCTGAAAAATTCACACTGCAGATGCCTGAAGAGCAGGCAGCACCTGTTACTGCAGCAGCTGCTGTAAAAGAGGAAGTCGTTATTCCTGAAGAAATCACTCCCGGATTCACGATGACCTTTAAAGTGGAGGAAAAAAATGTTGTTGAACCTGAGGAAGCTATGAAAAGAGAAATACATTCCCTATCTTCATCCCCTCAAGTTCCTACCGAAAGTAAACCTTCAGAGCCCGCTATCAGGGTTCAGCTATCCAGTAATAAGACAGAAGAGCATAAAGAAGCTAGCACCACCCCGACGTCAGGTGGTTTTTTGGCCAGACCATCGAATATCTATGCTGAGGAGCCGATTGATTTAAATTCCAAACAAAACGATCCAGTTGAAGAGCCGGTCACGTTGAACGTGGATGAAGAACGGCCATTCTTCGATATGCAAATCGTGATCAAAGAACAAAGAGCGGCGGAGGAGTCAGGGGCGCCATCAATTCATGCTACTTTGGGTTCTGTCGAGGAGCCTGCGATGCAGGACGAGGCAGAGGATCAAAAAAGAAAAGCAGCAGAACGTTTACACAAGTTGCGCAATTTGTCGTTCAACATTAATGCTGCCGATCCCAATAATGAATATGAAAGTGTGCCGGCTTACATCCGCCGCAATTTAGAGGTCCATAACACCACCCTCACTTCCATAGAGAAATTTTACAGCAATTATACTGTTAAGACTGACGAGAATAACCAGGGCCAGATCAGCACCATAAATACTTTCCTTGATGGCAAAAAGCCTGATTAACCGCCTGAATCCAACCCCGGAAAACAAAAACTGTTCATAGTTGTAACATCAATAGATCCTCCCGTTTTAACGGGGGGATTCTTTTTTATATCATGGTTCATATTCTTCAGGGCTGCGGCTAATCAAAAAGAATAATATATTTTTGACATATATATTTTTACATGGCAACGGTAATGATCACTGGAGGAACGGGAATGATAGGTACGGCATTGAGTGCCCTGCTGGCTGATAATGGCTATAATGTGATCATACTTTCCCGAAATCCGCTCGAGACCGCTGCCAAGCATAATTATCATGAAAGGCAATCCCCTTTTCGCCATAATGGCCGGGTATATTATTCAAGATGGGATATTGATAACCAGCACCTCGACTCTTCCGCACTGGCGGAGGCCGACTATATCGTTCACCTGGCGGGGGCCGGTGTTGCCGATAAACGCTGGACTTCGGCGCGTAAAAAAGAAATCCTTGATAGCCGGACCAAAAGCAGTTCGCTCCTGGTAAAGGCCATGAGGGAAAATCCCAATAAGGTAAAGGCCGTCATCAGTGCATCAGCCATTGGATGGTACGGTCCGGATAAGGGCAAGCCATTTACGGAAAGCGATCCTCCTGCAGGTGATTTCCTCGGGCAAACCTGCCTGGAGTGGGAAAAAAGCATTGAACCGGTGGAGGCCCTGGGAAAAAGACTCGTAAAACTTCGGTTAGGCATAGTATTTAGTAATGAAGGTGGTGCCCTGAGGGAGTTCAGGAAACCCCTGCGTACCGGTGTCGCCGCAATTCTTGGAAAGGGTGACCAGGTGATCAGCTGGGTGCATATCGATGATATCTGCCGCGCCTTCATGTTTGCCCTGGAAGACACCAGCCTCTCAGGGGCATATAATGTTACCTCCCCATACCCGGTGAATAATAAGCAACTGACCCTGACACTGGCATGGCATATCACCAACAAGCGTCATTTCATGGTGCATGTGCCTGAATTTGCCCTGAAAGTTGCTCTTGGTGAGATGAGTACCGAAGTGCTGAAAAGCGCTACTGTGTCCAGCGAAAAAATTCAACAGGCCGGCTTCACATTTAATTTCCCGACGTTGGAATCGGCGATTAATAACCTATACCCATAGGGATTGGCGGATTGCGAATTACGAATTGCGAATTATTTAAAAAAAGAGGCTGATAGATAATCAACCTCTTTTGATTTCGAAACCTTAATCCGTCAATCCGTCAATCCGCCAATCCGCTAATTCGCCAATCGCTCGGCGTCAGTTCTTTTTTGCGGGTTTCACGGTGGACGCCGGTAGTTTTTTAGCTGTGGGCGCATACAGTGCAGGCGTCACCTTCGCCGGATTGCCCATGTATACCCAGGTGATATTGTTGAGGTATTTCTTAAATGCAGCATTGACCTGCTCCGGTGTCACTTTATTGATATCCTCTTTAATGGTGATGGATCTTTTCCAGTTGCCGTGAAGCACTTCGTTGTTTACCAGCGATGAAGCCTGGGCATCATTGGTCTCCTGGCGGTAATATACCCCGGTAACATAACCGGCTTTTTCATTCTTTACCTCTTCGGCAGTAAACCCTTCCTTTTTTAATTTTCTGACAAGTGTATCCAGTACCTTGATGTACTTATCAGGATCAGTGGTAGACACCGCAATATTGGATGTTGCAGTTGTTCCTCCCCCAAAATAAGCATAGGGTGCATAGGACAATCCGTGCTTGGACCTGACCTCAAGAAAATATTTGCTGGAAAAAATATTCATCGCCAACTGGTAGGCATTATAATCCGGCGTGCCTGGTAATGGTGCGCCTGTAACGCCCTGGATATAATTGGTCGCCAGGTCTTTTTTTGTTGCACTGAAAGAAGACGCTGAAGGCGTATATGCTTCTTTCTTTTGAATAAATGGAGTTCCTGACGGAATCTTTTTCAGCATCTCACCCAACTTTCCTTCCAATGCAGCCCTGTCCATATCTCCCACTACTACGATCAACAGTTTACTCCTGGTAAGGATCTTCTTGTAATAATTCTTTACTTCTTCAACAGTGAGTTTTGATACTATTTCCTCAGTGCCATCCGGGTCTTTTGCATAATTTTTACCCCGGAAGGCTACTTTTTTAGCATACTTGCCAATGGCATTCTGCGGATCAGATTCACTGTCGCGGATACTATTGACCGCATCCTTGCGAATTCTTGCAAATTCCTTTTCGTCAAACTTCGGGGAAGTGAGTGCATCAGCATATAAAGGCCACACAACATTAAAATCCGATAACACACAATTCATGCGAAATGCCGAATAATCCATATCCGCATTACCATATACCTGGCCACTGACTTTATCAAGTTTATTTTTGAAACTGTTTTTGTCATCATTCACGGTGCCGCATTCCGTCAGTGCCCTTATCGCCATGCTCTCAATACCCTGCTTTTCCGCCGGATAATTCTGAACTCCACCCCTGATCACGGTGATAATGGTAATCAATTGGTTATTGGCAGGATGGACGATAACTTTTACTCCCTCTACCGTCATCTCGTAAGGCTCTTTCTGCGCCATCGAAGTGAATGAAAGGAACGATAATATAACTGAAAATATAATGAGTCTGTTTTTCATATTGATGTTTATTTCTGGTTGAAGTAAGCTGCCGGATTATATTTCTTGTTCATCTCTTCATTGATAATAATGCCGGCCACAAAGGGTTTACCGGTAATATATTTTTCAATATATCTACGTATGTCCGCCTCCGTTACCTTCTGGTAATTTTTAGTCACATCAGTGAAATAGTCCAGGGAGGTACTGCACCAGTGGTAGGTTAATTGCGATGGAAGGGAAGAAGGCTTTTCCGTATTCCTTATCTGGCTCCGCAGCAATATTCCTTTGGCATCTTCAATCTGCTCGCTGGTGAAATAACCCGGTTTGGAAAATTCCGCTACCTGTTTCATGATCTCTTCATGGCACTCTTTGATCTTGTCGGGGTTAGGTACAATAAATGCATAAACGGGTCCTACATATTTCAGTGTCTGGTATTGGAAAGTTGCATAACTGGCCAAACCTTTATCGATAAGTGCCTGCTGCCATTTTGAAGAATTCAGTCCAACCACTGTAGAAAAAACATCAGCAGCAATCGTTGCCGCGGAATCATTGCGATAATCAGGTCCCTGCCACTGGTACATCATATAAGGAGTGGCGGCAATGGAATTCTGCAGCACAAAATATTCTGACTTTGTCAGAGGTTTGAATTCCGGGATCGGGTATTTCTGAATGGGATCAAAACCACTGTTCTTCCAATCTCCAAAGATGTTTTTTGCCTTCTGAAAAGCCTCTTCGTGTTTTACATCACCGCAGATGACGAGTATGGAATTATTCGGATAATAATATTTGTCCTTGATCACCATCATTTTTTCAGGCGTGGCCGTATTAATGATATTGTGGTCACCGATGGGATTCTTCCTGGTGAAGAGATCACCCCATGTTTTTTTCTGGACATCGAAATACAGCAGGAACTGCGGGTTGCTTTCAGCACGCTGGAATTCGCCATCTACGACAGGATTTTCTTTTTCCATGTCTTCCTTGCGATAAATTGGGTACCGCATGGCAGCATTCATGAATTTGAGTCCGGCATCGAGGCTGTCGTTATTGAAAGTGAAATAGTAATTCACTCTTTCTTCGCCTGTAGTGCCGTTCCAGATCATACCCAGTTCTTCTGTCCGCCGGATGAATTTTTCCTGGTCGGGGTAGTCTTTATTGGCCTTGAAGAACATGTGTTCAAAGAGATGGGAAAGTCCACTGAACTCGGGGCCTTCGGTATAAGCGCCGTTTTTAACAGCGATCTCGATGGTGGCCAGCGGCACCTTGTTGTTTTCAATAACCACTACCTCAAGACCATTATCCAGTTTCTGCCAGTAGTAATTTTCAGGTAGCCTGGGCTGTGAGTAAGCCGGCATTGTGGCCAGCAGTAGCAGGCCATATATCCATTTTAACATAGTACATCGATTGTGGTGCATAAGTTAGATCAGGTTTTTATTGTAGTGTTGAATGATTATGTAATCGAAATTAGGGCAATTTTCACTGGTTATTATGCATGATGACTGGTTTCCCGCCTCCCATGGTCAGGGTGGAAGACATTGGAAAAATCGCCCATCAGCGCCTTGTTGTTGATAAACCGCAGGCGCTGAAATCCAAGTGCTGCAATGTCTTCATCCCTGACCCTCCTGTGCATGGGATGCATGGTTCCCCCAACGGTGCCCGCCGGAACAGTGGAATCATACTGGAATGATGGATCCACAAGCGTGCCCCTTGGATACATGATGCCGGGTCTTCCTTTACCTCGGTAATCAATATCGAAAGGATGGTCAAGGCCCAATGTATGGCCAAATTCATGCGCAGCGGTAGTTGATCCTTCGTAAAGATTATCTAGTTGAAAATAACCGGAATTGCATCCCAGTCCGTCGACAAAAGAAATATTTCCAAAGGCTTTTTCTTCGATCCGGAAAAAATTCTTTTGCGGATCTGTATTGCTCACGATATCCATCGGATCTATTAAAGGATTACAGGCAGCACGTATACTAAATTGTATCCTGAACGCCATTTTATTGATCAATATCACCGACTTCGGTTCATTCCACATGTCTTCTATTTCCGTCCTGATTCTTTCCGTAATGATTTCATTGGCTGCATTACCGTACGTAATGATGGTCGCACGGAAAACTATTTTTCGATTTGATATATCTAATTCTGCTTCGCCCATGGTTTTCTATAATCACTGTTGCTGTTTCATGGTGACCTCTGGTTTTGTGGCAGGAGGGATCACGAGGTCAGGACTCAGGTTGGGAATCTTTGTTTTCAACTGGTCGATCTTGCCCATGGAAACATCTATAAAATACCAGTGCTGACCATTATCCCTGGAGATAGCCACCAGTGTGGAATTCAATACGACATCAGCGAATGGAGAGGTGATCGAAGTTGTCTGGGGCAGGGTCGACTGGAGTTCGTTTTTATACTCCACTATTTTACCCGGGTTGCCGTACGTGATTTTTTCTACATTTCCACCAAATGACTTGAAGATGGCAAAGGCCGAATCCATTGTCATATGGGCATTTCCGATTTTGCCTGCTTCATTGACCAGTTCGGGAAGCATGTAACGGGAAAATGTTGCTGCATCTCCGGCCACCAGGGCCTTTCCCATTTCCAGGGCCTGCGCTTTAATGACGGAAGCCAGATTTTGTGCATTGACCATGCAGGCAGCAGTCAAAAAACTAAGTACTAAAATGGCCTTTTTCATCAGGTAAATTATGATAACGAAATTATGCAAAACTGAAATGACCTAAGAACCTTCCGTTTATTGAAATGTTAATCTGTTACCCTCAACCCTCAACTCTCAACCCTCAACCCTCAACTCACAGGTCTCTTCTCCTATTAAAATAATAACACAGGCCCCACACTGCCGCAATCACCAGGAAGGTCAGGAAGATGTGCAGATCGATGGCCGCCAGGCTGGCTTTATAGGCCTTTTCATCCAGCCTACCTACGAAGGCCGGCACGGGAATCAGCCGGTCTGATATCTCCAGGGGCATGAACCTCCCGATATCATTTAATTTAACCTTGGAATAGCCGACCACCATGTTTTCGACAATGAGAAAATAGAAAACAAAAATGCTCAAAGCGATGAACGACCTTCGAACAATAAAGCCAAAGAAGAAAGCAATGGATAATTGAGAGAATGTCTGGAGGCAAAAAAAGAAAACGTACCTCGACTGTGACCACATGCTTATTTTGGAATCGCCCGATGCAACAATACCCACCACTATCGCAATGATAAAGTACAGGAGGGTAACCATGAGGGTGATGATGACCACATCAAAAAATTTACCCAGCAGGAACTGGTCCCTGCTCCAGCCATCGATAATATTCTGGCGGTGTGTTTTATAAGTATACTCATTGGTGATCAGCATGATCACCACAATGGCCGGGATAAACACAAAGAATGAACTGAAGTAAGCTGTGGTGTGAAAGGTTTCCGGATAAGCGAAAGGATTGCCAAGCAGCATTTTAGCGATCTTTCCCGTCGCACTTTGTTTCTGGACAATTTCCAGGTAAATATTCCACCAGATATAGTTGATGCCGGGATAAGAGAGTGCCGTCATGGCCATTACCCACCAGAAGGCAGGGTAGTTCCTGATCTTCAACCATTCGGTCCTTAATACATTCATCATATAATTGTTAGTTTCCGGTAAGTTCAAAGAACCTGGCTTCGAGCCTTTTTTTCTTATGCAGCAGGTGGTCAATGGTGATGCCCTGTTCAAAACAGTAACGGTTGATCTCTTCAGGCAGGGCACTGCCCTTGGGGAAATACAGGTATAAGTATTTGCCGTCTTTTTTTAATTGCGTGGATCCATTATAGTTAGCCAGAACCTGTTCCAGCCTGTCGGGCTGACTGCAGGAAATTTCTATGATATCCTCATCTACCAAAACTTCATCAACGGATCCCTGTGTCACCAGTTCTCCTTTTTTAAGAATCGCCACATGGGTGCAGATTTTTTCCACTTCATCGAGGAGATGGCTGGCCATGATAATCGTAAATCCTTTCCCGTTCAGTTCCCGGATCAGTTCCCTGATTTCGGCAATGCCTACCGGGTCAAGACCGTTGGTGGGTTCATCCAGTACCAGCACCCTGGGATTGCCCAGTAATGCAGCGCCGATGGCCAACCTTTGTTTCATGCCAAGGCTATAACTGGAAAACTTGCTTTTTTTTCTTTCCAGCAGGTTCACTTTCTGAAGCACCTCATTTATGTTTTCCAAATTGCCCCTACCGCTGATACTTTGTGTAATCCTGAGGTTGTTGATGCCCGACATGTAATGGTAAAAGTTCGGTGTTTCCAGCAATGAGCCGATCTGCTTGCGCATACCAGGGGAACCTGGCTGTCCGAACCAAAGGAATTTTCCACTGTCGGCGCTTAAGACATCGAGGATAATACTGAGTAAGGTCGTTTTGCCGGAGCCGTTAGGACCAAGTACTCCAAACACAGAACCCTCAGGAACATCGAAACTTAAATCCCTGAGGGCCTGTATCCGGCCATATGATTTAGAAATGTGTTGTAGTTCGAGTACCGCCACGGTTAGTTATTTGTGGTCAAGATACTTTATGTGATGGGAATGAAAATGAATTTATGATAAACGGACAGGCATTTTTTTTTAGTCGATTTGAATTACCCTTTCCCTCGGGTATTTTACTTTGTAACTGATCTGTTTAATCGTTTCTTCCTTTGAGTTTAACGAAATGTTCCAGGTGACCTTACCGGTAGTTTCATTGAGTTTGCCATCCTTCAATGGACCCTGGTCAACCTGTATATCTTTGTCCGTCGATATAGGAAACTGGTCTTCCAACGTAAGGTTGATTTTTTCGTTTTTATTGTTCTTCACCGTGATATCATAGAACCTGGAATCCACCTTATTGTTACCAAGCAATTTCTTTTCAGCATATTCCCTGATAAGTTTGCGGGTAATGACAACGGACTTGTCCTGCCCAAGTGAGATGGACATAGTATCCCCTGATGTTGCAGGATCAATCTTGGATTTTCCCAGGAAGGCGCCTTCAAAAAACAGGTTAGTCTCGCCAGGCATTAAGTTAAGGTCCTGCCAATTGGTGATACCAGCAGTGAGAAATACAGCAGGGTCAATTTTAGGAGCTGCATAGTATTCAAAGACGGCCGGAACATTATGGTGCTGGACTTCCGTGGTATATTCCTTTCCATCATTGGGAACGGAATATGGAACCATGATTTCATATTGCGTGGTAATGGGCTGATAAGAGACTTTGGTTTCCACGCCCAGTTGAAGTCCTTTCATGTCCCGCTTTCTCGTATAGTCCTCATCTTTATCCTCTGTGGAATAGCCGGTGACCACTACTTCCTGTAATGCGTTTGAAGAAGGTGCCATGGAGGCAGCTCCTCGCAGCATAATACGAGATGGCTGATAGAAAGCCAGCATCCAGGGCTGGAGGTCCGGCTTGGTGCCCTTGTCGCGCGGGTTTCCGGTCGACAAGATCATCTTTACTTCTTTCCAGTCTTCGCCCGACTGCTGTGATATATTGGCTTTCTGAATGATCTCGATGGGTGAGCTGATATTCTTTACCCGGATATCATATGTAGGGTTCCACCTGGCATTTTTTACCAGGTAGCTGATCGACAAATCGGTTTCCAGCGTCCTGGTACTGCTTACCTGTACAATGATCTCACTGGTATGCGCATCTTTTCGCTGGTTCATTTCCGTTAGCTGGTGACGGATTTTGGCGAGATTATTTTCGATGGCTTTGATTCTTTTAATGGTTTCCACCTGTTTTTGGAGCACTTCGGTCATTTTCATCCGCTGGTACTCCATGGCTTCTTTCAGTTCAGTGGTTTTCAAGCCGTCATTGCCTCCAATCAGCTGATTTTTCTGCAACATCTGTTCTTCCTGCTTATACACCTGCAGCATGCTTTTTTCCCATTCCAGTTTGTCGGTTGATTCAACGAGCTTCTCTTCAAGGTCATTGATCTCTTCCCGGCTCACCTGGTCCTTGAGGAAATTGACCTGGTGGTTTACCGAAAGCACCGTAATACTCTGATCTGCTTTAAGCTGTATGCTTTGTTTTTCGAGCAAAGGGGAGATATTGCTGAAGACAATTTCGGAGCGGCCTGCAGGTATGCTGATCCGTGAGTTCCTTTCCACCTGTGCGCCCTGGAGAAAAACGATAACCTGCCGGATTTTACTCTCAGCCTGGATGGTTCTGTTCTGCCCGTTTGACGGATGAAAAATCAATAATGCTGCCAGGATATAAATGCATCTCATATGCCTTGTTTACAGGCATGATGCACCCGGGGATTTAATTACATAAAAATCGGCCCCGTTATCGTGACTTTATGGAGATGGCCTCATACAGTTTTCCGGCATCATAGAATGAGTGGCCCGAAATGACATATCGGGTCTTTCGTATATCACTGATATTCAACAACGGGTTACCTTCAACGAGGATGATGTCGGCCTTTTTGCCCTTGCTGATGCTGCCCGTTTCTTTATCTTTTTTTGTGTACCTCGCCGTATTGATGGTGGCAATCTGCAATACTTTTCCAGCCGGAATGCCGGCTTTTACATAGAGTTCCAGCTCACGATGGAGGTCGAATCCTGCAAAGCCGTCTGTTCCTGCCACAATAGGAATATTATTATTGTATAGTTTCATCAGCAGTTGTTCAAAAACCTTGTAAGCCTGTTTGTACGTGGCATCCATTCCTTCCGGTACTGGAACACCACCACCGCCGGCCTTTATATTTCTTTGCATGATCACCGGAAAGCGCTGTACGATTGAAGTGTATTTTTCATCCATTACACCATCCCGTGAAACAAAGAGGTTTTCAAATACACCCATGGTAGGATCAACGGTGACCTGTTTCGCTTTTAACAATGCAATAAAGTCCTGCATTTGTTTTCCATTAAGATCGATAGTTGATGCCTTTTGTGCGGGAAGGGAGAATCGCAATGGCGACCGGGTATCTACGGTATCACCGAAAAAATTGAGCGCCAGCATATTCATGTGCGTGATCTCGTTATAGCCTGCATTGATAGCCTGCGTTGCCGTCATGAATGCGGGAATATGCCCGGCCACACGCATATTGTTTTTGACAGCTTCATCAATCAACGGTTTTACCCATTCCGGTTTTATCGAACTATAGAGTTTTATCTGCTGGTATCCGAGCTTTGCATAATCCTGTATCGCCTTCTTTCCTTCATCCACATTATTGATCAGGGCTCCTGTTGGTGCTGCAAACGGACCGGCCCCGTCGATAAATCCACTACGGACCTCAACGGTGGGCCCTATGATGGAATGATTGCTGATGGCTTTTATCCTCGCCAGCAGCGAAGTGTCATTTCCCATGTCACGCACGTGGGTAACGCCTGATGCCATATGCAGGATGCCGTCGAGGTCGCTCGACATATGTACGTGCATATCCCATAACCCCGGCAGGGCGGTCATTCCCTTTCCATCTATGGTTTTTCCGTTGGTTTTTAATGATCCTGATTTTGCAACGGCACCTATCTTCCCGTCCTGGATGAGTATGTCCATTCCCTGCAATGATGTTCCGGATTCAGCATCAAATAAGTTTACATTTTTTATCAGGAGATTGTCGGCCGTTTCATTATGCTGACCGGCGATCTGCTGATAATAGCGGCCCTCTTCTTTTTTCTGAATCTCCAGGAGTTTGGGAACCATGGTTTCATATCCTTTCAGGATGGTGCTGGTCCATTCACTCACATTGGCAAAGTCATTTCCCGTCTCATCATTCCAGCCATAAGCGGGCACCATACCAAAACCCCTGTAACGGTAAAAAACCAGTTTCTTTCCATCAATAGTATAGTCGGCGATTTTTTCCCTGGTGAGTGAGCCAAAGGGGATAAGTTCAACATTGTTATTGGTCGACGATAATGCTTTTGACAGGTGACCGGCCGAACTGCTGAGGCTGAGGTAGAATTTTTTTCCGGTCACCGGCAGCTTTTCATCTTCTGATTTATTTTTCCATTGCGCGATACCGTTAGCCAGGGTAAAGTCTTCCGCAACTGTATTTTTCATGTAATCCTTACCGCGGACCGACATCCAGGTGGGGAATCCTCCATCATCTTCTTTCCAAAGGGTGATAATACTATCACCCCTGCCACGGTCATTATATTGAAACCAGGAACCATACCCCCCATCAGCAGTTTTCCATTCTTTTGAAAAACCTTTGGACAGCCCTGCCATTAAAAATGTATAAGTTATGGTATCTGTTTGTGCCTGCAAGGTTATAGTCGATAGCAGTAAAGCGGTGAAGATTGATCTGCGCATATCGTGAAGTGTAAAGTTGTTCAGCGAATGTAGCAGGAATATATGGCAATAAAAAAACCGTCCCGCAGCTGCGGAACGGTTCACTATTAATGAAGATGTCAATCCCTGTTATAGGCAAATAATGGTCTCACGGTCATCCAGGCGAGGGCAGGGAAAAACACCATGGGTACCGCAAGGCCGGGAAATAATTCCGGAAATTTTATATCCAATGGAAGGGACAAGCTGATCGGTATCATCACGCAGGCAAAGGAAAGGATAGAGAAAAGAAAATTAAAAATGATCTCGCCTTTTTTATCCAGCCACCTGGTGAGTGCAAAATAGATAAATGAAGCTATCATGCACACAAAGACACTGATGGCCGTTATGCTTAACGGGTTTAGAATCTTCGAAAAATCTGCTTCCGTCGCAAAGAAATAAATCCGGTAATATATGATGCCTGCGATAGCCGCCAATACGGCAGCCAGCAGCGCATGAAAGAATACCCTTTTATACATGCAGCTTATTTTGTTACAGGCACATTGATACTCACTTTGAATTTTGCAGCGCCATGGTCAGGCTCAGCATTATTCACATTATAGTCCATCCTGTTTATTTCAAAACTTCCTGCGAATGTATTGTTCTCAAAAGTAAAGGGGATGGTCACTTCTTTTTGTACGCCATGCATTTCCAGTGTACCCTTGGCTTCATAACCACTGGCAGCCTTTGTGATGGAAGATGAAGTGAATTTTATCTGTGGATATTTTTCGGCATCAAACCATTTTGCGCTTTTGGCATGCGTATTTTTCATGCCATTACCGGTATTGATCGTATTGACATCAATGGAAGTGGCAAATTTAGAACTGGCCAGGTCAGCCGGATCAAACTGTATAGTACCCTGCAGGCCACGAAATTCACCCGATGGATCACCGCCATCAAATTTGATGGAATAGGCATCAGTGATTTTCCAATCCTGTGCAGCGATCACGGTAAACGCTGAAGTAATGATCAATGCCAGTCCGGCAATTGGGTAGAAAATTTTTTTCATTGTAGTGTGTTTCTGTTTATTAATGTGTCCGCTAAACTATAATATAAACTAACAGATGCTGTAATAAGGCGGCGAACCGGGAAAATTTAACGTCTAAATAGGGAATTTTAGCTTCAAAAATGATCAAAATGCTTCCGGAACAGGGAAAATGGCTGTTTGAACATTGAGTTCTACGACAAATCTCCCCGGGTCGAAATTCAGCCGTTAACCATTTCCCTTTTTATTTTCTTGTCAGTAGTGTATTCAAAAGCATCATCATAATCAGGACGTAATGTCCCCATAAGCCGGTCCCAGAAAAGGAAGTAGAGCCCGTAATTCCCGGTAAAATGTTTATGGTGCATATTATGCGCCACGGAGGTATTGATCCACCTGCCTATAAAATGCTTGTTGAATCCTTTTGGATATAGCTCAAAACCAAGATGCCCGTAAACGTTATAAATAAACTGCAACAACAAAAAAAGGATCAGCGCTGATTTATGTACGGGCAGCGTAAAGGCAATGATGGGAATAATAGCTGCTTCAAGGGCAGACTCCATGAAATGAAAAGAATAGGAAGTCCATGGAGTGGGATTGGTGGATTTGTGATGGACCAGGTGTACCCGTTTAAAAATATAGGGCAGGTGCATGAACCTGTGCATCCAATAAAAATAAGTATCATGGATCAGGAACATCAATGGGAAGGTCAGTATATAATAAGGAATGCCCATGTCACTGATATTGGCATACATATTTGTGTATTCAGCCAGTCTCCAGAGCACGATGGTTGCTATGATGGCAAAGATGATAATGGTTTGTAATGAAAACAATACATCCATCCTCATCTTATCCCAGCCTGGAAATTTTTTTTGAATTTTCCTGGCGAGGAACTTGTTTTTCAGAATGACATAAAAAATCAAATAGGCTGAGCCCGAAATGAAGGCATAACGAAATATGATATTCTGAAATATGCCAAGCCAGACATGGAAAAATTCATTCATGTCCTATAAAAATACTCATTAATTTATTTCCAATACAAGCGCCGTTTTTGCCGGGATCCTGAAAGTATTGGTCAATGGCAGCTGCTGTGATGTTATTACATTTGTGGCCGTTGTTTTCCCTTTCAGGATTTCGGCAAATCTTTTATTGTCAAGGTTTTCAGGCTGGCTGTTTTTATTCATGATTACCATGATGGTTTTTTCCTTGTTGTACCTGAAATACACATAAAATCCATTGAAGGGTGCAAAATGCAGTGTTTCACCGTTGGCAATAACAGGATTTTCTTTTCTCCAGTTCAACAGCTGTCTTAGAAATAGTTGCGTCTTCTGTTGCTGGGCCGTAAGCCCGCTTCCGGTGACCGCATTTGAGGAATCATTCCTCCATCCGCCTGGAAAATCCGAACGGATCATACCATGGTTGTTCGGGAATCCGCTATTGTCCATCATTATTTCCGTCCCATAATAGATTTGTGGGATACCCCTTATTGTTAGCAGGTAGGTTAATGCCATCCTGGTGAGGTCGGCGTCTTTATTGAGCTGGGTATAGAGCCTGTCCATATCATGATTGTCGCCAAAGACCATCAGGTTTTTCGGATCCGGATAAACAAAGTCATTGGCCAGGGACTCATACAAACGGTTCAGACCCGGGGCAGAATTTTGCTTCACTGAATCTGTCAGCGCCCTGACCAGGGCATCCTGCATGGGAAAATCCATGGCTGTTTTGAGACAGCTCTTATATCCATCTGCATGCTGTTGGCCCTTTTGCCAATAGGAAGTGATGAGCGGATTAAGGCTCCATTCTTCACCAACAATATTGAAGTCGGGGTATTCATTCATTATACTGCAGCTCCACCTGGTAAGAAAGTTTTTATCGGAATAACAATACGTATCCTGACGTATCCCTCCCAGTTGGAGGGTTTCGATCCACCAAATGGAATTTTGTATTAAATAAGTCGACATGAACGGGTTCTTTCCATTCATATCCGGCATGGTGGTATCGAACCATCCATTGGTCATCAGGTCTTTATCGTATGCCGATGCATATTTGTCCTGGTTGATCGTTCTCCTGTGATTGGTCCTCACCAATGTGTCGGCATAATTGATCCAGTCTTTAAATGGCAGGTCTTTCATCCACCAGTAGCCGCTTCCCGTATGATTAACCACGCCGTCATAAATGAGTTTTAATCCTTTGTCCCTGGCTCGTTGCGACAATTCTTTATAATCAGCCAGTGTGCCAAACCTCGGGTCAGTTTTGTAATGATTGGTAATAGCGTATCCATGATATGAATAAGCCGGCATATCGTTTTCCAGTAACGGGGTTGGCCAGATAGCGGTGAAACCCATCGATGCGATATAATCAAGGTTGTTGATGATGCCACGGATATCTCCGCCATGCCTGCCGCCTGGCTTATTCCTGTCCATCCTTTCCTTCATTCCTGGAATATTATCATTTAAATAATCGCCATTGGCATAACGGTCAGGCGTGATTAAATAAATGACATCCGAAGCATTAAATCCTTTCAGTTTGGAAGCGTCTTTCTGGCGCGACAACAGGGGATAATCGATGGACTCAACTTTCTTTCCATCCCTGTTGAATTGTATGGTCATGTTGCCGGCCTTCGTGGTGGGCGCGATGACAAGGTCGATGAATAAATAATTTTTACTGTCAGCCTTGCTCACTTTTTTTACGGTTACCCCGGGATAATTAATGGATACCGTGGTAAGGCCGATGTCGTTACCGTTGATCATCAGTTGAAGACTGGTATTCTTCATTCCTATCCACCAGTTCAGCGGTTCAACATGCCTTATCTGTGACGATGCGATAAAGGAAATGAGGCAGAAGATGAAAAGCGGTAACGATATTTTTTTCATGCAGCTAATATAGTCTGGTCTGATGAATGTTGCCGGGTAATGTATATTTTTTTGGGATAGCACCTGCTCTATGTTTAGCCGCATCATTATCAGCTATACAGCATACAGCACGGGATTAAGTGGTGTATCAATTATGTCTCCAATGGTTGCACCCGGACACCAGGTATTCCAGTCATCTACCTGGTTTTTATTTTCCGGGCTTTTCAGTTTCATATCCTTATCCATATAGATGATGGTCATAACTTTTCTCATCCGGTTTGTGGCATTGACTCCGGCCCGATGAAAAATCCAGCCTGAATGAAAACTGATTTCCCCGGCATCGAAGGGTTCAATAACGTGACGGTAATCGGTTACCCGAAGGTTTTGCTGGATCAGCGTTTCACTTTCATCACCAATTTCCAGTTCACGTCCGGCAACTATTGCGTGACTGCCGGCACTGAATTCAAGCGGTCCCATTTCGAGTGGTGTTGCCTGCAAGGGGATCCATGCGGTAATGGTTTTATCTGTGTCCAGGGGCCAGTAATACTGGTCTGCATGCCAGGGAGTAATACCTCCTCCGCCTTCTTTGAATAATGCCTGGTCGTGGTACATTCTGACTCCACGGGTTTGCATAAGTTCGGTGGCGATCCTTGCAAGGCGCCTGCTGAACACCAGCTCTTTTACGTCTTCATCTGCCTTCCACAAATTAAAAAGTTGCAGGAAAGCCTTTCCATAAGTGGAGCGTTCTTCCAGGCTTTGGGTAACGGTGTTCATCAGTTCCACCCTTTTGGAAATCTTTTCATTAAAATACTGAAGGGTTTCCGGGTTGAGTACCTGTTTTAATTTTATGAACCTGTTATCCTGGTAAAAAGAAATATGTTCCGGTGAAAGAGTCGTAAGGTTCGGATAAAAAAGTGCGTATCGAAGCCGGGACCGTCATGGTAGTTTTTTGTCAAATGTATAGACCTTCCGCAACCTGTTAAAATAACAAATTCAGTGTGAGCAGACGCTTCCCGGCTGGCGGTGGAAGACCAACAGTTCAGATAGTTTTGGCCAGTATCCTGATCTGCCCCAGGTGATAGGCGTCGTGTTGAAGTATGCCATGGATAAGTTCATACCTCGTATACGGCCTGTTGTCAGGAACCTCGTCGAACCTGTCTGCTGAAAAACTCCGCAGGTAGTCCACCCATTTTTTTTGTGAATCCGCAAAGTTTTCCAGGGTTTTGTTCCAGGCTGAGGCCGACTGGTCTGTAATGGGGGAGAAGAAATTATTTTCGGGCGATGGATAATCCCGGCCTTCTATCCTTTCAAGAATGGCCAGTCGCCATGACATAAGATGGTTTAAAACTTCCCAGATCGAATTCCAACCCGGTTTGAATTTTTTGGCAGCCTGTTCCGGGGTTATATTTTTTAGGGTATCCATGAACGTTACATCGAGCCATGGCTGCCCGTTGTAGAGGTCATCAAACAATTTGATGATTCGATCAGTCTCTTTCATACCTGAAAGTTTTTATCATTAATTTCTGACCGGCTTGCCTCCTTTTAAAACACTTTGAATGCGTTCCAGTGTTTTACGTTCACCACAGAGCGACAGGAATGCTTCGCGTTCCAGGTCGAGCAAATATTGTTCAGATACCATGGTCGGTTCACTGAGGTCACCACCACACATGACATAAGCAAGTTTTCGACCCACCACTGCATCATGTTCGGTTGCGTATCCGCCCATCACCATTCCATTAATTCCCGCAAACAATGCGCCAAGGGCCGAACGTCCTAATACTTTAATATCCTTTCGCATTACCGGGGCTACATATCCGCTATCGTAGATTTCGATCACCGAGCGTTTGGCTTCTGCAATGCGCCGGCCTTGGTTCATCACCACTTCATCCAGTCCCTTCCGCAGGATGCCCAGGTCAAAGCCTTCCTTAGCTGAGGTGGCCACTTTTGCCGTGGCAATAGTCAGGAACCTGTTTTTCAGGGTAATGGTTTCGGGTTCGTCTTCATGCATTTCATCGGCGGCGCGTAATACAAATTCCTTGGTTCCGCCACCGCCGGGGATAAGTCCAACCCCCAGTTCAACAAGGCCGATATATGTTTCGGCTGCGGCACAAACCTTATCACTATGCAGGCTTAGTTCGCATGCACCGCCGAGGGCCAGTGCGTGTGGCGCTACTACAACGGGTACAGAGGAGAACCTGGCTCTCATCATCGTATTCTGGAACATACGGATGGCCATATCCAGTTCGTCATATTCCTGTTCAATGGCCAGCATGAAGATCATGCCCACATTGGCACCGGCAGAAAAATTCTGCGTGTCATTGGCAATGACCAGTCCCTTATATTTTTCTTCCGCAAGGGTGATTGATTTTTGGATTCCTTCCAGTACTTCACCGCCAATACTGCCCATCTTGGTGTACCATTCCAGTCCGATAACGTCATCGCCCAGGTGATAGGCAAAGGCATTGCTGTTTTTCCAGATGGTTTGTCCGGCGAAATTCTTCATCACAATAAAGGCGGATTCCTGGCCTTTCGCCGAAGTGCCAACATAAGTTCCGGTTATTGGTGAATAGCAAAGCCTGTTCCCGTTCTCGACTTTATAAAAACTACTGTTTCCTTTGGCGATCATTTCGTCTACCCATGCCGCAGGCGGATATCCTGCTTTCTTCATGGCCTCCACTGTTTTGGCCACGCCCAGCACATCCCAGCTTTCATAAGCGCCGATCTCCCATCCAAAACCCGCCATCATGGCGTCATCCACACGGTAAAGTTCATCGGAGATTTCAGGGAAACGGTGAGAGATATAAGAGAAGAGACCATAATGGAAATGACGGTAGAACTCACCGGATTTATCGCCGCCATGCACAAGGGCCTTGAGTCTTTGTTTAAGATCGTCCAGTGGCTTTGCTGCTTCCACATTGGCGAATCTTGGTTTTTTACGCGGACCATATTCCATTGTTTTCAGGTCGAGCGTAAGAATTTCGCTTTCACCATTAGCCGATTTTATCTTCTTGAAAAATCCCTGGCCTGTTTTGTCGCCCAGCCAGTTATTGGTCACCATTTTTTCAAGCCATGCAGGGATCAGGAAAACATTTCTCGCTTCATCATTCGGGCAATTGTCATAGACCCCTTTGGCAACTTTCACCATCGTATCGATACCCACAACATCTGCTGTACGGAAAGTGGCGGATTTTGGCCGTCCAATGATCGGACCTGTCAGGGCATCCACTTCATCAATGCTGAGTTCCATTTTTTCCATCAGCCGGAATATCGACATAATACCATACACGCCGATCCTGTTGGCAATAAACGCCGGCGTGTCTTTACACAATACCGTTGTTTTTCCGAGGTAGAGATCTCCGTAATGCATCAGAAAGTCAACGATCTCCGGGTCTGTATAGGGGGTGGGAATAATTTCCAGCAAGCGCAGGTAACGGGGAGGATTGAAGAAGTGCGTTCCGCAGAAATGTTTTTTGAAATCTTCGCTTCTGCCTTCGGCCATCATATGGATCGGAATGCCGGAAGTATTGGAAGTGATCAGGGTTCCCGGCTTACGGTATTTTTCGACCTGTTCAAAAACCTGTTGCTTGATGTCAAGTCGTTCCACCACCACTTCAATGATCCAGTCGTACCCGGCAATATCCTTCATGTTATCATCAAAATTCCCGGTGCTGATGCGTTTGGGAACATCTTTGGTATAGACGGGGGATGGATTGCTTTTTAATGCCGATTGAAGTGCATCGTTCACCAGCTTGTTTCTCAACTTTGCGTCTTTAGCTTCCTTTGCGTCATTGGGTACGATGTCTAACAACAGCACTTGTAATCCGATGCCCGCAAAATGGCAGGCAATTCTTGATCCCATTACGCCCGATCCGAGAACTGCAACCTTCCTGATTGTCCTTTTCATATATTAGCCCGCGTTGAATTAGTTAGTTAAACAACTAAGATAAGAGAAAAAAGCAATCCCGATATAATATCGGAACCGCTTTTTTATAATGTGGGAAATGTGGGTAATGTGGGAAATGTGGGAGTGAAAATGAGAAAATTATCTCATTTCACTCCCACATTAGTCAAACTGCAAAATTATCACATTGCCGAAGGCGTTATTGGCTAAGTTTAAACTCTACCCTGCGGTTTTTGGCTTTTCCGGCAGCGGTTGCATTGTCCTCCAGGGGCATATCGGATCCATGGCCTACCGTAGTGAGCCTGTCGGGACTGATTCCCTTGCTGACCAGGTATACTTTCACTGATTCTGCCCGGTTTTCGGAAAGTTTCTGGTTAGATTCGGGCTTACCGGTATTGTCGGTATGACCTTCAATAGATACCTTGATATCAGGATACTGTGTGTTCATGATGGGTATCAGCTTATTTAGTTCAGACTTGGCAGCCTTCGTAAGCGTTGACGTTCCGCTGGCAAACTGGACATTGGCAGCATTAAATTTGATCAGCGGGCAACCGCCGTTTTCAGCAACTCCGGCAATGGTGGGGCATTTATCTTCCTCATCATTGACACCATCATTGTCTGTGTCCGGGATCGGGCAACCCTGGTATTTGGCCAGGCCTGCCACTGTGGGACACTTATCTTCTTCATCGTTTACACCGTCGCTATCCGTATCCGGGATCGGGCAACCCTGGTATTTAACCAGGCCGGCAACTGTGGGGCACTTATCCTGCTCATCATTAACACTGTCCTTATCTGTGTCCGGGATCGGGCAACCTTCATATTTTGCCAGGCCGGCGACTGTGGGGCACTTATCCACTTCATCGTTGAGGCCGTCTGCGTCAGTATCCGGGATCGGGCAACCCTGGTATCTTTCCAGTCCCACCTGGGCCGGGCATTTATCATTCTTATCAATGATACCATCACCATCGGAATCGGCGGGTACAAGGGTTCCGAATATTTTTAGTTTCAGTCCGGCTTGTATATTCTGATTGTAAAATTTACCGGCAGTGGTAGGGTTGGCATTATTATTCATGTCTGTAAAACCATGGATATACCTCGCAAAAGGAACAATCCTGGCATGCGGAAATAATTCAAAACCAACATTTGCAGAAATACTGGTCTTGGTAAAATTGTCTTCGTTGTTATTATTGGTTTGATCGGTGACGCCCACCAGGAAATCTACCTGCGGACCTGCAGTAATGGCAAAATTTCGTCCCAGGTGAAATTTCAACAATAAGGGCACTGAAACAAAATCGAGGTTACCATCATTAAGAAAAGTAGGGTTGTCGGAAGCATAACTGTAGAGCGTATAAAACACCTGCGGTTCAAGGGAGACGCCCTTTCCCAAAGGAAAATTCAGCCAACCCCCGGCTGACCACCCAAAGCCGAAATCATATTTGAGGGCATCATTATCGACAACCCTGAGCTTTGTGTAGTTTGCCGCGCCCAATAATCCACCCGAGGGAGTGTAATGTTCTTTTACGATATTTTGTCCAAATCCCCGGCAGATAATAAATAATGCTGATACGAACAGAATCTTCTTCATGAGTAACGTTTTAGTTAGGAATGGGGATGATCAAGGCACTGATAGACCATCCCGGTGGAACAACACAAAAAGAGTGCCCCGCCGTTAAAAAAACTTCTACGTTAAACGAAAACTCGTATCAGATCTTAATGTATGGGAGATAATGAAGCCCTTTCCTGGTACTTTTCATTCCGGATCACCAGGTATCCGGAGTAAATAAGCAGTATGCCTAATAGTTCGGTCACATATAAGACTTCTACATAACCGAATTTGGTGAACGATCCACCGATACCGGGAAGCAATCCGCCCAATGCAATGAAAATATTGCCCAGGTACCGGCTGTAAATATTATTTCGAAAGTATTTAATGGCCGATATAACGGCGCCCCCTACCAGGAAGCAGAAGGCATAAATATTGATAAAGGGCGTGATATAGCGGATAAATTTCCATTCCAGTATCTTTCCTGTCATGCGGTTGTTGACAATGCCCTCGGGGTTAACGGGAGAGAGGATGACCAGTACTGAAGTAAGGATTACCACTGTTAACAGCATCACCGTTAAAATATCTGCTGTCTTTCTTTTCATAAACAGGTATACTGTGCCCTGGGCCAGTGGTGCCCCTCCGAGCAGTGCACCGAGGATATACCATGCCTTAAAATTAGGAACAGAAAATCCGAAAAGGGTATTAATGCTTTCCGTTACTGTCCCGGCGCCGTAGAAGAAAACACCCAGCATCCACCAGAAAATATGTTTTGCTTCCGGTTTTGTTTTCCAGTGTTCAAACAAAACATAAAAGAAATAGATGCAAAACAGCGTAGTAGCAATAGGAATGTAGTGGATAAAAGACATGCCGCAAATCTCCTCCTTCCGGCGAAATCAATTATCACGGCTATGTAAAAAAAGACGCAGAGAAGGCAGCGACGCAGAAGAAATGATGCGGAGAAGGCAATGACGCACAGAACAGATGACGCAAAGAAGGCAATGACGCAAAGTTATAATGATTCTTCTTTGCGTCCCTGCCTTCTTAGCGTCTTTTGATTTTCTAAAATTTTCTCCGGTAAGAATGCATCATATCAACCTTCCCGTTCTTGTCGAACCTCCAATTTTCCTGTAGTTCAGATGAGTCCTTTTTGTTTTTTACCGTGAAGTATTCAGTACCGTAGATGGATACCCAGTTTTCATTTCTATCCGTTATTTTTAAAGGAACAATAGCAGCTACCACACCCTTCATCGAACTGAAACCTTTACGTGACTCTTTAGTCATTTTCATAAGACTGTCGCGCGTGCCACGGAATCTCCAGCCATCGGCCATCCACATGGTAACGGTGTCGGCAAAATAATCCAGGCCCTTATCCAGTGTATTATCATCATATTGTTTCCAGAGCTCAATCACTATATCGGCGTATTTAGGATCCCCCATTTCAAACGCAGAAGAATAGGTTGCTTTTACGGCATATTCATGTGGAGCAGCTGCAGGAGTTGCGGCAACTGTTGCAGCAGTTGTATCGCTTTCTGCAGGCGTTTCCGTTGAACTACTGTTGCACGCAAGGAAAAATAACAGCAGGGCTGCTACGGGCAGTTTCTTGGTCATAATAATTGTTTAAGGTTGGTTAATCCTATAAGGTATGAAAAATAAACACGCAATAAACAAATTCCAACCTCTTACTTCAGTTCTTATACATTATTAAAATAAATAATATGAAAAACTGTTCGGGCCGGTTATTCCTACTTTGATCATAAGAATTACAGCAGAGAAATTATACGTCCAGTAGTCTTCTGTGGTAGTTTATTTGCCCGAGGTGGTAGGTAAAGTGGGAGGTCAGGTGTACGAGGAAATATTCTATCGACATAGTATACTCAAAAACCCTGACAGGGAAATCCTGCCTGAGGTCAATTCCCCTCATATTGTCGAGCGACTTAACTACTATCTCAATGGTATTGTCAATCTTGCTGATCAGTTCTTCCCTTGGTATATTTTTCAAAGAGAATTCCAGGTCGCGTTGCCTGGTATAACCTGTCTTTCCATATTCGGCGCCGATATACGCATTCAGGTTGCCGATGAGGTGCAGGCAAAGATTACCTGCAGAATTGGCAATGGCCTGTTCTGTCCGCCAGATATTTTTTTCATCGCGGTAGGCCTGGATCTCCGATCTCAACGTATTGAGGTCCCTGGTGAATAACTTTTGAAGTATATCGATGATCATAACACGAGGATTAACTTACTCCTGCGCCTGGATTAATGGTTTCTTCAGGATTAACAAAATGAAGTTTGCCGTCACTGCTTTCCGCCATCAGTATCATACCCTTCGATTCAATGCCCCTCATCTTCCTTGGTGCAAGGTTAACGACCACCACAACCTGTTTGCCAACAATTTCTTCGGGTGTATAGTGCATTGCGATTCCCGATACAACGGTGCGCTTCTCAAAACCAAGGTCGACCTCAAGTTTCAGCAGTTTATCGGCTTTCTCGACTTTTTCCGCACTAACGATCGTGCCTACACGAAGATCGAGTTTCGAAAAATCATCATAAACGATTTCCGGTTTAACAGGGGCCGGGCCTGCGCCTTCGGTGATTGGCGGATTCCGGACCTGTCCGCCGAAGCTTTGCGGATTCGGATTGCGGATCACCTATGGTATTTACGGACCTGTCCGCCGAAGCTTTAGCGGAGGCGGATTCTCCTGCAGCAGCGGTCCTGGCTTCATTCTTCTGAAGTTTGACGATCTGTTCAGCCACCTCGCTGTCTTCGATCTTCCTGAACAATAATTCTGGTGCGCGAAGGCTGTATCCAACGCTAAGCAACTTTGGCTTGCCGGCATTATTCCAGTCGAGCATCTTATCCACCACCTTCATCATGTACAGCAATTTCTTCGCGGTATTCGGAAGGTAGGGATTGATCATGATCGCGAGGTTGGCACAACTTTGCAGGCATAGATGGATACAATTATCGATTTCCTTCTGTGCATCTGGCAAAGGATTTCCCAGTCCGTCTTTCTTTTTGGCCTTGATCCACGGTTCTTTTTCCTGCATGTACTTATTTCCCTTACGGGCGAGGTCGATCACTTTAAATAATCCATCCCGGAAACGGTAGTGTTCAATATCATCACTGACCTGCGTTGCCATATCGCGAAAAGCATCCTGTAACTGGCGGTCTGCGTCGTCCATGATATCCTCGTGCAGCTTGGGCACCTTGCCGTTACATAATTTATGCATCAGCACAAAAGTCCGGTTCACATAGTTACCGAAGACCGCAACCAGTTCACTGTTCACCGCATCCTGGAAACCCTTCCAGGTGAATTCACTGTCCTTTGTTTCGGGTGCGATCTGCGTAAGGTAATAACGCAGCATATCCACCGCCTGCGGTCCGCCATTTTCTTTTTTTACAAAGTCATTGATATAATCCTGCATATCGATCTTCCAGTTCCTGCTGGTGCTCATCTTGTCACCTTCCAGGTTCATGAATTCATTGGCAGGAACATTCTCCGGCAAAATATATCCATGAAGTTTCAGCATGACCGGGAAGATGAGGCAATGGAAAACGATATTGTCCTTCCCGATAAAATGGACCAGTTTGGTTTCCTTATCGTTCCAGTAAGGTTTCCAGTCTTTCCCGTTATCGATCGCCCATTGTTTGGTTGCGCTGATATAACCGATCGGGGCATCAAACCATACATACAACACCTTTCCCTCTGCATCGGACAGCGGAACTTTTACCCCCCAGTCAAGGTCCCGGGTCACTGCCCTGGGTTGTAATCCGCCATCGATCCAGCTTTTACATTGTCCCAGCACATTTGTCTTCCAGTCCTGGCCATGTCCTTCAATGATCCATTCCCGCAAAAAGTCTTCATGCTTATCCAGTGGCAGGTACCAGTGCTTGGTTTTTTTCTTGACCGGGACCTTGCCACTAAGGGTACTACGCGGGTTGATCAGTTCATCAGGGCTCAGGCTTTTACCGCAGCGTTCACACTGGTCGCCATAGGCATTATCATAACCGCAATTGGGACAGGTGCCTTTGATATAGCGGTCGGCCAAAAATGTTTTGGCTTCTTCGTCATAATATTGTTCGCTGTCGATCATACTGAGCTCATTGCGATCATTCAGGTAGGTAAAGAATTCCTGTGAAGTTTCGTGGTGAACAGGTGACGAAGTGCGGTCATATATATCGAAAGAAATATCAAGGTCTTCGAAATTCTGCTTGCAGATCTCATGGTATTTGTCAATAATGGCCTGAGGCGTGGTACCTTCTTTCATGGCCTGGATAGGGATCGCCGTGCCATGCTCATCACTTCCGCAGACAAAAACCACATCTGCTTTTTGGGCCCTGAGAAAACGGGTATAGGTATCTGCCGGCAGGTAGGCGCCCGCAAGGTGACCAATATGTTTCTGGCCATTGGCATAAGGAAGTGCTGAAGTAATCAGGTATCGTTTCGGCGTCATGCTAATCATTCATTGATGCCGGAATATCCCGGCGGGTGGCAAATTTACCATAATCCGGTGACATACCCCGTGTACAGGGTTATCGGGAACTGCCCGTCGGATTTGTCATCATTTGACCGTTGGTAATATCGTTCATGCTGAATTTTAGTAATTCTATACAAATCCAAAACTTTCCAGAACACGGCAGGTGTTAATTTCAGCGGATAATTCTGAATATGAGAAAAACGGGGTGTCTATTTATTCTTTCGTTCCTATGGTCACTGAATATCACTGCGCAGGACAATCATTATGAATACCTGAAACTGGGGTCAAGGAATTCCATACTGGCCAATGCAGGAATTGCCAGGTTTGAGGACCAGTCGGCGGTCATTATCAATCCCGCCACACTTTCTTACGCCACCGGATCCAGTTTTTCTTTCAATACTACTGCGGTGGGTTTTTCAAATATCAATTTCAAAAACGGACTTGGCCAGGGCTATGACATCAAGTATGGCAACCTGAATATTATCCCGAATATGGCTGCCGGGGTATTGAAGCCCAAGAAAAATGAAAAGGACTGGGTGCTTGGTTATGGTATTTACCATCGACTCAATGATAAGCTCAGGTTTACTGACCGGCAGCAGACTTCCATGGATGTTTTGGACAATAGTGTCAGTCCGGGTTTGGAGACATATATCGCCCAGTATAATCTCGGGCATGAGATCGATGAAGTGAGCGGAATTGTCGGTTTTGGATGGAACCTCACCAAACGTGTTGCCATCGGCCTTTCACAGTCCTTCACCTATCATTCGGAAGAATATTCGGAAAGTTTTACTGCCAGTGCCATTCCTGCCATTGGACAGGGAGCAACTATTGATGTTGTAACCGGTTCAACCGATTTTTATACACGGTATTATAAAATATTCACGCAAACAAAAATTGGCCTCGCAGCTACTGTGGGAAAATGGGATATCGGTGTGGTGACGGTATTGCCTTCCCTCGGTATTATGGGACAGGGAGAAGTAATGTCGGAAGCTTCATTGACCAATATCCAGTTGCCGGGTAAAGCCAGGGGAAGTTATTACGCGAACGGAAGGGCAGAAAAAATAAAATCGAAATATCAATATGCCATGAGCGCAGGCCTGGGTATTTCCCGGCCAATTGGGAATGTGCGGATCTACTTTGGCGCGAACTGGTACGGCGGACTTGATCCCTATACAGTGCTTGATCCGGGTAATGTTGGATTTGTACAACCTTCGACTGACTCCAATGTATTATACACCGATAAATACCTGAGGGTATATGCACAGAGTAAAAATGTGTTTAACGGATCGGTGGGGGCCGACTGGACATACAATGAAAATAAGCACCTCCTGGTGTCATTCCATAGTGACGGTCATTTTGCAGAGGCTAGCGACAGCGAACCCGGCAAACAACTTTCTGTAAAGCGTTGGGATAATTACCATATTGCTGTAGGTACACAACAAAGTTTTTTGTCGAGCGACTGGATGATTGGTTTCCGCTACAGCTTTGCCAAACTTGAAAATGCCCGTCAACCTTTCAGTTTTGATGATCCCACGGAAGAAAATTATCTCCGGGGAGAAAGGACTACCGGTACGCTTAAAGCAACGAGTTTTCAACTCCTGCTGAGTTATAGCTTCAAGTTCGGTCAAAAGAATTAGTTGACGGCGGCGTAAATTGGTATGCACTTAACATCTCTGTGTTATATTTAGCCCCATGAAAAGACAGGAGTTTCTTTCCCTCATGCCCGGGATTGCAGGTATTTCGTTTGGTGTTAAACATGATGAGCCCGGACCTGTAACGTTGGTTCCGCCTTTCCTGAAAGCGGGGGATAAGATCGCCATTACCTGTCCGGCCGGATGGATTGCCCTGGAAGACATCCAGCCATCCATTCAACAGATGGAATCATGGGGGCTACAAGTGCGAGTAGGCATGACCGTTGGTAAGAAGGATTTCAGTTTTGGCGGAACGGATGAAGAAAGGGCACGTGACATGCAGATTTTGCTGGATGATCACACGGTTAAAGCCATCATGTGCGCACGGGGAGGATATGGTATTAACAGGATCATTGACCGGCTGAACTTTACCAGGTTCAGGGAAAGGCCCAAATGGATCATCGGGTTCAGTGATATCACTGCACTGCATCTTCACCTGGAGAAAAATTATCATATTGCTTCGCTGCACTCCAAGATGTGCAATAGTTTTCCGACAGATTTTACACTGTCTGACCCCATCGTTCAGGAGACCATTCTTTCCATTAAGAGGGCACTAACGGGAACCTCCATGAAATATACCGCCATCCCGCAGGCGCAAAACAGGACCGGTATCGGCACAGGTGTATTGGTAGGAGGCAATCTCTCCATCATCATAAGTATGATGGGTACAAAATCAGAGATCAATACTGATGGCAAGATTTTGTTCCTGGAAGAAACAGGGGAGTATATGTACAGCCTCGACAGGATGTTGATGACCTTGAAAAGGGCGGGTAAGCTCGATAAACTTAAGGGGCTGATCATTGGTGGATTTCGTGTTAAAGTAGATGATCCGGGCGAAGAATTCGGAAGGTCGCTATATGATATCGTTTATGAGAAAGTGTCTGCATTTGCCTACCCGGTATGTTTCGGTTTTCCTGTCGGCCACCAGAAAGATAACTTTGCGCTCAAACATGGGGTAAGGCATGTGCTGACGGTGAGAAACGACATTGTGGAACTTGTTGAGACAAGTTCCACAATGTGAGAATTTTGCAATGTGCAAGTGTGGAAGTGGAATCAGGAAATGGAATACCCTACGCTAATCCCACAATACGGCCATCGGTAAAATCAATATTCATGGCTGCGGGTCGTTCCGGTAATCCGGGCATGCGCATCATTTCTCCGCAAACGGCTACAATAAATCCGGCGCCACTGTTGATCAGCAGGTCATCAACAGTAATGGTGAAGTTGTGGTATTGATGCACCAGTTCTGTTGCATCCGTAAAGGAATATTGTGTTTTAGCGATACAGACCGGGAGGTGAGTCAATCCCAGTTTATGAATTTCTTTTAGCCTGTTCCTCGCTTTCTTTTCCATAAAAATTCCATCGGCACCGTAGATAGTGGTTGCTATTTTTTGGATTTTGATTTCGATACTGTCCTGTTCCGCATAAGTATGATGTAAGCAGGCATGGTTTTTCCTCGGTCAGTTTTACGATCAGTTCTGCAGCGTCTCTTGCGCCTTCACCGCCCTTTGCATAAGCATTATTGACACCAAAAGGAATATTTCGCTGATCACACCAATCCTTCACTATATTGATTTCTTCCTGTGTGTCAAAGTCAAACTGGTTTAATATTACCATAACTTTTTGTCCGAAGGTGGACAATATATGCAGATGGCGTTCGAGATTACGCGTCCCCTTAATAAGTCCTTCAGGGTCCGGTGCGCTGGTATTCGAATACGGCACTTCTCCATGAAGTTTTAATGATTGGGTCGTAACGACCAACACGCTGAGAGAAGGAATTATTCCTGCAGTGCGGCATTTGATGTTGAAAAATTTTTCTGCTCCCAGGTCGCTTCCGAATCCTGCTTCGGTAATGGTATAGTCGCCCAGCTGCATCGCTGTTTTTGTGGCGATGAGGGAATTGCAACCATGGGCGATATTGGCGAAGGGCCCGCCATGCACTAACGCCGGTGTGCCTTCCAGGGTCTGGACCAGGTTAGGCATCAACGCATCTTTCAACAGGGCCGCTACAGCGCCACCTGCTCCAAGGTCGGCGGGAGTAAACGATTTTTTACCTGCGGTGGTGGCCAATAATATCCTGTCGATCCTCTGCCGGAGTTCATGATGATCGGCCGACAGACAAAGTATAGCCATAAGTTCAGATGCAGGAGTGATGTCGAACCCGGTCTCTGCGGGGTTGCCATTCTTGTTTCCGTTCAGCCCGGTAATGATATAACGCAAGGACCTGTCATTTACATCCATGACCCTTCTCCAGTAAATCTCCTTCAGTTCTTCGGCTGTCCCCTGGCGATAGAAATTGTAATTGTCGAGCAGTGCCGACAGTGTATTGTTGGCGGCCGAGATAGCATGGAAGTCGCCCGTAAAATGCAGGTTTATTTCATCTGCCGGAAGCAACTGTGACCTTCCTGCTCCTGTTGCTCCCCCTTTCATTCCGAAAACGGGTCCCAGTGAAGGTTCCCTTAATGCGAGCACTGCTTTTTTCCCGATCAGGTGCAGTCCATCTGCGAGGCCGATGGATGTGGTTGTTTTTCCGTTTCCTGCTTTGGTTGGCGTGATCGAAGTGACCAGTATCAGTTTATTGGCGGCGATCTTTTTTTCATCAAAGGAAGGAATGTTGATCTTGGCTTTATATTTTCCATAGGTGGTCACTTCTTCTGCACTTAGCCCGAGTTCGGATGCTAAAGTCTGGATGGGCTTAATGGTAGATGGCATAGCGATAAATTTCGGTTATGGCGGTTGTTGCGACAAAGCTAGTTTTGAGAAAACAGTTATGTATTGACAATGATTGTGAACGGTAATGATTCGCGTCATATTCCTACCTTACAGAAAAAAATATGGCCCAGAAAGCAGTGATCATGCCTCCTTACCTGAAAAAGGGCGACCTGGTGGGGATTGTTTGCCCGGCGGGCTTTATGCCTGTGGATAAGCTGTCTGAATGCATCAGGGTTTTGATTGAAGTGTGGGGATTGAAGGTGAAAGTGGGAAGGACAGTAGGCTCACAGTATCATTATTTTTCCGGGACAGACGACGAAAGGCTGGCTGACCTGCAGGAAATGATGGACGATACTTCGGTAAAAGCGATACTATGCGGAAGGGGGGGATATGGCACCGGAAGGATCATCGACCGTATCAATTTTAAAAAATTTATTAAACAGCCAAAATGGATCATCGGGTTCAGTGACATTACGATCCTGCATTCGCATATCCTTTCCCGTTATAATATATCTTCCCTTCACGGGCCCATGGCCAATGCTTTTAATAATGACGGGTACCTGGGTGAATATGTAAGGTCGCTGCACAAAGCGATCACGGGAAAAAAAGCGCAATATTCGGCGTCCTGCCATCCGTTCAATCAGTATGGTAAGGCTTCCGGGGTGCTGGTAGGAGGAAATCTTTCGCTATTGGCACACCTCATCGGGACAGATTCAGAAGTAGATACCAGGGGAAAGATATTGTTCCTTGAAGATATTGGCGAATACCTGTATAATATCGACCGGTTGTTTTATCAGTTGAAGCGGAGTGGAAAATTCAAGGGACTTGCAGGATTGGTACTGGGAGGATTTACAGACAATAAAGACACTGATATACCATTTCGGAAAAACTGCAGAAGAAATTATTCGTGACATCGTTAAGGAGTATCCGTTCCCGGTCTGTTATGGCTTCCCGGTAAGCCATGAAAAAGAGAATGTGGCGCTTAAGGTCGGAGGAACTTATTCACTTGTCGTTACCAGTAAGAAAGTAAGTCTGAAGGAAGTGTAATCAAAAAAAATTGGATAAAAGAGAGATAGAACATTATTTCCATCCCTCCTTTATCCAATGAATAACAACGGACGAGCACTTAGCTTACCAGTTCATTCACAATACTGTGCTGCTTTGGCATTGCATTTTCCCATTCACTCCAGGTGCGGTAGCAACGGCCATTCCGAAGCCAATATCTGCACGGAAGCAGATGACAAAGCTGTCGATTGATGATTTCATTTCTCTTTGGTCCGCTGATGCCTTTCATAGCTCCGGTTATATTCTTCCGCCCTCTAAATATCACTCAATTCGCTTCATCGATCAAATTGATTACATTTATGAGTTCATAGGAAATATCTATATGACACTGACACAACTGGAATACATTATTGCCCTGGATACTTACCGGCATTTCGGCCTTGCGGCAGAGAACTGTCATGTTACGCAGCCGACGCTGAGCATGCAAATACAGAAGCTGGAAGAAGAGCTGGGTTTTGCCATTTTCGACCGTAGCAAACAACCGGTGATCCTGACTGAGACAGGAATGTCCATTATAACACAGGCAAGGAAAATTATTGCGGAACGCAATGTAATGCTGGATATGGTAGCCTCCAGGAAGGGAACCCTGGTAGGTGAACTGAGGATTGGTATTATTCCAACCCTGGCACCCTACCTGTTGCCATTGTTCATCAGGAATTTTAACATCAATTATCCGGGGGTTAAACTGGTGGTGAATGAAATGATGACACAGTATATTGTACAGCGGCTGCAGCAGGGAAGAATTGACGTAGGGATATTGGTTACACCGTTGCAGGAGCCTGGGATCAGGGAACAGGTACTGTTTCATGAAGAACTGATGGTCTATGTGTCTCCTAAAAATGCGACCTACAAAAAAAACTATGTCCTGCCGCAGGATATTGATCCGGAAAAATTATGGCTGATGGAGGAAGGCCATTGTTTCCGTTCACAGATCATGAATCTATGTGAACTCAGGAAGGCATCATTTTCAGGCAGCCATTTCCAGTACGAGGCTGGCAGTATTGAAACACTAAAGAGAATGGTGGACACCAACGACGGCATCACCATTTTGCCTGAACTCACCACGCTGGATATGAGCAAAAAGCAATTGCAGCAGATCAGGCATTTTCGCCCCCCGGTGCCCATGCGCGAAGTGAGTATTGTGACGCATCGTGAGTTTGTAAAAAAGGCACTCATTGAAGCGCTGCGAAAGGAAATTTTTGCCGCCATTCCCGACCAGATCCGTGAAAAGAAGAAGGCAAAAATTGTACTGTAGTGTACATAGATCCCAATATGTTAAATGAAGAAAGCAAAATGGTGCTCTAGCGCACAGCCCACCACGCTGATTTGGGTACGGATTATCAGCATGTCAAGTTTTTATCCTTTGTTTCAGGGAGTTGTTTCCGTCAAATCAGGGCATTGTTATAACTAATCATTTTCTTCCAGCAGGAAGATTTCCTCCACCTTCAATTGGAACAGCTTTGCAATTTTCAATGCCAGTACGGTGGAAGGAACATATTTATTGCTTTCCATGGCATTGATGGTTTGTCTTGATACCCCGATTTTTTCTGCGAGATCCTGCTGCGTCAGGTTATGCCGGGCTCTTTCAATCTTGATAGTATTTTTCATGGAAAGTGTTTATTCGTTTATAGAACCTCGGTTCCTGAAAAGGATGACGTGAAACCGCATGATGAAAAATACCAGGATGGTGAGCATATTATACATCATCACGTCAATGTAATTAAGTCCGTGTACCAGCCATGTAGCGAGGAGCAGTAACACATAATTAAAGAGGACTGCCCATTGCAGGGATTCGAGCCTAAGTTTACCTATAAACTCATCTTCCTGTTCTTCCCGTGCAAAGGCGATAAACAACAGGCCGATAATGATACCGGTCAGCGCCAACTCATCGGTCAGGTTGATCTGCTCATCAAAATTCCAGGTGTGGGATTCCACCAGTTTTTTCCCTTGTGGAAGTGTCAGAAAATCAAATGTAAATTCCCTGAACCTGACCAGGATACCCAGGATTAAAGAGGGGATAAGAATGATAACCCCGATCCACTTATACCGGGTCGGAAGTAGTAATGAAGATTTCATGATGTAAAGTTTAATAGACCAAAAGTAAAGTAAACTTTACAAATTGACAAATATATTATACAATTTATTTTATACCGCCATACATGTCCCGGTCAACCGTATTCCCAAAAACCGTACAGTTGTTATTGTTGCAGCAGTGAATCAATCTTTTTTTGAAAAAGCGGGAATTTGCGGAGGTTGGAATGTCCGCCCCCGGGAATGGTAATGAATTCGTCACCCGGTTTCATCAATGGTTTTAACCTGTTGGCATTATTATATGTGATCACCTTGTCTGCCGTGCCATGAAGAATGGACACCGGAGATTTTATTTGGGGCAGGTATTCATAAGTTCTGATATTGACCCTGGTCATCTGTTCCATGGGATAGATGGGAAAAAACCGGGCAGCCACGGAACTGAGGCTGTAGTAAGGTGTTTCGAGGATCACCCTTTTACAGGGTACTGTTGACGCGAGTTCAGCCGCAATACCGGTACCGATGGATTTTCCAAAAATGATGATACTATCCGCCCCGTACTTTTTGTTGGCCAGCTTGTATAACTGTGAAGCATAGTCGAAAAGATTGGCTTCGGTGATCTGGCCGGTACTTTTCCCGTACCCGGGATAATCGATCATCCAGACTTCATATCCCATCTCCGTGAACATTGGGGCGAAACGTGCATACCAGCTGATATTCTTCCGGTTTCCGTGAAAATAGAGCACCACGCCCCGCAGGGGCCTGGCGGTTTCAAACTGGATAATATTGAGGTTCTGTGTAGCCGTATAATCCAGGTTTACTTCCCGGAAGGGCATGGAAAAGTTATACTGGTGATCCCGTCGCAGCGGCGTGGACTGGAAAAGGAAATAATCCTGCAGGTAATAGATCAGTATGCCCAAAAGCCCATAGACCAGCAATATGATCGTCAGCCATTTCTTGATCCGCTTTCTATCCGCCATCATATAAAACATTTGCCGAAGCCCTTAAAACAAGTCGGGACCATCATCATAAAAAACATTTACCGAAGCCCTTAATACAAGCCTGTCTCATATCACATAAAACATTTGCCGCCGCGAAATTATAACAAGCCGGCTGCATTATACGGTGCGGCCGGGCAAACCTTTCTAAATCAGTTATCTTTGGCGTTAAATTCATCCCATGTTCGGCAAACTGTTGAAACAATTTCGTAAAAACAGGCAGAAAAAGGTTTTTAGCGAATATGGATACAAGATCGATTCATTTTCCCTGCAACAGTTTCCTGAAGTGGATTTTGCACAATGGCAGCATCCTTTTTGTGAGCCCTTCCAGCTTCGCGACAGTAGTGTTGATTTTTATCGTACCCTGGTCAGTCCCGGTGATTTTATCATAGATATCGGTGCACACCTGGGAGATACTACGGTCCCGATGGCCCTGGCGGCCGGAAAGGAAGGAACCGTGCTTGCCCTTGAGCCTAACCGTTATGTTTTCAAAATCCTGGAGAAAAACGCGTCACTAAATGCAGGCCTTACCCATATCATTCCGCTGAACATTGCTGCCACGGCGGCCGACGGACAATTCGAATTCAATTACTCGGACGCATCTTTCTGCAACGGCGGATTCCTGAGCCAGCGTGAAAAACTGGACCAGCACCATAAATATACTTTACAGGTAGAAGGCCGAAACCTGGAAAAAATCCTTGAACAGGAATACGCACACCTGTTGCCCAGGCTTGCCATGATCAAGGTTGATGCGGAAGGCTACGACAAAGAGATCATCAAAACACTTACCCATACGATCAGCACCTACCGGCCAAAACTTCTATCGGAATGCAACCAGTTTCTCACAAAGGCGGAGCGGGAGGAATTGTATGACGTGATGACAAGGTTCAACTACCAGTTGTATAAAATTGAGGAAGACGAAACCACCGCGTTTACTTCTGTGAATAATGTTCCGCTAACAAAGGATGACATGATGAAACATAAGCATTTTGATATTCTGGCAAGGCCAGTATATCAAAATGCAATTTGAAAGTGTAAGAGTGTGGGAATGTGAAAATACAAATCAGGAAATGGAGTGAATTTCATTTTCACATAAAAAGGACATCACGATGGCCATCTGTCTTAACCTGTACATTTTCTTCGTACATTAAGCATTCAACAAGCCCTGATGCTGCTATCAATTAACTGGTTGCTGATCCTTGGCATTTATGGCGGACTGGTACTGCTGGTCTACCTGGTACAGGAAAAGCTGATTTTCAAACCGGAAAAACTGGCGCAGGACTTCACGTACAAGTATGACGTCCCCTTCCGTGAACTGTTCTTCGATATTGAACCCGGTGTAAGCATCAACGGGCTTCATTTTTACCGGGAGAAACCAGAAGGGCTGATCTTATATTTCCATGGCAATAGCAGGAGCATCAAGGGTTGGGGAAAGTATGCCCAGGACTTCTACCGTTATAATTATGACGTGATCCTGGTAGACTACAGGGGCTTCGGAAAAAGTACGGGCAAAAGGAGCGAATCGGCGATGCTGGCCGACATGCAGTTCGTGTACAATAAGTTGAAAGAGGAATATGCAGAAAACCACCTTATCATGTATGGCCGGAGCATGGGCAGTGGTTTTGCCGCCAAGCTGGCTTCGGATAACCGTCCCCGTTACCTTATCCTGGATGCTCCTTATTACAGCTTCTCAAAAGTGGTGGAAAGATTTCTTCCGATCTTCCCGGTATGGCTGGTGCTTCGGTTCAGGATGCGCACAGATAAATGGATGGCCAGGGTTAAATGCCATACCTATATTCTTCATGGTACCAGGGACCGGTTGATCCCGATACGGCACAGCATCAATCTTCAAAAAATAAATCCCGGAAAAATAACCCTCATACGAATTGAAGGCGGCGGGCATAACAACCTGCCCTCGTTTCCGGAATACCATAATTTTATTCGCGACATACTATTGGCATGAGTTGGCGGTTGAGGGTTGAGAGTTGAGGGTTGAGAGTTGAGAGTTGAGGGTTGAGAGTAAGTAGACTGGAGACTAGAGTCTGGAAGGACTTGAGATTGAAACCGAAACGATTCATTTCCCCATTTGCACTTTCACACTTGTCACACTTTCCAATTCCCCACATTAAGATTAAAGCGCGCAGCGATCTAGCTTTCTTCTGAATCAAGCCGCTTTAATCTTATGTTCGTTACCGGCGCAACGATCAGTGGAAATTTTTCCACTTTCACATAGCTGGGATCGAGGCCGAAACCCCTTTCTTCCGAAAGGCTGATGGCTTTCAGCCAGAAATAAAGTTTCATCACCAGTTTTTCCAGGAAAGGGAGTTCATTATCCTGCACTGAGGAATTTTTCCATCACGATGAATTCAACATCGCCCGTGATATTATTTCGCTGCAGGCTTTCGTAGCGGCTCATAATATTCACCTCGCGGTTGGCTACCATTTCCTCCACCACTTTGCGGAACATCAGGTTGATCCTCGGTTCCACCCTGAATCCCAGTTTGAATTCTATCCTGATCACTTCATTGGGAATAATGGTCTGTACTTCATACTCGCAGGTGTAGGGGTCGTCCAGTGTATCCACGTGGACGAACCAGTAAATATCGGCACGCTTGGGTTTGCGCGACAGTATGGAGTGAATGATTTTATGCTCAATCTCCTTGGGGTTATTGGCACTGGTCAGGTAAATCAGGTGGGTGGCATACTTGGTAATGGTGTTATCATTACTGAGTTCCTGGAGCATGGGCAGGTAATGGTCGAGCCGCACAAATTCCACGTACCGGTTTTTGATCTTACGCGATTTGAACCAGACAAACATGATCAATATAAACAGTGTGGCTACCAGCAGGGTAATATAACCTCCATGGAGAAATTTCTGCAGCAATGCGATCAGGAAGGTAACCTCTATGATCAAGGTAAGCCACCAGGAAAATGTAAATGGGCCCGGAATTGACCCGGTGCAATACCAGGTAATTGGCAAAGAGCATCGTGGTGGCGATCATGGTCATGATGATGGCTAAACCATAGGCCGCCTCCATCCGGGAAGATTCGCGGAAATGTAGCACTACCGCCACACAACCTGTAAACAAAAGGGTATTTATGGCTGGAATGAAAAGCTGTCCCTTTTCTTCAGAAGGATAAACAATCCTGAACCTTGGCCAGAGATTCAGCCGCATCGCCTCACTGATGAGGGTAAAAGATCCCGACACCATGGCCTGGCTCGCAATAATGGCTGCAGAGGTGGCGATGATAACACCGAAAATTACAAACCACTCCGGCATCAGGTCATAAAAAGCATTGATGTTCAGCTGATCCTTCAGCTCCTGGGTGATCTTCATGCCGTTTCGGTGTGCCAGCAGATAAGCACCCTGTCCGAGATAGTTCACAATCAGCGTGGACTTCACGAATATCCATGACACCCGGATATTTCCCCTTCCGCAATGTCCCAGGTCACTATACAACGCCTCTGCACCGGTGGTACAAAGAAAGACCGCTCCCAACAGCCATAGTGCATTGGGAAAGGACTGAAGGAAATGGAAGGCATAATAAGGATTGAAGGACTTCAAAATACTGAGGTCGTCAGAAATGTGAAAGGCCCCGAGCAGGGCCAGCATGGAAAACCAAATCGTCATGATCGGACCGAAAAGCCTGCCGATAGAGGCCGTTCCGAACTGCTGCAGGAAGAAAAACATCACAATGATCCCCAGTACAATATATACAATGGCGTCACTTCCGATATTATGTAATGCAGGGATATTTTTGAGGCCCTCCACTGCAGACGTGATGGAAATCGGTGGTGTGATAATTCCATCGGCCAGGAGCGCCGATCCTCCGATCATGGCGGGTATGACCAGCCATTTTTTTCTTCTCCTTACCAGTGCATAAAGGGCGAAAATTCCACCTTCCCCCCTGTTATCTGCCCTGAGAATAAGGATGACATATTTTAATGTGGTCTGTAACGTGATGGTCCAGATAATACAGGAGAGGCTACCGATAATCAGCGATTCTGAGACTACTCTGTCCAGGATGATCGCATTGAATACGTAGAGAGGGGACGTGCCAATATCACCGTATATGATTCCCAGGGCAATCAGCAGTCCGGCCGCTGAAACCCTGTTTAAATTTTTGCTCACTGTATGCTAAAGTTAAATCGAGGTTAGTCGGTAAAATTAAATGCTAAAGGTATACGTAAATAATATTTATGCCCCATATTGTGTAAAAACCAACCAATTGGTTAAAAAGCCGTTAACCCTTTGAGTGGCCACCCCATTGAAAAACGGTAATTGGCACACAAATAGTACTTTTAGACACAATTCTCCAATACATGAGACTGGACCTGGTTATCCGTTATTTCCTTATTTTTTTGCTTTTTCCTCCTGTTTTGCAGGCTCAGCGGGTTTTTTATTCCGATGTTGAAAAGGACGACTACCGCCAGATGAATTTTGAAATCATTGGCCGGGTAGGGGGTAATATCAATGTGTACAAAAACTATCGTACCAATAATTACCTGTCGGTGTACGACAACGAAATGAAGCTGCTGAACAAAGTGCGGCTGGAATTCCTTCCCGATAAACTCATCAATGTTGATTTTGTGGCATACCAGGATGCTTTCTGGTTATTCTACCAGTTCCAGAAAAAAAACGTGATCTATTGTAATGTCATTAAAATGAACGGGGAGGGTAAGGTGGTCCAGGATCCGATTCAGCTCGACACCACCCAGGTGCCCGGATTTAGTGATAACAGGGTCTATTCGGTAGTCAACAGTGACGACAAGCAGCAAATCATGGTCTTTAAGGTGAACCGGCGCAATGAAAAGCGATTCATTATCACCATGATGCGCTTCAATGCCGAGATGAAACTGCAGAAGAAGGATGTTTTACCCCTGGACGTATCCGACCGTGAAGGTGTATTTACCGAATTCGTCATGGATAATGATGGCGATTTCGTTTTCGGACGCTGTGCAAGGAACGGCAGCCAGGAATATATCAACAAGCTTGATGTCATTGCCAAAAAAGCGGCTTCAGATTCTTTTTATATGCTCAACATTCCCCTTTCCGGGAAAACGCTGGATGAAGTAAAGATCAAGCCCGACAATATCAACAGGAAATTTGTACTGACCTCTTTCTTCTATAAACAGAAAAAAGGAAATATTGAAGGGATCTATAACTGGGTATGGGATAAGAATATGGGGAAGATTTCCGCGATTAATAATTTCAATTTTGGTGACACCCTGAGGCAGGACGCCAGGTCCGAAAATGTACCCGTCAAACAGGCTTTCAATGATTACTTTATCAAACAGATCATACCGAAGCGGGATGGCGGATTTGCCATACTTGCGGAGCTGTATTACTCCACATCAAGAAGCAGCACCTGGAACAGGTGGGACTATCTCTATGGCTACAATTATTTTTCACCCATGGATTACGGCTACTATTCCCCGTATAGCAGCCTGAACTATTATCGGTACTGGGATCCCTATAACAGGTTCAGTGGAATAAATTCCACCCGCCATTATGCCGAGAATATCGTAATCCTGTCATTCGATAATACTGCCAACCTTCAATGGAGCAATATCATCCGAAAGACACAATACGATGATAACACCGATATTTTTCTTTCATACCAGATTTTTTACTCCGGCAATGAGGTGCGATTTCTTTTTAACCAACTGGAAAAAAGGGAGCAGTTATTGAATTCTGTTTCTGTGAATTCAGCCGGACAAATGAAAAGAGATCCCACACTGAAGAGCCTGGACCGTAATTATGAATTTATGCCGAGATATGGCAAACAAGTGGGAGCAAAACAAGTTGTGTTACCTTGTATGTACAAAAACTATATTTGTTTCGCTAAAATAGACTTTTAAATACTGCTTGTGCCAGGCGTTTTCAGAACCAACAATCCATTCAGCATTATACTGCTTTTTTTCTACGGCCTGGTGCTGAGGTATGCTTCATTTATAGAACCCCATGTTCCTGTCGCGCAGCTCACTGATGGATTCCTTTACCACGGCCTGATACGTTCATTGGAGAACATGGGAAAAACTTCGCCCGTGATCTATTCCGTGATCAGCTATATACTGGTTTTTTCCCAGGCGCTCATGCTGAACAGTTTTATGTTTCATCACCGGCTGATGAGCAAGGCCAATTATCTTCCGGCATTCAGCTATATTTTGATTACTGCCATGTTCCCGGAATGGTGGCAATTATCTTCCACCCTGATCGTCAATACCTTTATGATATGGGGCTGGACAAGCATGACCTCACTCTATAAAAACCAGCGATCCAAACAACTGATCTATAATATCGGGATCATCATTGGAATCTGTTCCTTCTTTTATTTTCCATCCATTGGTTTTTTGATCCTGCTGGCTTCTGCACTCATCATCATGAGGCCCGTAAGTATTCCCGAATGGCTGATTGGAATACTTGGTGTCACTACACCCTATTATTTCCTGCTGGCCTGGCAGTACCTGAGGGGCAGTTTCCACATAAAAGATTATATCCCGAACCTTCACCTGAGTTATCCCCTGTTCCAGCAGACCATCTGGGCATGGGGCGGATTATTGCTCCTGATTATCCCCTTTCTCATGAGCGGATTTTATATACAGGGCTCGATCCTCCGGATGCTTATCCATACCAGGAAGGGATGGTCCCTGATGCTGGTCTACCTGCTTTGCAGCCTCATGATCCCATTTATAAATTCTACGGCAACATTTGAATACTGGGTGTTATCGGCGGTTCCCTTTGCCGCCTTTCATTCGAATGTCTTTTTCTCCCCGCAAAAAAGGCTGATTCCCAATATCCTTCATCTCCTGATGATGGTATTTATCCTGGCGCTGAACTGGTGGGTCCTCAGGTCCTCCTGATATAAGTTTACCGGGATAAAGCCAGATTTGGTAACTTTGCTGCTCACAAAAAGCCTTCATATGAAATTCGGCGTTGTTGTTTTCCCAGGTTCAAACTGTGACCGGGATATGATCGATGCGGTGAAATTTGACCTTAACAGGGAAGTAATTCCTTTATGGCATAAGGACAAGGACCTCAGCATGTTCAACACCGAAGATTGTATAGTATTGCCCGGTGGTTTTTCATTCGGTGATTACCTCCGCTGCGGCGCCATTGCAAGGTTCAGTCCGATGATGCAGTCTGTTATTGCCTTTGCCAATAAAGGGGGAAGAGTGCTTGGCGTCTGCAATGGTTTCCAGATACTTTGTGAATCAGGCCTTCTGCCCGGTATCCTTTTACGTAATGCCAACCAGCAGTTTGTCTGCAAAAACGTATTTATCAAGGGTGAAGATAATGTTCCACTGAAGATACCTATTGCACATGGCGAAGGACGTTTTTTTGCCAATGAACACACCCTGGACCAGTTGGAACTTAATGGCCAGGTGATTTACAGGTATTGCGATGAAAACGGCGAGGTCACCGAAGCGGCTAACCCTAACGGTGCCATCCGTAATATCGCCGGAATTGTTAATGAGGAAGGGAATGTTTTCGGCATGATGCCTCATCCTGAAAGGGCAACTTCCGAAATCCTCGGAAATACGGATGGATTAAAAGTATTTAACAGATTGTTGCATGAACAATTACAGGGCCAATTGAGTTTTTAATTTTTCTTTGTGACAGGGGCTATACTTAGGGTACCTGAAATCACGTCTTAAGCTAAAGATTTTCCATGAAGCAACTTTTCATTACCGCTTTTGCCATATTTGCCGCTTATACCGTTATTGCCCAGACGGGATCCGCCAAACAGGTGAAATGGGTTTTTACATCCAAAAAGATTTCCGAGAATACTTACGAAATGAGGATGTCGGCTACCATCATGGGAAACTATCATATGTATGCCCAGGAAGCGGGCTGTGAAGGGCCCATTCCTACTTCTTTCTCCTTTACTCCAAATCCCCTGATCAGCTACGAAGGCAAGATAAAGGAACAGGGTAAGGTGATTAAGAAATATGAAAGTGCATGGCCCGGGAATGTGAATTATTATGAGAAGAAGGTCGATTTTGTCCAGGTGATCAAACTGAAAGGAAAAGTAAAAACAAATCTGTCGGGCAAGGTTGAATTCACCGTATGCAATGATGACCAATGCCTTCCTCCTTCTGAAGTGGAATTCAAGATCGCCGCAGGCGGTTAAACCCGCCCCAAATAACCCTTATGGGCAAACGAAAAATTGTTTTTTTACTTCTCTGTTTATTGTCTTTCAATGCTTTCAGCCAGGATTCTGCGAAATGGTCCTGGAAAGTTTCCAGTGAACTGATATCGCCAGGTGTATACGAACTGACATTCACCACTCCGGTGGCTCCGGGCTGGCAATTATATGCGCCGGTACAGGATATCAGTGGAATAGGATCTTCAGCATTGGTGTTTGCCGATTCTTCCATCACCGAACAAGCGCCGCTATCTCCCTCAACTGCAACTACATTATATACCAGCCGGGTTTTTGATAGCCAACAGTTTCGCGTACACGAAAAAGATGCGTCGTGGAAAGTGACCATTAAAATAAACGGCCAGGTTCCGGAAAAACTGCTCGGTACACTTCAATATACGTATGGAAGAGGGGATGAATTTTATCCGCTTGAATCTTTTGCATTTGAAGTAGGGCTGAAGGGTGGTGTTGCTGTGAATAACAGGATACGGCTTGAAACCGTGAAGATGGACAGCCCGGTAAATAACTGCGGTATTACCCCTTCAGAACAAAAGGGGAGCCTGTGGAATATTTTCTTCCTTGGATTTCTTGGCGGACTTGTAGCTCTGCTTACTCCCTGTGTATTTCCGATGGTGCCGTTAACCGTTTCATTTTTTACCAAGAAGACAGGTGAGGGAAAGGGAGCCGCCAATGCGATCATGTATGGGTTTTTTATTTTCCTGATCTATATCGCCTTTAGTATTCCCTTTCACCTGATTGGAAAGGTGAGCCCTTCAATTTATAATGATATATCCACCAATATCTGGCTAAACATTGCATTCTTCCTCATCTTTATCGTCTTTGCCATTTCCTTCTTTGGATATTTTGAGATCACACTTCCCAGTGGCATTGCCAATACGGCGAATGCCAAACAGGGCAGTAACCTGCTCGGCATATTTTTCATGGCACTGACCCTGGCTATTGTATCATTCTCCTGTACAGGTCCGATACTGGGTACACTACTGGTAGGAACTGCTTCCGAAGGTGCCTGGCCATTGACGGCCGGACTGGCAGGCTTTGGTCTCGCCCTGGGGCTTCCTTTTGCCTTATTCGCGATGTTCCCGAACTGGCTGCAGTCATTGCCCAAAAGCGGCGGATGGCTCAATACGGTGAAGGTCTTCCTGGGTTTTGTAGAACTGGCGCTGGCACTCAAATTTTTATCGAATGCAGATCTCGTGGCACATTGGGGTATCCTTCCCCGTGAGGTGTTTTTTGGGATATGGATACTGATTGGACTGGCCTTATTTATCTACCTGTCGGGTTTCCTTCGCTTTCCACATGATCCCCCCCGGCCGGTAATCAGCCGTTTCAGGAGGGCAATGAGCATCGCCGTATTGTTATTCACCCTTTATCTGTTACCGGGTGTCAGTAATACCCGCATGTCGAACCTTTCCCTGGTGAGTGGTTTCCCGCCACCGAATTGCTATAGTGTATATGACCACCCGGTAAATTGTGAAGAGCCATTAAAAGATTACGACGAGGCATTGAAACTGGCGAAGCAGACCGGCAAACCTATCCTGATTGATTTTACGGGATGGGCCTGTGTGAATTGCAGGAAGATGGAGGAAAACGTTTGGCCAAGACCGGAAGTGAAGGCCTTAATGGAAAAGTATATCCTTGTCTCGCTTTATGTGGATGATAAAAAGAAACTGCCTGCAAGCCAGCAGTTTATTTATACTGCTTTGGATAGTTCCCAGCGAAAGATTGTAACGGTGGGGGATAAGTGGGCAACCTTCCAGTCGGAAAATTTCAATGCTTCGTCACAGCCATGGTATGTGGCTTTGTCGCCCGATGAGAAACTTCTTGCCCCTCCTGTAGGGTATACACCGGACTTCAATGCTTTCTCGCTGTGGTTACAGTGTGGTCTTGAAGCAAACGCATTGAAGTAATTGGACAATTGGAAAATGTGATAAATGTGGAAGTGAAAATGAGGAAATGGAAGACACAGGCAGGATGTTGAATTACCTCATTTGTATTTTCACATTTACCACACTTACCACATTATCTAATTATAAAAAAAGGCCAGCAAATGCTGACCTTTTTGAATGATTTTATTGGCCTTTTTTTATAACGCGATTTGTTTTTCTGTCATCATTTTCCGTAGGTTGATCAGCCCGTAACGCATACGGCCAAGCGCAGTGTTAATGCTGCAATTGGTCATGGAAGCGATTTCCTTGAAACTCATTTCGGCATAATGCCGGAGGATGATCACTTCACGCTGGTCGGCAGGAAGCAGGTCCAGCATTTGCCGAACGCGGTCATGGCTCTGACGTTGCATCATCTTGCGGTCAACACCGTCTTCAGTAAAATTGAGGACTTCAAAAATGTCGCGGTCTTCACTGTTCCTGATCGTAGGTGTTCTTTTTACCTTCCGGAAATGGTCAACACAAAGATTGTGGGCAATACGCATGGCCCATGGAAGGAATTTACCTTCTTCCGTATAACGTCCGCTGCGAACGGTGTCAATAACACGAATAAATACATCCTGGAAAATGTCTTCGGCCAGGTACTTGTCTTTAACGAGAAGGAAAATGGAAGTGTAGATCTTGTCTTTGTGACGGATCACCAGGGTTTCCAGGGCATCCGAATCTCCGTCCTGGAATAGATGAATTAATTGCTGGTCAGTAATGATTGGTTAGGGACTTCATGGTCTTCGACGGTTTTGAATTGGTTTGGATTGTGGGAAATATCCAATATTCCAGTTAAGTAGAAGTCTATTCAATAGGCGAGAATAGATATTCTGGTCTTTATCTGGGATATTGGACGACTAAAATAGAGTAATTTTCTGATTCTCCAAATTTTAGTTAAAATTTTTTCGACCAATCGCCCGAAAAGATCGTTAAATGATAATGGTGCGCACAATAAAGTTAACGATTCCGCTAAACCGGATTTATTATGTTGCCTTAGTTTAACAGTACCTTTGCTATCCGTTTATGAAAACGAAAAAAGCAGGACACCGCAGTCCTTGAAAAGAAGCCGAAAGCATTGGATACCATTTTCATTAAAGGTGCACGGGTACATAATCTCAAGAATGTTGACGTTGATATTCCACGCAATAAACTCATTGTTGTTACCGGTGTTTCCGGTTCGGGTAAATCTTCGCTTACCATTGATACATTATATGCTGAAGGTCAGCGACGTTATGCGGAAAGCTTAAGCGCCTATGCGAGACAGTTCCTTAACCGGATGAATAAACCTGATGTGGATTATATTAAAGGATTATGCCCGGCGATTGCCATTGAACAAAAAGTAATTACAAGAACTCCGCGCTCCACGGTGGGCAGCATGACGGAAATTTATGATTACCTGCGGTTGTTGTATGCAAGGACTGGGTAAAACTATTTCCCCTGTATCCGGACGGCAGGTGAAAAAAGATGATGTGGCATGATGTGCTGAATGCCATCACGGGCCTTGCAAAAGGTGATAAGGTTTACCTGATCACTAAATTTCATTTTCATGGCAAAAGGGATGTGAGGGAAGAACTTAATATATTGATGCAGAAAGGATTTTCCCGGATTGTATGACGCCCACGCCAAAGGCTTGTCGAGGATAGAGGAAATGCTGGAATGGAAAGACTGGAAACCATCCCAGGACACTTATGTATTGATTGACAGGCTGGTAGTAAAGGAATTTGATGAAGACGATAAGCATCGTATAGCTGATTCCGTCAATACCGCTTTTTATGAAGGCGAAGGTGAGGTGTCTCTGGAGGTCAATGAAGACAGGATGTTCCATTTCTCCAATCGCTTTGAACTGGATGGAATTAAGTTTGAAGAACCCGTTCCCAATCTATTTTCTTTTAATAATCCTTTTGGTGCATGCCCGGTTTGTGAAGGATTTTCACAGATCCTGGGCATTGATGCTGACCTCGTCATTCCTGACAAACGGTTAAGTGTATATGAAGGTGCTGTGGCTCCCTGGAAAGGAGAAAAACTCGGTCAGTGGAAAGAACATTTTATAAAGGGCTGCTAATAAATTCGAATTTCCCGTACATCGGCCCATTGCTGATCTTACCGAAGAAGCAATATCAAATTTATGGGAAGGCCACAAGGGTGCACTGGGTATCAATGATTTTTTTAAGGAAGTGGAACAGAACCTTTATAAAGTGCAGTACCGGGTGTTATTGTCCCGGTACCGCGGACGAACCACCTGTACTGCGTGTAAGGGTTACCGTTTGCGAAAAGAAGCACTGTATGTAAAGGTTGGCGGTAAACATATCGGTGAGCTCTGTGAAATGCCGGTAAAAGACCTGAAGGCCTGGTTTGATGCATCTGGAATTCTCACTGAATTTGATAAGCGAGGTTGGCAAACGGATCCTGATTGAAATCAATCAGCGGATTAAAACATTGCTGGATGTGGGCCTTGGGTTATCTTACCCTGAACCGGCTGGCCAACAGCCTCAGTGGCGGTGAAAGCCAGCGTATACAACTGACAAGGAGCCTGGGCAGCAATCTCACCAATTCCTTATATATTCTCGATGAGCCATCCATCGGTCTTGCATTCAAGAGATACCAGCAAGGCTGATCAGGGTGTTAAAAGAACTTCGTGACCTTGGAAATACCGTTGTGGTGGTGGAACATGATGAAATGATGATGCGTGAAGCAGATCATATTATTGATATGGGACCGCTTGCCAGTCATCTTGGCGGTGAAGTGGTGGCGGAAGGTGATTATGATGCGATCATCAGCCAATAAGGAAAGCCTGACAGGAAAATACCTGGATGGTGCTTTGAAAATTGATCCGCCTGCAAAGGCGAGGAAATGGAACCGGTCGATTATTGTAGAAGGTGCGAGGCAGAATAACCTGAAAAATATCACGTTGAATTTCCACTGAATGTATTGTGTGTAGTGAGCGGGGTCAGCGGCAGTGGTAAAACAACACTGGTAAAACAAATCTTATATCCTGCCCTGCAAAAACTCAAAGGAGAGTTTGGAGATAAAGTGGGATTGCATAAAGCCATCTCCGGCGATATTGAAAGTATTTCACAGGTGGAAATGGTTGACCAGAACCCGATTGGAAAATCATCCCGGAGTAACCCGGTTACTTATATTAAGGCCTATGATGAAATCAGGGATCTGTATTCCAACAGCCGCTGAGTAAGATGAGGGGCTTCCAGCCAAAACATTTTTCGTTTAATGTGGATGGTGGTCGTTGTGATACCTGCAAAGGTGAGGGCGAACAGGTGGTGGAAATGCAGTTCCTTGCGGATGTTCACCTGGTATGTGAATCCTGCGGTGGCAAAAGATTCAAGGAAGAAGTGCTGGAAGTGCATTACAGGGAGAAAAATATTTTTGATTTGCTTGAACTGAGCGTGGATGAGGCCCTGGAGTTTTTTGCTGACAAAAAAGACATTGTAAAAAAAATCAAACCGCTGCAGGATGTGGGACTTGGTTATGTCAAACTGGGTCAGTCGAGCGATACACTTTCCGGCGGTGAGGCGCAGCGGGTTAAACTGGCCTCCTTCCTCGGCAAGGGAAAAGGGCAGGGCAATATCCTATTCATTTTTGATGAACCTACTACCGGACTGCATTTTAACGATATCAAAAAACTGCTGGCATCCTTCAATGCACTGATAGAACAGGGCCACAGTATATTGGTGATAGAGCATAATACGGATGTGATCCGCAGTGCCGACTGGCTGATTGATCTTGGTCCCGAAGCCGGCGATGGTGGGGGAGAACTTGTCTATGCGGGAATACCTACAGGAGTTAAGAAAGTTAAGGCGAGTTTTACGGGGAAGTATGTTTGAATTGGCGGATTGGCGAATTAACGTATTGGCGGATTGAATGATACTTAAATCAGCATTCAACAAAAAATGGCTGACTTTCGTCAACCACTTAAATTTTTGAATTCGCTAATCCGTCCATCCGCCAATTCGCCAATTGACTTCTCGATTAGCGAAGTCGATCAACAGATTTGATTAGCTTCTCATCATTCCTGATGCCCTGGTAGGCAAGAAAGAATAGTATGACCATCAGGATCGGCATGATCGCCCCGATCTGCCATGAACTTTCCATAAAATTCAGGGAACTTTTATAGCTATCGACACTAAAAAATTCAAGGGCTATAATACCTACAGAAAGAAGCATACCCAGCAGGGAAAGGTTTTTTTGCGTTTTTCTGTTCCTGAAAAGAAATATGGTGATAAAACCAAGCAGGCATGTTGCCACGATAGAAGCGAATAGTGCGAGGTTTTCAGAGCCAACAAAATTTTTAATACTTCCATCCTGTAATTTGCCCGACCATAGCGGCATTTTATAAGTAATTAATCCAGCGATGCCTGCCAACAAAAGCCATAAACTTTGAATACGTTGAATCATGTTTTTCAGTTATTCAGTAAATGTAGAATTTTTCTGATAATAAGGTGAAGGCCATATGTTCCGAATACAGAAAGGCCCTCCGAAAGGAGGGCCAGGCGCATGACGAGTGGGGTAAAGGACAAAGGGCGATTATTTTGACTTGCGATAGTTTCCGGTCTCTATCACTTCACCGTCCATAACTTTCACGGTAACAATGCTGGTTTCGTCTTCAAGATTGATAAACCATGCTGTCTTACTAAGGGTGTGAACCTCGGCTGTGGTCTTAATGTCATAATCGTAATAAATACTTCTCACTGCTTTCCTGACATCTGCAGGCAGGTTCTTAATGGTACCTTCACTGATGGAGTATACCATATGACCTTTTTTGTCGAACAACATCCTGACAGGTTTCCCTTCCACAAAAAATTTTGCCATGTATTTATTTTCTACGATGGACCAATGGACGTCCGTTGCGCTGCCATAATCTCTTTTGAATGACAGCAGAACCATAGCATTGACTTCCGGGTAATTGGCTGCTTCAATCCTGTTTAAATACTTTGGCAAAGGGCGTTCATTGTTGTAAGAACTGAAGTCCTGTGCAGAAATTTGCGAACTGATGAAGACTGCGAGAAAAGCTGTCGCGAAGTGGCGAAAATGTAAGGGTTTCATTTTTTGGTGTTTTAATAGTAAGCAAAATGTATAGGTGTTAGCTGGTGTACTGCTGATTATTCTATCACAAGGTCGATGGCGTAATTGTATTGATCAATCCTGGTAGCTATCACGGACCTGGTGTCTGTTCCGTTACTGGCAGTGAATAAAAAACTGCTGAAGCCTGACGACTGATTGTTTATTATTCTCGTGTAAATATTAATCCGGTGTGCACCGGCACTCAGACTTTCAAGACGCCATTTCATATTTTCATTCTGGTTTATCCTGAAACTTTGCAGCATTCTTCTATCAACGGATAAATCATAAGCAGTTGAAACGTCCAGGCTGCTGTAGGCCGATAATGAAAGGTCAATGGACGGACCTGGTAAGACAATTTTTTGAACAGCTTTCTGAGGTTCCGGTCTGTCAATTCCCGGAGTTTGATCTTTAGTGCAGGATGACATGGTAATGATAACGGCCAGCACTATCCAGATCAAAATGACGAGAATGGGAATGGTGTGTTTAACTAGGGTTTTCATGTTGCATTAATTTGTAATATGTGAAAGAGGTGTAGCAAAAAGACTATTGCACAGGATATGGTTTTTTGAGACGGTTAAGATCCCCACCGGCCACAAAGGCACGATTGATCCAGGCTAGCAACGGCGGCGATACTACCTTAAAGGCCGGTATTGGGGAAATATATCGTTGAAGGGTCGGAAGAAGGTTCCTGATTTTTCATCAAAGAACCTGTTCATGTAGTTTGTCGGGCAATATTTATAAAGGGAAACAATCGACGTAAATATTTTTATTATGGTTTCCTTTTTTTAACTTAGGAAAAGAACTTTTTTTGAAACCGCAGGCCAACCCCATTCATCCGGAAGATGATGAGATTTTGACAAATCTTACACTTACCGGGGCTCCTCGCCTCAGGAGTGAGGAACTATTATTTAATAAGTACAGGTATTTTATCAGGGAAGGAGTTCTGAAGTACCATATTAAAGAAGAAGAGTCCTTTGACGCATATTGTGATGCAATACTTGCCTTCATCAGGGAATACCAGAATGGCCGGTTTGAAGGCCGGTCATCGCTCAAAACCTACATATATAAAATTTTCCTAAATAAATGTGTTGACCTTGTAAGAAAAAATTCGACCAATAAGAGGAGTGTTTTCCAGACATCTGTGATTTCAGACAGGCTGGAACAGTTGTCAGACAGTAGCAGGAGTATTTTACAGCAGCTGATCGACAAAGCTGATTACAGCAAGCTAAGGCGGCAAATTCAATTACTGGGCGAGAATTGTCAAAAAATGCTGATGTACTGGGCTGATAACTTTTCCGACAGGGAAATTGCCGTGGAACTTGAATACAAGTCGGCAGATGTGGTAAAGACGAGCCGCTTAAGGTGCCTGGAAAAACTGAAACAATTGTACAAAACAGGTTAATGCAACGCCATGACGATCCAACTTAATTACATTGACGATTATTTTTCCGGAGTGCTTTCAACAGAGGAGAAAGCAATCTTCGAGGAAAAGATCAAGTCTGACCCTGCATTTGCAGACGAGGTAGCCTTCTATTTGTCTTCCATGGCAGTGAGCCGGGAAGATGCTGACCAGGAGAAAAAGAAGAGATTTAAGGAGCTGTATACATTAGGAAATGAAAAATCGATCACCCCTGTTGTAAAATTCCGCTGGCTCAGGCCCGCAATGTCGGCTGCAGCGGTTTTGCTGGTGGTGCTTTTGGCCTGGACCATGTTTTTACAACCGCCTTCCGCTACCGAGATGGCTGACAGGTACATTAATCGTGAGCTGAAAAGTTTTGGATCCACAATGGGACCGGGTGAATAACCTGGAAGAAGTAAAGGGACTATATAATAGTGGAAAATATGCTGAAGCAATGGCGAAGCTCACCGATATGCTTAAAGAAAAGCAAGATGACGCCGAAACAGTTAAGCTGGCAGGTATTGTTTCCCTTCGAATGGAAAATTACGACCAGGCCCTGGGTTATTTTGAATGGCTCGCAGAACAAAAGGGATACTATGATAATCCCGGTGAATTTTACCAGGCCCTTACCCTCATGAAACGAAACCTGCCCGGTGATGAGCAAAAAGCAAAGATTCTTCTCCAGGACGTGGTAGAAAAGAATTTGTCGGGGAAAGAAGAAGCTCAAAAATGGCTAGAAAAATGGTAAGCTAATTTTTCACCCCTTCAATTATTTTTTATGAAATCGAAACTACCTCCGGATTTAGACAAAACAGTTATAGTTGAAGACGAGCCTAGTGTTGCACATCCCGAACGACGGACCAAAGAAAACAGTCACAGGTTTGATGATGAAGCTGATTATCAGGCAAACGTTAAAGACCCTAATTTATGGGCCGATTTGGATGTTACAACGAAAATCGCAAAGGATTGAATATCAAAATATGATCGTGAAAATTATGAGAATTTTGTCTATGGATTGCTGTATCACCATGACATGGTCGACCGAAAGGGTAAAGAATTACATAAATTATATTTCGCCTGGGACGAACCCGAGATACGAAAAAGTAAAAATTTATATAAGTCCGGCACCAACGCCAACCAGCTTTGGTGTCGATCCGGAAAGACCACCGATCCCCCCTCCTCCTGAAGAAAATAGCTAGTATTTATATTAGAATTGATTCATTTTTTTCATTCGTCGGGCAATGGATACTCATTCTGAAGCTTCAGACATGGTTATTCATAGCTAATTTTTCACCACTTCAATTATTTTATTATGAAAAGGCCGATTATTATTGAAAACGAACCTCGAGGACAAAATAAACCGGACAAGACGCACCGTGTTTTTGATAAAGCTGAATATGATAAGGTTACCAGCGATCCCAAAAATTTATGGGTTAGACACACTATCCTGCCTGAGTTTTCAAAAGAGTTAAAGAAAGATAAACGGAGAGACAACTATGAAGATTTTGTCTATGGGTTTATGTACCATTTTGACAATCATTCTCCGAAGGAAAAGTGGGATGTAGAAAAAGACGGCGAACACAAGCTTTATTTTAAATGGACAGAAATTAAGAACGAGGTGGTTTCGGTTGACATTTATATTATACCGGCACCTCAGAACCCGTTTGATTCAACAATTGTAAACCCGGGTATTGATCCGGAGCGACCACCAGCTCCTCCACCACCACCTGCCGAAGCCTGAGAATATATTTGATAATAGGAAACAATCAAGACTGTATAAGTGATTCTATTATTTTACAAGGGGTCAATAATTTTTGTGGGATATGGCACGTATTGTACTTAAAACGATTGATGCGTTGACTTCCGGATCGAACACCGCAGGTCCTTCAAAAGAAATTTTGAAAGAATGTAAAATAAAGACCAGTGGTAAATACCAGGTAGAAAGTCTTTTTCCCTCCCTGGATAGATCAAGTTTGGAAGCCTTATCAGGGAGGGCAGCTAAGTTGGATACAACTTATCAGCCCGTCAATTTTTCCAATTATCATTTGTTGGAATGTGATGAAACTGATGTAGTAGAATTGCTCCAAAAACTGCGGGACAATAATCATATTAGCTGGGCCTACCTGGACAACAATTATTCCATAGGCCCAGGTATTGATCCCGACAAAAAACCGATGGCCTGTTACCAGGGCTATCTGCGCAACGCGCCGGAAGGAGTTGGCGTTTCATATGCCTGGAAAAGAAAGGGCGGAAGGGGCGATTCCTCGGTAAAGTTTGTGGATGTTGAGCAGGGATGGCTATTTGATCACGAAAGCCTCAACCTGCATAGAATTCCGAACACAGGAATTAATTACGTTCCGGCCAGCGATCATGGGGCAGGTGTCATGGGAATTATAATGATGAGAGATGGCGGCTCCGGCGCAATTGGTATAACTCCATTAGCAAAAGGATCCGTAATGTCTCTTTATCGCCCCAATGGAATTTTTAATACACCCGATGCTATTATTTCTGCATTACAATTTCTTGATGCGGGAGATATACTTTTGCTGGAATGCCAGTCGCTTGATGCAGACGATCAATTTCATTTATGGCCAATTGAGGTACAGGAAGCAAATTTTGATGTCATCAGGCTGGCCACAGCATTAGGTGTCACCGTTATTGAACCCGTCGGTAACGGAAATCTTAATTCCTCTACAGGTAACTGCCTTGATGAGTATAAGAATAGATCAGGCCGGATGATTCTTGATCGCCATCACCCTGACTTTAAGGATTCCGGTGCAATCATTGTGGCAGGAGCCTATAGTGAAGTTCCACATCACAAGATATATTATACCAATTTTGGGAATCGCGTTGATTGTTATGCGTGGGGAGAAAATATTCTTACAGCCGGGCTTCATCCAATGTCTTCAGGCATGGCCAATAATACTTATACGCATCAATTTGGTGGCACATCCGGAGCCGCAGCTATCGTTGCGGGAGTGGCCATTGCATTGCAAAGTATGATGGAGGCAAATCACCAGTGCAGGTTATACCCTAAGCAAATGAGGGAAGTCCTGGGTAGCCTTTGCTATGGAACTGACTCCGGACTTGGTATGGACAAGGATCTCATCGGGGTAATGCCTGATCTTGATAAAATCACTTCTAAATTTGTCGATAGGTTTGATGGGCAGTTGGACGTTATACCGCTAAAGGGTTATAATATTGAAACGTCAATGGTTCACAGCAAGGCTGTCTGATATAAAAATCCTGAAATGCATGGGAAGGTATTGTTCATTTATCAGCATGCTTCTACTTATCTCCGTCTTCTGCTTCGCAGATCCTTGCCCGGATGGCGCCTATATCATGAAACAACTCCAGGCAAAAAGCGATAAAACAAAAAAAGAGCAACTTTCGCAATGGCTTCCTTACCTGGATAGCCTTAAAAACTGCAATCAATTACCAGATTCCATTACTGCCCGTGTTTTTAGAAAAATAGCGGGTCTGTATCGCCAGAGATGAAGATAATATCAATGCTTCAGTGTATTATTTGAAATACCTGGACATTACCAAAAGGAACCTGGGAAGGCCCGGATTTTCCATTGTTGATATGGCGGGCGGTTATTATTGGCTTGCAATGACGTATGAAGGCCTGAACATGAAAAAGGAAAAAATGATGGCGTTCGATAGTTGCATAGCTTATGCGGAAAAAGCCAGGCATAATGACAGGGCCAATTTAGTGGCTCTTTACCAAAAGGTTGAGTATTTCTATGATCTCGGTGACTATTATCGCTCTATAGATTACGCTACCAAATGTGAAACCATAGCAATAGAATGTCAGAAAAAGTGAAGACCAAGAATTTACAGGCTGATGGATTTAAATTTAATTCAAGTAGTTCTGCCTGGAAAATAAATGCATTTCTTCAACTGGGAAAGATTCCGGAAGCAGAAGAATACACTTTACGTAAAATAGATGAATCCATTAAAGACAAATCGAATTTTAACCTCGGCGTTTTATATGCTTTACTTGCTGAAATCCAGGTGAAGAAGGGAGATTATCCCAGGGCCATTTCCTTATTTCAAACTGCTTTAAAAAATGAACAAAACAGGGGGAATTATTTTACCTGTAAGCAGATTTTAAATACCCTTGGAAGTAAGGTCTACAAAGACTATTATCACGATGATGCGACCGCGTTAAAATTGTTCAATAAGGCATTGACTTTTCAAAACAAAAATAAATACCTGGAGCTTGCAGATAGGGTTGAAACCGTAAATATCTATACCAATATTGCCGGCATTTATGTAAATAGAGGACTTTTCGATATTGCTTTTACATATTTTCAAAAAGCCTTTGACCAAATCAGTATCGGTGCTTCAGAAGAAAACATACTAATGGTTCAAAAGCCTGGACTGTTGCAGCAAAAGAAGGCCTATTTTATCACTGACCTCATGATCTCTAAGGGAGAGGCTTTTCAAAGAAAATATCGCTCCAGCGGAGATAAAAAGTACCTGCAACAGGCTTTGCAAGTATACAGGGTAACTGATCAATTCCTGGACTTGCTCAGAAAGGAACAGACGGAACTGGAATCTAAATTATTCTGGAGAAAGGATACCCGCCGCCTTTATGAAAAGGCAATTGATGCCTGTTACACACTGAATGATGTCGGCGGAGCATTTTACTTTTTCGAAAAAAGCCGGGCCGCTTTGTTGAACGATCAGCTTACCCATCAGCGGTGGGTAAACGATATGGAGATCCGGACTGAGATTCAACTATCTAAAAAACTTATCCAGTTGCAGCGGATATTGGATACTTCGGATCAGTTAACGACAGGCTACCGGGAACTGGTTAATGAAAAATTAAAAGTATCTGCTGAACTTGAAAAACTGAGGAGGCAAATCAGTGACCTGAATCCCCTGTATTATCATAATATGGTTGACACCGGCGTCATTACACTTTCATACGCCAGTAAATTTTTGCTGGCAGATCATGTTGCATTGATGGAATTGTTTTCAGGTGACAGCGCGGTTTATGTCATTGCAGTTACCAAAAAGAAAAACAGTCTGAAAAAGCTCGACAGAAAAAACTATACCACCTTATCGACAACCTTGATCAACCTTATAGCTTATCCCGGTGAAATAAATAAGAATTTTGACCAGTTTCAACATTCAGCCAGGGAATTATATACAATTATTTTCGAAGGATTGAACATACCACCCGGTCGTCTCATCATCTCTCCTGATGGCCCCAATTTTCCATATGAAGCATTGGTTACCTCTAAAGCCGGGCAGCCATTAAAGTACTTTGTACAGGATAATGCTATCAGTTATACATATTCCGCGCGGTTCCTCGAAAGTGCCGGTGCGGCTAATTTCAAAAGCAGTGGCCAGGACTTTTTTGGACTTGCTCCAATTCAATTTAAACCGGCCTACCGCCTTGTGTCACTTGAAGGCAGTGATGAATCTCTGAATAAAATTGATCATTTGTTTCGTAATGCATCTTTGATTACAGGAAAAGAGGTTACGCCACAAAAATTCATGGACCAGTTTTATGATTATAAGATTGTGCAGTTGTATACACATGCTTCTGACAGCGGAATAAACAAAGAGCCCGTAATTTATTTTGGCGATTCTTTATTGAGCCTGTCTGATCTTGTTTATGAAAACAGGCCCAGGACAAGATTGATGATATTATCTGCCTGCGAAACCGCCTCAGGTAAATTGCGCCAGGGTGAAGGTGTGTTCAGTTTCAGCAGGGGTTTTGCTGCATTAGGTATTCCGTCCTCGATCTCTAATCTTTGGTCTGTAGAAAATGAGTCTACCTACCGTTTAACGGAATTGTTTTATAAATATCTTGCAGAAGGGTTGCCTTTAGATATATCCCTTCAAAAGGCCAAGCTGGAATTTATTAAAACAGCCAGTCGTGAGAAACAACTGCCATATTTTTGGGCGGCGCAAATATTATCCGGCCGTACAGATCCCATTCCCATACAAAAACCTGTCCCCGTAACTTTTATACTTACAGGATTTGTTGCGGGACTATCTATAATAGCTTTTACCTGGAAATGGTTTGCCAGGAAGAAATCTATCCCAACTCAGGATAAAGTGGAAAGCGCGTCATGAATTGTTTCACATCTTCCTTCACATTACCAACCATTTTCTCATCGTCTATATTCATCAGTACCCTGTCGATCATGTCCACTACGGTTTCCATATCGGCCTCATTCATTCCCCTGGTGGTAATGGCGGGCACACCCACACGTATACCCGAAGTTACGAAGGGGCTTTTGTCGTCGTAGGGAACTGCGTTTTTATTCAGCGTGATATGTGCCTTGTCGAGAGTTTCCTGGGCTTTTTTCCCGGTGATATTTTTATTCCTCAGGTCGATCAGCATCAGGTGGTTGTCGGTACCGCCGCTGATGATCTGGTAATCTCTTTTCACCAGCGCATTGGTCATCGCCTGGGCATTGCTGACCACCTGTTTTGCATAGGTGGTAAATTCGTCGGTAAGTATTTCGCCGAAGGCAATGGCCTTGGCAGCAATCACGTGCTCCAGTGGTCCGCCCTGTGTTCCCGGAAATACGGCCATATCCAGGAGATTGCTCATCATCCGGAGGTTGCCTTTAGGGTCTTTCTGACCAAACGGGTTTTCAAAATCTTTGCCCATCAGGATAATACCCCCTCTCGGGCCCCGCAGCGTTTTATGCGTGGTGGAGGTTACAAAATGGCAGTGTTCAAACGGAGACTTCAGCAGTCCCTTGGCGATCAGACCTGCAGGATGTGCAATATCCGCCATTACAAAGGCGCCTACCTTGTCGGCAACAGCACGTATCCGGGCATAGTCCCAGTCGCGGCTATAAGCAGAAGCGCCGCAGATGATCATTTTGGGTTTATGTTCAATGGCTTTCTGTTCCAGCATTTCATAGTCGACCAGCCCGTTCTCTTTGCCCACGGTGTAGAAATGTGGTTGATATAGTTTGCCGCTGAAATTAACTGGTGAGCCGTGGGTAAGGTGTCCACCCATGGCCAGGTCGAGACCGAGTATGGCATCACCGGGTTTCAGGGTGGCCAGCATTACGGCAGCATTTGCCTGGGCGCCGCTATGGGGCTGTACATTGGCATATTCACAGCCAAAAACGGATTTTATCCGGTCAATGGCAAGTTGTTCTGTCTGGTCAACGATCTCACATCCTCCATAATACCTTCTCCCGGGATATCCTTCAGCATATTTATTGGTAAGTACACTGCCCATAGCCAGTATCGTCTGGTAGCTGGTAAAATTTTCTGAGGCGATCAGTTCAATTCCATACCGCTGACGGTCCAGTTCTTTGCGAATCAGGTCAAATACTATTTTATCCATGGGTGCAAAAGTAAAGGAAAGTCAAAAGTCATCATTAAAAAGTGTAAAAATGTCCCTTTCAGCGCTATTTCATCTTTATCAAAGCTTTTTATGGTTTTAATTTTATCCTTTTTACATTTACCCCGAATTTTTTACATGAAGGCGATTATTCCAGTAGCAGGGGCGGGAACCAAACTCCGTCCCCATACATATACCCAACCCAAGGCGTTAATTCCTCTTGCCGGCAAAACCATTCTCAGTATCATCATTGACCAGCTGCTCGAAGCAGGGATCCGTGAGTATGTGCTGATCGTTGGTTATCTCGGTGACAAGATCCAGGATTATGTGAGACTTAAATATCCCGACCTGCAGTTTCATTTTGTTCACCAGAATGAACGGTATGGACTCGGTCATGCCATCTACCTGACCCGGAATATTGTGGGGGATGATGAAATCTTCATTGTGCTGGGTGATACCATTTGCGAGTATGATGTCAAAGCCTTCCTTGATCAAAAGGGCGGTGTCCTTGGCGTTAAGAAAGTTGACGATCCCCGCAGTTTCGGAGTAGCAGAAATAGAGGATGATGGGGTGATCAGCAGGGTGGTGGAAAAACCACAGATTCCAAAATCCAATATGGCATTGGTAGGACTGTATAAGGTTCCCGAAACAGGATTCCTGTTCAGTTGCCTGGAAAACAATATCCGCGAAGGCATTAAGAGCAATGATGAATACAGCCTTACGGATGCCCTGGAATGCATGATCAGGTCGGGCGCATCTTTTACCTCGTTCAAAGTGCAGAACTGGTTCGACTGTGGCAGGAAAAGCACACTGTTGGAAAGCAATGCCACACTGCTGAAAAAATTCGGCGGCGTGATCTCTGAAGAACACAGTTTCGAAAATACCATTATCATTCCCCCGGTGAGTATTGCTCCCGGTTGTGATATCCGCAATTCGATCATCGGGCCCAATGTGGCCATCGGTGAACAGACCTTCCTCAACTATTCCATTGTAAAAGATTCCATCATCGGATCCTTCTCCAAGCTATACGACGTTGTACTCAATGATTCACTGATCGGCAGCGATACGGAAATCAAGGGCGAGACAAGAACGCTTAACATTGGCGATAATACAGAGATCGACCTGGGGTAATGTGAGAATTAGGTAATGTGATAAGTGTGGAAGTGGAATTTGGAAATTTTCACATTTAATTTGCACATTGTCGTACAGGCAAACTTCCAAATTGTATTAACTATGGTAAACAATAGAGTCACCGCCCTTTTCGGCATCGACTTTCCTATTGTCCAGGCCGGCATGGTATGGACCAGCGGATGGCGTTTAGCCAGCGCCGTTAGTAATGCCGGCGGGCTTGGACTGATTGGTAGCGGAAGCATGTATCCAGATGTTTTGCGTGAGCATATCCGTAAATGCAAGGCAGCCACAGACAAACCCTTTGGAGTGAATATTCCGCTTTTGTACCCGGATATCGAAAAGCATATCCAGGTGGTTATGGAGGAGGACGTCAAAATTATTTTTACCTCTGCCGGTAACCCAAAGACCTGGACAAACGTATTGAAAGAGAGAGGGGTCAAAGTGGTGCACGTGGTGAGCAGCAGCAAATTTGCAAAAAAGGCTGAAGAGGCAGGTTGTGACGCGGTGGTGGCCGAAGGTTTTGAAGCAGGGGGGCATAACGGGAGGGAAGAAACCACCACTTTTGTGCTTTTGCCTTTGGTAAGGCAGGCGGTTTCGATACCGGTTTTGGGGGCAGGAGGCATAGCTACCGGCAGGCAGATGCTGGCTGCCATGGTCCTGGGGGCCGACGGAGTGCAGGTAGGTACCCGGTTTGTGGTATCTGAAGAGTCCTCGGTTCATAATAATTTTAAAAAAGCAGTACTTGATGCAACAGAGGGGGATACCTTCTTGTCCTTAAAGCAGGTTGTCCCGGTGAGGCTGATAAAAAACAAGTTTTTCAGGCTTGTTGAGGAAGCAGAAAGAAGAGGGGCCGGAGCTGAAGAACTTGCCGGTTTACTGGGCAGGGGAAGGGCAAAGAAAGGAATGTTCGAAGGGGATATGGAAAATGGGGAACTGGAAATCGGGCAGGTGAGCGCCATGTTAGGAGATATTCTTCCCGCGGGAAAGATTGTGCAGCAGCTCTGGGAAGAATTTACGGAAGCATTAAAGGATCCCATTCATCAAGCATAAACGATTATTGTATGAACGCCATCAAACTAACACTTACCTCCTTATTCCTCATCCTGGGAGGTGTTGCCAGCGCATCGGAAGTAGAACCTGAGTGCGACAATAAAATCAGTACAGAAACGGTTTTCGGCAAAGTGTTAAGGGAAGACTCCAAGCGTCCCATCCAGAACGTAACAGTAACGGCCATCCTTCTTAATAAGAAAGAGAAATACACCATTACGGATAATGAAGGCGAATTTGGTATCGAGGAATTGAAGCCCGGTACTTACAAGATCATTTTTGAAAAAGATGGCTACCGTAAGGTGGTAAAGGACAAAGTAAATGTTAAGCTGAACGAACCCATAGAACTGAATGTTGAAATGGAATATGTCAACTACGGCTTTGTTCCCTCACCGTTTCATCTTTTCCTGATAGATCAGCCGTAATCAACTAATTACGGCTTTGTTCCCTCACCATTTCATCTTTTCCTGGTCGATCAGCCGTAATAGCCCACATTTACCACATTCCCGGATGATCACGTTTTCCTGAACGCCCACTTCGCCATTTCTTTCCAGGAAGCTTTCTTGCCATACATCAGGATACCCGTACGATATACTTTTCCCGCGAACCAGGTGGTCAGCAGAAATCCTCCAACCAGGCTTACCATTGATAAGATCAACTGCCAGTATGGAACGGTATCGGGTACTCCGAAGGGTATTCTTCCCATCATTACGATCGGTGATGAGAAGGGTATGATACTGGCCCAGACCGCCACGGGACTGTTCGGATTTTGGAGACTGCTGGTTAATATGATAAAAGAGAAAATGATGGGCATGGTGATGGGCAGCATCAGGGCCTGGGCTTCCTGAGGATCTTCATTGATAACACTACCGATAGCGGCAAATAATGCGGCATAGAAAAGATATCCGCCCAGGAAATAAAACAGGAAGCAGAAGATAATAAGGGCCCAGTTTACGCCCTCTACCAGGGTTGTTTTGGCTTCCAGGATTTTAAGCACCATGGTATTGTTTGACCCGCCGGGAATCTGCTGCTGATTCTTCTGGATTTCCTGGAACTGAACCAGTGTTTCATGAGGAATAAAGAACTGCATCAACGTGGTAAGCGTGAACAATAATATAATCCATAACATAAACTGTGTTAGTCCAACACCTGCAATACCAATAATTTTTCCGAGCATCAGTTCAAATGGCTTACAGGAGGATACAATCACTTCGGCAATCCGGTTCATTTTTTCTTCTGCAACGCCCCGCATGACCATTGCCCCGAATATAAACATCGTGATATAGATCAGGATACCGCTGCCAAAGCCTACGCCGTAGGCCAGTCCGGCATTAGCCTCCCTGGTCTTGCCACTTTTTTCCTTTACGATATTTTCGAGCTGAACAGAATTATCACTCACTTTTGTGATGGAGTCAAGTGTTGATTTCTGAATTCCTCGTTCCTGGAGCATATTGTTTTCAATCGCCTTGTTCAGTTGTCTTTCAATATAGCCCCGCGATTCCAATCCGAATTGTTTATCTGACCTCAGCTCATAATTGTTTTTATTATCGCCCTGCGGCAGGTATAGGATACCGTTATATCCTTTGGATCGATAGTTGAGGCTATCCACCCCCTCTGTGAAGTCGAATATCACCGAGGAAGAATCACTTTTCAAATTATTCCGGAAATAACCGGGGTCATTAACCACGGCAACCTTTTGTTTTTCTCTTGAACGGATGGCAAAGAATGCAGATCCCACGATAAACAGGATCATCACCAGGGGTAGCATGAAGGTAGACAGGATAAAGGTTTTGTTCTTTACCCTGGTCAGGTATTCGCGTTCTATAATGATGCCGATTTTGCTCATAGCATTGGGATGTTAAGGTTATTGTGCAACGGTTTGGAACTGCCTTGCCTTTGGCGCGGTTTCTACCAGCCTGATAAAGATGTCATTGAGGGAAGGAAGAATTTCGTTGAACGAATGGACATTCAGTCCCTTATTGATAAAATACTGGAGAATATCATTGGTGCTGAAACCTTCATTGCGTTTGATGACAAGTTCCCTGTCATTTTTGCTCACCACATGAAACAAATGTATCGCGGTATGTTCGGGGAGGACCTTGTCGTCAAACTCAACCCTGAAAAGGTCTTCCTTAAAATCATTGCGGATCTGTTTCACTGTGCCATCCAGGATTTTTGATCCGCGGTTTACGAGTACAATATGATCGCAGATTTCTTCAACCTGTTCCATACGGTGTGTGCTGAAGATAATGGTGCTGCCTTCGCGGGAAAGCCGGAATATTTCGTCCTTGATCAGGTTGGCATTAACAGGATCCAGTCCGCTGAAAGGTTCATCGAGAATGATCAGGTCAGGATTATGGAGCACAGTGGTGACAAACTGCAGTTTCTGGCTCATGCCCTTACTGAGGTCTTCCACTTTTTTGTTCCACCAGCTTTGCATTTCAAACTTTATAAACCATTCCTTGATCCTGTGCATGGCTTCTGACTTGGAAAGTCCTTTTAACCTGGCCAGGTACAGCGCCTGTTCACCGATCTTCATCTTTTTATACAGGCCCCTTTCTTCTGGCATATAGCCTATCCTGGAAATATCATTTGCCGGGTCGAATTTTCTGCCGTTGAACAGAATTTCTCCTTCATCGGGGTAAAAGATCCCGGTAATCATCCTGAGCAGCGTTGTTTTGCCTGCACCGTTTGGCCCCAGCAGTCCGAATATGGATCCTTTGGCAATATTGATGCTGATATCATCCACCGCCTTCTGGGTGGCAAAATATTTCTTCAGGTTATGTACCTCGATAAGGTTCTGCATATGTACTATATGTGGCGGTAATATACATTATGTTACAGGCTGGAAAAACTTTTTCCTTCAGTGGAATATTATAACGACCCTGCTAGTTAATTATTTGACGCTCTGGAAAATAGCCAAAACCTGCAGCAATCACCATCGCTGTCTTTTCCCCATCCATTGCCGCACTCACAATACCTCCTGCATATCCTGCGCCTTCACCGCATGGATAAAGGTTGCTGACCTGGGGGTGATGGAGTTTTTCATCATCCCTGGGTATCCTCACCGGAGAGGAGGTCCGGCTCTCAGTGGCCACCACAACGGCATCATTGGTGAGATAACCCTTCATCTTCCGTCCAAAGGCCCTGAATCCCAGTTGCAGTCTTTCAAGGATGAATGGCGGGAGCACCCTGCCCATATCGGCCGCGTGTATTCCGGGTATATAAGAACAATCCGGCAGGGAACCGGAGATCTTGCCCCGCGAAAAGTCTTCCAGTCTTGCTGCCGGAGCCACAAATTTTCCACCCCCTGCGGTAAACGCCCTTTCTTCCACAGCCTGCTGGAGTTTCATCAGTAACAGCGGATCATTTTCTTTTATCCCTGCGGGTGGCTGAAATCGTTTATCGTTGAACGTTAGTAAGGCGTCTTTTATGCCTGCTTCCACAACAACGCCTGAATTGGCATAAGGATTATTTCTTTTGGAAGGGCTCCATCCGTTTACCACGAGTTCGCCCGGAGATGTGGAGGCCGGGGCGATGATTCCGCCCGGGCACATGCAGAAGGAAAATACTCCTTTATCGTTAACCTGTTCCACCAGGCTGTAAGACGCGGGTGGCAGGTATTGGTTCCTCGTGAAACAATGATACTGAATACTGTCGATCAGCGCCTGCGGATGTTCCACACGAACGCCGATGGCAAAGGGTTTGGCTTCAATGAGTATATTTTTCCGGGCCAGCAGTTCGAAAACATCCCTGGCTGAATGTCCTGTCGCCAGGATAAAGGCATCGGCATCGAAGCTTGATCCGCTTGCACAGATGGCCTTGGTGATGGTTCCATTCAGCAGACCGAAATCAGCTGACTCTTTGTTCAAAATGAATTTCTCCGCCGCAAGAGAGGATCTGTTCGCGCATGGCGGTAATGATCTGCGGCAGTTTATTGGTACCGATATGCGGATGTGATTCATACAGAATATTTTCATCGGCCCCGAAATGTGCAAACAACTGTAAAATTCTGTCGGTGTCACCCCTTTTCCTGCTACGGGTATATAGTTTACCGTCGCTGTAGGTGCCTGCTCCGCCCTCGCCGAAACAGTAATTGCTGTCGGCATTAATAATGCCTTCTTTATTCAGTATGGCAAGATCACGGCGCCTGGCCTTGACATCTTTACCTCTTTCCAGGATGACGGGTTTAATGCCCGATTCAATGAGTGCCAGGGCCGCAAATAATCCTGCCGGTCCGGCCCCTATGATCACGCGTTCTTTTTTGGGCATTCCTGACATCGGGAAAATGAAAGGGAGCAGGGGACGTTGGTGAAAAGGTTCATCGATGCTGGCCTGTACGGTGAGGTTCACCCAGATCTGCCGGCTGCGTGCGTCCAGCGATTTTTTTACTGGAAAATAACCGGTTACTTTAGACGCATCAACGTCTGCATAAGCTGCTATATAACGTAATATGGCTTCGGTGTTATCGGCTTCAGACGGACTGAGCCGAAGGGATATTTTTTTTTGCATGTCAGGTTTTTATCCTGAAAAAAAGAAAGGGGGTAAAAAATATTTTTCTATCAGAAGGGAAGATCATCCGGAATATCGGATGAAGTATTTCCCTGGGCAGAATAGGCTGAATTGGTGGCCGTCGGTCCGCTGTCCTGTGTCTGCATATTCACATTTTCAATTCTCCATGCATCGAGGTTGGTAATATAATTCACCTGGCCGTTTTTCTCCCACTTTGAACCCTTGATATTGAAATGCACTTTAATGGTATCACCAGTGTTGAAACGATCGACCAGTGTAGTTCTATCCTGTACCGATTGGAATTTAATATAATTATTTATAATGCGTCCGCCAATGTCTTCTGTGGTTTCAATTACAAATTCCCTGGTGCGGAATTTCTCTGACCTTTGCACTGTTTCATATTTAGCAATTAATTTGCCCGTGACATCAAAACCCATAGTAAATTTTTTTTAAAGGTACCGCTATAATTGAAGAGTTTGGGGTTCGAAAAAATATCTTTTTTTTTGTCGTAAATATAGATACCTTCCCATTCACCCTTTACAGCTATGACCATTCGTCTCCTGAAAATCATTGCATTTTTATCCTTATTTAGTTGTAATACCACTTATCATCCGGGATCTCTTCGTTTTACGGATTATCCGGTAGAAGCTAAGCCTGTTTCAGACACCATTTTTGGAAACTATCTCCAGCCATTTCGTGACAGTATGGATAAGGTCATGAATGAGGTGGTGGGTGATATCGCGGTTCGGATGGATGTAAAAAGGCCGGTCACCACACTGGGAAATTTTTTATGTGATGCTTTTGTTTATATGGCGAAGGAAAAGTTTGATCCAAAGGCCAGCATATCCTATCTCGGGCTTGGCAGTATACGCAGGCCGTATATCGAAGCCGGTCCGGTCACACGGGGAGCCATATTCGAAGTAATGCCTTTTGACAATCTCATGGTGCTGGTTACCGTTAAGGGCGGGTTGCTCAAAAAATTTATTGAAGACATGGGAAACAGTGGCGGTGGCGTTGCAGGATTCACCATGACCATAAAAGATAAAAAGGTGACGGATATCATGGTCGGAGGGAAGGAAATTGATGAGCAGGCTGAGTATACCATTGTATCTTCGGATTATTATGCAAACAACCCGGCGATGTCATGGTTTTACGGGCAGGCCAGGAGAAAAGACACCAATTACCTGATCAGGGATGCCATCATAGATTATGTAAAGACGATGAAGAAAAACGGCACTCCTTTAGGAACTCAACTGGAAAACAGGATAACCCTTGGCAACTAGAAGACATTTTATAAGAAACAGTGCATTCGCTGCGGGATCCCTGCTGATTTCTCATCCTGTGCTCTTTGCGGCAACAGAGAAGCGAACGCAGAAACTTACGATTTTACATACCAATGATGTGCATAGCCGCCTTGATCCTTTTCCAGACGGTCAGTACCAGGGCAAGGGTGGTGTGGCTGCAAGGGCAAAGCTGATCAATGAGATCAGGGCCGCAGAGGAAAATGTACTGTTGGTAGATGCCGGAGATATTTTCCAGGGCACACCGTATTTTAACCTCTACAGGGGCGAGCCGGAGATGAAGGCGATGAGTATGTTGGGCTATGAAGCTGGTACCATTGGAAATCATGATTTTGATGCAGGAATTGAAAACCTGGCAGAAAAAATTTCATCCTTTGCAAACTTCCCGTTCATCATATGTAATTATGATTTCATGGGTACGCCAATGGAACATATATACCATCCATATAAAGTGATCAAAAAAGGTGCGCTTACCATAGGTATCACAGGAGTAGGCATTGAACTTGTGGGATTGGTTGGACAGGGATTATACGGCACAACAAAATATCTTGATCCTGTACAGGAAGTGAGCAAGATTGCTGAATACCTGAAAAAGAAAAAAAACTGTGACATGGTGATCTGTCTTTCACACCTGGGAGACAAATACGCCGACAACAAAATCAGCGATGAGTTGCTGGCACAGCGTTCCAGGCATGTGGACCTCATCATTGGCGCACATACACACCGTTTCTTTGATGTACCAAGGGTTTACAGGAATGTTGACGGCGAAGAAGTGATTGTAAACCAGGTTGGATGGGCTGGAATTCAACTGGGAAGGCTTGATTACGTTTTTGAAGCGGGCAATGGAAAAAATCTTGACAAAAACAAATCAATTTTGATCGAAAAAAACACATGAGGATAACATGAGAATAAAAAATTTTTTATTCCCCAAAGGCAATCTATATTCGCTACCCTTTTGAAAAAAACCACAAAAAATTTTTTCAAAAAAAAGAAAGAAGTAATCCAAAAAAAAAGGTACTTTCAGACAAGATGAACGCAAAAGAAAATATACCCTTGCTTGCCTGCTCACGAAAACGGTTTTGGAGTTTCCAACCTCCGGAAATTTCGTCGGGAACTGAAATCACCTCGCGACTCTTCTTCTGATCCAATTTTTAGCCAATCCTTTTGAAACATATTTTTTCTGTAACCAAAGTACTAATTGCTTAAGTAAGAATGGATAAAACTCACGATAAAGTCTGGATAAACTGCTTGGAGATCATCAAGGACATCGTAGAGTGGCAACATTTTAAAACCTGGTTTGAACCCATTAAACCTGTTGCGTTAAAGGAGAAAGTTCTCACGATACAGGTACCCAGTCAGTTCTTCTTCGAGTATCTTGAAGAACATTATGTAACACTGCTGGCAAAGACCCTGAAAAGAGAACTTGGGAAAGAGGCGAGACTGGAATATCGCATAATGGTAGACAGTGGAAACGACAAGGATAAGCCACTCACCATGGACATTCCCGGCAACGGTTATAAAACCTACAGCAACAACGAAATGGATTTTCCTTTAGTCATAAATAATCCGGTCAAGAATCCGTTCGTAATACCGGGGCTGAAGAAAATGCAGATTGATTCCCAGCTGAATCCCATCTATACCTTTGATTCATTTGTAGAGGGAGACTGTAACAGGGTTTCACGCAGGGCCGGAAAAACGGTGGCGGAAAAACCGGGTGCCACATCATTTAATCCGCTTGGTGATTTATGGTGGCGTAGGACTGGGTAAAACACATCTTGCGCAGGCCATTGGTAATGAGGTAAAGCGTATGCACCCGAATAAAGTGGTATTATATGTAAGCTCCGAAAAATTCATTAACCAGTTCCAGGATCATAGCCGTAATAATGCCATCAACGATTTCATACATTTCTACCAGCTGATCGATGTGCTCATCATTGATGATGTGCAGTTTTTCAACCGGGCAGAAAAATCGCAGGATGCATTCTTTGCGATCTTCAATCACCTCCATCAATCAGGCAAACAACTGATCCTTAGTTCGGATAAACCGCCTAAAGACCTTGAAGGTGTACAGGAGAGATTACTGAGCCGTTTCAGGTGGGGCCTTAGTGCAGATCTCCAGGTACCTGACTATGAAACCCGTATTGAGATCCTCGAAAAGAAGATGAGAACGACGGTCTCGAAATGCCCAGGGAAGTGGTGAAATATATCGCCTATAATATCCAAAGCAATGTGCGTGAACTCGAAGGGGCACTGATTTCCCTTCTGGCACAGTCTTCGCTTAATAAGAGTGAAATTGACCTGGATTTGGCGAAGAAAGTATTGAGAAACTTTGTGAAAACATCATCAAAGGAAATCACCATCGATACCATACAGAAAATGGTCTGTGATTACTTTGATGTGCCGTATGACAAACTCCTGCAGAAAACCCGCAAGAGGGAAATCGTACAGGCCAGGCAGATCACTATGTACCTTGCAAAAATTTTCACAAAAAATTCACTTAAAGACCATTGGGGAACATTTTGGCGGTCGTGACCACACAACGGTTATACATTCCTGCCAGACGGTGAAGGACCTGATGGATACGGATAACATGTTTCGCGAGAGTGTGATGGAACTCCAGCAGAAAGTGCAGCTCGCAGCAATGTAAAGTTGACAATAGAAATTATTTTAAGATCCCGCTTATATGGCGGGATTTTTTTTACTTTATAGCTATGATCATTTACAGGGAGATCAGGGTTAAAGGCCTGGTACAGGGAGTGAATTTCCGTCATCATACAAAGGTGGCGGCGGACCGATTGGGGATTCGGGGCTCTGTGCAGAATTGCAGTGATGGAACAGTGTTGATTTTTGCACAGGGGGAGGAACGCCAGATGGATCAGTTTATGGAATGGTGTTCTACAGGACCTTCCAGGGCTATGGTGGCGGGTATTGAAGTAGGCGAAACAGAAAACCGCCAGTATGTGGATTTCAGGATACTACGGTAGGGGTTGACCGATGGAATGCAGGCATAAAGGGAACAGTGAGGTTGGAAGGACTATTTTATTTGGCGTTTGGGTGCTTGTTCATTATTTTTGCCATCCTTAAAAATCAGCCGGTGAGGTGGATGAGTGGCTGAAATCAGCAGTTTGCTAAACTGCCGTACGGGTTAAACTGTACCGAGGGTTCGAATCCCTCCCTCACCGCAAGAACAACTCAACAATGCCCACGCTTTAGCGTGGGTTTTTTGTTAGGGGCAAAACTCATAAAGATTTCTTTAATGAGTTTTGCCCCTAACAAAAAAAGACGAAGTTGACATTGTTGAGTTGTGCTTGTAGTTCCCCAACCTGGGATCACCGCAGCTCGCCGGGCTTCTTGTTTAATATAATAAGGCTGCGTAAGCTTTCGCGAACGACTGCCAGGCTGGCGTATCCCGGATCTGCCAAAGAACGGCACCTACCAGCAAGACTGCGAAAACAACTGCATATGGCTTATAGTCTTTTTTGTGGAGCAGGTCATATCCCAGCAAAATCCCGACAATAGAGAGACCGATCACATCCGTAGTGGTCAATGCCGGGCCGAACCCCATTCCGGCACTGAAGATCAGTCCCCGGCCTATCCCCGGGCCGATGGCAAGTATGCCTGTTGCAATCATATAACGCATATGCGCAGCCGAATTCTTCCTGTTGATCATAGCAAGCGACCAGAAAATGGCAAAGGAGACCCAGCCCCGCATATCAAGTACTATATCTTCATAGGCGGCTTCAATGGGTACTTCGCCCATATGCCGGTTGAACGAACTCCTGCCTATCAGGAAGATCGTCAGGATGATCAGAGGCCCCAATACATAAGACGATTTTCCGATGGTGCGATGAAGCTGCCTTCTTCCAGTAGAAATAAGCATCGGCTGGATAACAAGTAGCGCGAGCCAGCACATGAGCAGAATCCCGTGAATGTGGATGATGTTTGTCTTGCCTACAAATTTTGGAAACTGGCTGGTGTAGGGATGATAAAAACCCCATTGAACACCAAAAATGATCAATACAATAAAGATAGAAGTGTTGCGAAATGCTTTGTCCATACAAGGTGTTTAAGGATGAAAAGAAAAAGATGACCAGGGTAGAAAGATAAAAGGTAAATAGAAGGATGGATGTATGCAAGTATTTAATAAATTATTCATTCATATATGCACTTCCCGGTAGGCGATTGCGATTTAATGATAACTTTCGCCTGATGCTCTAAAAAGGAGTGGTTGCCATGCCGGACGCCCTAAGGCGCAAATTTCCTGTTCAACCAATCCACCACCTGGTTCCAGCTCTCCACAGGTATAACCGCGTGAGTAGTATTTTTCATCACCAGGAATTCTTTTTTGGTGCCGGGAATCATATCATATAATTCCTTTACTTTCTCCACCTCGAACAATTCATCCTTATCGCCTGCTCCTACCAACACCGGTGCATTCAGGCCCTGCGGCATCCTGAGTGTTTTGACATCCAACATCGATACAAACCGTAACGTATACCTGAAATTGAACAGGGTATCTTTAGTTACGGTCATGCCTTTCCGGTAGTATTCAATGGCCTGGTAATTGGGTCGAAATATAGAACTGGCAATGATCCTTGTTTTATCGTATAGTGAAGGCGGGGCCGACAAACCTTTTCTGCCTTCATAAGCGCCCGATAGGAGGACCACTCCGGCAATTTCATCCGGTACGGCGTTGGCGGCACAAATGGCGGAAGCAACTCCGAGGCTATGTCCAAGAATTACCACCTTTGAGAACCCCAGTGTTTTTATATATTTAATAGATTCTGCTAAATCAGCGATCCACCGTTCTTTACCCGGACTATCACCCCGGTTTCCACCGGATAAACCATGTCCACGGTAATCAAGTCCGAATACTGTATAACCACCTGCAGATATAGGTTTGCCGGCCATTTCATACGGACCGCTGTGTGCCGTGATGCCATGAAATATCAATACGGCTATATCTTTCTTTTTCGCGTCAACACTATCGGGGTTCCATCTTCGCAAAAACAGTTTTTCGCCGTCAGTTGTAGTGAATACGTGATGAGGTCCAGTATAGGCTTCTCTTAAAACAGTTGCCTGTTCTTGCGAAATCCCGTGATTGCTGATCTTCGGTGTAACAGGAATATATGCCAGGATCAGTCCGCCAATAACTACTACTACAATAATGGAAATAACCGTATATAAAAAAATGCGAACAGCTTTCTTCATTTTCAGTTTTTTTTAAAATATCCGGGTTATATGGTTCCGCCCCCGTCTACATTAATGACGGCGCCATTCACATAACTGGCTTCGTCGGAAGCCAGGAAAAGATACACATTGGCCACTTCTTCTACGGTTCCCATTCGTTGGGAAGGTATCTTTTCTTTCATGAGGTTGATTATTTTTTCCGGAATGGATTCCGTCATTTCTGTTGCAATGAATCCGGGAGCAACCGCATTGACCGTTATTCCCTTTCGACCCAATTCTTTGGCCCACACTTTAGTCATACCGATGATTCCCGCTTTTGAGGCTACATAGTTTGTCTGCCCGAAATTTCCATAATGTGCCACAATGGATGAGGCCTGTATGATGCGTCCGTAGCCAGCCTCCACCATAAATGGAGCCACAGCCTTGGTACAATTAAAAACGCCCTTGAGGTTCACGGCTATAACATTGTCAAATTGTTCTTCGCTCATTTTCGCCAGTGTAGCATCACGAAGAATACCTGCATTGTTGACCAGGATATCTATTCTCCCAAAATCACTCATTACGGCATCAACTGCCTTTTGCACTACATTATAATCGGCGGTATTCACATTATAAAAATTAGCCATAACGCCTTTATCCCGGAGCATTTTAACCAGTTCACTGCCTTTCTCTTCCTGCAGGTCCCAAACCGCAATATTAGATCCTTCCTCAGCAAACCTTGTGGCAGTGGCTTTGCCGATTCCGTTTGCGCCGCCGGTAATAATGGAGACTCTATCTTTTAATCTGGTCATATTGTATGTTGACAGTATTGGGAATATGTATGTCTAAATGCAGGTAAAGAATGTTGATTACGCTATAAGATATAAAATATACTTCATGAAAATATGGCACCATTGCAGGGGATTACTATTATGCGCATTTGGAGATATTTCCGGATGACCTAAGTCATATTTAAAGTGTAGGAATACCTGGAATGCTATAGCATAATTTATGCTAACTTGGCTTTGAATTGGTCCGTAAATTATGCTTATTATGAAGAAGTCAATTTGGCTATGCCTGGTAGCAATTAGTTTATTCAGCCTGCCGGCTTTTTCCCAGGCAGCAAAAGATACAACACTGTTAAACCTGCCGGGCGACAACCTGGATCTATATTCTGTGATGACCTTGTTTCAGAAATCAAAAACGATCGAGGATTTTCAGAAGGAGCTCAATGCGGAGAAGACCGGGATCAATAACCTGGATTTAAACAAGGATCAAAAAGTCGATTTTATAAAAGTGGTCACCAAGAAAAAGGATTCAAACTATACTTTTATCCTTCAGGTGGATGTCTCTGAAAAGAAGACACAGGACGTTGCGTCAATTATGGTCACCAAAGACAAAAAGGGTAAAGTAAACCTTCAGATTGTTGGCAATAAGGATTTATACGGCTCAGACTATGTCGTTAAACCGAATACTGAAGGAACACCGGGTGTTACAGCTAATCCTGCTTATAAAGGAGAAGATCCTGTTGTTAAGGATGTTCCGGCAACTACCGCCGTTGTTGTGGAAACGATTCCCATTGTACAGTATGTGTATTCACCTGTATACGTTCCTTATGTCCCTCCTTATTATTACGGATATTATCCACCATATTTTGCTGCTTTTACAGTAGTGGCCATTGGCGTTTATCGTCACAATAATTATTATTACCATGGAGGTTATTATGGCGGTTATCATTATCCTCCTCCCGCATATCCTGGCGGCGTAGGCGGCGTTGGTGGTGTTGGTGGTGTTGGAGGTGTAGGTGGCGTAGGAGGAGTTGGTGGTGTTGGTGGTGTTGGCGGCGTTGGAGGAGTTGGTGGTGTGGGCGGAGCAGGCAAACCAGGAGGTGTTGGTGGGGCAGGTGGAGTTGGAGGCGTTGGCGGCGTTGGCGGTGCGGGAGGAACAAAGCCATCTACACAACCTTCTACAGGGGCAGGTTCTAACCGGGGCTCGGCCGGAGCATCTACCCTTCCTTCCACGGGTACAGGATCAAACCGCCCATCAAGTGGTGGCGCTTCACAGCGGCCAACCACCTCAAATTCTTCGCGTAACAGGAGCAGCAGTGGTTTTGGCGGTGGTGGCTTTAGCGGCGGCGGCGGCAGGGGCGGCGGCAGGAGACGTTAAAGCAATACTTCTTATCATACAAAAAAAGGCTGCGGAAAACAGATTTTTCGCAGCCTTTTAGAGCAGGTAATATTACTTTTTATTGAAGTGGTACATTGGAAACACTCATATCCCTGAGGGATACATATTTTCCATTTCTCTTTTCAAATAATGCCATATAGTTCCCGGTATTGATAACAATGTTAGCAGAATCGAGCAGTTCAAAATAACCAATTTCGACTACCTGGTTTCCGTCGCTGGAAGGAAATACTTCTTTTGTCTTAAAAGATATCTTGTTGGTATTTGAATCCAGGTCTGATTTTAAAAAATTTACAATGGCTTCTTTTCCTACCAGCGGCGCCTTGTTTTGGTAATAGGTTATGGCATCATCGGCGTAATATCCTATATTTTTGAGTTCGCCGGAATTATACACTTCAGCAAATTCGTCTTCCTTTGCCTGGATTTCCTTTTTGATCTGTTCTTTTTCAGCCTGGGACATTTCAGTTTTTGTACTGCAGGCGAATATCATTGTTGTCATAAACAACGCTAATACGCCTTTGAAAATAATATTTTTCATAATGAACTCCTGTAATTAGTATGGTTAATGATAAAAGTAGGATAATATAATTGTCGGCAATACAATTTTTATTTTTTAACGCAAGTCCATTTTATTTACTGGTTCTACCCTTAGTGGTATTACACCGGAAACCCCGCCAAAAGCGGAGTCTTTTCTTGTTGATATATACCTCCCGGGCACTTTAATAGAGATGCACAGTTACCACGACTAGATTCTTTCGAGAGGGATTAATTTTTTCTTTTTTAGTTTCCTGAAATTCGAAGGGCTAAGCCCGGTTACTTTTTTGAACTGGGCAGACAGATGCGCTGTACTGCTGTAGCGAAGCTTCCATGCAATTTCAGAGACCGTATGATCATTGAATAGCAGCAGGTGTTTTACCCGCTCTATTTTATGGGCAATAATGAACTGCTCGATAGTAACATGCCGGACCCTGGAAAATAATTTAGACAGAGAGGTGTAATTGATGCCGAGTTTTTTGCTGATGTAGTCGGAGTATTTTGCAGTAGGTAATTCATCCGTATGATGAATCATTTCTATGATGGCATTCTTGGTTTTTTCAATAATAATGGACTCCTTGTCTTTTATTAATTCAAAATCTTTTTGGGATAAGATTTCCTGGAGCGTATTATATTTTCTTTGGGATAGCGTTTCTTCAATAACTACTTCGCCCAGTTCAATGGTTACAGGGTGCAACCCAATGCTCTCCATGGTGGCTTTAACTTCGCTGATGGCGCGAAGGGAAGTCATATTTTTAACAAGCAGTTTCAACAGCTTTTAATTTAGGATAACCGGATATCTGGTTTTCATAGCAAATATTTTTCCAGTTTTGAAAAACATTCATGTACCGGCGCAGAAAGTTTATGTCTTAATTTCCTCCCTCCCTCACCAACATTGTGATTGAGGCGTCAGTAGCCATAATTCATTAATAATGAATATGTTATTGGTCAATGGACCTACCCTGGCATCCGTCTGGCAGGGGTTATTGTTCTTCAATAAATACCTATTTTAGCGAGAATGGTCACCTCCCTCATCATTGTCGTGTTCATCCTGGGCTATACCGCCATCATGTTTGAACAAAGGCTGAATCTTAATAAGGCTGCTTCGGCATTAATTACCGGGGTACTTTGCTGGACTATTTATGTCATCCAAAGCAGTGAACCAACTCATGTTAGTGAGGAACTGCTTGTTCAGTTGGGAGAGATATCCTCGGTCCTGTTTTTTCTTTTGGGGGCGATGACCATTGTGGAATTAATAGATTCCCACCGGGGCTTTGAGATCATCACCAACAGTATTACTACAACGAACAAACAGGCATTATTAATCATCATAACCATCATAACCTTTTTTCTATCGGCCCTGCTGGATAACCTTACCACAGCCATAGTCATGACTTCATTGACCGCAAAATTATTGGAACTACAGGGAAGACAGGCACTGGTTTGCCGGGATGATCATCATTGCCGCCAACGCCGGCGGAGCATGGTCTCCACTGGGTGACGTAACCACTACAATGCTCTGGATAGGCGGGCAGATTACTGCGCTGAATATTATCAAACAACTCTTCCTTCCCAGTATTGCAGCCTGTGCCATCCCCGTCTTTATAGTGTCACTCTTTTTTGCAGGTAAAAGAATAAGCTATAAAAAGGAAATGGAATCTTCTATCAGGGAAAAACGCGAGGGTAAGGTGATTCTTTTTGCCGGTATTGGTTTTTTGCTTTTTGTACCCGCTTTTAAAACCATTACCCATCTGCCACCTTTTATGGGAATGCTGCTGGCGCTGGGACTGATGTGGCTGATCACAACCATCATTCATAAGGGCAAGGAACCCGAAGAGGCGCAACGGTTTTCTGTGGCAAAGGCCCTTCAGAAAATTGATACTTCCAGCATCCTTTTCTTTTTGGGTATCCTGCTTTCCGTATCGGCATTACAGACTATGGGCCTGCTCAGGGAAATGGCCTCGGAACTCACGAAATACCTCCACAATGATTACCTGATGGGCATTGCCCTAGGGCTGCTTTCTTCCGTGGTCGACAATGTACCATTGGTAGCAGCATCACAGGGAATGTTCGATATGGCAACATATCCCACGGATCATCCTTTCTGGGAATTTCTTGCACTGACTACCGGCACCGGTGGTAGTGCCATTATCATCGGCTCCGCTGCCGGCGTAGCGGTTATGGGCATTGAAAAGATAAACTTCATGTGGTATCTAAAGAAAATTACCCCGCTGGCACTGTTAGGATTTGTTGCCGGAATCCTGGTTTTCCTGTTGCTGCATTAATTCATTCGGTTCTTAAGCTTGTCACCGGGTTGGCAATCGCCGCTCTCAATGCCTGGAAACTGATGGTGGCAAATGCAATGATTATGGTGATCATCCCGGCAATAGCAAAAACCCACCAGCTGATATCAATGCGATAGGCAAAATAATCAAGCCATCTGCTCATGATCATCCATGTTATGGGGATGGCAATAAGAAATGCCAATAATACCAGCCGCAGAAAATCTTTCGATAATAAAATGAGCAATTGTTGAAGTGAGGCACCCATCACTTTGCGAATGCCAATTTCTTTTCTTCTTTGCAGCACATTGTATGCCGACAGGCCAGAGAGTCCAAAACATGCTATGAGGATGGCCAGCAGGGCAAAGATCGAAAAGATACTTCCAAACATTTCATCCGACTTATACTGCCTGTTAAATGAATCATCAAGGAAAAAGTAATTGAATGGATCAGAAGGAAAGTATTTACTCCAGATCTTTTCAATCGAAGCCACGGTTTGATGTATGTTATCCTGGCCCATTTTAACCGAATAATAATTTCGGATCTCAGGTCTCAGCAGCATAATTATGGGCTGCACCTTTTTTGTAAGCCTTCCTGGTGGAAGTCTGCTACCACACCAATTACGTTTAATGTATCCCGCCGGATTAGTTTCTGGTTGATGGCGTTTTCCGGACTCTCAAATCCCAGCAACCTGGCAGCTTCCTGGTTCAACAATACAGACTTCTGGTCAGTGACAAATTCTTTTGAAAAATTTCTGCCGGCTTTTATATCTATACGGTAAGATGGAATAAAATCATAGTCAACTCCCATTATATAAAGCGTTACATTCTTACTGTCTACTGACAGTTTCCTGACACCGCTGGTCCAGTAGATTTCATTCCCCATCACAGTGCTGGAGGAACTGACGCTTTTTACATTATGATGTTGAAGCAGCTCCTGTTTAAATGGCTGGAATTCGTTTGCATACACTGAATCCACAGAGGATGTGGCGCCTGAAATGACCAGGGTCTGGTTAATATCAGTACCCAGTTTCTGCCTGCGCATATAATCGATTTGTTGATATACGATTATTGTTCCGGCAACCAGTATTACTGATGTAATAAACTGGACGGTGATCAGGCTTTTTCTTAGCAGTATGCCGCTGCTGGTATTTTTGAAAATACCCTTTAGGACTTTGACCGGCTGGTAGCCCGACAAAACAAAGGCGGGATAAATACCTGCAAGGAAACTTCCGGTTAAAAACAATAATAGAAACGCCGAAAGATAGTCGGAGGGCAGGGCAAAAACTGCCGGTTTTATCCGTCCCACAAACTGGTTAAAAGAAGGTGTAATGAAAAATGCAGCAACAAAAGCTATCAGCAATGCGATGAAGTTCAGCATAAAACTTTCCGCCAGGAATTGCATGATAAGGTTTGTCCGGAGAGCACCCAATACTTTACGCACACCAACTTCCCTTGCCCTTTCGATGGATCGGGCAGTAGCCAGGTTGATGTAGTTTATCCAGGCGATCAGGATAATCAATATTCCGATAAGAAAAAGAAAAGATACCGTCTGGCCATCTCCATTTACTTCGGCTTCCTGGTTGTAATTTGAATAGAGATGGATATCCTTAAGCGGCAGGGCCGACAATGAGACCTTAACATTATTTGCTTTCTGCCATTCACTGTTATTCATATGTGCGTCGCAGAATGCAGGAAACCTGGCTTCAAGATTTTTTAAGTCTGTTCCTGGCTTAAGCGAAAGGTAGGTATAGAAATCGTACCAACCCCAGCTGGTTTCAGTTGCATTACTGGTGTCTCCTTGTAACCTGTTTATTTTGCCCAGTGTAGAATAGGAAACCAGGTAGTCAATCACCAGGTGTGAGTTTGCAGGATAATCTTTAAAAATACCTGTAATTAAATATGACGCCGAGAACTGCGGATCTTTTGATACCAAAATTTTACCGACAGCATTTTCACTGTTAAAATATTTTTTCGCGAAGGATTGTGAAACAACCATCTTGTCGGGTCCATTGAGGGCCTCGCTTGGATTTCCGTTTTGCATGTCAATGCCCAGCATGCTGATTGACGAAGGGTCAGCATAGTATCCTTTTTTTTCATTGAACTTCACGTTATTGTCCGGATTCGCCAGCAATAATTCTGCATCGTGAAGCCGGCAGAAATCCTCGACTTCTGGAAATTCCTTTTTCAGTGTGGGACCGATTGCCGGGTAAATGGTTGCCGACTTCCACGCAAGCTTTCCCTGCTGGTAGCTGTCGAGCCGCAGCCTCACGATATTCCGGGAGGCCTTGTTGAATTTATCATAGCTCTTTTCGTAAGCGACATATTGAAAAATGAGCAGGCAGCAGGTTATTCCAATAGCAAGTCCGAAAATATTCAATAGCGCATAGCCCCGGCGCTTGGTGAGGTTTCGAAAAGCGATTTTAAAATAATTTCTTAGCATGGTCATGTTTTATCCTTATATCAATATAAACCTAAAAGGCAATCCCTTATGGAATAATGTATAGACGGATAAAATTCAGGACTAATAAACACCGGGTGATAGAAGTTTCCGGGATAATTCCCTATCCAAGGTCAGTGACTGCCCGCCAGATAAAAAATGTATTCAGGAGCGCATATGCCGTCAGTAACACCAGGCTGATCCGGTTGTCAAAATTAAAGGCTCTTTCCACCTGGCCTTTTTTCACTAAACGAAGGGAAAAAGCATTGGCCGCAATGATCAGCAGGATAAACAGGAGGGTGATGCCGTGTAATGCATCTACCAGGGTAAAGGATGTTGATTCCGGGAGGGATGATTCTATTATATACTTGTTACCCACAACAGCAAACAGTGAACCTACACTGAGGCCAAAGCGGGAATCCATACCGTCTGCATGTATGTAAAAGCAGATATAGGAGACAAAAAAGGCAAGATACATTCCCAGGAACATCTTCAGGAACAGTTCACCGGCTTCCCTGGTAACAGACAGGCGTACCCGAAATGCACTATATGCCGATTCCTGTTTAATGGCAGTATCGTCACCGAAGGCTGTTTTATAAACTTTTGTTCCTGTAAAAATTATACAACTGTCAATGTTCCATCCGTGCAGCGTAAACCTGCTGTCGAAATGTTCACCGAGGGTGTCTGCCACGAAAATCATGGTGGAGGTGTCGAACTGGGAATTTTCGATGGATAACCGCAGTTTTTGTTCGTCAAAAGGAAAGTTGGAAATTCTCCAGGAGTCTTTCATTACACACTGCATCTTCATCTGCAGCATGATATAATTGCCTGTTGTATCGATAGTAAAAAAATTTTTATCAACGGTCTTGGCATTAGGCACTTCAAGATTGTTTACGAAGTCCAGTTCCGGGTTTTTGTATTTGAGCCATAACCAGAAGGTGATGGTAAACTCTTTTTGTTTAAAGTCAATATTATGGATGCTGGTGATGTAAATGCCTGTGTATACCGTATCTGTTTTGGCAGTCTGGGCAGATGAGCTGCACATGGCAAGGGAGAAAGCAACAAATAAAAACAGGTTCTTCATACAATGGTTTTGCCAGTGGTAAAAAAAACATGCAGTTATCTGGATGGTTTCTGCGATGCAGCGCTTGCTTAAGTGACGGGGACCTGTAAAATTCCGGCAAAATTTTAAAGACACCTCCGGTACCAGGTATTAGGATGCCATATTAAACACGAATGTGGCCTGACCGTGCAGGTAAGTTTTAAGCTTTTCAAGACAGTTGGATCATTGACTATTTACTCTGATAACTGCTTCTTGGAGGAGAAGGATTGGTTTGTTCACTCAATAAGAGCTGTCAGGTCAACTTGGCTTTACTGTTTTTGGATCTAGATTGTCGGAACAACCAGGTAGGTAATTTGTCCACTCTCCGAAGTTGCCAGGATCTACTGGTACAAAGAAAACGTAATTGGAGATTGTTTGTTACCTATTTGACGCAGTATATTATTTACCTGGCGGTTGATAAAGCACAAGGTTGCCAAAATAGCTACCTGTCCCATATTTGACGGTACTTTGTGAACCTACCCATAAAGTTAAATTAGAAGGATCAGGAAATTGGGTACTGCTATTACTATTTGACCAATTACTCAAAGTCAGACGAATCCGGGTCGTTAATAAAGAATCTAAAGGTCATTTTTTTATTTCCCTGACTATTTACACTGACAAATGTTGCAGCATCAATATATAATATATTTAAGAAACCACTGATGGGAGCTAAAGGTGCCGGTGCTGCTTTCGCTGTAGTATCAGTGCTTTGCCACCAGGGTGTCAGAAGATTCGGAAGCTGATGGATTGCTGTTGCAGGAACTAAAAATTACGATAATCGATACCATTAGTAAAACAGGCATTACCGTTAAATATCCCTTTCTCATATTGGAATGTTTTTGAAGATTAGTAAAAGGTTGATGTAAAATGAGACTTCTTAAAAGATAAGCAGTAAATTTCTATCTGGCAAATAATCTTTATTAGGTAGCGGTCACTCCGGGGTAAGGATGGTTACTTCGGTTACTCAACAATGATAGCATGAATATTTTCCGGACGATGCTGGACTGGTCTGAGGCTTGGGCACCGCTCATACCCTTGACCTATTTGGTTTTCAACCGTCAACAGCCTCGTTTTTTAAGACCTGTTATCATTTACCTGGTACTCGCGTTTTGCATTAACCTTGCCGGCGATATCATCAGCGATTATCGTAAATTCCTTCCGTTCAGGATTGAAAGCAATAACCCGCTGTACAATATCCATTCGCTGGTCAGGCTGGTTTGTTTCTATTTCTTTTTTTTGGCGTTGGGGCAGACCGATTTCAAAAGGTTCAGGTATTTGTTAACCGGGTTATGCGTGTTGATCATCGGTGTAAATTTTATTTTTAATGAAGATTTTTTCAATCCCGATCATTTAAGTGGAAACCTGTTGGCCGCAGAAGCATACCTGCTACTGATCTATTGCCTGCTGTATTACCTGTCAAAACTCAGGGCGGATTATGGTAATGTATTCCAGGGTGCCGACTTCTGGGTTGTCACCGGGCTCAGTATTTATGTTGTCATTAATTTTTTTGTTTTTTTGTTTTATGTACCGATGATTACCTATGATCCTGATATTGCCGAAAGGATATGGGACTTTCATAATATTGCATATATCATTTTGTGTATTCTTATAACCAGGGCTTTTTATGAATCTGCTTGACATCAGCCTGCAATTCAGGGTCATCATTGGCATTTCAGCCATGGTTGTACTGTTCAGCAGTTTTTTAATTGCCTTTATCAGTAGCCAGCGTAAAAAACTAAAGTATCACCGGGACCTGGCCCTGATTCAACAACAGCAGCAACAGGCGCTCATGGAACAGAATATGTTGCTGGAAGACAGGGTCAGGGAAAGAACGATTCAGTTGTCGGAGCAGAAAGATGATCTCCAGGCTGCTCTTGCGGATCTGAAATCAAGCCAGTTGCAACTGGTACAGAAGGAAAAAATGGCTTCACTTGGTGAGATTGCTTCGGGTATCGCCCATGAGATCCAGAACCCGTTGAACTTTGTCAACAATTTTGCCGAGATCAATGCGGAACTCTTGTCGGAGTTGAAAGACCTTCTTGAAATAGAGAATACTTCCCTGTCGAGGCGCGGTGAAATGAATATCCTGATGGCTGATGTGATCAGCAACCTGCAGAAAATTCATCAGCATGGGAAAAGGGCTGACGCCATCGTAAAGTCCATGCTTCAACACACGCGAACCAGCAATGCCCCATTGGAAGACACCGATATTAATGCCCTGGCGGGCGACTACCTGAAACTGGCTTATCATGGCCAAAAAGTGAAGGATAGTTCTTTTAACGTGACGCTGCAGACAGACTTTGACCCGGTTCTTGGAAAAATCCGCATCATCCAGCATGATATCGGCAGGGTACTCCTGAATTTGTATAACAATGCTTTTTATGCGGTAAGGGAAAAAATGCAACTATTGGGTGATTCATTTGAACCGGTCATATCTGTGAGCACAAAAAAAACGGATCACCACATTGAGATCAGGATCAGGGACAATGGAACCGGAATCCCGGAATCAATAAGGGGCAAAGTATTCCAACCATTTTTTACCACAAAACCAACCGGTGAAGGAACCGGCCTCGGCCTTTCGTTGAGCTACGAGGTAATAAAGGCTCATGGAGGCGAATTAAAAATGATATCAAAGGAAGGCGAGTTTACAGAATTTATTATTGAGCTGCCGGAAGGATAATTCTACAAATGATCAGTTTCCAAGATTTATCAACGTTTTTGATTAATATCTGGTACAAATAATCGATTTGTATGAATGATCGATGTTCTGACAATGAGTAAAAATTCGCTAATTTCATACATTCCTAACTGCTAACGGAACTACGCTAATGGCTAAAATACTGGTTGAGTCAAGTTTGATTCTGGGGCTGTTGGTCATTATACTATTGCTTTTTTACCGCAACAGAAGCATTAATAATAGTAATATTTTACTATCCATTAATATTATTTGCATCACCTACCTGTTATTTATCAATCAGTTAAATTACAGCAGGGAGATGCTCAATTATCCATTCTTTGCCCGGACTGGCAATATAGCCGGATTCCTGGTTGTGCCGTTCCTTTACCTGTATTCCCGTAATTCTTTCTATCCCGGTCTCAGATGGCGAAAAAGAGACTGGCTTTTCCTCATCCCTGCCTTTTTTTATACGATTGACCTTTTGCCTTTTTTCCTGGAGGATGCCTGGCTATAAAGCTGCAGTAATGAGGGCCAATCTCGATAATCCATCACGGATGTTGCGTGTAGAAGAGGGTTGGATACCTCTTAAGGGATTCCATTATATATTTATGTATTTGTGGAGTGTTGCCATGATGCTGCTTCAGTTCAGACTGATCATCAGGAACAAGCATATATCTAATGAAAATGAGTCATCGAGGAATAAAACCTTATTCTGGTTTATTGTCACATTAACGGCATTTCATATCCCATTAATCTTTCCCGGCATATTTGGGCTGCTGTTTCGTTTAAAATGGTATTCTCTGGGGTACCTTAATTTCATTTTATCCATCCATTTGATCACTACCGCTGTTTTTATCCTGTTCTCTCCCAGGATACTGTATGGTTTTTTTCCGCAAAGGATGAAGCAGGATCGAACAAGTTAATGATGAACGGGAGGGTGAATTGACTGCTTCAGAAACTACTGTCCAAACTAAAAACCATCTTTCCGCATCTGAGGTCCAGGAAATGGTCAATAAAATTGAGGCGCACATGACCCGGAATAAGCCTTACCTCAATAAGCAATATACGATACATAACCTTGGAGAAGAAGTGGGCATACCTGTATACCAGTTATCACCAATCATCAATAAACATTATCAATCAAATTTTAATGTCTGGGTAAACAGGTACAGGATAAACCATTTCATTGAATTATGCAGGAATAACAAAAGGGATGTATTGACCCTGGCCGGCATCGCCGAAGAAGCCGGATTTAACAATCGTTCAACTTTTATTAATGCGTTTAAAAAGGAAACAGGCACCACCCCTGGAAATTTCCTGAAGCAATTGGAAAACCGCGCTTAGATCACCTTCCCGGTTAAGATTTAATAGAAATTATACAAGAGATTTCATTCCACTTTCAGATGTTTTTTTGACGGAATTCAGCCAACTGGTCAATATTAAGTAAATCCAGACAGGCTTCAGCCCTCAGTTTATACTTTCGGCAGTTTCCCGGTCTACCTTGCCCATATAAATTATTTTTCTGCCCATAAAAGTTCCAACATCGATACCCATAAGAGTTTAAACATTGAATGTTGGGTAGGTGAAGCATTCGGTTCCGGTTGTTCAAAATATAAATTAATTACCATGCGGCGTATTATTATTTTTCTCTGTTTATCCTTTTGTTGAATTCCTGCCAGGAATCCTCAACATCATCCGGTTCAATTGCCGATTCTTTATCAGGGGCTGTATTACCTTTTCCGCCTTCGCCCAGTGCAAGTATTGCGGGGGAATCACTGGCGGAAAGCAAGCATGTCCGCAGGACAGAAGCAAACCATCTTCCCAAAGATGCGCCAAATATTGTGATCGTCCTGATGGATGATGTGGGATTTGGCACGCCCTCTACTTTTGGCGGTGAAGTGAATACACCAACCCTGTCAAAAGTGCATGACCAGGGAATAGCCTACAATGAATTTCATACCACGGCCATATGTTCACCAACAAGAGCCGCATTACTGACAGGCCGTAACCATACAAGGATCGGAAATGGAACCATTGCCGAAAGGGCAGTGGACTGGGATGGATATACAGGTATCATTCCAAAAGAAGCTGCCACTGTTGCCGAGGTGCTCAAGAATTATGGATACAGCACTTCAGCATTTGGAAAATGGCATAATACGCCGGCCAACCAGACCACCAATGCCGGACCATTTGAATATTGGCCCAACAACTATGGATTTCAACATTTTTATGGTTTCCTGGCAGGAGAAGCATCACAATATGAACCACCCCTGGTGGAGAACTTTAACCAGGTGGAAATTCCGGAGACTAAGAACTATCATCTCAGTACTGATCTTGCCGACCATGCCATCAGCTGGTTAAGTGAACACCAGTCTTACGCAGCGGACAAACCCTTCTTCCTCTATTTCGCTCCTGGTGCAGGTCATGGTCCCCATCATATTTTAAAGGAATGGGCCGATAAGTATAAAGGAAAATTTGACGATGGCTGGGATGCCTACAGGGAACGCGTGTTTAAACGTCAAAAGGAATTGGGATGGATACCGGCCAATGCGCAACTCACTCCAAGGGATAAAACAATGCCTTCCTGGGAAAGCTATTCCGGAATCTGAACGGCCTTTCCAACGCAGGTTGATGGAAATATTTGCCGGATTCGTGGAACATGCTGATACGCAGGTTGGTCGTGTACTTGACCAGATCGATTCCATGGGACAGAAAGACAATACCATCGTTATCTATATCTGGGGCGATAATGGTTCCAGTGCAGAAGGACAAAATGGTTCCATCAGTGAATTACTGGCACAGAATAGCATTCCCAATACGATTGCACAACAATTGGCGGCATTGGAAAAAATAGGCGGGCTTGATGCACTCGGTACTCCGCTGACAGACAATATTTATCATGCCGGTTGGGCCTGGGCAGGCAATACACCTTTCAGGCATACCAAACTGGTTGCATCACATTTCGGTGGTACACGAAATCCGATGGTGATCAGCTGGCCCAAAAGTATCAAACCCGATAAGACACCCCGCTCACAGTTTCATCACGTAAATGATATCGTTCCCACTATTTATGATGTGCTGGGTATTACACCTCCAAAAATGGTAAATGGATTTGCGCAGATCCCGATGGATGGAGTCAGCATGAAATACACATTTGATAATGCAAAAGCACCGGCCGCTGCTAAGACACAGTTTTTTGATAATAATGGAAGCCGGGGTATTTATAAGGATGGATGGTATGCCTGCACTTTTGGTCCTTTGTTTCCCTGGATACCTGGACAAACCGGTCTGGATAAATGGGATTCAAAAAAAGATGTTTGGGAATTGTATAACCTGAAAGAAGATTATACCCAATTCAACGACCTGGCGGCAAAAGAACCGGAAAGGCTGAAAAAGATGCAGGAACTGTTCCTCGATCAGGCGAAAGATAATAAAGACATGCCCATTGGCGCCGGTATCTGGTTGCGGCTTCATCCTGAAGATGTAATCACTTCTCCCTATAAGAGCTGGGTTTTTGATGAAAATACGAAGCGCATGCCTGAGTTTACAGCACCAGGGCTTGGCAAAAAAAGCAATAAGGTATCCATCACACTGGACGTTCCTGCAAATGCTAACGGTGTACTATATGCGCTGGGTGGGTGCTGGGGCCGGACTTACTGTATTTATGGAAAATGGAAAACTGGTGTATGAATACAATATGATGATCATTGAGCGCTACACCATTGAATCGGGTGAGAAACTTCCAGCCGGAAGGCACGAGATAGTTATCAATTCAATGATACCTAAACCAATGGGTCCCGGCGACATCACTATAACGGTTGATGGCAGGGAAGTGGCTCACGGTACAGTGGCCCGTACCGTACCCGCTGCATTCAGTGCCAGTGAATCATTTGATGTGGGAGTCGGATATGGGTTCATCCGTTTCTATGAGATATAATAAAAAAGCACCGTTCAGATTCAATGGTAAAATCAGCAGGGTAAAAGTGGATTTGCTGTAAAATATAATCAGATGTCAGACGACTTTTTCATGTTGGATGTTTTCTCATAGACAGTTAGAGCCCGTAGCTGCTTACGGCTGCGGGCAATTTTTAAAAACAATCAATTTAGTATAGATACCGGACGATGAAAATACAGCCTGTGGAAAACACCATTTTTTAATTTTCGCAGCACTGGTAATCATCTCTCTAAACAAGGAAACCAGGAACAATGAAGGAGGGCACCAAAGCTGGAGAACCGTTGTTAAGGTTACTCAATAAATAAAGTTGTAAAACTTTTCTGGTAATGCAGACAAGCATATGTAAGCCTGTATTACCAGTTATCAATTAGAATATTTACTAATAAATAATAATCATGCTGAACAAAAATCTGTCAAAGTTCTTTCTCCTTTTTATCTGCGTATTTGCCATTCAGTCCGTTTCTGCACAGTCAATGAACAAAAAATCACTGATATCCGACCTCAATAATACGGATGGTGTAAAACTGGATTCAAAACAGAAAAAGGATTATGAGTCCATCAACAATAAACTGGCAGATGACCTTGAGGACCTTGACAAAAAATCAAAAAACCAGAATGACCGCGACAAGGAAGTTGACCGGTTGTTTGATAAAAGAGACAATGACATTGACAAAATGTTTGGTAACGACAAAAAATTTGATGATACCAGGAAAGAACTGAAGAAGACTTCAAATCACATGAGAAGGAAAATCAAGCTGACGAAACTTGTCCTCTGACAGCAATAAACTAACTGATATGAGATCCATAATTTTTGTTTTTATAGTGGCTATAGCCATAAGTTGCAATAGCAATACAGGGCAGAATTCAACAGACAACACATCCCCGGCCGCCGCTGCAAATGTTTCGGATGAATCTGGTGATGTACTTCCTTTTCCTCCTGTTCCTTCTGCTTCCATAGGCTGGCCTGACGATGGAAACATCCACCTATAAAAAACGTGTGGAACCGAAACACCTGCCCGATGATGCCCCAAACATCCTGATCATCCTGATGGATGATGTTGGTCCGGGTACGGCTTCAACCTATGGCGGTGAGGTTAACACCCCCACGCTCAGTCGTGTCGCTAACATGGGCATTTCTTATAATCGTTTTCATTCCACAGCCATGTGTTCCCCTACAAGGGCATGCATTGCTCACCGGCCGCAATCACACTTTTGTTGGCAATGGTCAGATTTCCGCTATCGCCAATGATTTTGACGGATTCAGCGGAACGATTCCCAAGACATCCGCAACTGTTGCTGAAGTGCTTAAAAATTATGGTTACAATACCAGCAGCATTTGGTAAATGGCACAATACACCGGAAGAACAGATTACCAACAAAGGACCATTTGAATATTGGCCAACTGGCTATGGCTTTGAATATTTTTATGGATTCCTTGCCGGTGAAGCTTCGCAATATGAGCCAACACTGACACGAAATACTACGCAGGTCATCCAGGAACCTAAAAAGGGATATCACCTTACAGAAGACATTGCAGACGATGCCATCAAATGGCTTCGTGAACAGAAAGCATATGCACCGGACAAACCATTCCTGATGTATTGGGCCCCGGGAGCTGCTCATGGTCCGCACCAGGTGATGAAAGAATGGGCGGATAAATACAAAGGAAAATTTGATGATGGCTGGGATGAATACCGTGAACGCATATTCAAAAGAGCCAAGGAGAAAGGCTGGATACCACAAAATGCCAAACTTACTCCACGACCTGCCTCCATGGCTTCATGGGAATCGATTCCGGAAGCAGAAAAACCTTTTCAGCGCCGGCTGATGGAAGTCTTTGCCGGATTTGCAGAACATGCAGACTATAATGCAGGACGCATCATCGATGAAATAGAAAAGCAGGGTGAATTGGATAATACCGTGATCTTTTATATCTGGGGTGATAATGGCTCATCTTCAGAAGGATCTAAATGGAACCATCAGTGAGCAGCTTGCACAAAATGGAATTCCTACTACAATTACCCAGCATATCGATGCATTGAATGAATTCGGGGGTCTTGATGAACTTGGCGGCCCTAAAACAGATAATATGTACCATGCAGGCTGGGCATGGGCAGGCAGTACACCCTACCAGGGTACAAAATTAATGGGTTCATATTTTGGAGGTGTTCGTCAGCCGATGGCTGTAGTCCTGGCCGAAACGTATTAAGGCCGATTCAACGCCAAGGCCACAGTTTCACCATGTAATTGATATCGTTCCCACGATTTATGAAGCTGTAAATATCAAAGCGCCACAGGTGGTAAACTGTTTTCAAACAGGATCCTATTGCAGGTGTAAGTATGGTATATACATTCGACGATCCAAAAGCAAAGGGAACCAGGACAGACACAATTCTTCGATATCATGGCCAGTCGGGGTATTTATAGCAATGGCTGGTTTGCCAGTGCACCAGGGCCCCGTGAACCATGGGTAAGCGGAATGCCGAAAGGCATCAAGCAATGGTCTCCATTAACAGATAAATGGGAACTGTACAATATTGATGAAGACTGGAGCCAGTCGAACGACCTTGCCGCTAAGAATCCTGAAAAACTGGAAGAACTGAAGGCACTATTTCATTGAAGAATCAAAGAAAAACAAAAATATGCCGATAGGTGGTGGTTTGTGGTCAACCGCCATGTTCCATCCTGAAGATGCTCCTGCGCCTTCACTCACCGAGTGGTCTTTTGATGCACCCATAACAAGAATGCCGGAATCAGCCGCCCCAAAGCTGGGTAAAGAACAGCAGCCTCGTAACCATGGAAGTGGATATACCTGCGAATGCTAACGGTGTACTATATGCGCTGGCGGGATTTTCAGGCGGTGTTACCTGTTACATAAAGAATGGCATGCTGAGTTACGAGTTCAACCTGTTTGAAGTTCAGCGAACAAAGGTCAGATCAAAGTGCAAAACTGGCTTCTGGAAAACAAAAAATAGAAGTTGAATCGAAACTTGTACAAAGGTATTATCGGGGGTCCGATGGATATTATATTGAGGGTAAATGGCCAGGTGGTTGGCAAGGGCCAGGTTCCGGCTGCTATGTCGCTCCACTTTACATCCAATGCAACTTTTGATATAGGAGATGATCATGATTCGCCGGTATCACTTGATTATTACAACCAGGCTCCTTACGCCTTTCAATGGAAAAATCGGAAAAACCACAATTGCTTATTTAAAATAACAACCGCATGACTGAGCTAATGAAAAATAAAAAAGTTTGAAGAACATGAAATTTAAAAAGATCATTTTCAATGCTTTTTGCTGGCAGTTTTTTCAGTTTGTACAAACCAGGTCATTGCCCAGGAGGCCGGGGGTGAATTTTCCATGGGTCCGCGTTTCGGTGGCACAACAGCACTGAGTGTAAAAAAGCATTTTGCCAATTCCAATAAATCCGCATTTGAGATTAATTGGCGGCTGGAATTTCGATGAAAATGTAGATGGTGTTTCAATCAATTTATTATTGGAGAAACTGGCGCCGCTATCCGGTCAGCGCCTGGCTGCCATTTTTGGAGTGGGTCCCGGATTTGCGTTCGGTGATGAATTCCGGTTCGGTGCAGCAGGCATACTGGGTGCTTGACTGGAGAGTGACTAACGTGTAAACCTTCAGTTCGACTGGCAGCCTACCTGGTATTTTGTTAATGGAAGCGATTTCAGCGCCGTTAACGGTGGTATAACCATTCGATATGTATTTAACCGCAAAAAAGGGAAATAGAAATAACAGCGAAGTATAATCGAAATTAAAACAACGAACACCATGCAAAGTAAAAATCTTCTCACCAAACTTAGCTTCCTGTTATTGCTTGCAGTAATAACCACGGCGCATGCCTATAAATCTTATGAAAAAGCAGCTGCCCCAATGGATAACTGGCGCCTTCTTGGATCTGTTTCTGCCGGGCATAACGGGGATCATGATGTGATCCATGTAGACGGTCCGCATGATACTTTCAGGAGACTGAAGTTCAAAGTCACCAGGTCGCCATTGAACATGAAAAGAATGATAGTCACTTATGATGACAAAAATCCACCGGAGAATATAGATGTAAGAAATGAAATTCCAAAGGATGGCGAAAGCAGGGTTATCGATCTTAAAGGCGGAAAAAGAAAACTGAGGAGTGTGGAATTCTGGTTTGATACCAAAGGTATACTGAACGGTAAAGCAGAAGTAACACTTTTTGGTCAGAAATAGCCCTTTTGTAAAACGGTCCTGTTTCATCGGTCCTGGAACGGAAATTAAAAAAAGAATCATGGCAGCATTTTCACTTAAAAGGACGGTAACACGAGGAATTGCGCTGGCAATTCCACTGTCTGTAGTAATCTATGTAGCATACAAATTCATCAAGATTTTTGAAAAAATACTCGCACCTGTCGCCAATAAATTTGGTGTGGAACATATGCTGGGTCAACTCGGACTAACTTTTTTAGCGGTCCTGGCGCTGCTGGCACTGACCTTTATCCTGGGTCTCCTGATGCAGATCGACATTATCGCTAACCTCCGGAAAGAAGTTGAAGGATGGATTCTCAAATTTATTCCTTCACTAAATCATCTCAAACTTATGGCCGTGGAGAAACTCGATATGGAGAATGCCGCTACCCTATGGAAGCCTGTTTTGTTATTAAAAGGCGATCAGTATCAGCCTGCCTATATTATTGAAGAAAAAGGGGAGTGGATCACGCTGGCACTGGCAAAGGCACCTGGCACAGAACCGAAGGATATGCTTATCACTAAAAAAAGTGCGGTCAGTTACCAGGAGATCACCATGAAGCAGATGCATGATTTTAATAAGCAATTTGGCCGTGGATACTTATCGCTTATTAGTTGATGAATGAAACAAATTACCGCTGCCCTAATGATAATTTCTTTCCTGGCCATGTATACAGGCAACAAAATACAAGCTCAGGATAACTCAGCGGATTCTGCATTGGGAGCAGCTGCTGCCAATGCAACCAACCCCCTGGCATTTGTAACCAAGCTGCAGATCCAGCCAAATGTTGTGTGGAAAGACAATGATGCAAGGCAGCTGGTGCTGACGACAAGAATAATACAGCCCACGGGCTCAATACTACTCCCTTTCATTAAGTCTAAGGATCCTTCTAAAGTATATACGCTTTACCGGCTTGAGCTTCCCCTCATCAGCCAGACGTACCCGGAGAAGCCAGCGCTCGATGCCACGGGATTGAGCGACATGTTTCTTGTTGATGTTGTTGCTTTCAAGCAAAAGTGGGGACTGCTGGGTATGGGACCGGGACTGATAATTCCCACCATGAATCCTTCTCAGATCAGCGGTGGTAAATGGTGTGCGGGCATATCCGGTGTGGTCCTCAATACAAAAACAAAAGGGCTTCAGTTTGGGGCTCTTGCACAACAATATGTCAGTTTCGCAGGCAGCAGTGATTTCTCTTCTAGAAATTTCATGCTATTTCAGCCCATTTTTAATAAGGTGCTGAAAGGGGGATATTTCGTAGGCGTAAGTCCGATCATGCTGTTCGACTGGAAAAACAGCACCTATTCCGTACCGTTAGCAGTATCTCTTGGAAAGGCTTTTGCCAAAAACCTGAGTGCATTTATTTCACCTCAGTATATGTTAAGCGGACCAAATAAGGGTGATATGATTTTGCAGTTCCAGCTGAATGCCATGTTCCCGCCCTCTAAAAAATAAATAGCAGTAATTCATAGCAGCAAAAACATTTCAAACCAAAAATCATGAAAGCACATATATCCTGCAAGGTTCAACGAGGATTGTTTATTCCTTTATTGTGGATGGTATTTTCCTGCAATACCAATACCTCAGTGAGTAGCGACGAAGCCGGTGGAAACGTGGTGGATTCAAACGTGGATCAGCGCAGGTTAGTGCTGCCGTACAGCGGAGCGGAGTATAAAGGCAAGGTTGACAGCACCTACCAGAGTTCCACTCCGGATTTTGGTCCGGCCATGCCATTGGAAGCCCCCGCAGGAGCTCCTAATATTATCGTTGTGCTGTTGGATGATGTAGGCTATGGCCAACTGGGCTGTTATGGTGGTTTGATTGAAACCCCTAACATCGACATGATCGCAGGTCAGGGTTTAAAATATACCAACTTTCATACCACGGCATTATGTTCACCATCGCGGGCAGCATTACTTACAGGACGTAATCACCACTCTGTTGGAATGGCTGCGATAACTGAAGCAGCTACAGGTTATCCCGGAAATTGGGGCAGCATACCAAAGAGTGCCGCATTCATTTCTGAGACATTGAAAGGCAATGGGTACAATACCATGGCATTTGGCAAATGGCATCTTACACCATATACCGCATACACATCTGCAGGACCCATGGACCGCTGGCCATTGGGTCAGGGTTTTGAGACTTTTTATGGCTTTCTCGGTGGTGAATCAGACCAGTGGTCGCCTTTGTTGATGATGGATAATCATGCCATCGATAATAATTATAAAAAAGGACAGCATTTATCTGAAGACTTGACCGACAAGGCGATTGCAGCTATACGTGATCAGCAGCAGTCCAACACCGGCAAACCTTTCTTCACATATTTTGCCTTAGGTGCTGCACATGCACCATTGCATGCACCAAAAGCAGTATGTCGACAAATACAATGGAAAATTTGATGAAGGCTGGGATGTTGCCCGTGTAAAAATCTTTGAGAAGCAAAAAGCAATGGGGATCATTCCCAAAGATGCCGTGCTCCCTCCTGCCAATGAAGGAGCTCGTGAATGGAATTCCCTTTCACCAGCTGAAAAGAAAGTTTATGCACGTTTGCAACAGGTTTTTGCGGGATTCCTGGATCATGCCGATGCGCAAATTGGCCGACTCATTGACAGCACTGGAAGAAATGAAGATCCGTGAAAATACCATCGTCATCGTCACATCAGATAATGGCGCATCTCGAGAAGGTGAAAATGGTACGGCTAATACTGACCGTTATAGAAACTACACACCACAGAGCGCAGAAGAAATGCTGACACAACTTGACAAATTGGGCGGTCCTGAATCAGATCCGCATTATCCTAAAGAATGGTCAATGGCAGGAAACTCGCCGCTCAAACGCTGGAAGCAGGATACACATGCGGGCGGCAATACAGATCCGTTGATCATTTCATGGCCGGCAAGAATCTAAGGACACCGGTACTATGAGAACACAATATCACCACATGGTGGATATTGTTCCAACTTTATTGGAAGCCGCACATCTGCCAGCACCACAAAAAGTAAATGGTGTTGACCAAATGCCCTTGCCTGGTGTAAGTATGGCGTACACATTTACCAATGCAGGTGAGTCCACCCACAAAAAGATACAGTATTACGAAATGCTGGGAAGCCGCGCTATCTGGGCAGATGGCTGGAAAGCCGTTTGCCTGCATAAGCAAGGTCAGCCATATAGCCAGGATGTCTGGGAATTGTATCACAGCGACATTGATTTTACTGAATCGAATGACCTTGCCGGTAAGGAACCGGAAAAATTAAAGGAACTGGTTGACCTGTGGTGGAGTGAAGCAAAAAAATACAATGTCTTACCACTGGATGACCGCAGGTATGAACGAGTAGCTGATCCATCAAGGCCCGTGGCTGCCATTGTGAAGCCGTCATACTCACTATATCCCGGCACATCTAACCTGCATCCATTAACATTCCCCAACCTGATGAGCCAGAGCCATACCATTACCGCTTATGCGGAAATACCTGCAGGCGGTGCCCAGGGCGTAATGGCTTCTTCCGGTACTGAATTTGGCGGTTGGACAATGTTCCTTAAAGGCGGAAAATTTTACTACGTGCACAATTACCTCAACATGCAGGAATTCCCAGTGAGTTCCAACATTTCCGTTACACCTGGCAGGCATCAGTTCAAGGTTCATTATACCATGAAGCAGAAATCACTTAAACCAGATTTCTTTTTAGGTACCATCGACATATATATCGATGAAAAGCTGGTGGGAACATTGAACGATGTTAAAATGGCCGGTCAATACAGTTCGACAACCGGGTACGGTATCCTTATAGGACGAAACCCAACACAAATCAGTCATCTGTATGAATCTCCATTTCCATTTACGGGTAAACTGGATAAAGTAGTGATTGAGCTGAAGTAAAAAATCGATACTTCTTGTTAAGAAGATGACTAGAAATATTTTAAAAAAATGTCCTGATCATAAGAACAATGGAAATGAAAAAAATTACAGCCTCTCTTTTAATTTTCTTTATCATTTTTTCGCAGTCAGTAGTTGCACAGGGCGACGGTCCACGTGCTTATTTACTTGCCCCAAAAAATGTAACGGGTGTCAGTGCCAAATGGATGAATATGGACCAGAATATCATACCTGCCGGTTCGGCACTGGTACCGGGAGCGGATATTAAGGTAGATGTATTTCCCATTGGCCTTTTTCATACCTTCTCACTTGGCGGCAGGTTTGCCCAGGTTCTTGCTGTAGTTACTCCAGGCAGTGCAACGGCATCCGCAACAGCAGTACCTCCGTCATTTCCCATTCCCAAGACCAGCCTCGATGCCAGTGGCATTTCTGATGGTTTTGTTGCCTTCAAACTCGGATTGTCAGGCGCGCCTGCATTGAATGCCGCGGAATTTGCAAAAGCACCGATGCGATTTTCTGTATTTGGAGAAGCCCGATACTGGTATTCAGGAAGCTATGAATCCAGTAAGTTATTTAACCTTGGAACAAACAGGGGAACCTTTCAGTTCCTGGTTCCCATGGCTATTCCCTTGAACAATAACAGGGCCCATGCTACCTGGCTGGAAATCGCACCATCCTTAAGTTTTTTTACTGCAAACAATGATCCTTCCAGGAATCCTGTTCCCGGATCCACTCAAGTGGAGAAAGTCACACAGGCACCCTTATTCATCATAGAAAACCATCTGTCCCACAACTTCACGCCAAAATTCTGGGTGGTGGGTAATCTTCGTTTTCAGCAGGGCGGACAAACATCTGCCGACGGCGTTGAAGATGATAATGCTATGTCCATCCTGGGTGGCGGTGCAGGACTTGGTTACCAGTTGCTTCCCTTTTTGGGTGCATACGCAGACTATGGTGGTATCATCGTCGGGGATAACAATGCGAAATCAAATTTATTCAGGCTGTCTGTCACTTTTTCTTATGTAAACAAGAAGAAAATCGAAGCTGAAATGAAAGCCAAGGCGCAGGCAACTGCTCCTGTTGTTGTAGCCAGTGTAGATACCGACAATGACGGCATTGCTGATGCAAATGATAAATGTCCAACAGTTGCAGGTCTGGCTAAATATGATGGATGTCCGTTCCTGATACAGACGGCGATGGCATCAATGATGAAAATGATAAATGTCCGGCTGCTTCCGGTGCAGCCAAATACCAGGGCTGTCCGGTACCTGATACAGATGGCGATGGTATTAACGATGAAAATGATAAATGTCCGACTGTTGCTGGTACAGCCAAATATGAAGGCTGCCCTATCCCGGATACAGATGGCGATGGTATCAATGACGAGAACGACAGGTGTCCAAAAGTTGCCGGTATAGCTGGTAACCTGGGTTGTCCTGAAATGATCCTTTACTACAAACGCGATGTTGCTGCGCTGAGCGCAGAAGATAAAGCAAACCTTGATAAGGTTGTCACTTTCCTGAACAACAATCCCGACATCAATATCACTCTTGAAGGACATACCAGTACACTTGGCGATGCGAAGTATAACCAGGCACTTTCGAAGAAACGCGCCAATAATTCCGCAGCATATATAGTTTCAAAAGGAATCAATAATAGCAGGCTAAGTGTTGTTGGATATGGCGAACAATTTCCAATAGGCGACAATAGCAAAGAAGAAGGCCGGGCCCAAAGCAGGAGAACCGTTGTTAAGGTTACTCAATAAATAAAGTCAGGCGTAAATAACATTATACAATTTAAAATAACGTTCAATGAAACAGTCATTTTTAGTAATAGCTGCAGGAATACTAATGCTTACCTCCTGCGTATCCAGTAAGAAATACAAAACTGCCAATGCCAGTATTGAAACATTAAACGGACAGGTCTCCAGCCTGAATACCAAAGTAGCCGAACAGGATAAATTGATCGGCCAGCTCAAAGAAGAGAATATACAACATGCAAAAGAGGCTGAAAAATGCCGCCTTGCCGAAGAAGCCTTAAAGCAAAGAATAAATAATCTCAATGCTGCACTTGCGGAACAAGGTACTTCTCTGCAAAAGATCCGGCAGGAAGCCGAAACAGCATTGACGCAATTTGCCGATGAAGGTGTTGAAGTAACCTATAAAAATGGACTGGTGTATATCTCCATGCAGGATAAATTATTATTTCCAAGCGGAAGTGTTACGCTTAACCAGGATGGCATAGATGCATTAAAAATAGTTGCCGACGTGGTGCAGAAATATTCAAAAGTGGGCATTATTGTAGTTGGCAATACCGATACTGATGGTGTTGGCAAAGGTTACAAGGATAACTGGTCGCTGAGCACTGAAAGAGCAAATACCGTAGTTCGAATATTCCGTGACAAATATGGTATTGACCCTGTAAGATTAACTGCTGCCGGAAGGAGTAAATACAATCCGGTAATCGAAAATACCACTGCGGAAAACAAGGCAAGAAACAGGAGAACCCAGATCATTTTAAATCCGGATTTAAGCAGGCTGTGGGACCTGATGGAAAACAGCAGTCAATAATATCCTGGTTGCCATCAACTGTAATTATCAAAAATATTAGCGCATGAAAAATTTAAAAGTAAAGGGTTTGTCCGGCCTTATATTATTCGTTTTATTGTTGGCTCCAACGCTGATGGTGGAAGCACAACCCAAAAAGCCGTCAAGACCTTCAACAACAAAATCACCTGCCAAACCTGCAGCAAATAAACAGGCTGTTTCCAAGCCATCTTCTGTTTCAAAGAACAATAACGTCTCAAAGCCCGGGTCAACAACCAGTAAGACTGCTGTCAGCAACTCCGGCAATAAAACGAACAATGTTAACTCCGGAAACAAAACAGTAAATGTTGACAACAGCAAAAAGAATGTCAATATCAATGTCGACAACAGTAAGGATATCAAAGTAAATAACAGTCACAATACCACGGTCAGGAGAAACAGCTATAATACCTATAACAGGGCGCCATATAGCTATGGCGGGAGACGGTATTACAGCTATCATCCCTATCATTATCATCCATACAGGCCGTTTTACTGGGGTCCCGTTTGGCATCCATGGGGATTCTTTGTAGCCACCCTCGCTGCCACAGCCATTATTGTTAGTGCAAACAACCAGCAGTATCACTACGACCAGGGTGTTTACTACATGGCAGGGAACGGCGGGTATACTGTTGTGCAGGCACCTGTGGGGGCTACCATAACTACGTTGCCACCCAATTCACAAACGGTGATCGTAAATGAAACCACCAACAATTATTACTACGGCGGCGCTTATTACGAGAAGTCGCCATCAGGCTATACCGTTGTTCCGCCAACTGCCGGGACAATAGTGGAAAACCTGCCGGAAGGCGGAGAGGAAGTTAAACTGGGTGATGTCACCTACGTAAAAATAGGCGAGACGTATTACCAGCCTTTCCAACAGAATGGAAAGGACGTATATGAAGTGGTGATGGTTGATGATGCAAAGTAAACATCAGCCCTGCTATAAACTGTTTGGTTCAGGTTGATTTCTGGAAATAATACCGTTGAAAAACCAATTTTAAAATTTTAGCATCGTCAGATGACAGCTAAAGTGAGTCAGCAACCTATGTTGGATGTGATCCGAAGGATTGGTACGATGCATTTATAATCTGTCCGGCAATATTCAGAAATCACCCTTCACTGCACTCCAGATGAACCATGCATTCAGCGATAAATAAACGATCAGTAACACGATGGCAATTTTATTGTCAAACCGGATAGATCGTTCAATACTATTTTGTTTGATCAGCCGAAGGGAATAAGCATTTGCGGCAATCACCAGTAAAATGAACATTAAGGTGATGCCATGCAAGGTATCGACCAGTGTAAATGATGCGGAATCCGGCAGGGAGGAATCAATAATATATTTGTTACCCACTACGGCAAATAAGGAACCCACACTAAGTCCAAATCGCGAATCCATACTGTCTGAGTGGATATAAAAACAGATATAGGAGATCAGGAACGCCAGGTACATGCCAATGAACATCTTCCAGAACAGTCCGAGTGCATCCCGCGTGATCGATAACCTCACGCGAAATGCGCTATACACCGTTTCCTGTTTTACAGCGGATTCACTTCCAAAGGCGGTCTGGTAAGTCCTTTTGCCGGAGGTAATGATACAACTGTCAATGTTCCAGCCACGAAGGGTAAATCGTTTATCAAAGTTATCACCCAGGGTATCCGCCACAAATACCATGGAGGATGCATCGAACTGAGAGTTTTCCAGCGATATTCTCAGCTTTTGTTCATCAAAGGGAAAGTTGGAAATTCTCCATGAATCTTTCAATACACATAATAGTTTCATCTGAAGGAAAATACGGCCATCTGATGTGTCAATGGTGGTAAATGTTTTCTCAACAGTTTTTGCATTCGGGACTTCAAGATTATTGACAAAATCGAGTTTGGGATTTTTGTACTTAAGCCAGAGCCAGAAGGAGGCGGAAAATTCCTTTTGTTTGAAATCAATATCATGGATACTGGTGATATAAATACCTACATGCACCGTATCGATTTTATCGTCCTGGGCATATAAACTGCTGAGTGATGATAGTAGAAAAAGAGTGATTAAGATCAGGTTTCTCATTGAATTTTTTTGGCCTGGTAAGGACTATTGGATGCATTAAAAGCCTGGTATTTACAACGTTAATACAGGCCCGATATTGTTGGAAAGGTACAGTATCCGGCCTACATCCAGGTATATGGATCACCTGAAGCGATATGGCTGACCTTTATGCCCTTTATTTTGGGCTGCAACCAATCAACCAGTGCTACCATTCCAGGTTCTTCACTTACAGAGTGACCGAGGATGATCATTGCCGTTTTACTGCCGAGTTTGCGCGCATCCCTGATATATTCCGTGGTTTCCCACTCTACCTGCTCACCCACAATCAATACATCCGGGTTCTTGCTTTCAACAAGGGATACCTGTCTTTGTCCGCCTGCAGAACCCGGCAACATGGCGATTAATGAGCAGGACTGCTCCAGATCGCCCATCACCCTTACATGTTTTATATCAAGATTTGACTTCAATTGCTGCACCAGTTCCTTCAGGGACAATGGAGGAATCTTCAGGGTGGTCTCACCATTGGTATAGAAGTTTAACCAATTCATCTTTTTCAATATTCCGTAGCCAACCATGTCCGGGACCATACTATGGCAGTAATCATGAAAACGCCAGATCGTGATCTTGTGTTTCTCAAGCAGTTCCTGTTTCTTTTTGACAATTTTATTGTCGGCCACCCAGTTCACATTATCAGCGCCATTATAATACGTGGGTTCATGGGCTATGATCAGGTTGGCATTCAGTGCAATCGATTTTTCAATGATTTCGACGGTAGGGAACATGGTAGAGACAATACCGCTGACAATGCTGTCGGCTGAGCCATACTTTATCGTGTCCACCGTTTTTGCGAAAGGCGCACCTTTTATATCTTTTATGATGATGTCGATGATCTGCTGAACAGTATATCCTTCAGAAGGAACAAAATATTCTTCAGCCATCCCGATACCGGGAACTGTCAATAAAGCAGCGCCACCCATCAACCTTAATCCGTTTTTAATAAATTTCCTGCGGTCTTTTTTCTTTCCTGGAAATAATATTCTTTCCATAAGGCTGTTCATTTATTTGGTTAATGGATTTACAAACCATCTCCAACAGTAAAGCAGGTCATTTCTTTTTTACAAACTTCGCTATCACATTGTCAATTCGCGATTTATCCTCAATGCCTTTGGATTTTTTGTGGTCACGAATCTGTTCAAGGTGTTTAATGGTTATTTCCCTTTTCCATGGTGCGTGTACAGAAAGCAGGGCCCTTATCGCATATACATTGGCTTCCGTACTATTTCTCATGGCTTCGATCTCCACTTTGGATACCAATGCCCAATATTCTTCCGTTGATTTGATACGCCGATCAATAGAATATTCCACCAGGGGCAGGTATTTATTGAACAATTGGTCATTTTGTTCCGACAGGTATAATAAATTCAGCATCGCTATTCCGGGTTGAAAGGAATTCGGATCCTGGTCAAAACTTTCGCGATAGGATGCAATAGCCTGTTCACGTAAAAAGCAGGCAGCTTCAGGATCTTCCTCTTTTGCCGCCCTTCGTTTTTTTATACTGGCCAGTAAACTGGTGAGCAGTGCCTTGTTGGTATATCTTTCTTCGTCCTTTAGTTTTTCTATAATGTCTTCCGCCTCATCGAGCTTATCCAGTTTTTTATAGGCAAATATTAATTTTTCTTCAAGTTCAGGGTGTGCCCTCCTCCCGTCTTCCGGTATGGACTCGATCAAATCAACAACCTGTGCTGAATCACCAATATCTTTGTATCCCTTCAGCACGGTCAGTAACAGCCGGTACTGATCAAATGGATTTTCTTTTACATCATTGGCCACAGCGAGCATATCCTTTGTGATCTGTTCTTTGTTTGTCTTTGCCATTGCCTTTTCTTCAGGATTAAGCGAAATTCTAAAGTCGGCATCAGCTTTTTTCCAATCAGCTACCATTCTTTCAAACTTGCTGATTTCAGCGTCTTCTTTTTGCAGGATCTGTTTGAAATTGGATTCGTTCAGAATGGACTCGGTGATTTCAGGAAAAGTATATTTTGTAAACAACTGGGCAATCGGACTATCAACACCCAGTCCCTTTCCTTTGGTAAAATTCTCCAGCAACTGCTGACAGCTCATCAATCTTTTGTTCTACGTCCTTTATAACTTTTTTTTCCAGGTCGTAGTGATAGTTCAATACATTGAAAACACTAAGATCAAAGGGAATTTTATCCAGGCTGTTTTCATGGATCAGTATAGTAGTATGCGGACGTGTTGCGTGCCTGATGCCGAGTTCATAATATACATTGGGATTATTGAAAGTAATATCGGCAATGGCAAACCGGCAAAAAAGGATCCTGGCGTACATATTTTTCAGCAGAAACTCGCCACTATTGGCTTCACTGGTTTTGCTGGCCACCAGGCCGGCTTTTTCAATGGCGGGCTGAATAAAAGTTTGATAGACTGCGTCAAAATCAATTTTAGCATTGGCCATATTGATTTTTTCGCCGTAAGGCATCATGACATAGCAGATGTTGGACATAAGGATTCTGTGATGCGCTAATTTATTGGTTATAACGGTAAGGTGACCAATATTTCTTAAACTGCCCCGCAGCAGAGATATGCCGGACCCCGGCCTGTCAGCAATCTGTAAAAGGAATTCCGTTTATCGGGTCGGCTAATTTTTATGTTCATGCCGGAAAGGATTGCTGTAAGTGACAAACGCCCTGCTAAGCATCTTCCATTGGATATCGGAAAATTTTGCCATAGCCATGGTGGCCACCATACTGTTCCTCACATTGTCTATACCATGTTCCGTGGTATTATTGGGCTGTTCATTCCTTCCGTGGATTTCACCGATTACTGTTTCCCCTGATCGTTTTACCATAAACGTACTGTTAGCTTCGGGAGCGAAAAAATGGGCCGTTTCTTCATTGACCGTTTCCGGAGAAGTGGAGGGTCTTACTTTCAGATAAGTAAACTCAATATCATTGGCAAGGTCGGACTCATTGCCAATTTCTTCAATTTGGACCCAATCGAATCCATCACCTTCAGTCGGGCCGGGACCCGGGATATCTATCTTAATAAAATCTTTTTCTTTAGGGAACCTGTTTACCGGTTTGCCGGATTCGTCGACAAGCGTAAAGTCTGCGCTCACCAGGTTATTGCATATATTTTTCCAGTTATTTATGGCCAGCAGGTTTCTGCAGGCAATGGTATAAAGTTGAATGGCCTGGTCTTTCGTAGTACAGGTTTCCCTGTATTCATTGTCGGATTGCCCGCCAAATTGTTGTTCCGGTACTGGTTGCATTATAGCATTTTCACAAGACGTAAAAAAATGGTACCGTGGACTGCCAACAGTCTGGTAAAATCTGATGTCAGCATGCCCGAATGTCCAATATTTTCTACAGCTTACTGGCAAACATCCCCCTATGAAATGCCATGGTGATTGCCACTGCTACTACAACTATCCCGACAGATGGCATTCGTTTTATAGTTATATCATCAGTTTGAAAAAAGATGATCAGTATTAATTTTTTTTCGATTCCCGAAGGAGAAAAGCCTCCCCGGTCCAGGTCCGGAAAAGGACCATTAAAGATTAATACCGGGCAGAATATTGGTGATGATTCGTCTTCCGGTACAGTACCTGATCCTGAATCCCTGGATTTCCGGGAATATGAAGACGAGGATCCGGAAGACAATAACAGGAATGGCGAGCCTAATGAAGAGCCGGGCGAACAGCATACTGGTGAGAAAAATGAAACAGGAAAAGTTGACCCTGATCCGGACAATAATAACGGAGATGGTTTACTTTCACCAGCATATTAACAGGCGTTTTCTTTAAAAAGTATCATACATGAAATGGATCGGGCAACAACAGAGTACAAATGTGGATGACCGCCGTGGTCTTTCAGGCAGGGGAATTGCTGTGGGCGGTGGAATTGGCAGTATAGTCATCTATTTAATCTATTCTTTGCTGACCGGGAACAGTATTGATCCTTCACAACTACAGCCTGCAGCGCCAACGGTTCAAATGACGCCGGAACAGCAGGCTGCCGACGATGAGCGGGCAAATTTTGTGGGCGTTGTACTTAAAGAAACGGAAGATGTCTGGAACAAAATATTTCAGGAGAATGGACAGCAATACCAGGAACCTAAATTAGTATTGTTTCGCGATGTCGTTTCTTCCGGATGCGGTAACGCCAGTTCCCAGTCCGGGCCATTCTATTGTCCCCTGGATAACCAGTTATATATTGACCTGTCTTTTTATGAAGACCTCCAGACCCGGTTTAATGCTCCGGGAGACTTTCCCATGGCCTATGTAATTGCCCATGAAGTAGGTCATCATGTCCAGAACCTGATGGGCACCGCGGAAAAGGTGCAGCGTTTACGCCAACAGTCTGGTGAAGTTGAGGCCAATCGTCTTTCCGTGATGATGGAATTGCAGGCTGATTTTTATGCCGGTGTCTGGGCCAACCACACACAGAAAATGAAGAACAACCTGGAAGAAGGTGATATTGAGGAAGCGCTGCGCGCGGCCAATGCCATTGGAGACGACAGGCTTCAGAAGGAGTCCACCGGTCGTGTAGTCCCCGATGCTTTTACCCATGGCACTTCTGCCCAGCGGATGTATTGGTTTAAAAAAGGCTTTCAGACCGGTGATATCAGGCAGGGAGATACATTTAATGCGCCGGACCTTTAGTAAAATTTTATACAACGGTCATGTGAATGGCAATAAGCCATGTCCCATTGATTTTCTTTAATACCAGCAAATTTCTGCCACTGACTGTCTGGCCGCTATTGGTTGCCTGGTACTTGCATAACAGCGTCACCAGTTCTGATGATAATTCCATCGTTAAAATTTCTATACTATCGATATGACCGCCTGATGTCATCCCATTTTGGAAATTGGCAATGACCTTCTCCCTTCCGATTAGTTCAAGACCTGTTACATGCGACGATATGTACCTTGCATCCAGGGTATATAAAGGCACAAGGTTTTGTGCATCACTGCTGTTATAGGCCTTTTTCCATGTTTCTGTCTGGCGCTGAAACGTTGCCCGCATTGTTGAGGTATCGCCATTTGCCTGGGCATGGACATTGACTATCGAAATGAAAATAATTATAGATGATAATATGGTTTTAATCGAAATCATAAAGTCAACATTATTTGGATATAGGCTATTTCATGAGTTTCTGCCCCGTTGTTAAATAATGATTTATTGCTTTCTCCCAATAACGCATGGAATTGAGGAAATCTTCCCGCATATTATTTTCAATAGAATCATTGGCCTGTTGGTTTAACCCGGTATACTGGTAACTGATATTTGCTGCTGTTTTATTGCCAGGAAGTTCGTTCAGTTTTATCCGGATTCTCACCACAGTTTCGTTTGGTGTGAACCTGACAAATTCAACAAAGTGATTTTCTTTGTCGTGCCGGTTGACATACCAGGTTGTTTTTGAACTACCATGATGCGGTGTGGTAAATACACATCCCTCTTCTATCAAACCAGAAGTTGAGTATACCATTTCATATTCCCATCCGTCGATCCAGTCTTTTTCCCTGACAGGACAGAGCAATGGAAAAACTTCATCAACCGTTCCTTCATTAATTTGACTAAAAACGAATTCTTTTTGTACTGTTGTTACTGTCATCGTTGATGTAGTACGATTACTATTTTAATACTTCTATATTTTTACTCGTATTGTCAGTAAGAATCTCCTTAACATTTTTTGGGTTTGCATAAGGAAGTGAGGCGATGGGTTTACCGCTTACAATAAATGCATTGACATCCATGGCCACTTCTTTTGGTGCAGCCCACTGGATATTATGGCCAATCTCATTGAGTGCAGCGTCCTGTACAAAGGGATTCTTACCATAGATTTTGAAGATAACCTGTGTTCCGTTTGCTACTGCTGCAGACCGAAAGGCCGACTTCACTTCTTCTTGTACGTCCTGTGTAAGCAGTGGATCCTGTGTTCCCCACAAAATAAGTGTAGGTGTCTTAAGTTTTTTCAGTGCCTCGTTGTTGTCCCATTCAGACAATGCGGTTATGGGGCCTATCCACGTACCCAGGGGCGTTTTCATCGTTTCAGGATAAACGGCATCAATGAATTTATCGTCGGTGCAAACTTCTGCAATCCAGTTTGCTCTTAAAAATTCAGCTGTTTCATTCCCCAGGTCAGCGGGTGTTAACAGATAGGCATCTGCGGGCCAGGTAAACCCTGGTCGCTTTTCCAGGATTGACCTCCAGTTTTTCCCGATCATTTCACCCAGGATGAAATCGTGTATGGCGGCACTTTTTTTCCCGTTAACAAGGGTTCCGACTAGAACCATTTTCTTTAACCTTCCGGGATATTGTAATGCCAGGGTCTGGGCCACCACACTTCCCATGGAAGCTCCAACAACAGTGGCCTGCTGAATTTTTAACTGGTCCATCAAATCAATGACATCCGAGGCAAAAAGGTCCATGGTAAAGCATCGCATGGGCTGTTCCCTGCATTGTACTGCAGCAGGCATGGAACTTTGGCCATGGCCGCGCATATCAGGAGCAATGATTCGGAGATTTTTATTTAACGGGCCAAGTTCGTCTATCATTAATTGGAAGGATCTGCTGGCATCAGTATATCCATGAAGAAGGATGACGGGTTCCCCTTTTGGATTTCCCGTGTCGATATATTTCATCCGGATGCCCGTTTTCAAATCAATCGATTTCTTATTCCCATTAAACGCTGCGTATTTATCTTGTGCGGGTGCATTACTTACCATAACCGATAGTAATGCCAGGGTTACCAGGTATTTCATATAAGCGGTTTATTAGTTGAAGAAGATTTGAGGGTATGAATTGTGGCAATATTTCTGTCCTGTTCAGTCCGGCTATCCGACATTTAAAATAAACATTTTGTCGGGCATTATATATACCTTGAAAAAGAGCAATGTTGCCCAAAAATAGCAGTTCACATGATTCTGCTCAGTGTTTTCGAAAAAAATTGCAGTGATTTTTATGAATAAACAGCGAAGGATGCTGACCGGTATTCTCAAATGTTGCCCAAAGTTTATGGCCGTAGTAGCTATATTCATTACAAATGTTTTGTCGGCCCAGGATTTGGACCCCAGGGCCTATATCTGGGTGCCGGTTAAGGGTAATTTTGTCACTTCGGGATTTGGCTATTCACATGGAGGTGTGATGACGGATCCTACTTTACCCGTAGAAAACCTGGAAGCCAGCATACAGACGGTGAATGTTGGGTTTGGTCGTTCTTTTGGATTGTTTGGAAAGACGGCCCAGGTATTTGCGGCGCTTCCTTATTCATGGGCACAGGCTTCTGCGGATGTGAATGGTCAAAGGGAGAGCATTACCCGGTCGGGCCTCTCCGATATGAGATTAAGGGCTTCGATTTTATTACTGGGCGCACCGGCTACCGGCCGGGCCGACTTTGCAAAGGTAAAACGTAAGACGATCCTCGGATTTAGCCTGAATGTGGTGGCGCCGACAGGCCAGTATTTCCCGCGAAAAACTCGTCAACCTGGGAACGCACCGGTGGTCATTCAGACCGGAGCTTGCGCTGTCTCAACCCATGGGCACACACTGGGTGATTGATCTGTATACCGGTCTCTGGTTGTTCACCAATAACAACCAGTTCTATACTGGTGAAACCCTTCGCACACAGGATCCGATGGGCACTGTACAGGGACATCTCAGTTACAATATAAATCCTAAAACGTGGGTGGCACTTGATGCTACCTATTATTACGGGGGCACGTCCACCATAAATGGTGATATCAAGGACGACCGGCAGTCCAATTCCCGTATCGGGGCAACATTTGTATTCCCGCTGTTGAAAAAGAATTCCATCAAGCTCGCTGCAAGTACCGGTGCTATTGTGAGATCGGGAGCCGATTTCAATACCTTTTCCATCGGATGGCAAAGAGGCTGGTTTGGTAAAAAAGAAAACCGGTGAGTGCTTATTTGAATAGCATCCTTCCCGATAAACCGGATATCCCCAGGATAACTACAATCCCTAACCGCTGTATGATCGGAATCATGGAAATATGAATTGGTATCAGGTACCTTCAGTAACAGGTACTTTATTTTTTATATTTAGTACAATCAACCTTTTATTATGAGCAAGAAACTACTGCATCATTTTGAATCAAAGCAAAAATCAATAGAAGAGCGTATCGATGCGGGTAAGGCGTTACGAAATAAATGTAAACGACTAAGCCTCGGCACCTATAAAAAACCCTCGAAACGGCCCGATCCTGTTGCTCTCCTGGAAAAGCAGGGAAAGACCCGACTTACAGGAACTGGTTCCTATCCGGTACGCAAGGATGCTGACTTCACCTTTTGCATTCCTCCGGGGCAGTGCTGCCATCATGGCGGGCGATATTGCCGCTTCCGGAAATGATTCCGGGCTGATCGTTCAGGCCTGTGGTGATATGCACGTAGCCAACTTTGGCGTATTTTCTTCTGCTGAACGCAACCTGATTTTTGGCATCAATGATTTTGATGAAACATTACCGGCACCCTTTGAATGGGACCTGAAAAGGCTGGTCACCAGTATAGTTGCTTCGGGCGAGTTCTTGGGTGCCGATAAAAAACTCATGTGAAGAATCCATCAGGTCGCTGTAAGTACCTATCGGAAAAAAATGAAGCAATATGCTTATATGGGGAACCTGGAATTCTGGTATTCAACCATAAGGGAAAAGGATATCCTTGGAGCGCTTGACGCATCAGCACGTGCAGGGGCAGAAAAAATGATGGCTAAGGCACGTACACGTACACATATGCAGGTGTTGGGCAAGCTCACTGATATTGTGGATGAGAAATTCCTTCTCCAAGAAGATGCTCCTTTCATTGTACGGCAAACACATACACAAGACGGCGTACCTATCCGGGAAGCGATCAGCAAGTTCCTGGAATCCTATTTCGAATCACTGGCTGACGACCGGGCCAACCTGCTTAAACGGTACCGTATAACCGATGTGGCCCGGAAAGTGGTGGGTGTAGGAAGTGTGGGTACAAGATGCTGGATTATTTTCATGACAGGCAATCATTCAGATGATCCTTTATTCCTGCAGTTTAAACAGGCAGAACCTTCCGTCCTGGCTCCATTTACGGCCAAATCAGCGTATGAGAACGAAGGACAAAGAGTGGTTTCCGGGCAACGTATGATCCAGGGGGCGCCCGATATATTCCTTGGATGGGGTGAAATAAGTCACATGCATTTTTATATCCGCCAGCTTCGCGATATGAAAGGCGGCGTAGAGTTCGACCCCGAAAAAGTGAAAATCGAAAACTTTCCTCAGTATACTTCATTATGCGCCTGGGCATTGGCGTTAGCCCATGCAAAATCCGGGGATGCGGCTATGCTTGCAGGTTATGTGGGAAATAGCGAGGAACTGGATGACGCCATGGTAAAATTTGCTTTTTCTTATAACGAACAAAATAGCAGGGACTATGAGGCCCTGAGCAAGGCGGCAAAATCAGGAAAGATAAAAGTGGGCAGGGCGGAATAGTAAACACTGAATTATTTTAAAAAAGGGAGGAAATTTGACCTCCCTTTTTTATGCCTGGCTATTCTTCCAGATTAATGTTGGATCGATGGTTGCAATAGAGGCACGTCCGGACAAGGCCATGGCAAATTCAAGTTCTTTGCGAAGGATGTTGAGCACCTTCGCCACTCCATCGGCGCCGCCACAGGCCAGGCCATAACAGATGGGTTTGCCCACGAGTACAGCGGATGCGCCCAGTGCCATTGCTTTCAACACATCGGTACCGCGTCGTATGCCGCCATCCATCAGAACGGGAATCCTTTTATTTACCTTTTTTACAATTCCGGGCAATGCTTCGATAGTTGCCGGAACGGTATCAAGATTTCTTCCGCTATGGTTGGATACGATGATCCCTTCAACGCCTGATTTAATTGCCTTTTCAGCATCTTCGGGATTTAGTATTCCTTTCAGCAAGACAGGTAGTTTCGTCAGCGACTGGAGCCATTCTATATCTGACCAGGTCAGGGATTTTTTGAATTTCAGTGCTTCACCTTTACTCGCAAATGCTGTATCGATCATGTATGGCGGATGAAGATCTTCGGGCAATTTAAAATGTGCCTTTACCTGCCTGTCCCGCGCTCCGGATACGGGTGTGTCGACCGTGATGCAAAGTGCCTTGCAACCCTGTGCTTCCACTTTTTGCACGAGATCTTTTACAAAGACCCTGTCGTCTACCACATATAACTGGAACCAGAGTGGTTTTGTGGCAACCTTTGCTATTTCTTCAATTGGCGTGGTGGTAAAGGAGCTGACACAATACAGCGCCGATGCAGCTCCTGCGCCCCTGGCTGTTGCCAATTCTCCTTCAGGATGCATCATTTTATGAAAGGCCGTTGGGGCGATGAGAATCGGATAGGGGAGTTCTGTGCCGAACAGGTAAATCCGGGTATCCAGTCGGCTTACATCCGTTAATACCGTGGTTTGTATTTTCAATTTATCCAGTGCTTCCCTGTTCCATTTAACGGTAAATTCATCACCCGCTCCGCTGGATACAAATTCATACGCCATATGGGACATACTCCCTGCGGCTACTTTTTCGAAATCAAAAAGGTTGATGATCTCTTCGAGATTAACAGGAGTTCCCGGAACGGATGTACTATCATTCCCTGCACTGGTGGTTAGTGGCAGGACTGATGCACCAGCCAAAGCTCCAATGCTTTGAAGAATATTTCTGCGTGTATATCCCATATGGAAGTTTGCAGAAAGGTATTGATAATTGATGAAATATATTTTGTAGCTTACCCTCACCCTTAACCTAAACCAATAATATGTCATCCATTCTCATTACCGGCGCCAGCCGCGGTATCGGCATGGCAACCGCACTGGTGTTGGCCCGCGCCGGCCACCTTGTGCATGCGACCATGCGCAATCCTGCAGGTTGTCCTGAACTTTCGCAAATAGCAGAAAAGGAATCATTGAACATCATCATTTCTGCAATGGATGTTAATGATGACGTATCTGTAAAAGAGACAATCACTGCAATTGAAAAACAATATGGCCCGGTAGACGTATTGGTTAACAATGCCGGAATTGAAGTTCATGGTTCTGTGGAAGAAACGGCTATTGAAGACTTCAGGGCAGTAATGGAAACCAATTATTTTGGTGCAATCCGATGCATCCAGTCCGTTATGCCGCAAATGCGCAAGCGAAGAAACGGATCTATTATCAATATTACCTCGGTGGCAGGCCGTATTGCCGGAACACCCCAAGCCCCTTATACAGCATCGAAATTTGCCCTTGAAGCGCTTAGTGAAGCTCTTGCAGGTGAAGCTAAAATGTTCAATATTCATGTGTCTATTATAGAACCGGGGATCATCGCAACGGATATGGCCAGGGCAATTTCAAATATCGACCTGGCTTCAGCATACCCACACCTTCCCCGCTTTGCACGGTTATTTATTGCATCATTGCAGCGTCCTGCATCAGCAAATTATGTTGGCGATAAAATTCTTGAGATCATTGAATCAGGCACATGGCAGTTAAGACATCCTGTTGGTCCGGATGCATTACCCTTTCTGCAATGGCGCGAATCACTCAGTGATGAAGAATGGGTTAACCTTGGCTCCATGGAAAATGACGACTGGTATAAGGCTATGATGGGATATTTTGGCATTGACCTGCGACCGCAGGAAGAAACTACTTCGGCATGATGTATTGCCCGGATTTTTTACAGTAATTATTTTGTCACTGGTTACGTCTATCAAAAATTTTATCCGCTGGCAGCGATTACCCGCCAGTGTTATCCGGTTTAAAGCACTGGATAAGGAAGTATATTTTTTACTTGCTTATGCGGTTTTTTACATTTTTTGTGGTTACCTCACCGGGTTGATCATTCTTCGGTTCCCGCTACCTGTTATGGGTGCCACACAATTCAACCAGGACATTTGGTATACTGTATTGTTTAAAATTATACTGTTGCTGATCATACCATCCGCTATTTACTTTTTTCGCTGGAAGTATACGGTAGATGATTTGTTGTTGGGCATCAGACCTGGGGTGGGAAATGTTGTGGCAGCCATACTGATGATTACTGCCGGGTTTTTTTTGAATGCAACGCACCTGACCTACATACAGGATCAACTGAAAGAGTTCCCGGATGCATCCATACGAATGGCTTTGGGTATCATTATGCCGCTGTTCACCGCAGCACTTCCGGAGGAACTGTTTTTTCGTGGCTATCTCCAGACCAGGCTTGAAAAAAAATGGAACAGGCCTGCAGCGATCCTGGTTTCCGTATTCTTATTTACGGCATGGCACTTGCCCAGCCGCTACCTGCTTTCAACAGGTGTTGAGGGCCAGGCGGGAGATTTTGGTGGCGTATTGCTGCATACCGGGTTACCGGTTTTTGTCATCGGTCTCATTTTCGCCATGCACTGGAGCAGGTACCGCAATATTGTGGTATTGATATTGACCCACTGGGCCATAGACATCCTTCCATCGGTAAGCTCTTATTTTAAGATCAGGTTTTAAACTGGCACTTTCAGTTACTCCGGCCAATGTTTCATGACCATATAATTTTATTATCCAATTTATATTTTCTACATTGGGTCGGTTTTAAGATTGAAAAAACTATTTGCCATAGCGCTGCTTTCGATTTACCTGTTTAACCTGGCCGGTTATACATTGTTATTTCAGTTTCTCGAATACCGGTCTAACAAGCAACTCCTGGCTTGTATTGACGATGCGCAGTTCAGTGAGCAGGAACTCCTGGAAATAAAAGTTCCTCTTGACCTCCCTTATACAACCGACTGGAGCGATTATGAGCGGTATGACGGCGAAATAGAGATCAGGGGAACGCATTACAATTACGTCAAACGAAAATTATCCGGAGATACATTGTACCTGCTTTGTCTTCCTAATGAAGGCAAAACGCAGATCCATATGGTGAAAAATGAATATGCCAAAAAGGTAAATGATATTCCGGCTGGTAAGGAATCACGTGATAACCCGGGCAAGAAGAATAATAATTCTTGTGAATACAGCCAGGCCTTACCACTTTTTACTTTTTCACTCCCTGCTTTACCCAACCCCGGGAAATGTTTATTTGTTTCTGCTCATCATGGCCAGGAGTCGTTGACAGAGAACTGGCAACCTCCTGAGATCCTTGGTTAATTCTTAATCTGCGTCAATTCGTTGACAGGAAAAATTTCGGGATATGATCCCTTATTAATCTGGTGTGTAATGTGATGATGACAACTGGTCATTATCCGGCATTGTCCATTAAAAAAATATTATATGCCTTTCATCCCTCTTGAAAGTCATTTGCCTGGTATTACCGGCTTACTGGAATACCGAAAAGACTCAGCACAGCCTATTCGTGAACTTACGCAGTTCCTGTTACGCGGGCCGAATACCCTGACGGAGGGTGAACGGGAACTTATTGCCACTGTGGTTTCGCATGGTAACGAGTGCAGGTTTTGTGTTACGGCACATACGGCTGCAGCCAATCTGCTATTGGGTGAAACGGCAACAACCAGCCAGGTGAAACAGGATATCAGTACCGCAGCAGTTTCTTCAAAGATGAAGGCGCTGCTGACCATTGCATCTATGGTAAGGGAAAGCGGTAAAAGTGTTACGCCTGAAGCGATCAACAATGCAAAACGTGAAGGTGCAACGGATATTGAAATTCATGATACTGTATTGATCGCCGCATTATTCTGCCTGTACAACAGGTATGTTGACGGCCTGGGAACAAGTCTTCCGGAAGACGCCGGTTACTTTGACGTACTGGCAGATCGCATTGTTAACCATGGTTACCAGCGATTGCCACAGGGTTATGATCACCTGAAAAACAAGAAGGCATGAAAACAGAAAAAATCTCAGGTTATCATATCATTTTATTTGCTGTTTGTTTTATCAGCACCGCCATTGGAGGAACAGTATCAACACTGATGAGCGTTTATCTGCCGGTGGCGGTTAAGGAATTATTCAATTCTCAGTCCGACGACCTGGATCGTATCAGCGGATATATTAATGCGCTGTATATCATCGGCTGGACCCTGGGTGGATTTGCTTCTGGTATTCTCAGTGACTACCTGGGACGAAAAAAATCTCTGTTACTGTCGATAGGGTTATATGGATTGTTTACCATATTAACCGGGCAGATGTTGAACTGGCAGGGCGTTGTTATCTGCAGATTTATCACCGGTATTGGTGTTGGCGCGGTGCTGGTAACTTCTGTCACAATGCTCAGCGAAGTATGGCCGGAAAAAAGCCGTGCAATCTTTATTGGAATTGTTTCCATTGCATTTCCTGTAGGCATTTTTTCTGCAGGACTGATCAATTACCTGTTTAGTTCCTGGCGCCTGGGATTCCTTGTTGGATTGATTCCATTGGCAATTTCCCTGGTGGGAATTGTATTGATCAGGGAGTCTCAACGATGGCAGGAATATGCTGATGAACGAAATGGATCTTCGAATACTCTCAGGGAGTTGTTTTCGGGTGAATACAGGAACGAAGTACTGGCAGGGGCCATTACGTTTGGGTCCATGCTGATCGGGTTATGGGCAATATTCTCCTGGCTGCCTACCTGGGTACAGAGCCTGATTACAACAAGCAATGACGCACAAAAGGAGCGTGGGATCAGTATGATGATTTTAGGTATGGGTGGATTAACCGGCGGATTTTTATCGGGCTGGGTAGTGAATGCCGTGGGTATGCGAAAAGCTATGCTGACATGCTTCGGGGTATGTTCATTACTGTCATTCATATTGTTCAGGACAAATGCCGGCTTCAGTCCTGTTATCTATGCTGAAATTGGTGTACTCGCATTGTTTTTCGGCGCCAGCCAGGGAATATTAAGTGTTTACGTTCCCCTGTTGTTTCCGATTGCGATCCGGGCTACAGCTACAGGATTCTGTTTTAATGTGGGAAGACTGTTTACGGCATTGGCCGTCCTGTTTATTGGTGTGCTTGAATCATCACTGGGTGGATATAGTAATGCACTATTTTATTTCTCTCTTGTATTTATTATCGGTTTAATTACCGTGCTCATGGTTAACAAAAGAAAACAGTTTGTACATATAAATTGATCGGTATGTCTTTTATTAAAGTTCCAGAAGGAGTTCCTGGTATTAGAAGCCTGGTAATGTTCAGACCCGAAACCGGCAGGTATCTGTATGAGCTTGCACAGGTATTGCTTCGGGGTGAATCACCATTGACTGAAGCAGAACGCGAATTGATCGCAGCTTATGTCTCTCACCTTAACGATTGCACATTCTGCAGGAACAGTCATGCGGCGGCGGCCAGGTGTTTGTATGGTGTTGATTCCCCCAAAGTGGATGAAGTGTTGAATGATATGCAGCATGCAGGAGTAAGTCCAAAACTTAAGTCCTTACTACACATTGCAGGAAAGGTTCAGCAGTTGGGGAAGGAAGTAAAAGAAGAGGATATAGCTGCTGCAAGAATTTTGGGTGCAGGTGACCGGGATATTCATGATACAGTGTTGATTGCAGCAACCTTTTGCATGTTTAACCGCTATGTTGACGGACTGGGCAGCCTGACGCCCACTGATCCCGTTACGTATATGGAAATGGGTGTACGAATGGCGGAGAATGGATACATCATGCCGAGATAATAAACCAAACAAATAAATGATGGCCCATATTGATCTTCAAAATAACCTGCCGGGTATCCGCGGACTAATGTTGTTCCGTCCGGAAACAGCAAAGCCGCTGAATGAACTGGCAGAAATTCTACTACGGGATGACCATAATACGCTGACCCGGGGTGAACGTGAACTTATCGGTGCTTATGTTTCCAACCTGAACGACTGTTTTTTCTGCCAGAATGTTCATGGTGCGCTGGCAGGGCATTACCTCCAATGTGATATGTACCAGCTTGACGCCATAATAAATGATTTTAAGTCGGCCCCGATTTCCGACAAGATGAAATCATTATTAACCATAGCCGCTGCAGTTCAGCAGGGAGGGCAGAATGTAAAGGCAGAACAGGTGGACCAGGCAAAAAAACTGGGAGCAACCGATCGGGAAATACATGATACCGTACTTATTGCTGCCGCGTTTTGTATGTTCAACCGGTATGTTGACGGACTGGGAACAATGGCCCCTGGTGACAGGCAGTTTTATATTAACCGTGCCCCTCAGCGTGCTGCTGAAGGATACATTGATTTCGACCTGAATAAATAAAAAATATCATTAATCTGATGAACTATGCCACACATTGAAGTCGATGAAAATCTTCCCGGTATCAGGGCGCTGATGGCTTTCCGTCCTGAAACAGCCGCTGCCATGGGTGCCCTGGTAAATATTTTATTGCGGGATAAAGAAGGGCTTTCCATGGCCGAACGGGAAATGATTGCAACCTATGTTTCTTCCCTGAATGACTGTTTTTATTGCCGGCATTCCCACGGAGCTATTGCCGCGCTCTACCTGCAGGGCGACTTTGCACTGGTGGAAGATGTATGTAATAATTATCATAAAGCAGCTATTTCCGAGAAGATGAAGTCCTTATTGACTATAGCAGCGAACGTACAAAAGGGCGGAAAACACGTGACCGCGGAACAAATAGACCAGGCGAGGCGCCTTGGCGCCAGTGACCGGGACGTCCATGATACAGTTTTGATAGCGGCTGCTTTCTGCATGTTTAACCGGTATGTTGACGGCCTTGCTGCAACCACCCCCGGTGACCTTTCAACCTACCCTCCAAGAGCGAAGCAGATCATTGAGAATGGATATGGAAATCACATTTTTCTTGATAAACAACCCTCTGCCGAACCTTTGAAATAAACACCAAAATAATCCTCTCCCTGCGACATTTTTAGAATTATTTATTACACCATTTCTAACACGCATTTACATGAAAAAAATTGTAGTAATGACAGTGCTGCTCTGTCTCGTTCTTTTGCCCCACAAGATATTTGCCCAGAACAAGACCATAACCGGACGGGTAACCGATACTAAAAATGCTGCCCTTCCGGGAGTATCGGTAGTTATTCAGAAGACAAACATAGGAACGGCCACCGATGCCGATGGCGTCTTCACTTTATCTGTTCCCCAGGATGCCATCATTGCCATCAGCCTCACGGGGTATAAGTCACAGACCGTGAAAGCCAGCGATATCACCGGCGATCTGAACATTAAAATGGAAGAGGACATCGGTAAACTGGATGAAATTGTGGTCACCGGATTATCAACAAGCATTAAAAGGAGAAATCTTGCCAATGCGGTGGGAACAATTTCTTCAAAGGAATTAAGTGGTGTTGCGCCAGCCCAGACCTTTGATGCAGCATTGAATGGAAAAATTACCGGCGCTTATATTAATGCAAACAGTGGTGCACCCGGAGGTGGTTTATCGGTTAAAATCCGAGGTGTCACATCCGTATTCGGTAATACACAACCCCTGTATGTTGTGGATGGCGTATTTATGGATAATACGGCCACATCTGCCGGACTAAATGCAGTAACTGCCGCCGCCGCAGGTGGTAATGTTTCCAACCAGGACAACCCCAGCAGTCGTATTGCAGACCTCCGGGCTGAAGACATTGAAAATATCGAGATCCTCAAAGGTGCTTCAGCAGCCGCCATTTATGGAGCCAGGGCCGCAGCAGGTGTGATCATTATTACAACTAAAAAAGGCAGGAATGGAAGAACCAGGGTCAGTTTTTCACAGGAACTTGGCATTATAAGCGCCCGAAATCTTTTGGGCGTAAGGCAGTTTACTGCTGAAACAGCTGGTGCATTATCCAGTGACCCAGCTACCAGTGCAGCATTGAAGCAACAATTCACCGATGCACAGGCGGCCGGGAAAATATATGACTATGAGGACGAGGTATACGGCAATACCGGTTTTTTGCGGAACAGTGTGTTAAGTATGACCGGTGGAAATGATAAAACAAGTTTTTATTTTTCTGCGGGATATAAGAATGAGGATGGAATTGTGGACAGAACGGGTTATCGTAACACCAGCCTGCGACTGAATATTGATCACAGGGTAACCGATAACATAAAGTTCGGTATCAGTACCAATTATGTGAACTCTTCTGCTGACAGGGGATTGACCGGTAACGACAATAACGGTGTTACCTATAGCATTTCGCTTTCATCGACCCCCAATTTCGCAGAACTGCACCCCAATGAACTGGGCATTTATCCCAACAATCCATTTTCTGCATCAAATGTTTTACAAACGGTGGCGTTGATGGAGAATAATGAAAGTGTAAATCGTTTTTCTACCGGTTTACTTATCGATGCACTTTTATTGAAGGGTGACAAGTCCACCACCAAATTCATTGGCAGGGGAGGAATTGATTTTTATAACCTGTATACCAATGCGCAGTTTCCCAGGGAGCTTCAGTTCCAGAATGTAAATAAGGGAACTTCGATTCAGGGGGCTACAAAAAACCTGAATGCGAATTATATTCTTTCGCTGGTGAATACATATAATCCTTCGGAAAATCTTGGCTTCACCACTTCCGCTGGATTTACGCAGGAAACCGGTGATTACAATAATTTATTGAATGTGGCGACGCAGGTAGCACCCGGACAAACCAATGTTGACCAGGGCGGTGCACTGACGGCCACGCAATTCAGAAATAAATTTGAGAACGATGGTATATTTCTACAGGAAGAAGTATCCATCAGGGATGCCATTTCAGTGATCGGTGGAATACGGTTCGACAGGTCCACCAATAACGGGGACGATACGCGGAAATTCAATCCATATTACAAAGGCGGGCTGTCAGTGAACCTTACCCGTTTGGGAATAATGGACGAAGGTTTCTTTGAAAACTTAAAAGTTCGTGCAGCCTACGGTCAGTCGGCCAACTTCCCCACTTACCAGAGCAGGTTTACCACGCTCGTTGCCGCAAATATCAGCGGCCTCCAGGGTTCCATCGTCAATATCCAGGGTGGCGATCCGAATATTCAGCCTGAACGCCAGACAGAACTTGAAGCGGGTGTTGACTTCAGTGTATTAAAGGGCAGGCTGAGTTTTGAAATCTCTTATTACAATAAGAATATTTATGATTTTCTACTGCTGAGCACAGTGCCTCCATCCTCAGGCTTCTCTACAAAATGGGTGAATGCGGGTGACCTCAGGAACCAGGGTATGGAAGTGGGATTACGTGCGGTCCCTGTCTCTTCGAAAAATGTAAAATGGAACACTTCCGTTAATTTCTGGTTTAACAGATCTAAAGTCACCAGGCTGGATATCCCACCTGTGGTGCTTGGGTCTTTCGGTACAAGCCTTGGAACATTCCAGATTGAAGAAGGTAAATCAGCAACACAGATCGTAGGTACCAATGCACCGGATCAGACCGGAGTTGTACCACTGGGAAACACTGAACCGAATTTCCAGATGAATACGTTTAATGAAATTACTTTCAATAACAGGCTCGCCCTCAGGTTCCTGATTCACTGGAAAAACGGCGGTGATAATATCAATCTCACTACCCTGCTGAATGATTTCGGTAGTACGAGTGCAGATTATGATGAAGATGCAGATAAAGATGGTGTCACCAATGGGCCGCAGAGAATTAATAAATTCCTCGGGGGAAGTGCGCAGGGATTTGTGGAAGAAGCCAGCTATTTGCGCTTCAGGGAAATTGGCCTTTATTATACATTTGGCAAGTTCCGTGGCAATATCGTTAAAGGATTACGAATGGGGTTGACCTTTAATAATTACATCACTTTCACCAACTACAGCGGGTATGATCCTGAAGTATCCAACTTCGGAACAGGATTCTCCACCGGTGTTGATGTAGACCCGTTCCCGGCATCAAAACGTGCCGCCTTTAATGTAACCATTGATTTTTAAGACCACTAATACTGACAAAATGAAAAAAATAATTTATTTATATAGCACGATAATATTGCTTGCCGCAATGTTCACTTCCTGCGAGAAAGAATACGGCAACCTGAACAGTCCCACCATCGAGGACTATAATAAAAACGCCTCAAAGGCCCAGTTAGACGGGCTGGTGGCAGGATCTCTATCGGGAATGCGAAACAACGAAGGCATGTACCTGGATGTGGTGGGTGTGATCGGTCGGGAAATGTACCGGTTTTCCAATGCAGATCCCAGGTATGTGACAGAATTGCTGGGCTCGGCTCCATTGAATAACACAGGTTTTTACATTAATAATCCATGGTCATCCAGGTACAGGGTGGTAAAAAACTGTAATGTGCTTATCGATGCAACAACTAATTCGTCCCAGGTCACAGATGAAGAAAAGAAGGGCTACCTGGGTTTCGCAAAACTCATAAAGGCGCACCAGTTATTAATGAACCTGAACCTCACGTATAAAAATGGCATCAGGATAGATGTGTCTGATCCCAATAATCTTGGTCCCATTGTAGGATTTGACGAATCACTCGCCGCCATATCTGCCCTGCTTGATGAATCACAGGCTGACCTGAATGGCGCTACCATATCCTTTCCGCTTTCTTCCGGATTTGAAGGATTTACCGATGCTGCAGGATTAATTGAATTCAACCGTGCGCTGGCTGCCCGTGTAGATGTCTATGGCAAGCAATGGTCAAAGGCGATAACAGATCTTAATGCATCTTTCCTTGATTTGAATGGAGATTTCGAAACAGGGATTTATGAAGTATACGGAACCGGAACGGGAGACCAGCTGAATTCTGCTTTCTTCCCCCAAAATCAAAACGGTGAAGTGCGATTGGCCCATCCATCCTATAAAACGGATATCGCAGCAACTGATGACAGGATCAACAAAACTTCTCTTCGCACCGTAGCTGCTTCCAATTCGGGGCTCAGCAGTGACAGGGATGTCTGGGTGTATACCACGAGCACAGCACCGCTGCCCATTATACGAAATGAAGAACTTATTTTAATTTATGCAGAAGCGAAAATTCAACTGGGCAGTGCTGCTGACCTGAATGATGCCGTCACTGCACTCAATAAAATCAGGAATGGTCATGGCCTGGGAAATTATGGGGGCACTGTTTCACAATCCGCATTGATAACAGAAATGCTTAACCAGCGCAGGTATTCTTTATTTTTTGAAGGCCATCGTTGGGTAGACATGCGCCGGTATAATCTCTTAGGCACCCTGCCTATCGACAGAACCGGCGACCAGGTCTGGGAACAAATGCCTATACCGCAGGCCGAACAATAATTCTTTTGCAGCCGGTAAACTTTTGTTCCATCAACAAACCCCTCATTTCAACAGATGAGGGGTTTTTGTTTGCCTCGTGACCATTTAACTGAAAGGAAAATAGTTTCGTATCGTAAGCCATTATATCTTCATGACGCCGGATATGCCAGGATCTTTCAACTGAACTTACTTTATGAAAAGAGTCACATTAATTGCCTGCACTATTTCTGTCTTCTGTGTTATATCATGTAATCAAAAAACCGCTGAACCAGATGTTCGGCAGCTTGATCCGCTTATGACAGCAAGGTTTTCCGATTCTGTGGTAAAGGTGATAAATCCCCGGATCCCTTCCGGCATGACGGCTACGCTTTGGGGTATCGATTCGGTGGTGAATTCTCCTGTCGCCATAGATATCGACGACCTGGGGCGTCTTTATTATACTACCACCGGGCGACAAAGTAATTCCGAATTTGATATCCGCGGTTTTCGTAACTGGGAAATACCCTCGATCAGTTTTCAAACGGTGGAGGATAGACGAAAATTTCTGCATGCTGAATTTGCCCCGGAGAACAGTGCCAGGAATAAATGGCTGAAGGACCTAAACGGGGACAGCTCGCACGACTGGAAAGACCTGGCGGTGGAAAAAGAATTTATCTACCGGCTGGAAGATAAGAACGGGGACGGCATTGCGGACCAGCTGCTAAAAGTAGTGGAGGATTTTCATGATGAGGTGACAGATGTTGTTGGTGGCGTGATGGCCGAGGGGGATGATCTTTATGTTGCAGTGGCTCCTGATCTCTGGAAAATGAGGGATAAAAACGGGGATGGTATTGCTGATGAGAAAACGTCATTATCTACAGGTTATGGTGTTCATATTGGTTTCAGCGGGCACGGGATGTCGGGCATAGAAATGGGTCCCGATGGCCGTATTTACTGGCAGATCGGTGATATCGGTTTCAACGGAAAGTCATCTGATGGAAAAAAATGGGAGTATCCCAATAGCGGTGTTATTGCCAGGTCGAATCCCGATGGTTCAGACTTTGAAATTTTTGCTGCCGGCCTGCGTAACACCCATGAATTCGCTTTTGATGCGCTGGGTAACCTCATTAGTGAAGACAATGATGGTGACCATGCAGGAGAAAAAGAAAGGCTGGTATACATCGTAAATGGTTCTGATGCGGGATGGAGATCAAACTGGCAGTATGGTAAGTATAATGATCCGCTCAATAACAGTTACAAGGTTTGGATGGACGAGAAAATGTACCTGCCACGGTTTGAGGGACAGGCTGCATACATCACACCCTGTATTGCCAATTATGTCAGTGGTCCCGCAGGTTTTGTGTATAATCCGGGCACTGCACTGGGCCCTTCCTACAAGGACCATTTTTTTGTCGCTGAATTTGTGGGTACGCCTACCGGTTCCGGCATTCATAGTTTTACACTGACACCCAAAGGCGCGAGTTTTGCGTTGGGAGAAACAAAAAAAATCATTTCCGACATACTGCCTACTGGCCTGGATTTCGGACCTGACGGTGCTTTATATGCAGCAGACTGGATACAGGGATGGGGAACAGGACCGTTTGGAAGGATATGGAAGTTTGACGAAAAGAATAATGCCTTCGATGCGATAAAAAAGGAAACCAGGGTTCTATTGTCGGATGATTTCAGCAAGCAGGACCTTAACAAACTGGCAGATTTGCTTGGGCACCAGGATATGCGGGTGAGACTTAAGGCTCAGTTTGAACTGGTAAAAAGGGGAGATGTTGCTGTTGGAATATTCCGGCAGTCGTTATCACAGAAATCAAACCAGCTCGCCAGGGTTCATGGAATATGGGGGATCTGCCAGCTGGCGCGAAATAAAAAAGCGGATGCCGCGATGCTAATTCCCTACCTGGAGGATGCCGATCCTGAAATAAGGGCACAGGTTTGCCGGTGGCTTGGAGATATCAGGTTTGACGCGGCTGCTGCCAACATCCTGCCGTTATTAAAAGATTCGTCTAGCCGTGTCCGTTTCTTTTCAGCAGAAGCGTTGGGAAGGATGGCTTATAAACCAGCTATCCAGCCCATCATAGAAATGCTCAGGCAGAATAATGACGAAGACGCCTACCTGCGTCATGCCGGCAGCCTGGCATTATCACGTATAGGCATAGCCGCACCTGTGGTCAGTCTTTCCAAAGACAGTTCAAGGGCACTAAGGATTGCCGCAGTGGTCTGTTTGCGACGAATGAGTGATCCCGGCATTGCTGTGTTTCTAAATGATAAGGATGAATTTGTAGTAACCGAGGCGGCTCGTGCCATCAATGATGATCTGTCGATCAACGCAGCGCTGCCCGCCCTTGGTGATGTATTAAATACAACAGTTTTCACCAATGAAGCATTGATCCGCAGGTCCATCAGTGCCAACCTCAGGGTGGGAACAGAAAATTCATTAAAGCAGCTGGTAGATTATGCAATGAAGGAGGGAAACCCCGTAGCTATGCGGAGGGAAGCCATTTCAGCATTAAGTGTATGGGCGAGGCCTTCGGTGCTCGACAGGGTGGATGGTCGTTTGCGCGGTAAGGTGGAGCGAGATACGAATAAGGTAAGGTCAGCATTTGAAAAGGGGTTACTTGGATTATTGAAAAATAAAGATGCGCAGATACGATTACAAGCGGTCAAAGCAGCCGGCAGACTAGACATTACATCAACAGAGCCTGTACTGGCAATAATGTTAAAAACGGATCCGGATCCTGAAGTAAGGCGGGAAGCAATTGTATCGCTGGCATCTGTGAAATATGAAAAAATCGGTGATGCTATAGCGCAGGCTGTTTCTGATAAGGAGAAGATGGTGAGGATTGCGGGGATTGACCTGTTGGGCAGATCCAATGTGTCGCCGATGCTGATGGTTAAACTGTTGAATGATGTCATTAATACAAAATCTACAGAAGAAAAACAGGCAGCTTTGCTTACACTGGGAAAAATGCCACTGGCATTTTCTGGCAGTGTGATCAATGCGCAACTGGATAAAATGGAAGCGGGCAAACTTTCGCCCGATATCTATATTGAATTGTCGGAGGCCATTGACAGCACCCATGATGCGGGACTTGTTGCCAGGTACAAAAAAATCAGTACGGGTTTATCAACTGATGAACTCACCGCTGCCTATGCCGGAAGTTTGACGGGAGGAAATGTTGACCGGGGACGTGCCATATTCTATAATGGTGAAGCTTCGCAGTGTATCCGCTGCCATTCCTATAACGATTATGGTGGTAATGCCGGACCCCGGCTTAATGGTGTTGCCGGTCGGTTAACAAGGCCGCAGTTGCTGGAAGCCCTTATCAATCCAAGCGCAAGAATATCTCCGGGATACGGAAGGGTGACCCTGGTAACAAAAGACGGCAAAACCATTTCAGGGACCTTACTGGAAGAGAACAATGCGATGGTGAAGGTGAAGTCGGGCGACGAACCTGCAAAAGAGATTTCGAAAGACCTCATCAAAGAACGCAAAGTTGAACCTTCCAGCATGCCTGAAATGAGGTTTGTGCTGAGTAAAAAAGAAATCAGGGACCTGGTCAGTTTCCTGGCTGCATTGAAGGAATGAAACAGCTAATTCGAATGATGTAGGTCATAATTCCGTAGTTTTAGATGAAATAATTTCGTCCGTTATATAAGTCCTCGATTTTTCATTTGAACCTATCTCCCATATGTTATTTCATCCAAACGCCAAATTGGGCCTGGCCCGGTTATTCACTGTTTTATTGTTATTGATCTCCGTAAGCTGCAATCAGAACACACCTGAAGCTTCGGCTGCAGGTACTGAAGTACAAGCCACTGCCGGCGAACTTGACCGTTCGGCACTCCCTATCAAAGAACCTTTAAGGCAGACGTATAAAGAGCTCGATGCCCGTAACGCTAAGGCACCTCAGAGATTTGAGGTCACCGCACCGAAAGGAGCACCGAATGTTGTTGTCATCCTGATAGATGACATGGGGTTTGGTGTATCTGAAGCTTTCGGTGGGCCGGTATCAACCCCTACTATGGATAAACTTGCCGCCAATGGTTTAAAATATAACCGTTTTCATACTACAGCGCTATGTTCACCTACCAGGGTGGCATTGCTAACAGGGTATAATCATCATAGCAACAATATGGGTGCAATTACGGAAGCAGCTACTACTTTCCCGGGAAACACAGGGGTAAGGCCACAAACGATTACACCGATGGCTGAAGTGTTGCGCCAGAATGGATACAATACTGCTGCTTTTGGAAAATACCATGAAACGCCACCATGGGAAATTTCAAATTCAGGTCCGCAGGATCGCTGGCCAACCCGTTCAGGCTTTGAAAAATTTTATGGATTCATAGGTGGTGAAACCAATCAGTGGGCCCCATTGATATATGACGGAGTTACCATTGTAGAAACACCCGATGATCCAGAATATCATTTTACTACCGACATGACCAACCAGGCGATTTCCTGGGTACGGTTTCAGCAGGCATTGAGTCCGCAGAAACCCTTCTTCATGTATTATGCACCCGGTGCAACGCATGCACCGCATCATGTTCCTAAGGAATGGGCAGAAAAGTACAAAGGAAAATTTGACCAGGGATGGGATGAACTTCGTCAACAGACCCTCGAACGTCAGAAAAAAATGGGCCTGGTTCCGCAGAATACCAAACTTGCCCCAAAACCAACAGACATCAAGGACTGGGATAAACTTTCAGCCGATGAAAAGAAACTGTTTACCCGCCAGATGGAAGTGTATGCAGGTTTTGCCGAGCAAACCGATTATGAAGCCGGAAGACTTATTTCTGCCATTGAAGAATTGGGCGAGATGGACAATACGGTAATCATTTTTATTGCCGGAGATAATGGAGCAAGTGCTGAAGGCACAATGAATGGCATGTACAATGAAATGACCTATTTCAATGGTGTCCCTGAAACAGTATCCGATATGTTAGAACATTATGACGAGTGGGGTTCAGCAAGCACCTATCCGCATTTTGCAGCAGGATGGGCAGTGGCCATGGATGCACCTTTCTCCTATACCAAACAGGTAGCTTCTGATTTTGGCGGTACCAGGAATGGAATGATCATTCAATGGCCGGCTGGAATTAAGGCAAAAGGTGAAATGCGTTCACAGTTTGGACATGTGATTGATATTGCGCCAACTGTTTTTGAAATTGTAAAAATGCCTTCACCAACAATGGTCAATGGGATCAAGCAGGATCCGATTGAAGGTACAAGCCTGGTGTATTCATTTAATGATGCAGACGCACCTGAACAACATACAGTTCAATATTTTGAAATGTTTGGTAACAGGGCCATTTACCAGGATGGTTGGTATGCCCGAACTATTCACAGGCCGGCATGGAGACCGAAACCCACTGCAGACCCTGCAGGAAGATAAATGGGAATTATTCAATACCAAAGAAGATTTCAGCCTGACCAATGATGTTGCTGCCCAAAACACTGAAAAGTTAAAAGCGATGCAGGAATTGTTTATGAAAGAGGCTGAAAAATATCATGTTTTACCATTGGATGACCGCCTGCTTGGAAAGAACCAATGCTGCACTGATGGGCAGGCCAACGGTTATGGGTGACCGAAAAACGGTGACCTATGGTGAAGGCATGAGGGGAATGGGTGTTGATATTTTTATTGACCTTCAGAAATACTGCATATACGATCACCGCTGATGTTGAAGTGAAAGCAAATAGTAATGGCGTCATTGTAGTCCAGGGCGGCCGCTTTGGCGGACTGGCATTTTATATGAAAAACGGAAAACCGGCATTTACCTATAATTACCTCGGCTTGAAATCAATGAGTGTAATGGCTCCACAGGGCCTTCCTCCGGGAAAATACCAGCTGGTATATGATTTTAAGTATGATGGAGGCGGTATGGGTAAAGGAGGAACAGGTACAATAACTGCTAACGGAACAAAGATTGCTGAAGGCAGGATTGAAAAGACACAACCCGGTATTTTTTCTGTTGATGACCTGGCTGATATAGGCGTTGATGATGGCACCCATGTTGCAGATTATGGCGCTTCATCCAGATTCAATGGAAAAATAAATAAAGTAAATATTACCGTTAACAAATAATCATTAGAAAATTATGAAACTGAATTATAACCCAGGAATAGTGGCGAAGCTATTTTTCACTGTTTTTTTGCTGATCATATTTACGCCAGGAAAGGCACAACAGGCGGCTGCAGCAGCGCCCACAATGCTGGACACATCAAAAATTAAATACAACGATATCTCCAAAGCCAATAAGCTTTCTGTTTTTCCAGCAAAAGATCAATCCCAGCAAAAGCAGAAAGAAGATGAATATGCCTGTTACAACTGGGCAAAAGAACAATCAGGCATTGATCCATTAAATCTTCCAAAAGTTGAAGCCCCGCCCGCAGAAACAGGCCCTACAGGAGCAGCTGTTGGTGGTGCAGCCAAAGGTGCTGCAGCGGGTGTTGCCATTGGTGCCATCGCGGGTGATGCAGGTAAGGGTGCTGCCATTGGAGCAGTTGCAGGAGGACTGGCAGGCAGGCGAACGGTAAGCAAGCCCAGGCACAGCAAAACCAACAAAACCAGGCAGCCGTTAAGAAAACTGAGGATGAGATGAAAGCAAGTTTTACCAAAGCTTTTTCAGCCTGCATGGAAGGAAAGGGATACACGGTTAAATAAATCAGTTGTATTGAAATTTTTAGCGCTCATTAAGTATTCAAATAATTAGAACATCGCAAACAACATAAATTGATTTGTTTATGAAGCAACTTATCTTATTCGCATCATTTATTGCTTTTCCTGTTTTCCTGCAATTCAGCCACTGATACTTCAGATAAAACAAAGGCTGCAAATCTTGAAATTGCTAAAAAATACATGCAGGCCGTGGAATCCAATGATGTTGCCGGAATGAGCAACCTGCTGGCCGACAACTATATTGGATATGGTCCATCTGTTGGTGATTCCACCAACAAAGAAGATGCTATTAAAAACTGGAAGTATAATGTGGAAAACCTGTATGAATCGATCAAGTATTCCCGCCATTTTAATATCGCCGTTACCGTTAAGGAAGGAGAAGAGGCCCTGCCAGGCGACTGGGTGTCTAACTGGGCATTGCTTACCATTAAATATAAGGACGGCAGGGGACCAGTAAATGTGTATGTTAATGCAATTTATAAAATTGACAATGGAAAAATTGTCCTGAGCAGGACGATATATAATGAAGCCGACGTATTAAGACAGTTGGGGTATAATTTTTCAGCAACAGCAGAATAAGCTTTTTCATCAAAACCTGATAAGGTGCAATACAAATCGACGCTAAATAGAAGAATATTCTTTCTTTTACTTTCTGTATTATTATTTCTCGCTGAAACTTCAGCCCAGGATTCACTCAAAAAAGAAACATCAAAAAATAAATGGTCCTTCCTTGTTGAACCCTACCTGTTATTTCCGAACATGAAAGGTGCAGTAGGAGTGGGTGAACTACCAAATGTAAATGTGGACGCAGATCCGGGGGATATTTTTAGTAAACTTCAGATAGGCGCAATGCTGAATTTTGAAGTTTCAAATGAAAAATGGACAATCGCGACTGATTTCATTTATATGGATCTGAAGCAGGATGTTACCCCGGGCACGATCATTAGCAGTGGTAAAGTAACTGCAAAACAATTTGCATGGGAACTCGCAGGCATGCGAAATATCAGGCCATGGCTTGATATTGGCATAGGTGGTATTTTAAGCGTTGTTAAGTCAGGTGCAGATATTAATGTAAAGACTCCTGGAGGAGGAACTGCCAATCGGAACAAAGAAATATCTGCTACCTGGTATGATCCTATGTTGATCGCGCGTATCAAAAATGCTCCTGGTAAAAAATTTCTCTACCAGGTCAGGGGTGAAATAGGCGGGTTTGGAATAGGGTCTGATTTTGCCTGGCAGATCCAGGCTTATGCAGGCTATCGTTTTTCAAAACTTTTCCAGATGACTGCAGGGTACCGGGTGATCAGCCTGGATTATGAAAACGGTACTGGCGATAACCGATTCTTATATGACATTGATACTTTTGGTCCGACAGTGAGATTTGGATTTAATTTTTAGCACTGCCAGGTTAATCCTTTTACTGGTTATCCGCGGGCACATCCACCACGTATTTCATCATGTCCTGCCTGCCCTTCAGGTTGGCAGCTTTCCATCGGATGTCCCATAATCCGCCGGTCAGGACATGTACTTTAGTAAAGCCTTTTGATGCCAGCAGATTGGCCGATTCAAAGGCTTCCTTGCTGGTGTTAAATGTATAGACGATAATATCATGCATTTTTCTTATCGGAAATTTCTGACCACCTGCTTTCCAGTTCACTTGCAGGAATATTTACTGCATTCTGGATGTGACCACGGTTTTTCCAGGTGTCTTTTTTAACCTGGTTGGTAAACTCTTCTTTATTGCGTACATCCAAAACAAACAGATCGGTTTTTTTCTTCAACATTTCATCCAGTTCTTCAGCAGTAACGGTCGCAACTTTATTATCACTGCTGCCATAATTTTTTACGGTCCGGCAAATCTGCAGCTGATGCATTTAGCCATTGATTCATTCCATTGAACGCAGCATAGACCTGTGTGTAACCATTTTCTGTCAATAGTTTTGCTGCAAGGTTGGTTTCTCTTCCAAAATCAGCGGTTACCAGCACCGGCCGGTCCTTCGGCACTTTAGCCAATGAACCTGGAAGTGAGGCAAAAGGAATGTTGACGGCGCCTTTTAATTTCCCCTGTGCGTTGGCCATCGCGTCTGTGGAGATGCCCCTGAATACTGAATCTGCGCGCACGTCAAGGATAAAGAGCTTCTTCTCCGAAAGCATCAGTTTGGCAACCTGTTGTGGAGACAAGCAGGCTGAATTTATTATTGGTCTCGTACAGTGATTTTGTGCAATCAATATTGGAATGCTTCAGCAAATTGAATTCGGTCATTGCACCATTGACATTATAGACTTTCGTGAATCCGCTATCGGCCAAAAACTTTGAAAAGACCCGGCTGCGCTGGCTGTGGGAACAATAGATAAAAACAGGTTTGTCTTTATACGGCAGTAACTCACTATAACGTTTTTCCTTTTCATTGATGTCGAGATTAACTGCACCCTTAAGGTGACCGATATTCAATGATGGCGAAGATGAAGTATCGTGATACTCTCCCGGCGTTCTTACGTCGAGCAACAGGTATCCCGGATTATTGTTAAGTGCATTGCAGAGGTCTTCAATATATACCGTTTTGAAAAGGTTGTTATCAAACCTGTATTGTGCGGTGAGCTGGCCAATGCAGAAGGTACCGACCAACAGGAAAAGGCTGACTCCTTTCATAAAAGTATTTGGCAGAAGTTATTTAAAAAATCATTGTGCCGCCCTGATTTGTGACCAAAGGCATGGAAATCCTGTTGTGAGGCTTATCAAATCCTTTTGCGGATCATATCTATTCTTTGTGATATCTAAGCTCAACACGCTGATTATGGACATAATAGAATCGATAAAATTATTCCCTGACAGAATGGTGTACCCATGAATCTTAGTTCATGAAAATTATTTTTTTAAATACCCTTGGGGATTATCTGCATACGCAATATTTTCACTGATATTGCGATAATTATCTGATGTATTTTAAGGCTGACGCATATATATTTTGTTTAATATTTATTGCATTGTTTTTTTGTATTGATGTCAATGCCCAGGAACCCACAGAGCAACAAAAAATATTCCTTGATTCAATAAAAAGAAAATCTGAATTTTTTATCCCCGGGCGGCAATCACCCGAAGGCCAAAGCGGCGTCGCTGTAATTGCTACCCCTCAAAAAGCCACAACGGGTTGGTCCGTGTAATTTTTCTTCATTGAATAGTCCTAAGAAAGAAACATCACCACGGGTACCAGTGATGAAGGAAAACAGTACTTCTACTATTTGTAAGGATAGTTCTTTTCTAAAAAGGTTCTCCTCTCCCGACCGCACTTTTAATGCAAATGTGTCCCTTAAACTTAAAGACGGGTCTGTGCTGGTAGGTGGCACGGGACGGAAAATATCTGATCCCCGGCCGTACAAATTCATGAATACAGTGAGTAAATATGATGCCAACGGAAGTATTGTATGGTCTCGTGAATATGGTGCCAATGTCTGGTTCGAAATAGGAACAATGGTGATGTACGAAATGAATGACGGATCAATTATTATATCAGGTTTTTTTGATAATGGAATACCGGGTACAACCACCGACCAGCCTGTGGATGTTACCGTATTGAAATTGACAGCTGCAGGTGACCAGGTATGGCGAAAAACATATCATAGCACAGCTCAGCATAATGTTCCGGATAACATGATTTACGCCTGGTCCATTGCGGAGAGCCCTACCGGGGATTTGTTACTTGCCGGTACCATTTTTTTGCATGGATCTTCACTTGAGGAACGACTGATTGTTTGGAGAATCAGCAATATAGGTGACCTTGTCTGGAGTACGGCCTTATCTACTTCGACCGCCTCCATAAGAGGATCGGGCATTTTCCTTGACAATGATAAATTGACCGTTATTGCCAGGTCAAATGATATAAACTCATCGCATATCATTAACCTGATCTCCATGGATTATAACAATGGAACGGTATTGAGATCGGCGGCATGGAATCCTGTAGGAACATACCCGGATAATTTTTATTTGAGTTTTGACAAGTGGCCAAAAGCGATTAAACTGAATAATGGGAATTTCCTGGTCTATGGCACAGTACTGGGACAGTTTCTCCTGCCAAGCAAGCCTACTCCTCATTTTTCGGCAATAGAGTTTGATGCCTCGTTTAACTTCATCAACGGGTATGTCGTGTATTCACCTTTCCTGGCAAATGCGTACTCAAGCTATAGCAAGGCTGATCCTTCCGGGAAGCTTTTGTTCACTGAAGGAATCAATTCAAACACAAACCTGATTATCGGAATGGTGGATAATGGCAGGATGTTGAAGCAGCGGGTAAGGACACATACTAATTCCGGGTATCACTGGAATTCAGGTGAAATTCTTGATGACGGTTCTTATGTGGTTTTACATAGTATAAGTCAGCCGGTGATGACCGACTACTTTCTCGAATTTTCCAGGATGCATAATGCTGATACGGGAAGTCTATGCCTGGGATATGATCTCAATGAACTTTTTACTGCACCGGTAAATTATAAATCCCTCAGTTTCGGGTTTTCGAAAATTGAACCCGGAGTGTTGTATGAAACAACTAATGACGGGAACTACCAGCTTAACCTGGATTTTACTGCGCCTCCTCCCTGTTATACCATTTCACACTGTGATACCTTAAAAATACATGGCGATACCAGTTTTTGTAACATAAATCAGGATCTGCTCTTTACGAGTTATAAAAACCCTGGCTGTGGAGCCTGGGTTGAATGGATACTGGACACTTCGGTACTCCAAAAATTCAGTGTACCGAATGACAGTTCTGTTGTATTGAGATTCAAATCAGATTTCCAGGGTTGGTTGATCGCCAGGATCAATACTTCCTGTGGAGTACAACAAGATTCAGTATTTCTTACAGTACTGAATAACCGTGGACCGGTATCTCTTGGTCCGGATACGGTTATTTGCGTCGGCAACACGATAAGACTTAATGCAGGATCAGGCTATGCGACTTACCTGTGGAGCAATGGCTCAACGGATTCAGCATTGACAATAACTTCAGCCGGTCAATACCATATCACCGTTAGTGATGCCTGCGGCGATGTTTACCACGACACCATCATTGTACATCCTTCTCCTGCCTTACCATTCAGCCTGGGACCCGACAGAATAAAATGCAATAATGATACATTGCATTTGCAGGCTACCAGTGGCTTTGTAAATTACACCTGGGGGCCTTCTTACAATATCAATAATCTCCCTGGTTCATCTGCGATAGTGCAGCCCGGTATTGATACGGTTTACTTTGTCAGGGCAGAAAAATCACCAGGATGTTTCGTATATGATACCATAAGGATTAAGGTAAATCATTCACCTTCTGTCAATTTAGGCCCGGACCTCAGTTTTTGCGAAGGCGATAGTTCAATGATTTCTGTGGCGCAGCCATTTAATACCTATTTGTGGAATACGGGAAGCACGTTACCCGGTATTACAGTTAGAACAACAGGATCTTATTCAGTGATTGCAACAACAATGGAAGGCTGCAAGTCTTATGATACCATTCGTGTGGCAAACACATGGGTCAATCCAAAAGTAAATTTAACCGGAAGGGAAGAATTATGTATTGGTAGTAATATGGACCTTGATGCGGGGCTGTATTCTAAATACCTTTGGAATAACGGATTTACGGGGCGGACAATGAATGTGAATGATACCGGCAAGTATATGGTGAAGGTTTGGGATAACAATGGCTGCAGTGGAACAGGCACTTTTCATATAAAAATGCTTATTCCACTACCTTCAGATTTTCTCCAGACTGATACAGGTCTTTGTTCTTATGAAGTGCTCAGAATAAGTCCGAAAAGAGATTTCTCTTCGTACACCTGGAGCACAGGTTCTACTTCATCTTCAATTACCGTTAAAAGAACCGGGTACTATTGGCTTGAAGTAAAAGATAGAAACTCATGTGTTGGCAGGGATACCATTCAGGTAATTAGTAAAGAATGCCTGGAAGGATTCTTTATGCCAAATGCATTTACACCCAATGGCGATGGTACAAATGATATCATTAAGCCGGTCATTGGCGGATCAATTATAAGTTACCGCTTTGAAATATATAACCGGTGGGGGCAAAAAGTTTTTACCAGTTCAGATATCCATAATGGATGGAACGGAATGTTGCAAGGGCAGCAACAACCTTCACAGACCTTTACCTGGACCTGCACGTATCAATTAGAAGGTGAGGGTTTACAATCGAAAAGAGGGACAGTCTCATTACTTCGATAGTCCCCTTGCCTGCTTATTTATTTGTATCAAAGACGAGCGGAATATTCAGTCTAACCATAAAATTTCTGCCCATATTAAATACACCTGTTCTTCCCGTAACCTGGTTAGTGTCTGTGTATTTCAGCCTGCTAAGATGGTTTTGGTAGGCTATGTTGCCGATATTATTCGCCATCAGGTATACATTGAATAATGCTTTCTTTTTGTTATGGATACTGGCATTTAAACCTGCATTGACCAGGGTGTATCCAACCGTTGCCGTTTCTGTATCAAATGCCGTGAATGGATGATCCTGGTTGAAAGTGTGATCGGCTTCAATAAAAACAGAAGCCCTGTTGGATGATTTACTGTTCTCAAAAAGATCAGCCCTTAACTGGCTGATGATCCTTGCCGCAGGTATATTCGGTAAATTCCTGGTGCCTTCAATGGCTTCACTGAATCTCCCGTTGACAATGGTGAAAGTGTTCTGCCAGTGAAGCCAGTCGAGCGGATGGGGATGCAGATCAAGCAAGGCTTCAACACCTGCAAGGCTGGCATTACGCTGCCCGAATTTAAAGGCAGGGATATACTCGCCATCGACCAATACCACTGAATCTCCGCCACTGGAATTGGGTAACCTGCTGTAGAAAATAAAATTATTGATGTTATTATAAAAAGCTGTTACCGTGAAGAGCAGGTGTGCGGAATTTATTTCAAGGCCGAGGTCACCCTGCCATGAAGTTTCTGACGTCAACTCCTGTTCACCATATTCATAGCGGTTGGTTCCTTCATGTGTACCGTTACTGGCAAGCTCAGGAATGCTCGGCGCCCTGAAACCCCTGGCCATGTTAAATTTGAGCAATACATTGTCCGTTGCTGCGAAGCTCATGCCGGCACTGGCAGAGATATTGGAAAATGATTTTGAAAATGCTTCAAATTTGATGTCATTGCCCTCCTTAAACTGTTCTGAATCAAGCTGCCGTGTATCCACTCTCAGGCCGCCGCTGAAAGTTGCTTTGCCAAATGTTTTTTGGGTATAGATATATGCGCCGATATCAAACATGGTGTATTCGGGAATCAATACTTCAACGCCTTTGTTGCGGTTCGACTGTGTCATTCCGTTTATGCCCACCGATGTATTCCAACCGTTATGACCGTCGAAATGATATGCAGCCCGGTAACTAAATGTATTCAGATCGAAATACAGTTCCTTTTCGGATGGATCATCAGGATTTCCGAATTCCTGTCGCTGGTTTCTTTGAAGGGCAAGATTCAGGCTGATCCTGCCGGTGCCCACCTTAATACTGTTATCAAGGATATATTTCGAATGCTGGACGCGTTGGGAAGGCACGGCCGGCATTGTGCTATTATAGTCTGATTCCGTGGGATTTTCTTCAACGCCACCTGGCATGGCTTTGATGAAATTTCCGTTGTTGTCGCGGTCCCCTTCAATGACACCCAGCCGCTGATCGAAACGGCTGTATATGAAATGCGAGAATCCCCATGAGCCGTTATATCCCGCATATCCGCCAAAATTTTTCTCGTTGTATTTCGAGTTCCATACCCTCCCGTCATATTTGTTGGAATAATCAGCGGCGGATTTGAGGTCTCCCCAGGCATTCCAGTTAAATCCATTTTGGTTGCCGCCGATATTGGCAAATAAGGAACGCTGCCGGTTGTTGGTGGCATAGCTGGTCAGTATACTTCCTTTGATGGTATTTAAGGCAGCAGGAACTGTTGTAATGATATTCACAACACCGGCCAATGCATCACTGCCATAAATAATGGAGGCGGGTCCTTTTACGACCTCAACGCGACTCACACTGTTTTCGTCCACTTCCGTTCCATGTTCATCGCCCCATTGTTGTCCTTCCTGTCTTACCCCGTCGTTAATAACCACCACACGATTATAACCAAGTCCCCGTATCACGGGTTTGGAAATGGCCGGGCCGGTAGTGACCTGGCTAACACCTGGTATATGGCTTAACGCATCGATGATATTGGTGGATGAAGTGGAGAGTAAGAGGTCCTTGTTGATCCTGGTAATGGGAATGGGAGCCTTCCGGATAGAGGTTGCTGAACCTACGGCGGTAACAGTGATGGCTTCATTTTCCACAACGGAAGATTTCAGCGCAAAGTCTTTCATTGTAGGTCCTTTAATATCGATATGTTCAATCACGGACCTATACCCGGTAAACGAAATTTCCAGAAGGTAATGGCCTTCGTTAATGCCCCTGAAAATGTATTTGCCCGCGGAATCTGTAATTGTACCTGATTTGGCATCAACCAATATTACGGAAGCTCCCATTAATGGTATTCCTGTAACAGCATCGGTAATGATGCCTGACAAATCGGCTTTCTTTTGTTGACCATATGTTGAATGGATACTAAACAGCAGAAAGAAAAAAATGTATTTCTTCATTGAAAAGATATGTCTGTCGGACTGTTAATAACGCCATAACCTGATCGATAAACTATCAGCAGTTATGGAAATCATGAGAGAAGGATAAGTCATGACATAAAAGGCGGTCCGCGGGTATCTTTATAGACCAGGCAGGGAGCATTTCGGGATTGCAGTGAAAAACCTGGATAGTCGTTATTAATGATTGCTGCAGGAACAGGTGTGTCCGGGAGATCAGCCTCATAAACAGTATTTACGACCAGGTTATCATAGTGACAGTTGAAATTGACCTGGTGGATGCAACCCATAGCTTTCTGTGCATGGTTGCAATTAGAGATCGTATCCCTGTGGCTTGCCAGGTATTCATGAAAAAACTGCCTGGGCATGTTCCCGAGGGAGAAAACCATCAGGAAGAATACGGCGATCAGTTTTTGTATGGTTGGTGGAAGGACCAGGCTGTTTATTTATACAAAGGTAGTTAATTATAAAAAATACGCCAACGCCTGCTGTATAATTGGGTTTCCAGGTCATGGTGACGCTATTGGATAATTAAGCCAGTGAAACCGGAACTGCATTCTTCCTGCGCATAGGTTGACGTTTCCAATAGGTAAGGCTTCTCCAAAGCCATTCAAAAGGGCCAAATAGAAAATAGTGAAGCCAGATATGGGAAAACAGGATCTGAAATATCCAGATGCCAAGAACCGTAAGATATACTTCTGCACGGTCCAACTTACCATATAACTTAAAACCCACACTGTAAAAAAGGATACCGCAAATCAGGGATTGTCCCAGGTAATTGGTGAATGCCATTTGTCCGGGCGCACGCATAATGGCAAACAGCCATTTAAACCATCCGGATGTATACAATAACATAATGAAGCCATATATGCCAAGGGCTCTAAGGAGCCGCGCTGGTTCATATAACTCAATGCTGACCATCTTTGTATAGTTAAAATCATTATACCCACTGGCAATAGTATTCCCGAGGTGCAGATACATCAGGAAAAAACCAAGAGACATGCCGATGGCACACATCCATACATATATTTTTACAGGAGCCTTGCCGGTAAGTATTCCCATTTTGAAAAAAGCCATGCCAATGAACATAAACAGCAATACATCCCATAATTCAAAATAAAGATACCGGGCAAGGGTAGTTGTATATAATCTTGTTCTTCTTTCTGCAAGACGATCATAACTTCCTTCCCCGGTTACCAGGATGGCATTTTCCCGACGTTGAAGTTTTGCCTCCCTGGTTTCTTCATTTCTAAAAGATACCATTGCGTCGAGGTCAGATTTCTGAAGTGGGCTCAGTGGTGTTTTAACGGTATCGATCAATGCCACTGCTTCGCCCCTTGCTATCATCTTTTTTTGATTGTATAGATCGAGATTATTACGAAGGGTCATCAGCGAAATGCAAACAAGGGCGCCCAACAGTAATTTTTTCGGGGGCAGGTTCCTGAAAGGAACCATGATTAATCCGAGAAGGGCATAGTCGAGGAGGATATCACCTGGCCATAAAAGCACCCATACATCAAAAACGGAAAAAGCAATCAGCCATAACTGTCGGCGGAAAAAATATTCCGTTGGCGCCAGGCTGCCGGGTTTATTTTCCCGGCTGTTAATGAACAATATTATTCCTGCACCAAATAACATGGAGAATAATGCCCGCTGGGTGCCATGAGGGATCAGCATGACATAATACCAGATATAGTAGTTGAGGCCAGTTTCATTCAGGATCGTGGGATCTTGTCCCAGCAATGGAATGGCAAACCCGGGAATGTTCATGAGCAATATGCCGAGAATGGCAAAGCCCCGAAGGCTGTCAAGGATCGAAATTCTGTTTGCCTGCTGTACAGGCGCAGCAATGTCAGGAGTTGCAAGAATGGATGTCATGCGGAGGTTTAGGTCCGATAAGATACTCTCTTTTAAATAATGTCAGCAGGCCAGATAGAATTTATTTTGTTACCTTGGGTAATCATTTATTCCCTCTTTTTCAGCATTCGAAAACGTAAAAAAAATTGTTATGCCGACCTACAAATTAACCGTCAATGATAAACCATATACGATAGATGCTGACCAGGCCATGCCACTGCTGTGGGCCATCCGTGACCTGGTAGGATTAAAGGGTACCAAATTTGGATGTGGTATTGCCCAATGCGGGGCCTGCACCCTTCATGTGGATGGCGTCCCGGTCAGATCCTGCAGTTATCCCGTATCCGCCGCAGCAGGCAAGAAGATCACCACCATTGAAGGAATCTCCGAGAATATTGACCATGCTGTACAAAAGGCCTGGATTGAACTGCAGGTGCCGCAGTGCGGTTACTGCCAGAGCGGTCAGATCATGAGCGCGGTGGCCTTACTGAAAAGCAAACCCAAACCTACTGACACAGACATTGATAATGCCATGCAGGGCAACCTTTGCCGCTGCGGCACTTACCAGCGTATCCGCAAGGCCATTCACCGCGCGTCGGAACTCATGAGCGCTTAGATATTACCATCATTACCGGCACCGGGAAAATCACTATTAAATTATCAGTTATGCAATCATCGTCAATCAACCGCAGGAAATTCTTACAGTTGAGTGGATTAACAGGAACAGGTTTACTCCTAGGCCTTTCAAAAACAGCATGGGCAGGAAGGGCGGTCAGCGGCTTCGAAAATGTGGACACTGCATTTTCTTTCACGCCTTATGTACATATCGATAAAACAGGCCAGATAACCATATTTAACACAAAGCCCGAAATCGGACAGGGGACCCATCAGTCCATCCCTTCCCTTATTGCCGAGGAACTGGAAGTATCGCTCGACCAGGTCATCATTAAGCAATCAGGTGGTGAAAAAATATTCGGGGGCGGACAATCAGTGGGAGGAAGTTATTCTGTAAGGGGCAGTTACAAGGAAATGCGGAACGTTGGTGCGGCGGCCAGGGAAATGCTCGTGAAAACTGCCAGTGATAACTGGGCTGTACCGGTGGAAGAATGTTATGCCGATGGCGGAAAAGTTTTTCATCGCCCTTCAGGAAAAAGTTTTTCCTATGGAGAACTTGCTGAAAAAGCATCCACACTTCCCGTTCCTAAAGAACCAAAATTAAAAGATCCAAAAGATTTCAAACTGCTGGGTAAGATGACGATGCGGCCCGATGTGCCGCTGAAGTCATCCGGCAAGGCCGTTTTTGGTATTGATGCAGAAGTGCCCGGAATGGTATATGCATCGGTTGAACGCAGCCCGGTATTTGGAGGAAAAGTCGTCAGCTTTGACGACAGTGCCGCAAAAAAAATCAAAGGTGTCTTAGGGGTGCAGACCTGCAACCGCATTTTCGGAAAGTATAATTATGAAGGTGTTGCGGTGATAGCAGAAAATTACTGGGCCGCCGTCCAGGGCAGGAAGGCATTGAAAGTGAAATGGGATGCCGGGGCAAATGCAGCCTTCAATTCGAAGACCTATGAACAGTCGCTCCGCAATGCAGCTAAAAAAGACGGCGTACCCGATAAACCAGTGGGCGATTTTGATAAAACTTTTGCGGCTTCGCCGGTGAAACTGGAAGCATTTTATGAAACGCCTTTTGTGTCCCATTCGCCAATGGAACCCATGAACTGCACGGCCAGTATGAAGGATGGAAAGCTGGAAGTATGGGCTTCCACACAGGTGCCGGGTGATATGATGCAGGAACTCATGAAGCGCTATAATCTTCCTGAAGAAAAAATAAAGATCAATGTGAATTATATCGGCGGAGGTTTTGGCAGAAGACTGATCAATGATTTTGTGCATGAAGCGGTTGGACTTTCCCAGAAGGTTGGCAAACCCGTAAAGGTGATATGGAGCAGGGAAGATGATACAAAACAGGGTCCTTTCAGGCCACCAACTTTCTCTGCCATGAAAGCAGGATTGTCGGCAGATGGCAAAGCCGTAGCCTTTCAGCACAAAGTGATATCCCCGTCTATCGATGCCACTATGGACCCGGGTTTTGATGGTGCCAAACTGGATGGAACAATGGTGGAAGGGATCAGTGAACAGAAGTACGAGATACCGAATATGAAGAATGCTTTTGTGTATGTTCCGGCTGACATACCGATGCTCTGGTGGAGGGCGGTAACCAGCACTACACTGGCTTTTTCGCATGAATGTTTCATTGATGAGATGGCGGTGAAAACAAAAAAGGATCCCATGCAATATCGCCTGGAGATGCTTACCAAGGATTCAGATACCAAAAACCTTCTGCAGAAATTGAAAGAAGTCTCCGGATGGGATAAACCATTGCCTGCAGGCTGGGGAAGGGGCGTGGCACAATATGAATTCTTTGCGGGTCTTGCCGGAAATGTAGTAGTGGTATCAAAAAAAGATAAGGGTGTAAAAATTGAGAAAATATATGCCGTTATTGATATGGGAACTGTAGTGAATCCCGATACCGTTAAGGGGCAGGTGGAAGGTGCTGTTGTCATGGCACTTACTGCAGCCGTTAAAGGCGGGATCACCTTCGACAAGGGCGGTGCGGTGCAGTCAAATTTCCACGACAATCCTATTGTACGGATAAATGAAATACCGGAAGTGGAAGTGCATATCCTGGCGAATGGCGGCCCTGTCATCAAGGGTGCCGGTGAACCCGGACTTCCTCCTTTTGCACCTGCATTATGCAATGCGATCTTTGCTGCAACGGGCAAGCGTATACGAAGATTACCTTTTGATATCAAGAATATTGTATGAGGTATGTAACAGGAGAAGGTAAAAATAACAGATGGTAGATATCACGCACAAATACAATACCCTCAGGATTGCGATTGCCATTGCTACCCTGCGGGTATCAAATCCCGAAACAATTGATGCCATCAGGAATAAGACCGTTCCCAAAGGAGACGTACTGGAGTTTTCCAGGGCAGCGGGCTTACTTGCCGTCAAGAAAACAAGCGACGTCATTCCGGATTGTCATCCGTTACCGGTGGAGTATACTTCCATAACACATGCTATAGAGGAACTGACGGTAACGATCAGGGTAGAAGTGCATACCATCTACAAGACCGGTGTGGAAGTGGAAGCAATGCATGGGGCCGCGGTGACGGCACTAACGATGTATGATATGCTGAAGCCGATCGACAAGGGGATTGAAATAGAAAATATAAAGCTTGAAAGAAAAAAAGGTGGTAAGTCGGATCACATACTTGCCTCCCAACAGTCACTTCGTTGTGTGGTAGTGGTTTGTTCTGACACTGTTTCAAAGGGCCTGGCCGAAGATCTTTCAGGCCAGGTGATCATTAATAAATTGTCGGCCTTCCAGGTTAATGTGGAACATTATGATATTATCCCTGATGAATTTGATGTGATCCAGGCGAAGGCCCTCCAGTACAGTAAGACAGGCATAGACCTGTTATTATTTACCGGTGGAACGGGTTTATCACCGAGGGATGTTACTCCCGATGCGATCACTCCGTTGCTCGACCGCAGTATTCCCGGAGTTATGGAAGCTGCCAGGGCCTATGGACAGGATCGTACGCCGCTGGCAATGTTGTCACGCGGTGTTGCCGGTTTTATAAAAGACACCCTGGTCATTACTTTGCCGGGTTCTCCCCGCGGTGTTGAGGAAACGATGGATGCGCTATTCCCTTATGTGCTGCATGTTTTCAAGGTGGCGAAAGGAGATGCGTCATGAGTGACGGTTGCGGATTACGGATTGCGGATTACGGATTACGAATTAGTACATTAAAATAAGACATTTGTTGATTTCTATGCGTCATAATTCAGCTGGTCATCCTGAATTTGATTTCCTCATTTTAACTTACACATTGCCACACTGAAAAATTAACTAATTATATCAGGCGCGCCAGCGCTTTCAGGCTTTGTGCATTATGCACCGGTGCAAATACATCAATGAAAGGCATGGCAGCCTGCATACCTGCGGTCGTTGGCTCATAAGCTTCATATCCTGCAAGCGGGTTCAGCCAGATAAGTTTGGCTGACCTGGAATGAATATTTTCCATATTCTTTTGCAACAGGTCGGTGTTGCCTGTATCCCATCCATCACTCAATATGATCACAACGGTTTTACGGTCGAGCAGTGTTCCTGAAAATTCATTTGAAAATTGTTCCAGGCATTCACCGATCCTGGTACCACCACTCCAACCGCTATCTTCCTGTCCCAGCCTGTCCATCGCATCGCGAAAATTATTTTCTCTCAGCAGTGAAGTAATCCTTGTCAGCGATGTACTGAATACAAATGTTTCCACCCTTGCAAATACCTGCTGAAATGCGTACATGAACTGAACGAGAAAGGCTGAATACAGTTCCATGGAACGGCTCACATCGCAGAGTATGATCAGTTTAACGCGGTTTTTTTTGGGTCGGCGAAAAACGATTTCCAGTAACTCGCCACCACGCCTTAAATTTTTTCTGAGTGTTTGTCTCAGGTCCGGTTGCTGCCGGCCTTTTGAAATTTTGTAACGCCTGTTAGCCTTTACAGCAAGTTGCTTCGACAGTACTTTCAGTATCTGCATAAGTTCTTCCACCTGATCCTGGGGAACGGCGGAAAAGTCTTTCTGCATTAGATTTTGATACAGGCTGTAGGTAGCCGTTTCTTCGGTTCCGCTGTTGCGGTTCCCATGTAACCATGAAGTCAGTGATTTGAATTGCTGTTCCGGTGAAGGAGCGGTCTTTTGGGACTTCTCTTTTTTGATTTTTGCGTCTACTGATTTACCGAGCTCTGTCCAGAAATTTGAATACAGCTTGTCAAAAATATCCAGTTGTTTTTTGCTTTTACAAAATGATGCTTTCAGTGCAAGGAAGAATTCACCCGGCTGGCCCAGTTGGACAAATTCCAAAGCTTTAAGTGCAGTAGCTTCTTCTTCCGTGCTGACGGTAAAGCCCTCACCACGCAGAAACCTGCTAAACATTACTATGTTGTCGGATAAAGATCCCAACCGACGGATCATAAAGCATCAACTTTTGAGATAATGCCGGTTTTTTGCATGAGCTCGCTTAGTGATAACTGCACCTGGCGCGTATCCCGCCAGTCTTTGATCACCAGCCCCAAAGTTTGTTCAATAGTGGACTTATCAAGGTGCTCAATATGAAGCGAGGACAGTGCCGTGGCCCAGTCGAGTGTTTCAGAAAGTCCGGGTACTTTTTCCAACCTCATCTGCCTTAGTTGCTGCATAAAGGCGGTCACCTGTTCGGCAAGTTTTTGATCTATCGCCGGCACTTTATTCTTTACGACCTTGCATTCTTTTTCAAAATCGGGGTAATCGATATATAAATAGAGGCACCTTCGCCTCAACGCATCGCTCAATTCGCGGGTACGGTTACCAGTTAGTATGACCTGCGGAATATGGGTGGCAGTAATGGTACCTGATTCAGGTATGGTAATCTGCCAGTCGCTCAATACTTCCAGCAGGAAGCTTTCAAACTCTTCATCTGACCGGTCAATCTCATCTATCAGCAGCACAGGCCTTTTATGGTGTGTAATGGCCTGGAGCAAGGGGCGTTTCATTAAAAAGCTGTCACTAAAAATGGTTTTTTCTTTTTCTTCCAGGTCCTGGTGATTGTGTTCCACCATTTTAAGGTGCAGAAGCTGGCGCTGGTAGTTCCATTCGTAGAGGGCATGGTTGGCATCCAGTCCTTCATAACATTGCAGCCTGATCAGGTCGGTATCCAAAGCTTTTGCCATGACTTTGGCAATTTCCGTTTTACCAACACCTGCGGGTCCTTCAATGAGCAGGGGTTTATTCATCTGCAGGGAAAGGAAGACAGACATTGCCACTGCATCATCTGCAATATAACCCTGCTCACCCAGCATCCTTTTAATATCGTTCAGCGTTATCATCGGCGGGTTCAGGATACTTCCTGCAAAGCTTTCTTCAGGTATGCTTTGGCAAGATGGTTCCTGTAAACAGAGGAGGCATAATGATCGCTGGCAATCCGCACGCCTACCAATGCAGCTTCGGCTGCAGCATGAATGGAGCTTTTCGTCAGTTCCTTACCGCTTACGAATTGCTCTGCAGGCTGATCCCTGAACGCATGGTCAGATACACCGGTGAAAGCAATATTTGTTTTACCATCCGGGAAACGCATTACCGCACATCCTACAATAGCAAACCTTGACGCGGGCTGGATAAATTTCTGGTACGATGATTTTGTGCCCGGTGGAGGAACAGGAATATGAATGGCGGTAATTAATTCATGTTCATGCAATGCGATGGAAAATAACCCGGTAAAGAAATCTTTTGAATGTATTTTTCTTTTCCCGGTTGGTCCCTGTACTTCGATATCAGCATCAGCTGCCAGCACCATGGCCGGCCAGTCGGCAGCAGGATCGGCATGGGCCAGGCTGCCACCGATAGTGCCATAGTTTCTTACCTGCGGGTCGCCGATCAGGGAAGCGCCCCTGGCCATAAACGTTAGTTTATCTTTGATCAGTTGATTGGTCGATATTTCTGCATGGGTGCAGCCTGCACCAATGATGATCTCGCCATTTTTTTCCTGGATGCCCTTAAGGTGCGGAATCCCTGAAATATCGACCAGCTTTATTGGATGACTGAGTCTTAGTTTTAAGGCAGGGATCAGGCTGTGACCCCCGGCCAATAATTTCCCATCTGAACCTGAAATTGCTGCAACGGCTTCATCGATGGTCCTGGCTTTCTGAAATTCAAATGCAACTGGTATCATGTCAATGTTTGATAAGTTGAATAAATGATTTTATAACTGCATGGCCATCCATACCCTTTCCGATGTCATCGGCATCCTGATGTCTTTTACCCTGTGACCACCACTCCATAATGCATCGATTACTGCATTCACCACTGCCGGTGTTGAACCGATAGTGCCTGCTTCTCCTGCACCTTTTACACCGAGAGGATTATGCGGACATGGAGTGACCTGGGTTCCAGTTTCAATCATCGGAACATCATCGGCCCTTGGCATGCAATAGTTCATAAAGGAAGCGTTGGTTAACTGTCCGTGTTCATCATATTCGGCACCTTCAAAAAGCGCCTGGCCGATACCCTGAACTACACCGCCATGTATTTGTCCGTCAACAATCATCGGGTTAATAATATTGCCAACGTCATCAACAGATATAAATCTTTTCAATGAAACCTTGCCGGTTTCCTTATCCACTTCCACTACTGCGATATGGCATCCGAACGGATAAGTGAAATTGGAAGGGTCATAGAAACTGCTGAAGTCAAGACCGGGTTCAAGGTCTTTAGGATAAACATGCGGAACATAAGCGGTGAGTGCCACTTCACCAAAACTCACCGATTTATCGGTACCCTTTACCGTGAATTTGCCGGATGAGAAATCTATATCGTCTGCACTGGCTTCAAGTTTATGCGCAGCGATCTTCTTTCCTTTTTCAATAATCTTTTCAATGCTTTTCATTATGGCTGATCCACCTACAGCCAGGCTCCTGGAACCATAGGTACCCATTCCGAATGCCACCTGGTCGGTATCGCCATGTTCTATCTGCACATCGTCCATGGAAATGCCAAGCTTATCAGCCACTACCTGTGCAAAAGTGGTTTCATGTCCCTGTCCGTGTGAATGAGCACCAGTGTAAATACTCACCTTACCGGTAGGTTGAACACGCACATGTCCGAGTTCAAATAATCCTGCACGTGCTCCCAGCGAACCTACCACTGCGGATGGTGCAATACCGCAGGCTTCGATATACGTGGAAATGCCAATTCCCAATAGTTTGCCATTGTTTAAAGCCTCTTTTTGTTTTTGACGGACATCTGCATATCCGAGCATTTCCAGGCCTTTTTCTAACACGCCTTCATAATTTCCACTGTCGTATTGAAGGGCCACCTGGGTTTGGTATCCGGGTTGATCAACGCCATCGAAGGGAGGAATAAAATTTTTAAATCGAAGTTCCGCAGGGTCCATATTCATTTCCAATGCGGCCAGGCTGACGAGTCGTTCCAGGATATAAGTAGCTTCAGGCCTTCCGGCGCCGCGATATGCATCAACTGCCGTGGTATGTGTGAATACAGCGGTGACGTCTACATTAATTTTTGGTGTGGTATACAAGCCCTGCATTAATGTGCCGTGCAGGTAGGTTGGAACACAGGCGCCAAAGGTGGAAAGATAGGCGCCGAGATTGGCATATGTTTTTACACGAAGCGCAGTAATCTTTCCATTTGCATCAAATCCCATATCGGCCTTTGTGATATGATCGCGTCCATGGGCATCGAGGACAAAACTTTCACTTCTTTCCGCAGTCCATTTTACCGGGCGGCCAATCTTCGAACTACACCAGGTCAGCAGCGCTTCTTCCGTGTAATGAAATATTTTACTTCCAAAACCACCACCTACATCGGGACTCACCACCCGAACCTTATGTTCGGGTAATCCGAGCACAAATGCACACATCAGCAGCCTGATCACATGGGGATTCTGGCTGCTGGTATACAATGTATATTTTTCTGTATAAGGATCATAAGAACTGTTATAACAACGGGGTTCGATGGCATTGGGTATTAACCGTTGGTTCACAAATTCCAGTGTGGTAACATGTGCCGATGCGGCCAGGGCATCATTGACTTCTTCAATGGGATTCCCAAGTGCCCAGTCGAAGCAAATATTATTGGGAACATCATCATGCACCAATGGTGCACCGGGTTGCGTTGCTTTATAAGCATCCACCATGCAGGGCAGTTCATCATATTCCACCATCACAGCCTGGGCGGCATCAGTTGCTTGTTCCTTGGATTCAGCAATCACCACCGCAATTGCATCACCCACATGCCTGGACTTGTCGGCCACCAGCAGTGGATGCTTGGGCTCTTTCATGGTATCACCATTCTTGAAATTTACCTGCCAGCCGCAGGGAACGCCATTAAGGTGAGCCACATCAGCACCCGTAAAAATGGCGACCACACCTGGCATTGTTTTGGCTATCGACTATCAACGTCAAGAATTTTTGCATGCGCATAATGGCTGCGAACAAAGATGGCATAGGTTTGACGGGGGAGGACGATGTCATCGGTATAATTGCCATGCCCGGTGATAAATCTTTTATCTTCCACCCGCTTAACGGATTTCCCGATATATCCATTGGTTGTACTCATACGACAGCCTCCTTTTTATTTTCATTTATGGCCGACATTTTTTCTGCAGCATATTGAATCGCTTTTACAATATTGTGATAACCCGTACACCGGCAGAAATTTCCTTCCAGTGCCTCACGTATTTCCTTTTCGGTGGGATGTGGATTTCGTTGCAGCAGATCAACTGATGTCATGATCATGCCGGGTGTACAAAAACCACATTGCAGTCCATGACATTCTTTAAATCCTTCCTGCAGGGGATGAAGTTCGCCATTTTGCGCAAGGCCTTCAATAGTGGTGATGACACTGTTATCAGCCTGTACGGCCAGCATTGTACAGCTTTTTGTGGCTTTACCGTTCATGATGATATTACAGGCGCCGCAGCTACTGGTATCGCAGCCAACATGGGTACCCGTAAGCCTTAAAACATCGCGCAGGTAATACACAAGCAGCAATCTTGGTTCAACGTTATGGCTGTAGACTACGCCATTAACGGTCAGGGAAATATTCATGTTCATCTGGCTTTGCAATTTATCGTTGAGAAAAAGTGAATGGCTATGGTGATAATTCTTTTTTTAGTTCTTTTTCAATGTTGGCAAAAAACTGGTTGGTGAGTGTATGCGATACGCCACCCATAACACGGTGCCCCATATGACCCAGCACACCCGTAAGCCTGACGTTTCCGTCAAATGAAATTTCCGTCTGCTCTCCATCAACGGGCAGCAGGTCGACCTTTATGGCAGCATCGGCATTGCCGATCTTGCTATGTTGTTTTACTTTTAAAACAAAACCTTTATGTTCATTCACGTCTTCCATAAGAAGGTCACCGGTGAAAGATCCACTGACAGGTCCCATTTTTATTTCGAGGAAAGATTTATAACTGTTGTCACCGGTTTTTTCGAGTCTCGTGATGCCGGGAACAATCCTGGAGAGCGCATCCGTATCCATCAGCAATGACCAGACCCGGGCAGGAGTAGCCTGAAGTATATGTTTGCCGGTTAACTGCATAACATTTTTTTATATGGCGCACGCTAAAAAGGCAATTACAAAGGTCGTTGAGGGATGTACAGGATAAGTTAGATAAATTCCGGAACCTTAAAAAATTATTTTTGACCGCGGGGAGAGGATTGCGGCCTCCTTCGTCAAAGACTTCGGCGGCCACGGATTACGAATTACGGATTACGGATTTGTTCAATGGAGTTTTAACGATGTGGATGGAGCCTTGTCCACCGAGTCCTACGCCAAAGCCTCAGTCTACACAAAAGAATCGGCTGATAAATCGGCGAAGACGGAACCTTTAGCGAATGTGAATTACAGCCCCCTTCGTCAAAGATCTCGGCGGCCAGGGATTGAAGAACTACATTTCCTCATTCCACTACCACATTGGCACATTTGCCAATTAGCTAATTGGAAGGCAGTTATTCTGATCAATTTTCATGGCGTCGCCATGAAAATTGATCAGAATAAAGGCCTTCCTTGTGCATTTTCCATACCCCGCTCATATCCCGCAACTGGTTAACGGTCTCGCGTACATGCCGGGCGGTATAGTGTATGTCTTCTTCCGTAGTAAACCTGCCGAGGCTGAAGCGAAATGAACTCTGTGCCAGCAGGTCGCCCAGTCCCATAGCTTTAAGGACATGACTGGGCTCCATGGAAGCGGAGCTGCAGGCCGATCCGGAAGAAATGGCAATATGTTTATGAAAGGCCATTTTCAGGCTTTCCCCTTCCACGAAGCCGAAAGCAATATTGGTTACCTGTGGCAACCGGTTTTTCGCATATCCGTTAAGGTAAGTTTCCGGAATGTCGAGCAGCTCTTTTTCGAGTGCATCACGCAGGGCCGACAATCTTCCTGATTCGCCGGTTAATTCTGTCATACATATTGAGCAGGCCTTTCCCAGACCCACAATACCCGGCACATTGAGCGTTCCGCTTCGCATCCCTTTTTCATGCCCGCCTCCATCCATCTGCGCAGTGAGTTTAACGGCCGGTGTTTTTCTTCTCACGTACAATCCTCCGGAACCTTTCGGTCCGTACATTTTATGTGCACTGAACGCCATCAGGTCAATACCATCCTCCTGTACATTTACCGGAATTTTTCCCACTGCCTGGGTTGCATCGGAAAAGAAAATCACACCATGCTTTTTGGCAAGGGCACTGATTTCTCTTACAGGCTGCAGGGTACCCGTCTCGTTATTGGCATACATTATCGCAATAAGAATGGTTGTGGGGCGGATGGCCTGTTCCAGTTGCTGAAGATTGATGACACCGTCATGATTTACCGGAAGATAAGTGATCTCAGCCCCGGCATGTTCCAAATGTTTGCAGGTATCCAGTACGGCTTTGTGTTCCGTCAGGCAGGTAATAATATGGTTTCCCTTGACCCGGTACCTGTCATACACACCCTTTATGGCAAGGTTATCACTTTCCGTGGCGCCGCTGGTAAATACAATTTCCTTTGGTTCAGCACCTATCAGTGCAGCTACTTCTTCCCTGGCATGGTCAACGGCATCCCTGGCTTCCCATCCATAAATATGTGCATTGCTGGCGGCATTGCCAAAATGATGCGTGAAGTAGGGTAGCATAGCATCCAGCACCCTTGGGTCCATGGGTGTGGTAGCATTATTATCCAGGTATACAGGATGGTTCATAAAATCCCTTTTTTGACCCTATAAAGTTAACCTAATTACCACATGGATAATTACCACATGCATAAATGGTATGTGTTACCATGTATAGCCAGGCCCTGAACAATTGGATATTTTATTGTGTATTCATAACGCAAAGTCTTTGCTACAGATTTTCGGTATTTGATTAAACAAAAAAAACAATTGCTGAAAAATTGTGTTACGTTGATTTTCTGTAACAAAGTTTGGCCGGGTGGGTTATTGGTTATTTTTTCTAATAGTGTTAAATTGGAGTACTCCCCATGGCTATGAAAGTAATAGTCAAAAACAACGATTGCGGGTCATGCAAAAAGGCAATAGCGCCAAAGGACAACCATAGCTGGATAACGGGTGTCATGATGGTGGTTTTACCGAAATGTCCTTTTTGTGTCTTCGCTTATTCGAGTACCATCATGCTTTGCGGCAAGGACTCCGTTACCAGCAAAACAAGTTTTCATTATTCTGAAATGACCGTGTTGTTTACTGCAATACTCTGCAGTATCACACTGTTGTCTATCGCGTTGAACCGTCGGGGTAAACGAACATTATTATGCAATGGGCATTGCGCTGGCCGGATCAGCCATGGCGTTATTGAGCGTCGTTTACGGAGGAGGGCAGTATCTCTATTATGTTGGCGTGTCAGTGATTTTCACCGGCGTATGGCTGAATGGAAGTTTGTTGTATGTGATCAGCAGGATCAGGAATAAAATGTCATCACACACCTATAAAGTAACCTTGCAAAAAACCCGTTGATGGCCTTTAACTATGATTGATTGATTTCACCTTGAAAAATTTACAAGTATGATTGCTCAGCCTTTTCAGTACGAATCGCCGCGTACCATCGGTGACGCTATTTCCATGCTCGACAGGTATGGAGATGAAGCGAAGATCCTCTCCGGCGGACACAGCCTTATCCCCATGATGAAGTTGCGCTTCGCCTCCCCTGAATACCTGATCGATATCAACGGTATTCCCGGACTCTCTTACATTAAGGAAGAAAATGGCGTAGTGAAAATCGGCGCACTTACCAGGGAAGCCGATCTTGAACACGCCGACTATTTACGACAACACTTTCCCATTTTCAAAGACGTCACCAAACTGATTGCTGATCCGCAGGTTCGCAATATGGGAACGATCGGCGGGAACCTAGCGCATGGTGATGCCGCCAACGACCATCCTGCGGTCATGCTTGCTTTAAGGGCTTCCGTTATTGCTACCGGTCCGGGTGGTGAGAGGGTGATACCCATCGATGAATTCTTTTTTGGATTTTACCAGACAGCCCTGCAGCATAATGAGATACTGACATCCATTGAATTCCCCGTTCCGCCAAAAGGTACGGGAAGTGCCTACCATAAACTGGAAAGGAAAGTGGGTGATTATGCCACTGCGGGTGTTGCCGTACAACTTACGCTCGACATCAACGGTGTATGTACACATGCAGGCATCGGCCTTACTAACGTTAACGTCACACCGCTGCGGGCAGAAAGATCGGAGCAGGCCCTGCTGGGAAAACCTGTGACCGAAGCCACCATTGCGGAAGCAGCAAAATATGCATCCGAAGACTGCAACCCGTCGACCGACCTGAGGGGAAGTGAAGAATACAAGCGTGCCATGGTAGGCGTACTGGTCAAAAGGATGATCAATAAAGCCATTGAAAGGGCCAGATGATTTATTAACACCCATAACAAAAACTGCCATGAATAAAACAATAGTTGTCACCGTTAACGGAACCTCACATACGCTCGAAGTAGAGCCAAGGCTGTTGCTTGTACATATGATACGCGAAGTGCTTAACCTGACGGGCACGCATATAGGATGTGATACCAGCAGTTGCGGCGCATGTACCATTTTGCTGGATGGAAAGTCGGTGAAGTCCTGCACCGTCCTGGCCGTACAGGCAAATGGAAAATCAATCACCACCATTGAAGGCGTATCTGCCGAGGGTGAATTCAACTCACTGCAGGAAGGTTTCAAGGAAAACCACGGACTGCACTGCGGCTTCTGCACCCCGGGCATGATCATGCGTTCCACGGAATTGCTTGCCAATAATCCCAATCCTACCGAAGAGGAGATCAGGTGGGGAATTTCGGGTAACCTTTGCCGTTGTACCGGGTACAATAATATCGTTAAGGCGATACAATATGCCAGTGCAAAAAACCGCGGCGTTGAAACGGCTTCCACAGAACCTCAATTCGTATAAACCATCCATTAACAACACTCAAATCCACATACAATGATTCAGTGTAAAACATCCAAGGCCATCAGCGGAATGGGCCATTCCATGAAAAGAAAGGAAGATGGCCGTTTTCTCCAGGGCAAGGGAAATTATGTAGACGATATCAAGCTGCCGGGCATGCTCTATATGGACATCGTGAGAAGTCCGTATGCCTATGCAAAAATAAAAAACATCAACAGTGAAGAAGCCATGAAGGTGCCCGGTGTGGTAGCCGTGATCACGGGCAGGGACCTGGAAAAATATAATCTCCACTGGATGCCCACCTTAATGTCTGACACACAAATGGTGCTGCCGACAGACACCGTTATGTACCAGGCACAGGAAGTAGCGGCCGTTATTGCCACCAGCCGTTATGCGGCGCGTGACGGCAGGGAAGCTGTTCGTGTTGAATACGAGCCCATGAAACCGGTTATAGATCCGTTCAAATCCATGGATCCTTCTTCACCTGTCTTGCGTACGGATAAACCCAATAAAAAAGATAACCATATCTGGAACTGGAAGGTCGGGGATAAAGAAAAAACAGATAAGGTTTTTGCAACAGCCGACGTTGTGGTGTCACAACAAATGCACATTCCCAGGATTCATGTCGCGTCGATCGAAACATGCGGTTGTGTGGCTGATTATGATAAGGTGAAACATCATCTTACCATGTATATGACTACGCAGGCGCCGCACGCCATCCGCACAGTGATCGCACTGGTAGCCGGACATGTAGGACTCAGCGAAGAAAGAATTCGGGTGGTCTCTCCTGATATCGGCGGAGGTTTTGGCGGAAAGGTTCCGGTGTATCCCGGCTATGTGATTGCCATCGCTGTTTCATTCCTGGTTGGCAAGCCCGTTAAATGGATCGAGGACCGGAGTGAAAATCTCCAGGCCGATTCATTCGCCCGCGACTATCATATCACTGCGGAAATGGCCGGCACAAAAGACGGAAAGATCCTCGCTACCCGGTTCAAGGTACTGGCCGATCATGGTTATACAGACGCTTCGGCCAATCCTTCGAAATTCCCCACTGGAATGTTTTCCATCGCTACGGGTTCCTATGATTACGATACGGCCTATATGGAAGCCGATGCGGTATACACCAATAAACCTCCGGGAGGTGTTGCCTATCGTTGTTCTTTCCGTGTAACAGAAGCCGTACATGCGATTGAAAGGATGACCGATATCTATGCATTGAAAATTGGCAAGGATCCAGCACAATTAAGGTTCGATAATTTCATCAAGAAGGAAGACTTTCCATGGCATTCACCCACCGGCTGGATCTATGACAGTGGTGACTATCATGCAGGATTGAAAAAAGCCATGGAGGCTATCGGCTATGATGAACTGAGAAAAGAACAGGCCGAAAAAAGAAAGAATGGTGAACTCATGGGCATCGGCATATCCACCTTTACAGAAGTAGTCGGTGCCGGCCCGTCAAAGGATTTTGACATCCTTGGCATCAAGATGTTCGACAGTGCGGAGATTCGGGTTCACCCCACAGGTAAAGCCATCGCCAGGTTCGGAACAAAATCGCAGGGACAGGGACACGAAACCACCTATGCACAGATCATCGCTGAAGAACTCGGCATACCGGCAGAGAACATACAGATCGAAGAAGGAGATACTGATACGGCTCCATACGGGCTCGGAACCTATGCATCAAGAAGTACACCCACTGCAGGTGCAGCGGCAGCAGTGGCTGCACGTAAACTGCGTGATAAAGCAAGAAAAATTGCTGCTTACCTTCTTGAAGTCAGTGAGGATGATCTTGACTGGGAACCGGGAAAATTCTTTGTCAAGGGAGCTCCGGAAAAAGCCAAGACCATCCAGGAACTGGTGTTTGCGGCGTATACCAATTTTCCACAGGGCATGGAGGCAGGATTTGAAGCCGTACATTATTATGATCCGCCAAATCTCACTTTCCCTTCAGGCGCATATATCTGTGTTGTAGATATCGATAAGGAAACAGGTGGTATAAACGTACGCAGGTTTGTGGCCATCGACGATTGCGGGCATATTATCAATCCCATGATCGTACAGGGACAGGTACACGGCGGACTGACACAGGGCATCGCACCTGCCATGTATGAAGAACTGATCTATGATGAAGATGGAAATATCCTGAATGGCACGTTGATGGATTACCTCGTACCTACAGCGGTAGAATCACCGAGTTGGGAAACTGGCCATGTAGTAACACCATCGCCTCACCATCCGATCGGCGCAAAAGGTGTGGGTGAATCACCAACTGTTGGTGCACCTCCTGCAATTGCCAATGCCATCGTGGATGCGTTATCGCCATATGGTATTACCCACCTGGATATTCCCATCACACCATTTAAAGTCTGGAAGGCGTTGAAAGAGAAAGGAGTAGTGTAAATCACCTTTAAATTGAATTTTTATGACAACGACGATAACAAAGAATTTTCATGTTGACCATTCAATAGAGGAGACCTGGACCAACCTTACCGACCCTTATAAGGTGGTGGTTTGTGTACCCGGTGCATCACTGACTTCACAGGTGGATGAAAACAGTTACAAAGGTGAAGTGGAAATAAAAGTGGGACCTGTGAAATCAAAGTATGATGGACTGGTCACCTTCCTGGAGCGCGATGCGGTCACTAAAAAGATGGTGTTGAAAGGAACAGGAACAGACGTGAAAGGAAAGGGTGGTGCAGAAATGAACATGAACGGACAGCTCACTGAAAAGGATGGTGGCACCGATGTTAGTGTGACGATGGACATAAATATCACCGGCATGCTGGCGCAGTTCGGGTCAAGACTGATCAATGATGTGTCAAACCAGGTGATCGACCAGTTTGTCAATAATTTCAAGAGCCAGCTGGCCGGGCAGGAAGTGAATACAACACTCAGTGCCGGTTCACTGGTGGGAGGAATGATCAAAGGAATGTTTGGTAAAAAGTAAATCCATTGCAATCATTCAAAGACCCATCAGAAATTGATCAGTGCCCTGGAAAAATACCAGTATGTGGCAGATGAAGATCTCGCCACGGCATTATTTCTATTGCTGAAACTGCAGAAGCCGTTGCTCGTTGAAGGTCCGCCAGGCGTCGGTAAAACTGAAATTGCCCTTGCGCTATCTAACCTGCTGGATACAAAACTCATCCGGCTGCAGTGTTATGAAGGACTGGATGTCAATGCTGCAGTCTATGAATGGAATTACCAGAAACAATTGCTGGGCATAAAACTGCAGGAAGGATCGGGATTGTCGGTGGAGGAAAAGGAGAAGCATATTTTCGGGCACGACTACCTGCTGCAGCGGCCCTTATTACAGTCGATAATGGCCGAGGACCAGTCGCCCGTGCTGCTCATCGACGAACTGGACCGTTCCGATGAAGAGTTCGAAGCCTTCCTGCTGGAACTTCTATCGGCCTTCCAGATCAGTGTTCCCGAGATAGGTACCATCAGGGCCAGGTTTAAGCCCTATGTCATACTAACGTCTAACCGTACACGAGAATTGAGCGACGCCCTGAAAAGGCGCTGTCTTTATCACTGGATCGATTACCCGTCGGAAGAGAAGGAAATGAGTATCGTGAAAAAAAGAATTCCGGGAATCGAGGACCAGTTGTTACGCCAACTGGTCAACAGGGTGCAGCAGTTCCGTAAACAGAAACTGGCCAAGACCCCCGGTGTTTCAGAAACCATTGACTGGGCAGAGTCCATGATGGCATTGGGCTACCGGGAGTTGAGCAGGAAATCATATGAGCAGACCCTGGGAGCGGTACTTAAATCCGAAACAGATATCAGCCAGGCCAGGGCGGAAGCAGTGGAATTATTTAAATGAAGCGAGATGGTTAAACAGGCATTTGCGGCGGGAAGTATTACTGGAAGTATTGTGTCGTTTTCTCAATATGCCAGGCAGCATGGGCTTAATGTGGGCATTGGTGAAACTACAGATGCGCTGGCCGCTGCCACTGAACTGGTGGCTGATCCTGTCACCTTCAGATCGGCCTTAAAAATAATCTTCTGTACGTCGCCTGAAGACAGAATTCTCTATGAACATCTGTTTGACAATTTCTGGAATACCAACCCGCTTGACCTGAATGAAACCAAAAACCAGACGAAGATCCAGGGAAGGGTTGAAAAAAAAACAAATACCTCATTGGTAATGCTTGGGCAGGGCAGGAGCGATGATGACCAGGAAGACGTGAAACAGGTATCGGGTGCCAACGAGAAAGAGCGGTTGAAGAAAACCGATCTTTCCATGATTAAGGACAATGAGGCTGAAGAACTGGAAAAGATCGCCAGGAAACTGTTCAGGGAAATGTCATTACGCCTGAGACGCAGGTTGAAGGACAACCGGAAGCGCGGACAGGTGAATCTGCGACGTACCATCCGCAACAGCATGGGATATGGTGGTGAACCGCTGGATATTTATCGAAGGTCACAGTTACCCAAAAAGCAAAGGCTCATTGTCTTGCTCGACGTCAGCGGTTCGATGGATAAATATAGTTTTTACCTGATGCGGTTTATTTGTGCACTCAAGGAAAACTTCCGGCAGATGGAGGCTTTCATTTTCAGTACTTCGCTTATACGTATCAGTAAGGCACTACAGTATAACAGGCTGGATCTAGTGCTGGAAACCATTTCTGCGCAGGCCGATAACTGGTCGGGCGGCACAAGGATCGGTGCATCGCTGGAAGAATTTACGCGTCATTACGGCAGGCTGATGCTGAACGGTTCACCAGTGGTACTGATCCTGAGTGACGGACTGGAAACGGGCGATACCCAACTGTTGAAAAATGAAATGATAAAAATTCAGCGTCGATCCAGGAAACTGGTATGGCTGAATCCGCTGAAGGGGATGAAAGGGTATGAGCCAAGCGCTTCAGGAATGCAATCGGCCCTGCCTTCCGTTGATCATTTTATTTCGGCCCATAGCCTGGAAAGCCTCCTGGAACTGGAAAATATCCTGGAAAATGTATAACACGGAACATATCGTCCATATGGAAAAAATAATGAAGAATGCTTAGCCAGCAATACCTTGAAAAAGTAGTGGACCTGCAGAAAAAGTCGGAGCCCTTTGCCCTGGCAGTAGTGGTAAAACGGGAAGCTCCGAGCTCGGGGTACCTGGGAGACAAAGCAGTGATCAATAAATTTGGAGAAATTTTTGGCTGGGTAGGGGGCGGATGCGTAAAAGCCATCATGATTAAGGAAGCGGAGGATGCGATGAAAACAGGCAGACCCAGGCTGGTGGTCATCGGTAAATCAATATCAACCTCAAAATCAGCAGATGTAATGGAATACAAAATGACCTGCCAGAGCGACGGTACCATTGAAGTATTCATCGAGCCCGTATTACCTGCGCCGCACCTGGTGGTGATGGGTAAGACAGCCATAGCCAAGGCACTGGCAAAAATTGGGAAAGCGGCAGGTTACCGTATTACTGCGGTGGCCGAAGACGCCAGGCCGGATACTTTCGGACCTGTAGATGAACTGATTACGCAGCTTAAACTTGACCAGGTCAAAACGACGCCTGCAACATCGATCGTAGTGATCACACAGGGTGAGCAGGATGAAACAGCCCTCGAACAGGCATTGAAAAAAAATCCGGCTTACCTTGCATTTGTCGCCAGCCAGAAAAAGAAGACGGCCGTGTTTTCCATGTTAAGGGATTCAGGGATTGAGGCTCAATTGCTGGATAGGATAAAATCGCCCGCGGGATTAAATATTAAAGCAAAAAGACCGGAAGAAGTGGCCATCAGCATATTGGCAGAAATGATACAGGAGCAGGATAAGACATCATCCGGCTTTTCTTTCACGGCCTTTGATGAAACCAGGAAGGAAGCAGGCAAGCCAAAGTTTTATATTAATCCTGTCTGCGGTGTGCCGGTGGATATGGAAAACCCAAAACATGTGGAAGAATACGGGGAGGAAAAAGTTTATTTCTGTTGTGACGGCTGTTGGGTTAAATTTAAACAGGAACCATCGAAGTATATGATAAAATGAAGGAATTAAGGGATATAGTGAAAGCATATGATGTGGCTGTGGCAGAAGGAAAGAAATCCGCCCTGGCAACTGTTGTACATCTTGAGGGTTCATCTTATCGCCGTCCGGGTGCAAGGATGCTGATCACCGATGATGGGCAACTAACGGGGGCGATCAGTGGAGGATGCCTTGAGGGTGATGCCTTGCAGAAGGCGTTACTGGTGATGTCGCAAAAAAAATCAAGGATCGTTACTTATGATACGATGGATGAAGAGGAGGCAACACTTGGGGTTGGACTGGGATGCAATGGCGTGATCCAGGTACTGATAGAGCCCATCGATCCATTGGATCCGCTGAACCAGATCAGTTTCCTGCGACAGGTGGTTGCAGAAAGACAGAAACGCTGTACTGGTTACCTTATTTACATTGGATGATAAAAAATCAGACCAGCGGGGCACCAGCCTTTTGCTGGAAGAAAATGGCGAAATAAAAATTAAATCCATCGACCCTGCCTTACTGGATTCCGTCCAGGAGGATGCAGTGAAATCATTGTCGGAGCAAAAGTCCTCTTTCTGCAATTATGTCTCAGAAAACATCAACCTCACGGCGTTTATAGAATATATCCCACCGGTGATCTCCGTGGTGATTATCGGTGCTGGTAATGATGTGTTTCCATTAGTTGACATGGCCGAAATCCTGGGATGGGAAACCAGGGTGGTAGATGGCCGCGCCAGTTATGCCAGCAGGGACAGGTTTGCGAAATCCTGCCAGGTGTTGGTGTCAAAGCCGGAGAATGTATTGGACCAGATTCCGGTTGACCAGTTTACCGTTTTCCTGTTGATGACCCATAATTACAATTATGACCTGGCCATGCTAAAGGCACTGTTGAACAGAAAACTGGTATACCTCGGAGTACTGGGGCCCAGGAAAAAACTCGACAGGATGCTGGGCGATCTTGCCAATGAGGGCATTCATCCCACCGAAGATCAGATGGCGTTTATCTATGGACCGGTTGGACTGGACATTGGCGCAGAAACAGCAGAAGAAATCGCTTTGTCTATAATAGCAGAGATCAAAGCCGTATATTCAGGCAGGAGCGGGCAGTCCTTACGATTGTCGGGTGATGTTATACACTCGAGGGAGGACACAAGGATCATGGAGAGGAAGATACAATGACCGAAATTCATCAACATATAGCAACTTGCGGCATAATTATCCTGGCGGGTGGAAAATCATCAAGACTGGGAACTGCCAAGCAATTGCTGCCTTACGGTAGTTCAACTTTGCTGGAACATGCAGTGCAAACAGCAATAGGGTCAGGTATTGGTCCTGTGATCGTTGTTCTTGGTGCAGAAAAAGAACGAATAGGCAGTAGCATTAAAAGCTATGACGTGCAAGTAGCGGAGAATGACGAATGGGAAGAGGGAATGGCTTCATCCATACGGTGCGGTATAAAAAAATTGCTGCAATATTTTCCCGGAACGGATGGGGCAATGATAATGGTCTGTGACCAGCCTTTTGTGAATAAGGAATTATTGCAGGAAATGTTAATATTACAACAGCAAACCGGAAAGCCTGCAGTTTCGGCATCCTATGCCGGGATCAGTGGAACACCCGTATTGTTTCATAAAGATTTATTTAATTCATTGTTGGCATTAAAAGGTGACAGGGGTGCAAGGAAATTTTTGGCAGAACATCCGGAAATGGCAGCAACCATTGAATTTCCGGAAGGGAAACTGGATATTGATACAGAAACAGATTACAAAAATCTTCAGCAGTGGGAGAAAAATCCGGCAACATGATTACTGACACACATAACAGGATACATAATTACCTGCGGATATCGCTAACGGATAACTGCAATCTCCGTTGTTTTTATTGTATGCCTGAAGAACATTATGAATTTACCCCGCCACAAAGATTGATGCAGCTCGATGAAATTGTTGAGCTGTCGAAGATATTTGTAGGACTGGGTGTAAATAAGATAAGGCTGACCGGGGGTGAGCCATTGGTCAGGAAAGATGCCGGTGCCATTATCCTTGCATTGTCGAAGCTTCCGGTAAAACTTACCATGACCACCAATGCCACCAGGATCCATGATTTTGTGGATATACTGGAAGAGGCAAAGATGCATTCACTGAATATCAGCCTGGATACCCTTCAACCCGAAAAGTTCAATCTTATTACGAGAAGAAACCAGTTCGATACGGTGTATAATAATATCCTCATGATGATCAGCAGGGGATTTCATGTAAAGGTGAACGTGGTGGTAATGAACGGCATGAATGATCATGAACTGAATGATTTTGTGGAATGGACAAAGGACACGCCCGTGCACGTGCGCTTTATCGAATTCATGCCTTTTAGCGGGAACCGCTGGACCAGCAATAAGGTATTTACCTGGCAGCAGATGATGGAAGTAATAGAACAGAAATATGTGGTAGAGCGACTTGAAGACGAAGTGCATGATACCGCCAAAAAATACCGTGTCAGCGGACACCAGGGAACCTTTGCCGTGATCAGCACGATGAGTGCGCCATTCTGTGCCGGTTGTAACAGGATCAGGCTTACGGCCGATGGTAAAATCAAAAACTGCCTTTTTTCAAAAGAGGAATCTGACCTGCTTTCGGCTATGCGTAGGGGTGAGGATGTGGAACCGCTGATCAGGAAAAACATATTATCCAAGGAAAAGGCTTTGGGCGGACAATTCACCACCGATTTTGCCCATCTTCATGCCGAAGACCTTGCCAACAGGAGCATGATCTCCATTGGCGGGTAGATGACATTTATATATATTCAGATCAAATCTCCTGATAGCCGACACTTATGATTTCCGTTGCAGAAGCAAAACAATTCATTATTGAAAACTCAATTGAACTGGGAACAGAAAAGGTCCCGCTCACCAGGGCTTGCGGACGGGTGCTGGCAGCAGACGTATTTGCTGCGGTAGACATACCCAATTACCCCCAGTCGTCCATGGATGGCTATGCTTTTAATTATGAGGGATGGGATAAGAAAACTGATCTCAACATCAATGGTGAAATGGCTGCCGGCAGTAATGTAGAAACAACATTGAGGCCGGGATCGGCCATTCGGATTTTTACAGGGGCCGCCGTTCCGGACGGGGCAGATACCGTGGTGATACAGGAAAAAACAATAGTAAAAGATGGATACCTGAAAATCCATGACGATCAGTTAAAACAGGGGGATAATGTCAGGCTGAAAGGTTCTGAAGTGGCATCGGGTTCACTGGCATTATCAAAAGGACAGAGATTAGGCCCCCCGGCGATTGGATTTCTTGCGGGTTTTGGAATTACTGATGTGGAAGTCTACCGTGATCCCGTTGTAAGTATCATAGTAACCGGCAATGAATTGCAGGCACCTGGAAAACCGTTGAGATACGGGCAGGTATATGAATCCAATTCCTTTGCTTTAACGGCTGTATTGAAAGAATCAGGAATTGAAGAAGTAGACATATGGCAGGCGGGGGATGAGATCGACGAACTCACCAGTACACTTTCACGCTGCATGGAAACCTCAGACCTGGTGTTACTGACCGGTGGAGTGAGTGTGGGCGATTATGACTTTACGTTAACGGCAGCGGCGAACTGCGGCATCCGGACAATATTTCATAAGATCAAGCAAAAGCCCGGCAAGCCCATATTTTTCGGAGTAAAGGGAAATAAGCTCGTGTTCGGACTGCCGGGAAATCCTGCATCCGTACTGACCTGTTTCTATGAATATGTAACGATCGCATTGGAAAAAATGAATCACAGAAAAGCTGTGCTTCAATCTCTGACTATGCCATTATCGGGCCCTTATAAGAAAGCTAACGGCCTTACCCATTTCCTGAAAGGATATCATGATGGTAAAGTTGTATCTGTACTGGATGCCCAGGAATCATACCGGTTGCATTCCTTTGCCAGGGCAAACTGCCTGATACAGGTGGGCGAAGAAACTACCACCTGCCAAACGGGTGAATTAGTGGAGGTACATATTTTACCCTGATAAAAAACCCTGATGGATAGCAGCATATTCTTCTATTTTTTACTGTTCCTGGTGGCTTTTTTGTATTCTTCCGTGGGTCATGGCGGTGCCAGCGGATATCTCGCGTTAATGGCCATTTATGGGTTTGCACCGGAAGTGATGAAGCCGACTGCCTTATTGCTGAATCTTTTCGTTGCAGGCACTTCCTTCATACAGTTTTACAGGGGAAAGCATTTCAACTGGAAGATTTTTTTACCCCTTGCACTGGTATCTATTCCCATGGCTTTCCTCGGTGGTACACTGTCGATCGACAGCCATATTTATAAGAAGATCCTGGGCATATTATTATTATTCCCGATTGCGCGCTTTCTTTTTTTGAAAGATACTGGTGATGTTGAACAAAAACCTTCCAATACCCTTTTGTCTCTTGTCATTGGAGCGATCATAGGTTTATTGTCGGGCATGATCGGCATCGGAGGCGGCATTATCCTCTCGCCCATCCTGATCCTGTTGCACTGGACCAACCAGAAGCAGACGGCGGCTATCAGCGCACTGTTCATTTTTGTTAATTCTATCGGGGGACTGGCCGGACAGTTGTCGAAGGGCATTCAATTCAGTCCTTCGATGTACATTTATGTTGCGATTGCCTTTATTGGCGGACTGGCCGGGGCATATTTCGGGTCGCTGAAATTTTCGCAGGACTGGCTGAAAAAAATACTGGCGATGGTCTTATTGCTGGCTTCCTATAAATTATTATTTACCAGCGCATAAATGAGGATTAGATGACAGGAGAAATAGATATCATGTTATTTGGACAACTGGCCCAACTGGCCGGGCGGGACAGGCTGATGCTTTCGGGCATATCTGACACAGCGCAGTTAAGAGAGGAGGTAAATACCTTGTTTCCTGCACTACGGCAGATTGATTATGCCATTGCCGTGGAAAAAAAGATCGTGCACGAGAATGCGGTGCTGCAAAGCGGTTATGCGGTAGCGTTATTGCCGCCGTTTAGCGGAGGATAGGAGGTGAGGGTTGAGAGTTGAGCGGTTGAGCGGTTGAGAGTTGAGATTAAGATGAAGAAATATTGTTAAGATGCTGAATGAACAGGAACGTAAACGTTATGCGAGGCAACTGGCCTTGAAAAATTTCGGCGTTAAGGCGCAGGAGAAGCTATTGCAATCCTCCGTATTGGTCATTGGCGCAGGCGGACTTGGTTGTCCGGCCCTGCTTTATCTTGCAGGTGCAGGGGTAGGAAAGATCGGCATTGTTGACCATGACCTGGTGTCACTTAGCAATCTTCACCGGCAGGTTATTTTTTCTGTTGATGATATTGGTACATCAAAGGCCATTAGTGCGGCGAATGCGATCAACAGGTTAAATCCGGGAATCGAGGTTAAATCCTTTCCCTTTGCCCTCAATACCGAAAACGCCATCGACATTATTTCTTCCTACGACATTGTCATAGATGGCACTGACCATTTCTCGACGAGGTATATGATTAATGATGCCTGTGCATTGTTGCACAAACCCCTGGTATATGGCGCAGTGTCGGGCTTTGAAGGACAGGTTGCTGTATTTAACAGCAGGGACAATGATGGCCCGAGACCGGTGAACTACCGTGATTTGTTCCCGGTGCCTCCACAGGAAGAAATGATCCCGAACTGTGAAGAAGCGGGAGTACTGGGCGTGTTGCCGGGTATCATTGGCACCATGCAGGCAAATGAAGCCATCAAATTAATTACCGGCGTTGGTATTCCACTGAAGGGACAATTGCTTACTTATAATTCCCTCAACAGCGGTGTTTATAGTTTTGATATCTCAAGGTCTCCAAAAGCTGAATCACTATTGCCCTCCGGCCGCGAGGAATTTGAACAGCGGGACTATATAAGAGAATGTGCTGATCCGTCAAAGGCTGTTTTCACTATTGATGAAAATCGATTTGAACAAATCATGGACGATGACGATATTGTCATCATAGACGTACGTGAAATCGGAGAGTTGCCGGAAGTTACCGAGTTTAGTCACAAACAAATACCATTGTCCCGACTCCGTGATGAAATGCACCTGATCAATGGAAGTACGGTGGTAGCTTTTTGCCAGGTTGGACAAAGAAGCCTGATAGCAGCAAGGGCCATAACAGATCATTTTGGTGATGCAAAAAAGGTATATAGTCTTGGAGGAGGTATTTTGCAATGGAAAAAAACACGACAACATGAAGGAGAGAAAGCCTAAAAATATTTTTGTGCAGGGTGCCATATCACCTGCTTTTATCGGTGAAAGCATTCAGCAACACAGTACTAAAACGGATATTGGTGCCCATAGCATATTTCTTGGCCAGGTTAGGGCGGATGATATCGATGGGAAACCGGTAGCGGGCATTGAGTATACCACTTATGAAGAAATGGCGCTCGAAAAAATGCATGAGATCAGGGAAGATATTTTTAGCAAGTATGACCTTACCTGTATGCATGTTTATCATAGCCTTGGACTGGTAAAATCAGGGGATATCTGCCTGTTTGTTTTCACTTCTTCCAGGCATCGTAAGATTGCCATTGATGCATGCGAAGAAACAGTGGAGAGGATCAAGGCCGAACTGCCTGTATGGGGTAAGGAATGTTTCGGGGATGAAAGTTTTCAATGGAAAGTAAACACCTAAAGAATCAACAATAGCCCCGGACGCAAAGTAAAATTAAGACGCAGAAAAAACGACGCTGTGAAGGCAGGGATGCAAAGGACACCTACCTCTACTTTGAGTCCGCCTACTTTGCGTCTTTGCCTTCTCTGCGTCTTATGTACTTCTCGAGGGAACTATTCAAAATCTGGTTCCAGCCTTCTTCAAATTTTGACCGGGACAGGTCATTATTTTCCTCAGGAAAACTTTCGACACCTTCATGGGTAAGCTTCAATATGGTCTTATCACCCTTGTCGGATAAATCGAAACTGACAATAGAATTTCCGGGGTAACCTTCATAACGCCAGCTATAGGATAATTTTTGTTCAGGGATGACTTCGATGACTTCGCAAAAGTGTACGTATTGCAATTCGGGTGAAGGGCCTGCAGAAAATGTAAAGGCAAATCCGGGTTCAGCTTTAAATTCTTCCAGGTCGAAGTACCATTTCTTCATTTCATTTTTGTCGGTCAATGCTCTCCATACCGTTGAGCGGTTTGCATCGTAGGTTTTCTCCACCACGATGGGCTGCTTATTCATATCACTTTTTTTCGCGGTGAACACTTACAGTTGTATGGCCAGTCCGGTGACGATGGCAAGTGCAATACTCATTAATGTGCCGATGACCAGGTATTCAGTTTTGATCTCCTGCCTGTCCTTTTCATTAAAGCGTATGATACCTTTTGCTGCCACCAGCAGGCCGATGGCGGAATACTGTCCATACAATACAAAAATGAGTATGATGGTCCGTTCCACGATGCCTATCCATTTACCTGCGCTGGCAAGATTTTCTGCCTCAGGCAACTGATCCCTCCATTTTTTTGTGAGTTGTCCGATAAAAATACCTGAGGGTGTGGTAAGAAAAATAAATGCCGTCAGTTTTTTCCAGATCCCGGGATCATGTAATCAGTTGATGCCAGAGGGTGGTGACGTCTTTCCAGGATAAAAGAATAAACCAGGTGCATCCGGCCAGAACGATCAAATGCAGGCACTGGTCGATCAGGAAATAAACGGTTGTCTGTTTTCGATATGATTTCCAGGCGTCGATCAGGGTATGGGAAACAGTGATGATCAGTGCAACCTGCCAGTATTGAAAACCCATGATGATCCATGCCAGTGCGCCGGTAATAAGGCCATGGAGGTATAATTTGGAAGATGCAAAATGTTTGGCATTACGATCATCCACCCAGGTTTTAGGCTGCAGGATAAAATCAGTCACCAGGTGGGATAATATCAGTTTGGTAAGCAAGAGGGATGCTGCTGTCATGCTGCTAAGTTGATAATATTTTCATAACGGATTAAAAGCTTTTCTATTTCCGGCCATCTGCCGGATACCATTCGCTGATGGATGGTGCTTTTTGTCTTCTTTAATTTCCGGGCCACGGCTTTTTGCATTTCACCTTTCAACAGTTCAAAGATAACTTCAGCCTGTTTGGATGTCATCGTTTCAAAAATAGCATTGATGTAGTCAGCGATAATCTGCAACGCTTCATGTGCCAGCGGATCACCAATGGAAATCAGGAGCCGCTGATCTTTTTTAGACATATCATCAAATTGTCGGCCGGATAATAAAAACGCCTCACCCTTTGCTGTATGCAATGATCTTACTGGTGACTTAACCGTACCAATGCCGATACTTATTCTCACATCTGTGACAAAGTCGTTTTGCTCCCCTGCAAAACTGATGGCCCTTGACCTTGCCATTAAGGAAAGCCTTAATGCCCGCTTTGGATCATCTATATATGCCTGGAAACTATCGCCCCTGTAAAATTCCATTTTATGGGGCTGAAACAGTTCCTTTAAGGCGTTGGCCAGTTTTTTTTCGCTGCCTTCGTCCAGCAGGGTTGAGTTAACGATATCCCCGGTTAACACTGCCTTTTTCATCCAATTAGTTAATTGAATACGAATATAACAATAATTCGTATAAAATTACGAACTAAACGAAAATTCGTATATAATTACAAACTACCAGGGTTAAGCGGGGTGAATTGTTTGGTTAAGAGATCCTGTTGTATTAGTTGGACCTGTTATGCCGGGAGGGCATCTTTATTATACATTCTTCGGTAGTCTAAAGGCGACATGCCGGTGATTTTCCTGAAAACTTCCCTGAAGGCTTTATCATCTGAATAGCCAACCTCATCCATTATTTCAAAAATGGATTTCCTTCCCTTTTCCAAACTTCTTTTGGCAACTTCCACTTTTGCCCGCTGCAAATATTCTACCGGTGTAATACCTGTTGCCTTGTTAAAACGACGGTCAAAGTTTCTCCTGCTGATGGCGAGTTTTGCAGCCAGTTCCTCAAATGAGATCCTGTCTGCAAGATGTTCTTCGATATACGCCTGTGCCTTATTGATCAGCTCATCATCATGATTTTTTTGCATCTGAAAAATAAGGAAAGCAGACTGTGAAGTTCTGTCGAACTCTATTTGGAATATCTTGGAACATGTTATTGCAGTTTCCCTGTCAAAATATTTTTCAACAAGGAATAACATAAGGTTTAAAAACGAATATGCGCCACCGTTAGTGTAAATGCCTTTGTCGGCCGTAATCATTTTATCCACATGAAGCGTAATGCCCGGGAAAAGCCGACGGAAACCGCTGGCTGCATTCCAATGAGTAGAACAGCTCTTTCCATCCAGCAGTCCGGTGGCGGCCAGCAAAAAAGCGCCCGTACATATACTGGCGATTTCTGCCCCCGATTTGTATTGGTCCCCGATCCACTTGATAAGTTCTTTATTGTCTTTAATGATATTATCATAGTCATGTGAGAGCGATGGGATGATCACCAGGTCAGTATGCTCTATTTCACTGATATGTACAGGATGGATAGAAAAAAATCCGGCATCCAGCGTTAATTGTTTCATCAACCCGGCAATACGGACCTCCAGCATGGGCTTGTTTCCCATCTTTTGCCAATGGTCATTGGCCCTGTTCAGGATTTCAAACGTACCCGTTATACTGCTCAGGTTGGTTTTACCTTCCGGCACAACTATGGTCACTTGTTTCATGGCGAATCTTTGATCAAAGATAAAAGAGAATTTGTCCAAATCCACCCGGTAGAATGTCTATTTAACACCCTGCTGCTATTAAGTAAAGACAGTACATTTAGATTACAAAAGCATTATCACTTCAAAATAAAAAATTATGGCTGCAGATTTTACTACTACCGTGCTGGTAGACGAGGGTCCGATGGAAGTATTCAATGCCATCAATAATGTTCGCGGATGGTGGTCAGAAGAAATTGAAGGGGATACTGACAAACTCAATGGTGAGTTCAGTTATCATTTTGAAGACATTCATCGATGCCGGATGAAATTAATCGAAGTGGTGCCCGGTAAAAGGGTTGTTTGGCATGTGCTCGACAATTATTTCAAATTCACGGACGATAAAACTGAATGGATAGATACAAAGGTCATTTTTGACATCGTTCCCAAAGATGGCAAGACTGAAATCCAGTTCACTCACCAGGGCCTGGTCCCCGAATACGAATGCTATAATATCTGCAGGGATGCATGGACCAGCTATCTGCATAAAAGCCTGCGAAACCTTATCACCACCGGGAAAGGGGAGCCTAACAGCAAGGGTAATCCCAGGACAGAAGACGAACAGGAACTTATTGCAAACAACAAACAGTGACAAAATGAATGATTACAAAATCACTTTCGTTGTAAATGAAAGTGCACATAAAGCATTTCAAAGCATCAACAGCGTAACTGAATGGTGGACCGAAAATATGGAAGGCAGTTCGCAAAAGCTGGATGACGAGTTTACTGTCCGGTTTGGCGATGTACATTATTCGAAACAAAAATTAGTGGAGTTTATCCCCGATCAGAAAGTGGCCTGGCTGGTAACTGACAGCCGGTTGAATTTTGTGCAGGATAAAGCCGAATGGACAAACACAAAAATCAGTTTTGAAATTTCCCGGAAGGATAATAAAACGGAAATACAGTTCACTCATATTGGATTGGTGCCCGGCATTGAATGTTTCGATGCCTGTTCCAATGCCTGGAGCCAGTACATACGGCAGAGTTTATACAGCCTGATTACCACCGGAAAGGGCCAGCCAGAAGTTAAGGAGGTTAATGTAAAGGCTTCTATGGATTAACGGTAAATATCCGTCATTGGAATCTGTTTTATTCCCAAAACCCGGCTGTGACAATTGTTACCTGCATGCATTACCGGTTATGCTAACTTCGCGTAAAGCGAGCTATGGGGAATAATTACAGGCAGCATTGGGAAAATGTTTTCGGCACGAAGGCGGAAGAAGATCTGAGCTGGTTCCAGTCTTATCCCTCAACTTCGATGGAGTTTGTGGAATTATTTAATCTTCCCCTTGATGCCAATATTATTGACGTAGGCGGGGGCGGCAGTCATTTTGTGGATGTACTGCTTGATAAAGGCTACCAGAATGTGTATGTGCTTGATATTTCCGAAAATGCCATTGCGAAAACCAGGAGAAGGCTTGGCGACAGAGCTGCTAAAGTTCACTGGATTGTATCAGATGTAACCGAATTTAAAGCACCTGTACAATTCGACCTCTGGCACGACAGGGCAGCATTTCATTTTCTTACAACGGAGGATAAGATTTACAAATACGTTTCCATTGCCGAAGATTCCATTAGAAAAGGGGGCTATTTAATACTTGGCACATTCTCCGAAAACGGACCGAAAAAATGCAGCGGACTTGAAATCAGGCAATATTCGGAAACCTCCATGTCCGCGAGATTTGAACTGGCTTTCGACAGGATCAAATGCGTAACCGAAGACCACGTCACGCCGGGTAAAACCGTCCAAAACTTCCTATTCTGTTCCTTTAAAAAAAGATGAGAGGAAAGCAGGCTGACTCATTTTGTACGACAAAGACTGTCCGTCGCAATTAAGGCGCTATCCTGAACCTGTATCTATCCTCTATATCCCCTTACTGTTGCTGTCTGTCCCCCTTGTCCGGTGTTTAGTCGCTATTACTGTAATGAAGAGGTGTGAATTGATATTTTGGTGTTGTAACTAATGAATCACCAAAAATTATTCACATGAAACTTTATTCGAAACTTACTGTTGGAACTTTTCTCTTAATATTTGCCCTTGTCAGTTCCTGCAAAAAGGACTTGATCGAACCCAATGCAGAAGAGAGCCTAATGGGAGAACAGGGCAACCGGCCTAATGATCCGGGTTTTGCCGAAAATACTATGGTTCTTTATTGGAACGAAAAGGTGGCCACCGTACTTGGTGCAGCCATGAACCAACCTACCCGTACACGTTATTTTGCCATCATCCAGGTTGCCATGCATGATGCGCTGAATAATATCAAGCCAAAATATGAACGTTATGCGCTTAATGACCTTGAGCAACATGCAGATCCCGATGCAGCAGTTGCGGCTGCCGCATACTGGGCCATTAAAGGCCTCAACCGCCAGGGCGCATTTCCAATAGACACATGGTATTCCGAAAGCCTGGCCACGATACCTGATGGCAAAAGTAAAGAGCTGGGGAAGATGGTGGGTGAAAAGTCAGCAGCCGCTATTATTACCAATCGTGCCAATGACGGATTTACCCAGACCATCCTTACTTCACTCACGCCCGCCAATGGCGTCAATCCCGGTGAATACCGGTCCACTGTAACTGCTGTGAATAGTGTGCCCACGCAAATACTTTTCCCTTTCAGGATACTACATAACTGGGGTACCGTGACCAAGCCTTATGTCATTGAAAGTAATCAGCAGTTCAGGCCCTCTGGTCCGTACGCCGTAAATTCAGATGAATACACGATCGACTTTAATGAAATAAAATCAAAAGGTGCAAGGGTAGGCAGTACCAGGACGGAAGAGGAAGAAAAGATATCAAAATTCTGGAGTGAGAACCGGCCATCCATAATCTGGAATACTATTGTGAGGAAGGCTATCGAAAACAAAAAGCTCGATGCATGGAAAACTGCAAGGTTGTTTGCCCTGATGCATGTGTGCATGGCAGAAAGTATCAATACCCAGTTTAATGCAGGATATCATTTTTATTCATGGAGGCCGGAAACGGCCATTCGCCTTGCTGCAACAGATGACAATATCAACACGGAAGCTGATCCCGCCTGGTTGCCTGCTTTATCTGAAACACCCACCTCTGTTTCACCTGCAGTACCTGGCTATCCCAATGGGTTTGCAGCTTACGGCGGAACAACTGCGGAGATACTTCGCCTGTTCTTTAACTCCGATGAAACTTCGATTGATATTACCACTTCATCAACCAATCCTGCTGTGACGGAGCCAAAACCATCATTACATTTCTCCAGCTATTCAGAAGCTGCAAGGAGCAATTCACTTAGCATGATCTATTCAGGCTGGGATTTCAGAAAGTCAGTATTGGATGGCGAAATGATGGGAAGGCAAATTGCCAGCTATGTGTTTACCCATGCTTTCAGGAAAGCAGAATAATTGTTCTCAAAATATTCCGAACATCCTGTGCTAAAGATTAGCTTTAAGGCCGGAGATATTTGGAATGAATAAAATCGCTACAGGTTGTATTGCTCTGCTTCTCTCTTTATTACTTGTTTTGTTGCAGGCCCATGGACAGTCATCAGATAGTTATTCTAAAATAATCATGGCCGGGATCAGTAACAAGGGCCTGCATAAAGACAAGCCTTATGTAACAGCAGGGGACCGAACTTATATTATTGGGACACAGGATGGAAACTTTCCAGACATGGGAGATCATGTGAAAGGTGAGATGGGTGGTTTATGGCTACATCCAATAAAATTAATGGACGGTTTTTGGGCAAGACTCAAAGATGTAAATACGAAAAAGCAAACCTGGCTTGAAAATGCTTCAGCGTTTGTCAATTATCCTTACGGTAATAAAATGATATATGGACCTGTACTCGATGGACTGGAAACAGAAAGGTTTCAGTTTTGTCCGGATGGTCATGCAAGGCATGATCATTCGGTATACGATCAAAAATACCGGAAGCCAGAAAAGAACATTGAATTTGGATTTTTTTGCAAAAACCGATCTAAGCCCGGTTTGGTTTTCAAATGAAATAGGGATAACAGATCACCAGGATATTGTGAAATGGGATGGTGATAATGGAGTTTTGATTGCAAATGACGACAGTGCCCGCGCATGGACGGTCATATGGGGTGCCACTATTCGCAGTAACAGTCATTCCATCGGTACAGAAGACGTTCCACAAAAAACAATGGGAAAAGGTGTGTCCGCTGCTTCCAGTTATTTGTTGTCCGTTGATAAAAACAGCAGCATTACCATCAATATCATTATTGCGGGATCGACAAAAGGTAAAAACGATGCTATAAATACATACAAGAACCTGTCGAAAAATCACTTAAAGTTGCTGGAGGCAAAAAAGGACCATTATGTTTCAATCATTGAAAGGGCAAGAATAAAAATTCCAGATCAGTCATTGCAGGAAGTATACAATTGGGTCAAGGTGAATAATGAGTGGCTGATCAGGGATGTTCCCGGGATAGGCCGTGGCCTTGGTGCCGGACTAATGGAATATCCCTGGTGGTTTGGATGCGATAATACCTACTCGCTGCAGGCTGTAATGGCAACAGGGGATTTTAACCTTGCAAAGCACACGCTTCGGTTACTGAAGAATGAATCCATGAAAAAAAATGGAAACGGTCGGATCGCACACGAAATTTCAACCAATGGCGCGGTAGCCAATCCGGGAAACACACAGGAGACTGCCCAGTTCATTATGTGTGTTGAAAAACTATTTGAATGGACCGGTGACATGGAATTTATCAGGGAAATGTATCCTGTTATGAAAATGGGCATTAACTGGTTATTGAAGGATATGGATCAGAATAAAAACCTGTTTCCTGAAGGATATGGAATTATGGAAGTGTATGGGTTGAATGCTGAACTGATAGACGTGGCAGTGTATACGCAACAGGCATTGAAGGCTACTGCACGCATTGCCGGAGTATTAAAGGATCCTAAGGTTCAATCCGAGTACCAGGAGCTTTCCGATAGTCTTGCTAAGAAAATAAATAAAGATTTTTGGGACGAAACAGAAAATTCGTATTGTGATTTTTATGGAAACACCGATCAGGCAATCCGTGCAGCCGAAGGTGCGATCCGGCAGGTGGGAAGAAGAGAAGATGATTCCGCTAACCAAAACCTCATAGTCTATTATGAACAGCTTAAAAAGAAGTTTTCAGCAATGCCTGCAACAAACAGGGGATGGATAACAAATAAAAACTGGGTGATCAGTACGCCGATGGAAACAGGAATTGCACCTCCTGAAAAAGCGAAGAAATTATTGGATAAGGTAAGGAAGGAAAATCTGGGCGAATATGGTCCTTACCTCTCTGCTGTAGAAAAAAAACATATGATGACCATCGCAACCGGCGTACAGGCCGTTGCTGAGTATATGTATGGAAATACAGATGAATCGATGTGGTATGTCGGCAAAATCGTACAGGCATTCAACAGGGTATTACCTGGTTCCATATCTGAAATGATGCCGGATTATGGGTGTTTTACACAGGGCTGGACCAGCTATGGGATTGTACTTCCACTAGTAAGGCATGTTTTTGGCGTTCAGCCTGATGCCTATAATAAACGCATCATTTTTGAACCACATCTGCCCACTGGCTGGGAAGATATCAGTATAGAAAACCTGCCTGTAGGGAATAATATCCTTTCATTTTCACGGGCTAAATCGGGCAATGGTATTGAATATATATTATCCAGTAGAGAACAGGATTGGGATATAATGCTGAAGCTTGAGGATTCACCTGGTGCTAAATATTACCTGAACGGAAATCAAATACCTTTTCATCCATCCGGCATCAGGATGACCGGAAAAAATAATAGACTTTTAGTTGTTCGGTAGAAAGCAAACTTGTTCGTCTGCCCAATTTATTTTCACTTTGTTTTTCAAAAATTTAAGTAGATCATCTGCGCGCCTATCCTTTAGTATAGGAAAAGGCTATCCAGGCGGTGTGGCGGTGACTGTTAAAATGAATCGTGAAGAAAATGATAATTGACTTTTTGTTTTTGGAGAAAATATTAATATTATTTCCAAATAAAACGTATGAAAAAAATCTACATTATTTTAATGATTACATTTTTTGCAAGTCATCTGTTGGCCCAGGATACCAGCAAAATTGAACAATATTGTCAACTAACAGAGGCGGGTGCATTATTAAGTGGCGGGGTGCAGGTCTATATTGATTTCGGGCAAAAACAGAAATCCTTTTCCAACCGTGGTAGAATATTATCGAGAGATTTCAATTCAGTTGTTGATGCACTCAATTTTATGGGATTCAGGGGTTGGGTCCTGGTGAGTAGTTTTCAAAAAACTCTTGATAGTTCGAGATTTATTTCAAGTTATATATTTAAGAAGACCTGTTACAAGGCGGAAATCGTTCAATTAAAAATGGAATTGGAAGAGTTGACAAGATAACCCCGTAACCCATTAAAGCTTGTCCGTTACCTTTTCCTAATTTTAGAAAAAAAATGGCATTCAAAGTTATCATCACTGGTGCAACCGGAATGGTTGGTGAAGGCGTTATGTTGGAATGCCTTGAACATACAGCTATTGAACAGGTGTTGATGGTGAACAGGAGGCCCTATGACCTGAAACATCCCAAGCTTAAGGAATTGATTGTTCCGGATTTTTTGCAGCTTGATAATGTTGAAACTCATCTATCGGGTTATGACGCCTGTTTTTTTTGTGCAGGTGTAAGTTCTGTTGGCATGAAAGAAGATGCCTTTAGCCGGATCACTTATGATACAACTTTACATTTCGCAAAAACGCTGGCAAAATTGAATTCAAACCTGGTCTTTACCTATGTCTCAGGCCAGGGAACGGATAGTTCAGAGAAGGGAAAACTGATGTGGGCAAGAGTAAAGGGGCGGACTGAAAATGAATTAATGAAATTGCCGTTCAAGGCTATCTATAATTTTCGTCCGGGATTAATGAATTCATCTCCTGGCCAAAAGAATATCAAACCCGTGTTCAAAATGGTGATTGCCTTGTATCCGTTGCTGGCCAGGATATTTCCCAATAATTCATGTACACTTAAAGAAGTAGGCCTGGCAATGATCAATTGCGTTACCAGGGGATATGAAAAGCCAATCTTGGAGGTCCGCGATATTAAGTTATTGGCAAAAAATGGGTGAATACGACAATGACTTACCTTAGAATTATAATCGAATCAAATGAGAAAAGCTGTTGTTATCCTTGCTTGCGTGACGCTGATTTTTATCGCTTTCATTCCGTCAAATAAAAGCAGTGAGGTTTTTGTTGATCCTTCAAAAGACTGGAAGTTAGGCATTGCACTCTGGACATTTCATACATTTAGTTTTTCCGAGGCTTTGGAAAAGGTGGATAGTGCCGGTCTGAAGTATATTGAACCGAATGATTTCACTAAAACACTTCCGGAGTTAAACGACTCGTCTCTCATGCAGTTGTCACCAGCGGGCTTAAAAAAAATAAAGGGATTAATTGAGCAGAGAGGATTTAAATGCCTGTCTGTTTATCTCGCAGGGGGTAGAGATATCAAATCCTGGGTGAAGCAATTTGAGATGGCCAAAGGATTCGGCGTGTCATTTGTAACTGCCGAACCACCCATACATTTGCTGAACAGCGTTGATAGTCTTGCCGGCATTTATAGAATTAAAGTGGCCATTCATGAACACTGGAAAGGCACGAGTCAATATTGGAATCCCGACACAACATTAATGGCATTGAAGAATCATCCTAATTTGGGTGTATGCGCTGATTTAGGTCACTGGCCAAAAAGTGGTATCAATCCATTGGAAGCGGTAAAAAAACTAAAGGGACATATCATTGCTATCCATTTAAAAGATATAGCTGCTTATAACGATCCTAAATTAGTTGATGTGCCTGTAGGTACCGGTGTGGTAGATTTCCCCGCGATTTTTAAGGAACTTAAAAGACAGGGTTTCAAAGGACCGATCTATATTGAAAGAGATGCCTCTGACATACCAAGCAATCTGCCTTCAGTGATGCAAACAATAGATTACTATAAAAAGCAGGTGAGTAAGTTGTAACAAACTTATTTAGCGCGATAGTCTCTTGATCAGAAGAGACATTTCCTGGTTTTCAGTAAATTTCCTCACCTTTATGCCTGTGAAGGAAGCCATTTCGCAAACATCTATTGAATCCTTATATTCTTATTTTGCCCGACTCATTCCTTTAAACGAAGTGGAAAGAGAATTGGTCAGAGCAAGGTTTCATTCCCGACTTTTCAGAAAACGACAGTATATATTACAGGAGGGAAATATCTGCACCCATTTTTATTTTGTGGTCCGGGGTTGTTTGAGAATGTATAAGATTGATGAGAAAGGGAACACGCATACTCTTCAATTTGCTGCTGAGAACTCCTGGATAAACGACCTGGGAAGTTTTCATGGTGTAAAACCATCTTCCCTAAATATTGATGCATTGGAGGACACCGTTGTATTTCAGATCAGCCATGAGGACCTTATTTCGCTCTATGTACAAGCACCAAAATTTGATCGTATTTTCAGAGTGATCATCGAAAATGGCTTTGTTCGTTTACAGGAACGACTATTACAAAACATCAGTTCTACTGCCGAAGAACGTTATCAATCTTTTTTAGAGATTTATCCTCAGTTGGTCAACCGCCTGTCACAGGTTCAAATCGCATCCTTTTTGGGCATAACTCCCGAGTTTTTAAGCAAACTTCGAAACAAACGCAGCAAACAAAAACCTTAATCCAGATTAAGACTATTTCTTAAACCAGTTCATTGGAGCCGGGCTACTAATTGAGTGAGATTTGCACTCACAAACATTTAGTAACGAACAAAAAAAGAAATAGTCATGTCACAAAAATCTAAAGTAGCTGTAATTGGTCTTGGCAATATCGGTGGCGCAGTAGCATCGAATCTTGTAAAAGGCAACTATCCTGTTATTGTAGCAGACCGGACGTTTGCGAAAGCAGAAGAACTTGCTAAGAAATTGGGAAGCCTGGCACAGCCAGCAGAAATCCCTGTCGCCATCAAGGAAGCTGACATCGTTGTCCTTGCGATTTATTTCAACCCTATCCAGGAGTTTCTGAATCAGTATGCATCTGACCTTGAAGGCAAGATTATCGTCGACCCTTCTAATCCAATTGCACCAGCCGAAAGTGGTGGTTTTAAAAAGATTATCGGTGAGAATGAGTCAGCCGGTCAGATCCTCTCTGCTCAGCTTCCAAAAGGTGCAAAATTGGTAAAGGCCCTGGGATCGCTTGGTGCTGCTGCACTCAGTAATGCTGCTCACCAAACGCCGGCTAATGTATTGTTTTATGCAACAGACGACACCAGTATCAATACAGAAATCGAGGAACTGATTCGCGCGATTGGCTTTGAACCAGTTCGTCTTGGTGGCCTTGATCAATCTATCCGCATCGAAGTCTTTGGTGATCTGCATGAGTTCGGAGCATTGGGAAAAACAGTAACACTTGCTGAAGCCAAAGAAAAAGTTTAATCCCTTTAATATTATATACATCGCTGTTTTTAGCAGGTAAATAAAATGTGACAGAACCGAGGTTCAGTCACTCTTTAAAAATAATAAGCATCATAAATCGTAAATACATGAAAAATCTATTCAGAATATCCATAGTTGCGTTTGGATTAGTTTTAACGCTGGGCATTTTTCAAAGTTGTCAATCATCAAATCCTACAACTGACGTGTCAACCGAAAATGTGGATAGCCTTAGAAAAATAGCCATGGAATTAACAGCTTCAAATGATACTATTGCGAGTCACCTCAGGACATTTGATACACTGGATTATGAAGTATTCAGTAATCAGCAATGGCACCGGTTTAAAGAAAGTCATGCACAGAACATCAAAGTTATCTGGCCTGACGGTCATATAACCGAAGGACTTGATGTTCATTTAGAGGATATGAAGAAGTTGTTTGTTCATGCACCGGATACCAGGATCAAAGAACATCCCGTCAAGTTCGGCTCCGGTAATTATACATTAGTAACAGGTGTATTTGAAGGCACCTTTACCAAACCCATGCCTATCGGAAATGGCAAATTTATACAGCCAACGGGCAAGGCTTTCAAAATGCCCATGGCCACAGTAGGAATCTGGGAAAATGGTGTAATGATAGAAGAACACCTTTTCTGGGACAATCAAACCTATGCAAAACAAATTGGGCTGCAATAAGTGCGGAATAATTCATCTAATCGAAAATTAAAAGTAAAAACAATGGATAAAAGTAGACGGCGAGGCAGAGTATCAGTATTCTTACTTGGCATATTAATCAATACCTGTTTTATATCTGCAGCCCAGGATAACCAGGTTGCAACTTCACTTCCGGCGGGTAATCAGATCTATGTAAATGCAAACACGGGCAAGAATAACAATGACGGTTCGCAGAGCAGTCCATTGCAAACTTTAAGCGAAGCTGCAAAAAGGCTGAATAACACAAAAGGTAAAGGTGCAGTTACAATTTATCTTTCGAAAGGCGTATACGGTATGGCGGAAACGGCTGATTTTAATCCGGTGAGTTGGGAATTTACAAAAGAGAACCGCTTAACAATTCGGGCCGAAGTATTGCCTGATGATAAAGTATGGACCCCTGCTGACATGCCTGTGCTTCTTTCAACAATGCCTTTTTCAGTAGAGAAAAATGAAAAAAATGAAATAATCGGTGGTCAGAACTTTGGCGTACTGATACAAAACAGTCATGTGACCGTTCAGGGGCTTCGGATTTTGGGCGAGCCGGTTCATGAAAATCCATCCAGGGGTATTTTAGTCCGCAATTATCCAATAGTTTGGGAAGGCAAAAATCTTGAAGATCTGCGGATTACCCAATGTTTATTTATTGGAAACAGATATGCAATACCCAATCACCTTGCGGTTTTAGCGAATGGCAAAGCACTCGAAGTAGATCATTGCCTGTTCTACGGTGTAAAGGATGCTGTTGTGATGTGGAATAGTCCCGCATCTAATTCTTCAATGCACCACAATCTTATTATTGATAGCTATGGCGGTATTGTATGGACCTGGTCTACCACGGATGATTTTAAATTTTACAATAATGTTATCAGCAATGCAAATGTGATATGGATTTTCGACAAAGACGAAAAGTTATCCTTCAGCATGGAGAACTCAATTATTGTTGGTTATAATTCACTTGCCAATAAGGGAGGAGGTGCCCAGGGATTTGGAGAAAAAGCAAATGCAACTAAAATAAAGATCAATAAGAATGTAGTATTGAAAAAAGAGGGGAAATTGGAGATAGTGGACGACCAGACCAGTAAATTATACCTGCATATCAAACCAGGAACATTGGGTAATGATCTTGGAGCCGGTTTATTTATGAAATGATGAAACGTTTTACAGCGCATCGGACGATGTAAAAAAAATACCAGTAAAAGAAGTGTTTCATTTGTTATTCAACCCAAATATTTTTTAAAATGAAGACGATACTCTTTGCCCTATTTACTTTTTTCTCCCTGCATAGTTACTGCCAGCAGCAACAGCAGAAACCGCTAAGACATTTTATGCAGGCTGGTCCGGCATTGATAAATGAAACCCAGTACGGCAATAATCCCGAAGCAGGTCATTATGTAAATGCCGGTGATGCAAAGATTTATTATGAAGTGTATGGCAAAGGGAAAACCATTGTTATCCTGCACGGTGGCATTTTTGGATCAACTTATGAAATGTTCCAGTTTATTGACAGTTTGAGAAAAAGCTTTCAGGTAATAGCTGTTTCAACACGTGGTCACGGAAAATCCAGCCTGGGTACTGAACCAATTACCTATGAACAAAAAGCGGAGGATGTAATAGCCGCTATTAATGCAGTAACAAAAGACAGTGTGATCGTGTTAGGTTTTAGCGATGGCGGCTACACCGGATACAAACTGGCAAGCATGTATCCTGATAGGATTAAACGCCTTATTGCTATTGGAGCAACCGAACTGTCTCCCGGTACGCGTGATTTTGCTTTCGATGCCAAGCAGGGAATTTCCCTGGACACAGCATATTGGCACCAGCAGTTTAAGCTAATGCCGGAACCGCAAAGACTTCAGGAAATGTTTACCAAACTGGGTAATATGTATAACCATCTTACGCTGGATAAAGAGTTCTTTCAAACCATCAAATGTCCCACCCTGGTCATGGCTGGCGACAGAGACCCAGGCAATCCTGCACAGCGTGTTGTTTCTACGGCTCAAATGATTCCTCAAAGCTACATTGCAATTATATCCAATACCTCACATGGTGTTTTCCTGGAAAACTTTAACGCTGTATGGGCTTGTGTCAGGCCTTTCTTAAAACAATGAAATTGGGGTTTTCATTTATGGAAATTAAACGGATAACATGAAACAAAAACAAATAAAAGACAGGGTTATTCTTGTATTAATTCTAATAGTTGTTGCATTTTCAGCTCATGCACAGGAGTATGTGTCATTAACCCAGGCTGTTGATACAGGTAAAGCGCCAGGTGTAAAAGTGAGATTGCTGAGTAAGACCGGGCAAACCAAAACCTACGTGCTGATATTTTCTCCCGGCGATGAAGTAAGGTCAGGTCTGAACGATTTTGCACGAAAGTACAAAGTGAAGAGTGCTCATTATACAGCTATAGGGGATGTCTTTTCGGCCAAGGTCGGTTTCTTTGATTATCAAAGAAAAATGTTTAAGGTAATTCCGGTTGACACTGCTGAAATTGCCTCTTTTATGGGTAACATCGCAATATCCAACGACAAACCCGTTGCCCATACACATGTCAGCCTCGCTTTTAATGACGGTTCTGTCAAAGGTGGCCACCTGCTTGAACTGTATGTTGGTCCTACGTTGGAATTATTTATTACGGTTGAACCAACACCGTTGTATAAAAAGTTGGATGCGAAGTTTAATGCCGGCATTATTGACCCTTCTCTGGAAAAGTAATGTTGACGAACAAACGATATCCGACCACACTGGCGCTAAAGCGACATGCGCTATCGGTCATAAAAAAAGAGTAAACCATTAAGTTTACTCTTTCTTGTTGTCGGGAAGACAGGATTCGAACCTGCGACCCCCTGGTCCCAAACCAGGTGCGCTACCGGCCTGCGCTACTTCCCGATTCCGATATCATTTCCCTACTTTGCGTCCCTGTCACCTCTGCGTCATATGCTGTACGGGGCAGCAAAAGTAGGGATTTGGCCCCACCTGTACAAACTATGGCCTCCATTTTTATAATTTTGACGGAAATCAGCATTTGGTTCAGTACTATTGCAACCAACCGCGAGGAGGCTTGGTTCGTATGTTTATACGAATTGCTTAACTGTTCGCCTTTTTATACTTATCGTGAATGTCTACCGGGATTTCCACTAACAAGAATTACCTCATCCTTATACTGGGGCTGCTGACAGCCATCGGCCCGTTCTCCATTGATATGTACCTGCCGGCATTTCCGGACATTGCCAAAAGCCTGCATACTGATGTGTCTAAAGTGATGCTGTCATTGTCCAGTTTTTTCATCGGCATTTCCGCAGGCCAATTGTTCTATGGCCCGCTGCTCGAAAGATTAGGCAGGAAAAAACCCTTGTATGCCGGACTCTTCATTTATATCCTGGCTTCCGTTGGTTGTGCCATGGCCGTCTCAGTGAATGCATTGATATTATTCAGGCTCTTGCAGGCGGTAGGTGGTTGTGCAGGAATGGTAGCGGCAAGGGCAATAGTGCGTGACCTGTTTGAAGTTAAGGATAATGCAAAGGTTTTTTCTACACTGATGCTGGTGGTGGCCGTGTCCCCGATCATTGCCCCCACACTCGGAGGCTATGTTACAGCGGCGCTGGGCTGGCGCTATGTATTCGCGATACTGATCATCGTTGGCCTGATCATTCTCAGCGGTGTATATTTTTTACTTCCCGAAAGTAAACAGCCCGATCCCGGTTACTCGTTAAAAGCCGGAGATATCCTGAACAATTATGCTGCTATCTTAAAAAATCCACAGTTTTATACCTATGCACTTACCGGCGCTGTTTCTTTTGCAGGTCTTTATGCATACATCAGCGGGTCTCCCTATGTTTTCATGGAAATTTTCCATGTAAATGAACAACAGTACGGTTGGATCTTTGCCGTTATTGCGATAGGCATCATTGGCGCGAGCCAGGTGAATACCCTTGTTTTGAAACGTATCTCCAGTGAACGCATTATTAAAATCGCGTTGATCTTCCAGGCCATCATTGGAATTTCACTCGCTTCCCTGACCTGGCTGGGATTGAGCGGACTCTTTACCACCATATTTTTCATCTTTCTTTTTTTATGCTGCCAGGGTTTTATTTTTCCCAATTCATCTGCACTTTCCCTGGCAAGATTTGGCCATAATGCTGGCAGTGCCTCGGCACTGATGGGTGCCCTTCAACTGAGTATTGGCGCAATGGCTTCTGCGATGGTAAGTGTATTGAAAAGTGACAGTGCGATGCCAATGACCGGAACAATGGCCTGCTCCCCGGTTATTGCATTAATTATCTTTTATGTTGGACGAAAGATCAGCCTGGTGCAGGCCAGCCCGGAAAAAATAGCGGAAGAGGACGTGGAAATGATCAGTACACTATAAATACCAGTCCTTTGATGTTGTAATAAGGCAATATATTTATCGCCTCGTTGCAAAATTCAGCAACAGACTATCATTATGAGTACAACCTTAACCACCAGGCTGAAAGAACGCAGTGAAGGGCTTTGTGAACTTTGCACTGCAGAAACCGCTACCACAGCCTTTGCCGTTAGCCCTAAAAACAATGATGTCATTGAAAACGAAGTGGCCCTTTGCGATACCTGTCTTTCTGCAATGCAGGATACAAGTTCGTCTCAACACTGGCAATGCCTGGCGGGGAGCATATGGAATACCGAACCCAGTGTCCAGGCACTGAGTTACCGTTTACTGTATGGTAAGAAAGGGGAAGAATGGGCAGATGAGATCCTGAGTTCTGTTGAACTGGATGAGGATGTGGTGAACTGGGCCACCAGCGCATTCCTTGTGCAGGAACAACACAAGGATAGTAACGGTACTATACTGACGAATGGTGACACCGTTGTGCTGACCCAGCAATTAAATGTAAAGGGCGCCAATTTTATGGCGCCGAAAGGTGCTATTGTGAGAAAGATCAGGCTGGTGCCGGATAATACTGAACAGATCGAAGGCAGGATTAATGACCAGACCATCGTCATACTTACAAAGTTTGTCAGGAAGTCATCCTAAATTTTAGCAGGAACTTAATATGGATAGAACAGATGCCATTGAAATATTTACTTCTGCTGTGGCATCCGTTCATCCATCTACTTTATTGCCATCCTTTATATCTATAGAAGATGGTAAGATCAGGATCGCAGATAAGGTCCTGGTACTTTCTCCCCTTAGCAGTGTGTATATCATTGGCGCCGGAAAAGCCGCCGCCGCTATGGCAGTAACTACGGAGCATATCCTGGGTGATTACATTAAGGATGGTATTGTAGTGACCAAGTACCATCACAGCCTGCCTTGCAAAAGGATAAGGATCATGGAAGCGGCACACCCGGTGCCCGATCAAAAAAGTATATCGGCTGTAGAGCATACTATGGAATTGCTCGGGCAGGTAGAAAAAGACGATATCGTGATTTGCCTGATCAGCGGTGGTGCCTCAGCATTATGGTGTGACCTGCCGGAAGGAATCACCCTGGAAGAAATGCAGTTTACATTTACCACATTGCTCAATTCAGGAGCCACCATAAATGAAATGAATGCGGTGAGAAAACACCTGTCGGTGTTAAAAGGCGGACAACTGGTAAAACATTGCCATGGTGCAACCATTTATTCGCTGATCATCAGCGATGTACCGGGTGACTATATAGATGTCATTGCGAGCGGGCCATCCGTTGGTGATCCATCTACATTCAGGGATGCGTATCAGATCCTGGAGAAATACCATTTACTCCAATCACTTCCTGTTACCATACTGGAACATCTGCGAAATGGAATGCAGGGTATCATCGCCGAAACGCCAAAACCAGGTGATGTGGCGTTTGAGAAGACGCATAATATTATCATCGGCAGTAATGCAATCGCCTTAAGGGCGGCAAAGGAAAAAGCAGGTTCGATGGGTTATCATGTACATACCATGCCCCAGGTGACCGGGGACGCTGGCGCTGCGGCAGTGGAGTTCATGGAGGCGGTGAACAGGTACAACGGACCAAAACCGGTTTGTATCTTACAGGGTGGCGAAACAACGGTAAAAGTCACTGGTAACGGTTTAGGCGGACGAAACCAGCATTTTAGTTTGTGTGCGCTACGCGAATTACAAAAAAGCCATTCGAAAAATATAGTAATATTAAGCGGAGGAACGGACGGGACTGATGGTCCCACTGATGCTGCGGGAGCTATAGCAGATGATGAAGTATTAACCCATGCAGAGGAGAAAGGATTATCCATCAGTGAATACATCGACAATAATGACGCCTACCATTTTTTTAGTGTCACCGGCGGTCTATTAAAAACCGGCCCCACCCAAACCAATGTAATGGATATCATGATGGCCATCGTAAAATAAATGAATACCTGATGACAGATCCATATTATCTATTCTTCCTGCTGGTCATCAGTATCAGTTTTATCATCTGGTTCACTGCCTATAAAAAAGTCAATGCTTTTTTTGCACTGCTAATCGCTGCACTTGGCGTAGGCTTACTGAGTGGTCTGCCGCTGCCGGGAATTGTAACTGCGCTTAAGGCAGGGTTCGGACATACTATGGAGAAGATTGGGTTATTGATCATCCTGGGTACAACGCTTGGCGTTATCCTGGAAAAAACAGGCGCTACGATGAGTATGGCCAATTTCATTCTCAACACCGTTAAGGAAAAAAACGCCGCGATGGCGATGGCCATTACAGGCTTTGTAGTCGGACTTCCCATATTTTGCGATAGCGGGTTTGTAATACTCAGCGGACTGAATCATTCGCTGGTAAAAAAGACGCATTTCAAGATGCCGGTAATGGCTTCGGCACTCGCCACGGGATTAATGTCCGTCCACTGTCTTGTTCCTCCTCATCCGGGCATTACAGCGGCTACAGGGACAGCCGGCGGAGAACTCGGAATGGTGATGTTGTGGGGAATCGTTTTATCCATTCCCGCCTCTGCCGTAGGATATTTCTGGAGTTTGTGGAAAGGCAGCAGGATTGAGCATGAATATATCGCACCGGAAACCGTGCATGTTGAAGTCAGAAAATATCCATCAGCCCTGGCTTCTTTCTTACCTGTACTGACGCCCATCTTTCTTATCGCCAGCAAATCACTGGTGATGTTATATACCGTTCAGCAGGAGACGCTATTTATCCAGGTCCTTTCTTTCATAGGCGAACCCGTGATGGCGCTTATCGTTGGCATACTGTTATCCTTTGTGCTGATCGCAAAAACACCAGGCAAACATATTGCCCACTGGCTTGCTGATGGCGTAGAAAAAGCGGGGATGATCCTGGCGATCATTGCCGCGGGAGGAATGTTTGGTGAAATGTTGCAGTCGACCGGCATGGGAAAAAACCTCGGCAATATGCTTAGCGGACTGTCGCTCGGCATCTTTTTCCCTTTTGTCATTACTTCAATCCTCAAATCAGCACAGGGATCTTCCACTGTGGCTGTCATTACGGCCGCATCACTGGTAACGCCTTTATTCCATGACCTGGGCATTGATACACCATTTTCGGTAACCCTGGCCATTCTTAGCATGGGCGCGGGAAGCATGGTGGTGAGTCATGCCAATGATGCTTATTTCTGGGTGATCAGCAGGTTTTCCAACCTTGAAACGGCGGCTACGCTTAAAGTATTTACCGTTGCCTCACTTTTTATGGGGGTTACCGCGCAAACCCTGATCTGGATTATTTTCCGACTTACTGCCTGAACATTTTTATTTGTAGCAAATTTTCCTCATGCCTTGATTTTTCTGCATGACTGTTCCGTGTTTATTCAATGAAAACCTGCGGTACGGGTTTTGAATGAATGATTAGCCCCGCGCAATGAAGAACCACACTTAGGAAACACACGTACATAGTTGTCTTTTTCCACGTTTAATTCAGCTTTTAAATAAACAGTCATGTCACAAGAAAACAAGAAAGAACTGTCCGCAACTGAACCTGCAGCACGTGTTAATATAATATCGTCCGGAAATATGGATGACCTTGGCAGGGAAGATGAAAAACTGATGGATGCTACGGGTGATAGTAAAACAACCGATCTGACAGGCAATATCGAAACTGCCATCACTGAACCTATAGCAGGAAAAAAGGATTTATTGGACGATGACATCCTTCCGGGCGATAAAATTTTATCGGGTGGCGACGATGTATTAACCAACGATAATGGCCTGGCGGATGATGAACACCTGATGGAAGGCGAGGATGAGTCTTCTGATGAAGACGTCGATGACGAAGATGAAGACCTTGACGAGGATGAAGACCTCGATGAGGATGACCTGGATGATGATGTTTCCCCTGGGCAAACTGTTTCAGGAACTGATGAGGACGGTGAGGTTTTTCCGGTGGATAAGGTTATTGCCGGTGGCGATCTTGACGTACCCGGAGCTGAACTGGACGACAGTGATGAAGAAACGGGAAGGGAAGATGAAGAGAACAACTATTACAGCATCGGCGGCGATGCCCACGATAACCTCGAGGAGGACCGCGGAGAATGAATGGTTCTGATTTCGATCCCTAGACCTGCAGAATCGAAGGTCCTTCGCATGAAGGGCCTTTTTTTTAAACAAAAACGCGTATATATATGTTGAAACATTGATTTTGTCCGGGTATGCTGTCATTTTAACTGCTATCGGTATTTTCGTGATGAAATCGATAACGATAATAAACCATCCATTGGAATGAAATCCGGACTTGCAGGAATTATTACAGGTATTTTTATATCCGTTTTGCCCCATACTTTGTACAGCCAGGTTGCCGATACTACCGAAGTGAGTAAGCCGTTGTCAAATTATATTGAGCGGATGAGCAATTACCTTTCCGTTAAATTGAATGTCAACAACAATATTAATGGATTTGAAGTGAGAGGAGCTACTAAGGCGGATATCCTGCCCAACGATAATAAATCCCTCAAACTGTCTGTCAACTATCGATGGTTTTCATTTTCCTATAGCTATACGCCAAAATTTTTTCCGGGAAATGACGATAGTGATTTAAAAGGCAAGACCAAAGCAACGGCGTATAATTTCAGTTTGACTTTTAATCACTGGATACAAAGTTTTAATTACGAAAAGGTCCAGGGCTATTACCTGGGCAATACCCAGGACGTTGATCCTTCCTGGGAAGAAGGAAAGGATCCTTATATCCAATTTCCGGAACTGGTCTATCAGTCTTTCCGTGGACACACTGCCTATAAATTCAATAAAAATTATTCCTTTAATGCTATAAGTGTCCAGACGGAACGACAAATCAAGAGTGCGGGCACATTCATGCCGGTACTGTCATACAATTATTATATCATCGATGATAAGGTAGAGTTGACTGGAACGAACAGCTCTCAGAAATCCAATAATTTTGAAGCACTTATAACGGCAGCTTATTTTTACACGTTTGTTTTCAGGGAAAATTTTTATGTATCGGCTGGTGCCGGAGCAGGAGGGGGAATTCTTTTTACCAAATTGCTTACCAGGACACCATCCGGTAATTTAACTACTAATAGCAATCATCCTATCTGGAGATTGGAAAGCGGCGCTGGAGCCGGTTATAATGGCAAGCGTTTTTTTGCCGGGGGTCAACTGACAGGATCACGTGAAAGTTACGACCAGAAAGGAAATACTACCACTGTGGTGGTAAATGATCGTTTATTTTTCCAAATTTTCACAGGTTACCGTTTTAACGCACCAAAGTTCCTAAAGTCTTCATTGGATAAAGCAGAGGAAAAAATTCCTGTGTTTTAAATGGCAGGGGCTAAATCTTCAAATATTTCCTTCTTAAGCCAACCTTCTTTTCAAAATTCACATTATAACCACCGGGGAAGTTTAATTAGCTAACCACCCGCAAGCCGTTGCTGTCACTATGTATGCCTAAATGAGAGAAACCAATCCTGCCCTTCTTTTCACTGATTAAACTAATTGTATGATCCACTTTAAAAATCGTACAGGCATTATTTTGTCTGCCTTCTCCTTCATCATCGCCTCCTGTACCAACGATTCCAGTAGTCCGGCCATTCCTGCGCCCACTGTTGTTAAAGAGTGGAATGTGCCCATATCGGCTAAATATGAAAGTCCTGCACCAGCCGGACGAACAGAAACAGGATCGGTAAATCTTCAGCTGATGTCGGATAATTCTTTGATGTATACCATTGCGATTAATGGACTGGCAGGTGGTGATGCACTTAATGCAGCCCATCTTCATACAGGAGATGCCATCACTAACGGACCTGTTGTACTTAGCCTGAATCCTGTTTTTACGGCTGGGAGTGCTAACGGAATTGTCAGCAATCTTCGGACATCGCTGATCGACAGCCTGAAATCTTCCACCAATGAAATCTATTTTAATGCCCATAGCGCACAGGTGGCATCGGGATTGGTGCGCGGACAATTAAATACCAATATTGAACTGGCAGAAGATATTGCCCTGAGTTCCGCCAATGAGGTACCGGCGGGTACATCTGTTGCAACGGGACAGGCCCTTTTACGCCTGACCTCTGATAAAAAGGCCTATGTAAAGGTAACGGTGACCGGCGTTGAGACTGGTGACACATTAACTGCAGCACATATACATAAGGCAGCTGCGGGAGTTAACGGGCCGATTATACTGGGATTTTATTCAAGTGCAGCAGATTTCGGAACCGTCAAGGTCCTTCCGGTGGATGATGCCTTGTTTGCTTCATTGAAGACTGATGCCATCTATGTCAATGCGCATAGTAAGACAAAACCTGGCGGACTAATTCGTGGTCAAATAAGGTAGTAATAGCCCTGGAAAGATTTATGTGCGACGGTTTGCAAGCCCACTGGTTTTTACCGGGGGCTTTTTTTGTGCGATAGCTTTTATAGGGATAAAATAGCGATAATTCTTATCTACCTGTGAATCATGTAACCAGCCGGGTGAATGATGTAATGATGCATATCTGTAAATTTCTGAACTTCAGACCGAAGGATAATTATATGACAAGCGAAATGATTAAAGACAGCAGGGACACCATTCAGGAGGCAAAGGCAAAAATCATTTATATGGAAGGGTATCCCTTATATCCCTTCTTTAAGAAAATATATGAAGAATACCAAAGGGGGCTGATTGCAGATGCTGAACGGCTCCTGGAGAGCATCAAGGCAGATGACACCGTTGCCTGTTAAATCAAATCATTAATGCATTTGTAGTTTCCGGACCATAAGGTCAGTGACCTTATCCGTATAAATTCCGTAGCCATTAACCAAGATACCTTTTAGCGGGTAATGGTCTGATGATATGGCATATAATATTGCTTCATCTGCGGGATCCGAATCTCCTTCAAACCTGAACACCTCATCTACATTGAACTGATCATGCAGTAATTTGTAATCTCCGTTCCTGCATTCCAGTTTATCTTCTTTCAGGTTAAAATCTTCTGTATAACCTGCCCGCCTCAATATTTCTATCTGACCGGATAGTGTATCTGTTTTTTCCATATGAAAATGATCTATATAAATGTAAGCATTTCTGCAGAGATCTTCCGCACCGGGACGGAGTAAAATTTAAAGGGAGTTCGCCCTTTTAGTATTCCACCAGGAGCAATTTTATTGGGTAGAAATTACTGAATTTCTTACCTTATATAACGTTTCTGTAGCCTGGTAAATAATGACGTTATCCTGACCCCGTTTTAATATTCCGATAACATAACACTCATATCTTAATATTAAATCTACGATCATGAATGAACACACCAACAGTCTTAACTGGTTTGAAATTCCAGTTAAGGATTTTGAAAGGGCCAGGCATTTTTACCAGGTTGTTTTTGGTATCCATATGAATGTCGATAATATGATGGGCATGAAGATGGCTTTTTTCCCAATGGAAATGGGAAGCGGAAAGGCCAGCGGCGCGCTTGTTCAAAGTGATTTCCATACGCCTTCTATGGATGGTTCAATCATCTACCTCAATGCCAATCCTGACATGACAGACATTATCAAAAGAATTGAGCAGGAGGGCGGACAGATCCTCATGCCCAAAACCCATATCACCAATGAAATTGGTTACATGGCATTCTTTAAAGATTCTGAAGGCAACAGGGTTGCCCTGCATTCACAAAACTAGGCAACATATAATCTGATTTTTTATCAGATCAGTGTTTTGAGATGGTCCGATAACCGGAGTGTGAGTGCTATACAGGTAAGAGTTGGATTAGCTGCAGCGGCTGTGGCGTAACAAGACGCACCTGCAATATGCAGGTTGGCAATGCCATGCACCTTGCAGTTCTTATCCACCACACCATTCCGGGGATCATCACTCATTCTCGTGGTTCCCATATGATGCCAGCCTCCGCCGGTAAATTCGGGCCAGCTGTTGTCATTAGTATCCCTCAGGTAATCCATCAACCGTACTCTTCCGTTTCCGGCCTTGCCCATTTCCTGTCCGATCAGTTCATAAATTTTCCGGATACTGTTTTTATCAAGTGAAGTCAGTTCCCAGTGTAGGTTTGCCCTCGGCATACCAAGGGCATCTTTTTCTGCATCGAGTGTAACCCTGGAATTGGGATTGGGAGCCTGTTCTATTCGTGTAAACAACTCGTATGACTTCATCATCTTTTCCGCCGGGATGGATTTGGTGTCTTCTTCTGCTTTATCAAAATCATGGTACATGTTTTCCTCATTTTTCTGTGGATTCTCTGAGCTCCACAGGTCGATCATCGGGGTAAATTTGCTGGCGATCAAAAATGGCGTTAGGGAGGAGGTACCATTGAGTATTTTATGTTTTTTCTGTGCGGCAGCCGTCACAGAAAGTTCACACCTGGCCTTGCTTTTGCCAAAGTCGATCCCATACATGGTTAAGGGATCGGGTTTTCGTAATGTCATTTCCGCTGACTTGATCTCAAGATGCTCCATGAAATACCGGCCTACATTATCATGCGTATTTCCAATTCCTTTAGAAGATTGTTTATTGGATGCCAGCAAAAGCCTTGCATTTTGGATGGAACAACAAGCCAGAACAAAATGTTTTGCCCTGACGGTATGTTGTTTACCAGCATGATTTTTAACTATAAGTTCTTTAATGGCCGAAATATTTTCCGTTGCTGTAATATCCACCACGTTGGCGTAGGTATAGAGGTGGATGTTTTTGGATTTTATTATCGACTCTTTGTATTTGGAACCAAAACGTGTAGGCGGACTAAACTGCCATATCTTATTCCATATCACCGAATCATCATCGAACAAAGGTTTCCATCCTGCCTGTTGTTTTTTCCAGTATTTCCAGTCATACTCATATGGTCCGAGGTCAATATTGCGATGTGCTCTTTCATAAAAGGGATCAAGATCAGCACGTGTGATCGGCCAGCCGCTTTGCGGCACCCAGTCGCGTTTTTCAAAATCTATCTCATCAAATGTGGAACAGAATCCGGCCCAGTGACCTGTTGTTCCGCCAAAATAATGCAATCGAGCGGACCTTAGCGGATAATACCGTTGCCCCGTCGTTTTCCCTGCATACAAATCCTGGATCTTATCGTCAAATTCAAAACCGCCGCCTTCCAGCAGGATCACTTTGTGCGGCGTATTGATCCATTCAAGGGCCATACTCATTCCTGCCGCGCCAGAACCTACTATACAAATATCGCCTTCGATCAGTGAATGGTCCGGAATCAGCCTTGCGTCTGTATGCATGTGTTTTAATTAGTAGGTGCGATGAGGGTAAATAATGCGCACTGGCGGGCTTCGGTCAGGGAGAGTATGATCCCGTCCAGGATGATAGTCTGGCCCGATTGAAAGTCCTGCTTAACCTGTTGTTCCAAGATTGATCTCAATTCGACAGTACCAATTGAAGCCGGAATGATGTTACCATCCTGCCTTTTTTTCAGCACCTGTTCAAGATCATTAATATTGTATTGGTCTGGAAAAGCTTTTGCAAAGGCTTTTCCTATCTGCCTGATGGTTTTCTCATCATAGGTCTGGGAAAGTGTTTCCGGCAGTGCCAGTACTTTTGTCAGTTCCTGTTCAGGTTCCGAGCAGCCTTGTAAAGTCAGTCCGGTTGACAGCGCAGAAATCGCTGAATACATAATAAAATGTCTTCGTTTCATGTTTGGTTTACGCTATATGATAAAAGAACTATACTTTAATGTACGAATTTCAGCAGGTAATCATCATGATGTTTATTTGAGTTGAAAGAATTCTGAATAAATGTAAATTGATATGCTCATATCCGGATCTATTGTCTTAAGGCGTACATTTATTCCGGATGAGTTTTATTACTAACCCATAAATCAGTTGCATTCATGTTCAGCAGGTTGAGGTATTTCCAATTATACGTGATTTTTATGGTGCCTTTCGTGGTGTGTGCACAGCAGGGTGAATGGCAGAACTTATTCAATGGAAAAGACCTTTCCGGCTGGAAGCAACTCAATGGTAAGGCAAAATATGAAGTCAAGAACGGGATGATCATAGGAACTACCGTTCCGGGTGAACCCAATTCTTTCCTCGCCACGGACAAGGACTATGGAGATTTTGTACTTGGAACTGGAATTTAAGGTCGACAGCAGCATGAATTCCGGTATCCAGTTCAGGAGCGAGAGTTCACCCGACTACCAGAATGGCCGGGTCCATGGCTACCAGATGGAAATTGATCCTTCCCGCCGGGCCTGGAGCGGTGGGATCTATGAAGAAGGCAGGGCGGCTCTGGTTGTACACACTGGAATATCAATGAGCCGGCAAAAAAGGCGTTTAAAAACGGGCAATGGAACAAGTACCGGATTGAATGCATTGGTCAACAGTATACGTACCTGGGTAAACGATATTCCTGCTGCCAGCCTGATCGATGAACAGTCGCTCTCCAGGTTTTATTGCCCTGCAGGTCCATGCCATTGGTAAAGACTGTAGCGCCGGGAAAACAAATTATGTGGCGTAACATCCGGATCAAAACAAAGAATCTGAAACCTTCGGCGCCGGCGAATATTTTCGTCGTAAACATGCTGCCCAACAAGCTCATCCGACCAGGAAAAGAAAAACGGTGTGAGGTTACTTTGGGATGGAAAAACGTCGCAGGGATGGAGAGGCGCCTACAAAACAAGTTTTCCTGAATCAAGGCTGGAAGATCAAAGATGGTGTATTGTCGGTAGAGTCCATCCGGAGGCGGAGAATCCAGGAACGGGGGTGATATAGTTACCACTGATGAATTCAGTGCCTTTGAACTGCAGTTTGAATTCAGGATTTCGGAAGGTGCAAACAGCGGCGTGAAATATTTTGTTACGGAGAAGGAAGACAGACAAGGGCTCCGCCATCGGCCTTGAATACCAGCTGCTCGATGATGAGAAACATCCCGATGCCAAACAGGGCACAGAAGGAAACCGGACCCTGGCATCATTGTATGACCTGATACCTTCCTATAAAACCAGGCAATCGTTCCCTAAAATTTCCGACTGGAACAGGGGAATGATCAGGGTATATCCCGATAACCGGGTTGAACATTTTTTGAACGGGTTTAAAGTGGTGTAGTACCAGCGGGGCGGACAAATGTTCAGGGCCCTGGTGGCAAGGAGCAAATATGCCGTATGGCCGAATTTCGGAGAAGCCGAAAAAGGGCATATCCTTTTACAGGAACACGGGAGCGAAGTGTCATTCAGAAGCATAAAGATTAAACTGCTTTGACGCAGTCAAAGCAGTTTAATAATGAGTAATACCGGAACATTTAATATAACAATTATGACTACACGAAGAAAGTTCATTGTTAATTCCGTAAAGGCGGGTGGGGCCGTTTACCTTGGTTCATTGGGATTCAGCGCGAAAAGCTATGCCAGGATCATAGGCGCCAATGACAGGGTACAGGTTGGTGTGGTGGGTTTTTCGGACCGGTTTCGGAGTTCACTTTTTCCCAGTTTTATGAATCATCAGAAAGAAATGAATTTCGATATCGTAGCCGTTTCCGACATCTGGAAATTGCGCAGGGAAGAGGCGCTGCCATTTTTCAAGGAGAAAATGGGGCAGGACGTAAAGGCCTGTGTGAATAACGATGCACTATATGCTATTAAGGATCTCGATGCAGTGATCATCAGTACGGCAGATTTTCAGCATGCAAGGCATTGCATTGAAGCGGTAAATGCGGGCAAAGATGCCTATGTGGAAAAGCCATTTGCGGAAACCATGGAAGATAATCGGGCTGCATTGAAAGCTGTAAAAGATTCGGGAAAAATTGTCCAGATAGGTTCCCAACGAAGAAGTGGATCTAATTATAATGCAGCGGCAGATTTTATTAAGCAGGGCAAATTTGGTCCCATCACGATGGTGGAACTGACCTGGAATGTTAACCAGCCCGGCAGGTGGAGAAGGCCTAACCTGGTGCCAAAATTAAAAGAAGCGGATACCGACTGGAAAAGATGGCTGCTGAACCGGCCGTTTGAAACTTTTGATCCGCGAAAATATCTCGAGTTCCGGTTGTTCTGGCCATATTCTTCAGGTATGCCGGGACAGTGGATGTGTCACCAGATCGATACGGTTCACTGGTTTACCGGATTGCCACATCCCCGTTCGGTTGTGTCCAATGGAGGTATCTATGCGTGGAAAGATGGAAGAAAGAACTGGGATACCATGACCGCGGTGTTCGACTATGGTCCTCTTGATGATTTTTCCTCAGGGTTCGAGGTAACCTTTAGTTCGCGTATGCATAATGGTGATGAAAATCCGATGGAAATATATTATTCCAATGGAGGTGAACTTAATCTGAATACCAATAAGGTGACTTCTGCCGGCGGACTCAGTAAAAATTTCGCTGATGCCATGAATATGCAGCCCAATCTCTTGCCTGAAGTATCCCTTGACAGATCCGGATGTGAAGGCTGTCGCCTCTGCCAATACAGGCGGCGACCCACTAACGTCGGCGCATATGCGCAACTGGATGGAATGTGTGAGGAGCAAGGAAGCAGCCTAATGCACCCATTGAAGCGGGATACCGGCATTCGATTGCCAGCATCATGACCAATGCTGCTGTCAGTACCGGCCAGAAAGTGATATTTGATGAGAAGAACCAGGAAGTGATGGCAGGTGGCAAGCTATTTAAATATTAAGTCATCTGACAATAACATCCGGCTACCTGCTTAGCTGACACTGATCCATATTTAACCTGAATCCATGATGTTGGCGGTTTTATACTATTTATTCTATTTTACTGCAGGTCCCAAATGACGTTCCTGGCCTGGGCGTTATACAATCCATTAAGAAGGATTCGGTCATGTATGCTGTAGGGTATCGTTATATAGAAGAAAGTATCAATAATAGTTTTTCACCCCGCAATGTTGATGAACTTCAGTTTCACAAAAACCTGGACGCGTTCAGGAAGTCAAAGCTTCATTTGTATTCCTGCAATCTCTTTATTCCCGGAAGCCTTAAACTTGTTGGTCCTGCTGTAAATGAGCTTGCTGTATTGGGTTATGTAGATACGGTATTCAGAAGGTGTAAGGTGGCAGGGGTGAAGCTAATTGTGCTGGGAAGCGGTGAGGCCAGGCGTATCCCGGCGGGCTATGATTCGGTTAGAGCGTCCAAAGAGTTTATCCTATTGGTAAGAAAGATTTCTGAACTGGCGGGCGCATATGGTATAACGATTGCGATTGAAAACCTGAATTACAAGGAAACGAATTTTGTAAACACCCTGGGGCAGGCCATTGATATTGTGAAGGCCGTCAATACCCCTTCTTTTCGGTTAACGGTGGATATCTATCATATGCTGATGGAAGATGAGCCGGCAGAAGTCATTGAGCAGTCGGCCGGATTGCTGGTCCATTGTCACATTGCCGAGAAAACCGATCGTGCTTTTCCGGGCAAAGCGGGGGTTGATTTTCGTCCTTATTTCAGGGCGATGAAAAAGGTACACTATAGCGGCAAGATCATGATCGAATGCCGCTGGGGCGATTTCGATAAAGAAGCAGGTGTAGCGCTGCAATATTTACAGCGGCAAATGAAAGAAGTCTGGCAGAACTAATTGGTTAATTGAAAAGTGGGGAATGTGGATGCGCGGAGCTACGCTAATTGGAAAATTGGATAGTGTGTCAATTGTGGAAAGTGCAAATGAGAAAATCTTAAAATAGGCTTGAAAGACAACTGGTTTCCCGGTCTTAAGAAATATAGCCTCATATGCCGCAAATTTACCGATATGACAAAGTCGCCTTCTGAGAAAAAGGGAGCGATACATGAGCTACGCTAATTGGTAAATTGGGAAGTGTGGGAGTGCTATGCAAATGGTAAATTGAAAAGCGTGAAGCTACGCTAATTGGACGCAATACAAATTTTGGTTCGAAAAATTAATAAGTAGCCACACCGGAAATAGTTCCTTTTATTTTATGTGATTAGTATGACTGCTGACAATATTAAATTAATTGATACACTTGATAGACTTATCGTACTACTTGTAAAGTATGGCGAAGAATCTTGGGCCAGGTATTTTATTGAGCATAAAATTCGAGTTGAGCAGAATATAATGGACTCAATAGTTGATTTAACAAGGCCATTAGGCGGAATGAGTAGTTTCCATGATCTAGTAATCTGTAAAGAGAATGGTCATGAAATTGTTTCAAGCGATATAAAATATGTCAATGAAGAATTGCATAATCTTTATGATTCTGTTAGGTCAATTGCCATCGAAATAAGATCTTCCAAATAAGTATTGATAGCAAAGTAAATTGCTAATTTATTCTATCTTAATAGCTGAGCCTATGTTAGGCGCAATTAGACTATGACTACTCGTTCAATTGAGAAAATGATCGATAAAGAATCTGTGGCGTTGACCAAAGGACAACTATTTTGGCATTTTAGCATAATAGGATTGTTCTTGATACCGCCAATTATGAATATTATAAACTTATTCCAATATTATGTTACTCATACATATGGAGGTGTGAGAACAGTTGGGGAAATGGCTAAATGGAGCTATTTGCCTTTAATTCCTGCACTTGTTTTTTATTTCATACAGAAACGTCGTCTGAAATTCAAAGAAATTAGTGTCGTAGTTAGCTCTAAAGCATTTATCAAAGCTGCCGAGGAAAGTGCTAAAATACTTGACTGGGAGATAATTGAGCAGGATTCCAACTTGTTTGTTGCGAAGAGCAACTACAGTTGGAGAAGTTGGGGTGAGCTAATTACAATAATAAGAGACAAGGAAAGAATTTTGTTTAATAGCATTTGTGACCCAGACAGTATCACCTCAGTTGCTTCATGGGGAAAGAATAAAATGAATTTCGAAACTTTTGAAAAACAAATAAAAAAACAATGCGCCTTACATTGAATTGCCACAACACGGGCATGTGGAATACGGCAAGCACTGTACGTTAGTTAGTGTGGGAAGTGAGTAAGTACAAATGAGAAAAATTTAAAGTAGCCTTATAGGCAATTGATCCATCGGTCATCGCATTTCCAAATTTGTATTTTCACACTCACCACACTATCTAACTTTCCAATTAACTCGCCCGCAACCACTAGCACCAGTTAAATGATTCCAGCGAGTTCCAGGCTTCTCTTCTTCAACTTTTTGATATCAATATCTTCGATCACGGGATCCGGCTGAAGGATCAGGGAAACATTATTTTCTTTCCACCAGCTTTGTTCCCGGAGTTCGGCACTGTTCAATATTCCGATCAGGTACTTACGGTCTTCATCTGCATGCCATTCTTCTATTGAAATAAATCGCTCCCGGGGAATATGTTTCCAGTCGTCAAAACTCACATAGGTCTTCAGGTAGAAATCATTGGCAAGTACATTCGGTGTATGATGGTATAGTTTCTTGTATTCGTATTTGTACTGGTACCGCAGCGCAGAAATATCAGAAAGCACTGCAGATGCGGTTGGGAAACTGCCCGCGCCTTTACCATAGAAAAACTGCTTGTCGGCAAATCCGCTTTCGATGACCACGCCATTATATTCATTCCTTACAAAGGCCAGGTGGTCGTCGTGTTTTACAAACTGGGGTATCACAAATGCAGCCACACCGCCATTCTTCAATTTCTGTGCCTGGGCCACCAGTTTAATGGAGGAATGTTTTTCTCCGGCAACCACTGCATCCTGCAGCTGGATATTCTGGATTCCGGTAAAAATAATATTGGAAGGCTGTTCAACAATACCATAGGCATGGTTGAGCAGTAGGGTCCATTTATTCAATGCGTCATATCCTTCCACATCTAACGCAGGATCGCTTTCCGCAAAACCCAGTTGCTGAGCCAGGAGCAGGGCCTGTTTGAAGTCGAGCTTGTCTTCAAACATCTTCGTAAGGATAAAATTCGTTGATCCATTGACGATAGCCTTGATACCGTGAAGCAGGTCATTGTCGTAATATTCCTCAAGGTTTCGGATCACAGGAATGGACGCACAGGCAGCAGCTTCATACAGCAACGACTGACCGGTTTCCTGTTGCAGGGCAAGCAGTTCAGTGAGGTATTCTGCCAGCATCTTCTTGCTGGCACTTACGACATCTTTACCGTTTTTCAGGGCAGTGGAAACAATATAATAGGCAGGTGCAGTTTCATTGATCACTTCAACAACAACATTGATCTCGGGATCGTCAAGGATAACAGCGGGGTCCGTGGTGAACAATTCGTCCGGGGCATTTCTTTTTTTATGCGGGTCTTTTATGCAGACCTTCTTGATATGTGCATTCAGTGAAGGTGTCTGCTGCAGGACTTTGTAAAGTCCTTCTCCAACTACACCAAATCCAAATAAGCCGATCGTTAGTTTCTTGTGCGTATCCATAATATCATTTTGATATGGGTATCCTTTCAGTATGTTTTGAAATGTATCCCCTGATTAGTTTTTCGATAATGTCAAATTCCAGCAGGAAGCCATCATGCCCGTAAAGAGATTCTATCACGGCAAATTCTGCAAGCGGAATATGTGAAGCAATAAACTCCTGTTCTGAAACTGGATAAAGTACATCAGTTTCCACGCCGATGGAAAGGGTATTGGCCTTTATTTTCGATAAAGCCTCGGTCAGTCCGCCCCTGTTACGTCCAACATTATGGGCATCCATTCCCTGCGACAACACATAATAACTGAATGCATTAAAGCGCCTGGCCAGTTTTTCTCCCTGGTAGCGCTGGTAAGATTCACTTTTATAATGCTGCAATGCATTTCCCTGGTCAGACTGGGTTACCCTGTAAGTATTATAATGGCGATAACTCAGCAGCGCAATGGATCTTGCGATCTTCATCCCGTTGATTCCGGCACGATCATTTTTTTCTTTCCATCCAGGGTCAAGTTCGATGCACATCCGTTGCGAAGCATTGAATGCGCTTCCCCAGGCAGAATGTTCGGCATTGGTGGCAATGGGAAAAATAAACTCAAACAGTCCGGGCTCCTCGATGGCCCATTCCAGGAGTTGTTGTCCGCCCATGGATCCGCCGATGCCGATGTGTATTTTCCTTATGCCGAGATGATCTTTCAGATGCCGGTAGGCGCGAACCATATCCCGTGGTGTAAAAAAGGGAAATTCATGATACCAGGGCTCATTGGTTTCCGGATTAACATCCAGCGGACCGGTGCTGCCGTAACAACTGCCGGGCATATTTACACAAATGACCTGGTATTCTGAAGGATCAAAAAGTTTTCCTTCACCAACGAGTCCCGGCCACCATTCAGACGGATCACTGTTAGCAGTGAGGGCATGGAATATCCATACTACATTACGCGCCGGTGTATCGGTGCTGCCGAGTATGGTATAAGCCAGCCTGAAGCCGGGAAGGATTGCTCCCGACTCCAGGACAAAAGGCTTATCGTAATGAAAAAGGCTTGTCTTAGTTAAGTGCATATTGTGAGCAAATACTTTTTGGAAAGCCTGTTCGAAATCAGCTTTGATATCATCGATATGTTCAATGCCCACGCTGACCCTGATCTGGTCGGGAAGTACCCCGGAAGCGATCTGTTCTGCTTCACTCAGCTGTTCGTGTGTTGTTGTGGCAGGATGGATCACCAGTGTTTTGGCGTCGCCCACATTGGCGAGATGCGAAGCCAGTTTTAATTCATTGATGAACTGGGCTGCCTTTTCCTTTCCGCCTTTTATGCCAAACTGTAATACTCCGCCTCCGCCTTTCAGGTATTTTTTAGCAAGGTCATGGTAAGGGCTGCTTTCGAGTCCGGGATACCATACATAATTTACCTGCGGATGTGATTCAAGCCAGTTGGCCAGTGACAACGCATTATCCACATGGCGTTGAACACGCAGCGACAGTGTTTCCAGTCCCTGCATGAGCAGGAAGGAATTGAACGGACTTTGTGAAGAGCCGAAATCCCGCAGACCTTCCACACGTGCGCGGATGATGAAAGCGATATTCGGAAGTCCGAGCGGATTGCCTTCGCCGAATACATCCCAGAATTTCATTCCGTGATAACCTTCAGAAGGTTCAGTGAACTGCGGGAATTTTCCATTGGCCCAGTTATAGTTGCCGGCATCTACGATCACACCGCCGATGGTAGTTCCATGTCCGCCGATCCATTTGGTAGCAGATTCCACAACGATATTGGCGCCCCATTCAAGGGGTCGGCAAAGGTATCCGCCTGCACCAAAAGTATTGTCGACGATCAGCGGCAGGTCATATTCTTTGGCCAGGGCCGCAAATTTTTCGAAATCAGGGATATTCAGTTTCGGGTTGCCAATGGTTTCCAGGTAAATGGCCTTTGTGTTCTTGTCGATCAATGGAACAAAGCTTTCCACATCATCGCCATTTCCGAACCTAACGTCAATGCCCAACCGCTTGAACGACACTTTGAACTGGTTATAGGTTCCGCCATAGAGGAAGGGGGTGGAAACAAAATTATCTCCTGCCTGCAGGATATTGTTGAGGGCAAGGAACTGGGCAGCCTGACCGGAACCGGTTGCGAGCGCGGCAACGCCACCTTCGAGGGCAGCCATTCTTTTTTCGAATACGTCCGTGGTAGGGTTCATGATCCTGGTATAGATATTTCCGAACGCGCGTAATCCGAAAAGATTGGCGGCATGCTCGGAATTGTCAAAGGCATAGGATGTTGTCTGGTAAATGGGAACAGCCCTTGATTTAGTGGTAGGATCGATTTCCTGTCCTGCGTGCAATTGCAGGGTGTCAAAATGGAGATTGCTCATGGTAACTTTTTTTTAATAATGAATGGTGTGAGGAATGGTTATGCTGAAATAAAATTCGCTGGTAAACTGAAAGTGGTTGGTTCTTTATGGAAGGAAGGATTATTGTTTGCCCAAAGGCATACCATAACAGCAAATCATGGGATGGATTGGATGCAGTAAACGGTTCAACTGTGTTGATTTTATGACGTTTTGCATACTCTACAAAAATAGTAGAGTTTATTATACACATTGCTTTCCGCATTTGTTAAAATTTTGTTGGGTTCCTATTGACTAATACCAGGTTGGTTGGATTGCATGGCCCTTCCTTGTCAGAAGAGCAGGGTAGATGCGGAGCAGCGTACATGCTTTAACTGACTTATCTGTCCCGATATTCCGGGATGGATTTGACACCTTATCCCGTTTGCACGGGGCAGGTTGTCAAGGCTTCATCGGGCCATTTCCCTCAGCCTGTTCTGGATAAGCAAAATAAGAACTGGGGCAAATATAGAAAATAATGTGAATTATGCGTTAATGCGATAGTGTGATAGTGGAATTTTAAAATTGAATGATGACGGAAGTGAGTTGCAGACACATTCTGTTATCGCACTATCGCATTCCCGCAATACCACATTATCTTTGCGCTATGTCTGATGAATTTATCGAAGTGCAGGGGGCAAGGGTGCACAATCTCCGTAATATCGACATTTCGATACCCAAAAACAAGCTGGTAGTGATCACCGGAATCAGTGGAAGCGGTAAATCTTCCCTGGCTTTCGATACCATTTATGCTGAAGGACAGCGCCGCTATATGGAAACCTTTGGCGCCTATGCCCGGCAGTTTATCGGTGATATGGAAAGACCCGATGTGGACCGGATAACAGGTCTGTCTCCCGTGATTTCCATCGAACAGAAAACCACCAATAAAAATCCGCGTTCCACCGTTGGTACGGTGACCGAAATCTATGATTTTGTCAGGTTACTGTTTGCCCGGGCCGGTGAAGCATATTCCTACAATACCGGTAAAAAGATGGTGAAGTTCTCCGAAGAGGAAATCATCGACAATATCTTTAAACGGTTTAGCGGAAAACAAATTTCCATCCTGGCCCCGCTGGTCCGTGGAAGGAAAGGGCACTACCGCGAACTATTTGAAGATACCCGCAAGAAGGGATTTTTGAAAGTGCGGGTAGACGGTGAGATCAGGGACCTGGTGCCCAAGATGCAGGTAGACCGATATAAGGTCCATGATATTGAAGTGGTGATCGACAGGATGAAGGCGGATAAGGAATTCCGCTTACGCATTTCCCAAAGTGTTCAGCAGGCGCTTAAAATGGGAAAGGACCTGATGTTCGTTCATGTGAGTAAAGATGATAAACATCCGGATACCGGGGAAGTGATCGGCTATAGCCGGCAGCTGATGTGTGAAGATACCGGCATATCCTACGAAGAGCCATCGCCCAATAGTTTTTCCTTCAACTCACCCTATGGTGCATGTCCTGTGTGTAAGGGGCTTGGCCAGGTGTACCAGATCGACATGGAAGCCATCATTCCCGATCGTGAACTCAGTATTTCCGAAGGCGGCATCATTCCCCTGGGAGAAGCACGTGACGCATATGTCTATAAACAGGTGGAACAGCTCGCCAAAAAAAATAAGTTCAGCCTCAAGGAACCTATTAAGAAATTATCCGAAGCTACCCTTAACCTGATCCTTTTCGGTTCCGAAGACGCTTCCATTGACGTGGATATGGGGTTCGATAATGAACCCGGTGCATATGCCACCGAATATGAAGGGATCGTGAACATGGTGAAGCGCTGGTTTCTTGGAAGTAACAGCGATGCCATAAGAGACTGGGCAGAAAAGTTTATGGTATTAAAGACCTGCCCCGACTGTAAGGGCAGCCGGCTAAAAAAGGAAAGCCTCTGGTTCAGGATCGACAACCGGAATATCGCCGAGATGGGGGATATGAACCTGGATAAACTGGCGGCATCATTTGATAATATTGAAGAACGGCTCAGCGATAAACAAAATGCCATTGCAAGGGACATCCTGAAAGAGATCCGTGAAAGACTCAGGTTCCTGCTGGATGTAGGCCTCACTTATCTTACCCTGAGCAGGCCAACCAGAACTCTCAGCGGCGGTGAATCACAACGCATCAGGCTCGCGACCCAGATCGGATCGCAACTGCAGGGAATCACCTATATACTCGACGAACCTTCCATCGGGCTTCACCAGCGGGATAACCAGCGACTGATCATCGCACTGCAAAACCTGAGGGATATCGGCAACAGTGTGCTGGTGGTGGAACACGATAAAGACATCATGCTGGCCTCAGATCACCTGATGGATATTGGTCCGCTGGCAGGCAAACATGGCGGAAGGGTGGTGGTTCAGGGCTCGCCGATGCAGGTCGTGAATTCAAATTCGGAAACGGCCTTATACCTGCAGGGCAAAAAATCCATTGCCGTACCCAATGAAAGGCGAAAGGGCAACAGTCACTTTCTCGAACTGAAAGGAGCAAAAGGCAACAACCTTCATAATGTACAGGTGAAACTTCCCCTTGGAACTTTTATCATCGTGAGCGGGGTCAGCGGTAGCGGTAAATCAACCCTGATCAATGAAACCCTGTACCCGATACTAAACAAACACTGCTACGATGCCAAGGCCATTCCATTACCTTACTCATCAGTCAAAGGCCTGGAGCATATTGACAAAGTGATCGAAATTGACCAGTCGCCCATTGGACGTACTCCAAGAAGTAATCCGGCTACTTACTGTGGATTTTTTACGGAGATCAGGCAATTGTATGCGGCAGTCCCTGAAGCAAAGATCAGGGGTTATAATGCCGGAAGATTTTCCTTTAATGTGAAAACCGGCCGTTGTGATGTTTGTGAAGGCGGGGGTATGCGGGTGATTGAAATGAATTTTCTTCCTGATGTGTATGTGCCCTTGTGAAAAATGTAATGGCAAAAGGTATAACAGGGAAACCCTGGAGATCAGGTATAAAGGAAAATCCATCAGTGATGTACTTGACATGACTGTGGATGAGGCCGTGGAGTTTTTTACAAATGTGCCTTACCTGTACCGTAAGATCAAGGTATTGCAGGATGTGGGGCTTGGTTATATCACCCTTGGTCAATCTGCCGTAACTTTAAGCGGCGGTGAGGCACAGCGTGTAAAACTGGCGACAGAGCTGGCAAAAAAAGATACCGGGAAAACTTTTTATATACTTGATGAGCCCACCACAGGCTTGCATTTCCAGGACATACGTCACCTGCTGGATGTATTGAATAAACTCGTGGACAGGGGTAACACCGTACTGGTCATTGAACATAATATGGATGTGATCAAAGTTGCCGACCATATCATTGACCTTGGTCCCGAAGGAGGCGACGGGGGAGGAAAAATATTATACGAAGGAAGTCCGGAAGGCCTGTTAAAAATAAAGGAAAGCCATACGGCGAAATTTTTAAAAGCAGAACTTAAATAATGGAAAGGGTCATTATCGATATGGATGAAGTGATCGCAGATCCGATGGGTCAGATGATCAGCTGGTACGTTAGCGAGTACGGGTTACCGGTAGACTTAAAAAAGATGGAAGTGGGATCCTGGGTGAAGGGATTTCCGGAACAGCACCAGGTAATGGTCCGTTCGCGTTTGCTGGAACCGGGATTCTTCAGAAATCTCCCGGTGATGGCAGACAGCCGGGATGTGCTGGAAGAAATGAATCGCAAGTACGAAATATTCATTGTTTCGGCCGCCATAGAATTTCCAAATTCACTGAAAGACAAGGTAGAGTGGCTGCTGGAACATTTTCCTTTTTTCTCCTGGAGGCAACTGGTGCTATGTGGCGACAAGCGAATGGTGTATGGTGATCATATGATCGATGATCACGTTAGGAACCTCGAACATTTCAATGGTAAGAAATACCTCTATTCCTCTCCGCACAATATCAATGTAACCGGGTACCAGAGAATCAATAACTGGAAGGAAGCTGCCGAGATTTTTTTATAGTTATTACAGTTGGCGATAGCACAAAAAAATCAGGACTGAAATTATTCAGTCCTGATCAATATGTTAAGCAGTCATTGCTCTAAAAATGGTAACAGAGAGCGCGGTTTTTCACAGGAATGTGAGTTTTTGCTGTCTTGCGTTATCGCTTTTAAAAAATGGACTGCCTAGCGTACCGGTTGTCAGGTGTCAATCAGCCTTAACCAATACGGTTCTGTTTTCATACGGGAACGGATTACGAAAATTCTTTATGAAAATATTTTTAGAACCTGAGGACCGGACACCTGGTTTGATTGGTGGCACTGCCGTAGCCGTCACCACCGATCCTGAATCCAAGTTTTATTGTAGTTGAGTAGTAAGCATCATTATTTGTGGCCGTGCCTCTTTTTGTTCCCGTTGTGTAGTCGGGGTTAACAACACCACCGGTAAGCAATACTGATTTATTGGCCATGTAAGCAGCGATATCTGCCGTTGTAGAACCCGCGCCAAAGTAGTTGTAAAAATCTGCATCGGCGATATAGGTGGTACTAACGTCATCTATATAATCAGTAAAGGTCATCCTGTTCACAATTTCAAAGCTGACGTTTACCTTTTCTGAAAAGAAATATTTAAGACCAACGCCGTAGGGTATATTGATCTGGGTAAGGCTGTATTCTTTACGTGTGGGATAATTCGGCATACCCTGTCCTTCAGTACGCAATGGCTTTAATTCAACCCACTGTTCAGGACCTCCAGAAGGAGCATAACTTCCTGTTGGATTAAATTTAAACACGCCCACACCTAACAAACCGTAAGGACGAAATTTATGCCATACGTCACTGGGATCTTCTTCAAGGAATACTAAAGGATATACTTCAGCTGCTGCATAAAATTCCAACAGTGAAGAACGGAAATCCTGGTTACGGTTTTTGCGGGCTTCTTCAAGTCCGCCCTTGGGACTGATGACAGCATCATCACCTTCAAGTCTGCCGAAATTAAGTGAAGCGCGAAAGTTTACATACTCACTGGGTACTACTGAAAAGAATACTCCTTTCATTACTTTGGTCATTGACCAGTTATTATCTTTCAGGAAAGTCTGACCACGGCCTTCGGTTCCGCCAAGGTCTCCCAGGAAATTCGATGGTCCAACATTGAGACCTATCTCGTATTTCATCTGGGCTTCTGTAGTAATGCTTGCAATCACACTGAGTAAAGTGATGGCCATAAATTGTAGCAGGCCTGAGCGTACACTTCTTTTCATGATACCGGATTTGTTTTTTCAAAAGTTTGGACAACTACACTAACGCCCGGTAACCTTTGAATATTTTATCCGTGGGAAAAAATAAAACGCTCCGCAGTGATTATCAGATCAGTGTTTCAGCATAATGATGTGGGGAATTTCATCTTCAATATAGATATCTCCCTGAGGTTCAAAGCCCAGTGAAGAATAGAATTTTTTCAGGTATAATTGTGCGCCTATCCTAATGGGTTGCTTTCCAAATAATTCTGTTGCAACGGCTATCGCTTTTATCATAAGTTCCCTTCCTGCTCCTGTGCCACGGTATTTTGGTGAACTAACGACCCTGCCTATACTCATTTCTTCATAGGCGAGTCCCGGTGGTACAAGCCTCACATATGCAACAAGTTCATTATCATGGATTCCCATAAGATGGTGGCAATACTGGTCTTTGTTATCCATATCAAGAAAAACGCATTGCTGTTCTACTACAAAAACTTCACTCCTGAGTCTCAGTATGTTGTATAATTCGTAGGGGGAAAGTTCTTCAAATTTTTTGAGTACCCATTGTAGTTGCATAAGTGTCTGATGCTGACAGCTTTTTATTGATTAGGCCGCAGGCAGTCAATATACAAACTCATCAGGAATCCCGAAGGATCAATGCAGGGAATTTTTTAAAGGCCTGATCATCAGCAATTCTGTGATTGCAGCAGAACACGTGGAGTCCTCATCATGATCCAGAGGTCCATGGCGATGTTGTTGTGCCTGGCATAGGCGATATCAAGGTGAATTCTTTCTTCCACTGACATCTCCTCTTTTCCTCTTTTCCTGATTTGCCAGAGCCCGGTAATGCCGGCCGGCGCAACAAATCTTTCCGCCCATTCGTCGGTAGTGAGGGTGGAAGCTTCATACAATGGAAGCGGGCGGTTACCCACCAGTGACATATCGCCTTTAAGCACATTGATGAGTTGTGGCAGTTCGTCAAGGCTGGTATTACGAAGGAAGGTGCCGATACGGGTAACCCTTGGATCATTCTCCATTTTGAAAAATACAGAAGGCTTATTCCTGTAATAGGAGTTCATGTGGGAATACGAAGTTACCATACGCTCTGCGCCTACTTTCATGGTCCTGAACTTATAGAACTTAAAGATCCTGTAGCCACGGCCCGCGCGGTATGAATTGTAAAATACCGGTCCATTGGAATCAATCTGTATGGCCAGGGCGATCAATAACAATAGCGGTGAAAGAATCACGAGCATAACAGTCGCAAAGATGATATCCATGCCGCGCTTGACGATACATTTTATCCCACTTATAGCGGGGAACCTGCGTTCGATGGAAATATCATTTTCCCTCGTTAAAAGATCGTATTTCACCCTTGATATAAACTGGAGACGTTCGCGAAGTGTGAACAGGTCTTTGGACAATGTTATAATATCATCTGCCAGCTGAAGGGAAAAAATGATCTGCCTGTCTTCGGTGCTCAGGTTATTGGCGATGTAAAAGACGGGCAGCGTGAAAAACGGGGAATGGGTAAGGTATTGTTTGAAAAGCTTAAGCTGGGCAATATTCACAGGGGCGTCGATGAAAATGGCGTGCAGGTTTGTTTTGCCGGTATTCTGCATTTGCATTAACCTGTTGATTGCCTGAACTATATCTCCGGCTTCAGTACACTGGCTGTGAAAAGAGTGCGGATATTCATTGAGCGAGGAGACATTTTCCCCGATATAGAAAGCGTTTAATTCGAAAGCAGCAGAAACCGAAGGATTATCTAAACCCTTGAAGAAGATATACTTCTGGTGCTTGTTTTTTAATTGTGCTGATGGCATAGTGATTTCTTTTTGGGTACGAGGTTAAGGGTTCCTGCCAGTGTGCAGGATCAGGCCTTGGTAACACGGTTTCCGATAAGGATCATGTCGATCGATTCCACCAAACGGCTTGGATTAAAAGGCTTGGTGAAATATTCAACTACATTGTATTTCATGGAGTTGGCCCTGGTAACATCTTCATCATCAGAAGAGATCACTACCATCGGTATATGATTATAGAAATTATTCAGAGAGAGTTGCTTTACCAGTTCCCAATGCGGCATATCGCTGATCTGGGGATCGATGATGATCATATGGGGAAGCGTACCCTGGCGCAGGTGATGCATAGCGCTCAGTCCGTCAGCCACAGACACTACGGTATAGTGCTTCTTTAAGATTGTGTGAAGCAAAAACCTCATTGCCTTACTGCTGTCAATAACTAAAATTTCCTTGCTCATTTTCTAGGGATTAAATGTAAACATCACAGGCAGTGCCTATGTGGCTACATAGCAAATTGGAAACCAGGGGTATTGCAGGTAAAACTGCTGTTTCGAAGGAATTGGAGAAGGAAAAGATTATTCGGATTGCAGTATCTGGACGAACTGCTGAGGTTTTCTCAAGAGAGGAATTGAGATTAAAATCGATTGCATCGTAAATATAATATCAATAATCTGAAAATTCAAGCGATTTGGAGAATTGCAAAATGAATGCAGGAGAATATCCCGTTAAATATACTGTCCCTTCCTGTTGGCTTTTTCCCAATTCACTGATTGTGTGCCATTAATGAATCTGAAAAATCCTTTCCAGACCGAAATATTCATAAAAACAAAATAATATGGAACGAAAAAAAGTTTCCCCATACCTTCTTTATGGTCAGAAAATAGTTCTCCACCCAGTGCAAGTGCATAAAACATAATCTGTACGAACAGGGTAAATACATAATACATTGACCCGCCCTGGAAAAGAATAATAATATTCAGCAGGAAAATGGCGGGAAGCGCAATGGGGCAAACTGCCCACCGAAGTACCCGGTGTGAAATATATTGGAAAGAAAATTTTCCATACGCGAAAATATTCAGCAGACCGGGTAACATTGCCATGGTCTGGAAAGCGCCGGCGCTGATCCTGATCCGTCTTTTTCGTTCATCGTCAATAGAGGAGGATGGAAGCTCGGTGGATTTTGCCCTTGGTTCGTAAGGTATGATGAATCCTTTTTTACAGATGAGCAGCGAAAGGTAGAGATCATCCAGGATAACATTTTCGGGTATGTCCTCGTAAAGTTTTTCACGGATGGAAAAAAGTTCACCGGCCGCCCCCGCAATGGAATAAAAATCTGAATCCAGTCTTTTCAACCATGATTCATATTTCCAGTATAATCCTTCGCCCTGCGCCTGTACCATATCCTCGCTATGCGATAAAACAATTTTTTCCCCTGAAACACCCCCTACGCGAGGGTTTACGAAACGCCTGGTCATATGGATCAGCGCGTCTTTATTGATCAGTGTATTCGCATCACTGAAAACAAATATGTCATAATCTTCCCTGATCAGCCTTACAGCCCTGTTAATGGCGGAGACTTTTCCTTTCCTGTCGGGCTTATGAAGATGAAGCACCGCAGAATATCTTTCCGTAATATCAATGGTGCGGTCCGTTGATCCGTCTGTTACCACCACTACCTTCATCTTTTCCGCGGGATAGTCGAGGGACAACGCATTCACGATTTTCTGGTCAATAAATTCCTCTTCATTATAGGCCGCAATAATATGTGCGATCCTGGGAAGGTTTACCGGCTGGGTATCAGAAAGAGTAACTTTTTTTCTTTTGGGCAATACGAATTGAAGTATGATACCATACCCGATATACGTATAAAAAATGATGAAAACCAGTATCCAGAATAGAATTTCTGTGAATTGCATAATACTCGACGAGTGAACAAATTAACAAGAATTATTCTGCGAGCAGCTATCTGTGTAAATTTGCAGCAATAATAATTTACTTTCCATCATTTCTCTTGCCTCCATACTGAATAATCCTGTTGAATACCTGAAAGGTGTCGGCCCGCTTCGGGCCGATCTCCTGAAAAAAGAACTCAACATCTTCACTTTTAAAGACCTGCTCGAACACTTTCCCTATCGTCATATTGATAAAACCGAGGTGAAGCGTATTCGTGACATCAGTCCGGCCACAGATTTTATCCAGGTTTCCGGCATCCTTGCCAACTACCATATCACTGGTACAGGAAGGGCCAAAAGGCTGGTTGCAGAACTCAGGGACTAACACCGGATCACTCGAACTCACCTGGTTCCAGGGAATACCCTGGGTCCAGAAAACGCTGGAAACAGGAAAGGAATACCTGGTATTCGGAAAGCCCGGATTCTTCATGGGGAAACCCCAGATCACACACCCGGAGATTGAATTAAAAAAGCCTGCCAACACGGATGGAAAAGAATTCCTGGAGCCTATTTATCCTGCTACGGAGAAGTTAAAATCACGCGGACTGAACGGCAGAAACCTGGGTAAACTTGTTTTTTCCCTTTTCAGCGTTATTACTGAAAAGGATATTCCTGAGAATATTCCCCAACCAATACTGGAGAAATTGAATCTTATGGGCAGATGGGAAGCCTTCCGTCACATCCATTTCCCATCTTCTTCAAAAATGTTTGAAAAGGCTTTGTTCAGGCTGAAGTTCGAAGAATTTTTCATCGCCCAGGTCCGCCTGGGAATGATCCGGTCGAGCCGTCACCGGTTTTCACGGGGGATTGTTTTCGAATCAGTGGGAAAACATTTTAATGATTTCTACGAAAAGTATCTGCCCTTTGCACTGACCGGGGCACAAAAGCGGGTATTGAAAGAAATACGGCAGGATACCGCCAGGGGCAGGCAGATGAACCGTTTGTTACAGGGAGATGTGGGCAGCGGCAAAACCATTGTGGCGCTCATGTCGATGCTGATCGCGGCAGACAACGGGTACCAGAGTTGTCTGATGGCTCCCACTGAAATACTCGCCCGGCAGCACCTTCGAAGCCTCCAGGATTTATTGAAGGATATGCCTGTGGATGTCCGTTTGCTGACAGGTTCGGTGAAATCTGCGGAAAGAAAAAAGATCATTGCGGCAACGGCTTCGGGTGAAGTGACGATCCTGGTGGGAACACACGCGCTAATAGAACATGACGTGCAGTTCCGTACACTGGGACTGGCAATCGTTGATGAACAACACCGTTTTGGTGTGGCACAGCGGGCGCGACTATGGGAAAAAAACGCCACAACTCCGCACGTGCTGGTGATGACGGCTACGCCGATCCCAAGGACACTGGCCATGACTGCTTATGGCGATCTTGATTACAGTGTAATGGATGAATTGCCACCGGGCCGGAAACCCATAAAAACGGTACACCGTTATGAACATGCCCGGCCGCAGGTGATGGACTTCATTAAGTCTGAACTGAAAAAGGGCCGGCAGGCGTATATTATATTTCCACTAATAGAAGAAAGTGAAAAGTTGAACTACGAAAACCTGATGAAGGGTTATGAAAATGTAAAGGCGTATTTTCCTGAGCCTCATACATATATCAGTATGGTGCATGGTAAGATGAACAGTGAGATGAAAGAAGTGAATATGAAAAGATTTATTGAAGGCGATACGCAGATCATGGTGTCCACCACGGTTATTGAAGTTGGCGTGAATGTCCCCAATGCTTCAGTGATGGTCATTGAAAGTGCGGAAAAATTTGGATTAAGCCAGCTGCACCAATTGAGGGGAAGGGTAGGAAGGGGTGCCGAAAAAAGTTATTGTATTTTAATGACGGGAGATTCCGTTTCTAAAGAAGGAAGGGAAAGAATTGCAGTGATGTGCCAGACCAATGATGGATTCCAGATTGCCGAAAGAGATCTTGAATTAAGGGGTCCGGGAGATATCAGCGGAACGCGGCAAAGCGGACTGATGAACTTTAAACTGGCCAATATTGTTGCAGATAAAAATATCCTGGACATCGCAAAGGAACAGGCAGAACTGTTAGTAGAAGAGGATGGCGGACTGGAGACGGAAACCAACAAACCATTGAAATGGTTCCTCCAGGTACAGCAGGGAAAAACGGCATGGAGTAAAATTTCATGATCGCATATTATTAACAAGTCCTATACGTTTATAAATGTACTTTTAACAACAAATGATCAACAGGCTGAAAATCATCACATTCTTTCTGTTTGCTGCAGTTCAGATCATTAGTATGCGCGGAAACAGCCAGTCCTATTATGCTTTGGATTTCAAGGAGAACAAGGGACAGTGGGACGGGAACTTCAAATTCAGGGCAGATGCGGGCAATGGTGCCTTCTTTGTAGAACAGCAGGGCTATACCATCCTTCAGTATAACGCCGACGACTACCGTAAGATCGGGGACCGGGTGCATGGCCACCCTTCCGTATCCATAGGGAAAAATAATGAAGCGCTCCAGCAGCCGGATATCCATGGCACCGGAACGCCCCATAATGAAAACGAAAATTTTACCGTAAGGGCACATGCCATCAAGGTTAAATTCCTGGGTAGTTTGTCAAATGCGGTGGCTGTCCCGGGAAAACCCAAGGAGGGGTACGACAATTATTTTATCGGGAACGATAAGTCCAAATGGAAAAGTAATGTCCTCTCTTACAACACACTAACGTACACGGATATCTACCCCAATATCGATATCAAATATTTCACGGATAACGGTACCCTCAAATATGACTTTTATGTAAAACCCGGAGCGGATCTGTCGAAGCTTGTAGTGAAATACGAAGGTGCTGACAAGTTAACCGTAAAAAACGGCGAACTGGTGATCAGTACATCGGTAGGAGAGATCCGCGAACTGGCGCCTTATGCCTACCAGCTCGTTAACGGTAAAAAAATGGAAGTAGAATGCCGCTTCGAGGTCAATGGCAACCAGGTTTCTTTCAGGGTTAAAAATTATAATAAAAACGCCCTGCTTGTTATAGATCCTACATTGATCTTTTCAACCTTTAGCGGAAGCCGTTCCGGTAACTGGGGCTTCACGGCAACGCCGGGTGATGATGGCAGCCTGTATGCAGGGGGTATCGTGTTCAACGGTGGAGGTTATCCCACCACGGCAGGAGCATTTCAGACCACTTTCCAGGGAGGGGGCACACTTGGGGTGGATATCGGGATCACCCGCTTCAGTCCCACCGCTAATGCAAGAATTTTTTCCACCTACCTTGGCGGTAACCAGGACGAATGGCCCCATAGTCTTTATGCCGATCCCCAGGGCAATGTGGTGGTACTGGGACGTACATTTTCCTCCAACTATCCGACACTGGCTAATTTTGGTCCGGGCGGATCATGTGATATTATTGTTACCAAGATCAATGCTGCCGGCACAGGCCTGGTGGGGTCCATCAAAATTGGCGGAAGCCAGGATGATGGTGCCAATATAGATCCTTCCGGTTCCCCCGGATGTTCTTCATTGCTCTATAACTATGGTGACAATGCGCGGAGTGAGGTAATCCTTGATGCGGCCGGCAATATATATATAGCCGCCAGTACTGAGTCAACCAATTTCCCTACCCAGACACCCTTCCAGGCGGCCCTTGGTGGAAAACAGGATGCCGTGGTAGTTAAGATGAATTCTACCCTGAGTACGGTATTGTTCAGTAGTTATCTCGGCGGAGCAGAAGACGACGCAGGTTTTGTACTTGCGCTGAACCCTACCAACAATGATATTTTTGTTGCCGGCGGCACTTCCAGTAACAATATGCCCAATGCCAGCAATCCTAATACCGGAGCTATCGACGGCTTTGTATCTATCATCGCCAATAACGGAAGCATCCTGAGACAGACAAGATATTTTGGAACGCCTTCGCTCGATATGATCTACGGCATTCAATTCGACGGATTAGGGTTCCCTTATATCATGGGGATTTCACTCGGATCCTGGACGGTTACAGCGAACGCCACCTTCCGTAATGCAGGATCAAAACAATTTATTTCGAAACTCCAGCCTGATCTTTCAGGCTATGTATATTCTACCGTCTATGGCGCCCCGAACAGTGTCCCCAATATTTCACCGGTGGCCTTCCTGGTTGACCGATGTGAAAATGTGTATATCTCCGGGTGGGGAGGCCGACTGAATCCCTGCGTCTCCAACAGCTGTTTTGATTCAAAGACATCCGGACCGGCAGGAATGCCGCTTACTCCGGATGCCATTAAAAGCAATACCGATAACCGCGATTTTTACTTTTTCGTTATGGAAAAGGACGCTGCCGGATTATTGTATGGAAGTTATTTCGGGCAAAACGGCGGTGAAGGTGATCACGTTGACGGAGGCACCAGCCGTTTTGACAAGCGAGGCGCCATCTACCAGGCCATTTGCGCAAACTGCGCAGGTAATAATGCCTGTCCGTCTTCACCTGTCACCACACCCTTTCCCATAACACCCGGCGTTGTTGGTCCGGTAAATGGTGCATTGGGTACCAGTAATGGCGGAGAATGTAACCTGGCAGCAGTGAAAATTGCTTTTGACTACCAGGGTGTGATCGCGGCGGCAAGGGCATCTATCAATGGCCAGATCAATGATACCAGCGGTTGCGTTCCGCTTAAAGTGGATTTTGAAGATACCATTGCCAATGCCCAGTCATATGAATGGGATTTCGGTGACGGATCGCCTGTTTTTTCTTCCACTACGCCAAATGCAACACACACTTATAACGCGGTAGGAACATTTCGGGTACGCCTGATCGTTATAGACTCCTCCAAATGTATTCCCAGGGATACGGCCTACCTTAGTATCGTGGCCAGGAATGATGCTGCTGTCCTGGATTTTGCGGAAGTGAAACTGCCACCTTGTGAAAACCTGAGTTACCGGTTCGATAACCTGTCGCAGGCGCCGCCCGGCAAGCCTTTCGGTTCCGCTTCATTTATCTGGGATTTTGGTGACAACACGCCAAGGGTCACCACCGGAAACGGCAGTGTCAATCATGGTTATGCGGCTCCCGGAACCTATAATGTGAAACTGATCATTATAGATACCAACTATTGCAACTATCCCGACTCCATCACCAAAACTTTACGGGTAGCGGCAAATGTGGAGGCAAGGTTCACAACGCCTGCTGCAGGCTGTGTTCCTTATACCGCCGTGTTTACGAATACATCGCTGGCCGGACAAACCTTTACATGGGATTTTGGGGACGGTACCAGTTTTACAGGTCCCACACCGCCACCTAAGATCTATAATACTGTAGGGACATTTACCGTAACGCTGATCGCCACAGATCCAAACACCTGTAATGTGTCGGATACCTTCACGCAGAACATTACGACACATCCAAATCCCGTAGCGAATTTCAGCTTTACGCCAAATCCCGGACAGGAGAATACACCTACAACCTTTACCAATAACTCTACCGGCGCGGTGCGTTATTTATGGCGCTTTGGTGATGGGGATTCTTCCACACTGGTCAATCCGATTCACCAGTTCAGGGCTACAGGAACTTTCAACACCTGCCTGATCGCCATCAACCAGTTTGCCTGTGCTGATACGGTCTGCCAGGATGTGACGGCCATCATCTCTCCGTTACTGGATGTACCGAATGCCTTCACGCCAAACGGCGATGGAGTAAATGATAAAGTTTTAGTGAAAGGATTTGGCATCGCCAAAATGACTTTCAGGATCTATAACCGGCAGGGATTACTGGTCTTCCAGTCCTCTGACCAGGCCAATGGATGGGATGGCAGGTATAAAGGAGTCCTTCAGCCGATGGATGCTTATGCTTTCACCCTTGATGTTGAATTTTCTGACGGAAACAGGGCAACTAAAAAGGGAGATATCACGTTAATTAGGTAACTTATTTATTATCATTGAAATGTCCAGGATAGCGCTGAAATATTGTTATGTGATGTTTGCCGCATTACTTATGCAGGGCAGGGGTATTGCGCAGGATCTTCATTTTTCACAATTCTTCAATTCACCACTTACTACAAATCCTGCCAATACAGGATTTATTCCGGATGCTGATTACCGCATCGGTGCACATTACAGGAGCCAGTGGACCAGTATTCCCGTGCCTTATAAAACCATGAGCATTTATGGTGATGCACAGGTATTCAGGGACAGGTTTGAGTCAGGATGGATCGGCCTGGGTGGCGTGATCCTGAGAGATGCTGCAGGATCAGGCAACCTGACCTCTACCAAAATATATGGGTCGGCAGCATATCACCAGATGCTCGGCAACACCGGATTATTAAGTGCGGGTTTCAACCTTGGCGTTTCAAATAAAAGGATCGATGTTACCAGGTTTACTTTTGATAACCAGTGGAACGGTAAATTCTTTGATGTACAGGCTCCTTCAGGAGAAACTTTTGCCGCTACCAATATCAGTTACCTGGATGTACAGGTTGGGTTGAACTATGCCTGGTTTCCGACAGACAATATTTATGTGCATGGCGGTGCCAGTGTTCATCACCTGAACAAACCAAGAGAAACCTTTTTTAATTCAACACCGAATTATGATAACCGTCTTTCACCAAGGTATATCGGGTTTGCTGACGCAGTGATCAAACTGAACGATCAATGGATCGCATCGCCGGGTGCTTATTTCAGTATTCAGGCCCAAGCCACGGAATTCATGATTGGCGGGCACCTGAATTATAATCTTACCGGTGATGGTGAACAACAATTGATTGGCGGCCTCTATTACCGTGGTGGTGATGCCATTATACCGATGATCGGGTACCAGTGGAAGACTTTCAGGTTCATGTTTTCCTTCGATGCCACTACTTCTTCCCTGAAGAACTATAACAATATGAACGGCGCCACTGAATTTTACCTGCAGTATTCAGGGTTCTATTCTGAATTTAATGGTGACCTGAGGCAAACACTTTGTCCGACCTTCAGGTAATCCCCGCATATTCATATCACATTGTACGGTTTTCTCATAATTGGGGATTGATGGTTATTTTTACCAAAAATTATCTATGCCGGCCATAGCCGCAATTGGAAAACTTACTGCTGCCATCATTGGTGAATTCCGCGAAATCGTTGGTGAGCAGCACGTATACCTTGATGAGGAGTCACTGAACAAGTATGGCCGCGATGAAACAGAAAACCTGCACTTCCTTCCGGAAATGGTGATCAAGCCGAGGACTGCAGAAGAGATTTCCGGAATCATGAAGATCTGTAACCGTGAAAAGATTCCGGTTACCCCAAGGGGAGCAGGCACGGGTTTAAGCGGAGGAGCGCTTCCGCACCTGGGAGGCGTATTACTTTCCACTGAAAGGATGAACTCCATCCTGGATATTGATGAAAGAAACCTTCAGGTCACCACTGAACCAGGCGTAATCACAGAAATCCTGCAGAACGCGGTGAAAGAAAAAGGGTTGTTTTATCCTCCTGATCCCAGCAGCAGGGGTTCCTGTTTTATCGGTGGAAATATTGCAGAAAACAGCGGCGGTCCCAAGGCTGTCAAATATGGCGTGGTAAAGGATTATGTCCTCAACCTTCAAATTGTGTTGCCTACCGGGGAGATCATGTGGACGGGTTCAAACGTGTTGAAAAATTCCACCGGGTATAACCTTACACAGCTGGTAGTAGGCAGCGAAGGCACCCTGGGGATAGTGACAAAGATTGTGCTGCGGTTGATTCCGTTGCCACGCTATGATCTGCTGATGCTGGTACCATTCCGGTCGGTAGAAAAAGCGGGCGAAGCGGTCAGTGCCATTTTCAGGGCAGGATTTATTCCCAGCGCTATGGAACTGATGGAAATAAACGCGCTCAGGATCGTTAGCAGCTTTGTGGACAGTTCAGCAGTTCCGCTGACAGAAGATACGGAAGCCCACCTGATCATAGAAGTTGATGGTAACCATATGGACACGCTGATGGCGGAGATGGAAGCCATCGGTGAAATGCTGCAGCAATATGATATAGGCGATATTTATTTTGCCGATGACGCGCAACAGAAGGCAGAACTGTGGAAATTACGGAGACGGGTAGCCGAAGCCGTGAAACTCGTGGGCTATACCATCGAAGAAGATACCGTAGTGCCCAGGGCCGAATTGCCTGCGCTGATCCGCGGCGTTAAAAAACTCGGTGTGGAACAGGCTTTTGATGTTGTATGCTATGGCCATGCCGGTGACGGAAACCTGCATATCAGGATCAGGAAGCCGGGCACACCAAACAGTCATAATGATCCGGAAATGACCAAAACGCTGAGGTCGCTATTTGAACTGGTAAAGGGCCTCGGTGGTACCATCAGCGGAGAACATGGAATAGGGCTTATCCAGAAGACCTATATGGACATTGTATTCGATGAAATACAACTCCGGCTGATGCGCGACATCAAGAAAGCTTTCGATCCCCATAATATTTTAAACAAAGGAAAAATTTTTGACTGATGACCAGGAAAATGCTGTTATTGTTGATTGTTGCTGTTTCTTTGGCGGGATCTGCTGCTGCCCAGTATACCACGCCTGTGGAGGAAGATGTTTCGGAGAAAAAAGGATTTGATCCTTCGCGGCTTTTTTTCGGAGGTAACTTTGGACTGACTTTTGGAAATTTTACTTTTATTAATGTGTCTCCGGTAGTGGGATACCGGCTGACGGAAAAGTTTTCTGCAGGCACACAGATCAATTTTATTTACCAGAGCAATAAGATCGAATATGCCCCTAATATTTATGACAAATCCGAATATGCGTATGTTGGATTGGGTGTCTTCGGAAGATATAACCCTATAAAATTCCTGCTGCTCAATGTTCAGCCTGAGATGAACTATATCTGGGGCAAAACAAAATATGTTTCTGTCGGCAATACCTATGAATATAAGCAGGAAGGAAAATTCGTGCCATCCGTACTGGTAGGTGCCGGCGCTGCAATACCCACCGGTGCAAGGGGAGCCATGATGGTGATGATACAATATGACATTGTACAGAATGATCTTTCACCCTATGGCAGGAATGCTTTTTTCACTTTCGGATTTAATTTTTGATACTCATCCATAAATAATTTCATGTCACCAACACTCCTCTTCACATTTGTGATAGGATACTTTTTGCTGCTTCTCGGGGTAGCATGGTATACTTCCCGCAATTCTAATAATGATTCTTTTTTTATTGGAAACCGGAATTCCAACTGGATGCTGGTGGCCTTTGGAATGATCGGGACCTCTTTATCAGGAGTCACCTTTGTGAGTGTACCCGGCGCCGTTGGGAGGGATGCCTTTTCTTATTTCCAGGTAGTGATCGGTTATTTCCTCGGGTATTTCGTAATCGCCTATGTGTTGTTGCCGTTATATTACCGGCTCAACCTGACTTCGATCTATAATTACCTTAGTACAAGGCTCGGGCTTTGTATCGTATAAGACCGGGGCTTCCTATTTTATATTGAGTCGCACCCTTGGCGCAACAGCAAGACTTTACCTTGTCGTCAAAATATTGCAGGATGCGATACTCACTTCCTTCGGTATTCCATTCTGGGTCACCACCCTCATCATCCTGGTCATGATACTGTTGTACACTTTTGAAGGTGGGGTAAAGACCATTGTATGGACAGATATGTTGCAAACCACAGGTATGCTGATCGGCCTGGTGGTCTGTATCATCTATATCCTGAGTACGATGGATATGAGTTTCACCCAGGGTTGCAAGCCATGAACGAGAAGGGCTATACCAAAATATTTTTTACCGATCCCGCGTCCAGGTTTTTCTTCCTGAAACAAATACTGGCCGGAGCCTTCATCACCGTCACCATGACGGGGATGGACCAGGAGATGATGCAGAAAAATATCAGTGTGCGAACCCTTAAGGACTCCCAGAAAAATATGATCAGTTTTTCGGTTACCCTGCTGGTAGTGAACCTTATGTTCCTTTTCCTGGGAGGGTTACTTTATCTGTATGGTGGCAATATCGGAATAGAGGCAACGGGCGACAAGATATTTCCGGCCATTGCCCTTGGCCATATGCCGCCAATAGTCTCGGTTATTTTTATCCTTGCCCTGATTTCAGCGCTTTTCCCAAGTGCTGATGGCGCCATTACGGCCCTTACTTCTTCCTTTTGCATCGATATCATTGGAATGCAGCGAAAGGATGACTGGTCAGACGCAAAAAAGAAGAAGATGAGGCAGCGGGTACACCTTGGATTTGCAGCCATTTTCCTGTTTTTTGTAATGGTCTTTTATAAGGTCAATAATCCGAGCATGATTGGCGTGATCCTTAAAGTTGCGGGCTATACTTACGGACCCTTACTCGGATTGTTTTCATTTGGCATACTCACCCGCAGGCAGGTAAATGACAGGCTGGTACCCATTGTTGCTGTACTGGCGCCCTTAACATGCTTTTTTATTGACAAATACCAGTCGGCACTCTTCGGTGGCTTTGAGATTGGCCTTGAACTGCTGATCATCAATGGATTACTCACTTTCATTGGTTTGTTAATGATATCCCGGAAGACTTCCGTGGCATAACCTATTCCTGTATTTTTGCGTAAATCCTATACCGTGGAATGGATCAACCCGGCAGCAACAACGTATTCAGCTACCTATACTTCTGCAGAGAATGACCTGCTGAAGGAAATCGCTGACTATACTGTTGCCCATCATCCGGATCCGGGGATGTTAAGCGGCCATGTTCAGGGCAGGTTTCTGCAGGCAGTCAGCGCCATGATCAGGCCCCGAAGGGTATTGGAAATCGGTACGTTAACGGGTTACAGTGCCATCTGCCTGGCGGAGGGCCTTACGGAAGATGGTGAATTGCATACCCTGGAACTGCGGGAAAGAGACGCCACGCTGGCCAGGGGTTTTTTCGACAGGAGCAGGTTTTCAGACCGGCTCCACATTCATATCGGGGAAGCGCTTTCGGTTATGGAAACGTTAAAAGCCGACTGGGACCTGGTTTTCATAGACGCTGATAAAATAAATTACGTCAATTATTATGAGGCCGTGCTGCCTCAACTGCGATCCGGAGGATTTGTGCTGGCCGATAATGTATTATTCCATGGGGAAGTGCTGGAAGAGAAAATCAAGGGGAAAAACGCACTAGCCATTCACCAGTTTAACGAGCACGTACGTAATGATCAACGTGTAGAATGCGTTATGCTAACGGTGAGGGATGGGTTGATGCTGATCCGCAAAAAATGAAGAGACTCATGAAACCTTTGTACCTGGTACTATTACTGTTAATGTTCACTAGGCTGAATGGCTTTGGCCAACAGAATTCTGAAGCCGTTACGTCCTATATCACCCATTTCAGGGAACTGGCGATAGAAGAAATGCAACGCACGGGTGTTCCCGCTTCAATAAAACTGGCCCAGGGCATACTCGAAACAGAAGCGGGTCAAAGTGACCTGGTGTTGAGATCCAACAATCACTTCGGAATAAAATGTAAAACTTCCTGGACGGGTGAAAAAGTATATCACGATGACGATGCAAGGGGTGAATGTTTTCGCAGGTACCCCAGTGCGGAAGATTCCTATAAAGATCATTCCAACTACCTGAAAAGTACCCAGCGTTATGCGTCGTTGTTCAAACTGGATCCCACAGATTATAAAGGATGGGCGTATGGACTTAAATCTGCCGGATATGCCACCAATCCAAAGTATCCGCAGATCCTGATTAAATTTATCGAACAGTATAACCTGAACGATTATACGCTGATTGCCCTGGGAAGGAAAAGTCGCCCTGAAGATATGGCAGTGAATACCCAGCCCGCTCCAAAAGAAACTAAAACCAATTCCGGTTCACCATTCCTGGATAATATTAGTATTACCACCACAACCGGCGCAGCACCAGACGAACAGCCTGCTGTTAAGGTGGCCACTCCGCCGTCTGTAGTATACCCGGAAAATGAATTTAGTATCAATAATACTCGTGTTGTATACGTTAAAGCAGGAACGTCACTGCTTTCAATAGCCGAAAAGCATGATGTAAAGTATAGCTGGCTGCTTGATTTTAACGAGATTAAGGAAGGAACAGATGAGCTTACCAAAGACCAGCTGATCTTCCTGCAACGAAAAAGAAAACAGGGACAGAAAGAATTTCATATAGTGCAGCCTGGGGAAGATCTTTATACGATCAGCCAGGCAGAAGGGTTAAGGCTCGAAAGCCTGCTTGTCTATAACCAGTTAAGTATGGATATGAAACCAGCGCCGGGAGAAAAACTATACCTGCAGCAGAATGGGCCGTCAAGACCACGGCTCGCCCTTGCTCATTAATAAAAAATTCATGGAAATACTTCAGGTGCATGACAAGCAGTTCAAACCATTCATCAGCGCTGCAGAAATTGAAGAAACAGTCAAAAGGCTTGCCGGGGAAATAAATCGTGACTATGCGCAGTCCGTACCGTTGTTCGTTTCCATTCTCAGTGGCTCATTCATGTTTGCAGCCGACCTTTTTAAACACCTGACCATACCCTCAGAAATCTGTTTTATCAAACTGGCTTCCTATAAGGGCACCAAGTCGACAGGTAACGTTATAACATCCATCGGACTTGATGTGGAACTGCATGGCCGTGATGTGATTATACTTGAGGATATCATTGATACCGGTAAAACCCTGCATGCATTCCTTCCACAACTGGAACATCATTCCCCGAAGTCTTTAAAGGTATGTGCACTGCTGAACAAGCCCGATAGTATGGAATATCCGATAAACATTGATTATCTTGGAATCACGATACCTGATAATTTTGTGGTGGGGTATGGACTGGATTATGATGGCCTGGGGAGAAACCTTCCGCAGATCTACCAGGTAATATAATTTCCAACCTTTTGAAGAAAAAGATCACATACTGCATTTTTGCTTTAGCCTTTTTTCTTCCTTCTCTTTCCTTCGCCCAGTATTATATCAGGGGAGAAGTGAAGGATGAAAAAGGAAATGGACTTCAGAACGTAAAAATTATTCTGAATTCCACCGGCCTTCCCTACGCTTCCGGTGTTGGCGGTGCATTCGGCATTCTCACCAACAAGGCAACAGACAGCCTTAGTTTTTCACTGGAGGGTTATGAGCCCTATAACACCCGCGTCAATTCTTCAAAATTTGTCAGCATTATTTTGAAAATGCAGCCGTTTGCGGCAAGCCTTCAGAAACATTCCCTGCTTTCCCTCACCGGTAATATGCAGGCGCTTGAGGATAAGCAATGGGCGGCAGGCGATGAGACTTATAATACCATCATTGAGAACAATTATATCGTCGCAAGTAAGTTTCCAAGTACCAGCATGGTGCTGAATGTTGACAGGGCTTCCTATAGCAATATCCGGCGGTTCATCAATATGGGAAGCACCGTTCCTCCCGACGGTGTAAGGATTGAGGAGATGCTCAACTATTTCAATTTCAATTATGCCAATCCTCCTAAGGACAGTATATTCAGAGTAGAATCGTCCTTGAGTTCATGTCCCTGGATGCCGGGCAACCAGTTCTTTTCCTTCAGGTGAATACTAAAAAAGTCAATCTGGATAAAGTACCACCCAGCAATCTTGTTTTCCTTATTGATGTTTCCGGTTCCATGGATATGCCCAACAGGCTGCCCCTGCTGAAATCTTCATTCCGGAAACTGGTGGAAAATCTACGACCCATCGATACCGTATCCATCGTTGTATATGGTAGCGTTGTTGGCGTGATGCTTCAGCCAACCAGCGGAGAGAATAAGAAAAAAATTTATGATGCCATTGAAGAGCTTACGCCGGGAGGATTTACACCGGGCGAGGCGGGAATATTGCAGGCCTATAAACTTGCCCAGAATAAATTTATCAAGGGTGGCAATAACCGGGTAATACTTGCTACTGACGGCGATTTCAACGTGGGGCAGAATAATGAAAAACAACTTGAGGAACTGATCACCAAACAAAAACAGACAGGTATTTACCTTACATGCCTCGGCGTGGGCATGGGTAATTATAAGGATTCCAAAATCGAGGTGCTGGCAAAAAAAGGAAATGGAAATTTCGCTTACCTCGATAATGAACTTGAAGGTGAAAAAGTGCTGGTAAAGGAATTGACACAGACCCTGTATGCTGCAGCAGATGACGTATATATGAATGTTGAATTTAATCCGGACCTGGTGAAATCTTACCGACTGATCGGATTTGACAATAAAAGAAGCGCACTGGCAGATTCTTCGAGCGAACTTGAAGGTGGTGAAATTGGTTCCGGGCATTCCATGATCGCCATTTTTGAAATAGAGCCAACCGAAGAAAACAGGTCGGCAATGTCAATTGGCGCCATGGCAAAGCAGGTCGCATCTGCGCGTATCCATTACCGTTTGCCGGAAGGAAAAGATGTGAAATGGTCATCTTTCCAGTGTCCATATAATTATCTTGAGTTCAGGGAGTCAAGGGCCTTCCTCCGGTTTGCTTCCTGTGTTGCAATGTTTGGTTCGATGCTGAGGAATTCAGATCATGTAAAAAATGTAAGCTGGCAGGAACTGGTAAACATGACAGCAGAGTGCGCCGACCAGTCGAACAACCTGCAGAAAGAATTCTATGAGATGGTGGTAAAGGCCCAGAAGATCTATCAGCCCCTCAAGAAAAAAAATAAGTGAGCTTTACCGGCCCGGGTCATCTAAACATTTCTTTCTCTGTATCGACCCAGGTCATCCAAACATTTCGTTCTCTTTATCGAACCAGATCATCCAAACATCTCGTTCTCTATATCGACCCAGGTCATCCAAACATCTCTTTCACCTTATCGAAAAAGCTCTTTTCATTCTTTTCCGGCTTAGGCGTAAAAGTTTGGAGAATCCTGTAATTTTTCCATGACGGCTTTTTCCTCTGCACTGAGATGTTGTGGCGTCCATACATTTACATGGATCAGCTGGTCACCTTTTTCGTAATGATTATTGACTGAAGGAAATCCTTTTCCTTTCAGCCTGAAAATCTTTCCACTTTGGGTACCTGCCGGAATTTTAATTTTTGCTTTTCCATCTATAGTGGGTACTTCGAGCTGGGTGCCGAATACAGCATCCGGTATGGAAACATAGAGGTCATACACTACATTAAGGCCATCACGCTGCAATTGCGCCATGGGCCTCTTCTTCAATAAGAATGATCAGGTCGCCGGGCGATCCGCCACGCTCACCGGCATTACCCTTGCCGCTTAGGTTGAGCTGCATTCCTTCCTGTACACCGGCAGGGATGTCAAGGCTCACTGTTTCTTCGCCATAGATCCTTCCTTCTCCCTTGCAGGAACCGCATTTCTGGGTGATCGTGGAACCTTCACCTGCACAGGCCGGACAGGTAGTCACCGTCTGCATCTGGCCAAGAAAAGTATTGGTCACCTTGCGGACCTGTCCACTGCCACCGCAGGTGCCACAGGTCTGTATAGAACTTTTATCCTTGGCACCGCTTCCTGAACAGGTGGTACAGGTGATATGTTTTTTTACCTTAACTGTTTTATTAGCGCCCTTTGCGATTTCCTCGTAAGTGAGTTTTATCTTGATCCGAAGGTTTGAACCCCTCGAACCCCTTGGCCTTCCTCCCTGGCCCCTGCCTCTTGCCTGTCCGCCAAAGAAATTATCGAAAATATCTTCACCAAAAATGTCCCCGAACTGGCTGAAGATATCATCCATGTTCATATTGCCGCTATAACCACCACGTCCGTTTCCGGATACGCCGGCATGGCCGAAGCGGTCATACTGCGCACGTTTATCCTGGTCACTGAGGATCTCGTAAGCTTCCGCCGCTTCCTTAAACTTATCTTCTGCAGTTTTATCGCCCGGATTTCTGTCGGGGTGATACTGCATTGCCACTTTTCGGTAGGCTTTCTTTATCTCATCGGCCGAAGCAGATTTTGACACACTCAGAACTTCATAATAATCTCTCTTGCTCATAATTAACTCTTCTGACGTTGAGGGTTATTTTCCTACCACTACTTTAGCAAATCGTATAATCTTATCATTGAGGTAATACCCGTTTTCCACCTGGTCCAGTATTTTACCTTTTTCTTTTTCAGAAGGCGCCGGAATTTCAGTTATGGCTTCATGAATGTCTGGATTGAATTCAGTGCCGATACTGTTCATTTCCTTCAGTCCCCGCTGTTTGAGCACTTTCCTTAGTTTGTGGAATACCAGTTGAACGCCTTCCCTGATCTGGTCAATATCTGTCGCCGCCTGAAGTTGTTTTTCCGCGCGATCACAATCATCCAGGACCTCGAGAAGCGATACGATAATATCTTTTCCGGCGGTCTGGTTCAACTCAATTTTTTCTTTTGCCGTCCGGCGCTTGAAATTATCAAATTCGGCATACAGCCTCAGGTACTTATCTTTCTGCTCCTGGAGTGCATCCTTTAGCTTTTCATATTCAGACTCATCCGCTACGGATTCATTGAGGTGGGTGCTGCCTGAAATACTATCATCAGCATTAATACTCATGGACATATCTTCAGGTTGATCCGGTGGAATATTTACGTTTTTTTCTTTCATGATACATTTTTTCCGTCCACTGCAAGATGTCAAAACGCTTGCCAAGCAGGCATTTTAAGCCAAATTGTCGCTTATTCTCAATTATTCTTTAAAAGTTTGAAATAGAGGTATACAAGGGCGAGTCCGAGGAATACAAACCAGCCGAAACCTATGCCCAAAATACCGACTACCAGTCCAACCCCGGCGCCCAGCAGAACAAACCATTCAAGATTGTTGGAAGGTCCCCAGTTTATGTCTTCCGCCCCGCGACGCTGCTTCTTTTCCATTTTGGCAGCATAGCGATCAAGCTTACGCAACTGTTTCCCGGTAAGTTCTTTATGTGTTGTGGCCGCATATTCAGCAGCCATTTTATGTATGGTTTCCCGGGTATTTACCTCTTTATTTTGCTGTTGATTTTCCAGGTATTCCCTGGTGATAATACCGGCCAGGACTTCTGACGGTTCAGCTACTTTTATTGCTGATTCTGGTGTAGGGGGGAGATTTAATTCGATGGCCTGGCCCTGGGAAGGGGCTGTTCCTGGTTCTTCCTGGTTTTCTACAGCTTGTCCGGCAGCCACATCAGGTCCGGCATAAGCAGGCTGATAGCTGAATCCCTGCTGGTAGCGGGATGATGAACAGGAAAAGCAGGTCAGGCTGATAGCAATGGCAAATAAAGCTGCTGCAGGATTAAATCTTCTGCCCATACGTGTCATTTTTTTATAAAGATAAGGTGAAAAAACTGAGGCAAAACCTTCGATGATAGTGGGTTAGATAACCCTAATTTTGCCCCATGATTAAAGTCAGACTGAAGAAAAGGATCGGGCACAGGGTTATTAATGGGCATCCGTGGATTTTTGCTAATGAAGTGGACCGGGTGATGGGGGAGATCGAGGCCGGGGAAACGGTATGTGTGGAAACGGCCGATGGAAAATTCCTTGGGCAGGGCTATATTAATCCGAAATCACAGATCCTCGTCAGGCTGCTGAGCAGGAAAAAAGACGATGTCATTGACGACAAATTTTTCCTTGACAGGATTAAAAAGGCATGGGAATACCGCAAAAAACTTGGTTACACCGAGAATTGCCGGCTGATCTTTGGCGAGGCCGATGACATGCCCCAACTCATCATTGACAAGTTCAATGACTATTTTGTGCTGCAGACCCTCACCCTGGGAATGGACAGGTGGAAACCTGCTATTGTCGGGGCGCTTGAAACGATATTTTCACCGAAGGGGATCTACTGAAAGAAATGATGTTCCCGTCCGGGAATTGGAGGGACTTCCGCAACATAAGGGATTTCTCAGTGCGCCTTTTGATACCCTGATCAAAATAAGGGAGAACGGCCTGGAATTCTTTGTGGACGTGGCTAATGGCCAGAAAACGGGGTATTTCCTTGACCAGCAGGATAACCGGAGGGCGATTCAGCATATTGTAAAAGGGGCTGATGTCCTGGGCGCTTTCTGCTATACCGGCACCTTTGAGATACATGCCGCCCATTATGGCGCGAAGTCCGTACTCGGACTGGACATATCTGCTAATGCAGTTGCCCAGTCGGAGCGCAATGCGCAACTCAATGGCCTGGACCATATTTGTAAGTTTATGGAAATCAATGCCTTTGATGCATTAAAACAATGGACCAAGGAGGGGAGGACATGGGATGTGGTGATGCTTGATCCGCCATCATTTACCAAAACCAGGGAAAACATTCAAAAAGCCATTACCGGGTACAAGGAGATCAACCTCCGGGGTATTAAACTGGTAAAACCAGGCGGATTCCTGGTGACTTCCTCCTGTACGAACCTTATTTCTCCTGACATGTTCCTGGAAACGATCCATATGGCAGCCTGGGACGCCAGGAGAAGACTACGCCAGGTGGTATTCCAGGCACAGTCTGCCGACCATCCAATCATCCGCGGACTGGAAAACACCCAATACCTGAAGTTCTTTATTGCGCAAGTCGAATAGTTGAGGGTTGAGGGTTGAGAGTTGAGAGTTTAGGGTAGTGCACCTCAGGAAAGTCGATTGGCGGATTGGCGTATTAGCGAATTGACGGATTTGGGAATTATCTAAATTACTTCAGCACAGCCTTTTCACTTTCTTTGGAATTACTTAATTGGCCATGACTTTATAACGGCAGCACTGCTCACTCCGCGTCATTGCCTTCTCTGCGTCTTTTTTATTTCTCGATCTGGAATTTTCCCGCTTCGATGGTCTTGCCATTGCGGTCTTTGAGCTGGATGATATAAATACCCCTGGAAAAACTGGTGAGGTCGATACGGGTACGATCAGTGACCTGCATGTCCACAACCTTTTTACCGGAAAAATTGAATATCTGGAAACTGCAGTTTTTGTCCAGGTTTTTCTGAAGTTCTATGATGATGAAAGTAGTGGCGGGGTTGGGGTAGAATTTTACAAACCGGGCGTTGCCTGCTTCATTTTTGACAAGACGGTCCTGTGACCACCCCGAAGCGGAAAATAACATGAACAATAAAAACAGTAATGTAAAATTCCTGGTCATATTGGATTCAAAGATACATCCTAATTTAATCCAATAATGCCGGTTTAGCAAGTGCCTTAACCATAATTAACGGATTACCAAGGAAAACAGGGAACATTCTTTTTTAAACCCCTGAAACCGAAGGATGTATTTCTATTGTAACGTAGAAAGGGTGGTCTCTATTGCCTTGAAATCGGGCTGTTCACCGGGATTTTCAAGAACTTCGGCATACCGGATGATGCCATTTTTATCTACCAGGAAGGCAGATCTTTTTGAAACACCCTTCATATCCAGGATCCAGTCGTGGTAAAGACTGCCATAATCTGCGCTGACTTCTTTATTAAAATCCGACAGGAGCGGAAAATTATACTGTTGATCTTCCTTGTATTTGGCGAGGGTAAATACCGAATCCACCGAGATGCCAATTACCGCTGCATTGAGGCTGGTGTATTTATTCATGTTATCCCTTACGGTACACAGTTCCTCGGTACACACACCGGTAAATGCCTGTGGAAAAAACAGTATCAGGACATTTTTTCCCTTATGGTCACTGAGACTAACCTTTGTTTTTTCACTGCTGAATAAAGAAAAATCCGGTGCTTTTTGGCCCACTGAAATACTCATAGTTATCCTGGTTTACTGTCAACTCATACCTAAACAGAAAAGGCAGAAGTTTGTTCAAATGTAATTCCTGTTGGTAATTTTTTACTGAATGACTTTTCTGCATTCAATGCGCCTGATATATGAGTGAGTTACAATGGTCAAAACTTGGGGCACTTTAATTTTTCGCGGCTTGACTTATCATTCTCAATATAATTGATATATGAGAGTGAAGTTTCCAGCCCTCCCCGGTTATTGCTTGCCGTTTGAAGTTGTGAAACATTAATATCATAAGTGAACCCAAAGGAAAAGGGGTAATAATCCAGTTTAACAGCAGGGATAAGCGCATCCTTATAACGATAAAACATACCCATGTGAATGGTAACCGTGGGAACATCCTCATCACCGGCTTTCCTGGAATATAATCCTCCTGCTATCGCCTCCTGGTATGGTCCCTGTTTGCTGTAGTCGCCGAAGAAAGTGACATACGACATCCGGTCTGCATTTATTTTCAATCCGCCTGACAATACCCATTTGGGCAGGTGGTTGATATCCTGGTAAAATGAATTTACCGGTTTATTCAAATGGTGATAGGCAAGACCACCGAAAATAAGATGCTGTTCTTCTGAGCCCATCGTTGTACTCAGGCTCATGCCTACATTGAAATCAAAAAATGAATAATTGTTGTCAAATACCTCACCTGTTGGCAGGGAGCCATTATATCCGAAACCGTCGTACTGGTTGTTGGTGGTCACCCTCGACTGATCGATCCGCCGGGAAACCAATCCGCCCATAAAACCAAGGGAGAGATAAGTGTTCCTGGACGAAGACATCGACTTATGAAAATTGATGGCAGGAAGCAGCTGTGTGCTGGTTAGCGCCACGGCACCCGCCCGGTCGAAAAGTAACTGTAGTCCTGCTGTAAAAAAGTCATCGCCTTTTCCTACAGGAAATTTATATTCTGCGTTGAGGGAACCTGTCTGGTAAGGGAAGGAAATAGAACTCCACTGATTGCGGTACACAGCCTGCACCCTTATATCTCCTTCAAAGAGTCCGGCCAGTGAAGGATTTCTTAGCAGTGGCGCTTCATAGAACTGTGAGAAATGAAGATCCTGTGCATATACATTCGCAGCAATGCCTGCCTCCAGCAGCAATATTATGATCAGCCTGTATAAAAATCGGTTCTTCACTTTATTCATTCTATTTTTTACCTGACCAGCATTACATCACCTTTAATATTGATCAATGCATCGTTCTCACAGTATACTTCCAGTATGTACACATATACATCAGGAGGAAGTTTCTGCCCTTTAAATGTTCCGTCCCAGCCTGCTGATGCATCATTGATCAGGAAATTAGTACGCTGGAACACCTGTTGACCCCAGCGGCTGAACACCCTGAATGATTTGATGGTGGCGACTCCCCTTCCTCTCGGATAGAAAAGTTCATTATTACCGTCGCCATCAGGTGAAAATGTATTGGGAACGAATATGTTGTTATTGTCACAGGTAACGAAGACGGTGATCTGGTCTGTATTTACGCATCCGCCGTTATTAGTGACCTGAATGGTATAGGTGGTCTTTTTCTTTGGCGTTGCCACCGGGTTCGGACAGGTAGTGCAGCTTAGTCCTTCGGCCGGTGTCCACTGTATGTTCACCACATCTGCTGATGGGTTGGCGTTCAGCGGTGTTGATGAACCTCCCACAATGGTGATATCCGGTCCGGCATTTACCAGCGGAACAGGGAATACAGACACCCGCACGGTATCCGTAGTCACAAAACATCTTCGGCTATCCGATCCTGTTACTGTGTAAGTGATGCTGCTGGTTGGCCTGGCAATCGGGCTTGAAGTGTTGGGGTTGTTCAACCCGGTGGAAGGCGTCCAGGTGTATAACTGGGTACCGGTGGCCGTTAGCCTCAGGCCCTGGCCAACACAAAGTGAATCATCCGGCGGCGCAACAACCGTTGACGGCTGTATCACGGTGATCAACACCGAATCATTTTGTTCACATCCCAGGTTGGTTAACCCCTTAACAAAATAAGTTGTCGTCACCGGGGGTGTCGCAACGGGGTTGCCGCAGTTAACGCAACTCAGGGTTGCAGTAGGCGGAAGCCACTGGTAGAAGTCCCCGCCCGTTGCGTTCAGCTGAATACTTTGGCCGAAACAGATGGTGGAATCAAGTCCGGCATTGGTTCGCGGCAACGGATTGGTGGTAATGGTTTTGAAGGTAGTATCCTTACATCCGCTGCTGTTGGTGGTAATCAGCCGCACATCGTAAACGCCCGGGTTACGGTATTGGACTGGCGGAGGGTTCTGCAGGTTGGAAGTATCGCCATTGGCAAAATTCCAACGCCATGTGAGTACAGAAGTGTCCGGAATGGTTTCAATTCCATTAAAGGTTAAAAACCTGTTCTGGCATAAAGTATCATTAGACACAATGTCTGTAACCGGTGATGCCACAACCTTCACCAGGTCAGGTATTGTTATAGAGTCGGTACATCCAAACTGCGTGGTAACATTGAGTTTTACGGCGTATAATCCGGGGCTGCTATAGAAGTGTGTGGGGAACTGACCGGTACCGGTGGTGCCGTCCCCGAAATCCCAAACCCAGTTATTGATGGTACCCACGGTATTGGTAGTGTCGGCAAAGGAAATACTGCCCCTGTCGCACAGTAATACCTTACTGGCCACAAAACCCATTTTAAATCCAATGACCTTAATTGTGGTATCTGCATCGATGACTACGCTGCAATTTGTAGAAGTATCCGTCAATATGGCCTGGGGAAGAAAATCTCCATCCCTGGATATAAGTATGTGTAACAACTGTATCCTTGGTGCGGGGCGATTAATCGGCGTGGCATCTCCATCTCCGAAAAGCCACCTGATCACATCCGTATTGGTTGAATTTAGGGTGAGCGTAGCCGTGGTTGGAAGACAACCGCCGGGCGGATTGAAACTGAAATGCCTGCCAGTTGGTCCGAAAACCTGTATCCGCTGGTAAGCCGTATCGGTACATCCGCCCGGAGAAGTTACCACAAGCATTGCCATATAAGTGCCAGCTGAGCCATAGAGGTGGCGGGCGCTATTGTATCGGAAATATCCCCATCACCGAAGTACCAGCGGACAGATTCTGGCAAATCTTCCGGTAAAGGTAAATGCCACTTGCAACGGCGGGCAAAGGCCTACGGAATCACTTACCGTGAAATGCAGCATATGGCGTATCGATGATGATCCTGTTGATTTGTGTGATTGAATCCGAACAGCCATAGCGGTCATTTACCCTGAGCTTTACGGAATAGGTCCCCACATTCGAATAGGATGCTGTGGATTTCTTGATCCGGAAGTAGCCGCCGTCGCCAAATTCCCAAAAATGAGAAACGATGGCTCCCGTTGAATTGGTCAGGAACTGGATGGGTCTTACCAGGGCATGAAATGGTATCTGCCGGCACCACAAACTGATGCCCTTGGCCTTGAAGCGACCACCAGGCTGTTTTGCACCATACTGTCCACACAACCCACGCGCATCAGTCACTGTGAGTTTGACATTGAAAAATCCCTGTGCTATTATACTGGTGATTCACCGGAGGTGTATTGATGGTTTGTATAGATCCATCACCAAAATCCCATATCCTGCTGATGATATTGTTAACACCATCTGATTGGATGAATCATGAAAAATTAACGGTAAGTCCAACACAACCCGTTGGATTGATGGCAGTAAAAATTGCCCTCGGTCCGCCCACGGAAATATTTCGGGTAGCCGTATCCGTGCAACCGTTGATATCTGTGATGGCCAGCCGGGTTACATATAACCTTGGCGTATCATATACTTTCGCTACCACCTTATACCCGGAACAAAAATCCCGTCACCGTAATCCCATTCATACCTTGCCACATTACTGTCAATGGTAGATGCAGTGAGGGTAACTGTTGCGCCCCTGCATAATACGGAAGGACGTAAAAGTATAATTGGACTGTTCATCAAATAACCTTGACCCGTTTTACCTAGACATAAGTACAGCACCCTGGGTAGTAGTAAGGGTAACATCATAATTGCCAAAGGAAGGAAATGTATGAACTGGATTCAGTACACCATTTACCGACGGAGTTCCGTCACCGAAATTCCAGGATATGGTGGTGGCATTTATTGAACTATCGCGAAAGGCTACCTGTAATTTATTGTTACAATTGACCGTATAATTAAATCGGGCCACAGTACCGTAAACACTTACATATAATGGCTTGCTGCCGTGTATTTTTGCAGCCGTTATTAAAGGCATTCAGGGTTACAGTAAAACGACCGGTGTCTGTATACCGGTAAACGGGATCTCGTAAGGCGGAAGATCCTCCAGTCCCCGAAATCCCATCCATAACCGGTTATGGTTCCGGTTGAAAGATTTCTGAAGTTCACTGCTTCGCCTGCGCAAACAACAAGGGGGCTCGCATCAAAATCAGCAGTTGCCGTAGTGCCTACCCTTATGCCCTGCGGTATTGATAGCGTGGTAAGACATCCACCATTGGTGACTACTGCAAGGCTGATATTATAACTGCCAGGTGGTATTATAAACATGTGTCGGATTCGGGAGTGCACTGGTAACGCCATCCCCAAAATTCCAGAAATAGGAGGATACACCATCCGGTGCCGAGATGATGGCTACAGGATTAATCGTCAGCGGTGCACACCCGCTGTCAGGAAGATTGGTAAAACTGATCGTTGGAGGCGAAATTTTTACAACAGTTGTTGATGACTTTGGTATTGGAACATCCATTTCGGTTGGTTATGGTTAACCTGACGTTGAAATTTCCGACGGTAGTATAAGTATGGCTGGGATTTTGTAAGGTAGAAGGTGGAGACCCGTCTCCAAAGTCCCAGGACCATGCAACCGCGCCTGTTGAGCGGTCCGTAAAGTTTGCAGTGTAAGGCGCTCTGCAACTTCCTGTATCAGCGGAAGTAAAATCTACGTGGGGTGTATCGAGGACAACAATTTGTTTTACGACAGTATCCAGGCAGATAAAAAACAGGTTGGTCAGTTTAACCGTATACGTACCCGGTCTTGTGTACGTTTTCACCACATTGAATCCACTGGTGGAGGTGCCGTCACCAAAACTCCATCCGCTGCTGTCTGCCGGAGGAACGGATGCATTATTGAAATTAACAGGCTGAAATATACATGCTGTATCCGGTGCGCTGATAATGGATTGAATGTTGGCGTCGGGAATATCCACTGAATTAGAGGCGCTGTCGGTACAACCGGCTGAACTGGTTACAATCAAGGTAACATCATAATTCCCCACCGCATTGTATAGATGAGTGGGATTGGTTGCTGTGGAAATGGGCGATCCGTCACCGAACCTCCATTGATAACTCAGGGTTCCCGGGCCCGTTGAATTGTTGAAAAAATCAATACTGGAAGGAGGCTTGCATGAGTTGGCGAATGAATTAAAAAATTCGGGCACCACACCAACGGTAACATTGATCAGGTTGTTTTGGCAAGACTGGATATACATCCATTGTTGGAAGTAACAATTAGTGCAATAGTGTTATTGTTATCCACCGTGAAAATGTGCTGGGGATTCCTGGAGGTATCCTGCTTTCCATCGCCGAAATCCCATAACCAGTTGGTCAGTGTACCGGAGGAAATGGTTGACTGATCGGTAAAATTTACCACCAGTGGAAAGCACCCGGTAGTTTTATCGACCGTAAAATTTACCACTGGTGTGGGTAGTACGGTGATATAGTCTACCCTGACCAGGGAATCCGTTCCATTGGTATTGGTAGCGGTAAGTCTCACGGTATAAGTTCCCGGATTGGTATAAACAGCTGTTGGTGTGGGATTATTAACAACCACCGGGCCGCCATTTCCGAGGTCCCATGAAAAACTCAGGAGTGGTCCGGGGGTCAGGTTGGTGAAGTCAACTACCAACGGTGAACATCCACTTGTTTGATTGGCTGTAAAGTTTACTGCCGGTAATTGAGCGTAAGCCCCCAGGGAGGTTAGCAGTATGGAAAGAATGAAATACAGTCGTTTCAAAGGTGATGTGATCTTTAAACCGTGGTAAAGATAAAAGGAATCGATAATTCGCTGCTTTACTGATACTTATCAATTGCATAAACGAATAAATGCTCAGGATATTTTCAATGGAGTATTGAAAAAATAGAATTATAAACCAGGTAAAAGGATAATTACTTTTTTACCAGTTTTAAATAGGCATTTCTGTTGGTATTGCTGGGGTTTGCCTCCACGAGCGTAAACGAATTGTTGAAAATTCTCCATGTATCGTTTAAGCGTTTGAGGGTGTCGTTTCCATTAGGGAATATGGATGAAATCGTTCTTTCATCCGGATTGGCAGTCCAGGTGCCATTAGTAACCACCGAACCGCTGATGCTTTGGACCGTTCCGTTTTCATAAAACTGGAACTCATAGGTCTGAAATTCCGTACTTACATCAAGTGTACTTTCCGTGAATTGCTGTACTACCCAGCGCCCGTTTGTCATGGCCTGGATGATGATATTTTTCTGAACTTCTTTTTTGGAACAATGGGCAACAGAAATAGCAATGATGAGCACAACTAGCATGGTAGGCGGGGAGAACAACTTTTTCATAAACCTTTTGGTTAGATCTTGATTTAAAACACAAAAAGATCGATTCCAAATTATGAAACGGAACTCCAGGTGTTTTATTGCGACCGATTAGCCGCATGAAGGTACATACTAAATTGATGCCTAATATTTTGGAGCCCGATTTCAGGGCTTTAATTTTTCATAATATAGGTCTGCCAACCCCCATAAATACCGTTGTATTTGACCGCCAGTTCCCTTAAAAAAATAGTGATCCTGTTCATGGTGAGCAGGTCCGGAATATCAGACCTGGATATTTTCAGCCTGAAGCCATAATCGCCCCATTCGGTCTTTTCTGCCGGCATGTCGTCGATCATGACTTCGGGCAAATCAAGTGCTTTCAGGAAGGATTGGCGGCCCGGGACCGACTTAAAATACAACAGGTGATCGATCTTGCGCTTACTGGTCAGCGGATCACCTTTGTCTTTCAGGGTTTCCACCATTCTCCTGTTTTCAATTTTTTCCAGCTCATTCGGACTGGGATACAACACTTCAAAGTAGTTTGACCAGCTTTTATCCTGCTGGGCTTTACAAAGCCAGGGAAACGCCCTGTATTTGTCCATAACGGATGCACAGGCCGACAGGTACTGGACCGTATCCAGCGAATAGAAGTAGAATTCCCTCAATCCACGCTGGGTAAATCTTCCCACATAAACTGCTCCCAGCCGTGATTTCAGCCTGGTTTCCAGCTCAGATTCAATGCTGTCCATGGTCCCCATGATTTCCGGTGAAGGAAAGCCACTGGAATCAGATACGCCATATTTGGTTCGAAGGATAATTACGAATGGTCTTTCCTTTTGAGGGGCCTTTTCCTTCAGTCCAAGATTGACAACCACTGAAACGGGATGGTTGTTCACGGAAATGATATAGTTGTCCCAGTCTTCAGGAACGGATTGGGCTCGTGAACAGGGCAAAATAAAACCGATGGACAAAACAAGGATAAAAACTGTCTTCATATCAATGGAATCAAAGTAATTTCATTTCCGGATAATAACCTGCTACTATGCGGATTCTGGACATTATTAACGTTTTGGAAACAGTTGCCCCGCCTTCATTACAGGAGGCTTATGATAATTCAGGGCTCATCATCGGCGACGCACATACGATTTGTACCGGCATCATGGTTAGCCTTGACGCCACCGTGGAGGTTATCGAGGAAGCCAACAGAAGAAACTGTAACCTGGTAGTGGCTCATCATCCCATTATCTTCCAGGGTCTTAAGAAAATAAGCAACGGGGATTATGTAGGGAGGGCGGTTACTTCGGCTATACGTCTTGAAGTGGCTGTTTATGCCATACATACCAACCTGGACAATATCATCAGCGGTGTTAATGGGAAGATGGCGGAGATTCTTGGCCTTCAAAATGTGGAAGTGCTGCTTCCCAAAACCGGGACGCTGAAGAAAATGTCCACATTTGTCCCCATACATCATCTTGAACCACTGAGGCAGGCATTATTTGCAGCGGGGGGCGGACAAATCGGTAAATATTCCGAGTGCAGTTTTGATGTTACCGGAAACGGTACTTTCAAGGCGGGCGCCGGTGCCAAACCTTTTGTAGGTGAACCCGGGTTGCGGCATGAGGAGAAAGAATCCAGGCTCGAACTCATTTTCCCGGCACATTTGGAACAGTCCATGATAAAGGCGCTGAAGTTGGCCCATCCCTACGAAGAAGTAGCCTACGACGTGGTCAATCTATCCAACACCCTGGATTCTGTCGGGTCGGGACTGGTTGGGGATATTCCGGTGGAAATGGAAGAAATGGAATTCCTTCAAATGGTGCGCGACAGGTTTAAGCTGCGGTTACTTCGTCATACGGTGCTGACCGGAACAAAAGTTAATCGTGTGGCGCTTTGCGGGGGAGCCGGCAGTTTCCTGATACCCAGGGCTTTATCTGCAGGGGCGGATGTTTTTGTGACATCAGACATCAAATACCATGAATTTTTCGAGGCCAACGGGAGGATGGTGATAGCTGATATCGGCCACTATGAAAGTGAGCAATTCACGATAAACCTGCTTTTTGAGCTGTTCCAAGAAAAATTCCCTAATTTTGCCGTCCTTAAATCAGGTTCAAAAACGAACCCGGTTCAATACCTCATATAGCATAAAATATGGCAAACGTAAAAGAGTATTCAGTAGAGGAAAAGCTTCGCGTCCCTGATCAATCTGCAAAAGATAGAAAGCCAGATGGACGAGGTGCAGATCCTGAAAGGTGAACTTCCCATGGAAGTGAGCGACCTGGAAGATGAAATTACCGGCCTTCATGCGAGGGAAACGCGCATCGAGGAAGAAGTCAACGGTATCAATGAATTCATTGAACAGAAGAAGGAAGCTATCAAGGAAGCACAGGCCCTGATCAAGAAATACGAGAAGCAGACGGAGAATGTAAAGAACAACAGGGAGTTTGAAGCCATCAATAAAGAAATTGAAATGCAGACCCTGGAAATGAAACTTGCTGAAAAGCATATCAAGGATGCGATGGAAGAGATCTCGGAAAAAGCCAGGCTTCTTGAAAATGCCAAGAAAAATATTGCTGCCAAGGATACAAACCTGAAGCACAAAAAAGGTGAACTCGAAAAGATCATTGCTGAAACTGAAAAAGAAGAACAGGAGTTCCGTGAACTGGCTGTCGAAAGCCAAAGAAAAAGTTGATCCGCGATTGCTTGCTTCATATGAAAGGATCAGGAAGAATTATCGCAACGGCCTGGCTGTTGTACCTATTGTAAGAGATGCCTGTGGTGGATGTTTTAATGCCATACCTCCTCAGCGTCAGAGTGAAATCAGGCAGCGTAAAAAAATCATCGTTTGTGAGAACTGCGGAAGAATCCTGGTGGATGAAGATCTAGCAGTTATCGCGATAGAAAAATAAGGTCATCCATCGGGTAAAATACTGTAAAAAAGGTGCGTTTTTTGCACCTTTTTTCATTTCTCCACAGCCCGATATTTGTAATGTCCATAAACGTAACTTTATCCCATGCTACGTCGTTTGCACATTCAGCAATTACGCCATCATCAAGTTGAAGTGGAGTTCAGCAAAGGGCTGAATATCATCACCGGTGAAACAGGTGCGGGTAAAAGTATACTGGTAGGTGCACTGGGACTGATACTGGGTGAACGTGCCGATGCATCAGTGATTCCCGACAAAGAGAAAAAATGTCTTGTGGAAGGTATATTTGACCCTCCCGACAGTGCGAAGTCATTCAAACTTTCTTAATGAGATTGAAATAGACAATGAAAATGAGATTATTGTCCGGCGGGAAATTGCAGGTGAAGGTAAGTCAAGGGCATTCATCAATGACACACCGGTCAATCTTTCACAACTACAGCAACTGTCGGGTCTGCTGGTTGACCTGCACCAGCAATTTGATTCACTGGACCTGGGGCAAAATCATTTTCAGCTGCAGATGCTTGATGCCCTGGCACGCCAGTTACCATTGAAGGCGAAGTACTCGGCCATTTACCAGCAGTTCAATGGTGCTTCGAAAGACTGGGAGAACCTGGTACATCAGAAAGCTGAAGCCATCAAGGAATACGATTATTTTCATTATCTCCTAGCGAACTGGAAGAAGCAGCATTTAAAACCGGGAGAGCTTGAACAACTGGAATCTGAGCTGAATCCGCACTGTTGAACATGCTGAACAGGTGGAATACAGTTTGATTCAGAACTGACGCGGCACTTGACACCGATGAAACCTGATCACACAGCAACTGCGTTCTCTTGCACATTCCGTGGAAGCCATCAGTGCATACCATCCATCACTTACAGCGATAGCAGAGCGGCTGCGTTCATCACAAATTGAAATCCAGGACATTTCTGCAGATGCTGAAATGATTGCTTCGGGCATTGTCATGGACGAGCGAAGACTGAATGAAGTGAATGAGCGGTTATCGACCGGCTACAAATTGCTGAAAAAGCATGGTGTAAAGACGACCGATGAATTATTGCAGGTACAACAGGCCTTGTCTGAGAAGATCAGCAGCGTACTGAACATCGATGAGGAGATCGAAAGGGCGAAAGCAGGAAATGATCAATTGGGAAAGGAAGCTGAAGACCTGGCCGCAAAAATTTCCAAAGGCCGAAGAGGAGCAGTTGAACCCTGCTTGAACTGACACATCGGTTACTGCAACGGGTTGGTATGCCCAATGCAAGGTTAAAAATATCACTGGAGCCAGCGCTGCTTTCACCTTCGGGAACGGATACCGTGGAATTTGTATTTGATGCCAATAAAAGTGGGCGATATGAGCCATTGCGAAAGGTGGCGAGTGGTGGTGAATTCTCGCGGCTGCTGTTATGTATCAAAACACTGGTGGCCGGATCCTTGGCAATGCCGGTGCTGATCTTTGATGAGATCGACACCGGCATCAGTGGAGAAGCGGCAAAACAGGTGGGTATACTGATGAAAGAAATGGGCATATCCCACCAGGTGATCTCCATTACCCATCAGCCCCAGATTGCCGCCCGCGCCAATGCCCACTATCTTCGTGTTCAAAAAAGAGCTCAAGGTGCCATAAAGACGCAACTAAGAAGACTTAATGACAAGAGCGGATAGAGTCTATTGCCCGTATGATGAGCGGTGAAAAGCCTTCGGCTCTGCGCTTCAGAATGGAGGGAAGTGCCAAAGAACTGAGGTTGAGGTGACGAGATAACCATGACAACTTTTAACCCTCCTTTCAACTCATAACTCACTTGACTATTTTCGCTCCTCAAATCTGCATATGCCAAACCAACTGCTTAAAGGAAAAAAAGGAATCATTTTCGGAGCGCTTGATGAAAAATCAATCGCCTGGAAAACCGCACTGCAATGTCATGCACAGGGTGCGGAACTAGTGTTGTCCAATGCGCCCATTGCCCTGAGGATGGGCCAGATCAACGAACTTGCCAAAGCAGTAAATGCCCCCGTGATCCCCGCTGACGTCGTCAATATGGAGGACCTCAAAAAACTATTTGAAGAATCCATGAAACATTTTGGCGGAGGTAGTTGATTTTGTCCTTCATTCCATCGGTATGAGCCTTAACGTAAGGAAGGGTAAGCATTATACAGAAATGGACTATGGATTCAACCAGAAAACCCTTGATATCTCAGCCATGTCGCTACACAGGGTATTGCGTACTGCCTGGGAAATGGATGCCATCAATGAATGGGGCAGCGTTGTTGCCCTGACCTATATCGCAGCCCAGAGGGTATTCCCCGACTATAATGAAATGGCGGACGCAAAGGCATTGCTGGAAAGTGTTACCCGTAGCTTTGGATATCATTATGGGGTGAAGAAAAAAGTGAGGGTCAATACCATTTCACAGTCGCCTACCACGAACCACTGCAGGAAGTGGTGTTAAAGGATTCGACGGGTTTATCAGTCTATGCCGAAAAAATGAGTCCACTGGGCAATGCAGTCGCAGAAGATTGTGCCCGGTATTGCGCATTGATGTTCTCCGATATGACCCGGATGGTGACCATGCAAAACCTTTTCCATGATGGAGGATTTTCCTTCACCGGTGTAACCGAAGCTGTTATTAACCAGATGGAAAAGTAAAGACCGCAGGACTTCCTGCCCCACTGATGTAAGACTTCCATGGGATACATTGATTCCCACTTGCAGGGGCAGCATTATTGATGTAATTTGATATGGTAAATTCATTACCCTGTCAAGATCTGCCTATTGGAGAATCCATCGAATAACCATAAAAGAAAAAGGAACATCTGGTTAATCGCCATTTTGTTGCCGGTGCTGCTTACGGTGGCGCTGCACTTTTTCATTGCCTACAAGGCCAGGTTGATCCTTCCCTCGCTGGTGAGGGACCTGTCTGATGGAAATTATACAATGACCGCAAACAAATTGCGGTTTAATTATTTAAATCCTTCCATCACCCTCTCCGGAATATCTTTTCGACCGGTGACCAATAACCTTGACCAGACCTATGAGGTGCATGCGGATACCATTGTGCTGGCCATTGAAAAAATTCTTCCGCTTCTATTAAACCGCCAGGTCAACGTCAAAGATATTCTCATCGTTTCTCCGGATATCGAGATCATTAGAAACAGGGGTGAACAGAAAGTGCTGGAAACAGATGACCTTAATGGACAGGTCAGGGAACTGCAGGCCAATACCATGGAATTCCTGAATGAACTGAAAGTAAAAAGCTGCCGGATTAAAAATGCATCTTTCCGTTATTATCCTTTTCCCGGAAGCAAAAGGAAATACAATATCAGGCACATCAACCTGGCCATTTCCGATTTTAATCTTCCGAAGCCTACTGAAGATACTAATGAAGTAGCTATAGAAGGAAGTATCAGGTTAAGTATACAGGATCCGGAAATCGAAATACCCGACAGTTTTAAACGGGTGCAGCTTGATTATTTTGAATGGAGTAACAAGGAGCATGACGTGAATGTTGGAAAGTTTATGCTCTCACAACGGTCACTGCCGCCAAGAACAGATAGTTTTTTAATCCAGCTGGATACTATTGCCATTCGTAAAATCGACTGGAAAGTATGGCTGGATTCAGGTATCATCAAACTGGATACCATTATGGCCAGGAACGGCAATATGTATTTCGAATCTTCGGCAAAAGAACAACGGAAGAAAAATAATGACTCCCTGGATTTCCGGCGTCTGAAGGTTTGGGATGCCATTGGGGATTTGCAACTTGATTATTTTTCGGCACAATACATAAATGTTGGCATAATAAACCGGAACCCCGGGCAGGAAAGAAATAATTCGCTGATCGGTGACAGCCTTTCCATTCATGGTTTATCCATCAGGCCGGAAAGGAATACGCCGATTATGGTGGATAACCTGGCCCTCAGTGTGAGATCTTTTTTGGATCGTGGGGTAAATAATGCTTTTCAATCCTCTTTTTCCCGGCTTTCGCTTCGCGGAGATACCATGCTGCTGAATAACTATGTTCTGCAGTCAACGCGAAACAGCAAATTTGGCCTGGGCAATACCCTGGCAATTCCTGAACTTTCAATCAAAGGAATTTCATTACAGGATCTGATGGACAAGAAAGCGGACGTCAGGGAAATCAGGATGGATAATCCACAATTGACCGTATTCACCAGTCAGAAGGGCAACGGAAAATTCGATATCAATAGTAATACATTCAAGGAAATAAGGCCCTATGTTGACGTTGACCGGGTATTGCTGAACAATGCAAAGGTTACCATCAGGGACCGGAAGGATAAGGATAAAATTATAGGAACTGAAAACTTTTCTGCCATCATACTCTCCAAATCCGCATTAGCGGCAAAAGATGCCGAGGGCATAATGTCGAGTTTCACCAATGTTAATATGGACCACATATTTTACATCACACCCAGGATACAACTGGAGATGTTTGGCGGACAAATAGATTATCGTGCCAAGAGCCTGCACTTTTCTGATATGGAAGGATCATTGAACAACGATAAGATTAAGGCAAAACTCCATGATGTAACCCTGCTGGGTTCGCCTGATCTGCGGCCTTTTAAAAAGGACGAAGTGTGGCAGATCTCCAGCATAAAAGTTGGATCGGGGACTATGGATATTACTATTGATGGTGATACAACTTTAAAAAATAATGAGGAAGATAAGTTGCTTGGGTCTGTGGATTCCATGAGCCTTCAAAATATCGATATTAAATTCAGGAAAGGCCCGCTTTCTGGATCGGCATTTGTAAAGACGTTCGATGCAGACGGGCAAAAAATCTTATTCATCCCATTACAGTTGGGGAAAATTTACCGGCCTGGTAGAAAATGTAAGCCTGAAAAATGAAAAATTTTCACTGCAAACCGATGAGGCCAACATTTCATCTGCCGGCAAATCAACTTTAAAAAATGCACGAATATTTTTTGATGGCGCTAAGACAAAATTTACTTCCAATGCACCCGTAATGGAACTGAGTGCTGAATTCCACTCCTTTGAACCCGGAAACATAGTCCTCGATTTTCTACGGATGAAAAAGCCTGTCATCAATGTGGAACTCCGGAATGATTCAACAGTAGCCGCTACCGGAACCGATTCCAACGCAAATGCTTTCCAGTTGAAAGGTTTCGAAATTGAGGATCCGGATATATCAATAACGGTACCCGCGGGTGATGAGAAAATTATGGTGACAAGCAGCGGCAAAGGTATCAGTGGGGCGGGACTGTCTGTTTCACGTAATGCCGGTATAAAATTGGTGGAACTTGAAGTGCTGAAATCCTCGATGGAGAAAATGATCGTGAGGTCTGATTCAACGGAAATATTCAATGCTGATTCCGTGAACTTCAATATTACATCGGTTAAAAGGAGTGGAAATGATCCGGCTGAAATGGTAATGGAGAACTTCCATATTGGTGCGGTTACGCTAAACCGTTATATAAGAGGCGATACGGTAGAACTTCACACCGGTGGAATAACGCTCGGACGAATTCCTGACTTTGTTTTGCAAAAGGATTCATTGCTGAATACTGCATTTAAAATTCCACCGGCAAAGATACTCCCCAGTTCATTTTTCTACAGGACAACCGAAAAAAATGTGGGGATTCATCAATTCAGTGTGGATACCAGGGAAGGTTACTTTACCTGGGACAGTCTTGAACTCACCAACCGTTTGTCGAGGGACAGTTTTTTTGCACGCCAGCCGTTTGAGAAAGATTATATCACTTTCAGTACCGGAAAGCTGCGGGCTGATGACCTGAGGCCCGTTGTATATGGAAAGGATACCACCGTATATATGCGCAAGCTTACACTGGATCCGCTTCACCTTAAAGTTGAAAGGGACAAACGGATGCCGGATGATACGGTTAGTTACAGGCCATTAATGGTACAGATGTTGAAAAAGATTGTACCCTTTCCGTTGAAGATTGACAGTGTTCGGCTCGAGCATTCTGAAATACGACACAACGTGCTGAAGGAAAAATCAGGTAATGAGGGGTCAATCTTTTTTACGGATATCAATGGATATATTTTTAATGTCCGGACATTCGATTATAAGGAAAACGACAGCATCAGGATTGCATTGGAAAGCAAATTCATGGGGAAGGGACAAATGACTTTTGCGTTTCGCCAGGATTACACCGATTCATTACAGGGGTTCCTGATGGGCGCGCGCATGGGCGCATTTGACATGAAGGAACTGAACAGGCTCATAACGCCCATGTTTAATGTAAAAATAAACAAGGGGGAATTAAAGACGTTACAAATGCGGGTAAATGGAAATGACCGGCTCGCGTACGGATCAATGGATATGTATTACGATGCGCTCAAACTTTCCGTAATGGATGAGAATGACCGCAGGAAGAAATTTTATTCGTTCCTGGTGAATATACTTGTGCGTACAAAAAACAGTAAAACCGGAATTGTATATGCGGAAAGGCTTCGGGAAAAATCGGTGTTTAACTACTGGGCCCGAATTTCACTGAATGGATTACTGACCAGCCTGGGGGTAAGAAAAAATGGCGCCCAGGTAAGGAAGTTTTACCGGGGCCTTAAGAAGCAACAACTGCCTGAAAATATTTTCTGATCAATATTCGTCCTCATTAAAGAAGAAGTCTTCCTGGCTCGGATAGTCTGGCCAGATATCTTCAATACCCTCATAAATCTCTCCTTCATCTTCCAGTTCCTGAAGATTCTCAACTACTTCAATAGGCGCACCACTCCTGATGGCATAGTCGATAAGCTCATCTTTAGTGGCAGGCCAGGGTGCGTCTTCCAGATAGGAGGCTAGTTCAAGGGTCCAAAACATCTCGTTTCACTTTAAATTTTGGCAAAAGTAATTTTTGTAACTGAATTACCAAATCCGTTTATTCCACCATGTGAGGGTTTTATTCACCGGAATTAGCGCATTTTTGCTTCTATTAACAAAAATTGGCTATAAATAGTTAATATAAATGGCTTTACATGCTTGAAGCAAGGGGAATTACTAAGTTTTATGGTTCATTACAGGTTTTAAAAAACGTTGAAATAAATGTTGCCGAAGGTGAAATTGCCTGCATTGTGGGCTCATCAGGAGCAGGTAAAAGCACATTGCTGCATATCCTCGGTACCCTGGATTTCCCGGATAAGGGCGAAATCAGTATCGGCAAACAAAGGGTAGACCACCTGAAGGGCAAGAACCTTGCCCGTTTCAGGAACAATCATATCGGGTTTGTGTTCCAGTTTCACCACTTGTTGCCCGAGTTTACCGCCATTGAAAATGTCAGCATTCCCGGATGGATTGCAGGCACGAAAAAAAAGGAAGTTGAACACCGCGCCAGGCAGTTACTGGAACTACTCGGACTTAAGGACCGGATGGACAATAAACCTGGTGCATTATCCGGCGGTGAACAACAACGTGTAGCCGTTGCGAGGGCACTTATCAACCAGCCAAAGATTGTTTTTGCGGATGAGCCCACGGGTAACCTTGACTCTGCCAATGCCCGGGAACTGCATAAATTGTTCATGGACCTTAGAAAGGAATTCCGGCAAACATTTTTAATCGTTACGCATAACGAAGAACTGGCGGGAATGAGCGACAGGATCCTGCATATGAAGGACGGGCAGATTATATAGACTAGAGACTGGAGGCAGGACTAGAGCAGACTAGAGACTAGACTAGAGACTAGAGCTGTTAATTGCGCTTTCTATCGTCTCTTCTAGTCTCTCGTCTTTTATATACGCGCTTTCCAGGCAATTTCAGGGGCTTCCAGCAATTTGGCAATATACCGTGAAAGGATGAACAGGTAATCACTCAGCCTGTTCAGGTATTGAAGGATGATGGGTTCCACTTCGAGGCTCTCGAGCTCCAGCCTCACGCAACAACGTTCGGCCCTTCTGCAGACGCACCTGGTCACATGAATTTGAGAAACTGTAGTATGGCCTCCCGGCAGAATAAAAGATTTCATCGGCGGTAATGTATCATTGATCCTGTCAATTTCATTTTCCAGCAACAATACATCTTCCGTCTTCAGATCGGGGATTCTCATCTTGGGCTCTTTGATGGGATCGCAGGCAAGTGAAGATCCGATCGTAAATAACCGGTCCTGGATTTCGAGAAGAATGTTTCGGGTAGCATCATCACTGATCAGGTCACGGCATAAACCGATATATGAATTTAATTCATCAATCGTACCATAAGCTTCAATGCGGAGGTGTGATTTGGGGACCTTGGTTCCACCGATAAGTGAGGTTGAACCTTTATCACCCGTTTTTGTGTATATCTTGATGGCCATATATTGTCAAAATAGACAAATAAAATGAATGAAAGGACCAATTTGTTCATTGGCCAGGTCAACAAGTATGTAAATAAAAATAACAGGGGGCAAAGATCAGCCGACCACTACATGTTCCTTGACCTTATCGGTTTCTATAATACCATCCCTTAACCGGATAACACGCCTTGCGTAGTTCGAAATATCTTCTTCATGGGTAACGAGTACCACGGTATTTCCTTCGTTATGGATCTTACTGAAGATATTCATGATTTCATAACTGGTCTTGGTGTCAAGGTTACCGGTAGGTTCATCGGCAAGTATGATGGAAGGATTATTCACCAGTGCGCGGGCTATGGCAACACGCTGGCATTGTCCGCCCGACAGTTCATTGGGCCTGTGATGGCTCCTGTCCTGCAAGTCGACCTTTCGGATCACTTCCATCGCCATTTCTATCCTGGTTTTTTTAGAGATACCTGCATATACCAGTGGCAGTGCAACATTTTCAAGTGCAGTCAGTCGTGGCAACAGGTTGAACTGCTGGAATACAAAACCGATTTCTTTATTACGAATTTCTGCCAGGTCAGCATCCACCATTTTACTGACGTCATTGCCGTTCAGTACGTAGGAGCCGGAGGTAGGAGAGTCGAGGCATCCGAGGATATTCATTAATGTGCTTTTTCCCGAACCGGAAGGTCCCATCAAAGCCACATAATCGTTACGCTGGATATTCAGGGAGATACCTTTGAGCACCTGCAATTCCTGTTTTCCCATGATATAATTCTTCCTGATCTCTTCCAGTAAGATAACGGCGTCCTGCATATTTTCGTTTTATTTTTTGATCACCTTTGGAACGGTGAAAAAATGATTGTGTTTACCCGGTGCATTCAACAGGGCTTCTTCGCTGTTCACTGAGCCCTCCACTTTATCACTACGCAATTTATTCACCTCGGAGCTCATGTGTAAAACGGGCTCCAGTCCATCTGTGTCCAGTTCATTGAGTTTATCCACAAAGGAGATCATGCGTTGAAGGTCGTGCCGGATTTCTTCTTTTTCAGATGCGGTAAAATGCAACCTGCCCAATAGCGCCAGTCGGTCAACCAAAGCTTCATTTACCTCCATATCCAGCAAAAATAATTGAAATGTCCTTCATACCCTATAAATGTGGTAAAAGGTAAAATCTATCCTCCAATGTACAAAACGGCTGATGTATGCCCGGCAGCCTTTAAACTGCTCACAAGCACCCCAACTTGATTATATTTGCGCCCTATGACCAGTAAACAGCCCATTGTCATGAGCGGCATCCGGCCCACAGGGTTTCTGCACCTTGGAAATTATTTTGGTGCCGTGCAAAATTATGTGAAGATGCAGGAGACCTATTCCTGCTTTTTTATGGTGGCCGACCTTCATTCCCTGACCACGCATCCGGATACCAAAGACCTGAAAACCAACGTAAAAAGGGTAATGGCGGAATATCTTGCCTGCGGACTCGATCCTGATAAGGCGGTGTTATATTGCCAGAGTCAAGTACGGCAGACCGCAGAGCTTTACCTCTACCTCAATATGCTCGCATATAAAGGCGAACTGGAAAAAACTACAACGTTTAAGGATAAGGTAAGACAACAACCCGATAACGTGAATGCAGGATTGCTCACCTACCCGGTATTGCAGACCGCAGATATCATTATTCACCGGGCCACCCTGGTACCGGTGGGAAAGGACCAGGAACAGCACCTGGAGATGGCGCGCAACTTTGCCAACCGGTTTCAATCACCGTTACGGGGAGATATTCCCTGAGCCACGGGCCTTCAATTTTGGAGAAGAACTGGTAAAAGTGCCGAGCCTGGATGGAGCGGGAAAAATGAGTAAAAGCGAAAACCAGTATGCCACTATTTATCTTTCCGATGACGATGAACTGATCCGGAAAAAAGTCATGAAAGCAAAAACAGACAGCGGACCTGCAACGCCTGATTCAGTTAAGCCCGATTATATTGAGAATCTTTTTCAGTTGATGAAACTGGTGTCAGCTGAAGATGTTGTGAAAAAGTTCGATGAAGATTATCAATGCCTGCCGTATTCGTTATGGTGATATGAAAAAACAGCTGGCGGAAGACATGGTGACATTTTGTTGCTCCGATCAGGGAAAAATCGGATGCTATCCGCAATGATGAAAATTATCTTCGCGACGTCATGGAAAAAGGCGCGAAAAAAGCCGGTGAAAGCGCTGAAAATACGATGAAGATTGTGAGAGAAGCCATCGGCTTAAATTATTATTGAAGTTTAGGTAGGGAAACTATTTTACTTATCTTTAAAAGCTTCCAACCTTATCAACCATTCCGAAATTATGGCGAAAGCTAAAAAACCAAAACACATTGCAGTTGCCGGAAATATTGGTGCCGGCAAAACGACCCTGACGGAAATGCTGAGCAAGCACTATAAGTGGATACCCCAGTTTGAGGATGTAGATCATAATCCTTACTTATATGATTTTTATGAAGACATGCCGAGATGGAGTTTCAACCTGCAGATATTTTTCCTGAACAGCAGGCTGAACCAACTGGTAGACATCAACAGGGGAACAGAAACCGTTGTACAGGACAGGACGATCTATGAAGATGCACACATTTTTGCGCCCAACCTGCATGAAATGGGGTTGATGAGCAAACGTGATTTTGACAACTATTTCCAGTTCTTCCAGACCCTGAAACAAATGATCCAGCCTCCCGATATGCTGATCTACCTGCAGGCGTCAGTGCCTACGCTGGTTGGACAAATACAAAAGCGGGGAAGGGAGTATGAGGAAAATATCCGCCTTGATTACTTAAAGCGGCTTAACGAGTATTACAATAAATGGATCGACAGTTATAAAGAAGGACCACTACTCGTTGTGAACGTTGATAAGAATAAATTTGCGGAGAACGAAGAGCATTTCGGTGAAATCATCGGTAAGATTGACTCGCAACTGTATGGACTTTTTTGATTGTAATGCGGTAATGCGAGATTGCGATAATGCGATAGTGAAATGAGATTCACACTCCCGCATTAATTAATTCCCACATTAAAAAAAGTCCCTGCCATGAATGACAGGGACATAAAGCAAACAATCGATAAAGACCGCTAAATTTTTGGCGCCGCGGCAATAATACCACTGGTAACTCCGCCGGCATATTTTTCAAAATTCTTAATGAACAATTTGGCCAGCATCTGCAGCTGGCGGTCATAGGCCTCTTTATCCTGCCATGTATTGCGCGGGTTCAGTATTTCGGAAGGTACACCCGGGCAGGTTGTTGGCATAAGGAGGTTAAATGTAGGCAATTTCTCAAAATTCACCTTATCCAGTGTGCCATTTAGTGCCGCCGTGATCATTGCCCTGGTATAGGCGAGTTTGATCCTGCTGCCGGTGCCATATGGACCGCCTGTCCAACCAGTGTTGATCAGCCAGACAGCGGCTCGACTTGATTTCAGTTTTTGGCCAAGCATCTCCGCATATTTACCCGGGTGAAGGGGCAGGAAGGGAGCGCCAAAGCAGGCACTGAAGGTAGCCTTGGGTTCGGTAACACCCGTTTCCGTTCCTGCTACCTTTGCCGTATAGCCGCTGATGAACTGGTACATGGCCTGTTCATTGGTCAGCTTGGATACAGGCGGTAACACACCGTATGCGTCACAGGTAAGGAAAAAGATATTTTCAGGTATGCCTCCACGTGAAGGCTCCATGGCATTGGAGATATAATGGAGCGGATAGGATACCCTCGTATTTTCGGTTATGCGTGAATCGCTGAAATTGATGGTCTTGGTACCGGGAAAGAAATTGACATTTTCCACCATCGCGCCGTGACGAATGGCATTGAAAATTTCAGGTTCCTTTTCTTCAGACAGGTCGATGCATTTTGCATAACATCCCCCTTCAAAATTAAATACACCTTCACCGTTCCAGCCGTGCTCATCGTCACCGATCAGTTTCCTGCCGGAGTCGGCACTCAAGGGTGGTTTTTCCCGTTCCGCTCAGTCCGAAAAACAGGGCCGTATCACCCTGTTTGCCCATATTGGCAGAGCAATGCATGCTCAGCACATTTTTTTCCAGTGGGAGGAGATAATTCAGGATGGTAAAAATTCCTTTTTTGGTTTCCCCTGTATAACCTGTACCGGCAATAAGGATCATGCGATGACGGAAACTGATAATAGCTGCATTATGCTGCCGGGTCCCGCATTCTTCCGGGTCGAGTTTCAGGTCGGGAGCCGATAACACCTGCCAATGCGGCCTGAAACCTTCCAGTTCCTCTTCTGTTGGACGGAGGAACATATTATGAACAAATAAATTATTCCAGGGTTTTTCATTCACTACACGGATATTCATCCGGTACGCAGGGTCAGCACAGGCATAACAGTCGCGGATCCAGAGTTCTTCTCTCGAACCAAGGTATTCCGTTATTTTTTTGAAAACGATATCGAAATATTTTTCAGCGATCGGTATGTTGAATTCATTCCAGTTAACAGTGTGTTCGGTTGTGGAATCCCTGACGATGAATTTGTCCTTTGGGGAACGACCGGTGAATTCTCCTGTATTAATCACCAGGGCGCCATTTTGGTCCAGCACGCCCTCTCTTATCCTGAGGGTGGCTTCCACCAGTTCTTCCGGGCTCTGCTGGTAATGAATATTTTCAGACTGTGTAAGGCCAAGCTGTAACAATGAATGCCTGGGTATTAGTGTAAGTGGTGCGGGAATCGACATATGGGTATAGCGTTAAGGATCAAAGGTAGAATTTTAAATTTTCTTCAATCAAACGCAGGAATGTGCCATTTCATTACAAAAAAGCTGCTAATTCCATTTAGTTTTTAGAAATTTCTAAATAAACTAACAATTGTTAGTATTGGCCTAAAAGATTGTGCATGTGTTTGAACATAATCAAAAAATGGGAAATTTTGTTAAACAGCGAATATTGGAGGCAGAAACGGGTTATCTGCCGGGGGGGTAATATATTTAGCGTATGAAATACCTTCCCCTTGATGCCGCCCTGTTTATAGAAAACCGCCGGCGTTTTGTCCGCAAAATGGAAAAGCAGTCGATCGCCATTTTCAACAGCAATGATGAACTGCCCATGAATGGCGACGCCATTTACAAATTCAAGCAGAATTCGGACCTCTATTGGTTAACCGGTATTGAGCAGGAAGATATCGATGCTGGTGCTTTTCCCCGGACAACCCGGATAAAAAGTTCCGTGAAGTGCTGGTGCTGGTGAGGCCCAATGAACTGAAGGAAAAATGGGATGGTCACAGGCTCAGGAAGAATGAAGCCACCGACATTTCGGGGATAGAAACCATTGTATGGCTCGACAGCCTGGACGCCCTACTGCAGCCCATGGATACACCTGGCAGATACCATTTACCTGAACACCAATGAAAATGACCGGAAGGCCAGTAATGTTGCGGTCAGGGATTACCGTTATGTCAACGGAAATGCGTAAGCCGCTATCCGCTGCACCAGTATAAAAGGTCTGCCAGGATAATGAAAGAACTGAGGGCCATCAAGATCGTCAATGGAAATGGAGGTGTTGAAGGAAGCCATTGACATCACGGATAAGACTTTCGCCGGCTGCTGAATTTTATCAGGCCCGGAGTATGGGAACACGAGATTGAAGCAGAGATATATCATGAGTTCCTGCGGAACCGTGCCACCGGTCCGGCATACGGGTCAATCATTGCCAGTGGTGACAGGGCAAGGACACTGCATTATGTTGCCAACAACCAGGAATGTAAGGCGGGTGAACTGATACTTATGGATTTTGGTGCCGAGTACGGCGGTTACTGCGCTGACCTGACGCGTACCGTACCCGTGAACGGCGAAATTCACCAAAAGGCAGAAGGAAGTATATAATGCCTGCCTGCAGTTGCATCAGTTATGCGGCGTCCATTTTAAAGCCGGGTATCAGTATTGTTGATTACACCGACAAAGTAGGGGATGAGGCCACGAACAGTTTTTCTGAAAATCAGGACTGATTCAGGAAATCCGATGTGAAGAATGAAGACAAGGAAAACAGGGCCTACCGCAAATACCTGTATCATGGCATTTCACATCACCTGGGCATTGATGTGCATGACCTGGGCACCCGGACTCGCCATTAGAAGCGGGTATGGTATTTACCATTGAGCCCGGAATTTATATTGAAGAAGAACAGATGGGGATCCGGATCGAAAATAATTTCTGGATCACAAAGAATGGGAATATAGACCTGATGAAAAATATTCCTATCACGGTCGAAGAGATAGAATCACTGATGAAGAAGTAAAATGTAAGTCCTCGCGATTCGATTGCGGATTGTCGGATACTATATTTGCCGTAATCCGCAATCTCTATCTTTGCGCCCAACTACATCATGAAGCAAATACCCAATCTCTTTACCCTTCTTAATCTCATTTTGGGCTGTATTGCCATTATTTTCATTCTGCAGACCGGGGAATCCGATGCATGAATTATAACGGTGAAGAATGGAAGGTCTACCTGCCGGAAAAAATGCAATGGGGTGCAGTCTGCATATTCACTTGCGGCCCTTGTGGATTTCCTGGACGGTTTTGTGGCCAGGATGATGAAAGCCGATTCTCCGAGATGGGAAAACAACTTGATTCCCTGGCCGATGTGGTAAGTTTTGGCGTGGCTCCCGGGACTGATCTTTACCAGATGCTGCGTATGGCCTATGCTTATGAACCAGACGGACTGGAAATCCCCCTTCATAACTGTTTGCCGGCTTTGCTGGTGCCTGCGGCCTGCGGCATGGAGGCTTGCCAGATTTAATATTGATCCGGAACAGAACGTACGGATTCAAAGGAGTTCCGGCTCCTGCAGCGGGCCTTGTGATTGCTTCACTTCCGCTGATCACCTTGTATAATTATTTCGGTCTGCAGCAATGCCTGCGTCAATAAATGGGTATTGTATGTGATCATCCTTCCTGGTCAGTTACCTGATGGTGTCCACCCTTCCCCTGCTGGGACTCAAGTTCAGGAACTACAGATTAAAGCAAAACTGGACCGAAATTTGCGATACTTGTTGAGCGGGTATTATTACGGCCCTGCTGTTCCAGTGGCTGGCAGTTCCCGTCAGTATTCCTGTTGTATATTCTTTTATCTTTGCTCACTCAAAATAAAGCCGCATGACCTATTCCGTTCAGATCAACGTGATGCCTCTGAAAGAATTGCTTGATCCACAAGGTAAAGCTGTTCTTGGCGGACTTAATAATCTCGGGCCTTCAGTCCGTGGAAGACGTCAGGATAGGAAAGCACATCACCCTGCAGGTTAGACGCCGCTTCGAAAGAAGAAGCGGAAGAAGATTGCCGATGAGGCCACGAAAAAACTACTGGCCAATGGCGTGATGGAATACTACGAGATCAGTGTTGATTAACCGGCCATGTTATATATTGTTCCAACCCCCATAGGCAACCTAGGAGATATTACTTTCCGCGCGGTGGAAGTACTGAAGCGGCGCTGACCTGATCCTTGCAGAGGATACCCGCACATCTTCTGTGCTTCTGAATCACTACCAGATCCATAAGCCCATTACACCTTATCACCAGCATAATGAACATAAGATCATCGATCACCTGATCGACCAGTACTGGAAGGCAAAGATCATGGCGCTTTTGACGGATGCGGGAACTCCCGGCATTTCCGATCCTGCATTCCTGCTGGTAAGGGCCTGCATACAAAAGGATATCAGGGTTGAATGCCTGCCCGGGGCCACCGCATTTGTTCCTGCACTGGTCAACAGCGGTTTGCCCATCAACAGGTTTTGTTTTGAAGGCTTTCTTCCGCTGAAAAAGGGTCGACATACAATGCTCACCCAGCTTTCGGAAGAGAAGCGCACCATTGTTATTTATGAATCACCCATGCGGCTGGTAAAATCCCTGGCTGATTTCATCACGTATTTCGGTGCCGATCGGCCATGCTGCGTAAGCAGGGAACTGTCGAAAAAATTTGAGGAAAATAAACGTGGCTCACTACAGGAAGTACACGATTATTTCAAGGAGAAAGGCGTGAAGGGCGAGATTGTTATTGTTATTGGAGGAAAGGGTTGAGGGTTGAGGGTTGAGGGTTGAGAGTTGAGGGTTTGTAGCGATGGTGACTGGAGATGGTGTTGATATTTAACAACGTCTTGTACATAATCGCGCCTTTGTGCTTTTTGCGTCACGTAATTTTGCATCTTGTGTTTTTTGGATTTGGTTGTATAAACATTAGCTTATTTAATGGGGGGCGATACTAACGGTGCAGATCAGGGGCTTTGGTTGAATATGGAAACCTGCGTTCAATGTGTAATTAGCGCCACTTGAACGTGGAAATCCTGCTTCAACTGGGCACTGCGCTGGTTGACCTCTGCGTCTTAAATAAAACTTATGGATAAGACATCTATTGTACCCTGCGACTTATGGTTTCTGATGCGAAGCCTTTTATTCATATTGCTCATTACATTTTGTTCCACAGCATTTTGCCAGTCGGACCGCTGGCAGCAACGTGTCAAATACTCCATGGATGTGAAGCTGGATGTCAACACCAATAAACTTGCCGGCAAACAGTCCATCGAATACTGGAACAATTCTCCTGATACGCTCAATGTTGTCTACTATCATCTTTTCTGGAATGCTTTTCAGCCCGGAAGCATGATGGATGTGCGCAACCGTGAGTTGGGGAGAACGATCCGCAATAACCGAAATGAATGGGAACCCAAGATCGCCGACAAGATCCAGCAACTTACCCCTGACCAGGCAGGATACCAGAAAGTGGCCGTCGTTAAAATGAACGGCCGTCCGCAGAAGACCATCCTTTATGAAACCATCCTGAAAGTATTGCTGGATAAGCCCATCCTCCCCAAAACCAAAGTAGTGCTGGAGGCCGATTTTGAAGCACAGGTACCCGTACTCGTTAGAAGGGGCGGGCGCGATAATACAGAAGGCATCAGGTTCAGCATGTCGCAATGGTATCCGAAACTTGCAGAGTATGATGAGCAGGGATGGCATCCCGACCCCTATATTGGCAGGGAGTTCTATGGTGTATACGGTGATTTCAATGTCAGTATCACCCTGGACAAATCATATATCATAGGTGCATCGGGCTACCTGCAGAATGCCAGTGAAATCGGTTATGGCTATGAAACACCGGGAATGGTCGTGAAAAAACCTTCAGGCAATACGCTGACCTGGAAATTCAATGCGCCTAATGTTCATGATTTTGTATGGGCAGCTGATCCCGGTTTTACACATATCAGTAAATCGATCCGTGACGGCCTGACCCTTCATGCATTTTACAAAATCGACAATGAAAAACTAAAGGCTCTTTTTGCATCTTTCTCATCCAATGATAAGGCCATGTACCGCAACAGCGCCGACCTGTTCATCCGGGTATTCACTAAAGAGTGGGAAACCGTGCTGGAACGTGCTGCTGCCCAGTTGCCTTATATGGAACAAAAATTCGGAAAGTATCCATATAAACAATTTTCCTTTATCCAGGGAGGCGATGGCGGGATGGAATATGCCATGGCTACCTTACTAAAAGGAGCCGGTGATGATGTTATCTACCATGAATGGACGCATTCCTGGTACCAACAGGTACTGGGGACAAACGAATTGCTGAATGCCTGGATGGATGAAGGATTCACGCAATGGGCAGAAAATAATATCCTTACCCGGATCTATAAAGACAGTACGGCATTTGCACAGGAAGATTCTTATGAAAGTTATTTTAAGCTGGCTAAGTCCGGGATTGAAGAACCACTGAGCACACACGCCGACCATTATGAATATCGTTCAGGTTATGTTACCAGCGTATACGACAAGGGAGCTGTCTTTCTTGAACAACTCGGCTATATCACCGGTGCAGGAACAAGGGACAGGATATTGCTGGAGTATTTCAGGGAATGGAAATTCCGCCATCCCGGTGTAAATGACTTTTTTCGGGTAGCCGAAAAGGTTAGTGGACTGGAGCTCGACTGGTATCGCCTGTATTTTATAAATTCAACCAAGACGATCGATTACGGGATCGACAGCCTCTGGCAGGAAAACAATAAACTTAAGATCAGGCTCAGGAATAGTGGCAGGATGCCCATGCCGGTGGATCTTTTGCTCACTTTCAAAGACGGTACAAAAGAGATGGCCTATATTCCCCAGTACCTGATGTTTGGAAGCAAGCCCGATGAAAACCCCGGGATTAAAAGAACGGTATTTGAGCCCTGGAAATGGACGAACCCCTACTATACCCTTGATATTAATCGTAACCTGACCGAGCTGAAGAGCGTCGAAATCGATCCATCTCACCGTATGGCGGATATTGAAAGAAAGAACAACCGGCTGGAAATAACCTGGTAAAAAAAAGGCATCCTGTAAGGGATACCTCATAAGGAAATGGTCAGGGCGGGACTAACGTCCGAAATATTTGTTAACTGCTTCAATCCGGTTATTGACATGCAGTTTTTCGTATATATGATATACGTGCTTTCTTACGGTTTCCTGTGCGATATAAAGCTGTGCCGCAATTTCCTTGTAAAGTAATCCTTTCGCAAGCAGTTCAAGAATTTCTGCCTCACGGTTCGATAAGGTATCGATTTGTGCGTGGGAACCATCGGGGATTTTCTGAAATGCATTCACCACCTTCCTTGCAATCTGGCTGCTCATAGGCGCTCCGCCTTCATAGAGTTCCTTGATCGCTTCCAGCATTTTTGAAGGGGTCGTTTTCTTAAGAATGTAGCCGTTCGCCCCGGCTGCCAGTGCCTCGAATATTTTTTCATCCTCTTCGTACACGGTACACATCATAAAGAGTATATCCTGATGCTCAGGCTTGATACGGCGTACGCATTCAATGCCATTCATCTTGCCAAGGTTGATATCCATCAGCACTACATTGGGATGGAGCAGGGGTATGCCGGTAAGCGCATCTTCGGCTGAGGTGAAAGACCCGAGCAGTTCATATCCGTCAGCCATCATTATGATTTGTTCCAGCGCCTGGAGAATATCCTTGTTATCCTCAACAATACAAACGGAAATATTATGTGGCATTGACGCAAAGCTATATATAAAGACGACGCATCCAATACCACTTTGTGGTTATTGTGATGAGTGGGGGAAAAGAGGGTAATTCTACCCGCTGTGGTTCAGGCATTAAAGCGGGACATAAAGAAGATATTTCTACCTGCTGTGGTTCAGGCATTAAAGCGGGACATAAAGAAGATATTTTTCCTGGAACCATGGCTCGGCGAAAATGGCGCTGATCTCCCACATATGTGGCCTGAGTTTGCTATCCGATATTTCCTGGGACAAATCTCCCCCCTTTAGAAAAATCATTCCGTTTTTGAATTCCTCCAGTTTCCTCCCTCCCCTTAACAGGGGCTTGCCCCAGAGCCAGAGATCTTTTAACGGAGCCACCGCCCTGGATACCACAAAATCATATTTATTCGGTTCCAGATCTTCGGCCCGTGAATGTATGGTCCGGACATTGGTTATACCGGTGCCTTCCTTTACGGCTTCCACGACTTTTAATTTTTTGCCGATCGAATCTACCAGGGTAAAGTTGACTTCCGGAAACATTATCGCCAGGGGAATGCCAGGAAAACCACCACCGGTTCCGATATCAACAACCTGTAGCCCTGGTGCTGATGAAAAATCAAAGATGGCCGCAACGGCCAGTGAATGTAGTATGTGTTTCTCGTAAAGGCTGTCAATATCTTTTCTTGAAATGACATTGATCTTTTCATTCCAGTCGTGGTACAAAGCTCCCAGTTTTTCAAACTGGACTTCCTGTTCCGTGGTAAAATCGGAAAAATATTTTTTCAGCAGCTCTGTTCCCTCACTACTCATTTCCAGACAGCTTTAGGTTTTTTAAGGGTGGCCGGAAAGAAAATGATATAGAAAAAGAAAATACCAATGTCGAACAGCGGAAACCATGGAAAAAGGTCCTTTTCATTGAGCTTTTGCATGCTCTTGTAATAAACAACCGATTGTGTCACCAACCTGATCGTAAAAATCCCCAGCACAATACGCCAGTCAAACATAATTATGGCGGCGATAAACAAAGGATAAAACAGGAGTTGTGAAAAGGAGTAAAGCGATAATAAAAACTTATGTCCCCACTTATAATACCGGGCCGTGGAATAGTGCCTCGTTTTTTGTTTATACCACCGGGCAAAATTAGGTTCAGGGCTGGAAAGGGTAAAGGCTTCAGGGTCCAGCACAACAGCCGTATTCTTTTTATTCGCGGCCATATTGATAAAAAGATCGTCATCGCCACCCGGAATATGATTATGGGAGGAAAATCCCTTATGACGGTAGAAAAGTTCTTTTTTATACGCCAGGTTTCTGCCTACGCCCATATAAGGAATTCCGGCCAGTGCATACGATAAAAATTGCAGGGCATTGTGGAAGGTATCAAAACGGATAATCTTGTTAAGTATGCCTTTTTTCTTATGGTATGCACCGTACCCCAGCGCAATTTCAACGCCGTTGTGAAAGGGTTCCTGCATCTTCTGTATCCAGAATTCCGAAGCAGGCACACAGTCAGCATCGGTCAATAGCACCACTTCATACTTTGCTGTTTTCAATCCAACAGATAATGGAAATTTCTTACCTGGAATCAATTTTGCTTCCTGTTTCAGTTCAATTACATTGAGCTGGCGGAATTGCTTATGCAGTCCTTCCAACAGGTAACGGGTTTCATCCTGCGAATTGTCGTTGACAAGTAAAACCTCGTGGGTGCTGCGATAGCTTTGTACCAGTACGCCGGGAAGGTTTACGGCGAGATTAGGCGCTTCATCCCTCGCGCAGATGACCACACTGACGGGCTGCTCCTGTGTCTGGTTTCTTGGCTTTTGCCGGTAAAAGGCAAGTCGCCCAAAAAAGAATGCATAATAAAATAGTTGGATCAGCGTAATAAGGCAGAAACTGCCAAATACGATCCATTCCCAGGGTATAGTCATGGTGATTGCGAAAATACACTGAAATGCGATATTCATTCGCGAATTCTGGTATCAGAAATCATTTGCTTTACCTTTGCCGCTTTATAAAAGGGCCATCCATATGCCCGAACTTTTACACCCCGAATGGAATTAAGCTTTTCGATTCACCAGTCAGACCAACATACCAATGCCCGCGCAGGGCTCATAAAAACCGACCATGGCGAGATACCCACACCGATTTTTATGCCGGTGGGTACGGTAGGCAGCGTAAAGGCAGTTACACAGCAGCAATTGGCAGAAGATGTAGATGCCAGAATAATCCTGGGCAATACCTACCATCTTTACCTGAGGCCGGGCATGGAAGTGCTGAAAGCAGCAGGCGGACTGCATCGATTTCATGGGCTGGGAACGGCCGATCCTTACGGACAGCGGCGGTTACCAGGTTTTTTCCCTTGCTTCGTCAAGAAAGATTACTGAAGAGGGCGTCGTTTTCCAAAGCCATATCGATGGATCCAAACACCTGTTTACACCGGAAAATGTTATGGATATCCAGCGCACCATCGGTGCCGATATTATCATGGCATTTGATGAGTGTCCGCCTTATCCCAGCGATTATAAATATGTGAGGGAATCCATGGATCTTACGCACCGCTGGCTGCAACGATGCAAAAAGCGGTTTGATGAAACAGATAACGGTTATGGATATACGCAAAATCTTTTTCCCATTGTACAGGGCGGAACATTTGCAGATCTCAGGAAAGCATCCTGCGAATATATCAGTTCGATAAATGCCCCGGGAAATGCCATAGGCGGACTGAGTGTTGGCGAGCCAACGGAAATGATCTATGAATACTGCGCATTATCCTGCGAGCACCTTCCGCTCAGCAAACCCCGTTACCTGATGGGGGTTGGCACGCCATGGGATATACTGGAATGCATCTCACTGGGTATCGACATGTTCGACTGTGTAATGCCCACCCGAAACGGGAGAAATGCCATGTTGTTTACCACCGGCGGGGTCATCAATATCGACAATAAAAAATGGGAGTTCGATTTCAGTCCGCTTGACGAAGGCATACCTTCACCAGTTAGCCGCCATTACAATAAATCCTATTTAAGGCACCTGATCAAATCGAAGGAAATACTCGGGCTCACCATTGCATCGATCCATAACCTTGCCTTCTATCTCTGGCTGGTAAGGGAAGCAAGGCAACGAATTATCTCAGGAGACTTCAGGACCTGGAAAGAAAATATTATCCCGGTGTTGAAGACAAGATTATAATTTTCCACGCAGGGAACTTTCCTAAATAATTAATGCAGTGGGCTGATTTTATTTCAATTTCTGTGCAAATAACCAGGGCAGTAAACCCGGTTCGGCAAAAGCTTTGATCCAGCTATCGTGGTCGACGTTCGGGTACTCGGTATATTTTACATTGGCCTTTGCCTTTTTTAAAGCATCCACCATTATCCTCGAATTGCTAACAGGCACCACTTTATCCACTGCACCGTGGAAGACCCAGATGGGTAGTTTCTTACGATAACGTTTTACAAATTTGGGATCTCCGCCGCCACAGATGGGAAAGGCCGCTGCAAAAAGATCAGGTCTCCGCTGTAATGCGTCAAAGGTCCCAAAGCCGCCTAAAGACAATCCGCCGATATAAACCCTTCGTTTGTCTACGGTTCCATTATGCAGGAGCGTATCCAGGAAACTCAGCATCAGCCGCATCGATGTAGTGGCTATGGTGTCCGGAATACGAAAACCGCCAAGGCTGTCGTTCGGAATATTAGACCTTGTCATTCTTGCCCAGGTTTCATTTTCCGGGCACTGCGGGAAAATGACGATGGCGGGGAAACGGACACGGTTAACCGAATCAAGGAACAGATCGCCTCCCCATTTCAGTTGCAGTTCATTATCGGATCCTCTTTCCCCCGCGCCATGCAGGAATACCACAACGGGGTATTTTACAGAAGGATTGTAGTTCAATGGAGTTAATATCCTGCAACGAAGTGTGTCTTCTCCCTGTATAAACAATTGCTTTTCAAACAGGGACTTATCCTGCGACAAGGCTGTCAAAAAAAAGGCAAGGCAGAGGGTGAAGAGCTGAAACTTTTTCATGCGTACAATTTATGATAAATGTGTGAAACCGATTTTAACTTCCCTTAACCATGTTTTATGGTATTTTTGCCACTTCAAACAGCGCTCCTGAAGAAAATCGACTGGTACATATTAAGAAGTTTCCTTTCCACCTTTTTTTTCTCCGTCATTTTATTCACCCTGATTTCCACGGTGATCGACATGAGTGAAAAAACGGATGATTTTGCCAGGTCCCACCTTTCTGCCAGGGAGGTATTCCTCCAGTATTATATGGGATTTATTCCCTTTATTATTTCCATGCTTTTTCCTTTGTTTGTTTTTATATCGGTGATCTTTTTCACCTCGAAAATGGCCAACAGGTCCGAGTTTATTGCCATCCTGTCGAGCGGAGTGAGCCTTCAGCGGATACTGAGGCCTTACCTGGTAGGCGGGATTTTCCTGGCCATTATTCTCTGGGTGGGAAATTTTTATATCATTCCCAAAGCCAATGAAAAGCGCACATTATTCGAATCAAAGTATGTGAAGGGACCCATGCTGGAAGTAATGTCCAAGAGCATCTATATGCGAATCGATTCCTTTTCCTATTGTGGCATCAGGTATTACGATACAACAGCCAGGGGTGGGGGAAGTTTTTTCATGGAAAGGGTCATCAATCACAAGGTAACCTATAACCTCAGGTCAGATAACATCAACTGGGATACATCCCGGAAGATGTGGCGGTTAAGTGGAGTAGTGGAAAGAAAGGTCAGGGACCTGGGAGAAGAAGTCACCTATTATCCGGAATTGCACAAGAATTTCAACTTCACCCCAAAGGACCTGCAACGGGATGAATACATGAAGGCAAGGCTTACCACTCCGGAACTTTCCCGAATGATTGAACTGGAACAACTTCGTGGTTCCGAGACCGTTAAGGAACTGATCATGGAAAAAGCGCACCGGACGGCAACCCCGGTTGCGGTAATTATCCTGACCCTGATCGGTGCGATCCTGGCCTGCAGGAAGATTCGTGGCGGGAGCGGAGGCCACCTGGCGATGGGGATTGTGATATGTGCTGTTTTTATCCTGACCGACAGGTTCTCCACCATTTTTTCGACCAAGGGAGACCTCAATCCATATATAGCCGCCTGGATTCCCAATGTTATCTTCAGTTTTATCACCATCTACCTTTACCGAAAGGCTCCCAAGTAGTGAATTAAGTCAACTTTCCATTTAATGATTTGTTGTGATAGGTACGATTTTCTACCTTTAGTTTTTCCCCGGGTAATACCACCCGCCTAAATAATTTATTAACCATATGGAAGTACTAAAAGACAGGTTCAAACTGAAGTCAGACCAGGTAAATGCTGAGATAAGGGATATTCTGAAAGAACATGGTAATAAAAAAATTGGTGAAGTAACGCTTTCACAGATTTACCAGGGAATGAGGGGGATGACCGGGCTGGTGACCGAAACATCGCTGCTGGATTCAAATGAGGGTATACGTTTCCGTGGGTATTCCATCCCTGAATTGCAGGAAAAACTCCCAAAGGCAAAGGAAGGCAGTGAACCACTTCCCGAAGGTTTATTTTACCTGATGTTGATCGGTGAACTTCCTTCTGAGGATGATGTAAACCGCATCACTTCCACACTACAGCGGCGTTCGCACGTACCGAATTATGTATTTGATACCATCGAATCCCTTCCTGTTACAGCGCATCCGATGACGCAGTTTGTTATCGGCATCATGGCCCTGCAGACTGAAAGCCAGTTTGCCAAGAAGTATGCTGCCGGAATGAACAAGAAGGATTACTGGGATGCCGCCTTCGATGATTCTCTTGACCTGCTGGCAAGGCTCCCGCGGATTGCAGCCTACATCTACCGCAGAAAATATAAGAACGGGGATCATATACAGCCAAACGGCCTGCTCGACTGGGCAGGCAATTTTGCACATATGATGGGCTATGAAGATGAAAGTTTCAAGGAACTGATGCGCCTGTATATGACCATTCACGCAGACCATGAAGGTGGAAATGTTTCGGCGCATGCAACACACCTGGTAGGATCTGCTTTAAGTGATCCGTTCCTGAGTTTTGCCGCCGGGATGAATGGACTTGCGGGTCCGCTTCACGGACTGGCCAATCAGGAGGTAATCAAATGGATATATGAGTTGAAGGAACAGCTCGGTTCTGAAACGCCCAGCAAGGAAGAGATTGCGGAATATGTAAGGAAAACCCTGAGCGAAGGTAAAGTGGTGCCGGGCTATGGTCATGCCGTATTACGAAAGACAGATCCACGGTATACGGCACAGATGGAATTCGGGAAGAAGCATATGCCCGATGATCCTTTAGTCAATATTGTCTGGAATATTTATGATGTTGTTCCACCGATCCTCCAGTCGCTGGGAAAAGTAAAAAATCCATGGCCCAATGTGGATGCACATTCCGGTGCCTTACTGGTACATTTTGGAATGGTGGAATATGAATTTTATACAGTACTCTTTGGTGTCAGCCGTGCCCTTGGTGTACTGGCGTCACTGTGTTGGGACAGGGCCATGGGCCTCCCGCTCGAAAGGCCAAAATCAGTTACCACCGAACAGGTAAAATTGTGGCTGCAGGGTAAGGACGAGATTTGGGGAGAGTAAGGTTGAGGGTTGAGGGTTGAGAGAAAACCCTCAACTCCCAACCCTCAACTCTCAACTAAAGTGAAACTCCCCTTTTCCACGGAATAAAATCATCCTGCCCGTTTTTTACTGCACTGACAATGGTTTCTCCGCTGGCAACGCTGATCACATAATCCAGGATTCTTTCACCGGCTTCTTCGATCGTTTCACTGCCTTCAATAATTGTTCCCGTATTGATATCTATGATGTCAGGCATCCGGTGAAATAAAGTGGTATTGCTGGATATTTTTACTACGGGTACAATCGGATTGCCTGTTGGCGTACCCAGGCCGGTGGTAAATAAAACAATATTGGCGCCGCTGGCCACCTCGGCGGTGGTTGATTCCACATCATTACCGGGAGTGCAAAGCAGGTTCAGGCCTTTTTTCGTGTATACGTGGGGGTAATCAAGTACATCGGTCACCGGGGAGCTGCCTCCTTTCTTTGCCGCACCGGCACTTTTTATCGCATCGGTGATCAGTCCGTCCCTGATATTTCCCGGAGAGGGGTTCATGTCAAATCCACTGCCAACGGCTTTTGCTCGTTCATTATATTTCCTCATCAGGTCAATAAATTTCGCCGCTGTCTGTTCATCAACACAACGGTCGCTCAGTTCCTGTTCCACACCGCAGAGTTCGGGGAATTCTGAAAGTATCACTGTTCCGCCCAGCGCAACCAACAGGTCAGAAGTATAACCGATGGCCGGGTTGGCAGAGATGCCGGAGAATCCATCACTTCCACCGCATTCCAGTCCGATGCATAAAGAAGACAGGGGCGCTTCGCTCCTGTAACATTCATTGGCCATCATCACACCGGCAAAGGTTTGCTTCAATGCCATTTCCATCAACACGGATTCCTTTCCGATTTTCTGTTGTTCAAGAATGAAAATGGGTTTCGAAAATTGCGGATCCCGCTTGTGGATTTCTTCTTCGAGTATACTTACCTGTGCATTCTGGCACCCCAGGCTTAGTACCGTGACCCCTGCAACATTGGGATGAACAATATATCCTGCCAGCATGCCGCATAGCGCATTTGAATCTTCCCTGGTGCCACCGCAACCGCCATCATGCTCAAGAAATTTTATCCCGTCGACATTGGGAAAAACTTTTTCTGATGAAATGATGGTTTCAGTAAAAGCAGTAGTATGGTGTATGATATTCCTCTGCCGTTTTACCTGCCCTGACCTGGTGTATCAGTTCCCTTGTCTGCGTCTGGTATGAATTGGGTGCAGCATAGCCAAGGTCCTTTAACAGCGCATCCTTCAATACCTGGATATTCCTGTTTTCACAAAACACCAGGGGAATTACCAACCAGTAATTCGCGGTTCCTGTCTTGCCGCCATGCCTGTTGAATCCCATGAAAGTTTTATTACGGTAAGCAGAAACATCAGGTATTTTCCAATCCGTTTTTCGTTTGCCGATCCCAAAGTCTTCTGACGCGTGTTGAATATTTTTAACGGAAATAAGGGATCCGGGAGGAATGTCAGTCCTGGCCCTGCCTACCAGCACGCCATACATAATGACCGGATCGCCAGGGTGCAGGTGATGAATATTGAATTTATGTTTTGCAGGAATATTGTCTGATAGCGAGAGCTGTTCAATTTTTTCTCCTGCATTGAGATTTGTTAATGCAACCAGTACATTATCGCTGTAATGTACTTTCAGGTACCTGTGCATGATAACGGTTTATATATTTCTTCAGCGTATTTGCTTCAGGAATACAAATTACTCATTATGCTTAAAACCACATCGAAAACTATGTATTATAATAAAAAAGCCGTCAGGGAATTACCCTGACGGCCATTATCATAGAAGCTAAAATTCACTTTTGAATTTCGATCAGTTTATCATTGCTTCCGCCATTACTTGTGCAGAGATATACACGGCCGGCAGGTGATATGCAGATATCACGAAGTCGTCCCCAGTTACCCCGGAAAAACTGCGATACGGATTCAACGGCGGTTCCATTCGAACTTAGTTTCAACTGGTATAAAGTGGCGTCTTTTAAAGTAGTTACCAAAAGTGAATTCTTCCACTTCGATATGCGGTCATTGTTATAATAATCGATTCCACTGGTAGCTACGGTGGAGCCACCGGAGGACCAAATCGGTTCTTTGATATTGTTGGCAGTACAGAAACCTGCCTCACCCCCGTTGCATGGTCCTTCAACGCTGGGCCATCCATAATTCCTGCCCTTTTCTATAATATTTACCTCATCTTCTATACTGGCGCCATGCTCTGAAGTATAGATAATATTATTCACTACCACCAGCCCCTGTGGATTCCGGTGACCCTTACTCCACAATGGGTTATTTGGAATGGGATTATCTGAGGGTATCGTTCCATCAAGGTTAACCCTTAACACTTTCCCGTGATAATTTGCATCAACCTGGACAGCACCGGTATTCGCTGCATCGCCTGTAGTAATAAGTAATTTATTGTCGGCAGTAATGAATAACCGTGATCCGTTATGAATCGTTGCCGCAGGTAACCCATCAATGATCGTAGTAGGATTGCTCAGCGTATTATTGGCGTAGGTCAGTCTCACCACTTTTTCCGTGTAAAGACCTGCCTTGTTATAATTATACACTACATAAATAAATCCATTGGTAAGGAATTCCGGATGGTGAACCATACCTAACAGTCCGCCTTCTCCCTGGGGAGCCACTTCAGTTAACTGGAACTCAAATAAGGTATTGCCGTTAACGGGATCAATTTTGCTGATCTTGCCGTTTCTTTCGGTCATCCAGATATTATTATCCTTGCCCCATAATATTTCCCAGGGAAAGTTGAGCCCGGATTTTACCTCCCTGATGCTATCTGCCGGCCATTCAGGGTCAGGATCAGGCGTTGGGTTGCTGCCTTCGTCCTTCTTATCGCAGGACAATGATATCAACGCTATGGTTAGGAAGAGCGAAACAATGATAAACAAGTATCTCATGGGGTGTTTTTGCAGATCAAAACAAAAATCCTGCCTTTATGTTGTTTTAACCGCGTTATAAATACCGTAAAATGCTAATGTATAGGCCTTGGGGGACTAAAAACTAGCCTGTTAGGGTATTGTTTACCCCGAAAATCTGCCTGTTTACGAGGTCGATCTCTTCCTTGGTAACGGTATGACCTATCCCGGGGTAGATTTTTTCTGTAACCCTTGCCCCCATTTTTTCCAATAGAATTGCTGATTCTTTTACCCTTTTCACGGGAACGTGCGGATCCGGGTCGCCCGTACCTATAAAAACCGGAGTACCCTGGAAATCACCCGAATATTTTTCCTGTTGGATAGTTTCCCCGATCAGGCCACCGGTGAATGCAATTATACCACCATATTTGCCGGCTTTTCTGGCGGAAGATTCCAGGGCCAGGCAGGCTCCCTGTGAGAAGCCCAGGATATAGATATGGTCTGATGGTATACCTTTTTCCATGACCTCATCCATTAAGGAATGAATGGTTTGGACAGCGGAGCTCAGCCATGGCTCGTTCTGTTTTTCAGGCTGCATAAAACTGAAAGGATACCAGGTGGAGTTGGTTGCCTGGGGTGCCAGCAATGCAAAGCCTTCGAGGTCAAGGTATTGCGACAGGTCCATAATATCGCGGGCATCACCACCCCTTCCATGGATCATGATAAGTACTTTGGAAGCTTCTTCAATGGGAAGCCCTCCCTGCAGGATATTTCTTTTGTGCATAGACGTTGTTAAGAGGATAAACCAAACCTGGTTTACAAGTATTTTTTCCAGTCGAGCTGAATGGGTATCAACCCACTTTCAATCTGCCTGCGGTTGGGCTCTTCCCATGCCGGAAGTTTCAATGATTCTCCCAGGTGAGCCTTTTCCTCATCAATGGCAAAACCGGGAGGATTTGTGGCCACTTCAAAGAGAACGCCACCGGGTTCCCGGAAATAAATACTATGAAAATACTGTCGGTCGAGCACCTGGGTCACATGAACACCGGCATTTGAAAGCCTCGCCTGCATCTGGTTAATCGTTTCATCGTTGTCGGTACTGAAGGCTACATGGTGGATGGTACCTGCGCCCTGGAGTCCCCTTGCCCTTTCTGGTTCGCAAACGATATCCACGATATCCCCCACGTTCCCGCTGGCGGAATACCTGAACCGGTTACCCGCTTCAGCGATGGCTGAATGATTCATATAAGTGGAAAGAAGTCCGGCTGTTTTTTCATATCCGTCTTCAGAAAGGGTAATGCTGTGAAATCCCTTCACGGCATGCTCCTCATCTACCTGCCCGTAAGTGAAACCTTTTCGGTTATCCTTATCCGTTGCAATGAGTTCGATTCCTAAACCGTCGTGGTCCTCGAAATAAATAAAACCTTCATTGAATCTTTCCTGTGGCTGTTGGTAGGTGACATTGAATTTTTTAAGTCTTTCTGTCCAGTAACCCAGGCTGTTGGCGGGTATGGAAAAGGAGGTGACGGTAAGCTGGCCTTTTCCCTGCCTTCCGCGGCGCAGTCCCGCATAAGGGAAGAAGGTCATGATGGTTCCGGGGGAACCGTCTTCATTTCCATAATAGAGGTGATATACATCAGGTGCGTCAAAATTGATGGTCTTTTTCACGAGCCTGAGCCCGAGGATGCCGGCATAAAAATCAAGATTTTTCTGCGGGTCATCTGCCATTGCCGTGATGTGATGCAACCCGTTAATGAGTGGTGACATAGTCATTTTTATTATTCCACAAAATTACGATTAAGGCTATCCGGCGGCAATGTATTATTCAGGGTGAGGGAAGTATAAATCCGGTATTGCGTCGCAATACCGGATTTATACTTCCCTCACCCTGAGATTACGGATTACGGATTACGGATTGCGGATTTTAATCCATCGAACAATCCGTAATCCGTAATTCGCAATCCGCAATCCTTTCAGACCTTCCCATTCTTAATATCTTCCACCACCCCCGGATCCAGCAGGGTGCTGGTATCACCGAGACTGTCGGTTTCCCCCTCGGCGATCTTTCTTAGTATCCTTCGCATGATCTTGCCGCTGCGGGTTTTGGGAAGCCCGGTGACAAACTGTATTTTATCCGGCTTGGCAATGGGTCCGATGATTCGGCTGACCGTCAGGGTTATATCCTGGCGAGAGAGGGCTTCATCACCGTGTGAACTCTGGTATATAACGAAGGCATATATGCCCTGTCCCTTGATATCATGTGGATATCCGACCACGGCACTTTCTACCACACCTGCGTGCATATTGATGGCATTTTCCACTTCCGCAGTTCCAATCCGGTGACCGCTTACATTAAGCACATCATCCACCCTTCCGGTGATGCGGTAAAATCCCTCTTCATCGCGGTGACATCCGTCGCCCGTAAAATACAATCCCGGATATGCAGAAAAATAATTCTTCTTACAACGATCATGGTCCCCGTAAGTAGTCTGTAACAGGGATGGCCAGGGGAACTTAATACAGAGATTTCCACTGACATCGTTGCCATGGATCTCGTTATGATTTTCATCCACCAGCACGGGCTGTATTCCCGGCATCGGCAGGGTGGCATAGGTGGACTTTGAAGGTGTAACACCCGCAAGGTTGGAAATCATTACTCCACCGGTTTCGGTTTGCCACCAGGTATCAACGATCGGGCATTTCTTTTTTCCAATATGTTCATCATACCAATGCCAGGCTTCTTCATTGATGGGTTCACCCACGGTGCCGAGAACCTTCAGCGAGTCCAAATGTTTGCCATGCACGGGCCCCAGTCCGAATCCCATCAGTGAACGTATCGCTGTTGGCGCAGTATAAAGAATATTGACCTTGTATTTATCCACGATATCCCAGAATCTGCCCGCATCTGGCCAGGTGGGAATGCCTTCAAACAGGAGGGTGGTGGCACCGGCGCTTAACGGGCCATAAACGATATAACTATGCCCGGTGATCCAGCCAATATCTGCTGTACAGAAATGGATATCACCAGGCTCATATTGAAACGCATTGACAAAAGTGTAATTGGTCTACACCATATATCCCCCGCAACTATGCACCACGCCCTTTGGCTTTCCGGTGGATCCTGAAGTATATAAAATGAACAGTGGATCTTCGGCATCCATTTCTTCTGCCGGGAAATCAGGATTACCCATGGTCTCCACCTTCCTGATCTCATCTTCCCACCATACATCCCTTCCCTTGATCATACTTACCGGGGTACGCGTGCGCGTTAGTACGATAACTCTTTTTACAAACCTGCACTGGATCAGGGCATCATCAATAACGCCTTTCAACGGGATTTCCTTGTTGCCCCGGAAAGCGCCGTCGCAGGTGATCACAAATTCTGCATTGGCATCCATTAAACGGTCGGCAATACTCTGTGCACTGAAACCGCCGAAAATAACAGAATGTATTGCACCCACCCTTGCGCAGGCCAGGATGGCAATGGCCAGTTCGGGTACCATGCCCATATAAATACAGACCCTGTCGCCCTTTTTAATCCCGTTATTCTTCAACACATTGCTGAACTGCACCACCTTATTATACAATTCGCGGTACGTGAGTATGCGATGGTGTTCCTCAGGATCATTAGGCTCCCAGATAATAGCAGGTGTGCTTCCCAACAACCCCAGGTGACGATCGAGGCAGTTTTCCGTAATATTCATCTTACCGCCGATGAACCACCGGGAGTAGTAATCGTTGAAGTCCCATTCCAATACCTTGTTCCATCGCTTCCTCCATAAAAAATGCCCGGCAATATCACCCCAGAAACCTTCAGGGTCATCTACACTTTTGCGATAGGTGGATTTGTATTGTTCGTAACTCGTGATCTGGTAGGGGTATGACATGCTACTAAAGTAAAAAGTAAAAAGTAAATCCTGAAAATTTAAAATGGGACCAAACGGAGCGATATTAGTTTTTATTAATTATTTTTTCATCAATGAATAATGAAGCAGCCCCTAAAGGCATATGGAAAGTCATCGGCGCCTCCTCCGTAGGCACATTGATCGAGTGGTATGACTTCTATATTTTCGGAAGCCTGGCCACCGTCATTGCCAGCCAGTTTTTTCCTAAAACCAATCCCACCGCAGCATTGCTCAGTACGCTGGCCACTTTTGCAGCGGGTTTTATCGTAAGACCCTTCGGTGCCCTGGTCTTTGGCCGGCTGGGCGACCTGGTGGGCAGAAAATATACATTCCTGCTCACACTGGTCATCATGGGTGGTTCCACCTTTGCCATCGGACTGGTACCCTCTTACGATAGCATCGGCTTTGCCGCACCCATCATTGTATTACTTCTCAGGCTGCTGCAGGGCCTGGCGCTCGGAGGGGAATATGGCGGAGCAGCTACCTATGTGGCAGAACACGCCCCTCCAGATAAGCGGGGTTACTACACCTCATGGATCCAAACCACGGCCACGATGGGCCTCTTTGTGTCTCTTGGTGTGATCCTGCTGACCCGGCACAACCTCGACCCCGACCTGCAATTGTCTATAAAAAAATTCAACGACTGGGGCTGGCGTATACCCTTCCTGGTATCCATCGTGCTGGTGATCATTTCGATTTATATCCGGCTCAAAATGAAGGAATCTCCATTGTTCCTTAAACTCAAGGAAGCCGGTACAAGATCCGTTAACCCGCTGAAAGAAAGTTTCACCCATCGCTCCAACCTTAAAATGGTGTTGCTCGCACTTTTTGGGGCAACAATGGGGCAGGGCGTTGTCTGGTATACCGGGCAATTTTATGCGCAGTCGTTTATAGAGAATGTTTGTAGAATTGATTTCGACCAGAGCCGGACCATCCTGATCTGGGCCATACTCTTTGCCACACCCTTTTTTGTGGTCTTTGGAAAATGGAGTGATAAGGTTGGCAGGAAATGGATCATGCTCGCAGGAATGCTGCTGGCCATTTTTAGTTATCGCCCCATTTATAAAGCCATGCTGGATACCAGCGATATCAGGGCGATGCAAAAGACTTACGGACTGGTAAAATCTACAGACTTTACACGAACCGGATTTGCGTTGAATGGCAATGGCGATAGTGTAATCACCTATGGTGTTACCCGTTCACATTCGTACGGCTTTTCCTATAAAGAAATTAATGCCGATACCATCTACCGGAATGGAAATGTCTCCACGGTTACCAAACTTTTCACAGAAAAAAAACTTGATAGCGGAAGATACTGGCTAATGGTGTCGCTGGTCTTTTTCCAGATCCTCCTGGTCACCATGGTATATGGTCCCATTGCGGCATTCCTGGTGGAACTGTTTCCGACAAGGATCCGGTACACTTCCATGTCCCTGCCATATCACGTGGGCAACGGGGTATTCGGCGGACTTACACCCTTTATCGCCACATTGCTGACCACGATTTACACGGGAGATAAACTGGTGGGCCTATGGTATCCCATCATTATTGCAGCGGTGTGCCTCGTGATCGGACTATTATATGTAAGTAACAACATTGACCCTGACGTTAACGACTAAACGATGAATAGAATTAAAAGATACCTGGGTGTTATCTGGATGCTGTTGGGTCCGCTGGCCATCTTTTTCCTGGTTCGAACTGCGTTGTCTGAAATCGCAAAAAAACCGGTTATTGATACCAGGATCCAGTGGGGAGTATTCTTAGTGGTGTTTATTCCGATTGCCATCGGGATGATGATCTTTGGTTACTATGCCATTAAGGGAGAGTATGATCATCTGCCCAGAAGTTCTGCTGAACTGGAGGAAGATTAGCATTCATTCAAATACTACTGGCTCCTGCCTGATATACTGATTTTTCTCCAGGGTATCCATCATGAACCGGGCAAGGTTTCGCCGGCTGATCATTAAACGGGGTTCGGGCTTGTTGTCCAGGCTCACAATAACCTGTTTTTTATTGTTGCTGTTGGTTAAGCCAACCGGCCTTACCGCTGTATAATCAAGGGCAGATGCACGCAACAAAATTTCCTGCCTTTCATGATCGCGATATGCTGTTCCTACATTGCTGTGATCAATGATCCACCTGAACCATCCGGGTATATGTTGCCGTGTTTCATTCACCCCCCAGGCAGTAGTGAGGATAATCCTTTGAATTTTATTTTTATAACACTGATCAATGATGGTGGTAAGTGTGGAAGAAAGAAAATCTGCAGGGGTTCTCAATGATGACCACGGGAAATCAGAATGCCTCGAAATATTCAATACACTAAGTACAGCTTCACAACTGCCGATAGCCGTTTCAATACTTTTGGGTTCAGCCGGCGTACCCTCAAATATGTTTAGATTTTTTACGATGCCAGGTTTTTGAAATGTATTTATCCCGGCTTTAAATTTTGTCATATCCCTGACCAATGCATTAACCTGGTGGCCTCTCGTCAGGGCTTCTTCTACCAACAGCCTGCCGGTACGGCCGCTTCCTCCAAGGATGAGTATGCGCATGCGCAAAGTTAGTTGGACCATATTTCCCATCAAATTTCTCTATGCCCTTTATTTCAATAAAATGCAATGGTCAAAAGGATTGCACTACCTGTTGACTTTAAGCCCGAGTTTATTCATGCGCTCCACTTCCAGGCTGTAAACGCCAAATTCTTCCACCACCTTTCCCCTGATATGATAAAACCCGTTTCCCTTCAGAGTGTATTTGTCGGCCACATTCGGAAAATGTACAGAATCTACCCAGTCGCCCTGGTGATCAAGGAATGTTCCGAAGTACATCTGTTCTCCCTTAACAGTCTGAACCGTCTTGGCTGTAATGAAGTAACCGATCACGTCAATTGTCCTTCCCTTGTGATCATGAAAACATGATGAAGGAATAAACTTCGTAAGATCAGCATCAACAAGGTGAAATGCATTGCCAATAGGAAAACCCAGTAACTCGATTTCATCCATTACATTTTCAAAAGCTTCGGACTGAACATCGGGAATATGAAATTCTTTTATCGGTTCATGAAAAAGAGAAAGATCATCTGCCAATACATGCTTTAATTTTTTATGGATAAAATGTGCCTCCCAAAGCAGCACCTTTTTATTTTTCCCGGTAAACCTGAAGGCATCTGTCCGGATAAGAATGGCGAGTTGTTCAACGCCCAGTTTGGTTCGTTCAATAAAATCTGCAAGGTGTAAAAAAGAACCTGCTTTTTTTCTTTCTTCCAGGATAACCGTGATGCCAGACGATTGGATGTTATGAATATGAATAAATCCCATATACACATCTTTCCCATACAGCATGGTCAGTTCCTCACTGGTATTCACGCAAGGTGCGTGAAGAACAGCGCCTGCGCGTTTCAGTTCATGGAAATACAGTTCCGTGGAATAAAAACCGCCAAAATTATTGATGACGGCCACCATGAATTCGATAGGGAAATAAGTTTTCAGGTAAAGGCTCTGGTAACTTTCCACCGCGAAGGATGCAGAATGCGCCTTGGAAAAAGAATATCCACCAAAGCTTTCGATCTGTCGCCACACTTCAGCAGTAACCGCGTCTGGATATCCAAAAGATTTGCAATTGGAGAAAAATTTATCCCTGATTTTATTGAACCCGCTGTGCCCCCGGAATTTTCCGCTCATGGCCCTTCGTAATACATCGGCCTCGCCCATATCCAGCCCGGCAAAGTGATGCGCCACCTTGATCACATCTTCCTGGTACACCATCACCCCATAGGTTTCTTTCAACAATTCTTCCATTTTAGGATGCAGGTATTCGATGTTTTCAGGATGATGAAAGCGTAGAATATACTGGCGCATCATGCCGCTTTGTGAAACACCCGGACGGATAATGGAACTTGCAGCAACGAGGGTGATATAGTCGTCGCAGCGAAGTTTTTTGAGCAGCTGGCGCATGGCCGGACTTTCAATATAAAAGCATCCGATGGTATCTGCTTTCCTGATCTGCGCCGCCACTTTCGGATCTGTCTTGAAATCACTGATCCTGGTAATATCGATCGTGATACCCTGGTTTTCTTTTACCAGCCGCATAGACTCCTTGATATGACCAAGTCCGCGCTGGCTAAGGATGTCGAGCTTATATAGTCCGATGTCTTCGGCTATGAACATGTCGATCTGGGTGGTAGTAAATCCCTTCGGCGGCATTTCAATGGCGGTGTATTGTGTGATGGGTTCTTCGCTGATCAGCATTCCACCGGGATGTATGCTCAGGTGATTGGGAAATCCTTTCATCATGTTACCGTAATACATGATCTGCTTCTGGATGATGTCATCGGTAAATTTTGCCCTGTCGTCATTGGCCAGCATATCAATTTCACTTTTCGGCAATCCGAAAACCTTCCCCAGTTCCCGGATGGCAGCCCTCCGTTTAAATGTGCTGTACATGCCCAGCAATGCCACGTGGCCGCGACCATAACGTTTAAAAATATAGTCGATGACCTCATCACGATCGCGCCATGAAAAATCAATATCGAAATCAGGTGGTGAAGTACGATAGGGGTTTAAGAAACGTTCAAAATAAAGATCCAGTTCGATAGGGTTCACGTCTGTGATTTCAAGACAGTAAGCCACGATGGAATTGGCGCCGCTTCCCCTCCCCACATAAAAAAATCCACGATTCTGTGCATACCTGATGATATCCCAGGTGATCAGGAAATATGCATTAAAGCCTAGATTATTAATGATCTCCAGTTCCTTCTGCACACGCTGGTGAGCCTCTTTGTTTTTTGCGCCGAAGCGTTTTAACATGCCGTCCCTGGCCAGTTTTTCCAGCAATACCCTGTCGTCTGTCTTCGACGCCGAATATTGTTTCTTGTTTTTGTCGGATTTGAATTCAAACGAATAACGACATTCATCTATTAAACGGAAAGTATTATTGATAATCTGCGGGTATTGCTGGTAGTTAGTAAACAGGGTCGATGGAGGGATAAATGTTTCTGACTTTCCGGCTATTTCGCCCGGCTGCTGCATGCTGAGTACAATATTTTTATCGATGGCCCGAAGCAGGCGATGCAGGTTATAGGAAGCCTTATTGTAAAAAGTAACGGGCTGCCGGATCACGCAGCGAAGTGCAAGTTCTTTCCTGGAATACAGCTTATTGATTTCGGAGGGTTGAACGCCGATCCATTCATGGGTATCAGAACAATGTGCGGCTTTGTCGAGCGGATAAATGACCCAGATATCATTTTGCAGGGGGCATTTTTCGGGGAATGGGTTTTTGGCCTGCAGGTGGTCCGACAAAAAACTATTGATGTGTTTCAGTCCTGCCATATTCTTTGCGATAAGAATATAAAGGAGTTCATCATCGTTCCGGATTTCAGCACCCAGTATCGGGTCGATACCATTTTGGTTGCAGCAGGCATAGAAATCCCATATGTCTGCAGTACAGTTGATATTGGTAAGCGCCAGTGCCTGGGCGCCATGATTGATGGCGTCCTTCACCAGTTGTTCCACACTGAATACGCCGTACCGGAAGGAGAAATATGTTTTGCAGTTTAGAAATACATGAGGGTAAGAGTTGAGAGTTGAGGGTTGAGGGTTGAGTGTTGAGAGTTGAGTGTTGAGAGTTGCGGATTCCGGATATGAGGTTGACCCTCAACTCTCAACTCTCAACCCTCAACTCTCAACCCCCAACCCTCAACCCTCAACCCAAATGCCCGCTGGCTCGTATGATCATAAGTTTCCCATAACGATTATTCACACTGTCAAGGGCCTGGTAGAGCCTGATCAGTTCCTGTGTATCGTCGAACAGGTTGATCTGGTAGTTGCCGGGAATGAGATGTGAGAACCGTATACCGATCAGTCGGATCAACATCCTTCGGTCGTACAGTTTGGTGAAGAGTTCTTTCACCTTCGGAATCAGCAGGTGATCGGAGCCGGTATAGGCAATGGTGGATTGCTTATTGAGGGTATCAAAATTGGCATACCTGATCTTGACATTGATACAGCCGGTGAGTTTGTTTTGCTTCCTCAGTTCGTAAGCAATCTTTTGTGTCATTTTCACGAGCTGTGACTGGAGGAAAGCAACATCAATGGTGTCTGTCTCAAATGTCTGTTCGGTACTGATGCTTTTCTGCTCACGGTATGGGGTAACCGGGGATTCATCGATGCCGTTGGCACGGCGCCAGAGTTCGATGCCGGTTTTCCCGAAAACATTTTCCATCATTTCCACCGGCATTTCCGCGAGGGTACGGATGATCCTGATGCCAAGGCCTTTCAGGGTTTGCGCCGTCTTTTCACCGATCATCGGCATTTTCTGAATGGGCAGCGGGGCAAGAAAGGATCTTTCTTCTCCAAAAGGAATTTCCAGTTGTCCATCTGGCTTGGCTTCATTCGTGGCCACCTTACTGACCAGCTTATTGGCGGCCAGTCCGTAGGAGAGGGGAAGCCCGGTCTCCCGGGTGATCTTTTCTTTCAGTTCCCTGGTAAATTTTCGGCAACCAAAGTGTTTTTCCATCCCCGTCATATCCACATAGAATTCATCGATGGAGGCTTTTTCAAAAGCCGGAACTTCATTTTTAATCACCTGTGTCACAAGGGTGGAATATTTGCTGTATTCTTCCATGTCGCCCTGCATAATAGTCGCATGCGGACAAAGTCTTTTCGCCAGTTTCATGGCCATCGCCGAATGGACACCGAAACGCCTGGCCTCATAACTGCAGGCAGCTACCACAGCCCGGTCCGACCTGCCTCCGATCAGGAGTGGTTTGCCTTTGAGACTGCTGTTTTTAAGGCATTCGACCGAGACAAAAAACGTGTCAAGGTCGAGGTGACTGACTACCCGGTGATCCGACAAAAGCATACATCCAGAATTACACCACCAAAGTACTAAATAAATTAGTATATTATTACTAAATAAATTAGCATTATTCAGTAAAGCCTTATCTTTAAGGCTGCATAAAACAATAAGGGTGTTTAAAATCTGTGCAAAAACAACTGATTTCAAAAACAGTCGGCATGAAAAAAGAGTACGTATTATATATACACTTAATTTTACTTATCTATAAAATATACTACGCAAAAACCAACACCAGGATTCGTGGAAGTCTTATGAAATTTGATTTTTTTCAGACATTCTGAAAACAGATTCGCTGTCATTAAGAAGTTTCAAAATTGATCAGATGCGACCACAAACCATTTTGCTAACCGGTGGCGCCGGTTTTATTGGCAGCCATGTGACTGAAAAATTACTTGCAAACGGTCACAGAGTTTATTGTATTGATAACCTTGATAAGTTTTATGATCCTGGCATCAAACTCAAGAATGTTGAATTATGCCAGAAGTATTCCGATTTTCATTTCATAAAGGCCGATTTTTCAAAGCTTCCTTCTACCTTCTGGATAGATAATTTCAGCAATATTACTTTTGATGCCATTATACATTTAGGCGCAAAAGCAGGCGTAAGACCCAGTATAGATCGCGCCAAAGAATACTTCGATACAAACCTCAATGGAACCATTGCCTTACTGGATTTTGCCAGGGATGCGGGTGTTCCGAAATTTATTTTTGCTTCATCCAGCAGCATCTATGGCAATAACCCGAATGTTCCCTGGAAAGAGGAAGACAGGATCGGTGACCCCCTAAGTCCCTATGCAGCCAGCAAGCTGGCCGCAGAGCAGATCGGCAGGGTGTATTCAAGTCTTTTTCATTTCCAGTTTATTTCACTCAGGTTCTTTACTGTGTATGGACCGCGTCAGCGGCCCGACCTCGCCATTCACACTTTTTACGAACTGATTGATGAAGGAAAACCCATTGTATTGTTTGGCGACAAAAGATCCACGCGCGATTATACCTATATTTCTGATATTGTAACCGGCGTCCTGTCTGCCCTCGACTACCATGGCAGTGAAAATATTTTTAATTTAGGAAACAGCAAGCCTGTGGAGTTGTTGAAGATGATCCATGTACTGGAAGATAAAATGCATAAAAAAGCAGAGATCATTTTTGAGCCAAAACAGGCGGGGGATGTACAGCATACCTTTGCTGATATCAATAAGGCATATACACACCTGAGGTACTGGCCAATCATTGGGATTGAAGAAGGAATTGAGCAATTTGTACAATGGAAGAAGGAAAATAAAACTCAGTCATACCAAATTTATAATCATCATTGATACATCTATCTCTTGTAGTCGCCATTTATAATGAAGAAGATAATGTGGTTCCATTATTGGCAGGCCTCAATGAAGCATTATCAGATTACAACTATGAACTGATACTTGTTGACGACGGTTCAACGGATCAAACCGTTAAGAGACTGAGGCCATTGCTGGAGCCGCATATGTCGTTGATTGTCCTTCGAAAAAATTTTGGACAGTCTGCTGCTATGGCCGCAGGAATTTCTGCAGCCAGGGGAACATATATTGCTACGATGGATGGTGACTTGCAAAATGATCCATCAGATATTCCACTAATGGTGGAAACCCTGGAAAAGGGCGAATGGGACCTTGTTGCCGGATACAGGCAAAAGAGGCAGGATGGTTTGTTTTTGCGGAAAATACCCAGCATTATTGCCAATGCCATTATTCGGAAAAGTACGGGGATCAGACTGCACGATTATGGATGTACTTTGAAGGTTTTTGAAAGTTCTATAGCTAAAAATCTCGGACTATATGGGCAGTTACATCGCTATATCCCTGTATTGGCCGCATTGCAGGGTGCACGGATGACTGAAATGCCCGTGAAACATCACCCAAGGATTCATGGGCAGTCGAAGTACGGGCTCGGACGAACTTTTAAGGTGGTCAGCGACCTGGTCCTGATGGTATTTCTGCAGAAGTATTTTCAACGGCCAATGCATTTATTCGGACCCATTGGATTTTTCCTGTTGATGGCAGGTATTGTCATCAATGTTTACCTGCTTATCATTAAACTCCAGGGAAATGATATCGGTCAACGGCCATTACTGACGCTGGGAGTAATTTTATTTCTGTCTGGATTGCAGTTTATATTATTCGGAATTTTATCGGAAGTAATGATGCGTACCTATTATGAGTCGCAGGATAAACATCCATACCAGGTAAGAGAGGTGATCAAAAGTAAAACATAACCGGATTGAAACCATGGTTGAAAACTGTTTTGAAAATGGCTATAACAGGCCTTGCCTTTTACCTGGTATTCAAGAAGGTAAGCTGGAAGGAATTCTCCATGCTGTTCAGGCAACTTGAATTGTTTTGGGTTGCTGTTGCATTTTTATTGTATAATGTATCGCAGTGCGTCAGCGCAGCCAGGTTATGGTCTTTTTACCGACTGCTTGATATCCCGGTTTCGTACACGGAGAACCTTCGTTTATACTACAAGGCAATGTTCTATGGCCTTTTCCTGCCGGGCGGGATTAGCGGCGATGCCTACAAGGTGTTTTGGCTCCAGCATAAATACAAGCGTACATACCGTGAATTGATTACTGCAACACTGTCTGACAGGGCAAACGGCCTTGTCGTTCTTTTAAGTATTGGAATGCTGATGGTGGTTGCGGTCTATAAAAAATTGGCAATGTACATTGACAACTTGCCACTTGTTATCATTCTTTTATTGATTTTCGGATGGATATTGTATGTATGGCTTATGTATAGTTTTGTAAAACCATTTTACCAGCTTATTCTCAAAGCAACCATCCTGTCGATTATTATCCAGTGTTTACAATTACTGGCTTTTTTTTGTATTATGGCGGCACTGAATATTTCCGCAAGCCAATGGATATTGTACGGAATTCTCTTTTATGCAGGATCTGTTGCATCTGCTTTGCCGCTGAGTATTGGCGGTATGGGCATTCGTGAATGGGTGATGGTAACAGGCGCGGGGATTTTTGCACTGCAACAGGAATATGCTTTCACCGCCAGTTTTACATTTTTCCTGGTGGTTTCCCTGAGTTCGCTTTGTGGTGCAGTGTTGAACTTCATCAGCCCTGAAAATAAAATCACCCTACCCAATTTTAAGGCCGCCAAAATATCATAAACTTGAAACTGAAAAATTTAACCCCTGGCCAGTTTCATTTTCCCGGGCTTATTTCCGTTGCACTGGTCTTGATTTTGATGACCTATGGGGTAACATCCTATTTAGGCAAGCTGCCACTTTCCATTGAATCAGATGAGCCCATACGGGCACTTGTTTCCACTGAAATGGAAATCACCGGTAATTATCTTACGCCTACGCTGAACGGCGAACTTTACTTCAATAAGCCGCCTTTATACAACTGGATCATTATTGCCAGCTTTCATTTATTTAAGTCCGAAAGTTCTTTTGCATTGCGCTTTCCGATGATTGTTTCTTTCTTCCTGTTGGGCGCCATGGTGTTTTATTTTACCCGCAGGTATACAAACAACCGGATGGCCTGGCTCGCAGCTCTTACCGCCATTACCCATGGCAGGCTGCTCTATTATGACACACTACTCGGACTGATTGATCTGACTTATGCCTGTATCACCTATTTATCTTTTATGGTCATTTATGACAATGGCCGTAAGGGACGATGGCCTGCATTATTCCTGTTATCCTGGGCACTTACTGCCATCGGATCACTTATGAAAGGGTATACGTCGCCCGTTTTCCAGGGCATTACGCTATTGGTGTATTTCCTTGTGGTCAACCGGGGGCAATGGAAAAAACTGTTTGGATTATGGAATATGCTCGGCATCCTGCTGTTTATATCAATTTTGCTCGCCTATTATATCCCGTATTTCCAGCAAACACCGGTAACGCCGGAAAAATATTTCCGCGAAATGTTTTTGAACAGCAGCAGGGGAACACCGTTAAGCCAGGATATATGGAGAGTATTCACCCATTTTATCGGCTATCCGTTTCATATGCTCTATGATTTTGCACCCTGGATGTTGCTCACCATATTATTTGTTCGCAAGGATTTCATGGCAGTACTTAAAAGCAATGATTTTATTTTCTTCAATGCCACAATTTTCATTTTCAACTTTCTTATTTATTGGCTTTCCCCTGATACTTTCGCCCGTTACATATTCATGCTTTTACCCTTGTTGTTTACCACCGGCAGTTATTTTTACCTGGAGAAATCTGCGCCTGCTTCCTGGCAAAGAAAAGTGGTGGATTATTCAATGTTTGGATCCATGATACTGGTAACACTGGCGATTCCGGTATTACCATTCTTTCCGATGACAAAAAATATTCCCCTTGTTTACCCTAAAGTGATTTTTTTGTTCCTGGCCATGGTCTGCCTCATCTGGCTGGCATTTAAAAACCGGGGCGAACTTATCTTTTTATATATCATTGCCATGCTGATCATCAGGATTGGATTCAACTGGTTTGTGATAGAACAAAGGGGCAAATTCGATCGGGAATCCGTGGCACACGCCAGGCAGATCAAGATGATCACCGGAAATCATCCTGTATTTATTTATGGAAAATATTTCCACGCAGAGAAGTCGCCCATTGGACCCAAGAATGGAATTTCCTATAATATCACAAGGCAGAAAAGGGACATCGTCAGGTATTCTGAAAAACGGGACAGCACAGTCTTTTATCTCGCATTGAAAAAAACGCTGGACACTATTCCCCACCAGCCTTATTATGTATTTCTGAATACCCGGAAAGATTCCGACAGCCTGGTATTGTTCAGGTTCAGGTGATTCCCGGGTATATCCATCCATTATTTTTTCAAAATTCTCTGTAATTGCCTCGGCGTTTTAAAGCCACATTGAGAGGCTATGTATTCAATGGTATATTCAGGATTATTCAGCATAGTGTGCGCATATTCTTTCCTTAAGAGTGTAAGGTATTCGTGTACGGTAGACCCGGTTTTTTCTTTAAACACCCGGCTGAGATTCCTGGGGCTCATGCCGACAAGCGCTGCCAGGGATTCTATATCGTTTTCTTTAGAAAGATTTTCGATGAGATAGTCCTGAACCTCATGCACCTGGGGATTGATATGGTTCCGGTAGTCCAGGTAGATACTTTGCTGTTTATGGCTTCCACTCCTCCTGTGGTAGACCACCAGGCCACGGGCTACTTTATGGGTAAACAGCGGTCCCTTTAAGTTTTCCAGAATGGCCAGGGCAAGGTCAATACCAGCACTGATACCGGCGCTGGTGAATACATTATTGCTTTTTACATATAAAATGTCGCCCAAAACTTTTGCATCAGGGAATTGTTGCTGAAGCGCTTTTACCCGCCTCCAGTGCGTTGTACACTCTGTATCTTTTAATAATCCTGCATGCCCCAGGGCAAATGCGCCGTTACAAATGGAGCAAACGGTTATTTTCTTTTGTGAGCATTCCTTAAGCCAATTAAAAAATTTTCTTTCTGATTTAAAGGAAATACTGTTTACATAATCGTTGTCCATTCCCGGCACAAACACGTAATCTCCTTCTTTTAATTTTGCAGCAGTGAAATCCGGCAGGTTGCCAAATCCCAGTCCGGCCGTACTTACGGGTTTCTCTTCGAAGGTGTAATATTCCATATCGATGTCAAAACCATAGAATTTGGCCTCGGTAAATACCTGTACGGGCCCTGCAAGGTCAAGCAATTCGACTGTAGGTGGAATGATAAAAGCAAATTTTTGCATATACTGAATGAATTAAAATTTGAAATGAAGGTAGATCGGTAGATCATGGGCAGACGGACATCCTGGCGTCAATTAAGGACAATCATAAGTTAGGCCAAAATTTCGCACTGGATCCCCAAATTTTTCAGATAACCGGTAATGGATTCAATTGAGGCGGTAGTTCCGTCTATCCTTAGGATTTTTTCTCCGTCGCTCAAATCGAAATTGATAGCGGCTGACGGACAAACCAGTTTTAGGGAATATAATGCTTGCATTGCCTGTGAATTACTGGTGAAATTTGTGGTATAGACTGCAATCATGGCTAATCGGTTATTTAAGTTTGATGCCTACCCCGATTTCTAAGGTGCTGTTTTCGCTTATTCCCGCCAGTCCGTCTTTTAAAGGCACATATAGCCTGGCACTCAAAAAGTATTTCCTCCTGATCATTTTTAAGTTATACATAAAGCCGTAATCAGAAGTTATTCCACTTGATTTGGTGGTTATATGTTCAGGCAGGTACTCATTATTTAATGTGCCTGAATATGCATAATACTTAGCACCCGCCAGGAAGGAAAACGTATGCATGGTATGTTTTGTATATAGTGAAGTGCCGAGACCGAATTTTTGGTAGATAACGTAATTGTAGTTTTGTTTAATGTCTCCCATCCTGCTGAAGGGGATGCCATAAGCAATGGCCGTATGGGAAATCAGGCTGATCTTCCTGTGGATATTATACTGCAGTACATTTGACAGTTGAATATCCATCGCTGTAAGCCGGGTGCCAATAGCAGGTTCAGTGGTGAACCGGTAAGGCATTCTTTTCTCCTGGCTGTTTTGTTGGGCAATACCGGCACCTGTTAAAAGAACCAGTACCATGGTGATAATTATCTTGTTCATTTTATCTGTTTTTAAAATAGAAGGAAATGGCGGTTTCTATATTTGAATCCTTTGATGTCATATGGCCCTTGCCGTCGACCAGGTTGAATATGGCCCTGGTGTTGGGATAATATTTTGTCAGCCGTTGGTACAGCAGGTCATTTGCCGGCAAAAGAGCGGTTTCTGTGCTTCCCGCGCCGATAAACACCAGCTGTGAGGTCTCTTTAATAGCATCCCTCGATTGTTGTTCGTATTGAAGTATCACCGAGTTGTCATAAAAGAGAGAAGGGCTAAGCAGGAGGTAGTTGCCGAATACTTCATTGTGCCTGGTAAAGGCAAAGGCGCCAAAGAGTCCGCCGAAGGAATGTCCAATGATGGCCCTGTTTTTTCTTAGGGTATCTGCCCTGAAATCCTTTTCAATTCGCGGGATCAGTTCCTTTTTGATAAAACTTAGAAATGCTTCACTGCCACCGTTACCATAATCTGTTTTTGTTGGTGTATAGTCTGTATTCCTGCTATCTCCGTAACTTATTCCCACTACAATTACATTTTGAGTATTCAGCATGGCGCTGACTTTTTTGCATTGATTGGCCACCAGTTCCTGGTTTTGGTCTGCATCCAGCACATAAAGGGTGGGGTAGTATTCCTCTGATGATTTGTAGTTTTCCGGGAGGAAAATTCGGATCTCATAGGTCTTGTTTTTTTCGATGGAAGAAATCGAGAAGGTTGTTTTAAGATCCGGGCTTTCGGTGAAGGACTCCTTCTCGCAGGAGAACAGTGTCGCCAGGAGCAGGAGAAAAATTAGATGTTTCATGTTAATGATTGTTTGAAGGTGATAATTTTAATTTCCTGGGCAGCTTCAGTTCACTGCTGCGGTGGTTTTCTGTAAGCCGCTCACTGTTACATTCAGCTGATATTTATGCAGTGATGTAAGAGAATTGGTGGATACATTTGAATGTGCTGGCGGACGACTTAATTGAAGAATGACTACTAAAGGAAATACTACCAGCAGGCCGATGATCTGTGTGTCGAAAATTATCTTTTTCATTTTTGTCAGTTTTATACAACAAAGCTACCTGGCCTCGGAGCCGGTTAAGGGACAGCTTGATGTCAGAAACGGACAAGGGGTAAAATCCTTTCTTTTTTAATATTTAGTGAGAAATATCATTTAACTATGGGATGGCTATTCAATGAAAAAGTTGATATTTCCTTATTTCAGTTATGATATTTCCCTTATTTTTGCAACCCCAATGGGGGATTAGCTCAGCTGGCTAGAGCGCTTGCATGGCATGCAAGAGGTCGTCGGTTCGACTCCGATATCCTCCACTTCATACCGCACAATCTATTTTGTGCGGTTTTTTTATGTCTTTTATTTATACTTTACTGTAAATCCATTTATCAATTTTATAAAGGTCATTCAGTTGACCTTGAGGATCGGATTCTTCGTCGTAATAATTCTGGAAGCATTTCAAGAGCTTTGTGCAGATGGAATCACTAATATTCTCCACTTCAAATACATTACCTTAGGATTACTTAAATTACCATCAACAATGAATGCATTGTTTCTTACGCTTCTGATATTTTTATTGAACCTTTTTTCAATCAATACATACTCCCAGTCCAACCCAGTTCCGGTAATCCTCGATACGGACATCGGGCCGGATTATGACGATGTGGGAGCGATGGCACTACTTCATGCGTTTGCCGATAGCGGAAAGGCAAAGATCCTCGCCACGGTGTCTTGCAATCAGTCTAAATACAGTGCGGGCGTGCTCAGCGTACTGAATACATATTTTAAACGCCCCAATATTCCGGTGGGTATTGTTCAGGGTACAAGGGCAGTTAACCTGGTGGCATGGCAGAAATGGGACTCAGTATTGGTCAGCAGGTATCCTGCGAAAATAAAAATTAATAGCAAGGCGGAAGATGCCATTTCACTTTACCGCAGGATCCTGGCCGCGCAACCTGTTCATAGTGTAACCATCATCTCCGTTGGATTTTTCTCCAATCTCAATGACCTTTTACGGTCAGGTCCGGATAAACATTCTCCGTTAAAAGGATATGACCTGGTGAAAGCCAAAGTGAAGAGGCTGGTTAGTATGGCCGGCCGTTTTCCAAAAGGCGGGGAATTCAATATTCAATGCGATCCCATCTCGGCACGTTATGTAGCAGAACATTGGCCAACGGAAATTATTTTCAGTGGTTGGGAAATTGGTGATCCCATCAGGACAGGCATTCCCTTAATAAGCAACACCAGCATCAGTAATTCGCCTGTAAAAGATGCATTTTCCATAGCCATTCCCATGGCAGCGGGAGATTCCCTGGGCAGGATGAGCTGGGATGAAACAGCCGTTCTGGCAGGCATCAATGGTTATGCACAATATTTTTCATTGGTTGAGGGAAGGATGGTCATTGAACCTTCGGGGTACAACAGCTGGAATGAAAATGGCAAAGGACATTTTTATCTTAAACAACAACTACCTGTACCCGAAATGGAAAATATACTCAACAGGTTGATTATGCACCAGCCTGCTAAGTAAATCATCAAACACTAACGGACAAACGAATTCTTATTTTAGGAACCCATCTAAATAGGCTATCTTCTCTGATTAGTCTATTCAACCTAAACAATTTATTATGAGAAAAAATTTCAATCTTTCTGTCCTGGTGGCCGTTTCAGCCATGATGTTTTATGCCTGTTCGCCAGCTGCCGAGCCGGCAAAACCCCTCGATATGGATAAAGCCCGGGCCGATATCCAGGCAATGGAAGATGCTTTTACCGCCGGAGAGAAGGCAAAGGATGCTGCGGCGGTGGCTGCTTATTATAGCGAGGATGCCATTTCCTATAACAGGAACCAGGAACCTTCTGTTGGAAAAGCTGCTATCACGGAAAATATTAAAAAACGCCTTGCCGCCGATACCGCAGGTAGCCATTCTGTATATAAAGTGGTGGATATTTTAGCTGATGGTGATTTGTTGGTGGAAGTTGGTTCTTTTAATACTGTTAATGCTGCAGGAGCCGAAACAGATAAAGGTCATTATATGTCTGTCTTCAAAAAGCAGGCAGATGGAAAATACCTTTGTGTAAAGGATATGAGTGCTACTTCCATGCCTGCCAAATAATTGAGTTATAGCCAAAATGAAAACCCACCAACTGGTGGGTTTTTTATTTGCAAGAATTTTTAAAAAAAATTAATTTAAAGAAATATTGCATCTGGCCGGCAGATGAAGCAATTGAGTAATGATGAACTGATGCAGTGTTAAATCGAATCATTCGCATTAAAATTTTTATCATGTTCCTCGGACATTTTGCCGTAGCCTTTGCTGCAAAAAAGACAGACCCAACTGTTTCACTTGGCAGCACCATAATGGCTGCACAGTGGCTCGATCTGCTGTGGCCTGTATTGTTACTTACCGGAACCGAACAGGCTGCAATTGCCCCGAAAGGCGCGCCGGTGCCGCTGGAATTTACCTCCTATCCTGTGTCACACAGTTTGCTGGCCGTATTGTTATGGGCCGCATTGTTTGCCGGCATTTTTTATTTTCTCACAAAAAATACCAGAGGTGCCTGGATGCTGGGCATATTGGTGTTGAGTCACTGGCTGCTCGACTGGCTGGTGCATATTCCGGACCTTCCGATTTCCCCTTTTTCTGACTATAAGACCGGTTTCGGTTTGTGGAACTATAAAATTGCTGAACTGATGTTGGAACTCATGATGTTTACGGTTGGAGTTTACCTCTTTCTGCAAAACCGGACATCCATCTCTAAGAAGAAAAATATCATTACCTGGTCACTGATCATATTCCTGCTGGTAGTACATATCATGAATACTTTTGGAGAGGCTCCGCCTTCTATTAATGCAGTGGCAGTAGTCGGACTTTCGCAATGGCTGCTGGTAGCATGGGGATATTGGGCCGATCCGTCAAAGCGCATGGTACCAGGACTGGCAACTTAACAACAGGATTTATTGGACTGTACTGGTGGGCAGGCAACTGTTCCATAACTGCAAAAGACACAACAGTCGCCAACCTTTGGTCTTAGTGTCAAGTGACAATTGGTACATAGGTAAAAGTATTGACAGGCGTCAACGGGCATGGTCTCTTCTTTCTGAAAACCACAATGGGGGCAGGTAATCGTTGATTGAAGAATTACAGTCTTTTCCATTGGGAACGTTCAAACATTACAGGAAAAAATACTTACACTGAAAACAAATGTACATTTCAATTGTAAATTACAATGCTTTCTATACTATGTTTTAACCGATCAATAATCACCTTCATTTTACCAGATATTGAACGGCATTAATAAATTGATGAGATTAGTTTACAGCATATTAGTTATGCTGTTATTTAGTTTATTTACTTTTTCGCAAGACTCACTTCTTGTTAAGGATAATCTTGCCAAAATAAGTACTGACAGCCTGCCCAGGGCTCAGTCACTGCAGGAAGTAGTGATATCTGCGTCGAGGGTGTCAGAAAAACAACTGACCGCACCAGTCAGTATTTCAAAATTGTCAAATAATCGTTTGAAGCAGTCGGCTTCTTCGTCCTTTTTTGACGCAGTGGGAACAATGAAAGCCGTGCAGATGATTATCCCCAGTATGGGTTTCAAGGTCCTTAACACCAGGGGTTTTTCCAATACCACCAACGTGCGGTTTGTCCAGCTGATCGATAATGTCGATAACCAATCGCCCCATATTGGCGCTCCTATCGCCAATGCCCTGTCTCCCAGGAGATCTGGACATTGATTATGTTGAAGTGGTACAGGGTTCGGCATCTGCACTATATGGAATGAATGCCATCAACGGACTGGTGAACTTCACTACTAAAAATCCTTTTACTTCCCCTGGCATCAGTATCCGGCAACAGGTGGGCATTAATCATGTGGGCGATCCGTCTATAGAGGCCAGGTGGTTTAATGAAACAAGCCTTCGTTGGGCTCAGGTCATAAATGAAAAATGGGCATTTAAAATAAATGCGGGGTTTATAAAGGGGTACGACTGGATTGCCGATGACCGCACAGATCTCAATCCAAATGCAAACGCCAGCACTAATCTGACTGGCGCAGACAATCCGGCATATGACCCTGTGAATGGTTATGGTAATGAGTCGTCCAACAGGCGAACATTATCATTGCAGGGCAAGAATTATGTAGTGGCACGAACCGGTTATTATGAAAAAGAAGTTGTCAATTATAGGCTTCAGAATATTAAAGGCGATGCGGGAATATTTTTCCGGCCAAAAGCCGGTACCGAATTATCATACACATACCGGGCGGCCTTATTAAACAATGTTTACCAGCGATCCAACAGGTTCCGGCTGGAGGATTATTTATTGCAACAGCATATCCTTCAATTTAAAAATAAGGTCGTTCAGTCGCTTGCCTATTTTAATATGGAGAATACCGGCAATTCCTATAACCTCAGGTCCATGGCCGAAAATATTGATGCCGGGTTTAAATCCAATAATCAGTGGTATACTGAGTATTCATCAGCATTTAACTCCGCTATCAGTGGGAATGATGATATTGCCGGAGCACATCGCAAGGCAAGGTCTGTTGCTGATGATGGCAGACCCATACCCGGCACTCCTGAATTTGATGAAAAAGTAAAACAACTTCAGCAGGTAAACGACTGGGACAGGGGTGCAGCATTAAAGGTGAAGGCCGGAATGCTGCAGGTTGAGACTACTGTAGACCTCGCCAAAATAATAAAGACAAATTACCAGTTGCAGGCAGGAGGATATGTAAGGAATTACATCATAAATCCAGACGGGAATTATTTTATAAATCCAGCGGATTCCGGCAGAAACCTGAATTATTACAGCTACGGATTATTTGTACAGGCCTCCAGGAAATACCTTAATGAGAAACTACAGGTAGGCATAACAGTAAGGGTGAACGGGTATAGATATTTTGATCTGAAGTTGAATCCGCGGATCACCGCGGTATATGAAATGAGGCCGGGCCGGGTAGTCCGTTTTGCATTTCAGCAGGGGTATCGGTTTCCCAGCATTTTTGAAGGCTATTCAAACATCAACAGTGGGGGAGTAAAACGTGTTGGTGGATTAAAGGTAATGTCGGACGGTATTTTTGAAAAATCATGGCTAAAGAGTTCCATTGATTCTTTCCAGGCGGCTGTCAACCGGGATGTAAATTCAACCGGAATTTCCCAGGCTGCAGCTATTGAAAAAAATGAATCAATGCTGAAAACTAACAGTTATACCTACCTGGAACCAGAGAAGATTAATTCTTTTGAAATGGGGTACAGGGGCATCCTATTCAGCAATCGCCTGTTCATTGATGCCGATATTTATTATAATCATTATTCAAATTTCATTGCTCAGATTGAAGCCAGCATTCCCAATACATCGGATAGCGCGTTGATGCCTGCTTATTTGTTTGACAGGAACAGGCAAAGCCGGTACCGTTTGTGGACAAATTCAAAGACTGCCGTGCATAATTACGGGGCAGAAATTGAAATGCGATATGTTATTAACCGGCGCTATTCACTTTCTGCTAATGGATGTTACCAGGAGCTGAAGAATACCAGCAGTAATGACGGATTGGAAGATGGATTTAATACACCCAGATGGATGGCCAATGCCGGTATTAGCGGTACTGAAATCGCGAAGCATTTTGGATTTTCCGTGACTGCAAGAATTCAGAGTCGATACTATTGGGAATCCTTCCTCGTAAATGGATATGTGCCTTCTGTGTTTAACCTGGATGCCATGGTCCGGTATAATTTTGCAAAACCTTCCATAGAAATTAAACTGGGAGCGACAAACCTGGCTAACCGTTATTATTATTCTATCCTTGGCGGTCCTTCTATTGGAGGGGTTTACTACACTACCCTGACCTGGGACCTGAAGTAACAGGTAAAAAAAGCCGTGATCAGGATCACTTACCAGGCCCGCTAACTGTATTAGCTTTGTGGCTAAAAAAGATGGATAGTCAGACTGATCAGCATATAAATAAGGACCTCATACTTCGCGAAAGACTCGCCCTTCAAAGAACAGTGATGGCCAATAACACTACACTATTGTCCTTCGTCCGCACCTCGTTATATTTTGCTGTTGCAGGTTTATCAGTAGAAAACCTGTTAAAGATCAGTTATGGCCGATGGTTCGAAATCGGTTTCTGGGTAGCCGCCCTGATCATATTTGTGGTCGGCGTAATCAATTACTTTATTCAGAAAAGTAAGATTAAGGAAAGCGAAAAACATATCGGGGATTATAAACTTGACTGGGAGCAAAAAAAATAGGCCATCTCACTCCCATGAAATGGCCCTGATTATCCAACTATGCATCCAAGAACCAAATTATTTATATGACGGGCTTATTCTCGATTGTTTCAGGAAGCAGATGTTCTTCTATCACCTGCTTAAATACTTTTTTAGGAAAAGCGCCGGGTTGCAGTGTAGGTTTTCCATCTGCATTGATAAATAGAAATGTCGGAATACTTTGTATGCCAAACACCGATGCCAATTCGTACTCTTTTTCTGTGTCTACCTTATAGATTACAATTTTCCCTTCATATTCTTTGGCAAGTTCTTCCAGTACTGGAGCCACCATCTTACAGGGACCGCACCAATCTGCATAGAAATCGATGATAGCGGGTAACTGGCCGCTGTACTTCCAGTCGGTCTCTTTTTCATAGTCAAACACCTTCTCTTTAAATTCGCTGGTGGTAAGTTTGATCGTATTCATATAGCGAAGGTAAAATGTCACATTGTTTTGAACTGTGATGAATATCACATTGAATCCCTCAACCCTATCCGGTCGACATAGCGAAAGGTGGCCAACGCACAACTATTTTCAGCGTTTTTTTGAAAGAAAGCCGATGATTTCGGTAGCAAACTCGCTGCTATGCCAGGCTGAGCCATGGGTGCCTGGTACCGTAACAAAAACAGCCCCAGGTATGAGTTTCGCGAGGTCTGCGCCATTTCCATTGTCCTGGTCCTGGTCGCCGCAAATGACCATCACCTTTTGTTTCACTTTGGCCAGTTCTTCCCTGCTTGTAGAGGGCTGTCCTTTTTGTTGAAGTGCCAGGGCAGTTTTATCGAGGCCGTTGTCGGCGATTCTTTTGCGGACACCCTCAAAACCGGGAATGGTATCATAGGTCAACGCTTCATAAAAAGCGATCCTCCTTGGCCATAAGGGATTGGTGAAATCTGCTCCCATACCGCCCAAAACGGCGCTATTGACCCTTTTATCCAATACGAGCAGCCTGGCGCCGATAATGGAACCACGGGAATATCCGACAAAGGAATAGTTTTTAAGACCCAAAAACTTAACCAGGCCGATTAGATCTTTTGCCTCTGCATCATTGGCATAGGCTTCAGCATTATGTGGCTTTCCTGACTTTCCGTTTCCTCGCTGGTCCATCGTTATCACCGTAAACCCTTTAGCCACCAGCTGATCATATAACGGAATCTTTTTCCAGTCGGCCCCGCTGTTCATGAAACCATGGATCAGCAAAACCGGGTAGCCATTACCCCTGGCTTCATAATAAATCTTTGTACTGTCGAATGATGTAAAATATCCTTCCTTTATTTCCTGTGCCATGAGGCTTGTGCCAAGACAGCTTCCTGTTAAAAGAAAAATAGCCAGTATCTTCATAGGGTAAATGTATTTATAAAATGAATAGTATGCCGGATCGTTTCAGGCTAATACAAACGATGCGCTGGTTCGGACCCAATGATCCTGTGTTGCTGAGCCATATCCTCCAGGCAGGATGCAGTGCCGTGGTCACTGCACTACATCACATACCTAACGGTGGCGTATGGCCGGAAAATGAGATCATGACACGCAAGAAAATCATTATGGATGCAGGGCTCGACTGGCAGGTGGTGGAAAGCGTACCCGTACATGAATTCATCAAGACCAGGACGGGAGGATACAAGGGATGTATTGAAAATTATAAACAGACCATTGTAAACCTCGCTGCCTGCGGCATCAATACGGTGACGTATAATTTTATGCCGGTGCTCGACTGGACCCGCACCGACCTGGCGTATCCCATGTCAGACGGATCATTGGCACTTCGCTTTGAAAAAGCGGCGCTCATGGCTTTCGATCTTTTCATCCTGAAAAGAAGGAATGCGCCCGCCAGTTATACAGAAGAAGAAATTTACCGTGCCGAAGAAAAGTGGAAGATGATGGATGAGTCCACAAAAAGAATGGTGCAGAAAAATATCATAGCAGGACTTCCCGGCAGTGAAGAAAGTTTCAGCATCCACCAGTTCCAACAGGCGCTGGATACCTACCAGGGCATTGGAAGGAAAGAGCTACGGAAAAATCTCATTCTCTTCCTGGAAGAAATTATCCCTGTGGCTGAATCAGTGGGTATTAAAATGGTGATCCATCCGGATGATCCTCCTTATCCTATTTTCGGATTACCAAGGATTGTGAGTACCAGTGAAGACCTTGATTATATCTTCCAGGCAGTGCCCTCCTTAGCCAACGGTCTTTGTTTTTGCACAGGATCATTTGGTGTAAGGACAGATAATGATCTTCCGGCAATGGTGCAACGATTTGGCGAGAGGATCAATTTTCTTCACCTGAGAAGTACTCGCCGTAATGAGTTAGGTGATTTTTATGAAGACAATCATCTCGAAGGTGATGTAGATATGTTTGCCGTGATGAAAGAGATCGTATTGCTGATGAAGAGAAGGAAAGTCAATATCCCTGTACGACCGGATCACGGACACCAGATGCTGGATGACCTGGTCAAGAATACCAATCCCGGATATAGCGGTATCGGGCGTTTGCGGGGACTTGCAGAACTTCGCGGACTGGAAATGGGCATAGCCCGAAGCCTAGACAATTGAATCAATAAACAGGAATTATAACACATGGCAGAAGTAGTCACATTCGGAGAAATTATGATGAGATTATCTCCTCCGGGAAAGAAAAAACTTGACCAGGCCGATCATCTTGAAATATTATACAGTGGCGCCGAAGCAAATGTCAGTGCAGCATTATCGCGTTGGGGTATAAAGGCAGCACATGTCACCCGGTTTCCTTCTAATCCCCTGGGATACGCGGCCACTGCTGCATGGAGACACCTGGATGTGGATATGCGCCATACTGCTTATTCACCCGACCGGCTCGGACTATATTTTGTAGAGAACGGTGCCATGAACCGGTCAACCAATATCACTTACGACAGGTTGCCATCGGCGTTTTCCACCATAAATAAAGACAGCTTTGACTGGGAATTGATATTAAAAGATGTCAAATGGTTTCACTGGACCGGCATCACGCCTGCATTATCGCAGGGTGCAGCAGATTCACTATTGGAAGCATTGAAAGTGGCGTGGAAAAAAGGGATCAGGGTTTCGGCAGACATCAATTACCGGTCAAATCTCTGGCAGTATGGAAAACAACCGGCCGAAATCATGGAGCCCCTGGTGGCACTTAGTCATGTGATTGTTGCAGCGGAAACAGATACCGGAAAGATTTTCGGCATTGAAGGTGAGCCCACCAATGAAGGATTTATTTCCATCAGTGCCAGGATGAAAGAAAGGTTTTCTTCGATTGAATGCATGATCAGTTCCAGGAGACAAACCATCAGTTCTTCCCATAACCGTTTATCCGGCATTTACAGCAATGGGCGGGATGTATTACATACACGCACATACGAAATGGACAATATCGTTGAACGTATAGGAAGCGGCGATGCATTTATTGCGGGGTATATTTATGGACATTTGAAAGGGTGGGATGACCTGCAAAAAATTGAGTATGCTACAGCCTCCGCCGTGATGAAGCATTCCGTGGAGGGTGATATTAACAGGGTTTCCTCCAGGGAAATTATGGAACTGATGGAAGGAAATACAGGAGGATGGATAAAAAGATAATAATACTGACCCGGAATAAGTAATTTAACAGCGCTAACACAACCAATAAACCAAATTATGGCCAGATTTACACCAGAAGCCGTTGTCAAAAAAATCAGTGATACAAAGTTACTACCGTTGTTTAACTATGCAGATGCGGAAGTCTGCAAGCAGGTTATAAAAACCTCTTATAATGCAGGACTGCGGGCCTTTGAACTCACCAACCGGGACACTTTTGCCCTTGAAGTTTTCCGTCAGCTTGTTCCCTGGGTAGAAAAGGAATGTCCCGAAATGACCTTTGGTGCCGGCACCATCCTGGACGGCGATACGGCCGAAGCATTTATCGATGCAGGGGCTGATTTTATTGTAGCTCCCATATTTGACAAAGAGACGGGAAAGGTTTGTAAAAAGAGAAATATAGCCTGGGTGCCCGGATGTTTCTCGCCAACAGAGTTATATAAGGCTGCAAAAGCGGGTGCCTCACTCATCAAATTATTCCCCGCAGGAACGGTAGGGCCGGAATACATTAAACATCTGCTGGCACCATTGCCATTTTTGAGAATCGTAGTAACGGGCGGTGTGGTTTTTGATGAGCCTACCGTGAAATCATGGCTGGGATCAGGAGTTGTAGCCCTGGGCCTGGGAAGTTCGGTATTCTCCAGGGAGCGCATTTCTGCAAAAGATTTTAGCGCAGTGGAGCATGATATCAAACGTATCGTCCAATATACGAAGTAAGTTATACAGCCTTAATCAAACCAGGTATGACAAGCAGACGTTCATTCATTTCCAGTGCAGCTTTTGCCGCTGCCGGAACTGCACTAAATGTTCCATCTACGGCCAGGTCACAGGCACAGGGTAAGAGTACTATAGGTGAAATCAAAATTGCGCTTATAGGTTGCCGTAATATGGGTTTTGGTGATCTGGAAAACGCTATGAAGCAGCCAGGTGTGGAATGCGTCGCGCTTTGTGATGTAGATGATGAAATTTTGCAACGTCGTGCCGCAGATGTAACTAGGATACAGGGAAAAGCACCAAAAACATATAAAGATTTCAGGAAACTCCTGGAAGATAAATCCATTGATGCGGTCATCATTGGTACCCCGGATCACTGGCACTGTCTGCCATTCCTTGCCGCCTGTGAAGCGGGAAAAGACATCTATGTCGAGAAACCCCTGGCCAATAGTATTGCTGAATGCGATGCCATGGTTGCCTATACCAGGAAGTATAATCGTGTAGTGCAGGTAGGTCAGCAGCAACGGTCCGCACCACACTGGAAGAAAGTGATGGACATGATGAAGGAGGGGAAGATTGGTGATATCAGAAAAGTGAATGTATGGGCAAACTTCAATTATGGAATAGGGCAGTTGAAAACTGCAGATAGTGAACCGCCTGCAGGTGTTGATTTTGATATGTGGTTAGGACCGGCGCCTAAACGAAGTTTTAATAAAACCCGTTTCCATGGATCGTGGAGAATGTTTTGGGATTATGGAGGTGGACTGCTCACAGACTGGGGCGTGCACCTGTTGGATATGGCCCTCTGGGCAAAAGATATCACCACAGAACCTTTACAGGTAGTGGCTGCAGGTGGCAATTTTTCTTTCCCTGATCATGCCCACGAAACTTTTGATACCATGGACGTGAGTTTTCAAATGAAGGATTATGTGATCAACTGGTCTCACACAGCAGGAACGCAAACCGGTCCATATGGCCGCAATTATGGACTGGCATTTGTTGGAAACCTGGCTACTATAGTGATCAATCGGGAAGGCTGGGAACTGATACCAGAGTTAGAAAATAATGCATACAAGGTGCCGGCGATCCCGCCTCAAACTGGAAAGGATTCACATCAAGAGCACATGAAAAATTTCCTCGAGTGTATCAAAACGCGGAAAGACCCTAATTGCACGATTGAAAATGGCCGACTCGTTGCACTGTATGCCCATATGGGAAACATAGCTTTAAAAACAGGAACCGCTTTGAAATGGGATGCATCCGGAAAAAATTTCGGCAACAATCCATCAGCCAATTCCCTTATCAGGCCGCAGTATCGCAAGCCCTGGGTATTGCCATAGATTACTTTGTAAAAAATGATATTGAGGAAAACTTTTACCGTTGCCAACAATTAGCAACAAAATCTACTAAGACATTACATAAAGCCCAATTCCAGTTTGGCCACTTCGCTCATCATGTCTTTGTTCCATGCGGGGGTCCAGGTAACTTCCACGTGAACATCATTTACACCTTCAATAGTCCGGATTTTCTGGTCCACGTCGTGGGGGAGGATTTGTGCCGCGGGACAGCTCGGTGCAGTCAGGGTCATCACTACCTGCACGTTATTGATGGGGAGAATATTGACTTCGTAGATAAGCCCAAGGTCCCATATATTAACCGGGATCTCAGGATCAAATATTTCCTGGATCTTTTCAATCACTTTTTCTTTTAATGCCTCTTCGTTCATCATTGCCAGTGGCTTTTATATTGCTCGTCAAACTGTTCTTAATTTTCAAATCTTCACTTCCACATTTACCACACTATCCAATTTGCCAATTAATTCGAAGCTGAAAGCTTCGAATTCCATGCAATCGCGTCCAGTTTCATTTGTTTTATCATTGCCCTCAACCCGTTCGATCTAGTCTGCGCCAAGTGGCTGGTCATCCCGATATCATCAATAAATTGTAGGGGCGCACTAATCACTTCTTCCGGCTTATGTCCTGAAAGCACCCGGATCAGCATACTCACCAGGCCTTTTACAATCATGGCATCACTGTCGGCCTCAAAATATATTTTGCCGTCTTTTACATCAGAATGCATCCAGACGGTGGACTGGCAACCCTTGATCTTATTTTCTTCTTTTTTATAATCGGGGCTGAGCGGAGGGAGTCTTTTTCCCATATCAATGATATACTCATACTTGTCTTCCCAACTGTCGAACAGCGAGAATTCATCCACAATCTCTGCTTCTATTTCAGGTATCGATTTCTCATCACTCATCAGCCCATCATTTTTTTCACTTTGTGGATGCCTTTAACGAGCAGGTCAATTTCTTCCCTTGTATTATACATGGCAAATGATGCCCTGGTAGTGCCTACAATATTCAGGCATTGCATAAGTGGCATGGTGCAATGGGATCCGGTCCTTACGGCGATGCCCTGGTTGTCGAGCAGTATGCCAATATCCTGCGGATGTATACCCTCCATGACAAAGGACACCACGCTGACCTTATTTTTTACATCTCCCTTGATCTGCAATCCGTCAATCGCCTTAAGGCTTTCAGTGGCATACTGCAGCAGGTCATCTTCATGCTGGCGGATCTGTTCCTTGCCAACAGCATGGATGAAATCAATGGCTGATTTCATGGCAATGGTGTCGGCAATATTTGGGGTACCTGCTTCAAATTTATAGGGCAGGTCATTATAGGTTGTCTTTTCAAAACTGACCTCCTTAATCATTTCACCGCCGCCTTGATAAGGCGGCATGGCTTCCAGCAGGGCTTTCTTTCCATATAGTACTCCGGTACCCGTTGGACCGTACATCTTATGGGAAGAGAAGGCAAAGAAGTCGGCATCAAGGTCCTGTACATCTATATCCAGGTGCACCGTAGACTGCGCCCCATCCACCATCACCAGCGCTCCTGCCAGGTGTGCCGCATCAATGATCTGCTTCACCGGGTTGATCACGCCAAGTGCATTGGAGGCGTGAACAACAGAGACCAGTTTGGTTTTTTCCGAAAGCATTTCTTTGAATGCCTCGAAAATAAATTCACCTTCCACCGTGATGGGAACCACTTTTATCACCGCGCCTTTTTCCTCTGCCAGCAACTGCCATGGAACAATATTGGAATGGTGCTCCAGGGTGGAGATAATAATCTCATCACCTGTTTTAATATTGGCACGTCCCCAGGTATTGGAAACCAGGTTAATGCTTTCTGTGGTGCCCCTGGTGAAAATGATTTCTTCAACAGAAGCCGCGCCGATAAACTTCCTTACGGTTTCACGGGTGGCTTCATAAGCTGCCGTTGCTTCCTCTGCCAGCGTATGAATGCCGCGGTGAATATTGGCATTATAGTTACTGTAGTATTCAACAAGTGCATCGATAACGGCCTTTGGTTTCTGTGAAGTTGCCGCATTATCAAAATAGACCAATGGCTTTCCCTTCAGTTCACGTTGAAGGACCGGAAACTGTTTCCTCAGTGCATACACATCATATCCAATGGCCGTTGTTAATGACATAATCAGAAATTGAATTCGAGCCTGGAAGAGATCAGCTTGTCGACATAATCCCTTAACGGCTCTGTTTTAATATTGTCGAGAATGTCCACGGCAAATGCATGGAGCAGCATCGACCTGGCATCTTTTTCACTGATGCCTCGTGAGCGCAGGTAAAAAAGTGCTTCTTCATCCAGCTTGCCCACCGTACAACCGTGCGAACACTTTACATCATCTGCAAAGATCTCGAGCTGGGGTTTTGTATTTACGCTAGCCGTGTCCGTTAGTAGCACGTTCTTGTTCGACTGGTAAGCATTGGTCTTCTGCGCATCCACCCGTACAAAGATCTTTCCGTTGAAGACACCGCTTGATTCGCCATCCATGATGCCTTTATACAATTCATTGCTGAAGCAATGTGGTTTAACGTTGTCGACGATGGTATGATTGTCGACATGTGTTTTGCCATCCAGCAGGTAAAGGCCATACATATGCGATTCGCCATGTTCGGCTTCCATGACCATGTTCAGGTTATTCCTGACCAGGGCGCCGCTCAGTGAAATGGTAGTGGCATTGGTCAGCGATTTGCCGATCTGCCTGAAATGCGTGGTGCTCACCTGGCTGGCATTGGGTCCTTCGTTTTGTATCTTGTAATAGTTGACGATGGCATCTTTTTCCACGATGATTTCCGTCACCTGGTTGGTGAAACTGTCGAGCTGCCCTAACGAAACATAGTGCTCCGCGATCTGTACACTGGCGCCCTGGGCAACATATATCAGTGTTCGAGGCAATGCAAAAGTTGAGGCCGTCCTGGTATCGTTGATATAGTAAATGTAAACGGGTTTTTCCACCTGTTTTCCCTTTTTCACCATGATGAACATGCCGCCATTCACAAAAGCTGTATTCAGTGCATTGATACCATCGGGATGATACTTTGCGCTATGACCCAGGTGTTCCTTTACCATCTCAGCATATTCTGATGCGGCTGCGGTTTCCAGCGGAAGTACAACGATATCGGTGGCCAGGCTGGACAGTTCAGCATTGAAAAAACCATTCACAAAAAAAAGTTCGATGGCTTTATCCCTTCCAGGCAAATGGCAGGAAGCAATATCTGCAGGCTTGAGTCTTTCGTTGGTTCCAAAATTCAGGTCTTTCTGGAAAACGGAACCCACCCTGGTATACTTCCATTCTTCATTTTTGGAAGTGGGGATGCCGAGCGATTTGAAATCCTGGATGGCTTTGTTTCGAAGCCCTTCCAGGTTCTCGGTGCCCGGTGTAAATTTATCGGTGAAATATTGTATAGCGTCTGTCATGATTAAGCTTCTTCAGTTACGGCGAATTCATTTTTGATGAAATCGTATCCTTTTTCTTCCAGTTCCAGTGCGAGTTCCTTGCCACCGGATTTTACGATCCTTCCGTTGTACAATACGTGTACAAAATCAGGGACGATATAATCAAGCAAACGCTGGTAGTGTGTTACGACGAGGAAGGCATTGTCTTTGTTCGACTGGCATTTACGCCATTGGCAACGATGCGAAGCGCATCAATATCGAGCCCTGAATCTGTTTCATCCAGGATGGCCAGTTTGGGTTCGAGCATGGCCATCTGGAAAATCTCGTTTCGTTTTTTCTCACCGCCGGAAAATCCTTCGTTGAGTGAACGGCTGAGGAGCGACTGGTCAATGCTCACCAGTTTCATCCTTTCCTTCATCAGTTTCAGGAAGGAAACGGCATCCAGTGGCTCGAGACCACGGTGTTTACGGGTTTCATTCACTGCTGTCTTGATAAAGTTGGTGGTACTGACACCCGGAATTTCCACCGGGTATTGAAAGGCCAGGAATATGCCTTCGCGGGCCCTGTCTTCAGGCGACATTTCGAGCAGGTCCTTTCCTACAAATTCTACAGTACCGCCGGTCACTTCAAACTGTTGGCGGCCGGCCAGTACGGATGCGAGTGTACTTTTTCCTGAACCATTGGGTCCCATGATGGCATGCACTTCACCCGCTTTAATATCGAGGTTGATGCCGTTCAAAATCTGTTTTTCGTCTATCGATGCCTGTAAGTCCTTAATCTGTAACATAATTTTTTAAGATTGCGGATTGCGGATTACGGATTGCGGATTCTTTGAAATAATTCGTAATCCGTAATTCGTAATCCGTAATTGATTTATCCCACACTTCCTTCCAGGGTGATCGCCAATAATTTTTGTGCTTCCACGGCAAATTCCATCGGCAACTGGTTCATCACTTCCTTGGCAAAGCCATTAATGATCAGCGCAACGGCGGTTTCGGTATCGATGCCCCGTTGGTTGCAATAGAATATCTGGTCTTCCCCAATCTTGGAAGTGGTGGCTTCGTGTTCCACGATCGATGTATTGTTTTTTACTTCGATATAAGGAAAAGTATGTGCACCACATTTATCGCCCAGCAACAGTGAATCACACTGTGAAAAATTCCGGGCATTGGTGGCCTTTCTTCCCACCTGTACCAGTCCGCGGTAACTGTTATTGCTGAACCCTGCAGAAATACCTTTGGAAACGATCCGGCTGCGGGTATTTTTTCCGAGGTGCATCATCTTGGTTCCGGTATCGGCCTGCTGGTGATTATTGGTCACGGCAACAGAATAAAATTCACCAACCGAATTATCACCTTTTAAGATCACACTGGGATATTTCCAGGTAATGGCAGATCCTGTTTCCACCTGTGTCCAGGAAATTTTTGAATTCGCACCGGCACAGATCCCTCGCTTGGTGACAAAATTGTAAATACCGCCTTTGCCTTCTTTATCGCCGGGATACCAGTTCTGCACCGTGGAATATTTGATCTCCGCTTTTTCCATGGCCACCAATTCCACCACGGCTGCGTGTAATTGATTTTCATCCCGCATCGGTGCAGTACAACCTTCGAGATAACTCACATAACTTCCTTCTTCTGCAACGATCAGTGTTCTTTCAAACTGTCCGGTATTGGCCGCATTGATCCTGAAATAGGTCGATAGTTCCATCGGGCATCTTACGCCTTTTGGAATGAAGCAAAAAGATCCGTCGGTAAATACGGCAGAATTCAGTGCGGCAAAATAATTATCCGTTGCAGGCACCACCGATCCCATATACTGCTTCACCAGTTCAGGATGTTCCTGAACCGCTTCGCTCATGGAACAGAAAATGATACCCAGTTCGGCCAGTTCTGCCTTGAATGTGGTTGCAACGGAAACGCTGTCCATGACCGCATCTACTGCGATGCCCGACAGGCGCTTCTGTTCAGTAAGCGAAATGCCCAGTTTCTCAAAGGTGAGCCTGAGTTCAGGGTCAATTTCATCGAGGCTGTTCGGTGCTATTTTCTGCTTTGGGGCCGAATAGTAGATGATATCCTGGTAATTGATGGGCGGGTAGTGCACATTGGGCCATTTTGGCTCCACCATATTCAGCCACTGGCGATAGGCCTTCAGCCTCCACTCCAGCAACCATTACGGCTCTTTTTTCTTGGCCGAAATAAAGCGTACGATATCCTCATTCAGTCCCTTTGGGGCCGAATCCGCCTCGATATCTGTTACAAACCCATACTTGTATTCAGAGGTCGTTACCTGCTCTAAAATATTGTCATTATCATCCATCATGTCCTGTTCCGGGTTTAACTGCAAATTTCCTTTAAAGTGACCGGAATATCAACATAGAACGGGTTAATTGGTTAAACAGGGGGGTAGTTTTTTCGGAAATCGTAAACAGGAATTCCGGCTTTCGTGCGTAAGGGATTGATTTTGGGAATCCCTTAACCTTTTTTGTCCAAACTTCAGTCTCCTGCAATAGGTTAAATTTGAATTATGCGAACAATTTTCATTTCCGGCGCTACCGGAAATCTGGGCAAGGCCGTGGTAAAGTGCTTTCTTGATGCAGGGGATAAGGTGTATGGAACGCTGTTGCCTGGGGAAGCCCTGCAGGAAGGCTTATTTACAGAACAATTTGTTCCTGTTACGGTTGACCTCAATAATGAAGCTGCCGCTGAACTGGCCATTGGGAATATCATTTCCAAACAGGGGTCGATCGATGTGGCGGTGCTGACAGCGGGGGGCTTTACCATGGGGGATATCGCGTCTACCTCTTCCGCCCATATCCTGGCACAATTCAACCTGAATGTGGCGACGGCCTATCATGCTGCAAGGCCTATTTTCCAGCACATGCTTTCGAAGGGCAAGGGCAGGATTTTTATGGTAGGGTCGAGGCCCGGCCTCGATATGCACCAGTCAAAAGGTATGGTGGCCTATGGCCTGACCAAATCATTGATCTTCCGGCTCGCCGAACTGATGAATGATGAAGCCAAAGGAAAGGACCTGGTAACATCGGTGATCGTTCCTTCTACCATCGATACGCCTGAAAATCGTACTTCCATGCCTGACGCCGACTATACCAAATGGGTGAAGGCAGAATCCATCGCTGAACTGGTATACTATCATTCATCGGAAAATGCTGCCGCCCTGAGGGAACCTATTCTTAAAATTTACGGAGGGGCCTGATGAAAACTGCGGTTTTGCTATTTCTTTTTACAGCCATCGTCCTACATGGCTTCTCCCAAGACGGAAATGTAGCGATGAGTTTGGCAACTGCCGGACCTGTTTATATGGATACTGCCACAATAACTGATGATCAATTGCAGGAACTGAAAAAGCAATACGGGAAAAACAAAAAATATAGTGCTGAATATGAAAAGCTGGTATTGCCGGCGCTGTCATTTTTCCCCCAGCTTAAGGATTATCGTATAAGCTTTAAGGTTAGGAACCATGGCGCGCCATTATCTACCCGTCCTTCTTTTGGTTCTATGATCCGTCATGCCAGGAAAAGAACTTATATGGTATTTATCAGTGCCGATACCACTACGGAATGGAAGGCCATCCAGCTTAACCGTGTACCTGTAATGGCGCAACTGGGAATCATCGGCCACGAACTCAGCCATATCATCGAGTTTAAGGAAAAAAATACTTTTGGTTTGATCGGACTCGGGATCAACCATGTCTCAACCAAGTATATGAACAAATTTGAGTTCCAGGCCGACAGCATCTGTATTTCCCAGGGTATGGGCGATTACCTGCTCGTTTGGGCTACCCATGCCCGTGAAGCTTTTGGCGCACCTGATCCGCAACAGCTTGATGTAAAGGGTGAGATGTACAATTACCGGGAGCGTTATATGAGCCCGGCTACCATTAGGCGTTATATGGAAGAAATGGAGAAAGTAAAATGAGGCAGGCAACACTGCTAAAGACCATTTAATTCCACAGAAGCTTTTTAATTTTGCGTGGCACGGAAAATTTATCTTCACTCCAATGCCTGTACGACGCATAGCCAATTCAACAGACTACACATACCGCAACAGGGTTAAACTGGTTAAGGGTGGATTCCAGTATTTCAGCATACTGGAAGACATGATCCAAACGGCAAAGGAGAGCATTCACCTGCAGACATATATTTATGAAGACGATGCCACCGGCAGACGGATTACCGATGCATTGAAACAGGCCGCCCAGCGCGGAGTTAAGGTGTACATGCTGCTGGATGCCTTTGCGTCAAAAAACCTGGGTAAACCTTTTGAAGAGGAAATGAAGGACGCAGGTGTTCACTTCCGGCTTTTTGAACCCATGCTGAAGAGCCATTATTTCTATGTGGGCAGAAGGCTCCATCATAAAGTAGTAGTGACCGATGCCTGTAATTCACTGGTGGCGGGCGTTAATATTTCGGACCGTTATAATGACCTGCCCGGACAGCCGGCGTGGCTTGACTGGGCACTGTTTGCCGAAGGTGAAGTTTCCTACGAATTATTTAAGGTTTGTGTTGAACTCTGGTATAAATCTTATGGACGGGCACAATATGAAATCCGCGAACAAAAGAAACCATCCTTCCCCGAAGAATGGAACTGTGCAGTGAAAGTAAGGCGGAACGACTGGGTACATCGGCATAACCAGATCACGCGCAGTTATGTGGAAATGCTCAATAAGGCGGAAAAACACATCATTATCATGTCGAGCTATTTTCTTCCCGGTCGGATGATCAGGAGGAATTTGCGACGCGCTGCTGCGAGGGGAGTCAAAGTTTCGGTTATGCTTGCAGGTAAGTCGGACATCCGGCTTGCCAAAAATGCGGAACGCTACATTTACCAGTGGCTGTTCAAACATCATATCAACGTATATGAATACCCGACAAAAGTGCTGCACGGTAAATTATCGACATACGACGATAAATGGGTAACCCTGGGTTCCTATAATGTCAACAATATCAGCGCTTATGCCAGCGTGGAATTGAACCTCGATGTTGACAATCCGGAATTTGCCGGCGGTGTCCGCGAAAAACTGGATGACATCATCAAAAACGAATGCATACAGGTTACGGAAGAAAGCTATACCACGAAACTTAATATTTTTCAGCGGATGGCCCAGGTAATTGCTTATGAAACGGTTAGACTGATGGTATATGTTTTCACTTTCTATGTGAAACAGCGCTAGTCAGTCTCCTTTTATCCGCCTGAGAAAACTCATCATGGTTCTCCTGTTCCATTGTGCAAACCTTCCGCGTTGTACCACCAGGTCGTTGCCATCTGGAAAATTCAGGTAGTAATGAAAGGCAAAGGGCTGTGAAGGATCGTACCAGCCTATTTCCTGGCCAAAGCGGAGGTCATTGAACCTGAGAGTGTCTCCAATTTTTTCAATCGTGTAAAATCCCTGCGAAAAATGTTTCAGGTCCTGCACTTCCTTATGTTTTTCGAGGGTGTCGAGTAAATATTCATTGCGTGGATGCCAGCTTACGTTCAGGCTGTCGGACTCGTCAAATACAGAACGATACCCCGTTGTATAGCCATCCTTATCTTCCAGCACAAAAAACCAAAGCCATGTATTAAAAGGGGAGGGCGTAATAAAATGACGTTTATACGCAATGCCCTGTTTGGCAGCCAGTTTTTTCACTTCGGCATCTACTGTGAATTTATTGATGAGAGAGTAAGCCAGGTAGATAATCGTTATGGTGATGCCCATCCTTGCCCAGGCGATCCGGTGGCGATGGTCCATATGCTGGACCAGGAGTACGATAAAGGCAATGCCTGGTGCAAGAGAGAAGAAGGGATCGGCCACGAATATGGCATGCAGTGAAATCCTGGTATGCGAAAATGGTTCGAACCACCCCACGCCATAGTTATTGAACGCATCGATCAGTAAGTGTACAAAAACTTCGGTGCCCAGGAAAAGGATCCATTTGCGGAGACTGATATTATGCGGGCGGTGAAACCTTTCCGCCGTCACCGCAAGAAAAAAACTGATCAGGATGGCAAAAAGAATAGAATGTGTAAAGGCCCGGTGGGCGATCAGCTGTTCCGTAGGATCCATCCAGAATGCGGTTACAAAATCAATATCCGGGATACTCTGTGCGAGGGCTCCCCACAGTAACGCCTTCTTGCCAAACTGGCGGTCGGTGAATAATTCACCGATACAGGCTCCAAGCGCAATATGTGTGAGTGTATCCATCTACATTTATGTACCCAGAACAGGCTTTTATTATTCGAATTAACCGTGAGATAATATAATGCCAATGTTACGGTAAGTTTTTATTTTTGATCCCTCACAAGTTGTATTTATGGATTCAACCTGGATAATTGTTGGCGGTCTTCTGATGATACTGGGCATATTGGGAAACATCCTGCCCTTTCTTCCCGGTACGCCCATCTGTTATCTTGGCCTGATGCTGCAGCAGTTCAGGACTCCCCGCCCTTTTTCCACCCAGTTCCTTGTACTGTGGGCGATTGTGGTATTGCTGGTGATCATCCTGGATTATCTCACACCCATCTACGGCACAAAAAAATTCGGAGGCAGCAAGTATGGTATCTGGGGTTGTTCGCTGGGTTTCCTGGCGGCCTTTTGGATGGGACCCATCGGGATTATTATCGGTCCGTTTATCGGTGCGTTTATCGGGGAACTGATCGGCGGACAGGAATCAAGAACAGCGCTTCGCGCAGCTGTCGGGTCTTTTGCGGGATTTCTCTTCGGCACCCTCATCAAACTCATCGTGAGTGCGGTAATGGCTTTTTATTTTGTGAAAAGTATTGACCCGATGGCTTTTTCCCTGTAAGCGGCCGGGAAATTTTATACGTACCTTGTACAGCCGTTAAACCGAAATACATTTTTATTGTTACAGTGATATGGGTATACTTGACCAGATAGCAGAATATCTCTTTATAAAGAAAAAAGACCCCAACAGGCCAAATTCTTCTTTCGTCAGGGCCATGCATGGAATCAACAGGATATCGATTTTCATGTTCCTGATCGGGATCATTATTATTATCTACAAGTTGTTTATCAAAAAATAGTTATCAGTTTTCACCTGCATAATCAACAATAATCTTCGCCGCATTGGCAGAAGCAGCACCACCCTTGCTGAGGATATCCCATAACTCATGATAGTTTTGCATCATCGTCTGCTGGTAAGCTGGATCGTTCAGTAGTTTATCCAGTTCAGTCTTTAGATTGGAAGTCGTTAAATCGTCCTGTATCAGTTCTTTTACTGCGGGTTTATCAAGTATAAGATTAACCAGAGATATATATGGAACCTTGATCAGCCGTTTGGCAATTTCGTAGGATATTTTACCTCCCTTATAGCAGACCACTTCGGGTACAGCAAACAATGCTGTTTCAAGTGTTGCTGTTCCGGAAGTGACCAGCGCAGCATGAGACTGCATCAGCAGTTCGTACGTTTTTCCCTTTCACCAGTCTTACATTGGGATATCCGGAAGTCATGCTTTCATAAAATGCATCATCAAGCGATGGCGCCTGTGCAATGGAAAATGTGCAGTCAGGAAATTCCCTCGTGAGCCTCAGCATGATGGGTAATTTTATCTTTATTTCCTGCATTCGGCTGCCCGGAAGCAGGGCGATGTTTTTTCTTTCCGGTTTTACGAGTTGCGGATTGCCTTTTTTGAATTCATCTACCACCTGCACCAGTGGATGGCCAACATATTCCACTTCATAATTCCATTTATGGTAGAAGGCTTTTTCAAAAGGAAGGATGACCAGCATCTTATCGATCACTTCACGTAATGTTTTAACACGACTTTCTTTCCATGCCCATACCTGCGGTGAAATATAAAAGACAGTTTTGAATCCTTTCTTTTTTGCAAACTGGGCGATGGGAATATTAAAACCGGGATAATCGATAAAGATCACTACATCGGGACCATAGGCGAGCAGGTCGTCTTTACAAAACTGAAGGTTCTTCAAGATCTTGCGGATGTTCACGGCCACTTCAAGAAAACCCATAAAGGCCCGTTCCTTATAATGCATCACGAGTTCTCCACCGGCGGCCTGCATCATATCTCCGCCCCAGCAGCGGATCTGTGCAGCAGGATCAAGTTTCCGGATTTCCCTGATCAGGTTACTCCCATGAAGGTCGCCCGATGCCTCTCCCGAAATAAGGTAATATTTCATCCCCACATTTTAAACAGCAGGCTGGCTACGGCAAGGATCAGCGTTATGGCAAATATTCCCTTTGCCGTCTGGTCGCGCCGCGTATTAATATAGAAGGTAAATAAAATGATATTGACCAGCAGACAGGGAATGGTGATGGCCGTGATCAGCGGTTTGTTCTGTTGCAGTGCTTTGAGGAAATCACTGAAACTGTAGAGACTGAATTTCCAGTAATAAAAACCAAATAATCCGAGAATGGGACCAATAATACCAAGCAGCAGCCCGAATTTCAGGTTATCCTTATTAAAAATTACCATTTGAGTGTTTTTTCCAGTTTGGATTTAAGGGTATAATTGGTAAGGTCGAATTGCACGGGAACAACACTGACATAATTATGCTGTAAAGCCCATACATCCGTATCCTCTCCTTTGTCAAAGTTGACAAAATCTCCCGTAAGCCAGTAATATTTTTTTCCATGCGGGTCATTACGTTCGTGGAAATCCTCTTCATATTTCGCATAGGCCTGCCTGCTTATCTTGATACCATTGATCAGTGATTCATCTACCGAAGGGAAGTTAACGTTCAGGCATAGGTGCTTATCGAGCTGCTCTTCCTTCATCAATTTTTCAACGATGATCCGGGCATACTTTTTTGCCCCGGTAAAATCTGCTTCCAGGCTGAAATCAAGCAGGGAAAAACCAACTGAAGGAATACTTTCTATCGATGCTTCAATGGCGGCCGACATGGTTCCGCTGTAGATCACATTGATGGAATGATTGGCGCCGTGGTTTATTCCACTAAGACAAAGATCGGGTTTGCGCTTAAGTACTTTATCCACGGCAAGCTTTACACAGTCCACCGGTGTTCCGCTACAGCTCCAGGCTTCCACACCATCCATAAGTTTTACGGGGTGCAGCCGCAGGGGAAATCCGATGGTGATGGCATGTCCCATGCCCGACTGTGGTTTATCCGGAGCCACTACCACTACACGTCCAAGATCTTTCACGGCATCGATCAGGTGTCGGATACCGGGGGCCATCACACCATCGTCATTGGTGATCAGGATGGTAAATTCTTTCTTATGAGCGGATTTCTTTTTAGCAGCCGCTTTCTTAGGTTGAGTCGTTTTCTTTTTAACCATAATAGGACGCGAAGGTAAACAGATTACCGGACTGTGCCCGCCGAAGCATCAGCGAAGGCGGGTTGCGGATAATTTTTTTAAACATTTAGTATTTTTACCAAATATTTTAGTATTTTGCCCCAAATTCATTAGTATGTCGCAAACCTTTGCCGGAAAAAACCTCAAATACCTCAGGAAATTAAGGGGACTTACCCAGGAAGAATTCGCCGCCAAACTACAGATCAAAAGATCTTTGTTAGGTGCTTATGAAGAAGAACGCGCTGAACCAAGGATAGATGTCCTGGAACTGGTGAGCGATACTTTTAAAGTAACACTGGACGACCTGCTCCGTAAAGACCTGAGTGAAGTGAAAGGCAGTTACCTGGTGAAGAGAAGGCAGCAAAAACTGATGTCTGAAAATAATTTAATCCAGTTCGTACCCGTGAAGGCAGCAGCCGGTTACCTGGCAGGATATGCCGATCATGAATTCATCGATGAGCTCAATACCTTCACGCTTCCTATGCTGGGGGCCGGTCAATACAGGGCCTTTGAGATCATCGGTGATTCCATGCTGCCGACCCCGAGCGGTTCCGTGATCGTTGGTGAAAAGGTTGAGTCGGTGGAAGATGTGCGTAACAGCCAGGCCTATATCGTTGTAAGCCGCAATGAGGGCATCGTTTATAAACGCATTGTCAAGAATAATAAGGCGAAGAATAAACTCACGATGGTCAGTGATAATCCATCCTTCCAGCCCTACCAGATCAATACCGAAGACGTGATTGAATTATGGCAGGCCCAGATGGTATTGTCGCGCGTCAGTGCGCAGCCCGCCTGGGATATGTCGCAGCTCGCCAGCCTGGTCAATAACCTCCAGGAACAGGTGAGTGTACTGAAGAAAAGGATGAACTAATTGCATCTCTTACTCGTTAGTTACTTTTGATAATCGGCGGGTAATGGGTGAACGGTCAACGGGTCAACGGTCAGTTGTTGTCAACCGTCAACAGTCAACTGCCAACCGTCAACAACCCTCAACCCTCTCCGGCCACCATAGCGAAGCGAAGGTGGCCAACCCCCAACACTCAACTCCATGTCTCCTCCCGTATCATATCTTTTAAAAGGCCAGCAATTCTGGTTAACAGCAGAGCGGTGCCTGTTCTGGGAGTCAAGGAAAACACTTATTGTTTCGGATCTTCATTTCGGCAAAACAGGTCATTTTCGTAAAGCAGGAATTCCTGTCCCGGCAAATGTTTACAAGGAAGATCTTCAGCGGCTATGGCAGCAGGTGCAATATTTTCAACCGGGTGAGATCATTTTTGTCGGCGATCTTTTTCACAGCGATAGCAACCAGGAGCACGACTGGTTTATGAAATGGCGGAACGATTTTCCAAATCTCGTGATGCATCTCGTGATGGGCAACCATGACGTAAGGGCAAAAAAACAATTCGAAGCCATGAACCTGGTGGTTCATACCGAATGCCTTAAGATCGATGGTTTTTGTTTTGTTCACGACGCCGACCAGGAAATGATGGATGATGACATCTATCATATCAGCGGGCATATTCACCCCGGTGTCCGTATCAGTGGCAATGGCAGGCAGTCACTGCGGTTTCCCTGTTTTTATTTCACCCCGCATTTTGCTATTTTACCAGCCTTCAGCAGGTTTACCGGCCTGGCCATGATCGAACCAAAATCTGATGCGGATGTTTACGCCATTGTGGAGAATTCACTGATATTGGTGTAACATTAGCTTTTCCCCGGATCATTCATGAAGATCGCTTATCATCCCATTTACGCCCATCCCTTGCCTGAAGGCCATCGATTCCCCATGCTCAAGTATGAACTGATCCCGATGCAGCTATTGCATGAGGGAACAATTACCAGTGATGATATTTTTGCTCCTGAAACCTGCCCTGATGATGTGGTGCTGCTTACTCACGACTACGACTACCTGCAGAAACTTCATCTACAGGGATTGTCTGAAGCTGAACAGCGAAAAATTGGTTTTCCACAGTCGCCCGAACTTACCATGCGGGAGCTCATCATTACCCAGGGAACCATTGACTGTTGCCATCATGCCATGAAAGAAGGTGTGGCATTGAATGTGGCGGGAGGCACCCATCATGCTTTTCACGACAGGGGAGAGGGTTTTTGTTTATTGAATGATTTCGCGGTTGCTGCCAACTATTTATTGCATAATAAACTAAGCAGGCAAATATTGATCATAGACCTTGACGTTCACCAGGGAAACGGTACGGCGAAACTCTTTGAGGGGAATTCATCTGTGTACACTTTTAGTATGCATGGGGCGCATAACTATCCTTTTCATAAGGAACGATCTGATCTCGACATACCATTACCTGATGGAATTACAGATGACGCTTACCTGGAATTGCTTGAAACTTATCTTGAAAGGTTGATACAGGAAGTGGATCCTGATTTTGCTTTTTATTTGTCTGGTGTTGATATCCTGGAAACGGATAAATATGGGAAACTGAGAATCACACCAGAAGGATGCCGCCGGAGGGATGAGTTGGTATTTAAAAAGCTTCACCGGAAAAATATTCCCTGCACCGTTGCCATGGGTGGAGGCTATTCACCCGATATCAGGAGTATCGTGAATGCCCATTGCAATACGTTTAGAATGGCTAAAGAAATCTTTACTGATTAGTCTTGTTGCAGCTACTTTGGTGCTGATGGTGGCAGATTATTGTCCTTTGCAATTTGTTTGGCAATATTGTCGGCCCAGGCAGTCAGTTCAACCCTTTCTTCCGGGGTAAGTTTCGCATCGGTGTGCACCCATGTATAACTGTTTAGGGGCATTTCTTCTTCTTTCACCTGTTCAATCACTTCCTCCATTTTATGGTGTGCTTTTTTGGGAGAATAGGTTAGGAACTCGGAGAAGTTCAGTTCCCCTTTACCTTCTTTGATATGGTCATTCAACCAGAAACCGACAGGTTGGATGTTTGCATACCAGGGATAGTCGGTATTGTTGGAATGGCAGTCGTAGCAGGCTTTTTCCATAATCCCGCTGATATTTTCGGGCATGGCGTATTTTTTTGCGAAATGATTGGGTTCCTCAGCCGTCGATATATTTCTTGTCGGCCGTATGAACTGAATGATGACCAGGGCAGCCAGCAGTATGTACGGATTTTTTTAACCATGGTATGAATATATTAAACCATTCCGCTTATAAAAAATATTTTTCGGCCAAAACAATCGATTCAGGTTTACCTACATCCATGACAATGTCCTGGGAATGGTCGAAACCATAAATAGAATTTGTTTGGGCAAGATCAAGATAAGTATCAATGATGGAAAATTTACCTGCCTGTTGTATCAAATTAAAAATCACCGGTTCGATGACATGTACGCAGGTAAAGGAGGCCGGATAAAGTAAAGGATGTTGCCGTGAAATTCTTTTTTCTCCGGTCTGGTTGTTTTCCCACCCGCATAACAATTGGTCCTTGTCAAAAAGGAAACTGCGGGACGATTTCCTGTTGGTAACAGCGAGTGTGGCGAGTCCTTTTTTTGCAGGTGATAGGCATAAAACTGTTCGAGATCCAGATTGGTCAGGATATCGGCGTTCATCACAAAAAATGGTAAATCGGATGCTTCGAAAAACCACGCAGCTTTTTTCAATCCGCCACCGGTTTCGAGCGGTTCTTCTATTTCATGGGAAATAACAATATTGCAACCGAAGTTATTATTGACATGAAGGAAGTTGATGACCTGGTCGGCGAAATGATGAACATTGATGATGATGTCCCGGATACCGGCAGCGGCGAAGTATTCTATATTCCTTTGCAACAACGGTTTTCCATTGACCGGTGCAAGGGCTTTGGGATGTTTATCGGTAAAGGGTTTCAGCCTTGTTCCCAGTCCGGCTGCGAAGATCATGGCTTTTGTTCCTTTTGGAATAGTCATACTCATCAGGCGGGTTGGTTGATCCAGTTTTTCTTTTCCTGTTCACAATGGCGAATGTCAATATTTACACCGAATTTTTCTTTCAGGTGTTCAGCCAGTTTATCCGCTGCGTAAACGCTTCGGTGTTGTCCGCCTGTACATCCAAAGCTCACCATCAGGTTGCTGAAGTCACGCTTGATATAATCCTCCACGGAAATATCTACCAGTGAATAGACATGCTGCAGGAAGGACGGCATTTCTGTTTTATGGATTAAAAATTCCTGTACTGGTTTATCCCTTCCGGTCTGTGTTTTGAATTCGGTGAGCCGGCCAGGATTTAAGATACCGCGACAATCGAATACAAATCCACCTCCATTGCCGGAGATATCTTCGGGTATGCCTGCCTTATAGGAAAAGCTGTTGATCTGGACAGTAAGCGGACAATCAGGGCCTGCTTTTACCGTATCAAATTTTGCAAAGATCTTATCATCGATAATGGCGTGCAGTAACTTTTGTAATTCAGGCAGCCTGATCGGCATCTTTTTGTTTTCCAGGAACCATTTCAGGTTTTTTAACGCAAATGGAATGCTGGAAATGAAATAATGTTTTCTTTCGAATAAACCACGGTATCCATAAGCGCCCAATGTCTGCAGCATCCTGATCAGTACAAAGCCATCATAATTATCTATGAAATGCTTTTTTGTCCAGCGTATTTCCCAGCAACTGGTTAGCCTGTTCAAAATAATAGTGCAATAAATCCTCCCTCCATTCATAGGGCAGCGAGGCCCTTGCCTGCCATAGCAAGGCGGCCATATCATATTGAAGAGCGCCTTCCATTCCGCCCTGGTAATCTATAAAATATACACGGTCATCCTTCACCATAATGTTACGGCTCTGGCAGTCGCGGTGCATGAAATATTGTCGTTCTTCCTGCATGAGATAGGAGCTGAGCAGGTCGAAATCATTAAAGAGCAGGTTCTTATCGTAGGGGAGGTCGAGGGCCCTGACGAAATAATAGAGGAAATACAGCAGGTCTGAATAGATAGCCTGCTTATCAAATGATTTGGTGGCAATACAATTGTTATAGTCGAGATTGGATCCGCCTTCGATCTGGAGCCTGGCAAGTTGTGCACAGGTTTTTTTATACAGCTCGAAAACATGATCCGTGAAACCTTCCTTCTTCATGACATCAAAGAGGGAAATATCTCCAAGGTCCGACTGCAGGTACTGTGTCCTTTTAGGATCTACATACAGTATCTCGGGCACGGGCAATTGTTTGCTGTTGAAATGCCTGCTGAACTCGATGAAGGCGTTATTCTCCTTGATGTTGGAAGGGTTGTAAGTAACAATAAAACTGTGCCTGTCGGTCAGGATACGAAAATACTGCCGGTTACTACCGGCCTGTTTCAGTGTAATGATCTGTTCCGGGGGCTGACTGCTCCACTGTTCGTATAGCTGGGAAATATTCTTGAGTATTTCAGGCATTGGCTTTTATTGAGGTGTAAATATACACAAAGCATCGGAGAGGTGGGAGTGATCAGTTTCAATGCTGACCGTTGCGTTTACGCAAGGGTACCAGCTTTTTTCAACAGTTCTAGTCATTCATTTCATTTACGAACGGTTATCCTGCTTTTAACGTTAATACTTCGTTCCATATTTTTTCATTCACGGTAACTCCTTCTTTTTCACTCCTTTTTCGGATCAACAGGGTCTGTTCTCCTGGATAACGGACGATCTGAAGCGTTTTCTGCGGGTACCGTTTCTTTTGTAAATGAAATGATCTCTTCGATCGTGTCCTTATTCAGGGCATCGGCATTGATACAAATATAAAATTGCGAGACGGCATATTCAGGTCCTTCCCTGGTTATAGCTGCTACAGATCTTCCGCCACTTAATCCGGAAACTAACAGGTCAATCATCATCGATAATCCGGATCCTTTCCAGAAGCCTATCGGCAGACTTCTTTTGCTGGCGTGGATAGCAAAAGGATCATTGGTCAGGTTACCATTTTCATCATACCCTCCATTTACCGGAAGCATACGGTTATCCAATTCATATTCCTGTAGTTTACCGTAGGAGAACTGGGATAGTGCCATATCCAATACAATATGTCCGGCTGTTCGCGGTACGGCAATAACCAACGGGTTATTTCCAAGTGTTGGAGTGATGCCTCCCCATGGGGGCATATTTGCCATGGCATTGGTAGCACTGATAGAAATGCATCCCTGTTCCGCGGCCTGCCATCCGTATGTTCCTCCGCGCATCCAGTGATTGGTGTTCCTTATAGCCACCAGGCCGATGCCATTATTCTTTGCCAATTGAATGGCCCTGTCCATGCAAATAGTGGCGTTATACATTCCCGGGGCCAGATGACCGTCCCATTGTTCTGTCAAGCCATTTGAAAAAACCATTTCGGGTTCTGCCTGCAGGTTGATCAGTCCGTCCCTTACATATTTTACAAAAGTGGGAAAACGGTTGAGGCCATGGGAATAGACGCCATCGCGGCTATTGATGGCAAAGATATTAGCGCAGATGGCTGCTTTATTTTCAGGAAAACCTTCCTGTACCAATACCGATTTCATTGTATCTGACAATTCCGAAAATGGTATTTTCATCTGAATAATATTTTTGATTTCCTATAACAGGTTACTATTTAGCTGGTCCCACCATAGAATTATTTATTTTTTCAAAAATGATACGTCTTCCAAGTGAAGGTTTTCCCTGGAGAATGTTCCAGCCGGTAAACACAACTACCATGTCATATTCAGGAAGGATAACAGGCATTTGACCACCAAAGCCATTACCTGCCCAGGCATATTGTGAACTATTGCCATAAGTATAAAGCCACCATTTATAACCATAAGATATGCCAGGGGATAATGTTATGAATGGTGTGGTAGATTGCTTAACCCAATCTCGTGTTACAATAATTTTCCCATCCCATTCGCCTTGTTTTTGAAAGAGGTAAAACAATTTTGCCAGATCAGTCATCTCCAGGTATAACCCGCCTTCGGAATCAACAAGGCCAGAAGGTGAACGCTTCCAATAATAATTTTTTATTCCAAGCGGTGTAAAAAGATGCCTCACGGCATACTCTTCAATATCAATGCCCGTGGCTACCCTGAAGATATATGCAAGGAGTTGTGTCGCCCCGCTATTGTACCTGAAGACAGTGCCGGGTTCATCTGACATTGGCCTGTTGATAACATATTTGACCCAATCAAAATTTGCTTCCATGGCTATTCCTGTATTGTTTGGGTCACTGTATGGAAGATTTTCATTCCAGTCAAATCCGGCAGTCATAGTGAGCAAATGACGAATAGTCATATTTCGTTTACGTGCATCAATATTTTTAATGAGTGTCGTATCGAAAAATTTCAATACTGGTGTGTTTAGGTCAGGAAATTCTTTACGGGCCAATGCAGTTCCAATAATTATTGAAGTAACCGTCTTAGTGACAGATTGTAATGTGTGTAATTTGCTTTCATGATAAAACGGATGCCACCAGGAATTGAAATAATTGTATGGGCCGGTCGGGTCACTGGCATTTAGTGGACTAGTTCTGTTTGATTCTTCCTTATAGATAGAAGAATAATCATGTGTATATGATTTTTCATACACTATTTTTCCATGCCGGATAATCAGCATGCCGTCTATATTGCCATATTTTCCACTTGCCAGTTCCTTATCGAAAGACGCCAATGAATCAGCGTTTAGTCCGGCTGCCTTTGGTGTAGTGTAATTCCAGTTCTTCGTCGGCCATTGATCCTGTGCGTTCGCCGTCAATGCCAGCAGAAAAATAAAAAGGGCAGTAAAACTTATGGACTTTTCGGTCAAATAGATTTTGTTCATTATAACTAAGATACTGAAGTCTTCTTATGCCTTATTTAGCCTTTCGCAGGTTTCTTTGTGGCTTTGCCTGGTTTGCCTCCAGGCCTTCCTGCATTTTCCTTACCCGGTCCTCCAGTTTTTCAGAAGAAAGATTTTCGCGCATGCTATCGACCTTAACCGGAAAACAAAATGGGGTTAGCTGATTAGGATAAGTAAGGACGATGGTGGAGGACTGAATACGTTGCAACATATTTCGCAGTCTAACTTCCTCCATCTGCTGGTCAAACACTTCCTGGTAGGCCTGTCGCATCAGTAGGTTGTCTTTTTCATATTCTGCAAAAACCTTGAAAAGTAAAGAAGCCGAAGCCTGCAGGTGCCGCGCTTTTTTCTGCTCTCCGGGATACCCCTGGAAGATCAATCCTCCAATCACCGATATATCCCTGAATTTTCGTTTGGCCATCTCCGTTGAATTGGCACTGGCCTGGATGTCTTCCAGCAAATGATCCGGCGAGAATAGTTCATACACATTGCTGTCATCTACAGGAATGGGCTGGTCGCTCAATAATTCAAAACTATAATCATTCATCGCAAAGGAAAAAGTAATGGGCATGAACCGGCTGATGCGAAATGCCAGTATGGCCGCCATGGCTTCATTGACCAGCCTTCCTTCAAACGTATGTACAAATAGATGATGCCCGTCCTTTGTTTCAATCTGTTCTATCAGGAACTCATCCAGTTTCGGAATATGCGATAATGCCAGCTGCATTTCAAACAGGGGCTTCAGGGCCTGCATCTCCGGATCCTTTGTATCGGGATCAAGGGCTTCATTCAGTTTACTTCGCAGCATGCGGCCAAGGTTGGCCGACAAAGGCATCCGTCCGCCCATCCAGCTGGGCACCATGGATTTTTTGGAAGTGGATTTTTTAACCAGCACGGTCATGTCCTTGATCATCACAAATTCAAGATTTCTTCCTGCCAGCGTGAATACATCACCGGGAATGAGCCTCGAGATAAACCATTCTTCAATGACGCCGATAAATCCGCCCGACATGAATTTTACTTTCATCATCGCATCAGAAACAATCGTTCCGATATGCAGCCGGTGCCGCATGGCAATCCTTCTTGAATGGATGCGGTAAACGCCTTTCTCATCGATCTCCACTTTTTTGTATTCATCATACTGCTGCAGGGCATTGCCTCCGGTAGTGATAAAGAATAAGACCTGTTGCCATTCTTCATCGGTGATATCTGCATAGCAATGGGTGGAACGAATTTCTTCCAATATTACTTCCGGCCTGAATCCTTCTGAAATTGCGAGTGTGCCAAGAAACTGGATCAGTACATCGAAACAAAGCATCATCGGTTCCCGGCTTTCGATCAATTGTTCTGTGATGGCCTGTTTCAATGCCGCAGCCTCTACCAATTCGAGGGAATGCGTAGGAAGAAAATAGATTTTGCTTACCTGTCCGGGCCGGTGACCACTTCTTCCCGCGCGTTGAAGAAATCGAGCCACACCTTTGGGAGAACCCACCTGTATCACCGTTTCTACCGGGCGAAAATCTACACCTAGATCAAGGCTTGCCGTACATACAACGGCCTTTAGTTTGCCTTCATGCAGGGCATCCTCCACCCATAGGCGAAGTTTCTGTTCAATGCTGCCATGATGCAGTGCAAGGGCGCCGGATAATTCCGGGGCAATATTTAAAATGGTCTGGTACCATGTCTCACTCATTCCACGCGTGTTGATGAAGATGAGTGTGGTCCGGCTGTTCTCAATAATGGGAATGACCTGTGCCGCGAGTTTGATACCCAGGTGACCGGCCCATGGAAATTTTTCTATCTCTGCGGGGAAGATGGATTCTACTTCTATGTCTTTGCGGATATTGGCTTTGATGATAGTTCCTTTGTTCTTTTTTGGGAGAAATCAGGACATCCAGGGCTTGATCCAGATTTCCGATGGTGGCTGAGATGCCCCATAAAAGGATTGCGGATTGCGGATTCGCCTTCGCTGAAGCTTCGGCGGACGGAGACGGTATTGCAATTTATAATTCTCGAGATGGCCAGTTCCACCTGTACACCACGTTTGGTGCCCAGCAGTTCATGCCATTCATCAACAGCGATAATTTTCAATGTGCGAAATACATCGGGATAGCCTTTTTGTGCGAGCAATAGATGCAGGCTTTCAGGTGTGATGATCAGTACTTCGGGCATCTGTCTTTTCTGGCGCTGGCGTTCAGCAATATTTGTATCACCATTGCGTATGCCCACCTTCCACTGCATACCCAGTTCACTGATCACTTCTTCCATCGCCCTTCCGATATCCTTGGCCAGCGCCCGCAACGGTGTGATCCAGATCAGTTGCAGTCCGCTTTTTTTCTTTTTCTGGTAATCAGGGTTTTCATTGATGAACTTAATCACCGCTCCTAAAAAAACGGAATAGGTCTTTCCACATCCGGTGGGTGCATTCACCAGTCCGCTTCGTCCCATGGCAATGGCTTCCCATGCCTGTTCCTGGAACAGGAAGGGTTTATTTCCCCTGGCCTTCATCCAGTCGCAAATGATCGTGTAGCCGATACTGTTATGTATGGTCTGCGTTTTCAAGGCCGGTCAGAGATGATTAAAGTGTTTTTAAATATTCCAGGACAGACTTTCGTTCCTGGTCGCTGAGCTTGTCTCCGAAGGTATGACCATAGTTGCCATAACCGGGCAGTGTGGTATTATAAACTTTTCGTCCGCCTTCTTTTTCTTCGACGGTGTATTTCCATCCCAGTTTATCGTAATCATATTCGGGATTGGAGAAATTTCGGCTCCAGTACCGGGGTCGTTTTTTACTGTCCAGTACACTTTCAATATCCGGCACCGATCCATTATGCAGGTAAGGCGCGGTGATCCATACACCATCCAGCGGCGGGGCAATATAGCCATTGAAGGGAACAAGCTTTGCCGGATGGTCTCCTTTGGAAAACCAACTGGTGTTGAACCAATCGATCATATCCGAATACTGGTAATTGCTCTGGTTCAGCATCGAATCTGTCCCGATCACCTGCTGGGGTATCAGGTAATTCGGATAGGAAGAATATTCACCGTAGAATCCGTGGCATTTCGCACAGTTGGTTTCAAATACCACCTGTCCCTCCGCGGCGAGAGATGAATCAATCTTTTTAGGATAGGGTGGAGGGGTAATGCTGTTCAAATAGGCCAGTACATCATCCATATGACTGTCCACCTTATTGGCATGCACCGTATCGCTCACTGTCAGGAGGATGGCACCCATCAGGAATCTTCCGAAATCACCACGACCAAATCCATTATAGAACATGGCGTTCTTCTTTTTCAACAGCCACCATGCAGGAACATCTGATGGGATCACCTGTTCAGGAAGTTCGGCAGATGCGCTGTCGCTCCATTTCAATGTGTTTTTGTCGCGATGCGTTACCAAGACGGCAGCAAGCCTGTCGGCCGAATTCACGCCGCGTACTTCGGTATAAATTTTTCCGCCAATCACTTTTCCCACCTGTATGAATTCCTTTGCCGCTTCGCCCTTCTTCTTATTTATTTTCATGTAGGTATCGAGCATACCTTCGGCCATTTGGGAATCAAATCGACGAGCACTGGTAAAATCGGCCATGGAATTTCCCAGCCCGATAATCAGTGAGTCATCGAATACCTGTGCATGGCATTGCAGGCAATTGGGGACAACGATCGTTTCACCGTTGGGCGCATTGACCACGTTGAAATCATATCTTACCGATGCATTAATCCCTTCGCGTTTCAGCAGATTTTTTTCATTTCGTCCCATACCCATCCGGTAGAAGAGCAATGGCAGTCCGCTGTTGACATAATCCCCGTAAATAATATACTGGTAACCGGAATCTGCATTGCCCGTGCGCTGGGTGCTGGGAGGAATCGGAACGGGTTCTCCCGGGTCGGGCATCACAACAAGGGAAAGGCCTCCTGCGCCAATGCATAGTAATATGATGACCAGGTATTTCTTCATGGCTTAATTGAGCTTCGAAGCCGTCCCGTTAAATCGTTTGATAATATAGACCCGCTTGTTTTCATAATAATCTGGAGTCGTATTTTCCTTACTCCACTGTATTGGCCGGAAATCGTAATCGGTGATCAGCCTGAATTCTTTTTCTCCTAAATGACTAATAAGCGAACTGTCATATTTGTTCAACAACTGGGAAAAAAGCCAGGTGATCTCAAATCCCTTGAAGGCCAGGTCAGAGGGTTTGCTATAGATTTTTTTACGGAATTTCTCCTCGAAGCTACTGCTCCAGGGGTCTTCAGGATTGTTAAAAAAGGAAGCGGAATAAATGATCGGCAGGACGTTAAAATCAGGCTTGGACAAATCCTTAATATTTTCCCAGGTGGGCATCCCAATTAATGTGGTTCGATAGGAAGGCGAAATGCCCAATACAGATATGGCAACATTTCTACCAAAATTCTCATCGAGGCTGCCCGTGATGATCACATTGTCCTTCATGCTGTCGAGCTTGGCAGAAATATCTTTTGGAATCATTTTATCGGGGATGATAACGGTCTCCATTTTCACCAGGCTTCCTGTTCCGGATTGGTTCAGGCTTTTGAAGACATCCGCAACGCGGTCGTCAGCTGCATTTTTTCTCCTTACATAAATGATCCTGCTGCCCGTCATATTCCTCAGTACATAATTAAAGATGGATTGTATATGCGTATTCAGTTTTGAATTCACAATCACCACATGCGGATTGTTTTTTATGCCGCCATCATTGGGATAAGTGGCACTGATAAAGGGAATATTTTTTCTTTGTGCAAGAGAGGCGAGTTGTAGATATTCCGTTCCGGTAACCGGACCGATGATCATGTCGATGGAGTCCATCAATGGCGATGCAGAAACGGTATTGATATTTCCAGATGCGCTGCGGGTATCGAATACATGGAGTTTAAAAGACTTCCCCATCAGGGCCAGTGAATCCATGGCAAATTCTGCGCCCTGGTAAAATTCAAGTCCCGCAATAGATTGTTTGGGAAATGTTTTTCCATAACGGTAATTGTCCGTGGCGTCGAAAGCAGAATCTAAATACAGGGGTACGAAAAGAGCAATCTTATGTTGTTGGGTCTGTGCTTTAACAGCGGGTCCGCAAACCAGGGCCAGTAAAAAAATCTGGAGGTATTTCTTCATATGGTGTTTTCCGTTATTCCCATTCAATGGTGGCCGGGGGTTTACTGCTGATATCATACACCACCCGGTTGATTCCCCTGACCTGGTTAATTATTTCATTCGAAACGTGTGCCAGAAAATCATAAGGAAGATGTGCCCAGTCGGCCGTCATCCCGTCGACCGAGGTTACTGCCCTGAGTGCCAGCGTATATTCATAGGTTCTCTCATCGCCCATCACCCCAACACTTTTGACAGGAAGTAAAATGGATCCTGCCTGCCATACTTTGTCGTACTGTCCCCAGGTCTTTAATGCATGTACATAAATATCATCGGCGTCCTGCAGGAGTTTAACTTTTTCTTCCGTCACTTCACCCAGGATCCTGATCGCGAGTCCGGGCCCGGGAAACGGATGCCTGAACAGTTGCTGGTGGGGAATACCCAGTTCGAGTCCCACTTTCCTTACTTCGTCCTTAAATAAATATCGTAATAGGTTCTACCAGGTCCAGTTTCATGGTGTCTGGAAGTCCGCCTACATTATGGTGAGATTTGATGGTCTGTGAAGGTCCGTGTACCGAAACACTTTCAATCACATCGGGATAAATGGTACCCTGCCCGAGCATCTCTATGCCTTCGAGTTTATGGGCCTCCTGGTCAAATATTTCGATGAATGTTCCGCCGATGACCTTTCTTTTTTCTTCCGGCAACACTTTGCCCGCAAGTTTGGTATAGAAATGTTCTTTGGCATCAACGCCTTTTACATTCAGGTCCAGTTCACGATAGGTGTCGAGCACCTGCTGGTATTCATTTTTTCTCAGCACGCCATTATCTACAAAAATGCCAAAGAGATTTTTGCCGATGGCTTTGTTGATGAGTGTTGCCGCGACAGTGGAATCTACGCCACCGCTGAGGGCCATGATCACTTTGCGGTCGCCGATCTGTTTTTTCAGTGCGGCCACGGTATCGGTAATAAAATGTGCCGGTGTCCAGTCCTGCGAGCAACCGCAGATATTCACCAGGAAATTCTTCAGGATATGTTTTCCCTGTTCGGAATGATATACTTCCGGGTGAAACTGTATGCCGTAAAGCGGATGTTGATGATGTGTATTGCGAAATGCAGCGATGGGGATGGAGCCCGTGGTCGCCAGCACTTCAAATTCCGATGGTATATCGAGGATGGTGTCTGCATGGCTCATCCAGACGGTGGATTCTTCAGGAATGCCATCGAACAATACATCTGCTGAATGTATATTCAGCAAAGCGCGTCCGTATTCCCTTTTGGCAGATTTTTCCACCCTGCCGCCAAAATTCTTTGCGGTGAGCTGTGCGCCATAACAAATGCCGAGTAGGGGTTTTTGTGCCACGAGTCCGGCAACATCCACGTTAGGAGCAGCATCTTCGTTTACGGAAAAGGGTGAGCCTGAGAGGATGATCCCCTTGATATCAGGTGTGACGTCTATTTTTTTATGAAAGGGGAATATTTCGCAGTAGACATTGGCTTCCCTCACGGCCCGGGCGATGAGCTGTGTATATTGTGATCCAAAATCAAGAATGATAATCTTTTCTGTCATAAGTGCTGCGAAGGTAAGAATTCGGGTGAACAACCATGACCGCTGTAACCTTACCACATATTTTGTAGTCAGATGGATAACCGGTGATGATAATACGGTATGAAAAGTTAAATTTGTTTCAAATCCCAACAATTATGACAAGGATTTTCCTGCTCTTCGCTGTCCTGGCCTTTACCATGCAATCCTGTATCTACATGGGCGGAAAGCGCGTCCGTGGTAATGGAAATATAGAAACCGAGGAAAGAAGCGTATCAGCTTTTGATGAAGTGGAGGTCCATGGATCGATGGATGTACATGTTAGCCAGGGTGATACCAGGCCGGTAAGGCTGGAAGGGGATGAAAACCTCTTGCAGTATATAGAGATCAAACAGGTCGGCAATAAGCTTAAGATCGGACCAAGGCCGGGTTATAACCTCAGGCCTTCCAGCAAACTGAAAGTATATGTTACTTCGCCCATCCTATTCGAGGCTGGATGTGTCAGGGGCATGCAATATCCTGTCAGACAATAAACTCTCCGGGTCACAACCCCTTGAACTGGAAGTGAGTGGTGCAGGGGATATCAAGGTGAACGTGGATGCGCCCAAAGTGACGGCAGGAATTTCCGGCAGCGGATCTGTGGAAATGGCTGGTGAGACCAGGGATTTTGAACTTCGGTTATCCGGCGCAGGAAAGGCCAGGTGTTATGATATGAAGTCAGAAAATACCAAGGTGGATATCTCCGGTGCAGGGTCGGCTGAAGTGTATGCCAGTGTGAACCTTGATGCCGACGTGAGTGGAGCGGGATCTATCAGATATAAAGGCAATGCCGGCAACGTAAAACAACAGGTCAGTGGAGCCGGCAGTGTGAAAAAAGCCCAAGATTGAACAAAAAAGCCATCCTCTTTTTATTAGCTGCGCTGAATTTTACCCATATACTGGACTTCATGATCATGATGCCATTAGGTAATTACCTGATGCCGTATTTCAAGATCAGTCCGCAGAAATTTTCATTACTGGTTGGCGCCTATACATTGAGCGCGGCATTCAGCGGTTTTGCGGCCGCTTTTTTTGTGGACCGGTTCGACAGAAAGCGGGTGCTCCTCATTGGTTATGGAGGTTTCCTGCTGGGCACACTGTTATGCGGACTGGCACCCAGTTATATTACTTTACTGATGGCCCGGATAGTGGCGGGTATTTTCGGAGGACTGATCGGCGCCCAGGTATTATCGATCATCTCTGACCTTTTCTCCTATGAAGAAAGGGGTAAGGCGATGGGTTCCGTGATGTCGGCCTTCGCTATTGCGTCTACCCTCGGTGTTCCCTTTGCGCTTGTACATTGCCAATGCCTTCAGCTGGCATGCACCATTTTTATTTGTAGCCATTGCCGGTATGGCATCTATATCCCTTCCTGCTGAAATATATTCCGCGTATGAATGCGCATATACGTGACCGTAGTGGGGAAGGACCTTTCCATGTCTTGCAGCAGGTGGTGGCCGTACCGCGTCAGCGGCTGGCCCTGTTATTTTCCATGCTGATGTTCATGGGACATTTTATTATCATTCCCTTTATTAATCCTTATATGGAATTCAACAAGGGATATTCAAAAGTGCAGACGCCCATGATCTACCTGGTGGGTGGAATCTCTTCCTTTATTGCAGCGAATATACTGGGGCGTTATGCTGACAAGCGCGGAAAATTGCCCGTGTTTATTGTATGTACATTACTGTCTTTCGGTATTGATATTGCTCATCACCAATCTCCCTGTTTTGAATTTCGCTATTGTACTGAGTTTCTTCGCCGCCTGGTTTGTGCTTAGTACGGGCCGGGGCGTAACCGCACAGGCCATGATCAGCAATGTGGTGCCACAGGAGCAAAGGGGAAGTTTCATGAGTTTCAACAGCAGCGTGCAGCAACTGGGTACCAGCCTGGCTTCTTTTGTCGGCGGCTTTATTGTTATTGCAGATGGAGTCGGCAGGATTCAGCGGTACAACTGGCTGGGCTTTCTGAGCATTTTTGTTCTTCTTGCCTGTGTGTTACTGGCCAGGAGACTGTTCAGGGATATTGATACGCGGTAGCATCAATTGTCGTCTTCGTAATAAGGTGTCCTGTATTCAAAAAAATCATCGTTTTCAATAAGCGGTTGTTGTTCCACCATAAATGGAACACTGATTTTAAAAGTGTAATCCATCAGCCTGTTATGTGATATGGCGGGATACCATCCGGGCACTGATTTCACCACACGCATTACTTCATCAGAAAGTATTTTATCCGGAGAGGAGAGGATGGTGATGTTTTTCACCGCTCCTTCTTTGGAAACGGTAAATTCAAAGTGGACAAGTCCTTTAAGTGAATTCTTTTTAGCGGCTTCGGGATAAGTGATACTATCCTGTAAATATTTGTTGAATCCTCCGTAAATGCCTTTGATTTCGGGTGTTCGCAGCAATGCACAATTGAAGCCCGTCGAATTTCCGGCAGTGTCAAAACATTCAAGATCCGCCAGTTTTTCTGCTGTATATTTTTCCCGGGTAGCTATCTTCCCGTTCTCATGGTAAAAGGTCCAGTCGAGGTCATATTTGCCCTGGCGGAAGATGCCGGCGCTTTCGGTATTGCCGTTTTCGTAGTAAGAAAATGACGGACCATGGGGCTGGCTGTTAACGAAGAAAAGGGAATCACGCAGTCGGCCTGAAGGGTACCATCTTAACCATGCGCCCTGCCGCAAGATTGTTTTCATATTTACCACCCATCGATCGCTTCCCGTTTGGGAAATAATACATGAACCAGCCATTTTTAAACTGGCAGTTTTCATCTGAATACCTGCCACGCATCAGGGCCCTCGTGGAATCATCATAGATAATGCCGTTCCATCCGCCGTTGTCTCTTAATGATCACCCCGATAAAAACAAACTCCTTTTTTTTACAGGGTTCCAGCTGTGCATTGAAATACCGGACCAGGGTGTCTTTTGGGTGTTTCTGTGACAGGGCATGCAGGGAGAAAAGCAGCAGTATGGGTAATATCCTCATTCGTATTGATGCTATGGCATAAAAAAACCGTTCCGGAATTCCAGAACGGTCGTAAATTATGTAAAAGGCATTAAGCAGCAGCGGCTGTCTTAACTGATTTTGTCAGTTTCCTTTTGAGGTTGCTGGCTTTGTTCTTATGGATAATACCCCTTTTAACGAGTTTATCGATCTGGCTGATCACATCAGGCATTTTTTCTGTGGCATCTTTGCCCTTCAGTTCTTTAATATCGCGGATAGCGTTCCTTGTGGTTTTGCCATAGTAACGATTCCTTTCGCGGCGCTTGGTTGACTGACGCACATCCTTCTTAGTTGCCTGGTGATTTGCCATAATACTGACTTGAAATTTGGACGGCAAAGGTAAGGTAAAATTTCAAAAGACAAAAGTAAATGCCAGAAAAATCAACAATTGACCGGCTTTCTGCCTTTCGCGCCTGTTTTGGCCGGGGAAATACCGGGAGGGGGAGGATGCCTTTTGCCTTTGGGAACCCCTGTAATCCGCTATAGCAGGGGTTTGGGGAAACACCGCTATGCTGTTCGCGCGATTTTAGGTATTAATTTTGAGTTTTTAACCTTTTAACCTCCTCTTTTTTACCTTTCTAACGATATTTGCAGGCCATGAAAGATTTTTCGTTCATTACCAGTGCGCATCCCTCTTACGTAGAAAACCTTTACCAGGAATTTACCAGGAACCCCGAAAGTGTGGATCCTGAGTTCCGTAAGTTTTTTGAGGGATTTGATTTTGCCATGACCAATGCCGTGAAACCCGCTGTAAACGGTGCCGCCGCAGTGGCTGCACCCGCAAAGTCGGAAAACGGCCAGTCTTCGGCTTCTGTTGTGAAACCCGAAAGCGGGCAGGCACCCGCTAACCTGGCCAAGGAACTCGGGGTTTACCGCCTCATCCTGGGCTATCGCAACAAGGGTCATCTCATTGCCGATACCAATCCCATCCGCAAACGAAAGGACAGGGGTGCCAACCTCGACCTGGCCTTTTTTGCATTGACGGAGGAAGACCTGGATAAATCTTTCTATGCCGGCAACCTGATTGGCCTCGGAACCACAACCCTGAGGGAAATTCTTTCGCATATGCAGCGCTGTTATGCCGCGCATGTGGGCATCGAATTCAAATACATCAGCGACCAGAAAAAAGTGGATTTCCTGACCCGTGAAATGGAAAAGAATTTTCTGAACCCATTATCGCTCGACAAGAAAAAAAGGATACTGGAAAAACTTGAATGAAGGGGTGATGTTCGAAAAATTCCTGCATACCAAATATGTGGGGCAAAAACGTTTCTCCCTGGAAGGCGGTGAAACCACCATTGCTGCACTGGATGCCATCATCAATACCTCAGCCAATTCCGGCGTGAAGGAAGTGGTGATCGGTATGGCCCACCGCGGCCGGCTGAATGTACTGGCCAATATCATGGGCAAAACCTATGAGCAGATCTTCAGTGAATTTGAAGGAACTGCCATACCCGACCAGACCATGGGCAGCGGCGACGTGAAATACCATATGGGTTATGGTTCTGAACTGCAGACGCCCGACAATAAAACCATACACCTGAAACTGATGCCCAATCCTTCCCACCTGGAAGCGGTAGATCCCGTAGTGGTTGGCTTTTCAAGGGCCAAGGCAGATGTGATGTATAACAGTAATTTCGATGAGATACTTCCGATACTGATACATGGTGATGCGTCTGTTGCCGGACAGGGTATCGTATACGAAGTGTTGCAGATGAGTAACCTGGAAGGTTATTATACCGGCGGAACGATACATTTTGTGATCAATAACCAGATCGGTTTCACCACAGATTTTGATGATGCACGTTCATCAGATTATTGCACCTCACTTGCCGCGATGGTGCAGGCACCGGTAATGCATGTCAATGGTGATGATCCCGAAGCAGTGATCAGTTGCGTGGAAATTGCCACCCGTTACCGCCAGGAATTTAATTCGGATGTATTCATTGATATGGTTTGTTACCGCAAACATGGACACAATGAAGGCGATGATCCCAAATTCACCCAGCCTCACCTGTATGCACTGATCGATAAGCATCCTAATCCAGGGAAGTATATACACAGTTCCTGCTGGAGAATGGTGAACCCGATGCACGGAACTGGCCAAGGAAATGGAGAAAAAATTCTGGAGCGACCTGCAGGAAAGGCTGGACGAAGTAAAACAGAACCCCCTGCCATATCATTACCAGGCGCCGGAACTTGGCCTGGAAAAGCCTGCGCAGGGCCACAGCAGGATGATTTTGATAAGCAGTTATTCAACGGCGATATCAGATGACCAGTTCAATACAGTTTTTGATGCACTGATGAAATGGCCGGAAGCGTTTAAGCCCCTGCGTAAAGTGGAGAAGCTGCTGCAGGATAAAGTGAAGTTATTTAATGAAGAGAAAAAATCGACTGGGCTACCGGTGAACTGATGGCCTATGGCAGTCTTATTGCTTGATGGAAAGGATGTACGGATGAGCGGACAGGATGTGAAGCGAGGAACCTTCTCACACCGGCATGCTGTACTGCGGGATGAAAATACCGATGCGTCCTATAGCCGGCTCAGCAATATTCCAGGTGCCAAAGGGCATTCAGGATTTATAATTCATTGCTTGAGTGAATACGGCGTTCTAGGTTTTGAGTACGGGTATTCGTTAGCCAATCCCAATGCACTGGTATTATGGGAAGCACAGTTTGGTGATTTCTGCAATGGTGCTCAAACCATCATTGACCAGTTTATCGCCAGCGCCGAACAGAAATGGAACAGGATGAATGGCGTGGTACTGTTGCTTCCGCATGGTTATGAAGGACAGGGTCCGGAACACAGCAGTGCAAGGATGGAAAGATTCCTGCAGATGTGTGCCGAGTTGAATATGGTGGTCACCAATATCACGACAGCCGCAAATTTCTTTCATCTCCTGAGAAGACAGATGACCTGGCCATTCCGGAAACCATTGGTCAATTTCAGTCCGAAAGCCAACCTGCGTCACCCGGGAACTTATTCCCTTAAGGAAGAATTCACAAGGGAAGATTCCGGGAAGTGATTGATGATGAAAAAGTTTCCAGTCCGGATAATATCCGTAAAGTATTGTTCTGTTCAGGGAAGATGTATTTCGACCTGGCTGAATACCAGCAGAAGAATAATATTACAGGATGTAGCCGATGGTCAGGTTGGAACAGCTATATCCTTTGCCGGATAAGCAACTGGAAGATCTGTATAAAAAATATAGCAAGGCAACCTGGTTCTGGGTACAGGAAGAACCGCTGAATATGGGTGCGGCTTCTTACCTTCAGATGAATTTAAAATCCATTAATTACGGAATGATCGGAAGGCAGCCAAGTGCTTCAACAGCAACGGGCTTCTCCAAAATGCATGCACAGGAGCAGGCAGAGATCATTGAAACTGCATTTGACATTTGAATTAATCATTATGATCGATATAAAAGTTCCGACAGTAGGTGAATCCATCAACGAGGTGACCCTGGTGAAATGGCTGAAGAACGACGGCGACTGGGTTGAGCGTGATGAAGTGATTGCTGAGCTGGAAAGTGAAAAGGCAACCTTCGAGATAAATGCAGAAAAGGCAGGACAGTTGAAAACCATTGCTAAGGAAGGAGATACACTGAAGATCGGTGATATTGTGAGCCAGATCGATGAGAATGCCGCCGCACCTGCTGCTGCAGAAAAGAAAGCACCGGCTGAAGATTCAAAACCTGCGACTGCCGAAGCGGCCAAACCTGTGGCAGCGAAAGCCGACGGCCAGGATAAAGTCACTGCTACTGCCGTTGCAGCACCTGCTGCTGTTGCGCAGGATGTAAAGGCAACGCCTGTCGCCGCCGCCATTCTCGCTGATAAAAAGGTTGATGCAAAAACGATTGTTCCTTCTGGCACTGGCGGAAGGATTTTGAAAAATGATGTACTCGAGGCATTATCAAACCCTGGCCGCAAACCGGTGTACAGGCATTTCTCCCGCGGTGAACGAAGGGAAAAAATGAGCCAGCTTCGAAAGACCATCGCGCGCAGGCTGGTGGAAGCGAAAAATTCAACGGCCATGCTCACCACTTTCAATGAAGTGGATATGAGCAATATCATGGCGATCCGCACAAAATATAAGGACAAGTTCAAAGAAATACATGGCGTTGGACTGGGCTTCATGAGTTTCTTTGCCAAGGCATGCACTTTTGCACTGCAGGAATGGCCTGCCGTGAATGCCTATATCGACGGGGAAGAAATCATCTACCACGACTTCTGTGATATCTCCATCGCTGTGTCTGCACCAAAAGGACTGGTAGTCCCGGTCATCCGAAATGCAGAGAGCCTGGGTATGGCGGAGATTGAAAAGAAAGTGGTTGAACTGGCCACAAAGGCAAGGGATAACAAACTCGCTCTCGAAGAAATGCAGGGAGGAACATTTACCATTACCAATGGCGGTGTATTCGGATCGCTGATGAGTACACCCATTATCAATATTCCCCAATCTGCCATCCTCGGTATGCATAAAATTGAAGAGCGTGCAGTTGTCATTAATGGACAGGTGGTTGCCAGGCCGATGATGTACCTCGCGCTCAGTTATGATCACCGCATTATTGATGGAAAGGAAAGTGTGAGTTTCCTGGTAAGGGTAAAGGAACTGCTTGAAAATCCGGAGCTTTTATTGTTCGGAAAGGATCCGGTAAAAACCTTACTCGAAGTTTGATGCTCAATGGCAGGTTCTGGTCGCACCTCAATACGGCAAAAAAGCTGATTGAAGATTATGAAGGCGATATCCCTTTTCATCATTTCATCAAACAGCATTTCCGGGAAAACAGCAAGTATGGCTCGCGCGACCGCAAACAGATCAGCGCACTATGCTACAGTTATTTCCGTGTGGGCAGGGCAATAGCTGCACTTCCTCTGGAAGAACGTATCAGGATGTCCTGGTTTCTATGCAGTGACCAACCTTCGGATTTGCTGGCTTTTATCAATGAAGAATGGAATAATGCCGCAACATTCTCAACACCTCAAAAAATTGATATCCTCAATGCTTCATTGCCTGACTCACCGGTACGTATAAACGATTTATTTCCTTTTCCAGCCAGCCTCAGCAAATCAATCCTTCCGGAAAAGGATGAATTTATTTTATCTCATTTGCATCAGCCCTATTTATTCCTTCGCATGAGGCCGGGAAGGGAAGCCACCATACTATATAAATTGAAAAAGGCCAATGTGGCCTTTGAGGTATCAGGATCGGCCATCATCCTTAAGAATAATACAGATATATCTTCCATCCTCGACACCGATCGCGAAGCGATCGTGCAGGATCTGAGTTCACAGCAACCGGTAATTTTATGGAAGAAGCTGCGGCTTTGATACCGTCACGGATGAAGGGACCACTGGTCTGGGATTGCTGTGCGGCCAGTGGTGGCAAGTCCCTGCTGGCAATAGACATAATCGGAAATATTGAACTTACGGTGACAGATATACGAAAATCAATCCTTGAGAATTTGCAGGAGCGTTTTAATAAGGCCGGGGTAAAGACTTACCAGTCCATGGTGGCCGACCTGTCGAAGCCCGTAAAGAACATACAGCCCAAATACGACCTCGTCATAGCCGATGTTCCCTGCAGCGGATCGGGAACCTGGGGCAGGACGCCCGAAGAGATGCATTTTTTTACAGCAGAAAAACTTGCTGAGTATTCAGCCCTTCAAAAGAAAATTATATCCAATACTGTTCCAGCGCTGCTTCCGAAGTCACAGTACCTGTACATTACATGCTCAGTATATGAAGATGAGAATGAGGGAGCAGTTGAATTCCTGGTGAAAAATTTCGGGTACCGGCTGAACAGGATGGAAAATATTAAAGGGTATCAACACGGGGCCGACACTATGTTTGCAGCATGGCTTACTTCACCAGCCTGATCGTCTTCTTCGAACTGCCATCCACGATACGAAGGTTATAAACACCTGAAGGCAATTGGCCAAGGTTATCTTCTGTTACTGTGTAGAACTGTCCCTGTTGCACATCCAGTGAAGAGGTCTTTACTGTTCGGCCAGCCATATCCGTTAGCTGCATGGTGATTTTCCCTGTATTGTTTGCTTTGAGAAAAATGGTGAGGCCGGTAGAAAAAGGATTGGGAAAGATTTTTACCCAGTCGGAGCCCAGCAGTTTTTCTCTTTTTTTCTGTACGAGGATATCAAAGGCCATCGGCATATTGGGAATGCCATAGCCAACCCTGTCATCCGGACTGGTATATCTGCTTGAACTTCTCTGGACCGCATCCAGGATCTGCATATTGGTGAATTCAGGAAAGGCCTGCCATAAGCACGCAATCAAACCGGCTAAATTCGGATTCGAAAATGAGGTTCCGTTGCCTTGTGCCACAAGGTCGGCTCCCTGGATAAAGTATGTACCCCATCCAACAGAAGCCACATTGGGTTTAATCCTTCCGTCTGAACTGGGACCGTAACTTGAAAAGTTGGCGGGTATACCTGAGGCGTTCACTGCACCTACAGCAAAGACACTGTCACCATCTGCGGGAGCGACTATAAATTTCCAGGAATCGGTTCCCGAATTTCCGGCACTGTTACAAACGATCATGCCTTTTTTCATGGCCATATCCGCACCATTGGTGATCATGGTGGTTCTTCCATTCATGTCGGCATAGGTATGATTAAATGCACTATTGTCAAAGGTGGTATATCCAAGTGATGAAGTGATGATATCCACACCAAGGCTGTCTGCTCTTTCTGCTGCTACCACCCAGTGATGTTCTTCTATCGGGAATTCGGACCCTGCGTCTTCTGTACGGAACAGGTAGTAAGATGCTTTAGGTGCCGTGCCCACGAGTTGTCCGGGCCTGTTGGCGGCAAGGATCGACAGGCAATACATACCATGCGGATGATCTTCTGCGACACTGCTTTCATTTTTTACAAAATCATAAGCGCCGAGGATCAGGTTATCTTTTCTCAGACTGTCAAATGCGGTGAGTACGTCATAACGAAAATAGCCTGCATCGAGCATGGCAATGGTAACGCCCTGTCCCATGAATCCCTGGTTATGCAGGAATTCACCTTCGTGAATATGTACCTGCGCATAGGCGGAACCGTAATTAAGGGCATCGGCCTGGACATTGTTGTTGTTGGCCGACTGGTTCACTACTGAACTCATTTCAATGGCAAACTTATCTTCAGGAGCACTGATTAATTCCGGTCGGGTGGCAATGGGCGAACTGCTTTTTACAAAGGGGAGCTGGTTGATCTTCGTGAGTGCAGCTGCATCCGTTGTAATGATCAGGGCCTGGTTCAGCCATTTGGAATAACTGTGAACCACCACGCTGCCGGCTGCGCGAAGGCTGTCGAGAAAACGTGGAGGTGCAGGAAGGTCGGTGCTGTCTGTTTGAATATTATATCTTGTCCGCCTGGCAATTGCTTTTGAAGACAGATAGGCAGAAGGATTGTTAAGAGTGTAAGGTGTTCCTCCCTTGTTACTGAATTGGATCAGGTGACGTGAATACTGCGCCTCAGCTGTAAAGAAGGCCAGGAAGAAAAAAAATAACAGACAGCTGAGTTTCATAGGTTACAATATAAGACGCTGCTAATTATGATTCAGGATGGTGAGTCTCACACCATAACTGTTGGCTTCATAGTTCTGCGTGGAGGGCTGCCATGCTTCATACAGGAAATCCTTGTAGATCAGTCCGACCCCTTTTGCATATACTTCAGAAGACTTCGTTATCGCATAAAAGAAATTCTTGTTCGACGGATCACCATTGACCATGTCAATCTGGTTAACAGTGATGGTCTCATCAAAGTTCACATTATTGGCTACAAATGGCTGGCCAATATTTTCGTAGAAATATTCCCAGTTTTCATAGAACCTGAGAAAATTATCGTCGGTGTTGATATAACTGTTGCCAGCCCAGGTATTGAGGTCAGTGACCGGGTTAACAAGTTTGATGAACTTCAGGTTATTTTCTGAAAACTGGATATTCTGCCTTGAGGGCACTACGATAAATGTGGCATTATCGAACCATTGCGTGGTGTCCGTATTGCTGCGCATCATCCTCCTGATACGGTAGCCGGGGTTGCCGAGGTTATCGATGATTTCAGCATCTACAAAATCCTGGACGATATATGACCTTACCGCTTTCTGCGTGCTCAGGTTTATATATACGGTGGAATCGAGCTTGTAGGTGATATATTTTCCCAGTTGAAGGGGATAATATTCATCGATCATATTGGTGGCCGGTGGGCTATCGGTTTTCTCACAGCTGCCGAGGGCTAAAACAATCAGCAGGGCTGCGCTAAGCAGGGGTATGATATTTTTCTTCAGCATTCGGATTTCTAACGGTTTACGGTCCTTTTTATTGCTCAAAAAGCGGGATTATAGCGTTGTATAAGTCCGCCCCCAATCACGTCGTCGCCTTCATAAAATACAGCGCTTTGTCCGGGTGCAACACCTTTCGCATCTTCATAAAACCTGACGTTCACCATATTATCTTTCGGGTGCAGGGTTGCCAATGTGCCCTTATCCTTGTAACGGATTTTGACATTGGCTTCCATCCCTTCATAAATACTATCGTATTTGATGAGGTTGAGTTTGCCCACGGTCATTTCGCTCCGGTTGAGGTCGGGTTCTTCGCCCAGCACCACCGTATTGGTTTCGGGAATGATTTCGGTAACAAAAGCAGGTTTGCCCAGGGCAATATCGAGTCCTTTTCGTTGGCCGACGGTATAAAATGGATAACCTTTGTGTTTACCGATGATCTTTCCGTTCCGGTCTACGAAATTGCCGCCGTCCAGCCTTTCTTCCAGGCCATCGACCCTTCTTTTCAAAAACCCGCGGTAGTCGTTATCCGGCACAAAACAGATCTCGTAGCTCTCTGATTTTTTCGCCAGTTCGGGGTAGCCGAAGTCGTGTGCCATCTGGCGGATGGCCGTTTTACGGTAGCCGCCCAGGGGCAGCAGGGTTCTGCTGAGCAGGTCCTGTTGGAGTCCCCAGAGCACATAACTCTGGTCTTTTGTTTCGTCCAGCCCCTTACTGATCAGGAATCGCCCGTTTTCCTCCCTCACTTTACCATAATGGCCGGTGGCGATGAAGTCGCAATCCAGCGCATTGGCCCTTTTCAGCAGTGCCCGCCATTTAATATGCGTGTTGCACATCACACATGGATTGGGTGTGCGGCCGGCCAGGTATTCTTCCACAAAATTATCGATGACGAAATCGCCAAATTCTTCCCTGATATCCAGTATGAAATGGGGAAATCCATGGTGCACGGCTGCTGCGCGGGCATCATTAAAAGAATCGAGGTTGCAGCAACCCGTTTCTTTCTTTCCGCCGCCGGCCGTGGCATAATCCCATGTTTTCATGGTAATGCCTACCACTTCATACCCTTCATGGTGAAGCATGAGTGCGGTAACGGTACTGTCGATACCCCCGCTCATGGCTACCAATACTTTTCCCTTTCTGCTCATTGACCCGGTTTTTGCAAAGATAATCGATTTTCAAGGATGGCTATTTATCCCCCCTTTGTGGAAAAAACCATATCGTAACGGGGGAAATACCAACCGCGTCGAACGCAATTTTCCCGAAATTGCTAGTCTAAATATTCGTGTATGATAAAGTTACAAGTGATTGGAAATCTTGGGAAAGACTGTTTAACCAACAGCGTGAATGGGAAGTCTGTGATGAATTTTAATGTTGCGCACACAGAAAAATACAAGGACGCTTCAGGTCAGCAGAAAGAAAGGACCACCTGGGTGGAATGTGCTTACTGGAGCGACCGTACCGCAGTGGCTCCCTACCTGAGGAAGGGTACACAGGTATTTGTGGAAGGAACGCCTGAAGTAAGGACATTTACCCGTAACGACGGAACCTTTGGTGCCTCATTGACACTGCGCGTGAATACTGTGCAGTTGCTTGGTGGCGGCAGGTCAGAGGGCGCCGGCTATCCAAGTGACCAGCAGGCGGTGAGTACCGGAAGTATTCCCGTGCCATCCGACATTACAGAACCTGTTGATGACCTTCCGTTCTAAGAAATTTCGGTCGGTGTTAGTAAGTTGTAATTCAGAAGGTGATCCTGATTAGATCACCTTTTGACTTTAAAAACCCGCTACTATGGCGGGTTTTATTTTTGACATCAGCCTATACATCCCACAGGCCGATGTGTTTTTTCATATTTGCGATAAAAAGGTATCTTCAAAATCACTATTTCCAGGTAAGCCGCGCCAAAATAATTGAATATGAAATCTATCCTGCTTCTGGTTAGCATCATTTTACATTGCGCCGTTTATGCACAAACAAACAATGAAACTTACCCGGTTGATTCAAATAGTGTGGCACATCCCGGGGTTCCCAAAGGTGAAATATTGAAATTCACGTTCAGCAATTCCAGGATATTTCCGGGCACATGGCGCGAATACTGGGTGTATGTTCCAGCACAATACAAAGCAGATCAACCCGCCTGTGTATATGTGAACCAGGATGGCATACAATGGAATGCGCCCACTGTGTTCGATAATCTTATTCATCAGAAAGCTATTCCTGTTACTATCGGAATATTTATTTCGCCGGGAAGAGTGTTGGCCGACAGTGGAGTACAGGCAAATGATCGCTATAACCGTAGCTTCGAATACGATGGTCTCGGTGATGCATACACGAAGTTTCTTTTGACGGAGATATTTCCTGATATCGAAACTAAAAAAACGTCCGATGGGAGACCAATAAAGCTATCAAAAAGTGGCAATGACAGGGCTATTGGCGGATCAAGCAGTGGTGCGGTATGTGCATTTACCGCTGCATGGGAACATCCCGAAGAATTTTCGCGTGTCTTTAGTACTATCGGAACATATACAGGTTTACGCGGAGCTGACCGTTATCCTGTCCTGGTTAGAAAATATGAGCCCAAGCCTATTCGCATTTTTATGCAGGATGGGATCAAATGATCTCAATCTTAGCTTCGGTGACTGGTGGATGGCGAATCAATATATGGAAAGGTCTTTTGTGTTTTCAGGGTATGAAGTAAGTCATGTGTGGGGTGAAGGCGGACATAATGGTAAGCACGGAACATCAGTATTTCCGGAGGCGATGAAATGGCTATGGAAGGATTGGCCAAAGCCTGTGGCGAAGGGGATTTCAAAGAACCAGGCCTTTGTGGATCTGTTGATTCCCGGCGCGGATTGGGAACTGGTTGGACAGGGATACCAGTTTACCGAAGGCATCGCTGCCAATGCATCTGGTGAAGTATTCTTCCAGGACGTACCAGCGTCAAAGACGTATAAAATAGGATCAGATGGAAAACCTGTATTGCTTTCCATTGATTCCAAGAGAGCAAGTGGTACCTGTTTCAGTACTGATGCAGCAATGTATACTGCAGCAGGTGGAACAAAACAGGTATTGAAATATGGAGCAAATGGAAAAGAAACTAAACTGGCAGACAGCATTTCCGGAAATGATCTCGTTGTAGCCTATAACGGTAATGTATATGTTACAGCGCCTGACGGAACGCAGCCCAAAGGAAAACTTTTCCTGGTGAGGCCGGATGGAAAAAAAGAAATATTGGAAGATGGCTTGAAATTTCCCAATGGGTGTACATTATCGCCCGACCAGTCACAGTTATATGTAACCGAATCTGCGAGCCATTGGGTTTGGGTATATAAAATAAAGCCCGACGGGACATTGACAAATAAACAAAAATTTGGATGGCTGCATGTTCCGGATAATGAAGAAAACGCCTGGTCGGATGGCTTAAAATGTGATACAACGGGAAGAATATTTGTAGCAACGAGGATGGGCATTCAAATCATGGATCCGCAGGGCAGAGTAGTTGCCATCATGCCTGCGCCGTCTTCAAACAATCAGACTTCGAACCTTTGTTTTGGCGGTCCGGATTTTAATATCATGTATGTAACGGCCGGAGACAAAGTTTTTAGAAGAAAACTAAAAACACGGGCAGCCAATAGTTTTGATAAACCAATTAAAATCTGCAACACCGCGATAGTAAAACCCGGGCGTAAAATTATGTCTGAATTTTATTCTCCATTGATTTGGATTGGTCAGTCCATTCCTGTAGCAGCAGGTGCATATGAAGATCTAACAGGTCCGGTAATCAATCCTCTTTCAAAACCATTGACCAGTGGTTCGATATCTTCAGCAGTAAGTGGCCGGGATTTATTAAAAAAATTGATGACAAAAAGATAGCCGGTGGTGCCGGGGGTTTGCAGAAATGTATTCACCAGTTTAAGCTGTTCGCTTTCTTTTAACTGCCCGGTGGCAGGGTCCCATATTTCACGGGCGCACAAACAACCGAGTGTGGGAGAAATCGGGTAATAGGGTTTGGCGGCAAAGAAAGCAGGGTCGATGGTGGTACCATGGGCGATGATTTCTGTGCGGCCGATCTTACCCGCCTGGAAAGATTCATACATGGGAAAATAGTCTTTCCATGAAGCCGGAAGCAATTCCTGGTAGGTATTCAGCGGAACAGTAGTGTCGGCATCAGCGGTGAAAAAATCCTTCCAGTACATTTCATGCGGCATGATCAGTTGAAGGTTCGGCGTAGGGCCGATGAAATTATTGGAAGAGGTATCGATGCCGGTAATCCTGAAAATACCCTGGGGCGTATTTCCATTGGTGATAAAATACGGAAGGGAAGATGCGGACCTTGCCAGTTGCTGAATGGTGATCAGCTTGCCATTGGCGTCGCGTGCAAAGTGCCCGTCTTCAAATTGTATGATGGCTATTCCCGGGTAATCCCTGTTCCATTGCTGGAAAGAATAAATGGTCTTGCGGCCCTGGTCTTTTTGTTCGGCAAATAAATCCTGTATGGGCGGATATCCTTTCTTGGAAGAATAGTCTTTCAAATAACTGGTGAGTTCTTCGAGGATATCATTCAGCGGATCCTGTTGAAATCGTTTCTGTACATTCTGGATGATCTTTTCCCTTAATGGCGGATTCATGGCAAATAGCCAGAGTTGTGCCATAGCGAATAGTTTGGGATCCTTTTCCTTTGCCCCGATCTGCATCATCTGGCTGTTGTAACCACCCGCCTTCACGGCATACATGGCTTCAAGAAACGACCTCCGGGTTTCATAGTCCAGTGAATCATTATACGCGTTGATGACTTTTCTGAAACCCTGGGCAACCGTATCATTATAGACCATAAACTGGCTGATGGCCCAGAAGGCCGACTGGTACCGATATTCAGTTTCTTTATTGAGAGGCAGGGTAAAAGTCTGGTGGATCGTGTAAAGATGAAGACCTGTTTTCAGGTTTTCACGCTGAGCCTCGAGCACAAAACCTGACCTTATCCCGTTGGCGGGAAACTGGGCATGGGTATCGAGCTGCATGATCAACAAGATAAGGATGGGAATCTTATTTATCATAGCATAAACTTATCAAATTTTTTACAACGAAAAGCTGATCGTTCACAGATTTTGATTTCTGTTTAATGCAAGTACACAAACAAATACATGGACATGTTGAACTGTGGAAAAGAACTTACTTAAATAACAGCGGTTGTATGGTTAATGCAGTCAAAGATTATTATCCGGCTTTTACAAACTGCCTTATTTTTGGCCGATGGAAAAAATGTATCCGGTTACTTCATTGATTGATTTTACAAACGCAGTTTTTAAGAAGATCGGATGCAGTGATGAAGACGCGGCGACGGCGACGCAGGCGTTATTGTCGGCCGACTTACGCGGCATTGATTCCCATGGTATCGCCAGGTTAACGGGATATGTAAGACTCTGGGAAGCGAAAAGGGTGAATGCAACGCCATCCATCAACATCATTCATGAATCACCCTCTACGGCAACGGTTGACGGCGACAGCGGACTTGGGCTCGTTGTGGCGCCTTTTGCTATGAAACTGGCTATTGAAAAAGCGAAAACAGCCGGGACGGGATGGGTGGCCGTACAGAACAGCAATCATTTCGGCATTGCGGCATATCATGCCATGAAGGCCCTCGAGCATGATATGATTGGTATATCGATGACCAATGCCAGTGCATTGGTTGCACCAACTTTTTCCATTGAAAGAATGCTGGGAACCAATCCCATTTGTGTGGCTGTCCCATCGGGATCAGAGCCTCCGTTTGTGGCCGATCTGGCCACTACTACTGCAGCCAATGGTAAGCTTGAAATATTGCAGCGGAAAAACCTGGAAGCACCGGTGGGATGGATACAGGATGAACAGGGCAATCCCACTACCGATGCTCATGCATTAAAACATGGCGGCGCCTTATTGCCGTTGGGGAGCGACCGTGAACATGGAAGCCACAAGGGATATGCGCTGGGTGCCGTTGTAGATATATTTTCTGCTGTGTTGAGCGGTGCGAATTACGGTCCATGGGTTCCGCCATTTCCGGCCTATGTCCCCATGCCTGAAAATCAACCGGGGAAGGGCATTGGGCATTTTTTTGGAGCCATGAGGATTGATGCTTTCCAGCCGGCGGAAGATTTTAAAAAACATATGGACCACTGGCTGAAAAGATTTCGGTTAGCCCGTCCCGCTAATGCTGATCAGCCTGTACTAATACCCGGAGATCCGGAAAGATGGATGGAAAGCGAGAGAAGGGAAAATGGCATTCCCCTATTACCTGCAGTTGTGGACGACCTTAGGCAGCTCGCCAAAAAACTCGACCTCGCATTCGCAGGGGAATGAGGGTAACAGTAGAAATCTTTCAAAATATTGCAACAATTACGGAATAACGTTTAGGGATCGGCAGAATGCTTTGCAAAAGTCCCTAATTTTGTCAGCCTTTATCAAAAGCAAGGAGATCATTTATGAAAATCATGAAGTTTGGTGGTACGTCTGTCGGAAAGCCTGAAAGGATGCATGATGTGGCGAAACTGATTATTATGGACGATGAACCCACTATCGTGGTGCTGAGTGCATTAAGCGGCACCACGAATGCATTGGTGTCTATCGGAGAAGCCATGGCCAGGGGCGATAAGAAGATTGCCAAGCAGATGATCGACAAACTGGAAGCTCATTACCGGGACTTCATCACTTCTCTGTTAAAAGAGGAAAAGACCATTGACAAAGCCAATGCGGTGATCAATGAGCATTTTGAATTTCTAAATATTATCCTGAAGATCTCTTTCAATGAAGCCCTGAACAAGGATATCCTTGCACAAGGTGAACTGATGAGCACGAAAATGTTCAGTATCTACCTGGAAGAAAAAGGGATCGACCATGCACTGCTTCCTGCCCTGGAGTTCATGAGCATTGATAGTAATGATGAGCCACAGATTGGTACCATCAAAGTGAAGCTGAAACAACTGTTGCAACAATTCAAGGGGAAAAAATTATTTGTCACCCAGGGATATATCTGCAGGAATGCAAGGGGAGAAGTTGACAATCTGAAAAGAGGAGGAAGTGATTATTCTGCTTCGCTGATTTCAGCTGCAGTCAATGCTTCCGTTTGTGAAATATGGACGGATATCGATGGCATGCATAATAATGATCCGAGAGTGGTGAACAAAACAGTAGCCATCGAACAACTCAGTTTTGACGAAGCAGCCGAACTTGCGTATTTCGGCGCAAAGATTCTACATCCCGCTTCCATCTGGCCCGCACAACAGTATAAGATCCCGGTAAAACTGCTCAATACCATGCAGCCCAAAGCCAGGGGTACATTGATTACCGAAGAAGCGGGTTCTGTGGGCGTAAAGGCCGTTGCCGCCAAAGATGGTATTTATGTAATCAAGATCAAGAGCAGCCGCATGCTCCTGGCCTATGGTTTCCTTCGCAAGATTTTTGAAGTGTTCGAAAAATACCGCACACCCATTGACATGATCACTACTTCTGAAGTAGCTGTATCCCTGACGATTGATAATGCGGTGCACCTGGATGAAATCCTTCGGGAACTTGATCCCTTTGGTGAGGTGGAAGTGGTAAAGGACCAGACCATCATTGCGATCGTTGGTAACCAGCTGGTGTCAACACAAGGGATACTGGCTAAATTGTTTTCTTCGCTCGAAAACATCCCTGTAGGTATGGTAAGTTTTGGCGGAACACCGCATAATGTTTCCGTTCTTGTACCATCGACTTATAAGACAGAGACATTGCAACTGCTTAATTCCGGATTGTTTGGTTTGTAGCCGTCGACAGAAAAAACACTGAATCTTTTTACTCCTCAAATTGATACGCGGAAACTTCAAAGTATTGATTACTTTGGACGGGCAACCCTTTAATGATGTATACTAAATAATACATCGCCAATATGGCTTCAAATAATTTGAGCAAAATTTTGTCAAGATATTTTCCTGCACTTTCCGAGAACAGGCTTACACGTTATTTCAGTTTCGCCATATTATACTTGGGGCAGGGCATTCCGGAAGGGATGACCTACTTTGGCATACCTGCCTGGCTTGCAATGAATGGAAAGAGTGCCACTGAAATTGGCAGTTATGTAGCCGTCATCGGTATTCCCTGGACATTTAAAATGCTGATCGCTCCGTTGATGGACCGGTACAGTTATCTACCTATGGGTCGGAGAAGACCATGGATATTTTTTGGCCAGCTGGGTCTGTTTTTTGCATTTATCGGACTGGCTGCAGTGCCTGATCCACTGAATCATTTGAACCTGTTAACGGCTGCTGGTTTTTGTGTAAGTTTTTTCAGCACCTTCCAGGATGTAGCTGTAGACGGCATGGCTATTGACATCGTACCTCTGGATGAGCAGGCCAGGATCAATAGCTTTATGTGGGGTGCAAGGGTGATAGGCGTTTCATCATCGATGGCCATGGGAAGCTGGATACTAAATAGATATGGGTTCAGGCTTTCCATATTATCCTTGTCGGCGGCTATCAGCATTATTATGTTTATCCCTTTATTATTCCGGGAGCGCCCGGGAGAGAAATTATTGCCCTGGATGAATGGTGTTACATCGAAAAATTCAATAGAGCTGCAATTACATAGCTGGAAGAAGGTTTTCACATTACTGGGCAGGGTCATCATCATGCCTTATAGCGTGATGATGGTAATAACGGGATTTTTAACCGGCACAACGGTAAGCTATATGAATACGCTACTTCCGGTATTCACAGTCCAGGCTTTGGGCTGGACCAATGAAATGTATTCAAACATCAATGCTCTGTCATCCGTCATCGGGGCCATACTGGGCATTCTCGTTGCGGGCAGATTATATGACCTATTTGGGAAAGTAAAAATGTTAAGTGTGTTTTTTATCGTATCCATGATCGTAGCAACCATCATGTTTTATGTAAAGCCATTTTGGAACATTGACTGGATCGGTAAGGCATTTGTTATTGCATATAATATTCTATACGTATTTATCCAGGTGGGCTTTTTGGCTGTGGCCATGGAACTTTGTTGGAAAAAAATATCGGCTTCGCAATTCACTTTCTACATGGCTATTTCAAACCTGGGTTGGATAACCGGGTCAGCCATTATCGGAACAATCAAAGAACAATATAGCTGGAGTTACAGCATTTTGGCCTTTGCCTTTCTTGCCGCTCTTGCGCTTTTATCTTTACAGTTCATGAATACCAAAAGACACCTTGAGCAGGTAATAATAATGGATGCGGTAGATAAAAAAAATCTTGTTTTAGAGCAAATAAAATAAAGGCTAAGAAACGTTGGCAGAGTGTATGTTCAAAATTGTACACGCTATCCTTGACTAATAAAAAAGGACTGAAATTTTCAGTCCTTTTTTATTTCTTATACAATCCGGTAATCCACCTTCGCTAAAGCTTACACCTTCGCCGATTTCCGCTGAAGCATTTGCGCAGGTTGTGGCTTCGGTGCAGGGCTTCGGTGGACAGGTCCGCAATCTTGTAATAAAATTTCAAAAGGAAATTATATTACAAGCATCGCATCTCCGTAACTGAAGAAGCGGTATTTGTCTTTAATGGCTTTTTTGTACGCTTCCATAGTAAGATCATATCCCGCAAACGCACAGGTCATGATCAACAGGCTGGTCTTTGGCAGATGGAGGTTAGTGATCAGTGCATCAGAAATAGAAAAATTGTAGGGAGGATGGATGAAAATATTAGTCCATCCTTCTGAAGGTTTCAGCAATTTGTCGGCCGTAAAGGATGTTTCCAATGCCCTCATGGTTGTGGTACCTACTGAACAGATGCGGTGGCCTTCGGTCTTTGCCTTATTGACGATCTTGCAGGCCTGGTCTTCAATGCGTAAAATTCCGCATCCATTTTATGTTTGCTGAGGTCTTCCACTTCAATCGGGCGGAAGGTGCCAAGCCCGGTATGCAGTGTGACTTCTGCGAACCTGATGCCTTTAATCTCCAGCTTCTTGATCAATTCAATACTAAAGTGCAGTCCGGCAGTTGGTGCTGCAACAGCACCTTCATGTTTTGCATACACTGTCTGGTACCGGATCCTGTCTTCTTCGTCGGGTTTGCGTTTGATATATTTTGGCAAGTGGTGTTTCGCCAAGGGAGTTCAGCACTCTTTTAAATTCTTCTTCCGGGCCATCAAATAAAAACCGGATGGTTCTTCCACGTGAAGTGGTATTGTCGATGACTTCTGCAACCAGCTCATCGGTATCTCCGAAATACAGTTTGTTGCCCACGCGGATTTTTCTTGCGGGATCAACGATCACATCCCAGAGCCTGTTTTGTTTATTAAGTTCACGGAGCAGGAAGACTTCAATCTTGGCACCTGTCTTTTCTTTCCTTCCATACATTCTTGCAGGGAATACCTTGGTATTGTTCACAACAAAAACATCCTTGTCGTCAAAATATTCCTGGATATCGCGGAAATGCCTGTTTTCAATGTGGCCTGTTTTACGGTGGACAACCATCATCCTGGCGTCTTCTCTTTTTTTCGATGGATACTGGGCAATAAGGTTAAGGGGCAGATCGAACCGGAATTGAGATAATTTCATGAATATGTTGCTTTTTGTATAACAGCCTTCATGAAACAAATCCTACGGTAAAGTAAGAGGAGGTTAATCGGTTTTCGCAAGCCAAACCTGATCTTACGGCACCAGATTTGTCCATGGAAAGGCGTATTTGAGCGGGCAAAGGTAAGGAAAAAAACAGTAAAATAGGCAGTAAGTTCCCAGGGTCGTTATCCCCATTTTCCTCCCTAATGTCAGCCTGACTGACAGCACATAACCATTTATAGCTTTTGCCGGCCGGGAATAGCCTCGATCAGCCGTTGTGTATAAGGGGAAACAGGATTATTGAACACTTGTGAAGCCATGCCTGCTTCCTCGATTTTCCCTTTATTCATGACCAGGATCCGGTCGCTGATATAATGAACCACCGACAGATCATGGGAAATAAAGACTACGGTAAAACCATATTCTTTTTTAAGGTCATTCAGCAGGTTCAGGACCTGGGCCTGTACGCTAACGTCAAGTGCGGATACGGATTCATCACAAACCAGGAAGGCCGGGTCAAGGGCAAGTGCCCGGGCAATACCAATACGCTGCCTTTGTCCGCCTGAAAACTCATGAGGATACCTGTAGAAATGGTCCGGCTGCAGCCCTACTTTTTCCAGCAGGTCAATGGTTTTTTCCTTTCGAAGTTTTCCGCCCTTCCATAATCCATGCACCTGCATGGCTTCCGTTATGGCATTACCTACCTGTAGTCTTGGATTCAGGGAAGAGTAAGGATCCTGGAATATGATCTGGATCTCCTTGCGCAATGGTTTTAATGCTTCATTGTTTAGTTTTAGGAAATCCCTTCCCTTATAGGTTATCGTTCCACTCCAAGGCTTGACCAGGTGAAGCAGGGTACGGCCAAGGGTAGTCTTGCCACATCCCGATTCCCCCACCAGTCCAAGGGTTTCTTTTTCATAGATATCAAAACTGATTCCGTCAATGGCTTTTGTATACTGCTTAGCCACGCCGAGAAAATTTCTCCGTCCCGGGAACCAGACTTTCAAGTCCCTAACTTCAATCAGTGGAGCGCCGATGGTTCCGTTAACTATATTTTCCCCTGCATCTTCTTCCCCTGCATCTTTCCCAACACTTCCTTCCTGACTAGTTTCTCTGCGTCTTTTTCCACTTTCCTTCCTGGCTGGTTCCTCTGCTCTTTCCCCGCGTCTTTTTCCCCCATAAAATCACTCACCACCGGTAACCGCATTCCCTTGGGATGCAGGGCAGGCCTGCAGGCCAGCAGTGCCCTGGTATATGGATGGGCGGGCGACTGCAGGATTTCCTTTATGGTTCCCTGTTCGGCAATCTCACCCTTATACATCACCACCACACGATCGGCAATTTCTGAGACCAGCCCAAGATCGTGGGTAATGAAGATAACACCCATGTTTTCCTGACGCTGAAGATCACGTGATCAGTTGAAGAATTGTTTTCTGTACGGTAACATCGAGCGCTGTAGTGGGTTCATCGGCAATGAGCAGTGCCGGTTCGCAGGACATGGCCATGGCAATCATGACCCGCTGTTTTTGCCCGCCGCTCAGCTGGTGAGGATAACGATTAAGCATACCTGAAGGATCCGGCAATTTCACTTTTTCAAAAAGACGGAGCGTTTTCTCCCTGGCATCCTGCAGACTTACCTGCTGGTGCAGCCTGATGGATTCCATCACCTGTTTGCCGCAGGTCATCAATGGATTCAGCGATGTCATCGGCTCCTGGAAGATCATGGAAATCCGGTTACCGCGGATATTGCGCAGCGTTTCTTCCGTTGTCTGAAGAATATCTTCGGCAGTGTTCACCATCTTCACTAAACATTATCCTTCCGGAAGAATAGATGGCCGGAGGTGAGGGGAGCAGGCGAAGAACAGAAAGTGCAGTAATGGATTTTCCGGATCCTGATTCTCCCACAATGGCAACAATTTCCCCACGGTTAACGGCAAGACTTACGTCCTTCAGTGCATGAAATGATCCGCTTTCGGAGGTAAAATGTATGTCCAGGTTTTCTATGGTCAGCAGCGCCTGCTCCATCTGCTTAAAAACGCAGGTGCTTAACCGTTAGTCCGTTATTGATCAGCTGTTTCAATGAATCGATACCGATCTTAAGGTGGAGTTCTACAAAATTGGATGTCACTTTTTTATCGCTCTCTTCCGTTTTAACCCCTTCCGGAGCCATGGGCTGATCACTGATCAGCAGCAGGGCGCCGGTGGGAATATGGTTAAAAAATCCCACTGAAAATATGGTAGCCGTTTCCATATCTATGGCATAAGCGCGTATGCGTTGCAGGTAGTTTTTAAATTCCAGGTCATGCTCCCAAACCCTTCGGTTGGTAGTATACACCGTGCCGGTCCAGTAATCATGGTCGTAGTCCCGGATCGTGGTGGAAATCGCCTTCTGCAGTGCGAAGGCCGGCAGTGCAGGCACCTCCTTGGGAAAATAGTCGTTGGAAGTACCCTCACCCCTTATTCCGGCGATCGGTAATACAAGGTCGCCCAGTTTATGCTTTTCTTTCAGGCCGCCGCATTTGCCGAGGAATAAAACGGCTTCTGGATCCACGGCTGATAAGAGGTCCATGATGGTAGCGGCGGTCGGACTCCCCATACCGAAGTTGATAATGGTGATACCGTTGGCTGTGGCGGTCTGCATGGGTTTATTGATACCCGTGATTTCGCAACCATGCCATTCTGCAAAAAGGGTTACATAGTTGCTGAAATTGGTCAGCAGGATATACTTTCCAAAGTTTTTCAGTTTCTCTCCTGTATATCTTGGTAACCAGTTTTCGACAATATCTTGTTTTGTATTCATATGGTGGGTTGAACTCGTTCACATAAAAATAGTAATTACTTTGCAGGCATGATCAATCCTGATTACCCAAAACATCCTTACCGCATCAAATCAGAAGGAGAACAGGTCGGTCATCTTTGACGATCTCAGGAAGGTATGGGTGAAGTTAACTCCGGAAGAATGGGTACGGCAGAATTTTATCCAGTGGCTTATACAGGTAAAGCAATATCCCGCCGCAATGATTGCCATTGAAAAGGAAATAAAGGTGCATGAGCTCAATAAGCGCTTTGATGTGCTGATCTATGACCGTTCGCATCAGCCATGGATGATGGTTGAATGCAAGGCACAGACCGTTCCCCTGACAGAAAAAGTCTTGTTGCAGGTGCTCCGGTACAATATTGCTGTTCCTGTGCCTTATCTCGTCATCACTAACGGGCTCGACTGCCGTGTTGTTGAAAAAATGGGCAGTGACGTTAAATGGATGGAGATATTTCCGGATTTTCCGTGAAGAAAAGACGCCAAGGAGGCAAAGACGCAGATGAAAGAGACGCAAAGAAGGCTATGACGCGGAAATATGACTTCTCGGGGAAGGCAAATTGAAATTATATTATTGCATTTTCACAATCACAGTAATCACATTTTCGCATGCTCGCATTAATACGAAGCATTTCGCCTTCCCCGCGTCTCTGTCCCCTCAAAAAAAACGCAAAGGAAAAATCCTCTGCGTCTTCAAATATGCTCTGCGTCTTAAGCTTTCTTATGGGAAGATCCCTAATTGCGCATAACTCATGCCCACCTTATTGATCGCTACCACAAATGATGCGGTACGCATATCCCTGATCTCAGGATTGGCTCTTCCAGCATTTCAATGATCTCATGTGTTGCATTGATCATGGTTTCTTCAAGACCACTGTTCACCAGGTCGACTTCATCCGGACCATGAAGCATCAGTTCACGGATCTGCGTTGCCGATCACTTTTTTGCCCGGTAAGTTCTTCTATCTGTTCCAGCATCTGTGCATTCTGGTTTTCAGTAAACCTTTTTTCAAGCCGGCCATAACGTACATGGCTAAGGTTTTTCAGCCATTCGAAATAGGATACGGTAACACCGCCGGCATTCAGGTACATATCGGGAATTACCAGTATACCTTTTTTGATGAATACTTCATCGGCTTCAGGTGTAAGAGGCCCGTTGGCTGCTTCACCAATGATCTTTGCTTTTACATTGGGTGCATTTTCTCCATTGATCACGTTTTCCAGTGCAGCAGGGATCAGGATATCGCATTCCATTTCCAGCGCATCCGTGTTTTTGGCAAAATTGGTGGCACCGGGGAAATTCAGGATGGATCCGGTTGCTTTACGGTGTTGCAACTACTGCATCCACATCAAGTCCCTTCTCACTGTAAATAGCACCTTCGTATTCAGCAAGTCCGGTGATCATTGCACCTGCATCCTGGAAGAATTTGGCAGAATGATAACCCACATTACCAAGTCCCTGTACAACCACTCGTCTTGCCTTCAACGCCGGTCTCAAGTCCCAGTTTCTTCATCATGTCCGGCATTTTGCACACTTCCCTGTATTCCATAGAATACACCAAGGCCTGTTGCTTCACGTCTTCCCCGTACACCGCCCTGGGTAACGGGTTTGCCGGTTACGCAGGCCATGGCATCCACTTCACCGGGATTCATGGCCATATAGGTATCCAGGATCCACGACATTTCCCTTTCCCCGGTTCCATAATCAGGTGCTGGTACGTCTTCGCCGGGTCCGATGAAATTTCTTCTTGATCAGTTCAGCTGGTATAACGGCGGGTGATCTTTTCCAGGTCGTAGGCAGAATAATTTCGCGGGTTGATGGTGATACCGCCTTTTGCACCACCAAACGGAACATTCACAATGGCGCATTTATAGGTCATCAGTGCAGCCAGTGCCATCACCTCATCAAGGTTCACCATATCGCTGAAACGGATACCACCCTTGCAGGGAAGTTTGTGATGAGAGTGCTGAACGCGGTAAGCTTTAATGACTTCGATCTTGTCTCCGATCTTTAACGGGGAAGTGCATACGAAGAACAGAATTACATTGTTTGATCTGTTCCAGCAGTCCCTTGTCGAAACTGGTGAACTTGGCCGCTTTGTCGAAACTATTACAGACGGCATCGAAAAAACTGTATTCTGCAGACATGAATTAAGGTTTTAATGAATTATTATATAGCAAGCATTAATAAAAGACATCATCAGTGTTTGCCTTTTTCCAGTTTCGCTGATCTTCCTGTCGAGGCGCACCACATAAAGTATCAATCCGGTCAGTATGGTCAGTATCACAGCGATCACCACATAGATCTTTCCGTTGCTCCTCATGATATCAGCCATTTCAGCAGGTGCTGTGCATCCTGCGCAACAACTGATCAGGGCAGTCAGCATGCCATGTAATCAACACAAATATAATGAGTTTTATTACGCATTCAGCCAGTTTTTTTCTTTGAGTAAAGTGAGCCTGATTTTGAGTGTTGTGATCCAGACACCCAGCAGGGTCCATCCGATCACAGCCGGATAGAACACCAGCCGCATCCTGGCATCAATATCATTAAAATTGAGTGCGGGATTGCCTTCCTGTCCCGGGTGCAGGCTGGGCAACAGCCTGGGGATGATCCAGATGGAAGGGAACAGCATCGCATAGGCGAAAATATTGTAGACGGCACTTACCCTGGCCCTTTTATCGATATCGGTAATTGAACTCCGCAGTACAAAATAGGCGAAATAAATCAGCAAGGCCATAGCGGCACCGATCAGTTTGGGTTCCCTTACGATGGATCCAAATGAAGCATAAGCCGGATTATTGGGATCGGCCCAGGTATAACTTGCCCAGATGGCACCGGTAGCATATCCCAGGAAACCCATCACAATTCCCGTAGAGGCATATTCATTTGCCTGGATATCGTTTTTGAAGATTGAGGGTCCGGAGATATTTGATGCTATGCACCACGGAAATGGTAAACAGGATCATCATGGCAAACCACATACAAACATGGAAATAGAGATTCCTGATGGTTTCCTGCAGCTGCCGAAGCGCCGGCACAGGTAACAAGCAATCCGCCTAACACTGTATAGACCAAGTAAGATCACACAAAGTATTTTCCACCAGGATCTTTTCATTCGTATGACATTTTAAGGTCAGTCCGGTCACTCGGGTTATGGCCTGACCTTGTGAAAGCGAGGCAAATTTAGGCGATAGCCCTCAATCTTTCCATAAAAACGGGAATAAAATGACCGAAAGTACCATATACCAATGTCAAGGGCGAGCAATAAAAGAACTACCTGCGTGGCCACACCCGCCTTGAAAGTTTCTGCAAAAGCACTCTTCGACAAGTCGGATCAAGAGACAGCAATTGGGGAATGATGACCGGAAATCCCAGTATGGCCATCAGGGATGCCTGCTGCATGGCTTTGGAAGCGATCGCCGCGAGCATGGTAAACACCAGGCTGAAGTCCCAGGTCCCCCAGGATAACTGATCCCAATGAACTGCCAGGAGATTAGCCGTAGGGTCACCCATGAAGGCCAGATAAACAAACCAGGTTCACGTATTCATGATGGTCATCAGCAACACGTTATAAAGGATCTTGGCGAGCACAAATTCCACCGGGTGGGTGATGGTATAAGAAATACAGCATCCTGCCCCTGCTTTCCTGCAGAAAACTTTTAGCTACCGCGTTGATGCAAACAAACAGCTGCGTCACCCAGAATAGGGCATTCCAGGTTTCATACTTCGGTTTCGCCCATGGCGAGGTACAGCACAAAAACGGTAGAGGCCACATAAAGCAATACCCCGTAGAAAGCATACTGCTGGCGCATTTCCAGCATCCAGTCTTTCCTGAAAAGGGTCAGTATCCGTGATATCGCCTGTCAATGGTTTAATGTTTTTGATAGCAAACCCGGCAACGGGGTTCGTAATAAGTTCTTTTCTCCGATCATGACCTGCCCTGCGTCATCGGTTTTGCGATAGGAATAATTGGCGATATGCCCGCAAACCATGCAGATCGCATGCAATTTGGTGATATAATCGGCAATGGCCAGTAACTGCGGGTATCTGGCCGAAGGGTTTCCCGGTATAGTCCATATCCAGGCCCGCCACGATCACCCGCGATTCCCTTCAATGCCAGTGGATTACAAACATCAACAATGTCTTCGTCAAAAAACTGAGCTTCATCTATCCCCACCACATCAACTTCTGTTCAGCAGGCCAGGAATATCCTGATGATTTATCCACAGGTGTGGATTGAATTATGTTATCGTCGTGTGAAACAATATGCTCGGGATGGTACCTGTACGTCTATGGCCGGTTTGAATATTTCAACGCTCAAGTTCGCTATCCGGGCCCGTTTCAGCCTCCTGATCAGTTCTTCCGTTTTGCCGGAGAACATGGATCCGCAAATCACTTCGATCCAACCCCGGGTAGTATTCCCATGTATGCGGTTCAATAAACATTTTGTTAGGAAATGGTATACATAAACTTGTTTGTACCTTTACAGGTCAAAAGTACAAAAGTACCATATGTCTATGGAAAGAGCTGAGGTTTTAATGTTGAAATTGCAGGAGCAGTACAGGAAGAAAGAAAATCCGGCAAGCAGATGCTTCTCACCCTGCAGTTGCTGCAACAGGAACTGATGCAGTCTTCTGCGGGTACCCAGAACGGTGACCAGAAAAGAAAAGTTTCGGTGGTGATGCCGTATCCCTCGGCCAACCGGTTTACGCCCGCCAAAGAAGCGCTTACCCACGAAGAGAAAATTGTTGAGGTGCTCAACATTGATGAGAAGGAGATTGAACGTGAGCTCGAAGAAATGAAGAAAGCCGCTGAATTGAAGAATGAACTCGGGCAAAAGAATCGTCAGCCCATGCCCAATAGTTATGATCCGATGGAAGAAGTGCCCACCCTGGCCATTCATTCGCCCGTTAAGGAAAAGGTCAGGACAATTGCTCCAAAAGACCGCAACGACATCTCCTCTTCTGAACGGAATGAAAGCCTTAAAGATGCTAAAACTGAACTTGCCCAGAAACTAACGGATGTGCCTATCCGTGACCTTCGCAAAGCCATCGGCATTAATGATCGTTATCTTTTTATTAATGAATTGTTTGGTGGAGATGAGGCCATGTTTGAAAGGTCCGTGAAAACCCTCAACCAGTTTTCCATACTGCCCGAAGCAGAATTCTGGATGCAGCGGGAACTGAAACTTAAACTGGCCTGGAATGAGGACGCACCCATCGTTCAGCAATTCATTCAACTCGTCAGAAGGCGGTTTTCCTGAATATAGCGGATGATCTTTTTTGTCGCCCCGGCCCTTTCTGATACATAATCGGCTGAGACTTTTCCGCGTTCTGCCATTTCTACCGGATTATTAAGCCACTGCCCAATCACTTTTTCCAGTTCGATGGCAGATTCAACGGTCTCCGCACCGCCCAGTTCCAAAAGATCAACGGCTTCCTGGAATTTGTAAAAAGCCGGACCAAAAACCAGTGGCTTGCCATGAACCGCCGCTTCCAGGATATTGTGGATCCCGTTGCTGAAACCTCCTCCTATATAGCAAATGGTGGCATAATGATAGAGCCTCGACAACATGCCAAAATTGTCAATGATCAGTACATTGCTATCCAGCATTTCTGCGCCTTCCGATAGTTCCGAGTATAACAACCGATGAGGAAATAATCGTTCAATGCTTTTCATGTGGTCTTCGTACAGTTCGTGCGGAGCAAAAATAAAACTGATGTCCTTTCTTGTCCTCACCAGGTGAGTCCACACTTCTTCATCCTCCGGCCAGGTGCTGCCCGCAACAATAGTATATGGTGTTTTGCAAAACTTTTTAATCAGCGGCAGTTCCTGGAAATTTTCCGTGATGCTGATTACCCTGTCGAACCTGGTATCTCCTGTGATGCTATATGAATTGATACCCACCGAAGTTAAGAGTACCCCGCTTTCTTCATTCTGGACAAAGAAATGACGGAAGGCCGTCAGCGCTTTTTTCCACCATGTGCCATACCAGGCAAAGAATACCTGGTTGCTCCGGAAAATAGCGGAGATCATCAATACGGGCACATTGTTTTTCTGCATGATGCGCAGATGGTTTAGCCAGTATTCATATTTCACAAAGATGGCCAGGTCGGGTTTCAGAATGTCATGAAACCGGTTGGCATTGGATACAGTATCCACCGGCAGGTAAAATACATTGTTGGCATGACCATAGTTCTTCCGGATAGTGTAGCCTGAGGGAGAAAAAAAAGTAAGCAGTATATAAGCGTCCGGGTATTGATGGCGAAGGGCTTCGAGCACAGGCCTTCCCTGTTCAAATTCACCTAGAGAAGCACAATGCATCCAGATCCTTTTCCGGCTGCCAATATCTTTCATGGCCTCTTCCATCCTGTTCAGCAGGTCCTTTCGACCTTCCGTCCATGCTCTTGCCTTTGGGTTCCATAATGAAGCCAGCCTTAAGGCCACACTATAGAGCAAAATGGAAAGGTTGTACAGCAACATACTGTTGGATGGTTCTGAATAGGTTGCAAATCTAATGGCAAACTTTTACCCTGTGTATATTTTATTACCTTTGTGCACTTTAAAAATACCCGCCACATGACTCCTATCCAAATGGTAGATCTCAAGAAGCAATACCTGCAAATTAAGCCGCAGGTTGATAAGGCGGTGATTGATGTCCTGGAAAGTACGGCCTTTATTAACGGAAAACCCGTCCAGGAATTTGCTGCGGCCCTTTCGGCCTACCTCGGTGTTAAGCACGTTATACCCTGTGCCAATGGTACAGATGCCCTGCAGATTGCGATGATGGCGCTGGGTCTTGAGCCCGGCGATGAAGTGATCACACCCTCCTTTACCTATATCGCCACTACCGAAGTGGTGGCCCTGCTGAGATTAACGCCTGTATTTGTGGATGTGGATCCAGACACCTTTTGCATTGACCCGGAATCGATCCGAAAGGCCATCACGCCAAAAACAAAAGCCATCGTGCCCGTCCATCTTTATGGCCATACCGCCCCGATGGAAGAGATCATGAATATCGCCAGGGAACATAACCTGTATGTGATTGAAGACAATGCCCAGGCCATTGGTGCCGATTACCGCTTCAGCGACGGAACCGTAAAAAAGTCCGGTACCATCGGAACCATCGGCGCAACTTCTTTCTTCCCTTCCAAGAACCTCGGTTGTTACGGTGATGGTGGAGCGATGTTTACCAATGATGATGTACTGGCTGAGCAATTGAAAATGATCGCCAACCACGGCCAAAAGGTAAGGTACTACCATGATATGGTAGGCTGCAATTCCCGGCTCGACACCATCCAGGCTGCGATTTTGAATATTAAGTTACCCTTACTGGATAAATATATTGCGGCAAGACAGCAACTGGCTGCTGCGTATACTCATGCATTTGCAGGAAATCAACATATTAAAACTCCCGTGACCGCTCCTTACAGCACACATGTTTTTCATCAGTATACCTTGCATCTGGAAGGGGTTGACAGAAATGCACTGAACCAGTACCTGGCAGAACAGGACATTCCCTCCATGATCTATTACCCGGTTCCGGCACACCGGCAGAAAATGTTTGACGCCTTTTCACAACTCACTGCAGACCTCCCGGTAACAGACTGGCTTACGGAGCGCGTGATCTCACTGCCCATGCATACAGAACTGGATGAGGAACAACTCAATTTTATAACGGCTAATGTATTAGAATTCGTAAAAAATAATAGTACCAAATAATGAAAATCGCTGTTGTAGGAACCGGCTATGTTGGATTAGTGACCGGAACTTGTTTTGCTGAAACCGGAAATGATGTTATTTGTGTTGATATAGATAAGAACAAAGTGGATAAACTGAGCAACGGGGAAATCACCATTTATGAACCCGGACTGGAGAAACTGTTTATCCGTAACCTTAAGGAAGAACAGACTGAGTTTTACCACCGACCTGAAAGAAGGCATCAAAGATGCAAGAATTATTTTTCTCGCACTGCCCACTCCTCCCGGTGAAGATGGATCGGCTGATCTGAAATATATTTTGGGTGTGGCCGAAGATCTTGGAAAAATACTGAAGGATTATAAAGTAATTGTGGATAAAAGCACCGTACCTGTTGGCACCGCGGAAAAAGTGCGGGCCGCCATAGCAAAAAATTATTCCGGTGAATTTGATGTGGTGTCCAATCCCGAATTCTTACGGGAAGGGGTAGCCGTAGATGATTTCATGAAACCTGACCGCGTGGTGATCGGAACGAGTTCTGAAAGAGCAAAAAAAGTGATGACCGAACTGTACGCTCCATTTGTTCGGTAGGGTAACCCGGTTATTTTCATGGATGAACGTTCTGCAGAACTTACCAAGTATGCCGCCAATTCTTTCCTTGCTACCAAGATCTCATTCATGAATGAAATTGCACAACTCTGCGAAAGACTGGGTGCTGATGTGGACATGGTGAGGCGTGGCATTGGTAGCGATGAACGCATTGGCAAAAGGTTTCTGTTTCCCGGTATCGGTTATGGTGGAAGCTGTTTTCCCAAAGATGTACAGGCACTGGTAAGAAGCGCAAAAGAAGTGGACTATGATTTCAAGATACTGAATGCCGTAATGACTGGTAAATGAAAACCAGAAACTGCACCTGATTCCCAAGATCCAGCGTTATTTTGACAATAAGCTGAAAGGAAAACATTTTGCACTCTGGGGACTGGCCTTCAAACCCAATACGGATGATATCCGTGAAGCACCGGCATTGTATATGATTGATGAATTACTGAATGCCGGGGTTGCACGATCTCCGCTATTTGATCCGAAGCCATGAACAATGTAAAACGATGCTGAAGTGATAAAGATGCAGTATGCTGAAAGCCAGTATGAAGCCATTCAGGGCGCCGATGCGCTGATCATTGCAACGGAATGGAATGAATTCCGTACACCGGATTTTGTAAAGATGGTAAAGAGCATGAAAAATAAAGCCATTTTTGACGGACGAAATCTTTTTGATGTGGACGCCATAAAGGAACTCGGCTTTCATTATGAAAGCATCGGACAGGCGGCACAATGTTCAGATAAGTAAATCATCAACTATGTAAGGCAAAACGAGTACTAATTACAGGCGCTGCCGGTTTTCTAGGTTCCCATCTATGCGACCGGTTCATCAAAGAAGGATATCATGTGATCGGCATGGATAACCTGATTACCGGTGATCTGAGGAATATTGAACATCTTTTCAAACTGGAACAATTTGAATTCTATCATCATGATGTTACCAAGTTCATCCATGTTCCCGGTGCAACTGGATTATATTCTTCATTTTGCATCACCCGCCAGTCCGATTGATTATCTGAAAATTCCCATTCAGACCCTTAAAGTAGGAGCACTGGGTACCCATAATTGCCTGGGACTTGCCAAAGCAAAAAATGCACGGATCCTGGTGGCCTCCACTTCAGAAGTGTATGGCGATCCGCTGGTACATCCGCAAACTGAAGAATACTGGGGAAATGTGAATCCTGTTGGCCCACGAGGTGTATATGATGAAGCCAAAGCGATTCATGGAATCCATCACCATGGCCTATCATACTTTTCATGGCGTGGAAACCAGGATCGTCCGGATATTCAATACCTATGGTCCGCGGATGCGACTGAATGATGGAAGGGCACTTGCCTGCATTCATCGGCCAGGCACTGCGTGGCGAAGACCTGACCGTATTTGGTGATGGATCACAGACCAGGTCTTTTTGTTATGTTGATGACCTGGTTGAAGGGATTTACCGGTTGCTGATGAGCGATTATGCATATCCCGGTAAATGTGGGCAATCCCGGTGAAATATCACTGAAGGATTTTGCAGAAGAAATCATTAAACTTACCGGGACCACACAGAAAATTGTTTACAAGCCACTGCCTGTGGATGATCCCAAACAACGGAAACCGGATATCACCAAGGCCAAAGAAACTGCTTGGATGGGAGCCGAAAGTGAGCAGGGCAAGCCGGACTTGCCCTGACCTATGAATATTTCAAATCACTTACCGCAGGAAGAATTGTATAAACTTCCCAAAGAATTTAATAGTCAAAAATAATGGCCATATACCAGGACCTTATTGATAAAAAAGCCAAACTCGCCGTCATTGGTTTGGGTTATGTGGGACTGCCCATTGCCCTTGAGTTTGCAAAGAAGATCTCGCGTGATTGGTTTTGATATCAATGCACGAGCGGATCGACATGATGAAAAACCATGTGGATCCCAGCAAGGAAGTGTCGAAGGAAACGTTTGACGGAAAAGACATTGAATTCACCAGCGATCCGGAGAAACTGAAAGAGGCGAGATTTTTTATTGTGGCAGTACCCACACCGGTGGATAAGTTTAATGTACCTGATCTGAGTCCGGTAATAGGAGCTTCTGAGACCATCGGAAAAGTGCTGAAGAAAGGAGACTATGTTGTTTTTGAATCAACCGTATATCCGGGTTGTACGGAAGAAGATTGTCTGCCTGATCATTGAAAAATTGTCGGGCCTGAAAAAGGTGACCGACTTTCAAACTGGGTTATTCTCCCGAACGAATCAATCCCGGGGATAAAAAAAATACGCTTCGTTCCGTCATCAAAATTGTTTCGGGATGTGATGCAGAATCGCTGGACGAGATTGCCAAAGTGTATGAACTAGTGGTAGATGCCGGTGTACACAGGGCTACCTCCATTAAAGTAGCAGAGGCCGCCAAGATCGTAGAGAATACGCAGCGCGACCTGAACATTGCCCTGATGAATGAATTGTCGATGATCTTTGACCGGATGGGTATCAATACCTATGATGTACTGGAAGCGGCAGGTACCAAATGGAATTTCCTGAAATTTTCTCCCGGACTCGTAGGCGGGCATTGTATTGGTGTGGATCCCTTATTACCTGACACATAAGGCAGAAGCGCTGGGCTATGAAGCCAAGGTCATTTCAGCGTCAAGGTTCATCAATGATAATATGGCCAAAGAATGTGGCCCGTAAAGTGATCATGCATGTATTGCAGAAATGCGCCTGATGTTAATAAGGCGAGGGTGCTGGTAAAGGAGTAACATTTAAAGAAAATGTCAGCGATATCAGAAATTCAAAGATCATAGATACGGTAAAAGAGATACAGGCGTTCAATATTAAGGTTGATGTGGAAGATCCGTTTGCAGAAGCTGGAGGAAGTGCATCGAAGAGTATGGATTAAACCTGGGGACAGGTGGAGAGAAAGATTATGATGCAGTTGTAATTGCCATTCCCCACTCAGCCGTATATAGCAATGACGGAAGAGGATCTATGTTCCATGACCAAACCAACGGCGCTGATTGCCGACCTGAAAGGAATATTTCAGTGGAAGAATCACAAAGAGGGAATACTGGAGTTTATAAGTAGATCATGAAAAAGAAAATATTGATTACCGGTGGCTCAGGTTTTATCGGATCGCATGTAGTAAGGCTGTTTGTAACAAAGTATCCGGAGTATGAAATAGTGAACCTGGATGCGCTGACCTATGCCGGAAATCCCGAAAATCTTAAGGATGTAGAGCATCGCCAATTATACGTTTCATCAAAGGCGATATCACCGATGAAAGTTTCATCAATGAACTCTTCGTGCCGAAGAGCAATTTGATGCCGTGATACATCTTGCAGCGGAAAGCCATGTGGACAGATCTATCATGGATCCGCTTGCTTTTGTAAAAACCAATGTGCTGGGTACTGCTATTCTGCTTGAATGCTGCCAGGAATATCCTGGAAAGACATGGCAGGAAAACTGTTCTATCATGTGTCTACCGATGAGGTTTATGGTTCATTGGGTGAAACCGGATTCTTTACAGAAGAAACCCCTTATGATCCGCGTTCGCCATATTCTGCTTCAAAAGCTTCTTCGGATCATTTTGTAATGGCATATCACCATACTTATGCATATGCCGGTGGTGATGTCCAATTGTTCAAACAATTACGGATCACATCATTTTCCGGAAAAGCTGATCCCCTTGATGATCAATAATATCAGGAATAACAAACCACTGCCGGTGTATGGTAAAGGTGAAAATGTGAGCGACTGGCTTTGGGTGAACGATCATGCCAGAGCCATTGATATCATTTTCCACGATGGGAAAGACCGGTGAGAAATATAATGTGGGTGGCTTCAATGAATGGAAGAATATTGACCTGGTTCATCTGCTCTGCCGGATCATGGATAAGAAGCTCGGAAGGGCAGAAGGTGAATCAGCCAAACTGATCACCTATGTGAAAGACAGGCAGGGACACGATCTGCGTTATGCCATTGATGCCACCAAACTGAACAGGGAACTGGGATGGAAGCCTTCGCTGCAGTTTGAAGAAGGACTCGAAAAAACGGTGGACTGGTATCTGCAGAACCAGGAATGGATCGATCATGTACTTCAGGTGCTTACCAGCAGTATTATCAACAACAATACGCAAACAGGTAATCCTTATTCACTATGCCTTTTCACGCTACTGAATTCCCCGGATTGTTCCTATATGAACCTAAAGTGTTTGAAGACAACAGGGGATATTTTTTTGAAAGCTATAACGAGAAGGAATTCAGTTATGCAAATCTATCGTACGACTGGGTACAGGATAACCAGTCAAAATCCCAATACGGAGTGATCCGTGGGTTGCACTACCAGCAGGAGCCTTTTGCCCAGGCCAAACTGGTGCAGGGTATTGAGTGGTGTGATCTGGGATGTGGCTGTGGATATCAGAGTTGGATCACCAACATACGGCAAGATATTCGGTGTTGAACTGTCTGCCGAGAATAAACTCCAGGCTTTGATCCCCAAAGGGTTTGCGCATGGATTTTCGGTGTTGACAGAGAATGTGGAGAGTGCTGTACAAATGCGATAACTATTATAATAAGGAAAGCGAAGGCAGCATCATCTGGAATGATCCTGAGCTTGCGATAGACTGGAAGATCCCTGCTGAGAAAGCGATCATTTCAGAAAAAGATACGAAGCATCCGATGTTCAGGGATGCTAAGCATAATTTCACCTTCCGTGGATAAAGTTCACATAATTGTAACAGGCGCCAACGGGCAGGTAGGTAAAGAACTGCGCGACCTTGCCGGTACTGCATGCTGAATTTACTTTTACTTTTCGACGCGAAGATCTGCCGCTGGAGAACTTTCGAACTGGTAAGAACTGTTCTCAATTTCAGGAAGCCTGACGTGGTGATCAATTGTGCCGCATATACTGCAGTTGACAATGCTGAATCTTTCCGGGACCTGGCCTTTCTGATCAATGGAGAATCAGTTGGGGTACTGGCCGCGGTTTGCAGTGAACTTGGTGGCAGGTTCATACATATTTCAACGGACTATGTCTTTGACGGTACTTCGCATGTGCCTTACCGTGAGACAGACCCAACCAGCCCTGTCAATACATATGGTGCTTCCAAACTGGAAGGCGAAGAACAGGCATTGAAGTTCAATCCGGATTCGATCATCGTCAGAACGTCATGGGTCTATTCCGCATACGGAAAGAATTTTGTGAAAACCATGATGAAGCTGATGAGTGAACGCAAAGAGATCAACGTGGTGGATGACCAGCTGGGTTGTCCAACTTATGCGGCTGATCTTGCAGAAACGTTATTCCATATTGCAACTGGCAGCGCATGCTCCCGGCGGGATCTATCATTATTCCAACGGAGGAGCGATCAGCTGGTATCAGTTTGCCCAGGCCATAGCCCATATCTCCGGTTCGGATTGCATTGTTCATCCGGTACCAAGCAGTTCATATCCCACGCCGGCTAAACGCCCGGCTTTCAGCGTGATGAATACAGACCGCATCAGGGATTAGATTGTCTTCCGCCGTGGAGAGTCTAAACCCATCTGGCGCCAAGAGCCTGAAATCACTAAGCGTTATCAAAAAGATTTCCACATCTGCATGATGCCCTTATTCCATTAGTTTTACGTGTTAGCTACCGATTTTTCACTTTTCACTGATCTTAATTGTCATAAGGAAATGACGCGAGGAAAGCTTATTTTTTGAAACAAGTCTACTATATTTGTAGACTTATGGAAATATCCTCGACATACTGGACCGTTTTGAGCTAGCCAGTATTGAAGAGAACCTGCTTAACTGGTAGAGATACTCGGGATCGAAGGTGTGTTTTCCACCTCTTTTGGGGTTGAGGATCAGGCCATTACGCATATTACTTCTTCGGGTCAGTGTCCCTGTTTAGATCTTCACCCTGGACACCGGCCGTTTATTTCCTGAAACATACAGTACCTGGAGTGCAACGCTGGACCGCTATCCGGTAAACATTACTGCTTACTACCCCGGAGGAACAGCAGTCTGCAGCCTTCGGTTTCAGAAAAGGGTCCAAATGCATTTTATGAATCGGTGGAGAACCAGGAAATCCTGCTGCCATATCCGTAAGGTAGAACCATTGCAAAGGGCACTGAAAGGGAAAGAAAGTCTGGATCACCGGCATTCGGGCTGCACAGAGTCCCGATCGCCAGGGACATGCCCATCCTTGAATGGGATGAGGTCAATCAGACTTGTAAAGTATCATCCATTGTTGACATTGGAGCGATGAAGAGCTGAAATCAATTCATCAGGGCAAACATCATGTTCCTTACAATCCCTTGCACGACAAAGGTTTTGTCAGTATCGGCTGTGCGCCTTGTACAAGAGCGATCAGACCAGGAGAGGATTTCAGGGCAGGCAGTTGGTGGTGGGAAGACAATAGTAAAAAAGAATGCGGACTGCATGTTCAAACAGGGTGAATAATTTTTTTGTACATAAATCTATCAATTTAGTAGACTAATATAACGGTATGAGTTATCAATTGGATTACCTGGAGCAACTTGAAGCGGAGAGTATCTTATATTTTCCGTGAAGTGGCCGCGCAGTTTGAACGGCCTGCATTATTATTTAGTGGCGGGAAGGATTCCATCACACTGGTCCACCTTGCCCGCAAAGCATTTGCTCCGGGTCCCATTCCTTTTCCCCTGGTACATATTGATACCGGCCACAATTTTCCCGAAGCCCTTGTCTACCGGGACCAGACTGGCCGCTGAGGCTAGAGCAACACTGATCGTCAGGAAAGTGGAAGATACCATCAGGCAGAAACCAGCTTAACGGAACCCAAAGGCAAATTCGCCAGCAGCAACTGGCTGCAGACCTACACACTGCTGGATACCATCGAAGAATTTGGCTTTGATGCCTGTATCGGCGGTGCAAGGCGTGACGAAGAAAAAGCCAGGGCCAAGGAAAGAATTTTTTCTGTACGTGATGAATTTGGACAGTGGAATCCAAAATTGCAACGTCCTGAATTATGGAACATTTACAATGGCAAAATACACAAGGGTGAAAATGTAAGGGTGTTCCCGATCAGCAACTGGACAGAACTGGATGTATGGGGATATATCCGCAAGGAAAAGATCGATCTGCCTTCCATTTATTTTTCACATGAACGTGAAGTGATAGAACACGATGGGCAGCTGGTGGCTGTTTCGCCTTTTATCAGGATCGATGAAACTGATGTTATCCAGACCAAAAAAGTCCGCTATCGTACAGTTGGTGACATGACCTGCACTGCCGCCGTGGAATCCCAGGCGTCTACACTGGATGAAGTGATCAATGAAATCATCCTGACAAGAATCAGTGAAAGGGGCGAGACAAGGATTGACGACAGGGTAACAGAAGCGGCTATGGAAGACCGTAAGAAGAACGGATATTTTTAATTCAATCAACAGCACAGATATGGATTTACTAAGATTTATTACCGCCGGAAGTGTGGATGATGGCAAAAGTACACTGATCGGAAGGCTGTTGTACGACAGCAAGAATATATTGAGCGACCAGCTTGGAGCAGCTGGCCAGGCAGACCGTAAATAAGAACGCCGGCGAAATAGACCTTGCACTGCTGACCGATGGCTTAAGGGCTGAGCGGGAACAGGGCATTACTATTGATGTGGCGTATCGTTATTTTTCCACGCCAAAGAGAAAGTTCATTATAGCCGATGCTCCCGGACATGTTCAGTATACGCGCAACATGGTGACCGGTGCAAGCAATGCTGAACTCATCATCATCCTGATTGATGCAAGGCAGGGTGTGGCAGAACAAACCCGCCGTCATTCCATCATTGCTTCGCTGTTGAAAATTCCCCACATCGTGGTGGCCATCAACAAAATGGACCTTGTTGGATTTTCACAGGATGTTTATAATAATATCCTGATCGATTATACTAATGTTGCCGCGCAACTCGGTCTGAAAAATATTGCCTACTTCCCGTTGAGCGCGCTCGATGGTGACAATATAGTGGAGCCTTCCACGCGTATGCCCTGGTATGATGGCCCGGCTTTGCTGCCTTACCTCGAAACTGTTGAACTAAGTGATGACATCGACCTTACTCATCCCAGGTTCCAGGTGCAGCATGTGATTCGTCCGCAGGTGAAGGAACTTCATGATTATCGTGGCTATGCAGGAAAGGTATTAAGCGGAATTTACAAAGTAGGTGATAAGGTAACGGTGTTACCTGCCGGGATACAGTCAACCATTTCCGGTCTTGAAGCAGGAGGTGTTGAAACGGATGAAGTATTTGCTCCCCAGAGTGTGGTCATACAACTGGCCGATGATATCGATATCAGCAGGGGTGATTCCATTGTCAATACAAACGATCAGCCCGCCGTGACCTCACAGGCAGAGGCATTGATCTGCTGGCTCGATGAAAAGCCACTGGTCAAAGGAAATAAATATATCCTGCAACATAATTCCAGGAGGGTTAAGGCGGTAGTAAAAGATATTTTTTATAAGCTGGATGTTAATACACTCGAACAAATTGAAGTAGAAGGCAGTGTTAAACTGAATGAAGTGGTAAAAGTGTCCATAAAGACCGCATCGCCGATTGTTACTGATGCTTATGCCGATCTGCCTGCCAACGGATGTGCCATCCTGATTGATGAAACCAGTAACAGTACCGTAGCTGCTGTATTAATCCAATAATTATTTACGAAAGGGTCAACTATGTTTTGGGAAAAAGAAATGGGAAAAGTGATCATCGCAGCTGCAGGTCCGGGCGACCCTGAACTCATTACCTACAAGGCCGTTCAATACCTTGCCGTAGCCGATGTGATCCTTACCGACAGGCTGGTGAATAAAGAAATCCTTACACGATTTGCAGCAAAGAAGGCTATTATCATTGAGGTTGGAAAACAATCCGGCAAAAACGGATCTGTATCACAGTCTTCCATCAATGAACTGCTGGTCAGTTATGCCCGTAAATATCCACTGGTGGTAAGGCTGAAAGGCGGGGATGTTTCCCTTTTCTCCAATATCCTCGACGAGCTGGATACACTTACCAAAAACGGAATAAGGTATGAGATCATTCCGGGCGTAACTGCTGCACTAGGTGCCGCTGCATATGCAGGGATACCGTTGACAGCAAGGGGTTTTTCAACCGGAGTGCGGCTGCTGACTTTTTATAAGCCTGAAGTGGTGACCGACGAAGAATGGAATGAACTGGGAAAGACTACCGATACGCTGGTTTTTTATATGTCGTCCCAAAGCCTTGCACAGCTTGCACAAAGATTATTTGAAGCAGGGATGGAAGCAGATAAGCCCGTGGCCATCATTGAACAGGCCACAACCCCGGTGCAGCACGTATTTATCCAGACCCTGGAAAAGTGTAAGGATGAGACAGAGAGGGTTTTCCTTTCCCCCACGCTGATTATCATAGGAGAAGTGGTAAAGCTGCATCCAAGATTTAACTGGTTTACCAGCAGTGATGAGCAAACTGAATTTTTCGAACCCGTATCAGATGATGATCAACTGATCACGGAAAATTAATGATATGATCCCGGAAACTAAATACCAGACACTGCAGGAACTGATCAGAACCTCCACAAGGGAGGAAATTATCTGGATCAACGGATACCTCAACGGACTGGTATCAGGCGTGCAAACTAACGGGCATGACCATCCGAAGAATGGGCATGATCACCCGGTGGCTGTAAAGAAGATGACCATTGCCTACGGCACGGAGACCGGTAATTCCAAAAAACTGGCCCTGCAGTTTTCCGCTGCTGCGAAAAAAGAAAAATTATCCGTGAAATGTATTGCGCTTGAGCAGTACAGGTTTGACGACCTGGCTAAGGAAGACTATTTCTTCGTTATCATCAGCACACAGGGTGAAGGGGAACCCCCGGAAACAGCGAAGAAATTTCTCCAGCATATCGATCAGTACAGCGGCAAGCTGGAACATATGAAATTCAGTGTTCTTGCACTGGGCGATTCTTCTTATCCATTGTTTTGCAAGACGGGAGAGGACCTTGACCTGCGACTGGCCGAGCTTGGAGCATCGAGGGTAATACCCATCATGAAATGTGATGTGGATTTTGAAGCACCGGCAGAAGAATGGTTCCACAAAGTGGAAAGTGTAATGAAGGGTTCAGCTCCTGCTTCATCACCTGTTATCGCCACACCACCAAAGAAATCAGGCAAGAAAAATATTGAAGGAACCATAATCAAGTCCATCAATCTTAATGACCGTGGTTCTGATAAGGAGACTTATCATATTGAAATCACTGCTGAAGAAGATCTGGATTATGAACCCGGTGATTCCATCGCTATCATTCCGTCTAACCTTCCTGAAGTAGTTGACCAGATCATTGCCCTCAGCGGTGCTGACGCGAATATGGAAATCACCGCAGGAAAGTTTACAGGTACCATCAAAGATCTGCTGATCAATAAACTGAATATCTGTTACCTGCTCACATCTACCGTTAAAAAGTATGCGGCCCTTACCGGTCATACGATCCCTGACATGCGGCTCGACCTGCTTGACCTGTTGAGGATTTATCCATTACAGCATAAGGAACAGTTCGCCGGGGTGATGAGTATCTTAAATCCTGTAGCCCCGAGATTGTATTCCGTTGCTTCTTCGATCGCCTCGGGTAACCGCGAAGTGCATATAACGGTGAGTCGTCACAGGTTCATGGCAGAAGACGAACAGAAGTACGGTTTATGCAGCAGTTTCCTGGGTGATTTACCGGAAGGCAGCAAGGTTATTTTTTACATCCATCGAAACCGGTCATTCAAACTTCCCGCTCCCGATACAGATATCATCATGGTTGGTCCGGGTACCGGCATCGCGCCCTTCCGTTCTTTCCTTGCCGAGCGTGATTCGAATGGTGCCGGCGGAAAGAACTGGCTGTTCTTTGGTGAGCAGCATTTTCAGTTGGATTTCCTCTACCAGACAGAAATACAGCAATACCTGAAGACCGGTGTGTTGAGCAGGGTCAGCCTTGCCTTCTCCCGCGACCAGCCCGAAAAAATATATGTGCAGCACAGGATGTATGAACATGGTGAAGAAATCTACCAATGGTTAATGAATGGTGCTGTTTTTTATGTGAGCGGAACAAAGGATCCGATGAGTGTGGATGTGGAAGCCATGCTATTGAAAATCATCCGTGATTTTGGTAAGAAATCTGAAGAGGAAGCAACAGCCTTCCTTGAACAGCTGAAAAAAGAAGAGCGCTATCATAAAGACGTTTACTAATAACTGAATATGGCTGATCAGCAAAAATTATCTCCTGTCGAAAGGATAAAAACTGCCAGTGACGGGCTTCGCGGAACACTGAAGGAAAGCCTGGCGGATGATATTACCGGTGCCATCAGGGAAGATGACCAGTCGGTCATCAAATTCCATGGCATGTACCAGCAGGACGATCGTGACCGCCGTGAAGAGCGCAGTGAAAAGAAACTGGAGTGGCTGTATTCATTCATGATCAGGCTCCGGCTTCCGGGCGGATTCCTGACTTCCGAACAGTGGAAGGGATTGCACCATATTGCGGGCGAGCATTCTACCGGTGTGATTAAGATAACTACCCGCCAGACTGTACAGTTGCATGGTATTATCAAGTCGGACATCAAACCTACCCTTAAATCTTTTGATACCCTTCACCTGGATTCCATTGCTGCCTGCGGTGATGTGAACAGGAATGTGACCTGCAGTTCGCATCCCAAACAGAGCCGGGTACACGAAGAGATCTTTGGCTATGCTGCCAGGATCAGTGAAATGGCGCTGCCCAAAACAAAGGCTTTTTATGAAATATGGCTCGATAAGGAGCCGCTCACCAATAAGGAAGAAGAAAAGGATCCCTTATACCAGGACAGGTACCTGCCAAGAAAATTCAAGATAGCGATCGCAATTCCGCCGAATAATGACGTTGACGTTTTTTCCAATGATCTTGGACTGATCGCTATCGTAGAGGATGATCGCCTGGTAGGATTCAACATCACCGCCGGAGGCGGATTGGGCACTACACATGGCAACCCGGGAACCTATCCAAGGCTGGGATCCATATTGGGATTTTGTGAACCGGGTGAGAAGACCATGAAAGCCGTGTATGAAATTATAACGATACAAAGGGATTATGGCAACCGGAGCGACAGGAAATTGTCGAGGTTAAAATATACCATCGACAGGATGGGCGTGGAAGCCTTTAAGGAAGAACTGGAAAAGCGCTGTGGCTTTGCACTTCAGCCGGCCCGTGAGTATTCATTTACGGAACGGAGGGACTACTATGGATGGCAGCAAAATCATGAGGGTAAATGGTATTATACCGTCTTTGTTGAGAGCGGAAGGATCACAGATGACGAAAAGGCTGCGGTGAAATCAGCGCTTTATGAAATTGCACTCACGGATAAAGCCTGTTTCCGGTTTACCTGTAACCAGAATATTATTGTTTCGGATATTGATGACCGTGATAAAGAGGAAATCAACCAGATCCTTGAAAAATATAATGTCACCAGGGTGACTGATGAGAGTTCACCGATGAGGAAGAACGCTATCGCCTGTGTGGCCTTCAATACCTGTCCGCTTGCACTGGCAGAAGCCCAGCGTTACCTGCCCTCCCTGATCTCCAAAATAGAGCCGTTGCTAACCAAATACCAGCTTGCGGATGATGAGATCAGTATCAGGATGACAGGATGCCCGAATGGCTGCGGCAGGCCTACACTGGCGGAGATCGGACTGATTGGTACGGCCTACGGAAAATATAACCTGCACCTGGGTGGTGACCGGAACGGCCTGCGGCTGAATGTGAAGTATAAGGAAAATGTAGATGAGGAAAACATCCTGGGCGAACTGGATCGACTGTTTGAAATGTACAGCAGGGACCGAAATGCCAGCGAGACCTTTGGTGATTTTGTAACGAGGAATAAAATAGTGCAGCATGTTCAGTTATGATCAATTGTTTGAAGAGCGGCTAAATGCACTGAAGGCATCGGGTGCATACCGGAATTTTGTTGACATCAATAAAAGTGCCGTTCACTTTCCGCATTTTCATTATCGTGATGCCAACGGCATTCAGCGTTCTGCAGTGAACTGGTGCAGCAATGATTACCTCTGTATGAGTACGCATGAAGACGTGATTGCCAAGTTATCCTTCACGGCTCATCGTAGTGGGACGGGCAGCAGCGGAACGAGGAATATTTCCGGTACCACCAATCATCACCGTGAACTGGAGAAGGAACTGTCGGGCTGGATGGGAAAAGAGTCGGCATTGTTATTCAATGGTGCATACCAGGCAAATGTGACGACGCTGCAAACTATTGGAAGGGGTATTCCCGGGCTGATCTTTATTTCCGATGCAGATAATCATGCATCGCTGATTGAAGGAATGAGGGCTGCCGGGAACACGAAAATGATCTTCAGGCATAACGATGCCGACGCACCTGGAGGAAATCCTGCAGGCCTTTCGCCCGACCAGCCAAAGATGGTGGTGATGGAATCAGTGTATTCAATTTCCGGTTCGGTTGCACCGCTGAAAGACATTCTGCACTTATGTAAAAAGTATGGTGCCCTGAGTTATATTGATGAAGTGCACGCGGTTGGACTCTATGGTGCCACCGGTGGCGGGATCCTTGAACAGGAAGGGCTTTCATCGATGGCGGATATCATCAATGGCACTTTATCCAAAGCCATTGGTGTGTATGGAGGATTTATTGCCGGAACATCTGTGCTGATTGATTTTATACGTTGTTTCGGATCCGGTTTCATTTTCACCACATCATTACCGCCCGCTGTTTGCAGTGCAGCATTAAAAAGTATTTCCCTTATCCGGCAGCATGCTGAATGGCGTGAGGCCTTTATGGAAAATGTCAGACTGCTGCGTGAATCATTGCGCCAGTATGGTATCCGGTATGAAGAAAACGCGTCACATATCACCAGGATAAAAATAACAGGTGCAGTAAAATGCCGGGAAACCGCTGAGCGCCTTTTGGAAGAGCAGGGTGTTTATATGCAGCCTATTAACTATCCCACGGTACCCGTCGGCAGCGAATGCCTGAGGATCATCGTAACGATCAAACACCAGCCAAAACATATACAGTACCTGGCCTTAAGTTTAAAGAAGATCATGTATGGAAAAACTCAGGATCACAGGACGCAACTCAAGGTTGTCGATTCTGCAGATTGAAAAAGTAAAGCAATCTATCCTGCAGTTTTATCCGGAAATGCAGGTTGAAGTAATCACCAGGGAAAGCCTTGGGGACCAGCTAAAGGATATTCCTTTGCAAACTGTTGAAGGCACGGATTTTTTTACCAGTGATTTTTTCGATGCATTGCACAATGGAGAAGCGGATATAGCGGTGCACTCGCTGAAAGACATGAGTGGTGAGCATTTTTTTGCGGGCAATGAATTTGCTGTGGTGGATCGGGATGACGTCAGGGATATGGCCATCTTCAATGCCGGGATTGAAAACAAACTTATTGCAGGCGATACCATCATCATTGGTACCTGTTCGCCGAGAAGGGAAGCCATGGCCCTTGATTTTTTAATGAAGGCACTGCCACAAAAAGGCAGTTTCTCTATAGAGACAAAAGTCATCAGGGGAAATATTGAAGACAGGCTCCGAAAACTGCACAACGGAGAATACGATGGAATCATACTGGCCACTGCCGGGGTAAACAGGTTACTGGAAAGTAATATTGATGGACCTGCTGTAAAACTATTACTGAAAGATAAAAAACTGATGGTACTGCCCCTGTTTGAATGCGTGCCGGCACCCTGCCAGGGGGCCATTGTAGCCGAGGCATTACCAGGGAAATACAAAGGCCGTGGAAGTGTTGCGGAGAATTAATCTTCCGGTGCTGAAAAAGACCTGCAGCAGGGAAAAGGAAATTGCCCTTCAGTTCGGACAAGGCAGTTTGCAGGAATTTGGTGTAATGAGTTTTCAGAAGGGCCGTGATATTGTTTATTACAGTGCGGGCAGGGATAAGTCTGGACAGCGCTTTGAACAGTGGGAAGGTTTGCCGGGCAGGGAAGTATCGGAGTATACCTCCTTGTTCAATGCATCAGAATTTATGGGCCGCTTTTATGATTATTCTTTTGAAGAAATAAAACCTTTTACGGCTCCGGTGCTTTTTGTTTCCAATTTCAAATCGATCCACGGTGAACTGTGGAAAGACATTATTGCTTCAAAAAAGGTATGGGTCTCCGGTAGTAAAACCTGGTTTGAACTTGCCAGGAAAGGCATATGGGTGGAGGGGTCGGCCGACGGACTTGGTCTTGAATCATTACTGAAACCATGGGCGATGCCCGTGCTCAATTACCGGAAGTCAGACATTCATATTCTTACCAACCATGAATCCAGGGGAAACTGGCAGCATAAAGGTTGGAAGGCTTCATCTACATACTCGCTGATTCCCAAAAAGTGCCCGGTCATTGAACAGCAGGTAGCGAAGGCGGATTTTTTATTCTGGACCAGTTTTGGGCAATTCAGCCTGTATAAAAATGTTGTTTCGGGAAAGGCAGTACATGCCTGCCTGCAGGGAGAGACGGCAGTATTATTAGAGAAGGAAGGCATCAAGCCGGTATTATTTCCGACCATTAAATCCTTTGCGCAATGGAAGCAAAACGACATGTAATAAATCAGCGCCGTATGCGCGTCAATCCGCATATGCGTGAACTGGCTTCACGTGTGAACCTCTCCCATAAGGATTTCATACAACCCCTCTTTGCCGACCAGAACCTTTCACAACGTGAGCCAATTGCTGCATTGAATGGAATGCATACGGAAACCATTGATTCCATATTGTCGCAGATCAGTGCAGACCTGGAAAAAGGTATTTCCAAATTCCTGTTATTCCCGGTACCTGTCAAAAATGCGGCAAAAGAAATGGATTTCTCCTTTGCGGTGGAACTTATTGAATCCATTAAATGGGAATTTGGTGACGATATCTGGCTGAGCGCCGACTGCTGTCTTTGTTCTTATACCAGGCAGGGTCATTGTGGTGTTCTTACTGCTGACGGCGAAGGTATCGATAACGAAAAATCAGTGGCACAACTTAGCGTTTATGCTTTACTGTTAGCAGAAGCTGGCGCCGATAATATCGCACCAAGCGACATGATGGACGGAAGGATAGCAGCCATCAGGAACAGGCTGGATGCGGAAGGGTATGATGGGGTTTCGATTATGAGTTATGCTGCCAAGTTCAGTTCACAGTTATACGGTCCTTTCCGTGATATATGTCATTCTGCTCCTTCAGGGAAAATCCAGCAACCGGAAATCATACCAGTTGTCGCCCCTGAATCCTGGTGATGCACTGCGTTGTGCTGAACGAGACGCCAGGGAAGGCGCTGATATCATCATGGTGAAACCGGCAGGATGGTATACGGATATTATTGCCGGCATCCGGCCACTGGTAAAACTTCCGGTAGCGGCATACCATGTCAGCGGGGAGTATGCATCGATTGAACTGATGGCAGAAAAGGGATGGATCAACCGCGAAGCTGCACACATAGAATTATGGTCGGCCTTAAAAAGGGCCGGCGCTGATATCATCATTTCCTATGCCAGCCGAAATGCAGCGCAGTGGATAAAAGAAATGGAATATTAATATGTCATCCGCCACTACCATACAAAAGAATACACTCTACCCGGTCTTCCTGAAACTGGAGCAGATGCACCTGTTGCTGGTGGGTGCGGGTAATGTGGGACTGGAAAAATTGCAGTCGGTACTGGGCAATAGCCCGGCTTCAAAAGTTACCATTGTGGCACCGATGGTCAGGCCTGAGGTCCGGGAATTCATTTCTTCTTTTGATCATTGTGAAATTCTTGAAAAGCCATTTGAGGAAACAGATCTTGAAGGCAAGGACCTGGTGATTGTGGCTACCGATGATAAGGCACTGAACGAGGTGATCCGTGATCTCGCGCATGAGCGTAAAATTTGGGTGAATGTTGCTGATACACCGGCTCTCTGCGATTTTTACCTGGGCAGCATAGTGCAGAAAGGGAATCTCAAGATTGCGATTTCAACAAATGGTAAATCGCCCACTACAGCAAAAAGGATCAAGGAAATGCTGCATCATCATCTGCCCGACCAGTTGGATGAATCCATTGAAAATTTGTATGAAATCAGGAAACAGCTGAATGGAAGTTTTGAGGAGAAAGTAAATAAGCTCAATGCCATCACCAGTGTGTTGGTAGAGAACAAACAACGAAGGGAAGATAAATGGAAGAAGATAGCCACCTGGTCGCTCAGTATTTTCATGCTGATGTTACTGGGGCATTTTATTTTTTCCTATGTGCCACTAAAGGAAATGGCCGATGGTACCATCGCCTGGTACAAGACGCTGGATCCGAATTTTCACTGGATGGTTCTTGCAGGATTTCTTGCGCAACTGGTCGATGGTGCCCTTGGTATGGGATATGGTGTGACCAGTGCAACAATATTATTATCAATAGGCGTGAACCTGGCTTCCATCAGTGGCAGTATACATACCGCTGAAATGTTTGCCAGCGGCGCATCGGGATACAGTCACTATAAATTTGGTAATGTCAATAAACGACTTTTCAGGGCACTGTTGATTCCGGGAGTGCTTGGTGCCATTGGCGGTGCCATCCTGCTGACCAAACTGGGAAGCAGCCACGCTGAATACCTGAGACCCATCATGGCGATCTATACCATGTTTCTCGGAATAAGGATCTTCATCAACGCGTTCCGAAAGAATAAGCCACAAAAAAAGTTCAAACACTATGGATGGCTGGCCGGTGCCGGCGGGTTCCTGGATTCCTTTGGCGGTGGAGGATGGGGTCCCATTGTAACCACCACGCTGATCACCAAGGGCCGTAGTCCGAAATACGTGATCGGATCTGTGAGCCTGACGGAATTTTTTGTCACACTCGCCAGTGCATTCACGTTCTTCACGATGCTCGGCGTCAGTCACTGGCAAACCATACTGGCACTGATCATTGGCGGTTTTATAGCAGCACCCCTTTCTGCAAAACTAGCCGGAAGATTGCCTCGCAAGGCATCGTTTATACTTCTTGGCATACTGGTCATGATCTGGAGCACCCGTATCCTGATTAAGTTCATTGCTTAAATTCTATTTTAGCAGATTAAAAGGCTCTAATCAATAACCTCTTATCATATACGAAAATAATATGCTGCCTGCTTGTGTTTTGCGGGTTTGGTTATTCTTCTTACGCCCAATCGCCTAAAAAAACAACATCACTAAGCCAGGTATGGGCAGGATATTTTAACCAGACCAGGGTGAGCAAAAGAATTGGTTTCTGGATGGATGTACAGGCGCGGACAAAAGATAACCTGGTTGATTCACTGGTGACCTTTGTAATAAGGCCCGGAATAACTTATTATATAACCGATAATACAAGGATCACAGCGGGATATGCTTTTATGAATCATTTTCCTGCTGATAATGCAGGAAATATTTCGCAACCCGAACACAGGTTCTGGCAACAGTTCCAATGGACCAACAACTATCCAAAAGCCCGGCTGACACAAAGATTCAGGCTGGAAGAAAGGTTCAGGAGAAATTTTATCAGCCCCGATGAACTGGCCGATGACTATTTTTTTAATTACCGGATGCGTTATAATATGGCCTTCCAGTTTCCTCTTACCGGGCAGGCATATAAAAAAGGATCCTTGTCCGCATTCATGAGCGATGAGATCATGATCAATTTCGGAAAACAGATCGTATATAATTATTTCGACCAGAACAGGTTCCTCATTGGACTGAATTATTACCTCAATGATAACAATACGATCTTCCTCGGTTATATGAACCAGTTTCAGCAATTGGTTACCGGCAATGATTACCTGTCGATGCATGTAATGCGCATCGTATATACCCAAAATCTCGATTTCAGCAAGACCCGCTGACCTGGAAAAAAAATTATTGAAAAAAAACAACTATTACATTTCTTTGCTTATTTTTGAAGTCTACCAAAATGGTAGACTAATAGATTTTCCGTCAAAACGCAGTTATGAGGCAATTGAGAACACCATCCGGCATTATTATCTCCAGGGCATTTTTTCTGGCATCGGCATTATTAATATCAGTTATTGCATGTGCGCAGGAAAGCCTGATCCAGATTTCGGGACAGGTCATTGATGCAACCACAAGGAACCCGATTTCCGAAGTCAGTGTGCAGGTAAAGGGCACCGTTACCGGCACCACTACCAGCAATACCGGAAATTTCCAGTTAAAGACACGCACGAAACTTCCCTTTACACTGTTGTTTTCTTATGTGGGTTTCCAGACACAGGAGTTTGAAGTGAAGTCGCTCGGATCTGAACTCCAGATAGCGCTTGTTACACAGGCTGTTTTGGGCAATGAAGTTGTGGTTACCGCTTCGAGGGTGCCGGAACGCATCCTGCAGTCACCCGTGGCCATTGAGAAACTTGACATCAGGGCCATTAAGGAAACCCCCGCGCCAAGTTTTTATGATGCGCTGGAAAATGTGAAAGGTGTACAGATGACTACTTCGAGCCTTACGTTCAAAGTGCCCAATACCAGGGGTTTTAATATTCCCAATAATTTCCGTTTTATGCAGTTGGTTGACGGGGTAGACATGCAGGCAGCCACACTTGGCGTGCCACTGGGCAATGCCATCGGTCCAACTGAACTTGACATTGCCAGTGTGGAGATCACCCCGGGCGCAGCATCGGCACTTTATGGCATGAATGCCATTAACGGCATGGCCAACCTGCTCACCAAAAGTCCTTTTACCCACCAGGGACTAAGCTTTTACCAGAAAACAGGCGTTAACCATGTGGACGGGAAAGACAGGGATCCCAGCATACTAACTGAGACGGCTATCCGATATGCCCATGCCTTTAAGGATAAGCTTGCCTTCAAGGTGAATTTTAGTTATATGCAGGGAACCGACTGGCTGTCGAATACCAAAACCGATCAGAACCCGAATAACCTGAATACCGCAAATCCTGCCTATCCTGAGCTGAATGGTGAAAATAATCCGGCTTATGATGCATGGAACAGGTACGGAGATGAAAACAATAATGCTGTTACCATCAATGGCGTAAATTATAATGGAGGCAGCAAGACATTTATTCTTCGCAGAACAGGATATTGGGAAAAAGACCTGGTGAACCCAAAAGTGGATAACCTGAAATTTGATGCTGCACTACACTATAAACTCAACGAAAATGCAGAATTAAGTTATTCATACCGGGTAGGTAAAATGGATGGGGTGTTCCAGCGTGGTAACAAGATCCAGCTCGATAATGTAGTGGTGCAAAACCATAAGGTTGAACTAAAGGGCCATAATTATTTTGTGAGGGCCTATATGTCGGTCGAAAATACCGGCGACTCCTATAACCTGAAACCGTTGTCCGATAATCTTCAACTCACACAGTTATCCAACAGTGCCTGGGGCGCAAGATTCAAGACGGCATTACAGTCGCAGTTAAACACCGGCGTGGACCTCGCCACAGCTATGAAATATGCCCGAGGTGTAGCCGACCAGGGAAGGGTGGAACCGGGTACGGAAGCCTTTGACCGGTTAAAGGATACGATAACCAGGATCAATAACTGGGACCACAAAAATGCCGGCATTTCAGGAGCTCCCGCTACGGGAGGCGCATGGCTCCTTCAGAAAAGCAGGATGTACCAGCTCGAGGGACAGTGGGACCTGTCAGAAAAAGTTAAACTCTTTGACCTGCTGGTGGGAGCCGATTACAGGTTATACCAGGTGATACCCGACGGAAATAATTTTGTTGATTTTTCAAGGCCGGTAAATGAAAGAAACGTGCCCGACAAAAACGGCAGTTTCGGAGAAAATGTGACGTATAATAAAGTGGGTGGATTTGTGCAGGTAACAAAAAAAGTATTCCATGATAAACTAAAAATATTCGGATCCATCAGGTTCGATTATAATCCTGAGTTCAAACCCATCTGGAATCCAAGGGTGTCGGGCGTATATGAAGTGGCCAAGAATAATTTTCTTCGGGTGACCTACCAGAACGGTTACCGTTTCCCCGCACTGTTTGAGGCGCTGTCTTTTGTCAACAATGGAAACGTGAGAAGGGTAGGCGGACTATCCTATATCAATGAAGGGCTGGGATACCTGGAAAACTCCTATACCCTTTCCTCTGTGAATAATTTCAATGCAGCCGTCAATAAGGATGTTACAGCAGGTTCAACACAAAATGATGCGGCGATAAAAAATAAAAATGTGCTTGAAGCAACGAACCTGGATCCTACGACGCCAGAGAAGATCAATTCCCTGGAATTTGGATATAAAAGTGTTTTGTTCAATAGCAGGCTGATCATTGACTTTGATGCTTATTCCAATAATTACAGCGGATTCCTGGGACAGGTAGAGGTATCCGTCCCCAGTTCTGGCACCGTAGGAACCGATGCTGCAGCTATAGATATGCTGGCCGCTAACCGTGCAAAGCAGACACGCTACCGTGTGTTCACCAATGCCCGAAACACCTATCATAATTATGGATCATCCCTGGGTGTTACCTATAATTTCTACAAAAAGTTCACCATTTCCGGTAACGTTAATTACAATAATATTTCTGTCAACAAAACACCCGATGTATTCATAACGGCATTCAATACCCCAAAATGGGTTACCAACCTTTCCTTTGCCAACAGGGAAGTGGTAAAGAACGTTGGTTTTAATGTGGTATGGAGATGGCAGGATGGATTTTCCTGGGAGAGCCCGCTGGCCAATGGAAAGATACCTGCTTACCAGGTGGTGGATGCCCAGGTCACTTACCGGGTTCCCAAAGCCAAAGCAACCATCAAGTTGGGTGCATCGAATGTATTCAACAACAGGTATATTCAGTATGCGGCAGGCCCAACCATCGGAGGTTTGTATTATGCAGCCTTTACATTTGACGGATTGCTGAACAAATAAAAATGCGTATTGTTGGTGTTGATATCTCAGGTGTAATGAAAAAAATCATCGCGTTATTATTGTTTGTCATTTCCATTGAACCCGTACTGGGTCAGACCGTGAAGCAAAAAGAATACGTTGAGCAGGTATGGCTGGCATATTTTAACCAGACCAGGCTCGGTAATAAGTGGGGGTTCTGGTTCGATGGCCATCTGCGGACCAAGGATAATTTTTTCGACAGTCTTTCAACCTCCATTATTCGCCCGGGAGTTACCTATTATCTCAGCGATAAAGTGAAATTAACACTCGGGTATGCGTTCGTTAATTTCTTCCCGGCCGACAATCATCCCGAGATATCTCAACCGGAGCACCGTATATGGCAACAAGTTCAGTGGCATACCAACTACACGAAGATCAGGATGATGCAATGGCTAAGGCTTGAAGAAAGGTATCGAAGGAAAATAAAAGATGCCGATGAGCTCGCAGAGGGATATAATTTTAATTTCAGGGTGCGATATAATTTTTTCTTCCAGGTACCCCTTACCAGGAAAGGATATGAGAAGGGCGGACTGACATATGTATTAAATGACGAACTCATGATTAATTTTGGAGATGAGATCGTGTATAATTATTTTGACCAGAACAGGTTTTTTACCGGCTTCAATTACTTCCTCAGTAAGAATAACAGTATACAGTTTGGATACCTGAATGTTTTTCAGCAATTGTCATCAGGCAATAAGTATAAAATAATCAATGGCGCCCGGATATACTTTTTCCAGAACCTGGATTTGCGTAAAAAATCTTGAAGAAATCCCGGCAACTAATGGTTAGGAGGTCTTAAAATTTTCCATTTTCTCATTCCATTCCCGCAATATCGCATTCCCAAAATATCACATTATCTTTGTGCCATGGCTTTATTACAGGCAGAACTTACCCATCCTGATTTCGGATTAACGATCACAGATGCCAAGGGGCATTCCATGAAAATTGATATTCCCGTTGACCAGGGCGGTCACGGTGACGGGTTTCGACCCATGCAGACCATCCTGTCGGCACTCTGCGGATGCAGTGCTGTGGATGTTATCAGCATACTTAAAAAACAACGCCAGTCTATTGACGGGCTTCTCATCAAAGTGGATGGGGAAAGGCAGCATGGTATTGAGCCGTCGCTTTGGGAAAAAGTGCATCTCCTGTTTGAAATCAAGGGTGACGTTGAGCCCGGCAAAGCTTCACGTGCAGTTGAGCTTTCTATCAATAAATATTGTTCTGTTGCCGAAACACTCAGACGTGCCGGTGCAAAAATAACCTGGGAAGTAATGGTAAATGAAACCATCGTAACCTGATCAACATGGAACAACACAGGGAAACTAAAGCGATCAGGCTGCAAACTGACAAAACGGGCGAAAAAGAACATTCCACACCATTATTTCTCACCAGTAGCTTCACATACGATACTGCCGAAGACATGGCAGCAGCATTTGCTGATGATTCACTAGACGTAAATATTTATTCCAGGTTCTCCAATCCTACCACGGATGAATTCATCGGCAAGATTGCCGCCCTGGAAGGAACAGAAGACGGGGTGGCTACTGCAACAGGAATGGCTGCCGTGTTTGGAACATTCATGACCTTCCTTTCACAGGGGGATCACCTGGTTTCCGCTTCCGCCGTTTTTGGTTCAACCCACACCATTATCACCAAGTACCTTCCGAAATGGGGTATCAGTTATTCCTATTTCGATATGAATAAGCCGGAGGAAATAGCCTCTATGATCAGGCCTGAGACAAAAATGCTATATGTGGAGACGCCCAGCAACCCGGGGCTTGATATTATAGATATTGAATATTTGTCGCGCCTCTGCAGGAAGCACAACATCCTGCTTGTAGTGGATAACTGCTTTGCCACGCCGGCGGTTCAGCAACCCATAAAATTTGGCGCCGACCTGGTGCTTCATTCTGCCACTAAATTCATTGACGGACAGGGACGCGTTCTCGGGGGCGTAGTTGTAGGCAGGAAAGAACTGATTCAGCCGCTTTACCTGTTTATCCGCAATACAGGGCCATCCATGAGTCCTTTCAATGCCTGGGTACTTTCTAAAAGCCTGGAGACCCTTTTTATCAGGATGGACCGGCATGCCTCATCGGCTTTAAAAATCGCTGAAGCCCTGGCCGGTCACCCTGCCCTGGTAAAAGTGAAATATCCATTCCTTCCATCACATCCACAATATGCAATCGCCCGTAAAATGATGTCTAACGGAGGCGGTATTGTTAGTTTTGATTTAAAGGGCGGGATAGACAGTGGCAGGAAATTCCTGAATGCACTGGAAATGCTCTCCCTGACGAATAACCTGGGTGACAGCAGGAGCATTGCCTCCCATCCGGCCAGTACCACGCATTCCAAGCTGACCCCCGAAGAAAGGGCAGGGGTGGGCATAACCCCGGGACTGGTAAGGATTTCGGTTGGACTGGAACATCCTGACGACATCCTAAATGATATCCTGCAGGCGCTCGATAAAGTTTAATATGTGGCTGATATGATAAAAGTTAGTTTTTGTGCCACAAAAATGGCCTTTATTTGCTCATGTACTAAACAGGACAACTATGAGCGGAAATGTAGACCAGATATTCAACGAGGAAATTTCCAAAATCCCCGATTTTACTTTTAGCAGCAAGGTTGCCAATGTATTTGATGATATGGTGACCAGGTCGGTCCCTTTTTACCCTGAAATGCAACGAATGATAGGGGAAATTGCCAGTGATCATTTCCAGGAAGGCTCTGTAATTTATGACCTGGGTTGTTCCACCGGTGCCACGTTGCTGCATATGGATAAAACAGTGCCCATGGACATTCCATTTATAGGCATTGACGACTCAAGGGATATGCTGGAAAAGTGCAGGAATAAAATGGAAGATTTTAAAGTGAAAAGGCAGGTGAAACTGGAATATGGAGACCTGAATGCGGGAATTGTTGTTGAAAATGCATCCATTATCGTGCTCTGCCTCACCCTTCAGTTCGTGAGGCCCATCAACAGGGAAAAGCTGCTGCGAAGCCTGTTTGAAGGACTAAGGCCAGATGGCATACTTATTATTGTTGAAAAGATTCTTGCAGAGGACAGTTCTTTTAACCGTGATTTTATAAAATATTACTACGACTACAAGCGACGCAACCAGTACAGTGAAATGGAAATTGCCCAGAAGCGCGAAGCCCTGGAAAATGTACTCATCCCTTATAAATTAAGTGAGAATATTACGCTGCTCAAGGAAACCGGGTTCAAGCAAACCGAAGTGTTTTTTAAATGGTACAACTTCGCGGGATTTATTGCAAAAAAATAAGGCATGATTGACATAGGTAATTTCTTCTTTCGTTACCGTAACTGGTTGTTTATAATTCTTTACTTATTATTATTTATCCCGTCACCACCCCTGTTCGGGCAGGAATATTTCGGTGAAATCTATTGGCTCTGGCCATTAGTGCTGGGACTGGTAATTACCATAACCGGACAAATGATCCGTGGCGCAACCATCGGACTGGCATATATCATCCGGGGAGGAAGAGATAAAAAAGTGTATGCAGAAGAACTGGTCACCACAGGTATCTTCAGCCATTGCCGTAATCCTTTGTATGTAGGTAATATCCTGATGTTATTGGGTGTTGGCATACTTTCCAACTCCCTGATCTATATCGCCATCATAATGCCGCTGTTCCTGTTTATATACCAGGCCATTGTACTGGCAGAAGAGAATTTCCTGAGAAATAAATTCGGGAAAAGTTTTGATGTCTATTGTGCCCGGGTAAACAGGTGGCTTCCCTCGATCAGCGGGATTGGGAGAACTTTCAGCGAAATGAAATTTAACTGGAAAAGGTGGATCCTTAAGGAATATAACACCCAGTTTGTGTGGATGACAGGTATCGTGCTCATCATTCTATTTCGCTATCCGCAGCTCACCAGGAACGATGTTGCTGTACGAAATCTGTGGCTGTATATACTGATTCCCGCACTTGGTGTATATTATGGCACGGTGCGCTACCTCAAAAAATCAGGAAAAGTCACTGAATAAGCGCCTTTACGCTAGTTTTGAAAATCCAATTTGGGAGAATAAAAGCTGTAGCGTATTTTTGCCTCCCCTTAAAAGGGAAAGCTGCCCGATAGTATAATGGTAGTACGACAGATTTTGGTTCTGTTTGTCTTGGTTCGAATCCAGGTCGGGCAACGTCACAGGAATTTATCCTGTTTTAGCTTTATTAGCGCCTACTATTAGTAGGCGCTTTTCTTTTAGATTCAGTAAGTTATGGGGGAAACAGGTGTATAGGATTGGACCTGTTGCTACTTTATGCCATTTTTTGATGCACTTTCTCCAGCAAGGTCTTTGTCGCCTTAATGCCTTCGCTAGTGGACACATAGCCCGCTGCCGGATTAATCATGTTCATAAATCCGCCTTCGTATTCAATACCTACATAGCCACTAAAACCGGCATCTTTGATAATCTGGAACATGCGAATGAAGTCAGTTTCAGTTTCGTTTCCGACTGCATCAAATTTGTGTGTCTTGGCGCTGATGCCTTTGGCATAGGGCATCATCTTTTTCACACCTTCATAACGGTCGTACTCTTTCACGCATTTGGTATTTATCAGTCCTTTGAGACCTGGTTCGGTAGGTTTGCTACGCTGGCGGCAAAAATTACCGAAGTCCGGCAACAGGCCGGCATTAGGCATATTTACTGCTTTGATTACCCCAACTAACCAATCTATGTCGGTCGAGTTGCCAAAATGGTTCTCCACAATCACCTGCATGTTCTGCCTGGCTGCATACTCCAATATCTGGTGGTAACCATCGGCAGCAGCTTTTGCGGCCTCCTCTGCCGGATCATCTGGTTCGCCGTTTATGAATTTTGTCGTATCACCCAGGTTTACACGAATTTTATCACAACCCAAATACTTTGCAGCATCTACCCAGGCATGATGTGCTGCTACTGCCTTTTTGCGCTTAGCTGCATCCAGATCGGCAATATTGGCGTCATCCACCATTATTAAATGGTTTTTCATGCCCAAATCATCGCAGCGTTGCTTTAATTCTTTCAGGTAGGTTTGATCGGTATGTTTGTTGTTGAAAAACCCGGAAACATATTCCAGCACATTGATGCCTAATTCGTTCTTAGCCTTTGCCGGAAAGTCCATGTTGGTCATTTTTCCAGACATCAATTCGCCTGCAAAAGAAAACTCAGCCAGTGAAATCTCAAATGAAAGATTGCCTGCTGCAAAATCCGCTTTTGATGATTTCATAAAAAGATTTCTTTCAGCATAAGATGTTGCATGAAGTTTCGGTAAAAACAAACCACCCATGGCGAGAGTAGCGGAAACTTTCAAAAATTTTCTTCTGTCATCCATAACAACGATTGTCTTTTAATCCAAGTTATGCATTTGTGCCTGAAGAATTTGATGGCTGCTCATAAAAATTAGGCGCCTGGCGTATCTTTAATAAGTCCCGGATGTAATTGTTATTGGATTTTTACCTGGTATAGCCAGTTAAATACACACATTATGAACCTTCAAAAAACTGTCATAATAGTATTCCTGCTTTTTCCTCTCCTTGGCCTGGGCCAGGTGAATGTGAGCAATCAAAGACTTTTCGATACTACCGGTTTTCTCCCGGACCTTTATTCGAAACTCGTTGAAACGTATGAAAAAGAACCGGTCATTCACGGACGGATTATTTTTTTAGGAAACAGCATCACGCAAGTGGGAGACTGGAAAAAGTTAGTGAATGATACAACTGTGATCAATCGGGGTATTGCCGGCGACATTACGTTTGGTGTGTTGAAACGATTGGATGATGTGATACTGCGGCAACCTTCGAAAATGTTCCTTCTCATCGGCATCAATGATATTGGTAAAGACATTCCGGATGCAGTAATTGCGGATAACATCCGTAAAATAATTGAACGGGTGCAGGCCCAAAGCCCGTCAACAAAAATTTACGTACATAGTCTTTTGCCCGTAAATCCTGATATAAAGAATTTTCCGCAGCACTATGACAAGCAGGAACACGTTCTAAATACGAATAAACTCATTAAAAGAGTTACGGAGAATGCGCATTGCACCTATGTAAACATTCATGACCTGTTTATGGACAAGCAGGGTAAGCTTGACGCAAAGTATACTTTCGACGGACTGCACCTGACGCCATCAGGTGACGGATATCAAAAGTGGGTAGCCTATCTGCGCAAGCAGGGATATTTATAATTCTCAGTCCACCCGCTGGTTCAGGTCATCAATACCTGATTTCCTGGTTCTTGCTGCTTTCACCTGTTTATTACCAAAACGCCAGGTGAAATTGGCTTTCAGTTGCCGGCTTTCATACTGACCTGATGCCCTGATATATAAACCACCAAATTCACTTACGCCGCTCCAGGGCATGGTGAAAAAGATATCGGTAACAGTGACCTTTAACGTGGCATTGTCTTTCCAGAATTTTTTCTGTACGCCCAGGTCAAGGTTCCAGATAGCGCTGGTCAGGTATGTGCCTCCCCAGATGGAAGGTGAATTATAAAATCCACTGAGTTCAGCAGTCCATTTCTTTCCCAGCTTAAAGGTCTGCTGCATATAAATACTGAATACGGTTGCCTGCATTTTGATTTCCTTGTTGTCTTCAAATACTGCCTGGTAGCGTGTATTGTACACTGTTCCATTTGAATAAACACTCCACCATTTTGTAATGTTGAACGGATAATTGACGCTAAGGCTGATCACATCCTGGTTGGCAATATTTCTCTGTTGTATATAGCTCTGGTTACCATTAATGGTATCTGTAACCTGTGCAAAAACATCATTGATGTGACTGTATGATAAGGTGGAGGTCAGTTTGTTTTTATAGGTGTGGCGCAGTTCAATGATATTGGTGTATTGCGGACGAAGGAAGGGATTTCCTTTACGGAAAGTCAGTTCATCCAATTGGTATATAAAGGGATTTAAGTCCTGGTATCTTGGCCGATCAATACGGCGGCTGTAGTTCAGGCCGAGCGTATTGCTTTTGCCAGCCTGCCAGGTTAACCCTGCATTGGGAAAGAAATCGAGGTAACTTCTTTTTACCAGTTTGTCGTCCACGTCTACCGATGCCGTCAGTTCACCCCTGCTTTGCGTTTGTTCCATTCTCAATCCAGCCTGGAAATTAAATTTTTTATACTGAAGCCGGTACTGGCTGTATAGAGCATTGATCCATTCGGTATATTCAAAACGATTACTGCGCATCGGATTTAATTTGGGCACGCCGTCGACATCATCTTCATAAAACGAAAAATTATTATCCGTCTTTACCAGCGATGTTTTGAAACCCGGCACTTATTTTTCCCTTGCCTAGTTTTTGTTCATAATCCGCTTTGATGCTATATAAGTCAATATCTGTTGGCATTGTGGAACTGAACGTGTAAGTGGAAAGGACGTAACTGGTATCAGACGACAAATAAACGTTTGGAGTAGCGTTTTCGGTCCTGAGCCTATACCTGCCCAAATCACCGTCAATATTCAATTCCCTGCCAGAGGTATCGGCATAGCGATAATTGATATTTGCCGTAAAATTTTTTCTCCGTGATTCTGATTCGCTGTTGGCCACCAGTATCCTGTCAATATCCTTGATATTGTTTGCACTGATAGGAGTGGTGCTGAAGGCATTCCAGTTATTATGACCAAGATTTCCATTAAGCACAAATGCCTATCGTACTTTTTTTATCCAGGTACCAGTCGGCTCCCAGTTTGAGGTTCTGTCCGCGGGAATGAAACTTGCTGTTTGTCTGCTGATCGTAAGTAGTATCATTTTGTACCCGGTACAGGTCAAATTCATTTGCATTCAGGTTATTGTAAGCACTGAAATTGGAAAATAAATTGACCTTGCTGTTGCGATAGTTCAATGATCCGCCACCATTATATTTAGAGTAAATGCCGATGCCATATCCGCCGGTTACATTTCCATTCGCTCCATAGTTCTTATTTTTCTTCAGCCTGATATTGATGATCCCTGCATTGCCTTCCGCATCATATTTTGCAGATGGGTTGGTAATGATTTCGATGGCTTCGATATCATTGCTGTTGAGACCCCGCAGGTAGGCTGCAAGATCGGTACCTGCAAGCGGACTGGGCTTTCCGTCGATATATATCCTTACACCATTTTTACCGCTTAACTGTATATTGTCGTCTTTGTCTACAATTACTCCGGGAGATTTTTGTAACAACTCCAATGCCGTACTGCCGGTTGCGTTGATGCTGGATTCAACATTAAAAACAAGTTTATCCGGTTTGACTTCAATGATGGGTTTTTTTGCGTTTACTACTACTGCGGTCATCGATTTTGGTGCAATGGACAGGCTCACAGACGAAAGGTCAGGTTGTTTTGCCAGGTTAATCCATTTGGCGGTATAACCGGAAGCAGAAACCTGTAAAAGGACGGGAATAGAATCTTTTCGTTTTATTTCAAAAGAACCATCCGCTCCCGTGAGCGTGGTCGACAGTAAAACAGAATCTTTTAAACGGTGGAGGCTAACCGTAGCTTTTGAAATGTAGTCACCATTTTCGGTCTTTATTCTGCCTGTGATGGTTTGGGACCATGAAACTGCGCAGAGAAAAAGATATCCTGTCAGCAGAATCAGCTTTTTCATTCGTGTGAATTGATGGCCTGAAACTACAATTAGCGAGAAGGACAAGCAATCCTTAAATAGATAAGCAGCCGCAGTTTTATACAAGCGGTAAAAAAAGAATCAAATGACCGTTGCCAGGGCCCCTTTATTTAACGGCCACCTGTGCGTTTTCCCTTTCTTTCAATTGCCTTATTTTATCCAGTGCTCCTGCTACAACATCGCACATAATCGTGTACAGTGCACCGGGGTGGTGATTGGCATAAATATATTCCAGTGCCTCGTCTTCATTGGGAATGATGATGGTGGGAATGGATGGATTTACTTTCTGAATCCCCTGTTCCAGCAGGCTGATGATTTCTTCGGCTGTACGTCCCCGTAAGTTTTTGTCACAACGGATAATGATTTCGTCAAAATATTGTGCAGAAATTTCTCCAAGCTCCCTAATGTCTTCATCACGCCGGTCGCCGGTGCCGCTGATCACTCCAATTTTTTTGGAATAATCAAGTTTGCATGACAAAATCTCCCAGCAATTTCAGGCCATGGGGATTATGCGCAAAATCGGCCAGGAAAGTAAAATTCCTGAAATGGAAAGAAATTCAACCGGCCCGGTGTCAGGTGTGACGAGGGAACAAAAGACAACAATGCCGAACGGATATCTTCAATGGTGATATCGCGGTACAGGTAAGTGGCCAGCACCGCCGGAAGGCAGTTGTTGACATTATGAATGGCCTTTCCTTCAAAGGTCAGCGGAATATCTTTTACCGGCAATACCCTGATCTTCCAGTTGCCTTTCATGATGCTGACAAATCCGTTTTCAAATACAGTAGCCAGTCCGCCTTTTTCGCAATGTGCTTTAATCCTCGGATTATTTTCATCCATGCTGAAAAGGGCCACATTGCAATCCAGGCCATCCTTCATTGTATACACCAGGTCATCATCTGCATTCAAAATGGCATAGCCATGCGGGAAAACAGTTTCCGGTACAACGGCTTTTCACTTTGGCCATTTGTTCCACCGTATTGATCCCGCCCAGTCCAATATGATCGGCAGCAACATTGGTTACAATGGCCACATCACAATTCTGAAAAGCCAGGCCTGATTTTAAAATTCCGCCCCTTGCACATTCCAGAACCGCAAAATCAACCGTTGGATCTTTTAGTACAAACTGGGCTGATACAGGCCCGGTACAATCGCCCTTCATCATGAGCTGGTTCTGGATATAAACACCATCGGATGTGGTATAACCAACTTTCTTTCCTGCGCTTTTGGCGATATGTGCGGTAAGCCGGGTAGTGGTTGTTTTACCATTGGTACCGGTGATGGCGATGATGGGGATTCTGCCGTGCGCTTCCTTTGGGGAAAAGCATATCCATCACCGGTTCGGCAACATTTCGTGGCAGCCCACTCGCAGGATCAATATGCATCCGGAAACCCGGCGCAGCATTCACTTCCAGTATGGCACCGCCATTTTCGTTTACAGGTGTACGTAAGTCGCTGGTCCCATGATGTCAATGCCACAGATGTCGAGCCCGATGATTTTGGCGATGCGTTCAAACATGAAAATATTGGCAGGATGTACTTCGTCGGTTACATCGGTTGAAGTGCCGCCGGTAGAAAGGTTGGCGGTGGGTTTCAGCAATACCAGTTCGTCCTTTTGCGGGAATGGTTTCCAGGGTATAATGCCAGGTCATTCAGCATCTTCCAGGTGAAATCATCAATTGTGATCTGTGTCAGCACTTTTTCATGGCCGATAGCCGCGCGGGGGTCTTTATTGGTTTCGTCGATCAGCCACTGGATGGTATGAATCGCCATCGCCCATAACAGAGGCGGGTGTACGCAATGCGGCACAAATAAATTTATAATTGATCACCAGCGCCCTGAAATCGAAGCCCGTAATAAATTTTTCCACAATCACACTCCGTCCATAAAGTTTTGCTGCTTCAAAGGCTTTTCACGCCTGCTCCCAGGTAGTGATGTTGGTGGTATTTCCTTTGCCATGATTACCATCGATGGGTTTTATCACCAAGGGTAACCGAATTTGTTCGATGGCATCTTTCAATCCTTCCACGGTTCGTATCACTGTACCCCTGGGTACCGGAATTTCCGCCGCTTCCAGCAGCATTTTGGTTTCTTCTTTATCACAGGCAATATCCACTGCGATATTGGAAGTGGTGGAAGCAATGGTAGCGCGGATTCTTTTCTGATGTATGCCATAACCCAGTTGCACCAGGCTTTGTTTATTCAAGCCGGATAAAGGGAATGCCTCTTTTGGCGGCTTCTTCAACGATACATCCGGTGGAAGGTCCCAGCCGGGTATCTTCCCTGATCTCCCTTAACTGCTGGATATCTTCTTCCAGTAGTTATAGCTACTGATGCATCAGCAATTGCCTGGGTGATCCTTACGGCTGCCTTTGCGGCATACACGCCTGCATCCTCTTCCATATAACTAAATACCACATAATACTCGCCTTCTTTATTGCCGGTGCTCGCGTTCTTCCAAAACCGCAATCCATTCCGGCCAGGGTTTGCAATTCCAGGGCCATATGTTCAATCACATGTCCCATCCAGGTACCTTCTTCCACCCGTTCAAAAAAACCACCCGGTTTGCCCACGCTGCAACGGTGTTCATACATAGAGGGAATCATTTCCTTCAGCCGTTCGAGGAATCCGGGAATGCTGTTGGTTGGACGTTGTTCCATCTCTTCCAGGTCCAGTTTCATCTGTATCAGTTTGGGACGTCTTACGCTCCAGTAATTGGGACCTCTGAGTACTTTAATTTCATCAATTCTCATGCAATATTTATTTATCAGCACCGGCTTTGTTTTCAATTTAATTGAAAAATACGCATAAACAATTCATTATGGTCATTTCCGTTAATTTTGTGCAACAACCCATTAAAGGCCAATGATACCTAAAGGAAAACTGATCGCAATTGGTGGTGCGGAAGATAAAGGAACAGACCCGGAGTCGGGCGGCGTCCACCGAAATAACCTGAACTTCTTTGAGCTGGGCATATTGAAGCGTATCGTGGAGGAATCGGGCGGACCCGATGCCCGGATAGAAATCATTACCACGGCTTCCATGATTCCCTACGAAGTAGGCAATAATTACCTTGATGCATTTGGAAAAACAGGCAGTACCAATGTCGGCGTGATGCATATCCGTAACCGCGAAGATGCCATGGATCCAGCCTACCTCGAAAGGATCAAAGTGGCCGATGCTGTATTGTTCAGCGGCGGCAACCAGATGAGGCTGAGTACCATCTTCGGGGGCACCGAATTACTGAAATGTATACACGAAAAATACCGGAAAGACGATTTTCTGGTGGCCGGTACCAGTGCTGGCGCCATGGCCATGAGCAAGACCATGATCTATGAGGGCAATGCCACCAGGGCCCATTTCAAGGGGGAGGTTAAGATCACCACCGGACTGGGATTCATGGACAATGTGATCTTCGATTCCCATTTTGAAAAGAGGGGCCGTTTCAACCGGCTGGCACAGGCCGTATCTTCAAACCCTTCCTGTATCGGGATCGGACTGGGAGAAGACACCGGCATGCTTGTGAGCCGCGGGAATTATATGGAAGCCATTGGTTCGGGGCTCGTCATCATCATAGACGGACACCAGATCAGGCATACCAATATCGCCGATATTCCGGAAGGCAACCCGATCAGCATTGAAAACCTGGTCGTCCATTTTTGTGAACATGGTAATGGCTTCAGCCTCAATGAAAGAGCATTCCACATGAAAATGAGTGAAGAAATAATGATTAAAGCTTAATTAATTTTATATATATTGAAGGACAAAACGATTGCATGCGGAAATCTAGCATCTCCTTCTGGCTGGCTATATCCATTCTATTAATACTCATGTCTGCATCCAGCGTTAATCAAAAGAAGAATCGAGTCGTTTTTTTTGGTGATTCCATTACTGAAGCAGGCGTTAAGCCGGGTGGATATATCGATGTGATGAATAAGATGCTGGCCGATCAAAAAACAGAAAATACTTACGAACTGATCGGATCAGGTATAGGGGGAAATAAAATCTATGATCTCTACCTTCGCATGGACGAAGATGTGCTATCGAAGCGCCCTAATATAGTAGTCATCTTTGTAGGCGTAAATGATGTGTGGCATAAACAATCAAAAGGTACCGGCACGGATGCCGACAAGTTTGAAAAGTTTTATGAAGCCATCATCGCCAAATTCAAAAAAGAAAACATCCGCGTTGTGCTTTGCACGCCTGCAGCCATCGGGGAGAAAACAGATTTTTCCAACCAGCTGGATGGCGACCTTAATAATTATTCCAATATTATCCGTTCACTCGCCAAAAAGAATAACCTCCCGCTGATTGACCTCAGGAAAGCCTTTCTTGAATACGACCTTCGCAATAATCCCGATAATAAAGAACAGGGAATCCTGACAACTGACCGCGTTCACCTGAATGAGGCGGGAAACAAGTTTGTAGCCGAAGAAATGCTGAAGGTGCTTCGCACAATGTGAAACCCCGCAAAGTGGACTGCTGAAATTCGTGATCTAACTTAGTAGTCTTATGAAATTTATTTTTTTCTTATTTACATTATTATCTCCCTTCTACTCATACAGTCAGAGACCTTCTATTGACTTTTATAAATATTCAGTCAATTTGGATGATGTTGTAAATGATAGAATTAGCATCGCATTATCCACGCCATCTATATCAAGCAATGAGATTGAATTTGTTTTCCCCATTTCTGTGCCAGGATATTATAACATTGACTTGAAATTTGGTAACCTGATAAATGACCTAAAGGCTTTAGACAAGAATGGAAAACAATTACCGATCGTAAAGAAAGCCAGCAACAGGTGGTTAATAAAAAATGCACTACAGCTCAGATCCATAACTTATAAAATAGATGATGTGTGGGAAGTAAGGGATAGTATGTCGCATTGGCTCCCTGCTGAAAATATCTTTGAGAGAGATAAAGTTTTTCTATTAAATCAGGGTGCAACGATGGGATATTTTGAGACTATGGAAAATTTGCCTTTTCATATTCAGGTAAAATACCCAAAACATCTTTATCCTGCAACTGGAGCCGAAATAAACGAAGAACGAAATGGTTTTGTTAGCTTTAAGGCAATCAATTATCATGACCTGGCGGATAACCCAATTTTATTTACCACAGAGAAACCTTTGAGGTTTAATGTTGCTAATGCCGAAATTTTGATTTCTGTTTATGCAGAAGATCGAAGTATTGGCAATGAAACTATTTATAAGATTTTACAACCAGTTTTTAGTTCAATCGCTCAGTATCTGGACAATAGTCTACCCCTAAAAAAGTATGCTTTTCTGGGATACTTTTACAGAGGACCTATATTTGCGTCAGCTCAACTAGAACATAATAATTCAGCAGTGTTTATTTATCCTGAGGTTTGGGATGACAGAATACTGGGCTCAACTTTTCAGGAAAATCTGACAGAAACTTCTTACCACGAATTCTTTCATATTCTGACACCGCTTAATATTCACTCAGAAGAGTTGCTCCATTTTAATTTCACTAATCCTGTTATGTCGAAGCATTTGTGGTTGTACGAAGGGATGACTGAATATCTTTCCAACCATGTCCAGGTTCATCAACAATCCATATCGCCCGATAGTTTTTATCGAAGTATAGAAAATATTATTCGTCAAATGAAAGAATATAAGAGTGATGTTTCTTTGACTGAAATAAGTTTGAAAACCTATGGAGAACTTGACGGCGAATATGATAATGTTGAACTAAAAGGGGTTCTAGTGAATCTTCTTTTGGATATTAGGCTAAGGGAATTGTCTGCAGGAAAATATGGAGTTACAGATTTAGTGAAGCGGTTGGTAAAGAAATTTGGAAAGGAGAAAGCCTTCAAGGATGAGGAACTTTTTGATATCATTACTTCAATAACTTATCCTGAAATAAAAGAACACTTTACAAAATATGTTGAGGGTATTGAACCACTTCCCTTAATTGAATACCTGGAGAAAGTTGGCCTTATTTACAACGAAAAGGAAAATAGCATAACAGTGAACCCAAATTCGACAAAAGAGCAAAGAAAACTACTCAATGACTGGCTCTTTAATTAATTGCCTTCAATCATAACAGAAAGCAGACGGAGACAATATTAGTTTGGATTGAAGCTTCGGAATCAAATTTGAACATTTTCGTTTCAGCGTATCGTTTACACTGCCTGAACGAGGTAATAATTTTTCTTCCCTTTCTGCACCAGTATATATTTCCCTAATAACAGGAATGATTTATCGATTTGAGTATTGGCATCGCTCAATTTCTCCTTGTTAATACTCACCCCACCACCAGTGACCATCTTCCTGGCTTCTCCCTTGCTGGGAAAGATGCCTGTTTCTGCGAGGAGGCTGGTAAGGTCGATACCCGTTTCGAACCGGCTGCTTTCCATATTGAAAACACTGACACCTTCCATGGATTGCAATAATTCCTCTTCACTCAGTTCGCGGAGATTGTCAACAGCATTTCCTGAAAATAGTTTTTCCGTAGTCTGGATGGCCTTATCCAGTTCTTCCTTCCCATGAATGAAACGGGTCACCTCCTCCGCGAGTTTTTTCTGCAACAGCCTTTGGGAAGGGTCCAGATGATGTGCCCTGGTGATTTCTTCTATGTCGGATTTTGGCAGTAAGCGTAAATATCCTGATCCATTTTTCTGCATCTGCATCAGAAGCATTCAGCCAGAACTGGTAGAAATGGTAAGGCGATGTTTTTTCAGCATCAAGCCAGACATTGCCTTTTTCTGTTTTGCCAAATTTTCCACCATCGGTTTTGGTTATCAGCGGACAGGTGAAGGCAAATGCCTCTCCGCCTGCTTTTCTCCGGATCAGTTCCGTATCCGGTAGTGATATTGCCCCACTGGTCGCTTCCCCCCATCTGCAGTTTGCAGCCCATATTTTCATATAGCCAGTAATAATCATATCCCTGCATCAGCTGGTAGGCAAACTCTGTATAGCTGATGCCGGTTTCGCCTTCTATTCTTTTTCTCACACTATCCTTGCTCATCATGTAATTGACCGTAATATGCTTACCCACATCCCGCAGAAAATGGATAAAGGAAATATTCCTGAACCAGTCATAGTTATTGACCAGGGCGGCAGCGTTGGGGGTTCCGGGATTGAAATCGAGGTATTTCTCCAGCTGCCTGCTGATGCCTTCCACATTTTTCTGAAGGTCTTCTTCTCCCAGAAGGTTGCGTTCTTCGCTCTTGCCGCTGGGATCGCCCACCATCCCGGTGGCTCCGCCAACAAGGGCAATCGGGCGGTGTCCCGCCCTTTGGAGATGAACCAGTAATAAAATCGGAACCAGGCTGCCAATATGCAGGCTGTCGGCCGTGGGGTCAAATCCGATATAGCCGGCAGTGCTTTCCCTGTTTAATTGTTCTTCCGTTCCGGGCATAATATCCTGCACCATTCCGCGCCAGGAAAGCTCTTCTATCAGGTTCATTTCCATACAATTTGCGCAAATGTATGACAGATTGACCTATAACAAAACAGGCAATATCACGGCTCATTATACGTTATATCCGTTTACATTTGTGTACTGAAACGGCCTTTATGGAATAGTAAGAATTATTTTTGCTGTTTTCGGAGAACCAAGAAACCAAGACCGAAAAATTAGCTTACCGGAAAGTCAACCTGATGAAACCAATTAAAGTCCTGATCTGTATACTATTGATAACCACCGCTGTGTCTGTAAAGGCGCAGTTCAGGAAATATTCCAACGAATTCCTGAATATCGGCGCCGGAGCCAGGGGGCTGGCCATGGGTGGCGCTCAGGTGGCATCGGTAAATGATGGAACAGCAGGTTACTGGAACCCTGCCGGACTTACCGCGATCAAGGATTATCCCGTACTTTCTATCATGCACGCTGAGTATTTTGCCGGAATCGGTAAATACGACTATGCAAGCCTTGTTTTCCCCGTTACTGATAAGAAAAGAACACTGGGTATTTCGATCTTACGCTTTGGGGTAGACGATATACCGAATACGCTATTCCTGGTTGAACCGGATGGTTCCATCAATTACAATAACATCCGCTCCTTTTCTTCGGCCGATTATGCCTTCCTGTTTTCTTATGCCCAGACCCTCAAACAAACTGAAAACAAGAACCTCAGTATCGGTGTAAATGCAAAAGTGATCCACAGGAGCGTCGGCAGTTTTGCCAATGCGTGGGGATTCGGGCTGGATGCGGGATTGCAATATAAAACCGGCAGGTGGAGATTTGGCGTTGCAGCCAGGGATATCACCACCACGTTTAATGCATGGACCTTTACGTTCACAGAAAAAGAGAAAGAAGTACTGTATCTCACCAATAACGATATACCGGTAAAGTCGACCGAGCTCACCGCCCCGCGACTGATCATTGGCGGTGGTTATGATTTCCGACTCAGCAAGGATTTCAACCTCCTTGCCGAAGCAAACTTCGATATCACTTTCGACGGGAAAAGAAATACCGTGGTGAGTTCCGATTTTGCCAGCGTTGACCCAAGGCTCGGTGTGGAACTGGGCTACAAGAACCTGATTTTTGTACGTGGCGGGATTTATAATTTCCAGAAGGCACTGGCCGATGGTGATACCCTGAACCAAAAAAAGGTATGGATCTACCAACCCAGTATTGGTGTGGGTTTCAAGCTGAAAAATATCGGTATCGATTATGCCTTTACCAATCTTGCAAATCAATCTAACCCTTTATATACGCATATTTTTTCTTTGCGCCTGAACCTGGTGAAGAAGAAGAAGAAAGAAAAATGATCAAATAACCTGGTATGAAGAGAAAAATACTGCTTGTATTGTTGCTGATCGCCACTCTTGGTGTGAATGCGCAATACAATAATGAATGGATCGACTATAATAAAACCTACTATAAGTTCAAGGTAGGTGCAACCGGCCTGTACAGGATCAATAGCTCCGTGTTACAGTCGGCCGGACTGGGCAATACACCCGCACAGTATTTCCAGATGTGGCGTAATGGCGTTGAAGTGCCTTTGTATACTTCGGTTCCTTCCGGCCTGCTTGGCGGATCTGACTACATCGAATTTTATGGCGAAATGAATGATGGCAAGCCGGACCTCCAGTTATACAAGAATCCTGCTAACCAGCCAGGTGATATGTGGAGTCTCCAGACCGATACGGCAGCTTTTTTCCTTACGGTAAACCCCACAGGAGCAAATCTTCGCATGACCGACGCCGTTAATAATGTTGCCGGCAATGTCCTTCCTCCTGACCCTTATTTCATGTATACGTTCAGGCAGCATTTTAAGAACAAGATTAACCCGGGGTTTGCAGCTGTAGTGGGAGAGTATGTTTTTTCATCTTCATATGATCCCGGTGAAGGCTGGTCCAGCGGCGACATTGCCCCCGGATTTCCATTGAGCAATACGTTTAATCTTTTCCCATACCTGGCCGGTCCGGCAGCCTCCCTTACCGTTGCCGGCTCCGGAAATGCATTGAATGCAAGGAGCTTCAGGCTTGCCATCAATGGTAACCAGGTGGTGAATGAACCCATGGATTTTTTCAAGACCATCAAAAAGCAGGTAACCGTACCTGTTGGTATCCTGGGCAAGCCGGGAGGTGACAATTTTGTTATCACCAATTCCGCTGCCAATGCCACGGACAGGATGGTGGCCGCAAATTATGAACTTACCTATCCGAGGTTGTTCAATTTTGGGGGAAGCTCACAGTTCAGCTTTGAGCTGCCGGCCAATCCTTCAGGAAACTATCTTGAGATCACTAATTTCAATGCCGGTGCTGTTGCGCCGATATTATACGATATTACCAACGGCAGAAGATATGCCGGGGAAATTTCTGTTCCGGGCATGGTGCGGTTTGCACTGCCGCCATCCGGCCTTAACCGGAAAATGGTATTGCTGAATGCTTCTGCATCGTCCATCTTCCAGGTTAGCGGTTTCGCTGTGAAAAATTTTATCAATTATGCTGCTTCGGGAAACCAGGGAAATTACCTGATCATCTCCAACAGTAAATTGACTACGGGGCCTTCCGGCAACCCGGTAGAAAATTATCGGCTTTATCGTAGTTCCGCCGCAGGCGGAGGATACCAGGCGAAAGTGTATGATATTGACCAGCTGGTTGACCAGTTCGCTTTTGGTATTAAGCTTCATCCTTTGTCAGTACATAATTTTATCACCTATGCCAGGAAGACGTTTTCCATCAGCCCAAAATATGTGCTCTTACTTGGGCGCGGTATTTTGTACAGCGAGTATCGTAAAAATGAATCCTTTGGTATAACTGATGCCATCAGCCTGATTCCAACTTTTGGTTCACCGGGATCTGATAATCTGCTCGCATCCGAAACGCTGAATCCCATACCGGAAATCCCCATCGGCCGGATCTCCGCGGTTTCTGGTGAAGAAATTGACAATTACCTGCAGAAGGTGAAGCAGCATGAACTGGCTGCCATTACAGGTCAGCAGACCATTAAGGACAAGGCCTGGATGAAAAACACTGTCCATGCCATTGGCGGGAGCGATCCTTTCTTGCAGGCAGTGATCTATGGTTACATGAATGCCAATAAAAGCATTCTCGAGGATACCCTGATGGGCAGTAATGTATACAGTTTCAGCAAGAACAGTTCGCTCTCGGTAGAACAGTTGAATTCAAACCAGCTGCAGGATCTGTTTGCCGAAGGGATAAATATCCTCACTTACTTCGGTCACTCTTCCTCTAATACCCTGGAGTTCAATATCGACGACCCAAGTATATACAATAACCAGGGCAAGTACCCATTATTTATAGTGAATGGATGTAACGCCGGTAATTTTTTCGTGTATGATTCCATGAGACGACAGGGTGGTGGAATGACCCTTTCGGAAAAATATATCCTTGCCAAGGAACGAGGCAGTATTGCCTTTGTCGCCAGTACACACTATGGTATTGTCAACTACCTGAACATATATACGAACAGTCTCTATATGGAGATGTCGCAGACCAGTTACGGAAAATCCATTGGTGAAACACAATCTGCAGCACTGAGCAGGATGTTAACCATAACCGGTCCCAGCGACTATTATTCCAGGCTGCACGCGGAAGAAATCAATATTCATGGTGATCCTGCCGTACATATTTATTCGGCAAGCCTTCCGGACTATGTCATTGAAGATCCATTGCTGAAAATCAGTCCGACCCCCGTTTCTGTTGCAGATGCTGCATTTACCGTGGATGTTAAATTCATGAATATCGGAAAAGCTGTAGGAGATTCTGTAGATGTATTGATTCAAAGGCAATCGCCTTCTGGCGTACTCACTGACCTTTACCGGGGAAGAAGAAAGCCGATCAACTATATTGATTCCATTCAATTGTCGGTGCCCATCAACCCGCTTACCGATAAAGGAGAAAATAAAATTATTGTAACCATTGACGGCGTCAATAAGCTCACTGAAATTTCTGAAACCAATAACACTGTTTCAAAAACTTTCATAATCATTGAAGACGAGATCAGGCCTGTATCGCCGTATAACTATGCCATCGTCACCAAGCCCAATATTACATTTTATGCATCGGCCGCCAATCCATTGTCGCCGACCAAGTCCTATATGCTTGAAGTAGATACCACTGAACTCTTTACTTCATCGTCCAAAAAATCAATGACGATTACTGCCTCCGGTGGTTTGCTGCAGTTTAACGTGCCTGGTTTCACCATGCAGGACAGCACGGTGTATTACTGGAGAACGGCGCCTGTTCCGGCAAATAATGCAGCGCCTGTCTGGAACAATTCATCTTTTGTATACCTCCCTAACGGAACGGAAGGATACAACCAGTCGCACTATTTCCAGATGAAGAAAAATGACTTCAACAATATTAACCTTGATGATGACCGTACGTTGCGATTCCCGACAAAAGCGGCAACGCTCAGGGTGAAGACCGGCATAATTCCTATTTATACAGGCGACCAGTTGCTGACTACTTTGGATGAACAGAGCGTTGTATCCTTTGGCTGCCGTTCAAGGTCATTACAGATCGTTGTACTTGATCCGCTCACTTTGAAACCCTGGAGTAATTCTATACAGCCAAGTGGTTTGGGGCGGTTCGACAGCTGGCCTCCTTGCGCGAACAATAAGACTGCATTTGAATTTCCATATTATGATCCGGTGTACAGGAAGAGGGCCATTGATTTCCTCAATTCAATCCCGAATGGTCATATTATTTCCATTAGCAACCTTGGCAATGTGATCAATACCGATTATATCGCTCAATGGAAGAATGATACCACTACACTCGGACCGGGCAATTCATTATACCATTCGCTAAAGAATATCGGCTTCAATGGTATCGATAGTTTCTATCGCAATATTCCCTTCGTATATGTATACAAGAAGGGAGACCTGACCCATCCTGTATACCAGGCACTTGGGGCTGCTGAAAATGAATACATCGACCAGAGATTTGAACTCCGCAGGTCGCTGGTGGAAGGAGAGATCACTTCACCATGGTTCGGACCGGCATTGCAGTGGAATTCATTAAAATGGAGAGGAACGCATAAGGAAGCTGAGCAGGATAAGGTGATCATGGAAGTATATGGCAAGTCACTTACAAGTAGTCCGTTATTGCTGGGAACCATTAATCCTTCCACTGACACTTCGTTGAGTTTTATTGATGCAAAACAATACCCGTTCCTGCAGTTGAAAATGATCAACGGTGATTCATTGCATGGCACACCAAACCAGTTGGCATATTGGAGGCTGATGGGCAAACTTCCACCGGAGGGTGCATTGGCAACGAGCATAGCCTACAGTGCCAAAGACACCCTTGAAATTGGTGAGCCGCTGAATTTTAGAATAGCCTTTAAAAATATCAGTGATGCTGCGTTTGACAGCCTGGCTGTTAAACTGGTGGTCACCGACCGCAACAACACCACTATAACGCTTCCGGTACAGAAACAAAAACCACTGGTGTCGGGCGATACAGTGATTTTCAACTACCCTGTCGATACTAAAAACCTGGTAGGCAACAATACCTTGTTCATCAACTTTAATCCTGACCAGGCGCAACCGGAACAATACCTGTTCAATAATTTCATGTACAAGGACTTCTTTGTGAAGGGCGATGCTTATGCACCTACATTGGATGTCACTTTCGATGGTGTGCATATCCTGAACCGTGACCTTGTTTCTTCGAAGCCTCATGTCATGATTAAGCTGAAGGATAACAATAAATACCTGTTGCTGAATGATACCTCGCTGCTGAACGTGAAACTTAAATATCCTGATGGTACGATAAAGAGTTTCAAGTTTGACAATGACACGCTGAGGTTTACGCCATCTACCGTGAACCAGGGTGCAGAGGGAAATACGGCCACTATTGATTTCTTCCCTTACCTGCCTGAGGACGGTGAATATGAGCTGATCGTAAGGGGCGAAGACAAGAGCGGCAATAAGGCAGGCATGATAGAGTACAAGGTCATCTTCATGGTGATCAATAAATCCATGATCAGTAACCTGCTCAATTACCCGAATCCATTCACCACATCAACGGCATTTGTCTTTACCCTAACCGGTTCACAGGTCCCGCAGAATATGCGCATCCAGATCCTGACCATGACGGGCAAGATCGTCAGGGAAATAACACAACAGGAACTGGGTCCGATTCATGTTGGAAGGAATATCACTGAATTCAAATGGGATGGTACAGACCAGTATGGGCAAAAACTCGCCAACGGCGTTTACCTGTACAGGGTCATCACCAACCTGAATGGAAAATCCATTGAGAAATACAAAGAGGAATCAGGTCAGACAGACAAGTATTTCAAGAGTGGCTATGGAAAGATGTACCTGATGCGATAGGATCACCACCTGTTGCGATAGAGGGTGACAGAAAGGAGAAGGGCCACTGCCATAGCAAAAAGGATTGTCCAGTATATTATAAAAAGAAAGGTCACTAATGGTTTCCTGAAAACATGGGAAATTTCATTGTGGCCTTTTTTTATGCTTATGGATGGAAAGGCAGCATAAGCTGTATCCGGAATTACTATTTGGCTATTTACCGATGTTGTCCATCCGGGGTAAAGGTTCTGCTTTATGACCAGCCGGTCGTCTGTTTCGGATGTAATAGATAAATTGATGTCTGCCGGACGATAAGCAGTAATTGTTATCGTTGATCCCGCTTCCCTCTGTAAAAATAAATCCCCTGTTTCTGCGCTGTAACAGTTCATGGTCCCTTTCAAAATATTTTGCACTGGAATTCAGCAGGATGGGATAGGGGTGCCACCGGTCAATGGCCACCTGTTTACTGTAGGCGCTCCAGTTTCCAACCAGGCTGTCGGTTTGGGGAAAGGCATCATAGCTGTCTTTTTCGGGGGCAGTCGAGGGTATGGGAAAGCCCGTAGAGTGATTTATCCAGCGCAGCCTGTATTTCCGAAACAGGGCGCATACTCACGCCCGTGAACGGAAGGTTGAACAGTGTGGCCAGGATCAAATCTGCAGCCACGATCCAGGTAAGCCATCGTTGTTTTTTTATGACCGCCCATGCCATCAACAATAGCACTGCGACCTGGACGATGGACTGAAGGATAACGGCATCTGCAAAGCCCAGGCTGTGAAGAAAATATTTTAGTGACGATGTATCGTTGGAGTTCATCCATCCCAGGGGGAAGGCCGTGATTTTTCTTAATGCCTGAGGATGTAGAACAATGGAATACATGCAAATCGCCAGGAGAATGCCTGCAAGGATGAGGAGGCTATTGCGCAGGAATTTTGTACGAAAGCTAAGCAGGTATTCAAGCTGAATCACGCCATACAGAATCAATGGCAGTATGGCAAATATTCTCAATTCACCATTCAGCCGGATGTATTGCAACAGGGGAAGTTTGCCGATCAGCCATAACGACAAAGGGAAATTGGTGCTCAGCAGTAAAAAAAATGCTGCTGTGGCGGGCAGGTACAGGTCTGCGGATTTCCTGTTGGTGATGATGCCGGCAATGACGGACACCAATACCAGGAGCCCTGCATATATGTTGTGCATAGTGATCTCTCCACCGGTTTTGGTGTATGGGAGAGGAAGGACCAATGAAAAAAACGAATTAGCAGGCGTTGAAAAAAACGAAATCTCTGCTGCAGGAATTTTACCTGACCTCGTGAACAGGGGAATGATTTCTGCGTAGCTGTATATCATTCCGGCCAACGTGATGATTACTGTACAGGCCAGCAATACCAGGTTCAGGATCGGCGCTGAACGGTAATTATTTTTATGCAGGTTGGTGATGGCCATAATGGTAAAAAAATACATACTGCCAATGATCAGCCCGGGATGAGCACCTGAAAAAAATAAACTGAAGGCCAGCGTGCCTGCGCAGATATTTTTAACCGACCTGTGATCCATTGATACGAAACAGGAACAGCAGGCACCAGGGGAGCCATGCCGCGCCGGTTATCCAGTTGTAGTGCTGGGTATGGGCAATAAAGTAACCGCAACAGGCATAGGAAATGGCCGCGATGATCCTTGCCGGCGAACCTAGACGGTAATAACCGGAGAGCATGTACATTCCGATTGCGGCGATGGCAAAATGGAAGACTTCTTCGATGGTGAAGCTATAGGCATTATAGCCTGACAGCAGGCCGTTAACCCATGTCAGCGGATACCAGAATCCGCCATTCATATCAGTATAGACGGGCAGGCCGTAATTAATGTAGGGATTCCACATCGGGAAAAGCTGGCCACTGATGCTTTGACCGATAAAAAAACGTTGAAGAAAATATTGTGTGAAGAAATCATTCTTCAGCGAGAAGATAAAACTCCATACCGGGAAAAATGCAATGGCAATAGTAACAAGGATGAAAGCTGTATCACGGTAAGCTTTTTTCAAATCCTGTTATTTAGCGTTGGATTCTCGGATAATATACAAAGGCCTGTTCCTGGTGGCGTCATTGATCCTGCTGATGTATTCACCGATAATCCCTATACTTAACAGCTGTATTCCGCCCAGGAAAAGAATGGCCACCATAATAGAGGCCCAGCCAGAAACCGTCTGGTGCATGATCAATTTTTGTACAAGTACATAAATGATCCAGAGAAAGGATACAAACGAAATAAAAATGCCGCTGAGTGATGCGAATTTGAGGGGAAAGTTCGAAAACCCGGTGATGCCGTCAATGGCGAGGCCGATCATTTTGCGGTAGGTGAAAGTTGTTTTTCCGCCATGCCTGCCTTCCCCTTCATATTCGATAAAGGTTTGTTTAAAACCTGTCCAGGCAACCTCACCGCGAATAAACTTGTTATGATCCTTCATTTTGGTGAGCTGGGCGGCCACCCTGGCACTGATGAGCCTGAATTCCCCGGTATCGGCAGGAATTTCAATATCAGAAATACTGTTTAGTATCCTGACAAACATGGCGGCGGTCATTTTCTTCAGGAAAGATTCTTCTTTTCTAACTTTTCTTTTGGCGTATACCACATCGAACCCCTCCTTCATTTTACTGACCATGAGAGGTATCATTTCCGGAGGGTTCTGCAGGTCGCCGTCCATGATCACGATGTTATCTCCTGAACTGTGTTCCAGGCCGGCATGTATCGCTACCTGGTGTCCAAAATTCCTGGTGAAGCTTATAAATTTAACCCTGGGGTCCGAAGATGAGATCTGCCTGATGATCTCCAAACTGCTGTCGGTACTGCCATCATCAACAAATACCAGTTCATAACCGGTTCCCATATTGCTGAAAGCCTGGTCGATGCGCTGATGCAATTCCCTGATATTATCAGCTTCATTGAGTATGGGAACAACGACGGAGATATTCGGCACAGTGGTGATTGGTTTCGGTATGAGCAAATATAAGTTCCTTATCCCTGGATATGCTGAAGGGCAATAAATCTGTTGACATATTTGCCCACCATATCGAACTCAATATTCACCGAATCACCCTGCTTCAGGTGGGGGAAACTCGTATGCTCATAGGTATAGGGTATGATGGCTACCCTGAAGCTGTCTGATGTGACATCAAAGGCGGTGAGGCTGACACCGTTCACGCAAACAGAACCCTTTTCAATCATCAGTGCCGCATGCTCCGGCGGGAACCGGAAATCATATTCCCAGCTGCCACCCATGTCGGTGATTTTGGTGATGACGGCGGTAGCATCCACATGACCCTGCACCAGGTGCCCGTCGAGCCGGCCATTCATCACCATCGCCCTTTCAAGGTTAATGATATCGCCCGGCCGCCATAGCCCGGCATTGGTTTTTGACAGGGTTTCTTCCACAGCGGTCACCTGGTACTGGTCGCCGTTGATGGCTTCCACGGTAAGACAGATGCCGCTATGGGAAAGGCTCTGGTCAACCCTGAGTTCGTGGGTGAAGGGAGCCGACAGGATAAAGCTTTTATTACTGCCTGATACCCTTACGGTCAGGATTGTTGCAAGTCCCTCTATAATGCCTGTAAACATGGGGCAAATTTGATGGAATTTCGGCAGAGAAAACTAAAAAACCGTGCAGTGTTTGAAAATTGGTTTACACTACTTATCTTTGCCATCCCTTAAAAAGCTCAAGGAGGTATATATTATGCTGATCATCGATTCTAAAGATTGCGAAAACATAGACAAGGCACTGAAGAAATACAAGAAGAAATTCGAAAAAGCGAAGATCCTTCTTCAACTCAGGGAGCGCCAGTCGTTCACCAAGCCTTCCGTAAGGCGCAGGACGCAGGTGCTGAAGGCCATCTATAAGCAACAGATCGCCAGCGGAAAGATCGAATCTTAATCGCCATACATAATTTGCTGCAGCCATAAGGTTACTTAACTTTATGGCTGTTTTTTTATGCCTGGAACCATCCGCGATATTCTTCCTCCTTTCCTGGATTACCTGAAATTTGAAAAAAGGTATTCGGCCCATACCCTAAGATCTTACGGTACGGATCTTTTGCAGCTCGACGATTACCTGCAGACCAAATTGGGTGGAATGGAGGCGGTGGCCCTCACGCCGCTGATCCTTCGCAGCTGGCTTGCTGACCTGAAGGAAGGGGGACTTGAAGCCCGGAGCATTAACCGGAAGATTTCCGCCGCCAAGTCATTTTTCCGGTTTCACCAGCGCAGGGGAACGATGGAAATCAATCCTGCATCTTCGCTGAAAGTGATGAAGACGGGTAAACGGCTTCCTTCCTTTTTAAAAGAAGAACAGACCATCGAACTGATGGCCAGGGAGGGAGAAGATAACTGGAAGGGCAAAACTGAAAAGCTGCTGCTGGAAATACTTTATAATTCGGGTATGCGTGTTAGTGAGGTAGTGGGATTAAAGGAAAAGCATATTGATATACAGAGGAGTGCGTTAAAAGTGCTGGGCAAGGGAAATAAGGAGAGGATCATTCCTGTTAAGCCTGAATTGCTTAAGATCATCACGGCGTATAGTGACAGCAAGAAAATGGAATTCGGGGAATTTGACACAGAGTTTCTGCTGGTGAACAGTAAAGGGAAAAAACTAAATACGCAATACGCCTACCGGGCAGTTAAACACCTGGTGGGACAACTTTCCACAACATCCAGGAAACATCCGCACCTGATGCGGCACACATTTGCCACGCAGTTGGCCAATAACGGCGCAGACCTCAATGCCATCAAGGAATTGCTGGGACATTCAAGCCTTGCGGCAACCCAGGTATATACGCATAACACCATTGAAAAGCTGAAAGACATCCACCGGAAAGCGCATCCAAAATCCTGATCAATTTTTCTGCCTTCAGGCGCAATAAAACTTACACAAAACGTTATGTATTTGGAGCATATTTTATTTGCTAATATGGTCCTATACACTTAATTTCAATGTGAAGCAGGATGGTATTTTCCTTCGCTGTAAGTTCTTTATTTATTGTTTCACCAGAAAAAAATTGATTGCCATGAACGTTAACATTCAGACAGTGCGTTTTGATCCGGATTCAAAACTGATTGACCACGTTAACAAAAAAATTCAGAAGTTAGAAAACTATCATGACCGGATCACCAAGATTGATGTTTACCTGAAACTCGATAATGTTGTACATCAAATTAAAGACAAGATTGCAGAGATCAGGGTTAAAGTTCCCCGACATGAAATATTTGTAAAGCAAACCTCAAAATCATTCGAAGACTCTTTTGACACAGCACTGGAATCCATCATTATCCAGATAAAAAAATTGAAAGAAAAGCAAGCAGCATAAGCAAAAGGGCCGGTAACGGACCTTTTTCTTTTCATTATAGCCCCACCTCCGTAATTATTTCTTTTTCAAAATTTTTGCATTTCACAATTTCCATTACCTTTGCCTTCCCAAAAAATGGGGTGAAGTTCTTTATTATCGAAGACGTCAGCGGAATAATGCCACTTTAGCTCAGCTGGTAGAGCAACTGATTTGTAATCAGTAGGTCGTTGGTTCGATTCCGACAAGTGGCTCATTTGATGGTTTGGGCAGGTTCCAGAGCGGCCAAATGGGGCGGACTGTAAATCCGCTGTCTTTCGACTTCAGAGGTTCGAATCCTCTCCTGCCCACGGTAAATAGTTGAGGGTTGAATGTTGAGAGTTGAGAGTAAGGGTGAAATAGTTCTTCAACTCTCAACTCTCAACTCTCAACTCAAATTTGCGGGAGTAGCTCAGTTGGTAGAGCGATAGCCTTCCAAGCTATAGGTCGCGGGTTCGAGCCTCGTCTCCCGCTCATTGGTAGTACCGGTCGGTGTAGCTTGAAGACTATACCGCCTGAGTATTCACCGCTTCTGGTAAGCAAGCCGTTGTAGCTCAGTGGTAGAGCACTTCCTTGGTAAGGAAGAGGTCGTGAGTTCAATTCTCATTAACGGCTCATGATTGAACTGATAGTGTAAACTGCAGATCTCGGTGAATAGAGAACAGAAGTATGAAGAGTGCGACGCAACGGAAGCTGAATAGTAGTCAGCTTCATAATAGAAACAATAATTGTAAAACACAACTTAAAACGGATAACAATGTCAAAAGAGACCTTTAAGAGGGACAAACCCCACGTTAACATTGGTACCATTGGTCACGTTGACCATGGTAAAACCACTTTGACTGCTGCTATTACCAACATTCTTGCTAAGAAGAGGTTTGGCAACAGCAAAAAAATATGATGAAATTGATGCTGCTCCTGAAGAAAAAGAACGTGGTATCACTATTAATACAGCTCACGTTGAGTATCAGACGGCAAACCGTCACTATGCTCACGTTGACTGTCCTGGTCACGCTGACTATGTGAAGAACATGATCACTGGTGCTGCCCAGATGGACGGTGCTATCCTGGTTGTGGCTGCTACAGATGGTCCTATGCCACAAACAAAAGAGCACATCCTTCTGGCCCGCCAGGTAGGTGTACCTCGTATGGTTGTATTCATGAATAAAGTTGACCTGGTTGATGATCCTGAATTGTTGGAACTGGTTGAAATGGAAATCCGTGAATTGCTGACTCTTATGGTTTCGATGGTGATAATACACCGATCATCCAAGGTTCTGCAACCGGTGCTTTGGCTGGTGAAGAAAAATGGGTTGAAAGCAATCGAAGAACTGATGGATGCAGTTGATAGCTATATTCCATCTGCCTCCTCGTCCGGTTGATCAGCCATTCCTGATGTCTGTTGAAGACGTATTCTCGATCACTGGTCGTGGTACAGTTGCTACCGGTCGTATTGAAAGTGGTCGTATCAAAGTGGGTGAAGCAGTTGAAATCGTTGGTTTGATGCGAAAAGCCCTTGACTTCTACTGTAACTGGTGTTGAAATGTTCCGCAAGTTGCTGGATGAAGGTGAAGCTGGTGATAACGCAGGTCTGTTGCTCCGTGGTATTGAAAAGAACCAGATATCCGTCGTGGTATGGTTATCTGTAAGCCAGGTTCTATCACTCCGCACACTGAATTCAAAGGTGAAGTTTACGTATTGAGCAAAGAAGAAGGTGGACGTCATACTCCATTCTTCAAGAAATACCGTCCTCAGTTCTATTTCCGTACAACAGACGTAACTGGTGAAGTTGAACTGCCTGCAGGTGCTGAAATGGTAATGCCTGGTGATAACATCAACCTGACTGTAAAACTGATCCAGCCGATCGCGATGGAAAAAGGTTTGAAATTCGCGATTCGCGAAGGTGGTCGTACAGTAGGTGCAGGTCAGGTTACTGAGATCTTGAAATAAGCTCGGATAAGCCTCAGTAAAGCGTTAATTATCAGGCTATAATGTAACTTTGCAAAGTACTAGGGATTTCTGAGTACTTTGTTATCTATAAGTCAAGATTCTAAAAGCTGTTTCGGCTAATTACGGAATAGCTTTTAGCTTTCATACGGGCATAGTTCAACGGTAGAATAGAGGTCTCCAAAACCTTTGATCTGGGTTCGAATCCTAGTGCCCGTGCTGAATAATTTGCGTAATTGACGGATTACAATTTCGAATTGAAACCTCGAATATTAAACATAGAGTATGAATAAGATCGAACATATTTCAAGAGAGTCTTATAAGGAGCTGATGGAAAAAGTGACCTGGCCAACCTGGGCACAGTTACAGCAATCAACCATGATCGTACTGGTAGCTACACTTGTTGATCACCGCGATGGTTTGGGTGATGGACTTTGCCAGCAACAGTGTTTTGAAATTTATATATTCATTTTTTAAATAATGGAAGACAATCAAATACAACAGAAGCACAACAGGAAACCACAAGTGGTATGTGCTGCGGGTAGTGAGTGGTAAGGAGAAGAAAGGTAAAGGAATACCTTGATAAAGATATTGTCACGTAGCGGCTGGGGTAAGATCGTTAAGCAGGTTTTTCTTCCGGTGGAAAAAGTATATAAAGTGCAGAATGGTAAAAAAGTGATGCGTGAAAGAAACTATCTATCCCGGTTATGTGATGATTGAAGTGGAAGATGGAAAACTTAATGATGATGATCATTCGTGATACTATCAAGAATATGACCAATGTGATTCATTTCCTGGGAAAGGAAAATCCTATTGCACTTGCGCAAAGCGAAGTGAATAAGATGCTGGGTAAAATGGATGAAATGAGCTGAAGCCGGCGGTATGAGCATGAGTGAACCATTTATTGTTGGAGAAACCATCAAGATCATTGAAGGACCATTCAATGATTTCAATGGTGTGATTGAAGAAGTGAATGATGAAAAGAAGAAATTGAAAGTAACCGTAAAAATATTTGGTCGTTCAACACCTGTAGAACTGAATTATATGCAGGTGGAAAAATTATCCTGATCATCGAAACCCCCTGAGAAACAGGGGGTTTTTTTATGCCACATCTTCGGGGCGCTAACTTCCCCCGCGTTGCTGTTTAAATGCTATATTTAAAACATGAAAGCTGTTTCCATCAAAGACATCGCGGGACAAGTGGGCGTATCCACTACCACAGTGTCATTTGTTCTAAATGGAAAGGCAAAGGAAAAAAGGATCAGTGAAGACCTTAAAAATAAGATCCTGGAAGTAGCAGCCCGGCTAAACTATCGCCCAAACCAGGTGGCACGCGGGCTGAGAACCGGGCAGACACATACTTTAGGCCTCATCATCGAAGATATTTCCAACCCGTTTTTTGCCAATCTTGCCAAGGCTGTGGAAGAAGAAGCCGATAAATTCGGTTATACGGTAATGTTTTGCTGTACGGAGAACAATGAACAGAAGGCCAGCAGTCTCCTGCATATGTTGAAGCACCGGCAGATGGATGGCTTTATCATCACCCCAACGCCCTTCATGGAAAGTGAAGTAAAAAGGCTTGTGGAAGAGGGGAGGCCGGTAGTACTGATCGACCGGTATTTTCCTGAAGTGGACACCAGTTATGTCACGGTCGATAATTATAAAGGCGCATATGATGCTACCAGCCGGCTGATCGGTTGCGGATATTCCCGGATCGGGCTGGTGACCACAGACTCGAAGCAGGTCCAGATGAAAAACAGGTATGAGGGATTCGTTGATGCATTAAGAAAGCACCATATTTCCCATGAAGAAAGCCGTGTTTTCAGACTGGGATTTGACCATACGCATGATAAAGCGGTTCGACAGATATCGGAATTTATTAAGGAACAGGAGATCGATGCGGTTTTCTTTACTACCAATTACCTGGGAGTATATGGCCTTGAGAGCCTTCGAAGCTGTAATAAACGGATACCCGAAGAAATAGGGGTGATCTGTTTTGATGATAATGACCTGTTTCGTTTAGGCACTCCTGCTATATCCGTGATTTCACAACCAATCGTAGACATTGGCCGCCAGGCAGTGGCCTCCCTGCTCGCCCAGTTGAAAGAAAAGGACCATATTCCCCGCAAAATTATGCTCGAGCCTACATTGCTTCAGCGTGAATCACTGATGAAAAAGAAACTTGTATGAAAATAAAAAAGACCACACGGTGTGCGGTCTTTTTCAAGATCATGTAAGTTAAAAAACTAAGACTGCTGGTCACTTCCATTGGAAGAAGATGCATCAGGAGCCGGTGCTGGAGCTGCAGCGTCACTCATGGCGCCGATAATCGCTTTCCGTACAACAGCCTTCTTAGCCCTGGCGGCAATTGCTTTTTTCACAATTTTCTTGGCAACAGCTACTTTGGCTTTCTTTGCAACGGCTTTCTTGATAACCTTTTTAGCCACGGCTTTTTTAGCTTTTTTGGCAACTGCTTTTTTGACTAATTTTTTAGCCACGGCTTTTTTAGCTTTCTTGGCAACAGCCTTTTTAACTACTTTTTTTGCAACGGCTTTCTTAGCTTTTTTGGCAACAGCTTTTTTAACTGCCTTCTTGGCAACTGCTTTTTTTACTGCTTTTTTGGCAACAGCCTTCTTAACTGCTTTTTTTGCTGCTGCTTTTTTTGCTTTGGCCATAGTTGTAAAGTTTTTTTGAGGGGTGAATTTAATAAAGTGGGTTAATTAACGAAAATTATGAAGATTACTTCAATAAATAAAAAAATTCAAAATTCTATTGCAGAAATATTGACTATAATCCACATACCTGAATAAATGGTTTACAAAAAGATGTCGGATCATCGTCTTGCAATTCAAAACAGCACTTTATTGGTAAAATCATTTGCTGCCGGATACCTGCTATTTTCACGATGATTTCGTTCGTTTTTCATGCTAAAAATTGCTTTTGAAATATTCCGGTCTTTCCTTACCTTTGCAACCCCAATAAAGAGTTCTTTTTTGAATGGCTTTGGGAGTTTCGCTAAATGCGGGACGTTATCACCAAAAAAATTATACTATGGCAAAAGAAATTACCGGCTTTGTTAAGCTGCAGGTAAAAGGCGGCCAGGCTAATCCTGCTCCACCCGTGGGCCCAGCATTGGGTTCTAAAGGTGTCAATATCATGGAGTTCTGCAAGCAGTTCAATGCGCGGACCCAGGACAAAATGGGAAAAGTACTACCTGTTCTTATTACCGTTTATTCAGACAAATCTTTTGAATTTGTCATTAAAACTCCCCCTGCTTCAATTCAATTACTGGAAGCTGCTAAACTTCAAAGTGGTTCTAAAGAGCCTAACCGTGCAAAGGTTGGTAAGGTGAACTGGGACCAGGTAGAGGCTATTGCAAAAGACAAAATGCCCGACCTGAACTGTTTCACCGTGGAAAGCGCCATGAGAATGGTTGCCGGTACAGCCCGCAGTATGGGTATCACCGTTGACGGAAAAGCCCCCTGGGATAATTAATTCTTCACTATCCATCACGGATTAAAAAAAGATTACAATGGGAATCGCTAAAAAAAGAAAAGCAGCAGATACCAAAGTGGATAGCAATAAAAACTATTCACTCCAGGATGCATCAGCATTAGTAAAAGAAGTGAACACAACGAAATTTGATAGTTCTGTTGACCTTCATATCCGCCTCGGGGTTGATCCCAAAAAAGCGGACCAGGCGATTAGAGGTACGGTTACCCTTCCCCATGGAACAGGTAAAACCAAAAAAGTACTGGTACTTTGTCCGCCTGAAAAAGAAGCAGAAGCCAAAACGGCCGGTGCTGATTTTGTTGGACTGGATGAATTTATCCAGAAAATTGAAGGCGGCTGGACGGATGTGGATGTGATCATCGCAACACCATCAGTGATGCCAAAGATTGGTAAACTGGGTAAGATCCTCGGTCCTCGTAACCTGATGCCCAATCCTAAAACAGGAACCGTTACAAACGATGTAACCGCTGCTGTTAAGGATGTAAAAGCAGGTAAAGTGGCTTTTAAAGTGGATAAGGCCGGTATTGTTCACGCTTCCATCGGAAGAGTAAGCTTTGCTCCGGATAAACTTGCTGAGAACAGCCAGGAACTGCTGAATGCCATCATTAAGGCAAAGCCATCTTCCGCAAAGGGTACTTACCTGAAGAGCGTATTTATGGCCAGCACCATGAGTCCAAGCATTGCTAGTCGATACTAAAGTACTGATTCATTGATCCACACGGTCAATAAACTATTAAAAGAGTAACAATGAACAAGCAGGAAAAAAATGAAGTGATTGAAGTACTGAAAGAGAAATTCTCCCAGTACAATAACTTCTACCTTACCAATACAGAAGCACTTTCCGTTGAACAGGTCACCAAGCTGCGCAGGATCTGCTTCAATAAGAACGTGGAAATGAAGGTGGCCAAGAACACCCTGATCCGCAAAGCACTGGAACAACTTGACAGCGCACGTTATGAGGGTACATTTGATTCCCTCAATGGCGTAACCGCCCTGATGTTCTCAGAAAATGCAAAAGAGCCGGCACTGATCATCAGCACCTTCCGTAAAGAAGCCAATGTTGAAAAGCCCGTACTGAAAGCTGCCTTCATTGACGGTGATGTATTTGTTGGCGATAACCAGCTCGCCGCATTGAAAGACCTGAAGAGCAAACAGGACCTCGTGGGCGAAATTATTTCCGCGCTCCAGGCTCCTGCGAAGAATGTGATTGGCGCCCTGAACGCAGGCGCAAAACTCGCCGGTCTGATCAAGGCACTGGAAGAAAGAGCGAATTAGTTGAGAGTTGAAGGTTGAGAGTTGAGGGTTGTATTTAACCCTCAACCCGCAACTCCCAACCCTCAACCAAACGATAGTTTCCTCGCCTGGGGAATCAAATAAAACAGGCAATTTTTTTAAACCCGCCGTCGGATCTAAATGAAATGAAGACGGTAAAAATTTACAAAACATGGCAGATTTAAAAGCATTCGCTGAGCAACTCGTAAGCCTTAGCGTGAAAGAAGTAAGTGAACTGGCAAAGATTCTGAAAGATGAGTATGGTATCGAACCTGCTGCTGCTGCTGTAGCTGTTGCCGCTCGGCCCTGCTGCTGGTGCTGCCTGCTGCTGAAGAGAAAACTGCTTTCGACGTTATCCTGAAGAGCGGTGGTGCCAAACAAGCTGGCTGTTGTTAAGATCGTTAAAGATCTTACCGGTCTTAGGTCTGAAAGAAGCAAAAGACCTGGTTGATGGCGCTCCTAAGCCTATCAAAGAAGGTGTTGCCAAAGCAGAAGCTGATGATCTCGTTGCCAAGCTGAAAGAAGCTGGTGCTGACGTGGAAATCAAGTAAGACCGGAGACGCAGAGAAGGCAAAGACGCAAAGTAATCATGATGCCGGGGTTGTCCCCGGCATTTTTTTGCATTTAAACGGGCGCATTCCGATAACATGCCTGTTTTTTTTGAATGATCAGAAGACGGCAACGTTGTGGTTTCGCCCATTTCCTCATTTGAATTTTCACATTTTCCACAGTTCCCAATTCCCACATTATTTTTGCCCATGGGCAAAAATTCCCCTACCTTTGCATTCCTTTGATTTTTAGGCCTAGACATCAGACGCAAAACAATCATAAATGATTGATTATCATTCTTTTCTGAATTAGGGGATTCAGAAACAGGATTGTATTGTCGTCTATACATATTCAATTAAAGCGCTTTTTAATATATGTCTTCAACGAAAGTGGCTCAAAACGGCAGAATGCATTTCGGAAAGGTTAAACACCTGGCCGATGCTCCGGACCTCCTGGAAATCCAGATTCAGTCTTTTAAAGAATTCTTCCAGTTAGAAACAACTCCCGACAAAAGAAATATTGAAGGTTTGTTCCGGTATTCAAGGAAAATTTTCCTATTACCGATACCCGGAACATTTTCGTCCTGGAATTTCTTGACTATTTTATTGATCCGCCCCGTTACACCATCGAAGAGTGTATGGAGCGCGGACTGACCTATGCTGTTCCGCTGAAAGCCAAACTCCGGCTGAGCTGTAACGACGAGGAGCACGTTGACTTCCAGACCATTGTTCAGGATGTGTTCCTGGGTAACATTCCTTACATGACCCCCCGTGGTACTTTCGTGATCAATGGTGCTGAGCGGGTAGTTGTATCACAGTTGCACCGTTCACCGGGTGTATTCTTCGGTCAGTCCATTCACCCGAACGGAACCAAGATCTACTCTGCAAGGGTAATTCCTTTCAAAGGTGCCTGGATGGAATTTGCAACAGACATCAACAACGTGATGTATGCTTACATCGACCGTAAGAAGAAATTCCCGGTAACCACTTTGCTTCGTTCTATCGGTTTCGAAACAGACAAGGATATCCTTGAACTGTTCGGTATGGCCGATGAAGTGAAAACAGATAAAAAGACTCTATCAGAAATATGTTAGGTAAACGCCTTGCTGCCCGTGTACTGCGAACATGGGTGGAAGATTTCGTGGATGAAGATACCGGTGAAGTAGTATCTATCGAGCGTAACGAAGTAGTACTGGAACGTGATACCGTTCTTGGATGAAGAAGCGATTGATATGATTGTCTGAAATGGACGTGAAAAGCGTCTTCATCCAGAAAGAAGAAGTGAGTGGTGATTATGCGATCATCTACAATACCCTGAATAAGGATACCTCCAACTCTGAACTGGAAGCTGTTCAGCATATCTACCGCCAGTTGCGTGGTGCTGATGCTCCTGATAATGAAACTGCCCGTGGTATCATCGATAAATTATTCTTCAGCGACAAGCGTTATGACCTGGGTGAAGTAGGTCGTTATAAGATCAACCGCAAACTGAACCTGAATTTTCCGCTTGAGCAAAAGACACTGACGAAAGAAGATATTATTGAGATCATCAAATACCTGGTTCGCCTTACCAATGGTAAAGCGGAGATCGATGATATCGATCACCTGAGCAACCGTCGTGTACGTACTGTAGGAGAGCAACTGTATGCTCAGTTCGGTGTTGGTCTTGCCCGTATGGCACGTACCATCCGTGAACGAATGAACGTTCGGGACAACGAGGTGTTCACACCGGTTGATCTGATCAATGCAAGAACACTTTCTTCTGTGATCAATTCCTTCTTCGGAACATCACAGCTGATCACAGTTCCTTGACCAGACCAATCCCTTTAAGTGAGATCACGCACAAGCGTCGTATCTCCGCACTCGGACCCGGTGGTCTGAGTCGTGAGCGTGCAGGCTTCGAGGTTCGTGACGTACACTATTCACACTATGGTCGTCTTTGTACCATTGAAACTCCGGAAGGACCAAACATTGGTCTGATCTCCACGCTTTGCGTACACGCAAAGATCAATGAGATGGGTTTCATTGAAACGCCTTATCGTAAAGTGGACAATGGAAAGGTTGACATGAAAAAACTTACTTACCTGAGTGCTGAGGAAGAAGATACCGCCAAGATTGCACAGGCAAATATTCCGCTTGACTGATAAAGGATGAATTTGCTGAAGATAAAATCAAAGCACGTCAAACAGGTGACTTCCCGATCCTTGATCCGGGTGAAGTTGAATTCATGGACGTTGCTCCCAACCAGATCGTTGGTCTGAGTGCTTCCCTGATTCCGTTCCTTGAGCATGATGATGCCAACCGTGCGCTGATGGGATCAAACATGCAACGCCAGGCCGTTCCACTGATCCGTCCTGATGCTCCGATCGTGGGTACAGGTCTGGAAGGTAAAGCAGCCCGTGATGCACGTATCCAGATCCATGCAGATGGAGAAGGTGTGGTTGAATTTGTGGATGCCAATGAAATTCATGTTCGTTATGAGCGTGATGAAGCAGCAGAAACTGGTAAGCTTTGAAGATGACCTGATCATTTACAAACTTACCAAGTTCATCAAGACCAACCAGGAAACCTGTATCAACCTGCAGCCTGCCGTTAAGAAAGGACAGCGTGTGAAAGAAGGTGATTTCCTTACAGAAGGTTATGCAGTAAAGAATGGTGAACTGGCACTTGGGTCGTAACCTGAAAGTGGCCTTCATGCCATGGAAAGGTTACAACTTCGAGGATGCCATCGTGATCAGTGAAAAAGTGGTTCGCGAAGATCTGTTCACTTCAATTCATATTTCTGAATTTGAACTGGAAGTTCGTGATACCAAACTGGGTGAAGAAGAACTGACTCCGGATATTCCAAACGTTTCAGAAGAAGCCACCAAAGACCTCGACGAGAATGGTATCATCCGTATTGGTGCACAGGTTAAAGAAGGTGATATCCTGATCGGTAAGATCACTCCTAAAGGTGAAAGCGATCCTACACCGGAAGAGAAACTGTCTGCGTGCCATCTTCGGTGATAAAGCCGGTGATGCAAAAGATGCTTCACTGAAAGCACCAAGCGGAACAGAAGGTGTGGTTATCGGTAAGAAACTTTTCCAGCGTGCAAAGAAAGATAAGAATGCAAAAGTTCGTGAGAAAGCATGCAGTTGAAAAACTGGAGAAGATCCACGAGCAAGAATGAAAAGGAACTGCTGGAAGTACTGATCGACAAACTGCTGACCCTGGTGAAGGACAAACCATCTGCAGGTGTTACCAATAACTTCGGTGAGATGCTGATCGGTAAAGGTGCCAAGTTCAGTGCGAAAAATCTTTCTGGTATCGATTACCAGAACGTGAATCCACTGGGCTGGACAGGTGATGCCAAGATCGATGACCAGATCAATACCCTGCTGCACAACTACAATATCAAGTACAACGAAGAACTCGGCCGTTACAAGCGCGAGAAATTCAATATCTCCATTGGTGATGAATTACCTGCAGGTGTATTGAAACTCGCGAAAGTTTATCTCGCTGTGAAACGTAAGCTGAAAGTGGGTGATAAGATGGCGGGTCGTCACGGTAACAAAGGTATTGTTGCCAAGATCGTTCGTGCGGAAGACATGCCATTCCTTGAAGACGGAACACCGGTTGATATCGTACTGAACCCATTGGGTGTACCAAGTCGTATGAACCTCGGACAGATCTATGAAACCGTACTTGGATGGGCTGGTGAAAAACTGGGTATTAAGTTTCAGCACACCGATCTTTGACGGTGCAACACACTGAAGAGATCCAGGAACTGATCAACAAGGCAGGCTTGCCAACTTTGGTCACACCTACCTGTATGATGGTGAAACAGGCGAGCGCTTCCACCAGAAAGCAACCGTGGGTATCATCTACATGATGAAACTGCACCACATGGTTGATGATAAGATGCACGCACGTTCTATCGGACCATACAGTCTCATTACACAGCAGCCGCTGGGTGGTAAAGCACAGTTCGGTGGTCAGCGTTTTGGTGAGATGGAAGTATGGGCACTTGAAGCTTATGGTGCATCCAACATCCTCCAGGAACTGCTTACCCTTAAATCGGATGATATCATCGGTCGTGCCAAAACATACGAAGCGATCGTTAAAGGTGATAACATTCCACGTGCAGGTATACCCGAATCATTCAATGTACTTGTGCATGAATTAAGAGGACTTGGACTTGACCTTAAGTTTGATAACTAGCCGAAGGGTTAATAAAATATCCAAAGCCATTCCGATACTTCGGGATGGCTTTTTTTTATGCGGGACTTGAATGTAATGGTGGGAATAAAGCATAGTATCGTTTACCCAACACCGTAAGTTTGATGTTAACATGCATATGATGAAAGCCGACATTAATCCTGGAAGGTCCGTAATGGGTAATGAAATGCTGAGTTAACCGGACTTCTGTGGTAGGAAGGCCCGCAACGGCCAATAAAAAAGCCCCGGGTTAACGGGGCTTCTGTTTTGGTTAATCATCACTGTACGATCATTTTCCTGGTGGAGCTGAATTCATCAGCCTCCATCTTGTAATAGTATATTCCTCGTCCGATATTTCCCAGCATAATTTCAGTGGTATGTTTTCCCGCAGGTTTCACACCTTCATCAATCAGTTTCACGATCCTTCCCTGTAGATCATATATGGTCAGTCTCACTTTTGTTGCTTTGGGAACCGAATAACTGATCGTTGTGCGGCCGCTGAACGGATTGGGATAATTCTGATCGAGCATGTATCCTGTTTTTTCCGTGAGGTTAAAAGAGATCACATTCGAATAACTGAATTTACCATCGAAATCTATTTGCTTCAGGCGATAATAGTATTTGGCGGCGGTTAGTCCTTTGTCTTCATAATGGTATTGCTGAAGTGTTGAAGAAGTCCCCACACCGGGAACAAATCCAATGGTATTCCAGTCCATTCCATTAATGCTTCTCTGGATATCAAAACCCTTGTTATTTGATTCACTGGCGGTTGACCATTCAAGATTCACATCCTTGTTGAATGTCCTTCCTTTAAAGTTGAGCAGTGTAACAGGGAATGCAAAATTGCAATTGATACTGAAATCCTGAAGCACCACGGTATTTGAATTATCTGTACTGGCAATATTGGCCCGGTACTGGAGATACCTGGTGTAGTTCCCAACAGAACCGCCATTAATTATACTGCTGAAAGCAGACCATGTACCATCGGGAACCGGAGTATTACCTGTCCGCACCTGTATGTCGAGCGACGTACCCGAAGGTTGTATTGCGGTCCAGTTAACCTGGCTCCAGTTCGTATAGCTACCGGCGTCAAATACTTTTGACGTGTAGGTTCCTGAACTTGCGTATGGAGATACCCTGATCCAGTCGACTGAAAGATCAAGTCCGTCTACGTTATAATCACTCAACTGGATCACAGCGGTAGTCATAGTTTTGGTTACCGTTGTAATCAGTACGCCATCTACGTAAAATTCAAAATTGGTTGGGTTCCATTTTATCTTGTATCGGTGATAATTCCCGGTAAGGGAAGTACCGAGAGGAATGGTGGTACCATCATTGATTCTTACATATACGGTTCCGGGAGCTGCCCCGGCGCCGCGTCCTATAACTACCCAGGGTGCATTGAAGTCACCGTCTAGTGAATACCCGATATTCTGGAACAGGCCTTCAGTGAATTTGGCGTTAAACTCGATTGAATTTCCCGGAGTATAACTTGTTGAGCTATAAATATGGCAGCCATTGAATATGGCAATTCCGCCAAGGTACTGAGGTGCATAGGTTCCGAAATAACTTGCCTGCAACCAACCGGCAGGGGTGGAAGGAGCAGTAAAGTCCTGGTTCACCGCCGGGTAAAGAATTACTGCACCATTTCCATCAAGGGTAATGCTTGTATTTGCATCGGTTGAACCCTGGTTAAAATCATTTTCATTATCACTTGATGCGCAAACCGATAATGGCATCACGAATGACAGCGGATCTGCAGGAGGAGCGGGCATTGTTGAACTATTGGCAGCAGGATCAGCAGAGCTAACCCTGAAGTAATAAGTATATCCCGGCACGAGATTATTCAGTGTAATGCTGTGCGTTGTGGTGATATTGATATCGGAACTATTCTGGTTTAACGAACTTTGCGTCGTTCCGAAGTCAACCCTGCTGTCTGCATTTTCATCTGTTGTCCAGGTAATCACTGCCGTACCTGAAGCATTCGTTGTTACATTGACGTTAGTGATTACCGGAGGCGTTACATCCAGGGAATATACTGCTTCATATGCGCCGGATGGTGCGTCAAAGAATGCATATTCCACACCCTTGATCAATTCCGTTGTTGTGGTGAGCAATACACTATTTCTTTTCACGCTGACCAGTCTTAAATTATTAACTGCTGTAGGCAGCATGCTTTTTAAGTTGAGCGCCCTTGCGTCTGCAGTGACAGTAAAATTCAGGACATTACCAGCCCATGAGTAATTGGAGAAATAAGAATTATTCCTTCCATCTACCCAGTCCAGCATCTGTTTTGCTGAAACCACAGGAATATTTCTCGCAAGTGCGCCGCTGACGATGAGGTCAGAAGCCAGGGCCGGAAAGATATCCGTATGCATATTGGCACAGAACACACCATAGTATCCTTCCTTGCCAACGGCCTTATTGAGCAGGTCATCAATTGTTTTTGGATAAGCCTGTCCCGATTCGTCAGTTAGCTGTGTCGCTACCTGGTAGACATCCACCATCGTTCCATCGATGTCAGCAAAACGCATCGGCATGCCTGAACCCGTGAACATGCCCGATCGTCCTTGTACCCAGCTTCCGGGATAATAGTAATAGTTTACATCCAGCCTCACACCTAGTTCTGCCTCCTGTTTAGCCTGGTTGACCCAGTCGCTCCATGCAATACAGTGCGTTCTGAGGGTCTGTGCATTATTTATGCTGGGATAGAAATCTTTCATCTGGTTCCACTGGTCCTTCCAGTTTTGTTTCCAGCTGGCAGGGGTCCAGTTATCACATGCAGTATTTAGGTGTAGCCCAATTTCGAATCCGTCATTCTGGAACTGTGCTATTTCAGCATCAGTGATCGGAGTGGCGGGATAAATGTAGGAAGTGCCCCTTACTGCTTTCCAGTCGGCCACATCCTGTGCAGAATTAGGCCCATCAGTTTTGAATTTATTGAAGATGTCTGACGTGCGGTTGAAGCCATGGTCGTCACCTGTCATGACAATGGCAGCTTTCTTACCGCTGGGCAGAAACCAGAATCTTGGCAGTGGTTTTTTATCGTAGTTGCCCTGCAAGATAATTTTAGTCAGTAATCTCATTTGTTCATCTGCCTGTGGTATAGCAACCTTATCAAGATCAATCCAGTCGGCCTGCGGATCGGTAGCACTGCTTCCAAAGAACAGGTCGTTGGAACGCACTACCCTCACGCCGTCTCTTTCCTGTCCGGCCCAAGCGGGATTGCCCTGACGGGTAAGAACCACTGATTTGGCGAGGTCATAGGCAAAGGCGATGGCCTGTCCGCCATTAGCACCTACATCCCTGAGTGTGACTGCGGGATACGGGGTCGATTGTGTAGCGCTGCTGTATAATGTGGCCAGTGAAACGGTACCTGCATTGAGGGCATATTGGTCGGCGGTACCATGAAACTGGATCGTTTCACCCACCAGGCCTGCACCTGCGGTAGTGGCGGCATTGAAAAGGAGGTATTTATCGGACAATGATCCGCCGGCAGCAGAGATACCCAGCAAAGAATATAGATCAGCATCGGGCCTCATCGTAATCAGGGTGCCTCCATTATTGACAAAACCGGTTAGCATGGAAGCATCTGCCGCCGAAACGGGAATGTTTCCAAGGATCACCACATCATAATTCGACAACACGGTAGCATCCACACCCGACAATGGAAGCGATTTGAAGCTATTCCAGCCTTCTGCCCTCAGTATTTCGACAGGGTAAATGCTGAATGGATTTGAAGGGTCATTTATGACCAGTATCGGCCCTCCCTGTCCATCCAATGGAATGGCAGGGGCGGGTGATTTGCTGGTAAAGCTGAAGCTGTAATCAGCTGCCAGCGCATTTCCTGCCTGGTCCTTTATTACATCCGTGGCTGTGCCGCCGTGAATGATAACGGTATAGGTGGTGCTGTTGGATAGTGCCGCAGATGGCGTAATCACCAGCTTTCTTTGTCCTGCCCGATAACTGACCACGGCAGGTACACTTACGCCACCATTTTTAAATTCTGCACTAAGGCTGTTTACCGAAGCAGGTAATAATTCTTCATTAAAAGTGATGATGATATTTGACCCTAACGGTGCTTCCACCGCATTGGTTACTGGCGTATTGGAAACGACTGTCGGTGGTGTAACATCGGCCGGTACAGTGGCGTTAAACACCAGGTCTACCAGGTATGAAGACGAATTATAACTGTTGGTTGGAAGTACCGGAACATTTTCATAAAAGATCAGTCCGTTCTTGCCATCTGTTCCGTCTGCCATCGCAGTGATGGGTCCGTTATAATGGCTGGTCAGGAAATATCCTTCCACATAAGAGTAATAACCTTTGCTGCTCAGGTAAGCTACCACATAGCTGGTATTGGCGGTGATGGCAACCGGTGTGCTGAAGGTCACTTCCTGCCATCCCGATGCCGTTTCTGCAGTGAATGCGGCCTGTGCCAGTAAAGTGCCGCCGGCAGTAAAGAGCAATCCCTGGTGCGATCCCACGTCATTGGAAGCCTTATAAAAACGTACACCCGTAATATAGCCATTTACCGAGCTTCGGAATTTCATTCCGAGTATGGCGCCATTGATCTGGTCACGGCTGGTAGAGCCACCAGGATTGGTAGCGGGAAATAGCGAATAAGGTCCGGTGATGGCACCATCAGTTACATTAAGGTTAAGTATAGTTTCAGCGCCGGGCGCCGGTGAATTGCCTGAATCATCGAATCCCCTGATGCGCACACTGAGTGTACCGGCGGATGAAGGGATAAAAGTGAAGTTCCAGTTGGTTGTTCCTTCAGCGACCTGCCAGGTGGTTCCGCCATCAAGTGAATATTCCACACCTGCCACTATGCCGTCTATATCGGAAGCCGTACCACTAACGGTTACGGATAAGTGATTTGTAACGGTGGCGTTTTCAGCCGGACCAGTTACTGTCAGCGCTGGTGCAGTAACATCAGAAGATGCTGTGGCGGGTGTAAGGTCAACCTGCAGTGTGGCAGGCTGTGCATTCATATCTGCCAACAGGTTAACGGTGGCCTGCTGCATGCTCAGGCTCGCAGCCATATTGCCGCCGTCATGCGTACTGCTTAATCCCCAGGACCATTGTACGGTTCCTGCACCAAATACCAGGGCGCCGCTGCTATGACGGTATAATGATAGCTTATGGTATTTACCGTTAAAGCTGGTGGACGATAATAGTATTCTTTTATTGGGATAGTATTGCTGGTAGGCAGGGTTCTCCCAACTCCATTCATAACCTAATGTGCCCAGGGGAAGAATCGCTGTGGAACCATCAGCAATAGTTGATATCGGGGAATTGCGCCAGAAACGATTAGTCTTAAATGTACTGGGCACTTTAATGGACCCTGTACTGTCTCTCCAGCTAATGGTGCCCGTCAATGAATTTTCCGGTTTGTAGCCGTCACTTCCCGGGTATTGCGCAGGATTTCCATTTCTCCACAGACCGGTCCAGGTAGAAGTCGGATCACATTTTCCGTTACATGCATTTTCACCTAGTGTTCCTTCCTTATAGCAAACCAGTGTTCTCTGCGGTGTATTTGATCCGTCTACACTGTTTTCCCACCTTGTTTTCCAGTAGACTTCGTTGCCACTGAAAAAGGCCAAATGTTTTCCGTTGTCCCGTGCATTTTCTACACTGTTTCTCTCATTGGCTGACCAGTATTCGTCATGACCCACGGAAAGAAATACTGAAAATTTCGAAAGGTCAAGCGGCGTCCTTTCCATATCCAGGTCAGTGGTATATTTCAGGGAATATCCGTTTCTTTCCAGCCACCGGATCATCGGGTATTCGGACCGAAACAACCAGTCTTCACCTCCGGCTCTTGTGTAAAATGGACGGTTGTAACTGATCTTTACTGCTCTTCCGCCGGGATATCCGGGAACGGTACCCTGGTAGAAGTCATTTCCTCCATACGTATTGTAAGCCTGCCATGTGGCATCGGATGTTTTGAACAACAGGTCAACCGTAGCTGCATCATCCCGAACGATAAACACAATATGACTTGCACGGTTTTGCGGATCGCCGATCCTGGAAATCTTTGCGATGTAAATCCCTGATACGGCTGTTGAAGGAACCGACCAGCTGGATGTTTGTGACCAGTTGCCACAATCGATCAGGCCGGTTGATGTATTGCTGATGCATTCAGGCTGTGCAGAAATGGATACTGTTCCCAGGTCGGCAATTTCCCTTGCGCCATTACCCTGGTAATAGCCTAGCCGATAGATTTTAATATTGCAGGAACTCACTGTATTACCCCTGATCTTAAAACCAATATCGCTGCCTTTGTTAACGCTGATATCAGTGGCAAAGCCTTGTAGATCAGGATCGCCAATGCCGGAAATATCCCACTGCGACGCGGGGTTGCCCGGAAGGGCGTTTTCAGTAACAATACTGTTTTGGGAATAAGAAACGAAGTGGATAAAGCATATCAATGCTGTTATCAAAGGGTAACGGGTAAGCTTCAACATAAGGCCAGTTCACATAAAGGTTAAGAAATAAGCTGGGATGAAAGTCATCCTTTCGGCTTACAAGGGGATATCGAAGATCAAGTGTCGGGATATTGTGGCAGCTAATGTGCCAAGTGATTCAGAACTAATCACAAGCAAAAGCGAGCCGTAAAAGTATAAAAAAAAACTGAGCATTTTTAGTGATCATTGTTTTTTTTCACGCTTATTCTGCAAGTTCAGAAAAGGTATCCGCAATAATTACATTATCAGTAAGTTACCGGATGTAATGTGGGTAAATATTTTTATCTGGTTATCTTAAAAACATTTTTCTGGCTGTTGAAAAATTCTCCGCATCCATCCTGTAATAATAAATTCCTTTTCCCAGGTTATCCGTATGTACATCAACAACATATCTGCCCGGTGTCTTCATTCCTTCGTCGATGGTTTGCATTAGTCTTCCCTGTACATCGTAGATCGACAAACGCACTTTGGTGGCACGGGGAATGGAATAGGCGATGGTTGTTTGATTCGTGAACGGATTCGGGTAATTTTGTTCCAGGCTAAATCCTTTTGGACTGGCGATAGTGACAGAAACCATATTAGAGTACCGGAATTTATTATCAATGTCAACCTGCTTCAGCCTGTAATAATAAACTCCCGTCGGCAATCCTTTATCGAGATATTGATAATCGACATGTGTAGATGAATTTCCGGCTCCGTCAATGAATCCAATGGTGATCCAGTCTGTGCCATTCAGGCTCCTTTGTATTTCAAATCCCTTGTTGTTGTATTCAACTTCAGTTGACCATGCCAGTCTTACATCATTATCTGTCACGGTGCCGGTGAGATTATCAACCGGCGTGGCAAAAGCATAATTACAGGTAACCAAAATCTTTTGTAACACAGCAGTGGCGTCTTTATCTGATGAAACCATCGACACATTGTATTGGATGTACCGACTGATGATATCTATTGTTCCGCCGTTTGGTATGTTCAGGAAATCAGACCATGTACCATCCGGCACCGGAGTATTTCCTGTTCGTACGGATAAAGCGACAGTTGTGTTTTGTGGCTGTATGTAATTCCAGAAAATATTTCTCCAGCTCGTGGAGGATCCGGCATCATAAACGCCGGAGACATAATTGCCGTTCAGTGTATAAGGCAGTATACGCACCCAGTCGACGGATAATTCCAATGCGTTGGCATTAAAATCGCTGATTTGGATCACTCCGCCGGGGGTAGTCTGTGTAATGGTTGCCTGTAATAAGCCGTCCACAAAAAACTCTACTGTTGTGCTGTTCAGTTTTATTTTGAATCGATGGTACTGACCGGTGAGGGCTGTACCCAGCACTTCCCGGCCACCATTGCTGGATCTTGCGTAGAGGTATCCTTTTGAACTGACCTGGTCCCTGCCAATCACCGCCCAAGGACCATTAAAATCACCGTCGGCGGAAAAGCCGATATTTTCAAATGCATCGTCGGAGAATTTGGCGGAAAATTCGATGGATGTTCCGGTCGGATATTTTACGGTGGAATACAGCCGGCCACCGTCAAGCTTCAGTTTACCCGCAGCGAATGTTGGGAAATTGGTACCCGACCAGGCCCTTCCGGTAAATCCCGGCGGGGTAGAGCTACCTTCAAATTCCTGTTGATCCGCAGGCTTCAAGAATTAACGCGCCATTGCCATCCAGGACAGCGCTAGTGGCATTACCCGTGTTTCCGGCAGTAAATTCTAAAAGCGTATCCGTGGTGGCACAAATGCCGGAAGAAGGTAACGGCATAACGGTTACGGGTACCTGAAATTCAGCAGGTGTGGTGGTAACATTCCATGAATCATCAAAAGCCCTGGCTTTTATTATAAAAGCTCCCGGCGCAACCGGTGTCCAGGTATAGGTCCAGTTTTCCATTCCGGTAGCGGCATGCCAGGTGCTTCCGCCATCAAAGGAAATCTCCACGCCGCCTACCGCACCTTCTGCATCCAAGGCTGTTCCGGTGATGGTGATAACGTTGTTGACCACCATGGTTGTTCCGGCAACAGGTGTACTTATTGTGGCAGTTGGAGGATTGATATCGGTAGACATGACGGGTAACACGAGTCCGGTTTGCGGGGTAGCCGGAAGTACGCCCATGTCTCCGAAAAGGTTAACTGTAGCCTGTTGCATGTCGCGACTGGGCGGGCGGTTTCCCCGGTCATGTTTCGAGTCCAGCCCCCATGACCACTGAACTGTCCCTGCACCAAAAATCAATGCACCGCTGGCGTTTTTGTACAGCGACAGTTTATGGACCTGTCCGGCGACAAGGGTATTGCTCAGCGTAATCCTTCTTTTGGGATAGAAGGAGGCATAGGCAGATGATTCAGGATCCCATTCATGTCCGAGTGTTTCATCGGGAAAGGTTACTGATTGTCCGGCTGCAAGTGAAGCAACACCGGTATTTTTCCACAGCCTGAATTTACGATACTCCGAAGGAACGGTGATGCCTGCCCAGGTGCCTGACCAGCTGATATGGCCGGTCAATGCGTTTTCAGGTTTACATCCATCATTACCGGGGAAGTCGCAGCCTTGTCTCCATGTGCCGGTCCATACGCCCGGTAAAGGATCACATTTAAACCCGCAACCCCTTTCGCCGTCGCCTTCTTTATAGCATACCAGCGTTCTATACGGGGTGGCTGTGCCATCAATGCTATTTTCCCATCGCGTTTTCCAGTATACCTCATTGCCACTAAAAAAAGCGAGCGATACGCCTGCATTGGCAGCTGACTCATATTTTCTTCTTTCTTCGGCCGACCAATATTCATCGTGGCCTACAGATAATAATATTTTATGGTTCGATGGCGTGATCAGGGAAGGATCTCTTGCCATATCCACACAGGTGGTATAGCTCATATCGTAGCCATTTCTTTCCAGCCACCTGATCATCGCGTACTCAGCATTGAAAAGTCCTGTAAGACCCGTAATGGCAGAATTGGGATATACACCCTTGCGATTGTAAAAGGGACGGTTGTAGCTCACTTTTGTGGCATGACCCTGTTGATATGCGGCTACAGTGCCACCATAAAAGTTATTACCGCCATAATCATTGTAAGCCTGCCATGTGGCATCGGAAGTTTTAAACAATACCGGAGAATTGGCGGCATCGTCCCTTACGATAAAGATGATATGGCTGGCACCGCCGGTATCATTTCTTTTTACTTTTGCTATGTACACTCCCGACACAGCTGTAGATGGAACATTCCATGTTGCCTGTGCAGTCCAGTTACCGCAATCCACCAGGCCCGTAGTAGTATTTGTGACACAGGGTGCCTGGCTGATGCCGGTGAATCCGTTTCCCAGGTCTGCCACCATCCTTGCACCATTCCCGTTGTAATAACCAAGCCGGTAAATTTTTATTCCGAAACCAATGCCGGCCGCCGTGGTGATTTTAAAGCTGACCGGAGAGCCTTTATTAACGCTGATTGCCGTGGCGAATCCCTGTATAGTAAGATCCCCTGCCAGGGTTATGTCCCATTCTGAAGAGGGATTTCCCGGCAGTGCATTCTCCGTTGCAATGGCATTTTGTGAATACGCCATTGTATGTAATGCAAGAGTTAGCGCTATAATCAACAGGCTACGGAAGTATCTAAACATAATCCGTTGGATGAGCAGTTAACAAATAGGCAAGGAATGTTTCCTGTGGTTCACAAAAGGATATAGAATACTTAAGCGGGGGGAAATGGCCTGCAAGAAGCATTTGATCAGATATTTGGATGTGTTGCAGGAAGTAAAAATATTGATTTTTCTGCAGGTTATTTTAGGTTTTTACCTGGGAAAAATACGATTACACATATTCCTGTAAAAAAGAACCAGCCATTAAGCTGATCCTTTTTACAGTTTCGGCGAAGCCTATTCGATTATCATCTTTTTAATGGCCGAAAATTCACCTGCCTGCAGCCTGTATAAATATACCCCGCTATGCAAGTTTCGGGAGTCCAGGGTGACGGTATATCGACCCGGAACACGATATCCCTGGTCCATAACTTTTATGATTCTTCCCTGGAGATCATAAATACTGATGGTTACGTGTACTTGTTTAGGCACGGTATAACTGATAACAGTAGACTGGTTAAAAGGATTCGGATGATTTTGTGATAATGTAAATCCTTCAACCTCTGTTGTTTGCAAAGAATTATCGGTACGCATATCCGTAAAAGTCTTTCCTGTTGCAGCAGGAGCGCAAGTAGTGGGGGTAATAGTAAATACCTGGTTAACATTTTGCTGGCAACCTTTGGCATCAGTGATCCGGGTGAGGTTGAACGACAAAGATGAGGTTGAATTTTGCCTGAAGACTACATCGGCATAATATCCCTTGCCTGCACCACTTTGGGTGGGGAATCCGCCGCCATCAGCATAAACACCGTTTGGACCATAGGTGGTTGAAGTGCCCACGCCAATCAATGGACCCCTGACAAGATCAGTCGCAAAAATATTATTGGTTCTTGCATACACACGATTCGGACTGAAATAAGAAACCACATACAATTCTCCTGCTGAAATGGTCACGGGTGAAGGAAGAGGAACCGTAACAAAGCCGGCAAAGTTATTATTCTGGTAACTGACTTCAGCGAGTAAAGCCCTCGATGCATGATGATACAACCTTAGTTTATAAATGCCATTATCAGTCCGGCTGCCCTTGTAAAACCTCAGCGCTGTGATTGTTCCGGGAACTGTGGTCCGGAATTTTGTTCCCAGTTCCATGGCATTTTTCTTGTCAGTGAATGCAGGGTCCTTTGGAATCACCGTATTATCCCATAATGTGAAATCTGAAGCCTGTGACGCTGTTGTATTGGTAGTGAAACCTATGCCCGACTGAACATTGTTGAAGGTCTCGCCATTTATTATGAGCGTATAGGGACCGGTTCCTCCACTAGCCGTGAACGTTAGTGTGGCCTTTTGTCCATAGCAGGCCGAACCGCTGGTTAAACTTCCGTTGGGAAGCGGATTTACGGTTAACGTCGCCAAGTTGGAATAGGTGGTTCCGCCGGTGTTTGTCCAGCCCGCACGATAACTTTTTCCATTGTCTGCCGATGCAGTCGCAAAACTTAACGTGGCATTTGTTGCACCGCTGATATTTGTCCAGCTGGTTCCATCAGGACTCACCTGCCATTGAACAGTTGGCGCAGGTGTTCCTGTTGCAGCTGAGGTAAATGATACCGTGCTGCCTTCACAGGCAATACTGCCGGAAGGTTGTTGCGTCACTACAGGCGGATCTGCCTGTGCTGTTCCCGAACATACAAATTGTATATCGTTCAATAATGGTGTACTGGTTGAAGCGGATGTGCTGAGGGTGGCCTGGTATTGAAGATTGGGTCCTGAGATGCTTACGGACTGGTTATTATTTACCGGGGTAAATGCGGTCCAGCTTCCGTCAGGTATGGATGATGTTCCTGATCTGACCGCTATTGATAATCCCGTACCAGCAGGCAGTGTAGCATTCCAGCTAACGGTTGCAGAAGACGGATTTGATCCCAGTGAAAATATTCGTGAAGTAAAAATTCCGGAGGAGGGATATCCGCCATTGATATTCCGGAAATAATCCAGGGACAGGGACGCACCATCAACAGTAAAATCGCTGGCAATAAAAATCAATGGTGTCGACAATACTTTATTGATCGTCTGTGCCAGGTTGCCATCCACATACACCTGGAATGCCGTCGATGTCCAGTTAATCCTGTAGGTATGATACGCATCAAGCAAGCCAGTGCCCAGCGATATCTGCACGCCATCACTTGTCCTTACATACAGATCAGTAAGTGTGCCCGCATTAGCTCTTCCTATGGCGATCCAGTAAGCATCAAAATTTCCGTTTAATGCAAGTCCGATATTCTGAAAATTACCCAGCGAGAAACGCGCAGAGAATTCAATGTTTGCTCCCTGCTGGAAAGTTGCGGTGGTAAATAATTTTGCTCCGTTCATGGTGGCGATTCCGCCGGCAAAAGTTGATGTCCCATTTGTGCTCCAGTTGGCTGACGTCCATCCCGACGGAGCCGAAGAACCGGTGAATTGTTCCTCAGTGAAAGAAGTTTTCAGCGACACTTCACCATTTACTGTATTTACAACGGATGTATTGGTGCCGGTGCTTCCCTGTGAAAATTCACTCACCAGGTTATCTGCGGCACAGACCTGTGAAGTTGGGCCGGGCATCGTGAATTGCATTGGAGAAGAAGCTGTTGACGGAGACGTGGTATTGTTGCCGGCAGTATCTTTAGAGCTTACGCGATAATAATATACAGTGCCTGCTGTTAACCCGCTAAGGGTGACCGAATGAGCATTCGTTAGCAGTAGCATCGACAGTATTCAGGGTCAGTGCAGATGGTGAAGTTCCATAATCCACCCTGCTATCTGAAAGCTCATTGGTAGACCAGGTGATCGTTGCGGTTCCATTGGCATTTGGCGCAGCATCAATACTGGAAATGACGGGTGGTGTTTGATCAGATGGTGCAGCGGGTTTAAATAACAGGTCTACCCAGTAATTGGTGGACGCATTTCCCGATGAAGGGAAGGCCGGTGTACTGGAATACCTGTAAACGCCGTTTGGTCCGTCAGTTCCATTCGCCAGTCCGGTGATCGGTGCGTTGATCTTTGCTGCAGTAAAATCGGAATTTGTTGCACTGTAAAATCCGCTTCCGCTATGATAAGCGATAACATAGGTGACGCCTGGCTGGATACTTACTGGGGTGGAGAAATTTGCTTCCTGCCAGCCAGACGATGTCTCATTGGTAAAGCTTACCTGCGATAGAAGCACGCCGGTATTAGAATATAGCATGCCGGTATGCACACCGGTATTATTGGTGGTCTTATAAAAACGCACACCTACCACGCTTCCCTGTTGATCAACCCTGAAACGCATACCCAGCACCAACGGTGATCCGTCGCTGAAAGCGGTAGTATTTGCAGGCGCAGTGCTGCCAAAAAGTGAATTGCATGGACAGGCAGGGTTGGTTCCGGAAGTGGTGATATTTATTGACGTTGTGGCGTCAGCACCGGTGTTCCAGGAATCATCAAATGCCCTGGCCTTGATGGTCACCGTTCCGGTGGAAGGCGTGGTATAAATATATGACCAGTTAACCGCACCATCTGCAGGCGATCCAGGTTTGGCCATTATCAAATGAAAGCTCCACTCCACCTACTTCTCCGCCATTATCTGAGGCCGTACCTGAAATGGTAATCACTGAATTTGCGGGAACGTTTGTACCAGCTGTCGGACTTGTAATTACGACCGACGGAGGTGTAACATCACCAGAAGGAGTGGGCATGATTAAGTTCGACTGCTTCGATCCTGGCAAGACACCCATATCGCTGAGCAGGTTAACGGTGGCCTGCTGCATGTCGGCATTTGCCGGGAGGCTGCCCCTGTCGTGCTTTTCATCCAGTCCCCAGGACCATTGTACTGTTCCTGCACCGAAGACCAGTGCACCACTGCTGTATTTATATAACGAAAGTTTGTGGATGGCACCGGAAACATTGGTATTGGAAAGCGTAATTCGATGCCTGGGATAAAACGACCGGAAATCAGCCCTTTCCGCATCCCATTCATGTCCAAGTGTGCCATTGGGAAAAGTGACCGACTGTCCGTCTGCCAATGCTGCAATAGAAGTATTTTTCCAGAGCCTGTATTTCTTATACTGAGAAGGAACCGTAATGGCAGTAGTAACACCTTCCCAACTGATCTGGCCCGATAATGCATTTTCAGGGCTGCAGGCATCTGTGCCGGGATATTCACAACCGCTTCTCCATAAACCTGTCCAGACATTGGGCAGCGGATCACATTTGAAACCACAGGTTCTTTCCCCTGTAATGCCTTCTTTATAACATACCAGGGTCCTATATGCCGTTGAATTGCCATCAATGCTATTTTCCCACCTGGTCTTCCAGTATACTTCATTGCCGCTGAAAAAAGCCAGGTGAACACCGGCATTTCTTGCTGATTCGAATTTCAATCCGTTCCTCCTTTGACACATATTCATCGTGTGCTACTGACAAAACAATTTTATGGGCATAGCTTGTGCCAGCGGTTCCATCGGTTGTTATACCTTTCGGGTCGGCAGCTATGTCTACGCAAGTGGTATAACTCATGTCGTACCCGTTTCTTTCGAGCCATCTTATCATTGGATACTCCGCGTTGAACGGGCCGGTGAGACCGGGTACATTATTAGGAATAACACCCTTACGGTTATACATCGGTCTGTTGTAACTCACTTTTGTAGCATGTCCTGAAGGAAAACCCGGGACGGTGCCAGCATAAAGATTGTTGCCCCCGTAGTCGTTGTAAGCCTGCCATGTTGCATCGGATGTTTTAAACAGGATTGGGGCATTTGCTGCATCGTCTCTTACTACAAATACAATATGGCTTGACCCGCCATTGTCAGTTCGGGTAAGCCTGGCAATATACATCCCGAAACCGCTGTGGAAGGTACATTCCATACAGCCTGGGCCGTCCAGTTGCCACAATCGACTAATCCTGTTGTGTTATCATAAATACAGGGGGGCTGGCTGATACCGGTAAATGTTCCAAGGTTGATGATCAACCTGGCGCCGTTCCCCTGGTAGTAACCAATTCGGTATATGTTGATGGTGTAAGGAACATCTGCTGGTGCCGTTACTTTAAAATTGATGGTATTGCCTTTATTGACACCCATGGCCGTGGCAAAGCCCTGGATGGACAGGTCGCCCGCGCCGGAAATATCCCATTCTGATGCCGGATTTCCGGGAAGTGCATTTTCTGTGACAATGGGGTTTTGGGCAAAAAGGAAAGGGTTTATGGAGAACAACACCACACAAATGCAGAGGGTACGAAACAACAACTTACACATGGCTTACTATACTTGGGTTTAGAGATAAGCGCTTCAATCGCACAGTTTCAAAAAATAAAATAAGCTATGATACATGATGCAAACAACAGACCTTTCGTATGCCACTGTGGATAATTTTTGCGTCTACCAAATGTGTAGGAAAATCTACACCCGAATTCTTTAAAAACAAAAAGCCGTCTCAACATTATTTTGAGACGGCCTTAGATGACCTTGAATTTTTTTCCAGGATTATATCTTGGTTGATGCTGTTATCCCCTGTAATGGGCTGCGAAGTTATTATCCCCCGCAGCCCTTTTTACAATGTTATTTTTATTCCTTTATTACTCTGCCTGTTAATACACCATCCTGATTTATTACCTGAACGTAATAGATACCCTTGGTAGCAGATCCGAGTTCGATCGATGTCTTCGACTGACCTGCCGGATATACAATTCTTTAGTCAGAACGATCGCCCCTCTTGTATCTAAGATCCTGACCAACACCTTGCCTTTCTTAACATTATTCAGCACAATGTTAAAGGCGCCGTTATTTGGATTCGGGTAGATGCCAAGAGATGCAATGCCGGATGATTTTGTTTTATCCGCCAAAGTCGGCAAATCAGCATTCCGGTTATAGCTCAAAGATGTCTGCATTCCGGGACATGACAACGATTGATTGTCTCCTGCATACGCTGCCAGTGGCACTACCGCACCGACAGGTCCTTTGATTTCCAGGAAGGCTGTTCCGGCTCTCATACTGGTTGGTGCCGTCAATCCTTCGGTATAGGTTCCGATCGTGGTGGTGGCCTTACGGTAATGATAGGCCGTATAAGCGCCGCCGGCAAAATCATACAGGGATTCAGTTGCCCCGTCACGATATACCCTTGAACCGCCATTTCTTGCATTCCAGTCTGAAGTAACCCCGATCAGTAAACTGTTGGCCAAGTGTGGTTGGTACCGCTACACTGGGCACGGTCTGCGCGTTGGCTACACTACTGGTCCCGATATAATTAACAGGGTCATAGTTGGTAATCACGGATACCACTGTGGACATGTCATTATTGCTCCATACCGTGGTAACGTTGATACTTCCTCCTGCAGGGTAGATGGCCGTATAGATTTCTGCATTGCCGGAAGATGCTGCCTGTGCATCGGCGCGTTTGGTCCAGGTTAAGGCCGGACTGCTGGTCACCGTGGGCGTAGGAATGGCCGCATCGTTTTCATTGGCGATGGTTAATACCAGGAGCGCACCTGCGGGAACCCCGGTGAGGTTATTGACCGAAGTGCCGTTCCTTGTTGTCCGTGTATTGGTAAAGGCGAGAACCGGGCTGGAGCTGCCTGTAGGCGCTGCATTCACGGTAACCTGCACGATATCATTTACAACAGTGCTTCCGTCCGTCACTGATAACTGGAACGTATACACGCCCTGTACCAAACCGGTGACGGTGGTGGAGACAGAGGCCGGACTGGTAATCACCGGCGTATTGGGGCCGGATATCCTGGTCCAGGTGTAACCGCTAATCGTTCCTGTAGACCCGCCACCATTCAAGCTTACAGAAGAGGTTGGCAGGGTTATGACGCGGTCACTGCCGGCATTGGCGGTGATGGGTGAAGCAGGCGCATTTACATTGACCGTTACCTGTGAAGTACTGGCGCCGCCATTTAATGACAGTTGGAATACATAAGTACCCGGTATTAAACCTGTCACCGTAGTGGTTACACTTGACGGACTGGTAATCACCGGCGTGTTAGGTCCGGATATCCTCGTCCATGCATAACTGGTGACGGTTCCGGTTGAACCGCTACCATCCAGGGTAACTACGGAATTGATTACGATCGAAACGGTAACATCCAATCTTGACACGCTTTCGCATCCCGCTACCGTCTGGCTGGCATAATAATGAGTACCATTTGTCAGCGCAACTGATGATGCTAAAGCTGTACCGCCTGAAGCAGTGCTATACCATTTGATACCCGTTCCGGTTGCTGACAGGTTGGCCACCGTAGCATTTCCGCAGAAGATCTGGGTAGAACTGCCAGTAGGAGCGGAAGGACCTGCCGTTGCAGTAAACAATACATCCAGTCGGCTGATACTTTCACATGCGCCGATCGTCTGGCTGGCATAATAATGGTTTCCACTTATTAACGGATCAGAAGATGGTAATGCAATGCCTCCTGTTGGAGTACTATACCATTTGATTCCTGTACCGGTTGCTGTTAAATTAGCTACAGTTGCAGCACCGCAAAGACTCTGGGTTGTGCTTCCGGTTGGAGCACTTACCGGATCTACTGTCACAAATGCGGTAACATCTAACCGGGTGGTGCTTTCACATGCGCCAATAGTCTGGCTTGCATAATAATGATTGCCATTCACCAACGCGTCTGTTGATGACAATGGTGTGCCACCTGTAGGTGAACTATACCAATTGATGGTGCCGGTACCCGTAGCCGTTAGATTGGCAATGGTGGCGGCTATTCCGCAAAAACTCTGGGTAGATGGACCGAAGGCGGAGTAGATGCAAAAATGCTCTGGTTATTTCCTGCATAGGCAACCAAGGTCTCCACAACTACAGCGGGTCCTTTGATTTCCAGGAAGGCCGTTCCGGCCCTCATGTTGGTTGGCGCCGTCAATCCTTCGGTATATGTTCCGATGGTAGTGGTGGGCTTACGGTAATGATAGGCCGTATATGAACCTGTGGCAAAATCATACAATGATTCAGTTGCCCCGTCACGATATGTCCTTGTTGTACCATTTGTCGCATTCCAGTCTGAAGTAACCCCGATCAGTAAACTGTTGGCCAATGTGGTGGTGACCGCCACACTGGGCACTGTTTGCGAATTGGCTACGGTACTGGCCCCGATATAATTTACAGGGTCATAGTTGGTAATCACGGATACCACTGTGGACATGGCATTGTTGCTCCATACCGTGGTAACATTGATACTTCCCCCTGCAGGGTAGATGGCCGTATAGATTTCTGCATTGCCTGAAGATGCTGCCTGTGCATCGGCGCGTTTGGTCCAGGTTAAGGCCGGACTGCTGGTCACCGTAGGCGTAGGACTGGCCGCATCGTTTTCATTGGCGATGGTTAATACCAGGAGCGCACCTGCGGGAACCCCGGTGAGGGTATTGACCGAAGTACCATTCCTTGTAGTTTGGGTATTGGTAGAAGAGACGGCCGGGCTGTAACTGCCTGTTATTGCTGCATTCACCGGTTACCTGCACAATATCATTTACCACAGTGCTTCCATCCGTCACGGATAACTGGAACGTATAGACGCCCTGTACCAAACCGGTGACGGTGGTGGACACAGTGGACGGACTGGTAATCACCGGCGTATTGGGTCCGGATATCCTGGTCCAGGTGTAACCGCTAATAGATCCTGTAGACCCGCCACCATTCAAGCTTACAGAAGAGGTCGGCAGGGTTATGACGCGGTCACTGCCGGCATTGGCGGTGATGGGCAGAGCAGGCGCATTTACATTGACCGTTACCTGTGAAGTACTGGTTCCGCCATTTAATGAGAGCTGGAATACATAGGTGCCCTGAATTAAACCTGTCACCGTAGTAGTTACACTTGACGGATTGGTGATCACGGGACATTTGGCCCGGATACCCTTGTCCATGCGTAACTGGTGATGGTTCCGGAAGAGCCGCTACCATCCAATGTAACAACGGAATTGACTGCTATCGAAACAGTAACATCCAATCTTGCAACACTCTCGCAGCTGCCGATTGTTTGGCTGGCATAATAATGATTGCCGTTTACCAATACATCAGTGGATTGTAAAGCTGTACCGCCTGAAGCAGTGCTATACCATTTGATACCCGTTCCGGTTGCTGATAAATTGGCTACGGTTGCCGCTCCACAGAATATCTGCGTTGAACTGCCGGTAGGGACTGAAGGACTGGCGGCAACCGTTAAAGTTGCTGCACTGGAGTTTTGTGAAGCTGAAGTATTGGTCCATACAGCCTGGTATTGATTTCCATTGTCGCTGACAGTAGGCGATATCTGTAAGGTAGCGCTGGTGGCACCTGCAATATCGTTCCATGTAGCGCCATTGTTAGTGCTCACTCGCCACTGAACAGTGGGAACCGGAGTACCGGTTGCGCTGGAAGAAAAATGTTATGGGAGCACCGTTTGCACAAGTGGCAATATCCACAGGATTCTGTGTAATCACCGGTGGCGACGGTTGTTGAGGCGTTGCACAAATAAAAGTAATATCATTCAGGCCCCCCCGGACTGGCCGTCGAAAATCGAAGAAGTTAATAAAGCCTGATATTGAACATAGGTTCCCGTGAGTGTCAGTTCCTGGTTATTAGTAACAGCATTAAAAGCACTCCATGATCCATCGGGGGTGATGGAATTGCCTGACCTTACAGAGAGAGCCAGGCCGGTGTTCGCAGGCACGGTTGCATTCCAGCCTATCGTGGTTGAGCCAGGATTCGAGCCCCAGCAAATACCCTTGAGGTGAAGGTTCCGGAGGGGAATAACCTCCTGTAATATTCCGGAAAAAATCGAGCGACACTGCCATTTGCATCAACAACATAATCGCTGACAATAAAGATCATTGGAACAGCGGTTGTTTTAGTAACCGTTGTGCTAAGTACTCCGTCAACATAAATGGAGAAACCGGTTGCTTCCCATGATATCCTGTATGTATGATATGCGTTTAAAAGGCCGTACCCAGGGAAATGTTAACTCCGTCGCTTGAACGAACAGATAGCTCAGTTGATGACCCTGCAGATCCACGACCAACAGAAATCCAGTAAGGATCGAAATTATTATTCAGGGTAAATCCTACATTTTGGTGATCGCCAAGGGTAAACCGTGCAGAAAATTCAACGCTTGATCCTGGTTGAAAGGTAGTTGTTGAATATAACCGGGAACCTTCAACATTTGCAAATCCACCGGTGAAATTCACGGTTCCACCGGCAATCCATTGCCCCGAATTCCATCCGGACGGCAAGGTAGTAGCGGTAAATGGTTCTTCCACCATAAGTTGTTTAAGGGACACTTCACCATTCACATTTGTAACAATGGAAATATTGGCATCAGGTGAACCTAAAGCAAATTCAGCTTGTGAGGTTGTCTGTGGCACAAACGGTACTTGAAGGTGTATTGAATTGCAATGGTGCAATGCAGGTGCAACGGGTTCAGTGATGGAGTTATTGGAAACATCTTTAGAAGTTACCCTGAAAAAATATAGTAGTCAGAGGGGTCAATCCTGTCAGCGTAACGGTATGGGAAGTTGTGTATGCTAGCATCACAAACGTTACTGTTAATGTTGCGCCATCGGTACCGTAGTCAACGCGGCTGTCAGACAATTCATTTGTTGTCCAGGTAATGGTGGCAGTGCCATTGGACGCGGTGGATACCTGTATATTGGATACTACAGGTGGTGTAACGTCCGCGGTAATGGCAGCATAACTGGCAACATAATTTCCGCTGGTACCATCAAAAAATGCATACTGCACGCCTTTAATGGTTTCCGTAGTAAATGTTACTGCGTGCTCCGTCCCTTGTAATGCTTTGGAAGGCTGCCAGACCGGTATTCACCGGAAGCATTGCCTTCATGTTCCTTGCCTTACTGTCTGCAGTAAGGGTAAAGCCCAGTTGGTTGTTACCGTAGATAATATTACTGAAGTATGAATTATTTCTTCCGTCGATCCAGTCCAGCATTTGTTTTGCAGACACAACGGGAATCTGCCTGGCTAATGCTGATGCAATAATCCTGTCGCTGCCCTGCTGGCCGGGATCACCTGAAGGAGTTGTGAAGTCAGTATGCATATTGGCACAGAAAACACCATAATAACCCTGAGTGCCTAATGCGGAATCCAATAAAGCATTTACATGCAGCGGGTATTCCTGGTTAGATTCATCAGTCAATTGAGTAGCCACCTGGTAAACATTGATGAAACTGCCATCCAGGTCCGCGAATCTCATCGGCATTCCTGACCCGGTAAACATACCCGGGTTATTGTTTACCCAGGTACCAGGCCAGTAATAATAGTTTACATCCATCCTGACGCCTTTGGCGGCCGAAAGTTTGGCAGTTGTTGCCCATGGACCGCCCCACGCAATACAATGCGTACGATGCGTAATTGTATTGGCGATGCCGGGTAAATTTGATTTTAAAGACAGCGTTTGGTCATCCCAGAAAGTATTCCACTGGGATTCGTGTAAAGTCGCCGCAATTGGTATTCAGGTGAAGACCGATCTCAAAACCCTCATTCTGGAAGCTTGTGACCTGCGCATTGGTAATTCCGGTTCCCGGATATATATATGAAGTTCCCCTGATGGCATTCCAGTTCAGAACGTCATCGGGTGTATTGGGTCCGAGTAATTTGTATTGATTAAATCTTCCTACTGTTCCTCCATGTGCATGGTCATCACCGGTCATGACAATGGCCGCTTTCTTTCCTTTTGGCAGGAACCATACCTTGGGCAATGGTTTTTTATCAAAATTTCCCATCAGCATCAGGTTGCTGAGCAGTCGCATTTGTTCATCTGCCTGTGGAATAGCCACTTTGCTTAAATCAACATAATCAGGCTGGGGATCTGATGAAGATGCCCCGAAGAATAAATCATTTGACCTGATAGGGCCCGCACCGTCCCTGTTCTGGTTTGACCAGGCGGGATTACCCTGGCGGGTATAAACGATTGACCTTGCAAGGTCGTAAGTAAAGGCTATTGCCTGTCCTCCGTTGGTGCCCACATTGCGTAATGTAACTGCAGGGTAAGCAGTCGGTGTAGTTGCCGTTGAGTAAATGGTGGCAATAATGTTTGTCCCCGCATTAAGGGTAAACAGGTCTGCGGAACCGTGGTATTGAATGGTCTGGCTGACTATCCCTGCTCCGGGTGCGGAACTGTTGTTGACCTTGAGATATTTATCCGCCAGTGTTCCTCCAGCTGCGGTTATGCCAAACAGTGAGTGAAGGTCAGGATCCGGGCTGAAGGCAATCAGCGTTCCGCCGTTGTTCGTTGTCCATGCGCTGAACAGTGCAGCCTGGGTTGCTGTAACTGCAATATCACCAATGATGACAACATCATATTTATTTAATTCTGTGGTGGTAACAGCTGAAATGTCGAGTGCCTTATAAGCATTCCAACCCTCAGCGCGCAGTATTTCCACAGGGAATTTACTGAATGGATTTGCCGTACTGGTCACCAGGAGAACAGGTCCTCCGTTACCTTCATCAGGCACCACAACAGGCGGGGGTGGTGGAGGTGGCGCAACACCAACATATATGGTAACAGAAACCTCGGTGCCGGCTACAGGCAGGTTGCCTGAGTCATCAAAACCTCTGACTTTCACAATATAAGTGCCGGTAACGGTAGGCTGAAAGGAAAAGGTCCAACTGGTTGTTCCGGACGCAATCTGCCAGGTAGTTCCTCCGTCAACAGAGTATTCAATACCGGCGACCGCATTTTGATCGGTTGCCGTTCCTGAAAAAACGGTGTTGCTGTTTACACTGACCTGCGTATTATTGGCAGGGCTCGATATCGTAATGGAAGGAGCGGTAAAATCGGTGGATGCTGTTGCGGCTACAAGATTCGCCTGTTTCGTGGCAGGCTGTACGCCCATATCTGCAAAAAGGTTCAACGTAGCCTGTTGCATGATCACGCTGGGTGCCGCATTTCCGCGGTCGTGCTTGTCATCAAGTCCCCATGACCATTGTACAGTACCAGCGCCAAAAACCAGTGCTCCACTGCTATGGCTGTATAAAGAAAGCTTATGTGTATTTCCTCCAATACTTGTAGTTCGATAAGGATGATCCTTCCTTTGGGATAATTGATTGGATAAGCGCTTGTTCGTAAGTCATATTCATAACCCAGGGTACCATTCGGGAACGTCAGCATGATTGACCTGATCCCAGGGATGCCACTGTTGTATTTCTCCAGAAACGCATGCTTTTATACGTATCAGGAACCACAATGCCTGATGTTCCTTCACCCCAGCTGATCTGTCCCGTCAATGCATTTTCAGGTTTATTACCATCAGTACCGGCAAGGCCGCCTCCTCCATAGTCCTGTCCATACACCGGTCAGCGGGTCACATTTTCCTCCGCAGACATTTTCACCGAGCGTACCTTCCTTATAACAGACCAGTGTCCGGTTATTATCTTCCCAACGCGTTTTCCAGTACACTTCATTACCGCTGAAAAAAGCCATATGCACACCGGCGTTTCGTGCATTTTCAACCTTGGTTCGCTCTGCCAGCGACCAGTATTCATCGTGGCCAACAGATAAAAATATTTTGTGTGCATAGGTGCCGCCGGCTCCGGTTGGCGTAATGCCAACAGGATCCTTATCGATATCCACATCCGTAGTATAACTTACATTATAACCATTTCGTTCCAGCCAGCGGATCATCGGGTATTCTGCATTGAATAACCAGTCTTCCGATGGTCCGCCACCGCCACCGCCATCACGGGTGATGAAGGGCCTGTCGTAACTTACCTTGGTCGCGTGCCCGTTAGGATAACCTGGTGTTGAACCGACATATAAGGATGAACCGCCATAGCCATTATACGCCTGCCAGGTGGCATCGGATGTTTTGAATAATATATCGGATCCGCCAACATCATCCCTTACGATAAAGGCGATATGGCTGGATCCGCCACCCACTGTTTTGGTGAGTTTGGCAATGTATACTCCGGAGACTGCTGTGGCAGGAACATTCCAGTGCGCAGATAATGCCCAGTTACTACAACTAACCTTGCCCGTTACTGCATCATACAGATCTGCAGGCTGTGACTGTGGAAGTGTGGCATCAAATACCACAGGGTTGGAGGTGCTCACTTTGCGCGCACCATTACCGTTATACCATCCCAGTCGATACACGTCAATGGTATATGCGAGTGTTACTCTTGATTTTAAAATTGATGGTTTGTCCCTTGTTCACACTGATCTGTGTGGCAAATCCCTGGATCGTAAGATCTCCTGCACCAGAAATATCCCATTCAGTGGATGGGTTGCCGGCTAAGGGCATTTTCTGTAACAATAGGATTTTGCGCAGAGGTACCTATTGCCAATGACAAAAATGCCAATAGCACGCCTATCCGGGCAAGGGCTGAACGTTTCATCTTAAAGGGGTTATAGCGGGTAAAAAAGTGCTTCCTGGTTAGCTTAAATATTTAATTTATGGCTAATCAAAAGGAAAATGGAAGGCTAGTACATAAGGAGTTGGAACAATAAAAAGATAGGGAGGTTGGTTTCAGGCTAGACTATAGGAGTTGGAAAAAGGTTTGGTGTTGACGCCACAATATTAATAAATTATATGGGGGTTCCAAAAAATTGTAGACGGAAAAACCCTAAAAAAGCCCACTTCTATCTACAAATTCTGCAGAAATTCCTTAACGGCCTGATACTCCGGCGGAACGAGGGTGCTGCTTTTCTCCCGGTGCATTATTTTTTCTACCTGTAAAGGGTATTTTACCGGGTTCCCGGTAGCTTTTTCCACGGATTCTGGAAATTTTACGGGGTGTGCCGTCTCCAGCACAATGCCTTTTTTGCCTTTATGGCTGTCCAGGAACTGCTCCAGGGAAATATACCCGACAGCACCGTGCGGGTCCAGGAGATATTTGTTGTCACGGTAAACCCTTGCAATGGTTTCTATTGTCTGGATATCTGAAATGCTATAACTGGTAAGCCTGTCCGTTAGTAACGGCAAAGAATGACCGAATATTTGCATAATCCTTCCAAAATTACTGGGATCACCTACGTCCATCGCATTGGAAATAGTAGCTACGGCTGTTTTTGGCTGGTAGCTGCCCGACTTCATGAATTCCGGCACCGTGTCGTTGGCATTACAGGCGGCAATGAAATGTGAAACAGGCAGTCCGGATTTCCAGGCAAGAATCCCGGCACAGATATTCCCGAAGTTCCCGCTGGGAACCGAGAACACCGGAGGTTCGGAAAACGCCCATTGTTTTAACGCCAGAAAATAGTACACCTGTTGGGGTAACCATCTTGCCACATTTATGGAATTGGCAGAAGTGAGAAATAGGCTGCTTTTCAATTCCGCATCCGTAAAAGCCTGTTTTACGATCCGCTGGCAGGCATCAAAGTCGCCCTCCACTTCAAGGGCATGGATATTTCCACCGTAAGTGGTCAGTTGTTTTTCCTGGACCGGGCTGACCTTTCCTGAAGGATAAAGGATCACCACCTCAACGCCATCAATACCGTAGAAACCATCTGCAACAGCGCCCCCGGTGTCGCCAGAGGTTGCTACCAATACGGTGATCTTATGGTGAAGATCCCTGGAAAAATAACCAAGGCAGCGGCTCATGAAACGGGCACCCACGTCTTTAAACGCCAGTGTGGGGCCATGGAAAAGTTCCAATGAATAAATGTCTTCGGTAATCTTTACCAGCGGGATATCGAAATTCAGGGTTTCTTCAACAATATTATACAACACCTCATCGGGCATCGATCCCCGGACATAGGGCTTCAATACAGTAAATCCAATGTCCGCCGCTGATGTTGAGTGGAGGTTTTTAATAAATTCTTCCGGTAGCAACGGTATCTGTCCGGGAAAATATAATCCTTTGTCGGGCGCCTGTCCTTGAATAGTGGCATCCCTGAAGTCTGTTTCCGGTGATATATGGTTGAGGCTATAAAACTTCATCAGGAACTATTTTTATTCCGGTGTCATTAATGGTGGTTACATACGTGCTGTTCTCGATACCAAGCCTGTTATAGATAGACTGCATTTCTGTTTCCACTTTCATCGCAGTGTCTTTATCTTTTGATAACATAAAGATGGAGGGACCCGAACCTGAAATGCCACCACCGAGAGCGCCGGCATCGAGTGATCTTTTTTTGACTTCTGCAAAAGCAGGAATCAATATGCTTCTCACGGGCTCAATAATTACGTCCTCCAGTGACCGGCTGATAAGGTCATAATCACATCGCAGCAATCCGGCCACCAGCCCGGCAATATTTCCCCATTGCCTGATGGCATCTTTGAGCAGTATCTGCTTTTTCAGTATTTGCCTTGCGTCGGAAGTACGTACTTCGATCTGCGGATGTACGATGGTCACAAACATGGGAGGCGGTGGAATAGAAATGATATCCAGCGGATGAATACTTCTCACGAGGGTTATTCCACCACGCAGGCATGGCGCGATATTATCAGCGTGCTTAACGCCGGATGCCAGCTTTTCACCATTCATGGCAAACTGTACCAGTTCATCAGGCGAGAAAATATTCCCGAGGAGCAGGTTGGCAGCGGCAACTGCACCTGCTGCACTGGCGGCACTGGATCCGATACCACTGCCCGGCTTGATTTTTTTCTGAATCGTCATTTCAAAACCTGCCGGGCTTTTTAATGCCTCCATCAGCGACAACAAGGCCACGCCGGCAACATTTTTTTGCGGATCGGTGGGCAATTCAAACTCATCGGCATTACGGATGATAAGCGTGGGTTCATCGATGACGGTGAGTTGCATGATATCGTAAGGATCATTCAGTGCAAGTCCGAGTATATCGAAACCACAGACAAGGTTGGCAACAGTAGCCGGTGAATGAATGGTAATTTTTTTCATGTGGATGATGGTATTAACCTGCTGCCCTGATGATGTCGGCAAATACACCCGATGCTGTTACTTCTGCTCCGGCACCTGCACCTTTCACCACCAGCGGCTGCTCCGCATAACGGGGCGTATAAAACCTTACGATATTATCTTTTCCATACAGGTGGTAAAAATCGTGTTGAGGATCGATATGCTGTAATCCAACGGCTGCATTTCCCGCTTCAAAACTGGCCACAAATTTAAGTTTGCAGCCATTGGCCGCAGCCTCTTTGTAGAGCGACAGAAAATGAGCTTCATGCACTTCCAGTTCCTTGTAAAAATCATCCACCGTTCCCTGCATGCAGGATTCGGGAAGAAAACTTTTATTGCTGATGGCGTCCATTTCGATTTCATATCCTGATTCACGTGCCAGGATCATTATTTTTCGCATCACATCCGTACCACTGAGATCGAGCCTTGGATCCGGCTCAGTATATCCTTCGTCCTGTGCGCGTTTCACCACAGTGGCAAATTTCTGCGTTCCGTCATAATGGTTAAATACATAGTTCAGCGTACCGCTTAATACCGCTTCGATCTTATTAATGCTGTCACCACTTCTTAACAGGTCGTTCAGTGTGCCGATGACCGGCAGGCCCGCACCAACATTGGTCTCAAAAAGGAAACGGGTGTTGAATTCCGCCGCCTTTTCCTTTAAGGCGATATAGTTTTTGTAGGGTGAAGACGCCGCAATTTTATTACAGGCAACTACGGCAATGCTTTTTTGCAGTAGCACAGGATAAAGGGCCGACACTTTTTCACTCGCAGTAACGTCAACGAATACACTATTTCTGAGGTTTTTACTGATGATGTGTTCTGCAAAGGCTTCAAGGCTGGCCGTTTCCCCGGCATTGAATACTTTTTCCCAGTTGCCGTTCAGTTCTTCTTCGCCCAACACCATTTTGCGGCTGTTGATCAGTCCAACCACCCTCACCTGCAACCTCAGGTGTTTCATCAGGAACTGTTGCTGCTGCTGTAATTGGGCAAGAAGTCTTTTGCCAACATTTCCGGTGCCTGCTATAAACAGGTTTATTTGCTTGTAACTCGTTTCAAAGAATTCCTCATGGAGGATATTCAGCGTTTTTTTCACATCGGCGGTGCTGATCACTGCAGAAATATTTCTTTCTGAAGATCCCTGGGCGATGGCCCTGACGTTAACACCGTTACGGCCCAGCGTACCAAACATTTTTCCACTGATGCCCGGATGGCTTTTCATGTTTTCACCCACGAGTGCTACGATCGACAGGTCTGTCTCCGTTGTTAGCGGATCTACTTTGCCGATGGCGATCTCGCGTTCAAAAGCTGCATTGACAGCCTTTCTTGCTTTTTCCACACCGGCGGCTTCTATGGCAACGCAGATGGAATGTTCAGAAGAGCTTTGTGTTATGAGGATCACATTGATCTTTTCTCCGGCCAGTGCTTCAAATAATCTTTTGGAGAAACCCGGAATACCGATCATGCCGCTTCCTTCAAGGCTCAGCAGGGCTATTTTATTGATGCTGGAAATACCGCTGATGGTCTGGCCCGAAGCGGGTGATTCGTTCTGTATCAGGGTTCCATTGTCCTTCGGGGCAAAAGTATTCTTCACCCAGACCGGTATATTTTTATTCATGACCGGTTGTATCGTGGGCGGATAGATCACTTTTGCGCCAAAATGGGAAAGTTCCATGGCCTCCCTGTAAGAAATTTCGGGGATTGGCCTTGCGTTGGGAACCCACCTGGGGTCTGCCGTCATCATGCCCGAAACGTCTGTCCAGATATCGAGTTTGCTGGCATTGGCTCCTGCTGCGAGGATGGCTGCTGTATAATCAGATCCGCCACGGCCCAGCGTGGTAGTAATACCGTCGTTGTCAGAAGAAATAAATCCCGGAAGGATCACGAGGTCATTTCCTTCCTCCACCATTTTTTCAATGCGGGTATTGGTAACGGTGAAATTCACTATGGCATTTCCATAATGGCTGTCGGTGATGATCAGTGAGCGTGAATCGATCCATTTGCTCCGGCAACCTTCGAGTTCAAAGGATGCCGCTATGATCCTGGATGACATCAGTTCACCATAGCTCATGATCCTGTCGAGCGTCCTGCCGGAAAGTTCTCCAAGGAGAAAGATACCGTTAAAGACGTCTTCCATTTCATTGCAATAGGTTTTGGTAAAGCTGAGTACATAACTCTGGTGCTGTACCGGGATAATTTCCTTTACGGCGTCCAGGTGCCTTGTCTCAATATCCTGCAAAATACCGCGATAGGATTCATCGCCCGCTGCAGCGCGTCTGCCGCATTCAATCAATTGATCCGTGGTTCCGCTCATGGCAGACACTACCAGTATCACCTTATCCTGTTGCAGGGAGTCTTTTACAATCTTTCTAACCTGTTGGATGGAGGCTGAGCTTCCTACGGAAGTTCCGCCGAATTTCATGACCAGCATAATCTTGTTTTAGAATAATATATGTACGCTACAGTTTTGAACTTAACAGCAAATGCCCGGGGGATAATATGGAAATTCACAACCCTTTACGGGTTGTTGTAGTAATATTGATAATGACAGCAGCAGTGCTGAAAGGGAAGAGGCGCTGAATGGTAAATATGCTTGTCATTATTTTTTACGAGAAGCGAAGTTATACGCAAATCGGTTAAAAAACAAAGAATAACTTTAAATTTTTGTAAATTTAAACCTTATTTCTTTCGAAACTTTCTATTCGCCATTTATACTAATATGAGTCATTCTTCAAACCAGGCGCTTCAACAGTTTAAAAACCTTGTAGGCATCAAATTCCAGTTGTATAACAGCCTGTTTACTTCTCTTCCTTTTCACCGGATTGAAAAGACCGGCATCATGTTATCATTGTTGCTGGCCAATTGCGAAGAAGGATATAAAAAGGGATTAAGTCCGCTGCAGATCATGGAAGATTTTTTCCGCAGGCAGACGGCCTATGCAAGAGAGCAGGAGCAGCTCGATCTGCTCTTCCGGTTTGTTCAGTACGTGGAAAGGCAGGTGGTATTGTTTGATGCACTTGAAGATGCCGCATTCACAGAAGTGAATGATATGTCGGGCGGCGGAACGCTGAAGCACCTGGAAGCGAGGTGGTGCAGATGCGGTACGACGAAGAGCTTGCTCGAGAAGCTCAGTAATTTCGGCATCAGGCTGGTACTAACGGCGCACCCTACCCAATTTTATCCCGGCTCCGTACTGGGCATCATCAATGATCTTTCCCGGTCGGTCAAGGAAAATAATGTGGGCCAGATCAATATGTACCTGCAGCAACTCGGAAAGACGGCCTTCTTTCAAAAAGCAGAAGCCAACCCCGTACGATGAAGCCATCAGCCTGATATGGTACCTGGAGAATGTGTTTTATGAGGCTTCAGGAAGAATCATCACCTTCCTTAAAAACCAGTTTCCGGATGCTACCAACAGCCACCAGCCGGTGATCAGGATGGGCTTCTGGCCCGGGGGCGACAGGGATGGCAATCCCTTTGTAACGGCCTAGATCACCCGAAAAGTTGCCGATGCACTTCGCGGATCGATCATCAAATGTTATTACCTGGATGTGAGAAAGATGCAGGCGCCGCTTAACCTTTGAAGGGGTGGAGAATGTGTTACAGGAACTGGAAAAAAAGCTGTACGATAATATATTCATTCCTGGTCACCAGGCCGATATTATCTTCAGAAGAAATACTATCAACCCTCGGCCAGATCCGGGAAACGCTTGATTTACCAGCATAATGGTCTTTTTGTGCACCTGGTCAGCCAGCTGATCAACAGGGTGGAAGTTTTCGGTTTATTTTTTGCCACCCTGGATATCAGGCAGGATAGTTCCATGCACGGGAAAGTGATGGATGCATTTGCTAGCAGCAGGAATCTTTCAAAAAAGAGTACGGTGAGTACGACCATGATGCAAGGCTTGAATACCTTGGTTCCCTTGACAGTGCGGCGGCATTTCTGCCGGAAGATCCGATCTGCTGAAGGAAACGATGGAAAGTATTTCAGCGGTTAGATATATACAGCAATTCAATGGTGAGGAGGGATGCAACCGGTATATTATCAGCCAGTGTAACAGTGCATTAAATGTGATGGAAGTGCTGGCCTTGTTTGTACTGGCAGGATGGAAGAAGGAGGATATCAATATTGACATTGTTCCTTTGTTTGAAACCATTGATGATCTGATCAGAATGCATCGGGTGTAATGGATCAGCTTTACCGAGATCCGGTCTATAGCGACCACTGCAAAGAAGGAATCCGTGCAGACCATCATGCTGGGATTTTCAGATGGCACAAAGGATGGCGGGTACATGATGGCCAACTGGAGTATTTATAAGGCCAAAGGTGGAGCTGACCCAGAATATCAAAGGAATATGGCATTGATGTGGTATTCTTTGACGGCCGCGGCGGTCCTCCTGCAAGGGGTGGTGGAAAAACACATAAATTTTATTCTTCACTTGGGCAAGAAAATTGCCAACCGTGAAATACAACTCACCATACAGGGGCAAACCGTAAGTTCCAATTTCGGAACCATCGATGCTGCGCAGTTCAATATCGAACAACTGATACATGCGGGTATTTCCAATGATCTTTTCGTCGGATAAGAATATTACCCTTGATGACGAGCAGGAAGAGCTGATCAATGAGCTGGCTGAGAACAGTTTTGCAGTATACACTGAGTTGAAAAATCATCCGTATTTCCTGGAATACCTGTCGCATGTGAGCCCGCTTCGTTTTTATGCCGAAACAAATATCGGCAGCAGGCCTGCCAAACGCGGTGGGGGAGGAAGGTTGCACGTTGAAAGACCTGAGGGCCATTCCTTTTGTGGGAGCATGGAGCCAGCTAAAACAGAACGTCACGGGATATTATGGTGTGGGAAGTGCCTTCAAAAAGATGGATGAGAGCGGCACGGTGGCAGGAGGTGAAGGCACTGTACGATGAATCTCCTTTCTTCAAGACACTGATGGACAACTGTGAGATGGCTATGAGAAAATGTTACTTTCCGCTAACTGCCTATATCTCCGGTCACAAGGTGTATGGAGAGATATGGAACATGATCCATGAAGAGTATGAGCTGACGGTAAAGTATATATTCAAATTGTCCGGAACAATGCTGAATTGATGGCCGACTATCCCGTGGAACAATTGTCGGTCCAGACGCGCGAACGAATCGTACTGCCGCTGACCACCATTCAGCAATATGCCATCAGCAAGGTGAGGGAGATGGATGAACAACTGGTGCAGTCGCCCTTAAAGCAGGTCTATGAAAAACTGGCGATGAGGTGTTCCTTTGGAATTATTAATGCAGGAAGAAACTCTGCCTGATGGAATCTTCTTTCGGAATTATTAATGCGGGAAGAAACTCTGCCTGATGGAATCTTCTTTCGGAATTATTAAATGCGGGAAGAAACTCTGCCTGATAAAATCTTCTTTCGGAATCATTAATGCACTAATAAATGTAGTGATAAGGTGTTCTTGCGGAATTATTCATGCGGGAAGAAACTCTGCGTTATTTTTCGGAATCAGGAATGCACTTATAAATGTAGCTGATGGAATGGTCAGAAAAAGAAATCCATGAAACCGGTCTTTTTCACATTGTTCTGTAATTATACAATTCATCCGCACATTGCCGCATAAAAAATTTTCACATTAAAAAAAGCAGGGCTTCCTGGAAAGGAGCCCTGGTTTGATTATGACCCAACTTTGACTGCTTGTCAAAACTTATAATATGCGGCTAATAGAGCGCTGGCGTTGCTGATTTGGCTCCACCTTCCTTATCGTAGAATACATCTTTACTGCCGGATTCAAAACGATCTCAGGAATGAATGTAAGAGGGCCTGCCTTAAAGTTCAAAGAGAGGGTGTTGGCCAAGATGGCTGCGCCTTCAGGAGCCAGGGACATGGCTGCCAACTGGTCTTTGTCGCTGAAATATTCCGTACGCAATGTGAAACCGAATTTTTTCGCTGGGATCCATGTTCAGGTAAACGGCAGAACCCCACCAGTTTTGCATCTGCATCTTAGCCTTATCTTCACCTGGTTATCCTTTGTGCTTTGAACGTACCGTTATAGCCAAGGCTGAATTTGTCAGACTGACTTTGCGGTCAGACCAGGTCGAACTGGTTGTACGGCCATGAGTCGGCGACGTTTTGTCCGCCTACATAGTTCAGGTAGAACTTTGAGATTGTCAGAGGCTGCGAACGTATACTGGGCCAGGAGGAATTTCTTAGCTGTCCGGAGGGCGAGAATTTGTAATCCGTCTGATTGGCAACACCAAGCATGAATCCACTTTTACCGGCAGTGGCTTCAGCCTTGATACCGGTATGGAAGAAAGGACCCCAGGAGAACATGTAAGACATGCTGTAGTTCCTGTTTGCAGGTGCATCCACCAATTCATAGCCCACATGGGTAGCCCAGCTACCCATGGTAAGTTTCAGCCAGTCTTTAGGAGAATAGGTAACATACAACTGTTTGATGGCCTGAGCTACACCATTTCGTTATAAGAGAATTCCTGTGCGCTTTTTCCAAAACCCAGGTCTGCTACAAATCCAACTTTACCCATGGTATGTTCCAGTTTAATGGAAGCCATACCCAGTTCAAAGGAATTATGGCTGTTGGTAAAGCTTGTTCTGTTATTAGCAGGATTCTTGGACTGAAGTCGTAACGGTAGTATGACATCAACAAATCCCGATATCGTAGTTGGCTTTGGTTCTTCTTTTGCCGGGGCTGTGAATCCTGGGCAAAAAGAGGGCTGATCGCTGCCACCGTAGCGGCAGTTACAAATAATTTTCTTAACATTGTATTGCTTTTTTTTAGTTCAAAAAGAAAAGGGTACGGTTGAAAATTTATTAATCGAGAATAAATTCTTCTACTGTACCTTTTTCTATTTTTATGTCAGTCTCTTTCTCACTGCCTTTCTTATGCAGTAATCAGGGTTCCCTGAACATAATTTTCATTGTGCTGGGTGGCATCGAGACCCAGTTCTTCTTCTTCAGAAGTTACACGGATTGGGAGAATGAAATTGATGAATTTGAAGATCAGCGAATGATACAGCAAAGCTGTACACCACTGCAATTCGCCATGGCTTTGAGCTGGGTAAAGAAGAAATGCGGCATTGCCATAGAAAAGACCGTCGTTGCCTGCACCGTTGACTGCTTTTGTTGCGAAAATACCGGTCATCAACATACCTACCATACCGCCAAGACCATGACATGGGAATACATCGAGCGTATCATCCAGTTTTGATTTTTGCTTGTAGTAAACAGCGACATTAGAAATGATAGCGGCAACCACGCCAATGAATATACTTTGTGGGATAGCAACAAAACCTGCAGCAGGCGTAATGGCAACAAGTCCAACTACAGCACCGATACAGAATCCAAGTACAGAAGGCTTCTTGCCACGCAGTACATCAAAGAACATCCAGGAAAGACCAGCAGCAGCAGCTGCAGTATTGGTAGTTGCGAAAGCAGAAACTGCCAGGGCATTGGCACCAAGGCAGAACCTGCATTGAAACCAAACCATCCAAACCATAGACAGACCGGTACCAATCAATACATAAGGAACGTTGGCAGGCGGAATTTCTTCATTATCCATATGTGCTTTACTGCGCTTCAATACCAGGGCACCGGCAAGGGCTGCACAACCGGCAGAAATATGTACCACTGTACCACCGGCAAAGTCAAGTGCTCCCATTTGAACAGGAATCCATCAGGATGCCAGCTCCAATGTGCGAGCGGGGCATAAACGAGTATGCTGAACAAGGCAATAAATAAAATGTAAGAAGTAAAACGGATCCTTTCCGCTACGGCTCCTACCACAAGGCCGGGAGTGATAATGGCAAACATCAGCTGGAAGAGTGAAAACAGTGTTTTTGGGATTGTTGGCGCCAGGCTCCAGGGTTCGCCTGAATTCACACCTTTAAAAAACAGGTGGGTGGTAGGATCGCCGATGAACCCGCCGATGCTGAGTCACCAAAAGCAAAGGCTGTATCCAACAGTGACCCAAATGATGCTAACAACACCTGCTGCTACCACACTTTTGATCATAGTGGAGATCACATTCTTGCGATGAACCATTCCACCGTAGAAAAATGCAAGACCGGGTGTCATCAAAAATACCAGTGCTGTAGCTACAATGATCCAGGAAATATCTGCAGCATTGTATTTTCCACCATCGTCAAAATTGGGTAGAGACGGAACAAAGATTGCAGCAACGGCGATGGAAGCCAAGTAGAACGAAGGGCAGTGCTTCCTTTAATCCAATTTTCTTCATAATGAGCATTTTTTTTTGACTGAATTAGTTTCTCTACTGCAATATTAATGCATAAAACAGTAGAATGTAACCCGTTTTGGTAGAAATTATAAACATATAGATATTTATAATATGATCTTAAAAAGCGCAGATTTTTAAATAACTATATGATTTTTAATTGATTGTGCGCCTGTCGCAAATGATGCCAAAAAAAAGCAGTGTGAGAAAGTTTTTGCGAAAAGTATATATATAAAAAATCATAATATAAAAGGGGCCTTTTGGAGGCCCCTTCGTAGGGTATAACTGAGCAGTTGAATGATGGTTATTTGACCAGTTCCAGTACGCTTCGGTCCTTTGATTCCAGTCTCGAATGCCCGGTCAGGTATTCATCCACATTTCGGGCGCATTCCCTTCCTTCGCTGATGGCCCAAACCACCAGTGACTGACCCCTTCGCATATCACCGCAACTGAAAACTTTGGCGATATTGGTACTATAGTCCTTTTCTGTTGCTTTTACATTTCCTCTTTCATCGAGTTCAACATCAAGTTCTTCCAGCATTCCATTTTGCTGGGGATGGACAAAACCCATGGCCAGCAACGCCAGTTCACAGGGAATCTCCCTTTCGGATCCGGCTATTTCAACAAAACTGGCAGGCCGACCATCTTCAGTAAACTTCCATTCCAGGTCAACAATTTTCAATGCTTTCAGATTTCCATTTTCATCACCGATGAAATTCTTTGGTGGTTACTGCCCATATGCCTTTCGCAACCTTCTTCATGTGAAGAAGATGTTTTTAGTGTCATGGGGTAAGTTGGCCAGGGCATATGATCCGATCCTTTCATTTCGGTGGTTTCGGCAATAACTCAAATTGTGTTACCGATGTATGCTCCATGCCTGTTGGATGTTCCCACACAGTCACTTCCGGTATCACCACCGCCGATCACCAACACATTTTTTCCGGTAGCACTAATGTTCTCCGGAGCTATATTGCTTTCAATGTTTGCGTTTGCAAAAGGATCTTTTCCTGCATTACGTTTGTTCTGCTGCTTCAGGAACTGCATCGCAAAATGAACACCTTTCAATTCACGACCGGGAATATTCAGATCCCGCGGAATTGTTGATCCGCCAGCCAACACAATAGCATGGAATTCGCGCAACAGGTCATTGATACTGACATTCACACCCACATTGGCATTGCATTTGAAAACAATTCCTTCTTCTTCCAATAAGTGCAATCCTTCTGTCGATCACCCATTTTTCCAGTTTGAAATCGGGTATGCCATACCGTAAGAGACCTCCCGGTGCATCATCCCTTTCAAATACCGTCACCAGGATGACCGGCATAATTCAATTGTGCAGCAGCAGCCAAGTCCGGCAGGACCTGAACCTACAACCGCAACTTTTTTACCGGTTCGGACATTAGGTTTCCTGGCCTTTACAAATCCTTTTTCAAATGCGATTTCGATAATATGTTTTTCGATTTCTTCGATGGTAATGGCGGGTTGGTTGATGCCCAGCACACAGGCGGTTTCGCAGGGAGCAGGACAAATCCTTCCGGTGAACTCAGGAAAATTATTGGTTGAAGTAAAGGATATCATAGGCCTCTTTCCAGTTCTTGCGGTATACTGCATCATTGAATTCCGGAATAACATTGCCCAACGGACATCCGATGTGGCAAAATGGAACACCACAATCCATGCAACGTGATGCCTGCTGGTTCAGCTTTTCATCAGTATATCGCTGTACAAATTCCTTATAATGGTTCAGTCTTTCCTGCTACCGGTATTTTGTCGGTAAGTTCCCTTGTAAATTCCATGAAATCCTGTTGGTTTGCCCATACTTTTATCCTGTATAACGTGTAATGAAATTAGTTTAGGCAGCATTGACACTTGTTCCTTCACTGCTTTTGCAATAAGTACCTTTCTTGTAATCTTTCGGAAATACTTTTACAAAATGCCTGAACTGGTTTTCGAAATCATCCAGTATAAATTTCGCAACAGTGCTTCCGGTATACTGATAATGCTCGATGATCATCTGCTTCAGTTCTGTTGCACCTTCCTCATCCACCGGATCGAGGTCAACCATTTCTTTATTGCAGTTGCACTGCAAATTTTCCTTTCACATCATACACATAAGCGATACCACCACTCATACCTGCCGCAAAATTTCTTCCGGTTTCACCGAGGATCACCACTCTTCCACCGGTCATGTATTCACAACCATGATCTCCAACACCTTCCACTACCGCATCTGCACCTGAGTTACGAACACAAAATCTTTCACCTGCTTTACCGCGTATAAAGCTTTCCGGAAGTGGCTCCATAAAAGGCCACATTACCGATGATGATATTTTCTTCAGGAACGAATCCTGAATGGTTTGGTCAGGATAAATAATCAGTTTTGCGCCGCTAAGTCCCTTTCCGAAATAGTCATTGGCATCACCTTCCAGTTCATGGGTAATCCCATTGGTATTGAAAGCGCCAAAACTTTGTCCGGCCGTTCCTTTGAATTTGAAATGGATGGTATCATCAGGCAATCCTTCCGCACGGTATTTTTTCGTGATCTCGTTGGACAGAATGGTTCCGGTTGTACGGTCCGTATTCTTAATGTTAAAGAATCGGCCTATACATGTTCTCCGTGTTCCAATGCCGGCTTTGCTGCTTCCAACAGTTTCCAGTCGAGTACATTCGGCAATTCCATGATCCTGTTCTTCCTGTTTGTATAAACCGTGTATACATGGAAGCGGGTTCTTTATAAAGAATAGGAGAGAGATCGAGATTCTTATATTTCCAGTGGGTGATATTATCGCCTTACTGTCCAGGTTGTCTACCTGTCCCACCATTTCATTGATGGTTCTGAAGCCAAGTTCTGCCATGATCTCCCTGCAGTTCCTGTGTCAGGAACTTGAAGAAATTCACCACGTGATCTGCATCGCCATTGAAACGTTTTCTCAGTTCAGGATCCTGTGTGGCTACACCAACCGGGCAGGTATTCAGATGGCATTTGCGCATCATGATACAACCTTCTACAACCAGTGCAGCTGTTGCAACACCCCATTCTTCAGCACCCAGCAATGTGGCGATGGCAATATCCCTTCCGGTTTTCATCTGTCCATCGGTCTGTACCATAACACGACTGCGCAATTTATTTTTTACCAGGGTCTGGTGTGTTTCAGCAAGACCTAGTTCCCATGGTAAGCCTGCATGCTTGATGGAACTGACCGGTGATGCACCTGTACCACCATCATATCCGGAAATCAAAATCACATCTGCTTTTGCTTTTGCAACACCTGCAGCAATGGTTCCAACACCTGCTTTGGAAACCAGCTTCACACTGATCCTTGCCGCACGGTTGGCATTTTTAAGATCAAAGATCAATTGTGCAAGATCTTCAATCGAATAAATATCGTGATGCGGGGGAGGAGAGATCAATCCAACACCCGGTGTGGAATGTCTGACCCTTCCGATCCATTCATCTACTTTATGTCCGGGTAATTGTCCGCCTTCTCCGGGCTTGGCACCCTGCGCCATTTTGATCTGTAATTCATCTGCTTCTGTGAGATAAAGACTGGTTACACCAAATCTTGCAGATGCAACCTGTTTGATGGCAGAGCGCATGGAATCACCATTTGGCAGTCTGTCATAACGTATTTCATCTTCACCACCTTCACCGGTATTGCTTTTTGCACCAAGCCGGTTCATCGCAATGGCCAGTGTGGTATGTGCTTCCCATGAAATAGAACCGAACGACATGGCACCGGTTGCAAATCGTTTGTAAATACTTTCTGCAGGTTCCACTTCATCGATGGAGATAGAAGGCCTTGTTCGTTTGAATTGGAACAGGCTGCGAAGTGTGCAGGCTTTCTCACCCTGGTCATTAACCAGTTTTGAATATTTTTTGAATAGATTATAATCATCCTGTTCTTGTTGAATACTGCAACAGGTGAATGGTCTGCGGATTGAAAAGATGGAATTCCCCTTTTCGTTTCCACTGGTAGATACCACCAACAGGTAAGCCGATCAACCGGAATTTCTTTTCTGCTGAATGCAACATGATGTTTGACCAGTGCTTCTTTGGCGATCTCATCCAGACCCATTCCCTGCAATCCGGGAAACAGCGCCGGTAGAAATATTTGTCAACCACTTCCTTATTCAGACCAATGATCTCAAAGATCTGCGCACCCTGGTATGATTGCAAGGTGGAGATACCCATTTTGGAAAATACTTTCAGCAAGCCATCATTTACCGCTTTGATATAATTCTTTCTTCAGCTGGTCAACATTCCTGGTTCGGTCTGCAATTTGCCTTTCTCTTTCATGTCGCGGATCGATGACAGTGCGAGGTAAGGATTGATCGCTGTTGCACCAAATGCGAGCAGGCAGGCGAAATGATGTACTTCCCAAACATCACCGGCTTCTACAACAATACCCACTTTTCCACGAATGCCTTTGCGGATCAGGTGGTGATGAACAGCTGCTGTTGCCAGCAGGGAAGGTATAGGCGCATGGTCAGAATCAATGGCCCTGTCCTGCAGGATCAGTACTTCAAAACCATCTTCCACGGCATCTACGGCATAGCGGCAAAGCCTGTCCAGTCCTGCTTTTAACGAACCGGGTTTACCATCGGCCCTGAAATAACATTGTAATGTTTTTGCCTGGAAAATGCCGGTATCAATACTTCTGATCTTTTCGAGATCGTAATTGGTCAGCACCGGATGTTTCAATGCAACGGTATGACAGGCCAGCGGATCTTCGTTCAATAGATTTCCATTGTTACCAACGAATGTGGCCAGCGACATCACCAGTCTTTCCCGGATGGGATCGATCGGTGGATTGGTAACCTGTGCAAATAATTGTTTGAAATAACTGCTGAGATGCTGTGGCTGATCACTCAATACGGCCAATGGAACATCAGTGCCCATTGAACCGATAGGTTCTTTTCCATCCACTGCCATCGGCGCAATAATGGTTTCCAGGTCTTCTGTGGTATAACCAAATGCTTTCTGGTATTTGAAAACCTGGTCTTCTTCAAGGTGAGTGAACATGACCCTTGGCTCAGGCAGTTCATTCAGCCTGATCTTGTATTTATTCAGCCACTCACCATAAGGTTTCTGTGAGCATATATCTCTGTTTCAGTTCTTCATCACTGATGATCCTTCCCTGTTCCAGGTCCACCACGAACATCTTTCCCGGTTGCAATCTTCCTTTTTCTTTGATCATGGACGGATCAACAGGAAGTACACCTGTTTCAGATGCCATGATCACACGGTCATCAGTGGTTACACAATAACGTGAAGGACGAAGCCGTTCCTGTCAAGTGTGGCGCCGATGATCTTTCCATCGGTGAAAGAAATGGAAGCAGGTCCGTCCCAGGGTTCCATCATGGATGCATGGAATTCATAGAATGCTTTTTTCACCGGATCCATTTCGTCATTGCCATCCCATGCTTCGGGGATCAGCATCATCATCACATGCGGCAGTGACCGACCGGTTAGGGTCAGCAATTCGATCATATTATCGAGGCAGGCAGAATCACGATTGTCCTTCGGTAACGATAGGCAGCAGCATTTCCATTTCTTCCTGGGTGAAGAATGGGGATGTGAAATCCTTTTTCACTGGTGCTTAGCCAGTTCAGGTTTCCCTGCAGGGTATTGATCTCACCATTGTGTGCGATATAGCGGAATGGCTGGGCCAGTTTCCATGAAGGAAAGGTATTGGTGGCAAAGCGTGAATGAACAAGTCCGAAAGCGCTGACCACTCGTTTGTTGCTGAGATCAGGAAAATATTGACGCACCTGGCCGGCTGGTCAGCTGGCCTTTGTAGACAACGGTTTTGTACGAAAGCGAAGCGATATAAAAACCGATACTGTCTTTACGTACCGTATTATTGATGATGTGGCTGGAGTGATTGCGTAGGACAAAAAGTTTTCTTTCAAAATCAGTCGGATCGGTAATATGATCCGGGCAGGCGATGAAAACCTGTTCCATTTCGGGTTCTACGGACAAGTGCTGTGGCACCGATGCCCTGCAGGATTGACCGGAACTTTTCTCCAGGTGAGTATTTCGAGTCCCAGTTTTTCGGCTGTGCGGTTAAAAATATCACGGCATTCTTCCCGTAAGCTTAATTCTTTGGGGAAGAAGATCACGCCTACACCATATTTGCCAAATGGAGGAAGGTGAACGCCCAGTTTCAGGCATTCTTCAAAGAAGAATTCGTGCGGAGTCTGGATCATAGATACCGGCTCCGTCACCCGTATTGTTTTCACAGCCACAGGCACCGCGGTGCTCCATATTTTCCAGAATGGTGAGTGCATCGGAAACGATCTTGATGGCTTTTATTGCTCTTGATATTGGCAACAAATCCAATTCCACAGGCGTCATGCTCAAATTCCGGACGGTATAATCCCTGATTGCTTGCCATCGTTTGTAAAGCAATTTTAGAAATTTTTCAATAAAATGGGAATTCTGATAGACGGATATCAATAACCAGACAAGCAATAATCGAATTTACGCATTTTTGGCGAGAAAACAGGGATTTACTACGCGAAAATGTGCAAAAATGCAATTGTGCAAATGTTAATGGAATAATGTGGAAATGTCATGATGGTTCTGTGACAATCATACCCTTGGATGCATTGCATTCGATGATTCATCCATTACGAAATGATCTGGATTACTGATTTGGCTTAAGATAAAATCATCCGTTACCACATTCCCGCATTCATCACATACTCCACATTAATTCAAGTATTCGCCTGCATCACTGATCGCACCGTTTTGCTCAAAGTAAACAAGTTCGGCGTCCAGGATTTCAATAAGGTCCGTTTCGGGAATTTGCAGGTCATTATGTGAAGCATGAAGGAGGATAAAGCTGCGCATTTCTTCTTCATTGATCTCAATAGGGAAATCACACATGATATTATCATCGAGGTGCTGGCAGCAGAGATCATAGTATTCATCCTTGATTTCAAGAATGAGGCTGATATCTTCCCATGTATATTTAAAGCGAATCTGTTGGGAAATGTTTTTGAAAATCACTTCCACGGCATCATCAAAACAATAAAAAAACGCGGGATCATTTTCGTTACGGAGGGTTTGATTACGCATAACTTAACCTTGTTGAGTTTTTTATTTAGCTCTGTGATCTCAGTGGAGATCCAGCGGCTTTCTCAGCATTGGATTAAGTACTAAGGCAGGGGTTAAGGGGGGTGATTTGTAATTAAAATTAGGTGTACTGAAAGTAATTTTATCATAATTCCTCAAATATTTTTTTCGTGTTTGATAATCAACTGAATGCAAATAATAAATTTCAGAATGACAACTGATATTCACGAAATATGAAATTTTTTGTAAAAAATACATGCCATACAACGACCGTATTTTTACGTTACGCAGTGTTGAGAAGAGGAATCATCAACACAATTTTTTGCTCATTGTTTTTGTAATGAAAACTAATGGTGCCACCCAGCAACCTCACCCTGTTGTGTATGTTGGTCAGTCCCGGTCCTTCTTCATTATGAATAATAGTTTCCACGTCCTGGTGGGTTAAACCCTTTCCGTCATTTAATATAATGAGTTCCAGTTCATTCTCTTTAACATCAGTGGACACAGCGATCATGCCTGGTGATGCATGTTTCATTATGTTGATGATGATTTCCTGGAAAATGCGGAAGAGTATGATGTCCTTTTCTTCATTCAATCCTGTAAAGGAGGGATCAAGCTGGAAACTGGCCGTAACTTTTTTATTGTCAGAGATTTTGCCGGTAAAATATTTTATGGCTTCATTGATGCCGTATTTGCGAAGGATTCTTGAAGGAAAATGCCACGCCGTAGTTTGTATCCTGTCGATCACATTGTCCAACAGGCTGATCGCTTTATGATAGGAATGCCGGGCATTTGAGGGATCATTTGCGGTGTTAATATCTTCAATCTGTTTTTTGGTGTCCGTTATTGCTGAAATCAATTCATTATGCAGGTACCTGGAAAAGCGGAGTTTTTCTGTTTCTTCAATGTTGATGGTATCGCTTAGCAGCCTGGCTTCCTGTTCGTCGTGGAATTCGTTTATTTCCCTGATTTTTTTTTTCTGCCTGAAGATGAGTACCGTCAAAGTAATGCTCAGCACCGAAAAAAAAACGGAGCTGCCGATAAGGAGATAAAATATAAGATCATTATTGCCAGTGTCCATAATGCCGTAATCCATTATTACAATAACAGGCATTCACCGGGCATCAGATCAGGTATCCAAACAGCGTATCGTCCTTATTGATTTCTGTGTAGTCGATACCTCTTTTGTTCATGTTATTCAGCAATGCCTCATAATCATGCTTGCATTGCAGTTCTATGCCAACCAGTGCCGGTCCTGCTTCTTTATTGGTTTTTTGCATGTATTCAAAACGGGTGATATCATCAGTGGCACCCAGTACATCATTTACAAATTCCTTTAAGGCACCAGGTCGTTGTGCAAATCTTACCAGGAAATAATGTTTCAGCCCTTCATACTGCAGGGAACGTTCTTTGATCTCGGGCATCCTGTCGATATCATTATTGCTTCCGCTGACAATGCAGACTACTGTTTTACCCTTGATCACTTCTGCATAATCATCCAGCGCGGCGATGCTTAGTGCACCTGCAGGTTCAACCACTATCGCATCCTCATTATATAGTTTCAGGATGGTGGAGCATACCTTTCCTTCATTTACCAACACCATATCATCCAGCACTTCCCTGCAAATCGAATAAGTGAGATCACCCACTCTTTTTACAGCGGCGCCATCAACAAACCTGTCGATGTGTTCAAGGGTTACCGGATGGCCATGACGAAATGCTTCTTTCATGGATGGTGCACCTTCGGGTTCAAGTCCGATGATCCTGGTATTCGGAGAAAATGTCTTAAAAGCTATGCCAACACCCGAAGCAAGTCCGCCACCACCGACGGGTAAAAAAAGATAATCAACCTGTTCGATGTCCTGCAAAATTTCCAGGCCAACGGTCGACTGTCCTTCAATGATTTTTGGATCTTCAAAGGGAGGAATAAAGGTCAGCTGATTGGATTCCGTAAATTCTTTTGCGGCTACCTGGCAGTCGTCAAACGTATCTCCAACGAGCCTGATCTCAATGGCATCTTCACCAAACATCCTGGTTTGCCTGATCTTCTGTTTTGGCGTTATCACGGGCATAAAGATTACGCCCTTTGCATGAAGTTTTTTGCAGCTGTAGGCAAATCCCTGCGCATGATTGCCGGCACTGGCACAAACCACTCCCTTTTCCAGTTGCTCGCGGGGCAGACTGCTCATCATATTATAAGCGCCACGCAACTTGTAGGATCTTACCACCTGCAGGTCTTCCCTTTTCAGGAAAACACTGCACTGGTATTTGCGGGAAAGATTCATGTTCAGCGACAGTGGCGTCTTATGCGCTACTTTCGAAACGCGTTCCATTGCGCTGCTGAAATCAAAGCCCATCTCTGTGGCGAGCTGCGTGGCGGTATGTTTACTTTCTATTATCATGCGGCTGCGTGGCGCTTTTTTTCTTTCTATAATGATCCGTTGGCTTGGCAATAAGTTCACCTGCCAAAATCATGCGTCGGCTTTCTCCAGCCCTGCAACTTTTATGGCGGACTTCGGGTCGGCTGCAGGCTGGTTTTCAGGGCGAAGGCTTCTTACCGTTTTGCCCGCCTGCCACAATTCACTGTCACGGAGTTCTTTCAATTCCACTTCAAGTTTCTCGCGGTAGTCAGGCTTGCTGTTACTGTCAATGCTGCGCTGGCTTTCTTTACCTGCTGCAACACTTTCGTACAATTCATTAAATACCGGAAGGGTAGCATCCCTGAATTTTTTCCACCAGTCGAGCGCACCGCGTTGTGCAGTTGTTGAACAGTTGGCATACATCCAGTCCATTCCGTTTTCTGCAACCAATGGCATCAATGATTGTGTAAGTTCTTCCACAGTTTCATTGAATGCTTCAGAAGGAGAGTGTCCCTTATCCCGCAACACCTGGTATTGTGCGGCAAAGATTCCCTGGATGGCACCCATCAGGGTTCCTCTTTCACCGGTAAGATCACTGTATACTTCTTTTTTGAAATCTGTTTCAAACAGGTATCCGCTGCCAATAGCAATACCCAGTGCGATCACGCGGTCAAATGCCCTGCCGGTTGCATCCTGGAAGATGGCATAACTGCTGTTCAGTCCGCGTCCCTGCAAAAACATCCTGCGCAGTGAAGTGCCTGATCCTTTGGGAGCCACCAGGAAAACATCCACATCCGGAGGAGGAACGATACCTGTCTGGTCATTGTATGTGATGCCAAAGCCATGAGAAAAATATAATGCTTTACCGGGGGTAAGATGTTTCTTTACGGTGGGCCACAGTTGCAATTTGTGCAGCATCACTCAGCAGGTAACAAATGATGGTACCTTTTTCCAGCGCTTCCTCAATTTCAAATAAGGTTTCGCCGGGTACAAAGCCGTCACGGACCGCTTTATCCCAGCTTTTGGAATTTTTACGCTGACCGACAATAACATTGATGCCATTATCTTTCTGGTTCAAAGCCTGTCCGGGTCCCTGTACACCATAGCCGATGACTGCGACCATTTCATTTTTCAACACTTCCTGTGCTTTTGACAGCGGGAATTCTTCACGTGTTACCACGTTTTCTTCTGTTCCGCCAAAATTTAATTTTGCCATAATTGTTGTTTTTGCTTTTATTGTAAATGGTTATTTATGTTGATCACATACTGAATACCTGGTCTTTCTTATCGAGAAATTCATTCTCAACAATTTCTTCTCCGGGCTCTGCCTGTTCAAACTCCCGGAGTTTATCGTGAAATCCTGAGCTTTCTTTAATGATCGCCACTCTTGCACTGCGCACAAATTCAATCAGTCCGAATGGTTCCAGCACTGATATCAGGTTGTCCGTTTCTTCGCGATGGCCGGAGGTTTCAAAAATGGTATAATCTTTACGGATCACCACCGCCCTTGCGCCATGCTCCCTGAGCAATCGTTCCACTTTTACTTTTTCTGCAATCTCATCGGTAGGCACTTTATACAAAGCCAGTTCCTGCCAGATGATCTCATCATTGGTATTGTAATAGGCTTTCAACACATCTACCTGTTTTTCGATCTGGCGCACCAGTTTTTTTACCACATCCTCCATTTCCTGGATCACGATGGTAAAGCGGTGTATGCCTTCAATTTCAGAAGGAGAGGTGTTCAGACTTTCGATATTGATCTTACGACGCGAAAACATGATCGCGATCCGGTTCAGCAAACCGATCTGGTTTTCGGTATATACTGTTATGGTATATTCCTGTTTCATATTAATATTTGCGAATTGACGGATTGACGCATTGACGCATTAATTCGTTAATCCGCCATCCGCAATCCGTTCATTATTTTAAACGTATCTCCGCTACCCCACATCCCTGCGGTACCATCGGGAATACATTGTTTTCTTTTCCTACCATTACCTCGAGCAGGTAAGCGATCCTTGTGGTTAAGCATTTCTTTAATGGCGCTGTCCAGCTCATCTCTTTCTGATACACTGTTCTTCCCGCAATGCCATATCCTTTGGCGACCATCACAAAATCGGGACTTTCAATATCCACAAACGAATACCTTTTTTCATGGAACAGTTGCTGCCACTGACGTACCATGCCGAGGAAACTGATTGTTCAGAATCATGATCTTTACATCAAGTTTGCTTTGCATGATGGTGCCCAGTTCCTGGATGGTCATCTGGAATCCGCCATCACCAATGATCGCAACAACCGTTCTTTCGGGAGCGCCAAATTTGGCACCGATGGCTGCAGGCAATGCAAAGCCCATGGTGCCCAGTCCGCCGGAAGTGACATTGCTTTTTGACTGGTTGAATTTTGCATAACGGCAGGCTACCATCTGGTGCTGGCCCACATCGGTTACAATCATGGCATCGCCTTTGGTAAGTTCATTCAGGTTACTGATCACTTCTCCCATCGTAAGATATCGGTGTGTGGGATTCAGTTCTTCATTGATAACCGTATCTTCTTCCTGTTCCTCGTGTTCTTTAAATTTTTGCAGCCAGTGCGGATAAACTTTCTGTTCCATCAGTTCAGTGAGCATGGGAAGTGTTTCTTTGCAATCGCCCCAAACCGGAACGGTTGCTTTTACATTCTTGTCAATTTCTGCGGGATCAATATCCAGGTGAATCACTTTTGCCTGCTTGGCATATTTGTCCAGCCTTCCGGTAACCCGGTCATCAAACCGCATGCCTACGGCAATCAGCACATCACACTCATTGGTCAGTACATTGGGTCCGTAATTTCCATGCATACCCAGCATGCCTACATTCAGCGGATGATCCGGTAGGTAAAGCACTCAGACCAAGTATGGTCCATGCAGCAGGTAATACCTGCTTTTTCAATAAACTGCTTTGAATTCCTTTTCTGCCCTGCCGAGAATAACACCCTGGCCAAAAATCACGAATGGTCTTTCTGCTTCATTGATCAGTTTTGCCGCCTGTTCAATATATTCTTTGCGGACTATTCGGACTGGGTCGATAGCTGCGGATATGGTTGCATTTTTTATATCCCTCATAATCAAACTGCTGTAGTTGCGCATTCTTGGTGATATCGATCAATACCGGACCGGGCCTTCCGCTTTTGGCAATATAAAATGCTTTGGCAAGCACAGCAGGTATTTCAGTGGCATCGGTCACCTGGTAATTCCATTTGGTGACCGGTGTAGTGATATTGATCACATCAGTTTCCTGGAATGCATCGGTTCCCAGTAAGTGGGCAAATACCTGGCCGGTAATACATACCATGGGTGTGGAATCAATCATGGCATCGGCCAGGCCGGTGACCAGGTTGGTGGCACCCGGACCGCTGGTTGCAAATACCACACCCGTTCTTCCACTGACCCTTGCATAACCCTGGGCAGCGTGTATGGCACCCTGTTCATGCCGGACCAGGATATGTTCCAGTTTGTTCCGATAGTCATACAATGCATCATAGATGGGCATGATGGCACCGCCCGGATAACCGAAAATGGTTTCCACACCTTCCGCAATACATGCCTCAAGTACGGCCACTGATCCGCTGACCATTGTGGTGGGCGGTGCTGTTGTTTCCGTTGCATTTAATGTTTTCTTTTCTATTGCCTCAACACTGCTCATACCTGTTGGTTTATGTTTGTTCGTGTATAGGTTACTGTTATATCCTCGCCACCTTTTGATCAGGTGCCTCATCAGTTACACATCCTTCTGCCGCACTGCTCACCTGCATTGCATATTTATACAGTACACCTTTTGTTGGCTTTCAGTGCCGGCTTGTCTCCAGTTGATTTTCTTCTTTCCAGTTCTTCCTTATCTGAGCATGCACATTGATATCCCTGTTTACGGCATCGATCCTATGATGTCATCATCTTCTACGAGGGCGATATTCCGCCATCATATGCTTCCGGTGTGATATGTCCAACTACAAAACCATGCGTGCCACCGCTGAATCTTCCATCAGTAATCAGTGCCACTGATTTGCCCAAGCCCGGCACCGATAATGGCGGAAGTTGGTTTCAGCATTTCCGGCATGCCCGGAGCGCCTCGCGGACCTACATACCTGATCACTACTACATCACCGGGTTCTACGCTTCCCGATTGTATACCTGCAATGAGGTCTTTTTCACCATCGAATACGCGGGCCGGACCTTCAAATAATTCACCTTCCTTGCCGGTGATTTTTGCCACACTTCCACCGGAAGCGAGATTGCCATAGAGGATCTGCAAGTGGCCGGTTTCTTTCAATGGTTGCTTCAAGGGGAGCAATGATATCCTGGTGTTCGAAATTCCAGGTCAGGTATATTTGCCAGATTTTCTGCAACCGTTTTTCCGGTTACTGTCAGGCAATCGCCATGCAACAAACCTTTTGTCAACAGGTATTTCATCACCGCAGGAACACCGCCGATATTGATGCAGGTCTTCCATCAGGTATTTTCCACTTGGTTTAAGATCGGCCAGCAACGGAATCCTGTTACTGATCAGTTGAAAATCGATCCTGGGTTAAATTCACATCCACACTTCTTGCCATGGCGATCAGGTGGAGCACCGCATTGGTGCTTCCGCCCAGTACCATGATCACGGTGATGGCATTTTCAAATGCTTTGCGGGTCATGATATCGCGTGGCTTGATGTCTTTTTCCAGCAAGTAACGGATAGCCTTACCTGCAGTTTCACATTCCTGCTGTTTCTCAGGGCTAAGTGCGGGATTGGAAGAAGAGTAGGGAAGGCTCATGCCCAGTGCTTCAATGGCGGAGGCCATGGTATTGGCGGTATACATGCCGCCACAGGCACCAGCGACCGGGACAGGAATTCATCACAATGCCTTTGAAATCTGCTTCGTCAAGCTGGCCGGCAATTTTTTGCCCGAGTGCTTCAAATGCAGAAATAATATTCAGGTCCTGTCCTTTATAATGACCGGGTGCAATCGTTCCGCCATATACCATAATGGAGGGCCTGTTCAACCTGCCCATGGCCATGAGTGAATCCCGGCATATTTTTATCACAACCGGGAACGGCAATCAGTCCGTCATAATATTGCGCACCGCAAACGGCTTCTATGGAATCGGCAATAATATCCCGGCTCACCAGCGAGTAACGCATGCCGTCAGTTCCATTGGAAATACCATCACTGACACCAATGGTATGAAAGATGAGTCCTACCAGGTCATTCGCCCATACGCCATTTCTTTATGGATGGCTGCAAGATCATTGAGGTGCATATTGCAGGTATTGCCATCATAACCCATACTCACAATACCTACCTGTGCTTTTTTCAAATCTGCTTCTGTAAGCCCGATACCATAAAGCATGGCCTGTGCAGCAGGCTGCGTTACATCCTGCGTAATCGTTTTGCTGTATTTATTTAGTTCCGTCATGCTTATGATATTGCGCTCAGGTCCGCGTTATGTAATGCAGTTATTTTTTCAGATGATTTTTCCCTGACAAGTTCTTATAAGCCAGCTGAATGCTGCCTGCCCACGGTATCATTCCAGGTTATGGGAATATATTTCATCAATGGACGCTCCAGCCAATAACTTCAGCTGCAGTGCCACAGAAAAAAGCAGCATCAGCATCCTTCAGTTCTTCACTGGTAAGTTGTTTTTCTACCACCGGTATATCCATTCGCTGACATATTTCCAGTACGGTTGCCCGGGTGATGCCGCAAAGAATATTTCCTCCGGCAGGCGTAAATAAAGTTGCCGTCCTTTTCAAAAAATACATTGGCGCCCGGACCTTCTGCGATAAAGCCATTCATATCACTCAACAGGGCTTCATCAAATCCCTTCGACTTTCGCTTCCTGGCTGGCCAGGATGGAGTTCACATAATGACCCGCTGCTTTGGCCTGTATTTTAAATCCTTTGGGATTCGGTCGCTGGAAAGAAGAACTCATTACCCTTAGTAATTTTTCTCCCAGGAATGGCTGCATCTCCCAGGTACTCAATGACGATATAGCGATTCCGTATTTTGGGCGAAACTCATATTGGCCGGTGCATATACCAGTGGCCTGATATATGCATCCTGGAGATTATTCTGCTCAAGTACATCATAAGTAGCTTCAATCAATTCTTCCACCGTCCAATGATAGGGCATATTCAGTGCTTCTGCGGATTTCTGCAGGCGCGTAAAATGTTCTTCGGCTTTGAAAATTCTGGTCTCGCCGGTAATCTGTCTCGATAGGCACGGATCCCTTCAAAAACAGAATAGCCGTAGTGGAGCGACTGGCTATAGAGATCTGATCTTTGCTTCAGAAGCTTTTACGATATTCTGCCATTATGCCAGACAACGGTATTTTCGTTATAGTACTTCATGTTATATAATGGTTGATTTCCTTAATTCTATATTGGCTTTGTTCACACCGCCGGGAATTTTATTGACGATATGAAATCAGCAGATCAGTTCGCCAATGGTGGAGGTGAAATAAAAATTCACCGGATCGATATCCTTTGTCACAAAGCCATTGTTCAGTGTCCAGTTAACTGCATCCTTCACACATTGGCTTCCTTCTGCAATCCGAAATATTCCAGCATCATGGCTGCAGAGAGAATGGATCCGATAGGATTGGCAATATCTTTTCCTGCTGCCTGCGGGTAAGAACCATGGATAGGTTCAAACAATGCATTTGCCTTCACCAATTGATGCAGATGGCAGTAATCCCAGTGAACCGCTCAATACACTGGCTTCATCGCTGATGATATCGCCAAACATATTTTCAGTGAGGATCACATCAAACTGTTTTGGATTCAGGATGATCTGCATGGCTGCATTATCCACGAACATATATTCAACCTGTACATCGGGGTATGGATCCGGCAATCTCCTGTACGCGTGCGTCTCCATAACCGTGATGTTTCCAGCACATTGGCCTTGTCGACCAGCGTAAGTTTTTTTCTTCTTCTTCCGGCAAACTGGAATGCGAGGTGGGCAATCCTTTCAATTTCATCGCTGGTAAATGCATTCATCTGATGCCAGTCAGCTGGTCTTCGCTGAGTTCTTTTTTGCCGAAATAAATTCCCCCGGTCAGTTCCCGGAAAATGATGAAGTCAACATCTTCCAGGGCATGCGTTTTAAGCGGCGACAGATGAAATAAGGACGGATAGGTTTTTACCGGCCTGATATTGGCGAAGAGTCCGAGTGATTTTCTGAGTTTCAGCAAACCCTGTTCAGGTCTCACTTTCGCGGTAGGGTCATTATCATATTTCGGATGGCCTATCGCACCAAAAAGTATGGCATCGCTCTTCAGGCAGGCAGTAACGGTTTCATCAGGAAGCGGGCTTCCGGTTTTATCAATCGCATCAGCACCCATCAGGCACCAGTTATAATAAAACTGGTGACCGTATTGTTCTCCAATGGCATCCAGTACACGTAAAGCCTGCTTTGTCACTTCAGGTCCTATTCCATCACCTGGTATTACTGCAATATTTTTATGCATATTATTTATGGATGTATTTGCTTTTCAAATAATTCAATGCTGCTTCTCATCGCCAGCAGGTAGTCTATATCGTCATACCCGTTCAGCAGGCATTCTTTTTTATAAGGATTGATAGTCAAAATTTTCTGGTTCACCGGTCTTATCAATGCTGATGGTTTGATTGGGTAAATCAACGGTGATCAATGTGCCGGGATCCTGTTCAACTGCATTGAAAAGTTTTTGTAAAAATTCATCTGATACCTTAACCGGCAGCAGGAAATTATTGAGGGCATTGTTGCTGAAAATATCGGCAAAAAAACTGCTGACCACCACATCAAATCCAAAATCTTTCAGTGCCCATGCTGCATGTTCGCGGCTGGATCCGCAGCCAAAATTTTTTCCTGCAATCAGTATTTGTCCTTTATAAGTGCCATCATTTAATACGAAATGATTTTTTTGGCGTTGCTTCATCGTCATTTTCATAACGCCAGTCGCGGAACAGATTTTTCCCGAAGCCTTCCCGGGTGGTGGCTTTTAGAAACCTCGCCGGGATGATCTGGTCGGTATCCACGTTTTCCATGTGACAGTGGAACTGCTGTGGAATGAATGGTATGTATGCTTTTGTTCGACATATGGTCTTTTTATAATCAGTTCCCTGATGTCAGAAACTTTTCCGGTAATGGCCGCAGCGGCCGCAGTAAGCGGCGATGCGAGCAAGGTTCTTGCATTCGGTCCCTGTCTTCCTTCGAAATTCCTGTTGCTTGTGCTGATGCAATATTTCCCTGCAGGTATTTTGTCTTCATTCATACCCAGGCATGCTGAACATCCTGGCTGGCGTAATTGAAATCCTGCTGCTTCAAAAACTTTATCGATCCCTTCTTCCATCGCCTGTTTTTCTACCTGCTTGCTGCCGGGAACCACCCACACTTCCACATTATCCGCTTTTTTCTTTCCCTTTACAAATCCGGCAACCAGTCTCAGGTCTTCGATCCTTGAATTGGTACAACTGCCGATGAATACATAATCCACTTTTTGTCCTCGTGATCGGTTTGCCTGCCTTCAAGTCCCATATACTGCAGTGCTTTGATAAATGATGGCTGGTCAGATATCACTCATGGCTTCCACAGCAGGAATATTATGGGTGACACCAATACCCATTCCGGGGTTGGTTCCATAGGTAATCATCGGTTCTATATCCGCAGCATTGATATGTATTTCCTTGTCGAAGACCGCGTCATTATCGGTCGATAAAGTCTTCCAGTATTCGACTGCTTTTGTCCATGCTTCTCCTTTAGGTGCAAACTTCCTTCCTTCGAGATAACTGAATGTAGTTTCATCCGGTGCAATCAATCCGCCCCTGTGCACCCATTTCAATGCTCATATTGCAGATGGTCATCCTTCCTTCCATGGAAAGATTTCTGATCGCAGATCCGGCATATTCCACAAAATAACCGGTAGCGCCTGACGCAGAGATCAGGGATATGATGTACAGGATAATGTCTTTTGATAAAACACCTTTGTTGCAACTCACCATCCACATTAATGCGCATCAGTTTTGGCCTGGTTTGCAATAGGCATTGCGTGGCCAGTACCATTTCCACTTCACTGGTGCCGATACCGAAAGCAATGGTGCCAAAAGCGCCATGTGTTGAAGTATGGCTGTCGCCGCAAACAATCGTCATGCCCGGTTGTGTAATGCCCAGTTCAGGGCCGATCACATGAACAATGCCCTGGTACGGGTGTCCAAGACCATATAATTCTATGCCGAAGGCAGCGCAATTTTCTTTCAGTGCTTCCACCTGTTTGCGTCGACAATTCTTCTTTGATGGGTAGGTGTTGGTTCAGCGTGGGCACATTATGGTCTGCCGTTGCTACAACCTGTCTGAGGCCTGAATACTTTCAGTCCTCTTTTTGAAAGACCCTTAAAAGCCTGGGGCGAGGTTACTTCATGAATAAAGTGTTTGTCGATATAAAATACCGAAGGTCCGCCTTCAATGGTGGTTACCACGTGTTTGTCCCAGATCTTATCGAATAGTGTTTTACCCATTATTCTTTAATCTTTCTATACAATTGTTAAAAAAGGCGTGGCTTTTGGCCACGCCACCAAAGCTGGACATGAGAAAACTTTTTATTAGGCCGAAGCCGTTGCCGGCTGGTATTTTTTGGCCAGTATCACCAGGTCCTCGTCATTCACTTCTTTGATCTCGTCTGCCACTTTCAGGAACCAGTCGTACAATACATCCACGTCATTCCTTGTAAAATCATATCCCAGGTTACGAAAACGATAAGCCAGTGCTGACCTGCCGCTTCTTGCCGTAAGAACGATCTTCGAATGATCTGCACCTACTTCTTCAGGGTTAATGATTTCATAGGTCTGTGCATCCTTTAGAAATCCATCCTGGTGAATACCCGAAGAATGTGAGAATGCATTGCTGCCTACAATGGCCTTATTTGGTTGAACCGGCATGCGCATGGTATCTGCCACCAGCCTGCTCACAGGGTTCAGCATAGCGGTGTTAATATTGGTATACAGTCCGAGTTGCTGGTGTTGTTTGATCACCATCACCACTTCTTCCAGGGAAGTATTCCCGGCCCTTTCCCCCAGACCGTTGATGGTACATTCGATCTGCCTTGCGCCATTCATTGCACCGGATATGGAATTGGCAGTGGCCAGTCCAAGGTCGTTATGGCAATGACAGGAAAGAACAGCCTTATCGATATTAGGAACATTGTTGATCAGCCAGGCCATTTTTTCACCGTACTGATGGGGAAGGCAATAACCTGTGGTGTCGGGAATATTGACCGTGGTGGCACCTGCCTTAATAACGGCTTCCACTACACGGGCGAGGTAGTCATTGTCGGTACGTCCCGCATCTTCAGCATAGAATTCGACATTATCGGTAAAATTCCTGGCCCATTTTACACACTGAACCGCGCGTTCGAGGATATCTTCCCGGTTGCTGTTGAATTTGGATTTGATATGAAAATCTGAAGTGCCGATACCCGTATGTATCCTTGGCCTTTCGGCATAGCGCAGGGCAGCAGCAGCAGTCTCAATATCTTTTTGAACGGCACGGCTCAATCCGCATACAACGGCATTTTTGATCACCTTGGAGATCTCGGACACGGCTTCGAAATCACCCGGACTGGAGATAGGAAAACCTGCTTCTATAATATCTACACCCAAGTGCTTCCAGTTGCAGGGCAATCTCAATTTTTTCAGTGGTATTGAGCTTGCAACCGGGAACCTGTTCACCATCCCTTAACGTTGTATCAAATATGTATATCCTTTCAGATGCCATAACTTTATTGCGTCGTAATCAAATGAAAAAGCAGGCCATTGGTTTTTATTGCTTACCAGGATAATAATCAAAAACAGCCTGCTACTACGAATGTAACCTTCCCTGTATGGGGAATAAATACATAATCATTTGTATTTTACGCCTCCGAAATTGTGTAAATTAACTTGTAACCCTTGCCTGGTAAGGGTTTTAAAGAACTGTAGGTACGATGCCCAACCGCTCAAAAGATGAATTGTTCCAGCTGATCCAGACCCTTGAAAAGGCCGAAAAACGGAATTTCAAGCTCTTTGTGAAAAGAAATTCCTCCACCGAGGACCTTAAGATCATTCTTTTGTTTGATGCGCTGGACAAGATGGAGCATTACGATGAAGAGCACCTGCTGAAAAAGGCCCCTGCCATCAGGAAACAACAGCTGTCGAACCTCAAGGCGCATTTATATAAGCAGATATTATCGAGTTTACGGATCATGCGCGACGATGCCAATATTGATATGCAACTGCATGAACAGATGGATCATGCGCGCATTCTATATAACAAGGGACTATATGCGCAGAGCCTGAAGATACTGTCGCGTATCAAGGAAATGGCAAGGGCCTATAACCAGATCACCTTCTGGCTGCAGGCACTTATTTTTGAGAAAAAGATCGAATCCCTGCACATCACCAGGAGTTTCGAGGACAGGGCCGAACAGCTTGCGCGAGAAGTTGATGAACTGGATGCCAGGCTGGTGATGGTGGGCAAGATTATCGAACCTTGCCCTGCAGTTGTATGGATGGTATATCCGCATGGGCCATGCCAGGGATACCAATGACGAGGACGCGGTGAAAGATTTTTTCCACCGACACCTTCCGGCGGATGCGGGTGAGTATCCGGGGTTCTATGAACGACTATATCTCTACCAGAGTTATGCATGGTATGGATTTATCCTGCAGGACTTCCTGTTGTACTACAGGAACTGCCAGCGATGGGTGGACCTTTTTGCCAAAGAGCCCTTCATGCGAAAAGTGGAATCGCAGCATTATATCAAGGGAATGCACAACCTGCTCAATGCACATTTCATGTTGCAGAATCATGTAAAGTTCAATGAGACCCTACATCAGTTTGAATTGTTTTATCATTCCAAAGAAGCCAACAGCAATAACAACAACCAGGTGCAGTCGTTCGTGTACCTGTATATCGCCAAGATCAACAAACATTTCCTGGAAGGCAGTTTCAGCCAGGGTTTGAAGCTGATACCCCACCTCGAGGAAAAACTGAAAGAGCATGAACTGTTGCTCGACAGGCACCGGATCCTGGTCTTTTATTACAAGATAGCCTGCCTTTATTTCGGCGCCGGTAATTACGATAAAACCATTGAATACCTGAACCGGATCATTAACTGGAAGGTTGACCTTAGAACCGATCTACAATGTTATGCCAGATTGCTGCACCTCATCGCCCATTATGAACTGGGCAGTTATGATATCCTGGAATACCTCATCAAATCGGTGTACCGCTTCATGGCCAAAATGCAGAACCTGAGTGTGGTGGAAAAGGAAATTTTCAAGTTCCTTCAGCATACCTTCCACCTGGATCGCTCACATGTGAGGGTGGCCTTTGAAAAGCTGCGCGATAAGCTTAAAAAGTACGAGGAAAATCCGCTGGAAAGCCGGTCGTTCATGTACCTGGATATTATTTCCTGGCTCGACAGCAAGATCAAGAACGTGCCTGTGCAGGAGGTAATGCGGGAGAAGTATGAGCAAAGACTGACCAGCAGAAAAACAACGAATGGCTCATAAAAACGTCGTTTGCGGATAGCAGGATTGGCAACTTATGCACAAGTTCCTCCTGCAGGATGGTCACCTGCCCCTTCAGGCCGATCCCCCGGAATAGCCGCAGGTCCTGAATGCTCAAATTTTAACGCCATTTTTGCCCGGAATTTTATCATTATCGCCTCGCCGCATTTTCGCATTATCACATTATTTCCCTACCTTTGCCCTCCTTAAATTAGGAATGCTGGCATTTTCCCTGTTAAATCATAATGTAACTCATTGATTTTCAATTACTGGATCTCGGGAACGAGGTCGGGTAGGGAATTTTCTGCATTAAGGTTAGATTAACCGGTTAAACTTCGACAACAATTATGGCTATCAAGAAAGAAAATCGGCCCAGGTCAAACTTCTCAAAGATCACCATCAGCCTGGCTTCCCCGGATTCAATTCTGGAGCGTTCATTCGGTGAGGTATTAAAGCCTGAAACCATCAATTACCGTACTTACAAACCTGAGCGTGACGGCTTATTCTGTGAAAGGATTTTCGGTCCGGTCAAGGATTATGAGTGTGCCTGCGGAAAATACAAGCGTATCCGTTACAAGGGCATTGTGTGCGACCGTTGCGGTGTTGAGGTTACGGAGAAGAAGGTTCGTCGTGAAAGGATGGGACATATCAAACTGGTAGTTCCGGTAATTCATATCTGGTATTTCAAGAGCCTTCCGAATAAAATCGGTTACCTGCTGGGAATGAGCTCCAAGAAACTGGAGAGCATCATTTATTACGAGCGTTATGTGGTGATCCAGCCGGGTCTTCGTGTTGATAAAGGCCAGAATACCGGCGACCTTCTTACCGAAGAAGAATACCTGGATATCCTGGAAACACTTCCGAAGGATAATCAATACCTCCCTGATGAGGATCCAAATAAATTCGTCGCCAAGATGGGTGCTGAAGCAGTGCATGACCTGCTCGGCCGCATTGACCTTGACGGACTGAGTTTCTCCCTGCGTAATGCAGCGGCGAACGAAACTTCACAGCAGCGTAAGGCAGATGCGTTAAAGCGCCTGAGTGTAGTGGAAGCCTTCCGTGATGCCAACTTAAGAATCCAGAACCGTCCCGAGTGTCAGCATCGTCGGGGGGGAACGTACGATGCCGCAATCCACAACGCTGGTGGACAGACAAACATCCCCCGGTTCCTTATCCAAACGGATCGGCTGGATCGTGGCGGGTCTGATTTTGTTGATCGCGATCGCAGGCGGAGTCTATGGTTTCCGTGGGCAGTTGCCGTTTCTCTTCGGCCCGTGCAACGACCTCCACAGCGGTAGCCTCTCCAACCGTTGCGCCAACTGCTTCGCAAACCTTTACGCCTGAAGCCGACTGCGACCCTGGCTGTCACTGCAACTGTTGGAACGCCAATGTCATCCATCCCTGGCGGCGCGGACAAGGTCGCGTTCCTGGTGGGAAATCAACTCTATCTGATGGATGTGGATGGCAATAACCTGATCCAGGTCAGGACAGATAACTCTATCAAGACCGATCTGCATTGGATCCCCGATGGCCGCCTGACTTACATTTCACGTAACTGTGTTTATATTCTGGATGTTGAGATCCTGCTGGCACAGCAGATCATGTGCTTTGTCTCCAATGAGGTGCTGGAGGGTTTCAAAGTGTCCCCGGATGGGAAACTGGTGGCAATCAGTATCCAGCGCACATTGAACATCCTTCCATTTGATCTTGACGTGTTGAAAGAAGTAGACACAAGATTTAGCCTGCTGGCGCTCGAAGAAAATTGCTTCTATAACCAATATGCATTTCGGGAAGTACTCTGGTCAAAAACCGGAACGCAGCTCGCGGCTCATGTTGTGGATACGGAATTGGTGAGTTCCGATCAAATCTTCCTTTTGAATGTGGATATCCCGAACTGCGCGACGGTGGGTCCTGTGCGCCTTGCCAAGATCCCTGGAACGCGCATTGATTTTAACAGTGAAAGCAGCAAACGGATCACAAGCTATGACTGGGATGGCGATCATCTTTTCCTGCTGAACGATTCCATTCGAAATGATGGGTTTGGCGATCTATATCTGTATGACAGCCAGGCGCGTCAGGCTGAAAGAATAAACCCCATCAATGGGGCGTGCTGTTACCGCGATGCACGTTGGAGCCCGGATAAGACCTACATCTTTTTTGTGTTTCAACGTTATGGTACAACCGAGATCGAGTTTTATTACATTCCCTATGCAGATCTGGGAAAGAGTGACTGCCTGGGTTCCAATCCCGAATGTGGATACCCTGTTTTCGACCGCGCGTGAGAAACCGCAGCCTGCTTTGCGACCGATCCACTGAAAAGTTACCATCAAATGCTTTTGGTGATGGAATACAGAAGTCCCGCGTGCTGATGGGACTCTTTTTGCTATCCGTTATATCAATCTTTTCTTTACTCGTAGCGGAACCGCCAAACGCCCACGCTGAAAAAGATCACCGCAAACCCAAGCAGGACTCCTGCTTCAGGCAGAATATCCCGCAAGCCTCCGCCGCGCAGGACAAGATCCAGCATTCCCTGCATTGCCCAGGTGGTGGGGAGGATCTTCACGGCATTCTGTATGGCAGGCGGGAACAACTCCAGCGGATACCAGCATCCGCCCATCAATGCGAAGACCATGCCGAACATGATGCTCAATCCGCTTGCCTGACCTTCGGTCTTGATGAACGTGCCCATCGTTGTGCCGAACGCTGCCGCGGCCAGCGCGGAGGCAAGCAGGATGACAAATAATGCCAGTGGCTCGCGTCCCCAATTCAATTTCATCACCAGAATTCCAAACCCAACCAGCAATAACATTTGCACAAGCGCCATCGCAACCTGACCTGAGATCGTGCCGAGCAAAAATGTCGCTTTGTTGCGAAGGCGTTGTCAGCAGGCGACGTAATGTTCCCTGCTGGCGTTCGTAGGCAAATAACGCTGAAATCCCAAACAACGGAATGAACACCCACGTGATCAACTGTCCCGCGGACGAATTGGCGCGCGGATCATAATCCACCTGATCCTCGTGTTGACCTTCGACAACCGTCACACGTTCGGGCGCATCCTTTTGAATGGACTGTGCCATTTCGAGCGAACTTTCGAAAATATGCCTGTTTCTCTGCCTCCGAAGCAAAGGGCTGGATCGCCTCACGTTGTTTGACAGCATTCTGCGCGGCAGAGATCGAACTGCTCACTCGTGCGAATGGCGGTCAACACGGCGCGCTCGGCGACGGTCGCGTTCATGTTGTTCGGCTGCTGGAGCAGTTCCACTTCTGCTGAGCCATTTTGCAGGGACGTCAATATCAATGCCTGCAGGGATGATGAACACAACCTCTGCGCGCCGGTCATCGAATTGACTCTGCGCTTCTTCACGTGTCGATCACTTCCGGGCGGACGGCTGTTGAGTTTTCCAGTTCGTCAATGATCTGTTGTGAAATGGATGTCTTGGCTTCATCCACAACCAGTAGCCGAATGCGTGGATCTTCATCTCCTGAAGGTGTTCCGCCTGCCAGAAGGAAGGTGAAAACAACCGGCAGGATGATAAAGAACAACAACTCCGATGAACTTGCAAATCGGATGATGGCGTCTTTCCAGGCGATGGCAAAGATCTTTTTCATAATCATTTCCGTAGGGCACGGAGCATCAGCCTTGATCTCCTGTCCCTACAAAATCATTTCTGCATAATCCCATTTCGATTGAACAACACAACTGCAATCCCAAATAACACTGCGCCCATGATGAGCAAGGCGGTGATTGGCTCCATCAAATTTGGCAATGTGCCGCCCAAAGCCAGCGTGGTGAAACCATCCAGTCCCCAGGCGTTGGGTGTGATCTTGCTGAAGGTCTGCACCAAAGGCGGCATTTGATCGAGATTGATAAAACTTCCGCCCAGGATGCCGAAGATCAGCATGAAGGCTGAACCAATACTTGCCAACCTGTGCAGGTGTGCGTGCCAGCGCGGTGATCAACATGCCCCAGCCTGTTGCGCCGAAGACTGCCGCGAGGATCAGAACGCAACGAGCCCAGCCGCGTCGCCCCATTTCACGCCGAAGAAAACCGAGCTTGCCAGGATCAGAATCCCAACCTGTGCGACGCCCGTGAAGAAGATTCCCAGCACTTTTCCGCCCAGAACCTGCGCAGGTGGATGTGGGTGAGACAAGCAGACGTGGCAAAGTCCCCTGTGAGCGTTCGGCCAGGATGGAGCGTCCGCCATAGGAAACGGTGTACATCAAAAACATCAATGCCATGCCGGGCGCCATATAGGCAAGGATGTCGAACTCGACCGCCTGCTGCGCCTTCCTTGTTCGTTTTGAGCGTGATGGCTGTGGATTCACTCTGCATCGACATTCTCGAAATAATTTGCGCGCTTCGCTTTCCGCATTCTGTGGATTCAAAAGACCGCTTGACATCAACTGCACAATGGATGTCATGCCGCTGGTGCGTCCCTTCTTCGACGCGCGAAATGAATTCATCCACGATGGCTTTGACGACGCCTGCGCTCGTCGGGCGTGATGGGATTTGCATACACTTCGATCTTTACGGGTTCAGGCTGGACATAATTTTGATCGAACACTGTCCCCTCGGCGGGGATGATGCGAACGTGTGAATCCTTCGGGGATGATGACCGCCGCGGCGGCTTGGTCCTCGTCAATTAAACGGCGAGCCGCTTCGGGGTCGGAGGAGGCGGTGGGTTCCATTAAATCGGCGAGTTCCTCCGAAGAGAAGACATCCGCCAACGCGTTCCCCAATTGTTCCTTATCCAGATTGACGATGATGACGGGAATATCGGAAAGCCCGCTGGAACTTCCGCTAAAGCGACCGGTGACAAATCCCATGCCGATGGTGAGCAGGAAGGGCGCGAGCAGCATGAAGATCAGCGCGGCGCGGTCGCGGAACATGAGTTTGAGGTCTTTGATACCGATGAGGAAAAGTTTTTTCATAGTATACTCTTTTGCCATGTACAGTCTCGCTGACTTGGCGATCAAGTACTCGAGTACGCTGAATCACGATCTAATCGCGTAACGCTCTGTCCGTGAGATGCAAAAACACCGCTTCGAGATTTGGCTCGCGAATATCGATCGAGCGGATCTTGATGCCGCGCTCGTTGGCTTTGCTGACGACCGGCGCAAGCATATCCTCGGCTTCAGGTGTGATGATCGAAACTTCATGGTCGCTGTCACGTTGGCTTCCAGAACATCCTTAACGCCTTTGAGTGATTTTGCCAGCGCTTCCGGATCATCATTTTCGCCGATGTGCAGAATGAGCGTTTCGGTCTGACCGACCTGTTGCGTGAGTTCCTTTTGCGTGCCGAGCGCGATCAGTTCGCCGTGATCGATGATGCCGACGCGGTCGGAGAGTTCCTGGGCTTCTTCCATGTAATGCGTGGTGTAAAGGACGGTCATGCCCTGCTTGTTGAGGTCCTTGACCGTATCGAGGATGGCGCGGCGTGACTGCGGATCGATGCCGACGGTGGGCTCATCCATGAAAAGCAGGCGCGGCTTGTGGAGCAATCCCACGCCGATGTTGACGCGTCGCTTCATGCCGCCTGAATAGGTTTTGACCCGGTTCTTGGCTTTATCCGTCAAACCGATCTGCTCCAGCACTTCATCGACGCGGCTCGGTGAGGGACTTGCCGCTTAATCCATACATCTGTCCCCAGAAGATGAGATTCTCACGGGCGGTCAGGTCTTCGTAGAGAGCGAGTTCCTGCGGCACCACACCGATCACCTGCTTGACCGCCATCGGATCTTTCGTGATGGAATGTCCGCCAATGGTTGCATCGCCTGAGGTGGGTGTGTATAAAGTGGAGAGCATGGAGATGGTGGTGGTTTTGCCTGCGCCGTTGGGACCGAGCAGGCTGAAGATTTCCCCTTCCTTGATGTCGAAGGTGATTCCTTTGACCGCGGTGAAGTCGCCGTATTTCTTGACTAGATTTTGCACTTCGAGAATAGATGACATGAATAGCTCCTTGAATAAGGTCTGCTTTATTTACGAAGGTCGGGGTTGAAAGTTTTGATGAGTGGTTTGGAGAGCAGAAGGCTGAGTTGCGGCTGGTATTCCTTGCTTCTTTATTTCTTTGGCGATGTCAGCGGTGGCAGCTTCCGTACGACCGGAAGTGTCTTCTCCAGCCAGTTGATTTCGCTCGTGTAGTTGTCGATGCCGTAATCGAGCGTCAGTTGCCAAAGACTTTGCACGCGTTTCAGGCCCACTTTCTTGTAGTTTTCATCGATGTTTTTCTGGGCACCCTGCACCTGGGAAAGACATGTACGCAGGTACTCGATTCGTTTTTCGAATAAGTTGGCGATTTCCTCGTTGGAAAGGTTATGTGCGAAAAAGATCTGGATCAGCCATGCCGATCGTGGACCTGTCATGGGCAGGGGAGTGGAGAGCCAGCGCCGTAATTCGGTTTTCCCTGCGTCTGTGATCTGGTACTGCTTGCGATTGGGTTTCCCCTTCCTGTTGGATCACCTGCGATTTCACCAGCCCTTGGCTTTCCAAGTCTTCCAGGGCTTTGTAAATGTGGCTTTGCGTTGCAGACCAGAAATGCGCGACGGACTGATCAAAGTTCTTTTTCAGGTCATAGCCCGACATGGGCCCATATTCGAGAAAACCGAGAATTGCGTGTGAAAGCGGCACAGCTATGCTCCTTTAGATATATATCTATTTAGATATATATCATTAATGATATATAGTGTCAAGATGTAATTTTGCTCTGTCAGTTATGATGCAAGCATGATAGATTCATTGCCTGAGGTGCGATGTATTTCTTGCCCAGATATTGACGTCCGGAGAATTGTGTAATATAGTACAAATGTTCTACTTTCAACTTGGAGGGCACCATGTTCGAACTTCCTGAATACACTGTTCTGGCAAAGCAGATCAATAAGACGTTGGTTGGGAAAACCATCAAGAAGGGGAACCTGGGAAACTCACCGCATAAATTCGTCTGGTACAACCGCAAGCATGATGAATTTACGCGCCTGACCCGGGGAAAAGTCGTTGGTCGGGCGTGCGTGCAGGGACGCTGGCTGATCATCCCGCTCGAGCCGGGATACAACCTTGTGTTGGGTGAATGCGGAGGCAAAATCCTTTTCCATCCGGCGGGTTCAGAACTTCCGGAAAAATATCACTTGTGGCTCGAATTCGAGGATGGATCATCTTTCACCGTCACCACGCAAATGTGGGGCGCCATGGAATTGTTCGAGGCCGGGAAGGAGCAGGAACGGCAATATATCAAGGACATGCGCCTCACGCCTGTTGAGCGTGCCTTTACGTTCAAGTATTTTTCCGGATTGATCGATGAACTGCTCAAAGGGGAAAAACGCAGCACAAAAAGCCTGCTGACCCAGGATCAACTCATCCCCGGGCTGGGCAACGCCAGCGCCCAGGATATTCTGTTCCAGGCACATCTCCTGCCGCGCCGGGCGCTCTCGGAGTTGAGTCCCGGTCAACGCCGGGATCTGTATGACGCCATTGTCCACACCGTTCGCGAAATCATCGACAAGGGCGGGCGCAACGATGAAACCGATCTGTTCGGCCAACGGGGAGGCTATGTCCGTTTAATGGACAGCGCCGCCGCCGGGAAGCCCTGCCCCGAGTGTGGGACAAAGATTCAGAAAATCCAGTATCTGGGCGGAGCCTGTTACTTCTGCCCGAAATGTCAGGTCTAGCACTATATCCGATTGTATTGCTTCATGATCTCAACCAGTTTATCGTGAGGCAATGCCTCGACGGTCCCGTTGCGCCCCGTTATGGTTTGGGCTGCGATCATCGAGTTGATGATCGCTTCCTCCGCGGCGTAGGCCGAGGCAGAGAAGAGCGGATCGAGATAGTCATTCGGAAGATACTTTACATTCGCGATGGGTTCCTGCGTGATGCCTGTGCTGGCTGTGGAGAACGCCAGGAAAATATCACCGCTGCCGTTGCCGCCCAGCGAGCCTGTGCGTGCCATGCCGAGGGAGGCGCGTTTGGCGAGTCGCTTGAGTTGATGGGGGAGCAGAGGCGCGTCGGTGGCGAGGATGATGATCAACGAACCGTCCTCCTGGACGAAAAGGATTCTCGCCGCTGCTGAAGGGCGCATACTCCTTCAGATGCTGACCCACGGGCACGCCCGCGATGGTGAGCTGATACCGCCGCCCAAAATTGGATTGCACCAGTGCCCCGACGGTCCAGCCGCCAAGGTTCTCGGGAAGCTTGCGTGAGGAGGTGCCTGTGCCGCCTTTGAATTCGTAGCACAACATGCCTGTCCCGCCGCCGACGTTGCCCTCCTCGATCATTCCACCTTTGGCATTCTCCAATGCCTGCCAGACGTGTTCCGCCTTGACGTGGAATCCGTTCATGTCGTTGAGCCAGCCATCGGCCGTCTCGGTGACCACGGGGCAGGACCACCTCTGATAGATCGCATCGTTCTTTGCCTGCCAGTCGATGATCGTATCGCGCACGATGCCAACGGAATGGGTATTGGTGATCCCGATCGGACCTTCCAGCATGCCGCCTTCCTCCACCCAGGCTGCGCCGGTCATCTCGCCGTTGCCGTTAAATGCAAACGTCCCTGCGAAGACGGGCTCGTGATTTCGCTGTCCGCGCGGGTGGATAATGGTCACCCCTGTCCGTGCGGATTCGCCTTCGATAACGGTGGCATACCCAACGGTCACGCCTGGAACGTCGGTGATGGCGTTGTAGGTCCCGGTGGAACCTTCGAATGGAATCCCCAAATCACGGGCGCGAGTCATCCTTCTCTCCTTTCGCAATCGACACAAGTTGTTCTGCAATACTTTGCATGACTTCATCCGGCACGCCATCCACTGCCTTGGATTGGACGCGGGTATCGATGCCATCGTTGACATAATCCACGACGACGAATTCTTCGAGCGTGAGAGCGATCTCGGTCGAGAACCAATCCAGTTTGCAAATGGAGGCGATGCGCTGTGTGATCTCGTGAAGCGGAATCAGTTCATATCTGTTTTCTTCCTGTGGTGTGACCATCGAAAAAACATGCGTGAGCGGATGCCACCAGCAGGGATACGTTTTGCCGTTGGCGTAAAAGATGCGGAACCAGGCGGGTTGTCCCTGGATGGTACGGGGTGTGACGGTTGCCTGGATCAGATATTTTTGTTCAGGGAATTCCATGCGGGCGCGCAGGATTTGATCCATGGAAAAAGCGCCGAGGATGACGCCTTCGCCGCCGCCGCCGTTGGAGGGTTTGATCACAAATTGATCGCCAAGAGGAGTCAGATCCAAATCCGGGAGGACCGGTTGCTCGATGAAGGGAGACAGGAGAATCGTGTACGGGGTGTGGATGCCTGCGCTGATCAACTCAAGGTGCATGGTGGCTTTGTCTTCTGACCAGGCAGAGACTTCGGCGGGATTGATGCGCCGGACGTGATGCTGGCGTGACCAGCGGTGAATGGGTTCAAAGCGCGGATCATATTGCGAGCGGTCAAGGATCGTCCGAAATGTGTTTTCACCCTTGTACAGCGCTGTAATCGATTCGAGCAGATTGTTGGGTGTAATCTGCCAAAAGGATACATTCCTGTGCCATACAGGACTGTTCGACCATTTGGACGAAATCAATATCGTATTCCCAATACCAGGGCAGGCAGAGGTCGTAGTGCATGGTTTCAATTATAAAGGAATAAAAAAGATGGACGCCATCTGGCGTCCATCTTTTTGAAAGCGATGACCTGAAACGTTTATGCGATAGGTGATCCGGACAGTGATCCAGTCCAGGGAGAAATCACGCGAGGTTGATGTGGCAACATCGATGATGCGCACCCGGAAGTTCGCGTTCGAGAGCTGGGAAAGCGTCCAGGTGTGGCCCCAGTTATCGGAGGGACTTCCAAGGATATAGGATTGCTCCGCCGTGGTCAACGTTCCTGTTTGCTTGGCAGCGGTCCAGGTTGTGCCGCCATCCCAGGACAACTGGATGCAGAGCTTGGGCGCTCCGGAGGTGCTGTCGACTCTGGCGTCCATGCGCACCTCAATGCCGAGGATCGTTGAACCAGGAATGTTGATTCCATAATTGTAGAATCGATGTTTATCCTTACGAGCGCTGGTACACGATGAACTGGTACCGTTGCCGCTATTGGTGTCCACTGCGAACAGGCTATCATTCAAATAGGCATTGGTCGGATTCGTCTGATAGCCGTTATTGTCGCCGCCTGTCTGGGCTGCGTTCGCACTGGCAATCAGGAAGCCAGTATTCGAGGTGGGCGCCGGAGTGTTTGTCGGTGTTGGCGGCAAAGGTGTGTTGGTGGGGTGGGAGTTGGGCCAGGAGTCGTCGGCGTTGGGGTTGGAACCGTTCCACCGCAACCGGGCAGCTGGAACGAACCAATGCGCGTGCGCCAGGGGGATGAACCGGTTGTTTGAACGTATTCGTTCGTATACCAGAATGTACAGTCGTCCACCGGGTCCACAGACAGGCTGCTATAGTCGCCCCAGCGTGAAGCAGAGTGGGTCTGCGCTCCCGTTCCATTGATGATGGTCCCTTCACCCTGAGGCAGCTGTCCCAGGGTATCGCCTGCCAGGCGGCCGGTATAGCGAATGGCGGGGAACATCGTGCTGCTGGACACGGAATATCCCAGGGCAATATTGCCCGCGCCATCCATCGCCATACTTCCCATCCAGCGATGGGCCGTATCCGGTGAGAACGTCCCCTGTTGCCGGATGTTCCAGCCACCGCCCGAGTTGCGCAACTCATACCAGCGGATGCCGGCGTGGTCCGCGCTGTTCGTATCCACGGTATGGTTGAGTACCATGGTTTGATAGCTGCCAAAGTTGCGGTATTGCAGGCGATACATCAACCGGTCCGCGATGGCATCCAGTTTGACGGTCGTTCCCTGCTGCGGGATGCAGTTGCGGCTGCCCGCGCACATGTCCGAATCAAAGGCGGCTGTCGGTAACACCGTTGCCTGCGTAAACGTTGAGGCTGCTGGGGTTTGACCAATTGACGCTGAACTGCCAAACCTCGATTTGATCCTGTGGGTAGCCAAAGCCGTTGTCATCCACCTGCAGGAAATAATTCGGCGTGCCAGCGGCCGGAGCCGGACCGTCCAGGTCTGAGGGCAGCATGCCGCCAAGGTTGGGATCCACAGCAAACAGGTCGAAGTAGACCGCCTGAGCGGGCTGTCCCAACAGCATCTTGTTACGCTCGAAAGCGACCACGCCCGCGCCGCCCCAGGTGTTTCCCACAAACTGGTTGACGGACATATAGTAGCCATCGGGCCACACGCCAAATTGTGGATAGTCATTCAGCTTGGTGGCGCTGATCTGAAATGCATAGCGGTACCAGGCGCCGGTCGGATCGCCGGTTTGCGATACCGCGATACATTGATAGAACGGCCCGCTGGGATAGTTGGGCAGTGCGAACTGGCTCATCATCCAGCGATCCGCGAGATGGTCGTATTGAACGATCGGGTCGCCATCGTTCGATGTCTGGCAGGGACCTCCAAATCCGGTCCACAGTGTATTGCCGGCCGCCGGTCCGTACAGCAAGGCGCCGGATTTGCTGTAGATGGCAAACGATAGATTGACCCACTGCACGTAGTGATTGGGACCGACATCGCCATTCGTATCAGGCGGCAAAACGCCATTGACATTGTTGACCCCGTCGAAGTTTTGAAGTGGCGTCGGTATGTTCAATGCAAGTCCAGGCTCAGTTCGCTGTAAAGCGGGATCTGTAAATTTACCGGGTGGGATAGATTGCAGCGCCCCCCCGCTTCGGCAAAGGACGAAGTTCATTGAGGTCGGGGTCGGGCCTGGACTGCCGCGGTGGGATCACCGGAATGGCTTCCAGGGCATCCGAGGTATCGTTCTGCAGGGCAGTGATGACCACGGGTCCCGGCGGTGCTTTGCTGAAGGATTTG
>CAVPPM010000001.1:0-207082 GCA_963707255.1 uncultured Sphingobacteriales bacterium | reverse complement strand
CCTGGATATCAGGATATGATGTTGCGATTTCCTGCACGGTGCTCCTCCATAACCTGGATGTTTCAAGTACATTGGCCTTGTCGACGAGGGTGATTTTTTTCCTGCGTCGTCCGGCAAACTGGAAGGCAAGGTGTGCAATCCGTTCCACTTCATAGCGATGGTAAATGCACTCATCCGATGCCGTTAGTTTATCTTCACTAAGTTCTTTTTTCCCGAAGATATCCCTCCCGTGAGCTCGCGGAAAATCACAAAGTCAACATTTTCCAGTGCATTTGCCTTCAGGGGCGATAAATGCGCAAGTGAGGAATAGGTTTTCACTGGCCTGATATTGGCAAAAAGTCCAAGTGATTTTCTCAGTTTAAGCAATCCCTGCTAGGCCTTACTTTCGCTGTTGGATCATTATCATATTTCGGATGTCCGATAGCGCCAAAAAGTATGGCATCACTCTGGAGGCAGGTGGTGACCGTTTCATCGGGTAGGGGGTTGCTCGGTTTTGTCTATGGCATCAGCACCCATCAGGCACCAGTTATAATAGAACTGGTGTCCATACTGTTCGCCAATGGCATCGAGTACGCGTAAAGCCTGCCTGGTCACTTCTGGTCCAATTCCATCACCCGGGATTACGGCAATATTCTTATGCATGTTTATATATTAATGTTTTTTTGTTCAAATGCTTCTATATCGCTTTTCAAATTCAGCAGGTAATCAATATCATCATACCCGAACAACAGGCATTCTTTTTTATACGGATTAATGTTGAATTTTTCTGATGCCCCTGTCTTTTCAATGCTGATCAGCTGGTTGGGCAGGTCCACTTTGATCAATGTATCGGTATCCTTTTCTATGGCGGCAAAAAGACGTTGCAGGAAATCATCTGATACCTTTACCGGCAACAGGACATTATTCAGGGCATTGTTGCTGAATATGTCGGCGAAAAAACTGCTGACGACCACATCAAAGCCAAAGTCTTTTAATGCCCATGCGGCATGTTCACGGCTGGAACCGCAACCGAAATTTTTCCCGGCAATCAGAATCTTTCCTTTATAGGTGTGGTTATTTAAAACAAAGGAAGCCTTTGGTGTGGCTTCATTGTCATTCTCATAACGCCAGTCGCGGAAAAGATTTTTTCCGAAGCCATCACGTGTGGTCGCTTTCAGGAATCGTGCCGGTATAATCTGGTCGGTATCAACATTTTCCATAGGCAGCGGAACTGCAGTGGAAAGGATGGTATGTATACTATTGTTTGGCATATATATTCGTAAGCGGTCAAATATTAATATATCACATCAGTTCCCTGATATCAGCCACCTCGCCGGTAATGGCAGCGGCAGCAGCGGTTAACGGACTGGCCAGCAGTGTGCGGGCATTCGGACCCTGCCTTCCTTCAAAATTCCTGTTGCTGGTACTGATGCAATATTTTCCTGCCGGTATCTTATCTTCATTCATACCCAGGCAGGCTGAACATCCGGGCTGCCGGAGTTGCAAACCTGCGGCTTCAAATATTTTATCAATCCCTTCTTTCACGGCCTGTTGTTCCACCTGCTTGCTTCCGGGAACGATCCACACTTCCACATCATCGGCTTTTTTCTTTCCTTTTACAAAACCGGCAACCAGCCTCAGGTCTTCGATCCTTGAATTGGTGCAGCTTCCGATGAAAACATAATCCACTTTCTGGCCTTTAATGGGCTTGCCCGCTTCGAGGCCCATATAATGGAGCGACTTGATAAAAGAAGGCTGTTCTTATGTCATTCATCGAATCTAGCAGACGGGAATTATGCGGCTAATACCAACGCCCATTCCCGGATTGGTTCCATACGTTATCATGGGTTCGATATCTTCCGCATTGATATTTATTTCTTTGTCAAATTCAGCATCACCATCGTGGATAATGTTTTCCAGTACTGCCAATGCTTTATCCCATTCCTCTCCCTTTGGAGCAAATTTCGTCCTTCGAGGTAACTCAAGGTGGTTTCATCCGGTGCAATCAATCCAGCCCCTTGCACCCATTTCAATACTCATATTGCAGATGGTCATGCTTGCTTCCATGGAAAGCACTGCATGGCTGAACCGCATATTCCACGAACATAACCCGTGCCGCCTGCAGGCCGAATCTTGGAAATGATATAGCGAGGATGATATCTTTGGACAGTCACACCCTTGCAAGTTCACCTTCGATGTTAATTCGCATCGTTTTGGGCTTGGTTTGCAAAAGGCATTGAGTGGCCAAGACCATGCTCCACCTCACTGGTGCCAATGCCAAATGCAATGGTGCCAAAAGCGCCGTGCGTGGAAGTGTGGCTGTCACCGCAAACGATGGTCATGCCCGGTTGAGTAACTCCCAATTCAGGGCCTATGACATGCACAATGCCCTGGTATGGATGTCCGAGACCGTATAATTCGATGCCAAAGTTTGCGCAGTTTTCCTTCAGTGCTTCCACCTGCTTCCTGGATAACTCTTCTTTGATGGGTAGGTGCTGGTTCAGCGTGGGTACATTGTGATGCGGCGGTGGCCACCACCTGCTCCGGTCTGAAAACCTTGAGGCCTCTTTTTGAAAGGCCGTTGAAAGCCTGCGGCGATGTCACTTCATGAATAAAGTGTCTGTCGATATAAAATACCGATGGCCCGCCCATCAATGGTGGTTACCACATGTTTGTCCCAGATCTTGTCAAATAATGTCTTACCCATTATTTATTACTCTTTCATTACACTAGTTAAAAAAGCGTGGCTTTTGGCCACGCCAACAAAGCTGGACATGAGAAAACTCTTTATCAGGCTGAAGCCGTTGCCGGCTGATATTTTTTTGCCAGTATGAGAAGGTCCTCGTCATTAACTTCCTTTATCTCGTCTGCCACTTTCAAAAACCTTCATACAATACATCCACATCATTCCGGTGAAAATCAAAACCCAGTTTGTGAAAACGGAAGGCCAATGCACTGATCTGTCCGCTGCGGGCCGTAAGCACGATTTTGGAATGATCGGCGCCAACTTCTTCAGGGTTGATGATTTCATAAGTTTGTGCATCTTTCAGAAATCCATCCTGGTGAATACCGGATGAATGAGAGAATGCATTGCTTCCCACAATCGCTTTATTTGGCTGCACCGGCATACGCATGGTATCAGAAACCAAGCGGCTCATCGGGTTCAGCTTTTGGCTTTAATATTGGTATAAAAACCAATCGCTGATGTTGCTTGATCACCATCACCACTTCTTCCAGGGAAGTATTCCCGGCCCTTTCACCCAGTCCGTTGATGGTACATTCGATCTGTCTTGCACCGTTCATGACACCGGCAATCGAATTGGCAGTGGCCAATCCGAGGTCATTATGGCAATGACAGGACTTAGAACCGCCTTATCGATATTGGGTACATGATTAACCAGATAAGCAATTTTTTCGCCGTACTGATGTGGCAGGCAATAACCTGTGGTATCGGGAATATTTACCGTGGTTGCGCCGGCTTTAATAACGGCTTCGACTAACTCGGGCAAGGTATTCGTTATCGGTTCGTCCTGCATCTTCTGCATAAAATTCCACATCATCCGTAAAATTCCTTGCCCATTTTACGCATTGTATGGCTCTTTCCAGAATTTCTTCCCGTGTAGCTGTTGAATTTTGATTTGATATGAAAATCAGATGTGCCAATGCCGGTATGAATTCTTGGCCTCTTGGCATAGCTTAGTGCCGCGGCAGCTGTTTCAATATCTTTTTGAACGGCACGGCTCAATCCGCATACCGTTGCATTTTTAATGACTTTGGAAATTTCAGATACGGATTCAAAATCACCCGGACTTGAAATGGGAAAACCGGCTTCAATAATATCAACTCCCAGGTCTTCCAGCTGCAAGGGCGATCTCAATTTTTTCAGCTGTATTGAGTTTACAACCGGGAACCTGCTCTCCATCCCGGAGAGTGGTATCAAAAATGTACATCTTGTTTGTTGGCCATAGCTATTTTGAATGGTATTAAAGAAAAAGCAGGCTGTTTATTTTGTATTGCTTGTCAAGGATTGAAGTAAGCACAGCCTGCTGCTACGAATGTATCCCTATACTATTAGGGGAGATACAAACTATGATTTCATTGTATTTTACGCTCAGAAATGGGAGTATATTGCACCTGCAACTGCCTGTTTGTAAAGATTTTAAGAACTTAATTACGATGCCCAACCGTTCAACAGATGAACTGTTCCAGCTGGTAAAAACGCTTGAAAAGAGCCGAAAAACGCAATTTCAAGCTATTTGTGAAGCGAAATTCCGCACGGATGCAACTTAAGATCATCCAGCTTATTTGATGCCCTGGATAAGATGGAGCAGTATGATGAGGAGAACCTTGCTCAGAAAAAACAAGAGCATTACAAAGCAACAACTGTCGAACCTAAAGGCCCATTTATACAAGCAAATATCTTTCCAGCCTCCGGGTCATTAAGCAGGAAGATAATATCGATATCCAGCTGCATGAGCAGATGGATTATGCCCGGATACTGTATAACAAAGGACTGTACCTGCAAAGCCTGAAAGTGCTGTGAAAAGATGAAAGAGACTGGCAAAAGCATATAACCAGATTACTTACCTGGCTGCAGGCGCTGTTTTTTGAAAAGAAAATTGAAGCACTGCATATCACCAGAAGTTTGCAAGACAGGGCCGATCAGCTGGCCAGCGAAGTGGATGAGCTTGACGAACAGACTTGTCATGGTTGGTAAGCTATCATAACCTTGCACTGCAGTTATACGGGTGGTATATCAGGGTGGGCATGCAAGAAATGAAAAAGAAGAAGAGGCCGTAAAGGAATTTTTTGAACCTGACCTGCCTCCCGAATGCTTCAAACTTTACAGGGTTTTATGAGAAGCTCTATCTTCTACCAGAGTTATGCATGGTATGGATTTATCCTGCAGGATTTTCTACAGTATTATCGAATTGCCAGCGATGGGTTGATCTCTTTGAAAAGGAGCCCTTCATGAGGAAAGTGGAAACTCAGCACTATATCAAGGGCATGCATAATTTGCTGAATGCTCATTTTATGTTGCAGAACCGTGAGAAGTTCAATGAAACCCTGCACCAGTTTGAATTATTTTATCATCAAAAGATGCGAACAGCAATAACAATAACCAGGGTACAGTCCTTTGTTTACCTGTATATCGCCAAGATCAATAAACATTTCATGGAAGGCATTTTCACCAGGGATTGAAACTGGTGCCACATATAGAAGAAAAGCTGGAAGAACATGCACTTCAACTCGACCGGCACCGGGATTTTGGTATTTTATTATAAAATTGCCTGTCTGTATTTTGGCAGTGGGGATAATGAAAAATCCATCGAATACCTGAACCGAATCATTAACTGGAAAGTGGATCTACGGACCGATTTCAATGTTATGCCCGTCTTGCTGCATCTGATTGCACATTATGAACTGGGCAATTACGATATCCTGGAATACCTGATCAAATCGGTTTACCGGTTTATGTCTAAAATGGAAAACCTGAGCGTGGTCGAAAAGGAAATTTTCAGTTTCTTGCAGTAAATCCTTCCATTTTGACCCCGTCAGATTGAAGTCTCCTTTTAACTTTTGAGGGATAAATTGAAGAAATACGAGGAAAATCCGCTTGAAAGCCGTTCATTTATGTACCTGGATATCATTTCCTGGCTCGACAGCAAGATCCGGAATGTCCCGGTTCAGGAAGTCATCCGAGAAAATATTTAAGGAGCCAGCCAAAGCCTAGGACTATTTGGAAAGTCATGGACAATTGAGCGAGGACCTTTGCGGAAGTCGGGGACTTTTGAAAGTTGGGGACTTCCGCGAAAGTTGGGTGTCACTCTTGGAGGGTTAAAATATGCATTATCGCCTATTGCCGCATTTTCGCATTACAACATTATTTCTCTACCTTTGCCCTCCTTAATTTAGGAATGCTGGCATTTTCCCGGGTAAATCACACATATAACTCATTGATTTTCAATTGCTGGACTCTGAGAGCAGAGCGGGTAGGGAATTTTTTGCATTTCAGGTTAAGATTAACCGGTTAAACTTAGTACAATAATTATGGCTATCAAAAAAGAAAATCGGCCCAGGTCAAACTTCTCAAAGATCACTATCAGTCTTGCATCTCCCGGATTCAATCCTGGAGCGTTCATTTGGTGAAGTGTTAAAGCCTGAAACCATTAACTACCGTACGTACAAACCTGAGCGTGATGGTTTGTTCTGCGAAAGGATTTTTGGTCCGGTAAAGGATTATGAATGTGCCTGCGGTAAATACAAGCGTATCCGTTATAAGGGTATTGTGTGCGACCGTTGCGGTGTTGAAGTAACCGAAAAGAAAGTTCGTCGTGAACGCATGGGCCATATCAAACTGGTGGTACCTGTTGTTCATATCTGGTATTTCAAAGTCTTGCCGAATAAGATCGGTTACCTGCTGGGTATGAGCTCCAAGAAACTGGAGAGCATCGTTTACTACGAACGTTATGTGGTAATTCAGCCGGGTATCCGTGTAGATAAAGGTCAGAATACCGGTGACCTGCTTACCGAAGAAGAATACCTGGATATCCTGGAAACACTTCCAAAGGATAACCAATACCTGCCTGATGATGATCCCAATAAATTCATCGCCAAGATGGGTGCTGAAGCAGTGCATGATCTGCTGCAGCGCATCGACCTGGATCAGCTGAGTCTTCTGATCTGCGTAATGCAGCTGCTAACGAAACTTCACAGCAACGTAAAGCAGATGCGTTGAAGCGTCTGAGTGTGGTAGAAGCTTTCCGTGATGCCAACTACAAGAATCACGAACCGTCCTGAGTGGATGGTAATGCAATATATTCCTGTTATTCCACCGGAACTGCGTCCGCTTGTTCCTCTGGATGGTGGTCGTTTTGCATCTTCTGATCTGAACGATCTGTATCGCCGGGTGATCATCCGTAACAACCGTTTGAAGAGATTGCTGGAGATCAAAGCTCCTGAAGTGATCCTTCGTAATGAAAAGCGTATGCTGCAGGAAGCGATTGACTCACTGTTCGATAACAGCCGTAAAGTCAAATGCCGTAAAAGCAGAAGGTGGTCGTGCACTGAAATCACTTATCTGATGTACTGAAAGGTAAGCAAGGTCGTTTCCGTCAGAACCTTCTTGGGTAAACGTGTTGACTATTCCGGTCGTTCTGTTATCGTGGTAGGTCCTGAACTGAAACTGCATGAGTGCGGTTTGCCAAAAGATATGGCTGCTGAATTGTTCAAGCCATTTATCATTCGCAAACTGATTGAAAGAGGTATCGTAAAAACAGTAAAATCTGCCAGGAAACTGGTTGACCGAAAAGAAGCGATGGTTTGGGATATCCTTGAAAATATATTGAAAGGTCACCCGGTTATGCTAAACCGTGCCCCAACGCTTCACCGTTTGTCTATCCAGGCCTTCCAGCCAAAACTGATAGAAGGTAAAGCGATTCAGCTTGCACCCGTTGGTATGTACTGCGTTCAACGCCGACTTTGACGGTGACCAGATGGCGGTTCACGTTCCATTGAGCAATGCTGCGATTCTGGAAGCACAATTGCTGATGCTGGCTTCACACAACATCCTGAACCCGCAGAATGGTACACCGATCACCCTGCCTTCACAGGACATGGTACTTGGTCTGTACTATATCACAAAAGGTAAGAAAACAACTGAAACTGAAAAAGTAAGAGGAGAAGGCATGAAGCTTTCTACAGCCCGGAAGAAGTGATCATTGCTTACAATGAAGGCACGTGTTGACCTGCATGCTTTCATTAAAGTGAAAGCAATCGTACGTAATGAAGATGGTGAGCTGGAACAGAAACTGATTGAAACAACTGTTGGTCGTGTAATCTTCAACCAGCTTGTTCCTGAAGAAGTTGGTTTTGTAAATGCACTGCTGACCAAAAAGAATCTTCGTGAGATCATTGGTGATATCATCAAGATCACCAATGTTCCAAAAACAGCCAAGTTCCTGGATGATATCAAAGACACTTGGATTCCGTATGGCCTTCCAGGGTGGTTTGTCATTCAATATCAATGACCTTGATAATTCCTGAATTGAAAGAAGAAATGGTTGACAAGGCACAAGGTGAAGTAGATGAAGTGTGGGACAACTACAACATGGGTCTGATCACCAACAACGAAAGATATAACCAGATCATTGACATCTGGATCAGTGTGGATACCAAGGTAACGGAAACGCTGATCCGTGAAATGGCAACAGATAAACAGGGCTTCAACTCTGTTTACATGATGCTTGATTCCGGTGCCCGTGGTTCTAAGCAGCAGATAAAACAGCTGGCTGGTATGAGGGGTCTGATGGCGAAACCAAGAAAAGTCGGTTCATCAGGTTCTGAGATCATTGAAAACCCGATCCTTTCCAACTTTAAAGATGGATTGAATGTATTGGAATACTTCATCTCTACGCACGGTGCGCGTAAAGGTCTTGCGGATACGGCCCTTGAAAACAGCCGATGCCGGTTACCTGACCCGTCGTCTGGTTGACGTTGCACAGGATGTGGTGATCACTGAAGAAGATTGCGGTACACTGCGTGGTATTGCAATCAGTGCATTGAAAGATAATGAAGATATCGTTGAACCATTGTACGACAGGATCGTGGGCCGTACATCATTGCATGATGTGTATGATCCGCTGACTGATGAACTGATTGTTGAAGCAGGTGATGAAATCACTGAAGACATTGCCAAGAAGATTGAAGACAGCGGTATTGAAACCGTTGAAATCCGTTCTGTACTGACCTGCGAAAGCAAACGTGGTGTGTGTGTGAAATGTTATGGTAAGAACCTGGCAACAGGTAACGTAGCACAAAGAGGTGATGCTGTTGGTATCATTGCTGCACAGTCAATCGGTGAGCCGGGTACACAGCTGACACTTCGTACATTCCACGTGGGTGGTGTGGCAGGTTCTGCATCTGTTGAATCACACTTGATCGCGAAGTTTGACGGTACCATTCAGTTTGATGGTCTGCGTACGGTTAAGATCGAAAATCAATGAAGGTGAACAGAAGTACAGATATCGTAATCGGTCGTACCGGTGAAGTGCAGGATCATGGATGTGAAGAATGACCGTTTGCTGATCACCAATAACGTTCCTTATGGTGCTACACTGAAGGTGAAAGATGGACAGAAAGTAAGCAAGGGCGATGTGATCTGTACATGGGATCCGTTCAACAACGTTATCCTTGCTGAGATTGCAGGTACAGTGAAATTTGAAAATGTGATTGAAGGTGTTACCTTCCGTGAAGAATCTGATGAGCAAACAGGTCACCGTGAAAAAGTGGTTATTGAAACAAAAGATAAAACAAAGATCCCTTCGATCATATGTTGAAGGAAAGAAAGAAACAAAATCATATAACCTACACCGGTAGGTTCACACCTGATCATTGAAGAAGGTGATGAAGTGAAAGCCGGACAGGTACTGGTGAAGATCCCGCGGATCCTCGGTAAGCTGAGAGATATCACGGGTGGTCTGCCACGTGTAACTGAATTGTTCGAAGCACGTAACCCGGGTAACCCTGCCATCGTTTCTGAGATCGATGGTGTGGTAACTTTTGGTGCTATCAAACGTGGTAACCGTGAGATCATCGTTGAAGCAAAAGATGGTGTAGTGAAAAAATACCTGGTTCCGCTGACCCGCCAGATCCTGGCACAGGATGGTGACTTCGTAAAAGCCGGTACGTCATTATCTGATGGACAAACTGCTCCGGCGGATATCCTTTCTATCAAAGGTCCATTTGCAGTACAGGAGTACGTGGTGAATGAGATCCAGGAAGTATATCGTTTGCAGGGTGTGAAGATCAATGATAAGCATATTGAAGTGATCGTTCGCCAGATGATGAAGAAAGTAGAGATCGTTGATCCGGGTGATACAAGATTCCTTGAAGAAGACCTGGAAGACAGGTTGACTTTCAATGAAGAGAATGATTGGATCTTTGATAAGAAAGTGGTTACTGAATCAGGTGAATCTGCAAAACTGAAAGCAGGACAGATCGTAAGCCTGCGTGAAGTAAGGGAAGAGAATTCAGTACTGCGCAGAACTGATAAGAAGCTGGTTGAATTCCGTGATGCAAAGCCGGCAACTTCAAGGCCGGTGTTGCTGGGTATCACCAAGGCATCACTGGGTACTCAGAGCTGGATATCTGCGGCATCATTCCAGGAAACAACCAAGGTGCTTTCATCTGCAGCCATCCATGGGTAAAACAGATGATATGCTTGGTCTGAAAGAGAATGTTATCACCGGTCACCAGATTCCTGCAGGTACAGGTCTTGAGGGAATTTGAGAATATGATCGTGGGCAGCAAGGAAGAATATGAACTGCTGCAAACGACCAGTGAAGCGATGACTTTTGATGAAGAAGAATAATTAATATTTAAGTGAGCAGTGAGAAGTTGAGCAAAGTTAGCATGAATAAAAACTGACTTACGCATTAGCTCTGACTTACTTCTCACTGCTTTAATAATCATATATGAAGAATGTTTTACCCGTAATAACTGCTATACTTGCTATTCTGGTAGCGGTGCTTTTTTATCTGCATTTTAAGAATCATAAGTGAGATCGACAAGATCACTGATAAAGTGACCAAGCAGGATACCATGGCCAGACAGGCCTTTGAAGATCGCCTATGTGGACCTGGATTCCATCCAGGAGAAGTATGAGTATTACCGTGAGAAAATGACTGATTTGATAAGAAGAAAGAGAATGCAGATCGCGAACTGAATAGCTCTTTCCAGAAAATTGAGAATGAACGGGTAACTTTTGTACAAAGGGGTAACAATATCACACAGGTGGAAGCAGAGTCTTTCCAGCGTGATTATACCCGGAAAATGCAGAACCTGGAAAACCAGAAAAGGACGATGGAGAACCAGATCCAGGAAGACGGCATCAAGACAATGGAAGAACTTCAGGAAGGATCAATGAGTTCCTCGACGAATACAATAAAGACGAAGGGATATTCCTATATCTTCTCCTACAGCAGCTGGATTGAATGTATTGTTTTATAAGGATACCACTGATAATATCACCAATGAAGTGGTTGACGGGCTGAACGAAGCATATAAGAAAACAAAGGATAAAAAATAGCACATAAGCAGCTTCCGACAGCCGGAGTGATCCCATAATTTCTTTATCTTCCCGATGTAAATCGGGAATTTTTTTTTCATCTAACTGCTTAATCTACATCATGTCTGAACAGACTTCGTTTAAACCCAGTTTAGGATTGCTGGATGCTACCATGGTAGTGGCCGGGTCCATGATCGGATCCGGAATCTTCATAGTCAGTGCAGATATTGTACGGAATGTGGGAAGCGCAGGGTGGCTGATTATGGTGTGGCTCATCACCGGGTTTATGACCATTATCGCGGCTATGAGTTATGGTGAATTGAGCGGGATGTTCCCCAAGGCCGGGGGACAGTATGTGTACCTGAAGGAAGCCTATAATCCCCTGGTGGGATTTTTATACGGATGGAGTTTTTTTTCAGTAATACAGACCGGGACCATTGCCGCGGTGGCGGTCGCCTTTGCAAAGTTTGCCGGGTATTTCGTACCGGCACTAAACCAGAGCGAGGAAAACCTGCTGTTCACGGCTGGTCCTTTTAAAATTTATATCGCCCAGTTACTGGCCATCGGCATTATTCTTTTACTAACGTATATCAATACACGAGGGATAAAGGAGGGCAAGATGATCCAGACAACTTTCACCATCTCCAAACTGCTGGCGCTTTTCGGCCTCACCTTGTTTGGTTTCCTGATGGTCAAAGAAAGTTTCTGGGCGGTGAACTGGGCCACCGACCTGAATTCAAGGGAGGTAGTGGACAAAACAGCAGGGCTGGCGGGCATTTCATGGCGGGAGATCGGGGGTATTGCCCTCCTGGGTGCCGTTGCATCTTCCATGGTGGGCTCGATCTTCAGCAGCGATGCATGGAATAATGTAACGTTTATTGCAGGCGAGATTAAAAATCCAAAGAGGAATATCGGGCTCAGCCTTTTTCTTGGTACGCTGATAGTTTCACTGATTTACCTCAGCACAAACCTCATGTACCTGAACGTGCTTCCGCTCGACCAGATAGCCTTTCCACAGGAAGACAGGCTGGCGGTGGCGGCGGCGAATGTGATCTTTGGCAATGCCGGTAAGGCCATCATTGCCGTACTGATCATGGTCTCCACCTTCGGATGTATCAACGGACTTGTACTGGCCGGGGCAAGGGTGTACTATACCATGGCACAGGATGGCCTGTTCTTTAAAAATGCAGGTACACTTAACCGTAATGCTGTTCCCCAATGGGCCTTATGGGCACAGGGGGCGGTAGCATGCCTGCTTTGCCTGAGCGGAAGATATGGTGACCTGCTCGACATGGTTTCTTTCATCGTGGTGATTTTTTATGTGCTGACCATTGCAGGGATATTTATACTGAGAAAGAAAAGACCGACGGCCGACCGTCCGTACAAGGCATTCGGATATCCGGTACTGCCGTTTATTTATATCATAATGGGGATTACCTTTTGTACCCTGCTGATCGTCTTCAAACCGCAGTATACCTGGCCCGGGATGATCATTACACTGTTAGGAATACCGTTGTATTTTTTCGCTGTCAAGACAGCGAAAAAATAATTGGTGAGTTTTGGAGTGTGGGGAATGTGATAATATTAATGAGGCAATTATGAACATCGAGCAGCTATTCGATTCATTTAAAGAGATCAAAGTTGGCGTGATCGGGGACGTAATGCTCGATACCTATATGTGGGGGCATGTTGACCGGATTTCACCGGAAGCGCCGGTTCCCATAGTGACCCTTCATAAAAAAGAATTCAGGATCGGCGGTGCGGGCAATGTGGCATTGAACCTTGCTTCGTTGGGTGCAATTACCGCAGTGATCTCTGTTGTAGGGCATGATGACGACGGCATTGCTCTCCGGAAAATGTTTGAAGAAAGCCATATTGATACCAACAACCTGCTGGTCAGTAATACCCGCATTACCACCAACAAAATGAGGGTCATCAGCAGAAACCAGCAGATGATGCGGCTCGACAGTGAAATTATGGAAGACCTGAATGCTGCTGATGAAGCCATGTTGTTCAAGGCTGCAGCGGCATATATCAGGAATGAAAAACCCGCGGTAATTATTTTTGAGGATTATAATAAGGGAGTACTCAAAGAGTCGCTGATCCATTCACTAATAGAACTTTGCAGAAAGGAAGGAGTGATCACGGCAGTTGATCCTAAGCGCAAGAATTTTTTTTCCTACCAGCATGTTGGCATCTTTAAACCGAATCTTAAAGAAGTAAGGGAAGGACTGAATATCATTGAAGAAAAAGTAAGTGAAGAGGTTTTGGACCAAATTCATTCCCGCCTCCACGAAAAGCTGGATCATGATATTTCCTTTATCACCCTTTCCGAGAAAGGGGCCTACTATAGCAACGGCAAGGAGAGCAGGATCATCCCCTCACATGTAAGGAGCATTGCTGATGTCAGTGGCGCAGGAGATACGGTCATTGCCGTTGCAGCCGTCATGTATGCGGCAACGAAAAATATCGATCTTATGGCTGAAGTGGCCAATATCGCCGGTGGGCTTGTTTGCGAAGAGGTGGGAACGGTGGCCATTAATAAACAAAGGCTGCTGGATGAGTGCAGGAGTTTAATATCATAAAAGAAAATTATGTCGACCTATTCATTGGCGATTCATGGAGGAGCGGGCACCATCCTGGCGTCAAATATGACCCCAGAACTTAAGGAGGCCTATGAGTCTTCACTACGGGAAGCGCTTGATGCAGGATTTTCCGTGTTGGCGAATAAAGGAGCCGCGATCGATGCCGTTATAGCTGCAACCAAAGCACTGGAGGACAACATACTTTTCAACGCGGGCCGGGGATCGGTATTTACGCATAAGGGTACGCATGAAATGGATGCATCGGTAATGGAAGGAAGAGAACTAAAGGCAGGTGCAGTTGCCGGCGTAAAAAATATAAGGAACCCCGTGGAGCTGGCTGCTGAAGTAATGCGAAACAGCCAGCACGTTTTTCTATGCGGAGAAGGTGCAACGGATTTTGCCCTTGAGCGTGCAATTTCGTTTGCGCCTGACAGTTATTTCTTTTCGAATTTCCGGTATAAACAATGGCAAAAGGCCCGTGATTCGGATCAGTATGTCCTTGACCATTCCAGTTCCAAACTGGAGGAACTGATGCGCGATAAGAAATTCGGAACGGTAGGTGCGGTAGCCTGCGATGCAAGTGGCAATCTTGCAGCCGCCACCAGTACGGGCGGAATGACGAACAAAAATTACGGACGCGTTGGTGATACACCCATCATCGGTATCGGTACTTATGCAAATAATGCCACCTGCGGTATTTCCTGCACAGGGCATGGTGAACTTTTTATCCGGGCTGTTGCAGCATATGATGTAAGTGCCATGATGGAGTATGGAAAGATGTCACTGGAAGAAGCCATGCATGAAGTGGTGATGGTAAAACTGAAAAATATCAGGTGGGGAAGGCGGAATGATTGGTGTTGACGGATCCGGAAAAATATCCATGATCTTCAATTCAGAAGGGATGTACCGGGCCATGCGGGATAGTGAGGGGAGGGAGGAGATCAGTATATTCAGATGAGACGCAGGGAAGGCAAAGACGCAAAGCTTTTCTTTCTTAACGGCATGTACATCTTTACAGGGAAAAACTATTTACTTGCCAAATTCTTTTTATTCAACCATCCATTTTGCTGTAGCCACATAATACAGGCATCCATCCATTGTACATTGGCTGTTGTATTATTAATTCCATAACCATGTCCGCCTTTTGCATAAAAGAATGATTGAACTTTTACACCAGCCTGCTGCAATGCAGCTATGAAAAAAAGCGCATTCTGAACTTTTACTGTTGAATCATCTGTTGCATGGTCAATAAAAGTTGGCGGTGTATCGGGTGTTACATGCAACTCGTTAGAAAACTCCTGGATTTTATCTTTATCAACAAAAGCTGCGCGGATTTTTTCTTCTGACTTTGCAGGATCTGCCCTTTGTAATGCTAAATCGCCAGGCTGCAGGCCTGGTCCAATCAGGCTGTACCTCGTTCCGTGATTTGTCAGGCTGTCGGCCATACTGATAACCGGGTAGTTCAATATCATAAAATCCGGGCGCACACTTATTTTTTTTGTATTGGGAGCATAACATTTTTGAAAGTGCGTACCAACAGTTGAAGCCAGATGTCCGCCTGCGGAAGAGCCCATGATGCCCACACGATTGGGGTCAATTCCCCATTCCTTTGCATTTGAGCGAACTAAAATCAAAGCCTGTTGTGCATCTTGTAAAGGCACATATTCCTTGTTTGCTACAAAATCCGGGTTGGGCAACCTGTAAGTGAGTACCATGGCTGCAATCCCGGCTTCATTAAAGCGTTTGGCTGCAGATACGCCCTCAAGTCCTGACACCTCTGCCCAATAAGCTCCACCAGGGCAAATAATCACTGCGGCACCTGTATTTTTTTCTTTTGGCGGCAGGTATAAAGCCATGTGAGGGGTTACCACATTAATATAAACTCTTCCATAAGGCGCAGGGGCATCCACGAATACGTTCTTTACGCTGTCATGATGTTTTGCATTTGGGATCTTCCCCTCGTAAAGTGGAATTTCCTTCTGGGCATAGGTTTCAACTGCATTACCGGCAATTGCGATGAGCAGCATCAAGATTTTTACATTCATTGATATTGTTCGTTTAATAGGTAATTCGCACTTCGCTTGCTTAAAAGTACCATTTCCATAGGTATTAAGTAAACACGATGAACCGATTAGAAAAGGCTTCGTATCTTCTTTACCATGAGTTTCCCCATTAAGATGAGTTGTTGTTTGTTGACGATAACCCGCTGTTTGTTGATACCAGTAATTTCTTTTTGTTTTTGTTATTTAACCTTGTATCAAGTCAACAAAATATCAAAACATCAATTATGAAACAGATCATTTTTACCGTTGTTATTATTACCATAGCACTGGTCTGCTGCTAAAACGGCGGATCATGGTAAGCGCGTGAACCTGTGCAAAACAGGAGAGAACTGTATCGGATGGTGAAAACCGTGCCGCTGCAATAATACTTTCCTGTTTGCCTGTTCACCTCCCCTTCAGAAGGTGAAGGTCCAACACTATTTCAACAAAAAACAACTAAAAGATGGAAAAAGTAAACGCCGGTAAAAAATTTGGAGAAATTGTTCAAGGGTATAACATCCCTGTGTTGAACGAGCGCGAAATAAGGGCAGCAGCTGGAATTATGTTTTTGAGTTTATTGATCTCGTTGATGTTCATCCTGTTTAAGCAGGATTTCCTGATGGTGAAATATGTAATTGTGATTTTTTTTACAGATTTTATCATTCGTGTATTTGTCAGTCCACGGTTTTCTCCCGTTTTAATCATTGGCCGCATGATCGTCAGCAGGCAGGTTCCTGAGTATGTAGGGGCACCGCAGAAAAAGTTTGCCTGGCAAATAGGGGTAGCACTATCAGGGTTGATGTTCCTTCTAATGGTCGTCCTCAATTCTTTTAGTATTATAACCGGTGTTACCTGCCTGGTATGTTTAGTATTTCTATTCTTTGAATCAGCGTTTGGTATTTGCCTGGGATGCCTGGTGTATAACTGGTTTCACAAAGTCGAGGCGCAGTACTGTACAGGCGACAGTTGCGAAGTGAAACCAAAACATGCTATTCAGAAAATATCATGGGCGCAGCTTATTGTAGTTTTTGGCACTATCCTGTATGTTCTGCTGGCCGTAATGTTTTTTAATGATCAATTTAGTACTGCTCCAAAGAATCTTAAGGACGTCATCAACTCTCTACAAGTTGCAGCCGGTGAAAAGTAAAGATCCCTTTACACGCCAATGCTTTTCCTGTCATCGTAAAACCAATTTACCAGGCCTACGGCCATTACATTTTTATGATCTATACATTGAAAATGGGACTGGCTTTTTGGGAAAAAAACCCCGATGAAAACGGATCCTGCAATAACCGCGCGATTGCTCTTTGTTTGCAAAAGTTCGTTTACACATCGGGGTTAGGATAAAATCTTGCTCATTCAAGCCCCTGGCCTGTTATCCATGACGATGAAGAAGGACCTTCTGGTGAGTCTGGCCAAACGGCGGGCCAGCGATATTATCAACAGTCCATATTTCACCGCCTAGTGTGACGATGTACGCCATGTTCCCAATGATTTCAAATGAGGTTGGCTGGTTCAGTTCATCTGCGATGACAGTAAAAGAGCCATCCGCATTAACCCTCAGGAGTGATCCGGTATTAGGCAATGCCGGAGAACCTTCAGGGTTGCCGCTAAAATCTCCCTGGGAAAGCGCAAAGAGCGTTTGGCCCCGGCCTGATTCCACATCTATGACCAATGGAGCACCAGAAGCAATGCCTGTAACAGAAGAAGAATTAAGGCTAAATGACACCACCCTGCCATTTTCAGGGAGGTGTGGTACCGGGCCGGCCTGGGACAAATATATCTGGTTGCCTTCCACTTCGAGACCGGTGGGGACGATATTATTAAACCTCTGTACGATGGTTATTTCGCCATCCGTTGTAACGTAAAGCACCCGGTTGAGGTGACCGTCAGTTACCAGGAATCCGCCGCGGTATGCTTCAATTGAATACAACACTCCGGATATGACATCAACATTAAATCCTGTGGTCGGATTGGCTACGTTGAATGCACCGATATCTGCAATAACTGTATAGCTATCCGGACCATCGATCCTGTAAATGCCGTTAACCTGGCCGGTTGGAAACAGGTTAGGGTCGTCTACCAACGTCACCAGCGCATAGGCATGTCCGTTGAGAAACGCAACATCTGAAATCCCGCCAATACCAACTCCCGGGATCAACTGTGGTAAGCCGCTGGCATAGATCGTATAATCGCCAGTCTTCGGGTCAACGCGCAAGATCGAACCTGCCTGACCGTCTGGGACAAACAGATCTCCTGCCGGACCAACTGTGCTACCCCAACCACCGCCCAGGCCCGTCACCAATTGCGAAAGCATACCGGGCTGGAACGATTTTGATGTTGTTACAACGTTGTCCTGAGCAGTTGCGGTTTTAGCTGGCAATTGCTCCCGCTCGCATCCAGGAATTACCGTCACAATAATTACCAAAGACAAAAAGTAAGGATAAAACTTTTTCATTGTAGCCTCCTTTTTTTTAAATGATGATTGTTTTTAAGCGTTAAGGGAAATAATTAAAAAAACTTAGGAGACGGCTTAAAATTGAAGGATTCAATTTGACAATTGAAACACGTGTCACATGAAAGGCAGATACAATACTGATTTTGTTACCAGTAATATTTTGTTTGGATGGAGACTTGTATTAATATAAGTAAAAAATCAGACACGTCAAAAGTTAATCGTTTTAGCCACTGAAAACATTTTTACCTATATTAAAAATATACATATACTTTACTGAAGCCGGCACTTTTGAGGAAGTTTTCCATAAGCAATAGCGCCCTCTTGTCCGCCATCGCCAGAATATTATTCTGTAGTGCGCGCTGCTCCATTTTCCTGCGGGCTTTTAACTTCACCGCAGTAACTTCTGCACTGGTCCATGTGCCTGTTTCTGTAAAAGTGGAAAAGTCGGAGGGGTTTATGATAACATCGAGTATGCGTGCCCGTGGTAACCTGACGGATACTGAATCATCCGTTACCGCGATGTTGTTTTCGTCCAGCAATTTCAGGTCCGTTCCTGCCATTACCCTTCCTTTGGCAACGATAACCAGGCGGTCGTACGGCGGGGAAAGTGGAGTTACAGAAATTCCCGTTATGGCTTTGATCACATCCATGCTACTGGCCTTTCCTGAATCTGCCACTACTTCATCATAGGCGGTGACGGTGATCATCTCCGCCATCTCTTTGATCTCGCGGATCAGGATCGGTGTATTTTCGATCAACACTTCTTTGGACTTGAACATGCCTGCGAATCCGGGCATAATATCAAGTTTCTGTAACAGGTATATCACCAGGATCAACGATATTATGACAAGGATATAATTCCGGAAAAATTTCATTGGAGTCTGGGTAGGGTTGAAGAATTGCTGAAACGGATATGTATCCTGTCATATCCCAGTTGCTTCAGGTAGTTGCTTACGAAAAGGGAGGCATTGGTTTCTGCAGTCTGCAAAACGCCAAGGGAATCCACGCTTTTCCTGATCTGGGCTTCTCCCTGGGCCATCAACTGATCCCGTTCTGCGGAAGAAAATTGATCCCTGAACAGCCCTGTTTCCTGGTATTCCACCTTTATATCTTCCGGCCTGATATTTATGCTGACCAGGTGAGCCTTGGGAAGTACGAGGCTGATTGATTTGCCGTCGATGGTGATGTTTTCTTTTTGGATGGCCGACATATCTATTCCTGCTTTCACCGATGCTTCGCAACTCATCAGTATTTTACGGTCACCGATCTTATACCATGTCTGGTCATCACTTGCCCTTATGATCTTAGTGACGATATATTCCACTGTGGCCAGTTCACTCATTTCACGCAATGCAAATACTTCATTTACTTTATCCTCCTTGTTGCAGGAAAACAGGGAAACGATCATTAAAATAAACAGAACAACCCTCATTATTCAGCAATATACAAAGCAGGATAATTTCTAGCCGCAATTATTTAGTTTTGCCAAAACAAAGCATGAACAAAGCAGCTGTTATTGTGGCCGGAGGGGTAGGAGCGAGGATGGGTTCGGCCATTCCCAAACAGTTTCTTGAAATTCAGGGCAGGCCGCTGATAGCATATACCATCGATGCTTTTTATGAAGCTTTTCCGGAAATCCAGGTCATTGTCGTTCTTCCACAGCCTATGCTGGAAGAACGTGGTGCAATGATCAGTGGTTATTTTGCCGGAAAATCAATCCTTTTTACTGCCGGCGGCAGTACACGATTTGACTCGGTCAAAAATGGACTTTCTCTCGTTACCGAGCCTTCCATTATTTTTGTTCATGACGCTGTTCGATGTATGGTAAGCCCCAAACTGATCCGGGACTGTTATAACACAGCACTTGAACACGGTTCTGCCATACCGGTAGTTCCTGTGAAAGACAGCATCCGCCGGATTCGCGACGGTGTTTCTGAGGTAGTGGACCGTGAATCACTGAGGGCCGTTCAGACACCGCAGACCTTCCGCAGTGAAATACTCATACCTGCATTTAATACTTCCTACCAACCTTCCTTTACGGATGAAGCCACCGTAGCAGAGCATAACGGGCATAAAGTGATGCTCATTGCGGGTGAGGAATCCAATATTAAGATCACGGTTCAATCCGATCTGGTTTTTGCCGGGCAAATGATCGGTAAGCAGCTAAACGGAGGTATATGATGAATAATGTTTTTGCCGGGCAAATGATCGGTAAGCAGTTTAATGAAGAAGCATGACGAATAATGTTGCACTGGCACTGGATAAACTGTTGTTTTGCCGCAGGATCACCGCTGATATCTCATCTTTTTTCAGGCTGGTCATCGCTTCAAAATCTTTTTCGCGCAGCCGTGTCCGTGATATCCCGAACCAGCGGTCTGATGAATACCTGGTCAATATCGGCGGAAAGAAAAAGACAATGGTACTCCGGCGTTTTTCCGGAGACCTCGACATTTTTTATGAAGTATTCTGGAAGCATACCTATGCTGTAACGCAACTTCATTCTCGTCAGGTTTCCACCGTTCTAGACCTCGGCGCCAATACAGGCATGTCTTCTGCCTATTTCTATTCCTGTTTTCCCCACGCAGAATTCTACTGCGTGGAACCGGATCCTGCCAATATGGAATTGCTGAAACACAATCTCAGGGGACTGATACCTGATCATAAAATACATCTTCTACAGGCTGCCGTAGGTGCGTCAGACAGCAGGGGAGACCTGGTTGCAGCGCGATATGCCTATAACAGCAGGGTGGCAGCTGGCAAAGCTGATGGCGATATTAATGTACTAAGTATGGATTCGGTACTTTCCTCATTTGGGCTGGAGCAGGTTAGCCTGGTAAAAATGGATATCGAGGGAGCAGAATCAGAAGCACTGTCAGACATGGGCTGGTTGAGAAATGTGCAGTTTATATTTATAGAGTTTCATGATGAACGGACACTGAAGAACGGCATTGCCAAACTGGAATCCGCAGGGTTCAGGTGGAAAATATGTGTGGGCAACAAAATGCTGGTCTATGCCGAAAACACTATTTTTTAAACATACTCCATGGCCATTTCAGCCTGTTCCACCGGAGCCTGGGATAAGGTTGGTTAACGGCTCCGAAATTTCTGTAAAATGATGCAATGCCTTCAATATCTGATCCCTCAAAATCAAGTACTAACGGTTTCTGTGCGTGTTCCTTTATCAACTGATCAACCAGGAAATGGTTGGCCTCCATATTCCTTCCTTCCGGCAAAGTAGTTGAGGCAATGAAATATATTCTTTTGGTATCTACCAGGCATAAAACAGTGGCCAGTAAATTTCCTGCTGATGTTACTTCCCTGGCCAGGCAGTGTTCCGGATATAATTGACAGAACTTCGCTAATGCATTATAATGCTCCTCCCGTACCTGTGGGAATCGTTCGCCATAATTCCTTCGATAGTGTAAAATGGGTTCTTCTGCATTATGAGCGATGCCATATTGAAGGGATAATTGTCCGCCCCTAACCAGGTTTTTTTTAAGGTCATTACTATAAGCAGATGAAATATGTTTATAATCAGGCCGCAGGTCGACGATGAAATTGTTACATAAGGAATCCTGGACATGAACGTTATTAAAATTCATATTGATTTCCGCGAACGGGTAGACCGACATCGCCATTTCAATAAATTCCTTCTCCAACGCCGAACTACATTCCCCTATAATTCCGAGTTGCTGGCAGAACGGAGGCTGATAGAGGTACCGGACACCATACTTGCGCCTGGCGACAAGTGGCATAATGCAGTTATAGTCTCCAGCCACCAACGCTTCCCATTGGCCGGCGAGCAGGTCGAGGTAGGCTGTTTTCGCATATAGCAAACCGTTACCTGACTTTTTGATGCAATGATTCCAGCGGTCATCATTGATCTGCTGCCTGGTCAGGTGCTTTATGGGGGTCATTGATGAATCTGTTTGGTCAGCAAAGGTAACCCTGTCATGGATTAAAATGTTTGGTCAGCAAAGGTAACCCTGTCTTTGTTGAAACTTGTTGGTTTGCAAATGTACCCCCGTTATTGGTTAAATTGCTGGGTCAGTTTGCGGACCGTAATGTCCTGGATATTTATGCTGAAAGATATACGCTGGAAAAAATTATTATTGGGCGTGGATTCAAAATAGTCTTTATACACTTTACTGTACAGGACAGGTATATAAATATTGATGATCTCCTTCAGGAAGGACACCTGCAGTCCGGCATCATAGAGAAAGCGATCTTCTTCACTGTCTTTTTCCCAGGCTTCGCCATTGGTGCCGAAATCAGCAAATATTTTCAATGGTATCTTAATGGGCAATACGGATAGCGGGTTAAGCCGGGAAGGAACATCCATCGTGAGGTTTACGGCACTAAGCCAATTGTCTGACCTGCCTACCTTTGCACTGAGCAGGTCCGTTCTTACCTTGAATGCGCCGTCCCTGATCATGATCTGCTGTGATGGGAAACCCTCAAACGCGGTCCGGCCAATATAGAAGTTGCTATAAGTGTAATCTTCATACCCGTTGGGGCCGGTCATGTTCAGGTGAAATCTTTCCGTTTCAAATTCCTTCAGCGATGTTTTGTTATTGGTGTAAATAAATTTTCCCAGGAAAAATCTTGCCTTAACACCACCCTTGCCTGAGAAATTGAAAAAGTAATTCCCGGTGAATGCCAGCCTCACAAAATCCTTATTGACTTCGGCCATCATTTCCCCACGGTATGGATACAGGACCCGGGTGTTGTCGATGACAAATCTTCCCTGTGTAATATTATATTTCCCTTTTACTTTAGATAAATTCTCCGTATTCGTAATCGTATCCCTGTTGAACCTCAGTTGGTCTTCCTGGATGTCAAAATATTTAAACTGAAAGAATTTTACGGTTGTACTGGTAGGATCAGCCTCCTTTAATTGAAAACGCAATGACGGAGCAATTTTTGTGAAAGCAAGGGTAAACTCTTTGCCAAGTGAATCCCTGAAACTGTTCTGGTTAAACTTGCTGGCAATCATCGAAAGTTCAATATTCTGGAATATCCGGTTGGGGTACCATTGATAAGCGACCCTTCCCCAGCCATTCAGGGCCTTACTTTTTACTCCATAAAAGGGAGCGATCGCAAAGTTCAGCCTTGGTAACGGTAAAGAGTAGTTGTGAATAGCAAGGCCCGGCATCAAACCGTTAAAAGTGTTATATACCAAAACAGGCGTGAGAAATACAGGCTGGTAGTCGTAAGTCTTCCTGATTTTATACAACGGTACGAGCCGTACCGGTTTTCTGATCCTGGGAGGAAGGATCCCTTTTTCTTCCAGTAAGGCAAAACTGCTATCCGGGTTTACGCCAGTGGAAGCGGTGACAGACTGTCTGAAATCTTCAGGGTAAGGATGTTTAAACGCCCAGTTGGCATAGTAATCTCTCATTGCTTTATCAAACTGGTTATGACCCAGCTTATGATCAAGCCTTTTCATCCATTCAGATGTCTTCGTGTAGGCGATAAGGTTATAATTAGTGGCACTGAAGGAATCAGCCGGTGTATTTATCGGCTGGTCCATTTTAATCTTCGCCTGGTTCTTATACAGCAGTGCATTCAGGCGCGGATCTCCAAGGAAAGCGAAAACCCCGTTGTGTTTCTTAAAATACGGATATTTTAATGCGGCATAACGTTCTTCATAGTAGGTATTCATCCCCTCGTCCATCCAAGGAAACTTTCGTTCATTGGTCGCCAGGGTTCCCTGGAACCAGTTATGCCCCACCTCATGAAAAATGGTAAGGTCAAGATCCTTCATGGACGTTGCGCCGGTGATAATGGTAATGGTGGGATATTCCATTCCGCCGGTAAATCCCTGGTATCCCTGTACGGCAGTAACCGTATTATGAGGGTATTCGCCCAGCCATTGTGAATAATACCGGATTGCCGATTTAAGATAGTAGATACTGTTTCCCCAAAGCTGCTGGTCCTGCAGGTGGAAATAACTTTGTACCGTGACAAGTTTGCCTGTGGGAAGACGAAGGGTGTCTTTCAGGACACTGAATGACGTATCAGCAAACCATGCAAAATCGTGTACCCGTTCCTGTTTGTATATATATGATTTCCTGGGCATGGACTCCCAGTTTACAACAACAGGCTTTACCTTCTTTCCGGCTGGTGCCGGTTTTTTCTTTTTCGGAATTGCGGGGATACGGTAACTGTTTTTTACTTCGAACTGGGGATCCCCGGTAGCAGCAACCACAAACCGTTCAGGCACATCAATGGTTACTTCATAGTTCCCGAATTCACTATAGTACTCACCCTGGTCGAGGTAGGGCATGGGATGCCACCCATTCTTGTCGTACACCGCCGGTTTCGGGTACCATTGTGTTACCTGGTAAGTGTTATTATAGTGTCCTCCCCTGGAGAAATTAAAAGGAAGTTGTACATGGAAAGGGGTGGTGATGGAGACCGACTGACCCGGAGCAAGAGGTTGGGGCAGGATCAGTTTGATGATATCTATATGTTCCGGATGGTCTTCCGTTTTCACCACTTTGTCATTAATGCGAAAATCGAGGCGGTTTATGAACCCTTTCTTGTCTTTGTCGGAAAAATAAAAATCGGTGCGGCCGTTTTTCAGCATCTGGTCACTGAAGGCGGTTTTGTCATTTTTATACGCATTGGGCCATACATGAAACCAGATAAACCGCAGGGTATCGGGGGAATTGTTGGTGTACTGTATATTTTCAAAGGCATCAAGGCTATTGTCTGCCGGATTGAGGCTGACCTGTATGCGAAAATCGACCTGCTGCTGCCAGTAAGGCTGCTGTGCATGCAGAGAGGACAGAGAAAACATTATGGTCAGAATAAGGAGAAATTTCAAATCTTGTAATTTATTCATGTAGCGGCCCGCTTTATATCCATCATTTACCTGTCCCGGTAAACAAGGTCCTCAGCGTATGGATCATGATCTTAAAATCCAGTGCCAGTGATATATTTTCTATATAAACAAGATCGTACTTCATTCGTTCAGTCATTTGTTCAAGGTTTTCAGCATACCCGAATTTAACCATGCCCCAACTGGTAAGACCTGGTTTTACCTTCAACAGGTGGATATAATGAGGATGCGCAGGAATGATCTGATCAATGAAATACTTTCTTTCCGGCCTCGGCCCAACGAGGCTCATCTCACCTTTCAGGATGTTCCAGAATTGCGGCAATTCATCGATCCTCCATTTTCTCATGGTTCTTCCCCAACGGGTAATCCGCGGATCATCGGTGGATGCAAGCATCGGGCCATTGGTTTCGCCGGGGATAAACATAGATCGGAATTTATAAATAATAAACGCCTTCCCCTTATGGCCTATTCTTTCCTGGCAGTAAAAAACAGGACCCTTTGATGATAATTTTACCCTTATTGCCGTATACAACAGGAGGGGAGACAGCACTATGAGTCCGGTTATGGCAACAATGATGTCGAGGACCCTCTTTATATTTTGTTGCCAGCGGGGCATCAGGGCAGTATTGATATCGATCAGGGCAACCCCGAGTACATTGGAGGTCTTCACGGAACCGGCAAGGATATCAATGGTGTCGGGCGCCAGCTTTATCTCCACATCATAGCGGCTCAGCCGGTTAACAATGGATTCCACCTGGTGGCTGTGGGGCTTATCCAGCGCGATGATGACCTGGTCCACGGTATTAGCATTCAGACATTCCTCCAGGTTATCCATCGTACCCAGGCACCGGAGGTAGTTGGCAGGCAGGTTATTGTCTCCCTGTGCCTTCAGGTATCCGGCGAATCGATAACCCAGCCATTGATTATTTCTTCTCAGTTCTTCAAAGATTTTCCTGGCAGTGGCATCATTACCGATGATCAGCGTCTCGAACCATACGGACCCGGTAAGGATCTGTTTCTTGGCAATATTCAGTAACAAAAGCCTGCCGCAAAACTGGAACAAAAAACAGAGTGACCATAACAGGAAGAAGGCCTGGTAGTAGTACGTGTAATTCTGAATGCCATCATCCAGTAAAAAAAGAAAGAAGAGTATCATTGAGCCGATAAACGTGGTAAAAAAAGTAAGGATAAGTTCATTCAGGCGCGACTTTGTATAAAATGATTCGTAGGTGCCAAACAGGGCATGCAGCAATATCCATCCTGCAGGTATAAAAACAATGCCGAGCCAGAAATTGGCATCAGTAAAAAGCTCCCGAAATTGATGGGATTCACTGAGTAAGAATTTTCGAAGAATGAAAAAAACAGCCCATGCCAGGGAGGCGGTAACAAAATCACTTAATGCATATAAAGCAATGTGAATCCTACGCTGGTTCTTCATAGAACGGGTTGGCGGGAAGGGAAATTGGATACGATCTTTTTTAAAATTTCATGCGCCAGTTCCATAGCCATAAATCCGTCAACTTCGTTTACTGGTGGACGTTGGTTTAACACAATGGCATCCCTGAAGGCCGTTAATTCTGCTTCAATGGCGTTGATATCCTTGATGGCAGGGTTGTCAATGGCCAGTGTCTTGGTGCCCTGCTGTGTTTCGATATCGAAGGTAAAAAGTTCATCGTCTCCGTCTCCCTTCAGTTTAATGATCTCCGTTTTCTTTTCCAGGAAGTCGATTCCTATATAGGCATCTTTCTGGAACAGCCGCATTTTGCGCATTTTTTTCATGGAGATCCTCGAAGAGGTGAGGTTGGCTACACAGCCGTTATTGAATTCAATCCTGACGTTGGCAATATCCGGAGTATCTGTCATTACCGCCACACCACTGGCAAAGACATTGCGTACATCGCTCTTTACAATGTGAAGGATGATGTCGATATCATGGATCATCAGGTCGAGGATTACACTCACTTCCGTTCCCCTGGGATTGAACTGCGCAAGCCTGTGCACTTCAATAAACATCGGGTTAAGCTGGCTTCCGTTCAGCGCTAGAAATGCAGGATTAAATCTTTCAACATGCCCCACCTGGAATTTTACTTTTGATTCCTTCACCAGCTGCATAATTTCCCTGGCCTGCTCCATGGTATCGGCCATGGGTTTTTCTACAAACACATGTCTGCCTTTTCTCAGTGCCAGCTGGCAAAGATCGAAATGATATGTTGTGGGAGCAACGATATCTGCCGCATCAATAATATTCAACAGGTCTTCAGGGTCTTCAAACCTTTTTAGTCCGTATTTCGCGGCCACCAACTCCGCATTTTCGTCATTAGGGTCGTAAAACCCTGCCAGTTCAACGCCGGAGATATTTTTCCAGTTATTCAGGTGGAATTTACCCAGATGGCCTACGCCGAAAACCCCTATTTTGAGCATGCAACAAAAATACGGTTTTGCCGCTACTAAACCTTCGAATTATCAGTGGCGGAACTATTTTGCATTCAATGTTGAAATCAGTTTTATCGCCGTTATCCGGACCTCTTCAGCCGCTTTTACAGCCTGTTGAGTAGGTGGCATATCGGCATCCTGGAGTATTTCATATACAGACGATAACGCGCGTTCGGTCTTTGCTTTCTCGGCCTTTAATTCATCTGTCTGCGCCACTGAAGCACGCAGTTTTTTTCGGAGGTCATAAAGGTCATAGGAGAGGTCATGCTGTAACTGGATATCTTTTGCCGTCATCCTTACGCGGGGATCCATTTTCACCGTCAGTGGCTGGCTGTAAGTGGTTCCGTTCACAGTAAGTTTAATGGTGTAAACGCCGGGAGTTACCCATGGTGAACTGGGATTAGGCACAGTGTTCTGGTAGGTGGCAGAAATAGGATAGCTGGCCTCAACATCCAGCGGAGTATAGTGGAGGTCCCATGTAAAACGTTGTGCCCCGGCCTTCCCCTGTAATACCTGTTGTGGCCTTACCCAGTAGTCAGGCACATTGTCTGCAGGTTTCGTGTACGGCTTGTCGTTAGTGCTATAGGTCCTCACGAGTTTGCCCTTACTGTCCAGGATCTCCAGTTTTACTTCACCATCGGCTTTTTCCTTCAGGTAAAAATCAATAATGGCGCCGTCAGGAGGATTTTGTCCTGCGGGTTCTTCCTGTGGAACCGGTGTATCAGTGTACATACTCCATCTGATCCTGTAGGCAACCTGCGGTTTGAATAGTATTGCCGGTTTCGATATCAAGTCGGCAGCAGCCTGTCTTAGTGCGGTAATATTATCCAGTATCCAGAAACTCCTGCCATGTGTGCCCACTACAATATCATCGTCCTTAACCACCAGGTCGCGGATGGAAGTTGCGGGCATGTTCAGCCTCAGTGGCTGCCAGTGATTGCCATCGTCGAAGGATACGTGCACCTGGGTTTCTGATCCGGCATAGAGCAGTCCTTTTCTGATGGGATCTTCCCTCACCGCATTGACAGGGTCCGCAGGCAGCCCCGTAACAATCTCTTTCCATGTTGCGCCGCCGTCCGTTGTCTTATAAATGTGCGGTTTCATATCGTCGAGCCTGATCCGGTTTACTGCAGCATAGGCGGTATTGACATCAAAATGGCTGGCTTCCATCAGGGAAATCTTGCTCCATGAACTGATCGCCGGCGGAGTAACATTCTTCCATGTTTTACCACCATCACGGGTCACGTGAATTAGTCCGTCATCCGTTCCGCACCAGATAGTATTGACGTCTTTAAAGGAAGGTGCAACAGTATAAATTACCCCCCGTCTTGGCATTTTCTTCATGGATTCGTTGGTATAAATACCAACGCTGGCGGGGATGTCCCAGGATTCCCGGCTGAGGTCCGGGCTGATCACCTGCCAGTTGGCCCCACCATCCCTTGTCTTGAATAAAACATTGCCGGCAAAATATAGCGTCTTCGGATCTACCGGTGAAAACAGGACCGGTGCTGTCCGCAGAAAACGGTATTTTCCACTTCTCACGGCTTCGGGGGAAATATTCTGTACCTGCCCGTTTCGTTTATCGTACCTCGTTATCTTTCCACCGTATACCATATTCTGGTCGAGCGGATCCACGGCCACATATCCATATTCCTCTACACCAACGGGATGCCATTCGCGGTAAGTGATCTGCCCGTCATTACCCCTCGATGCAATACCTACGGAACCGCTTTCCTGCTGTCCGCCATAAACATTATACGGGAATGAATTATCCGTGCTTACATGGTAGAATTGCGCTGTGGGCTGGTTATACCAGGAGGAAAATGTTTGTCCGCCGTTCACCGTAATAATCGCGCCCTGGTCGCTGGCCAGGAGGATGATATTAGAATTGTCAGGATTGATCCAGATGCGGTGATAGTCATCACCACCAGGCGCGCCGCGGAATGCTTTCCACGACAAACCGCCATCGGTCGACTTCCATGTCACCACATTGGCACTGTACACAATGTCCTTATTTTTCGGGTCGGCTTTAATTTCTGCGAAATCACTTCCGCGACCCCAGTAGCGTTCGTCTGTTTGAAGTCTTTTCCATGACTCGCCCGCATCGTCACTGCGGTAAATGCCACCGGCATTTCCTGCATCAACGGTGGCGTATAAACGATTTGGGTCCGAAGGGGCGATACAGAAGCCGATCCTTCCGAGCCCTTCTGCCGGGGTGGGCAGACCGGTGGTTAATTTTTTCCAGGTCGTTCCGCCATCAACAGATTTGAACAGCCCGCTCTCAGGGCCATTCCATGCGCCATTCTCCCAGGGCCCCTGCCTTCCGGCCCACATATCGGCATAAATGATATTTGGATTTACAGGGTCGATGGTCACCTGTATGGCGCCCGTATTTTCATCTTTGTACAATACTTTTTCCCAGTTTTTACCGCCGTCCGTGGTACGATATACGCCGCGTTCGGGATTTGGCCCATAGGGATGTCCAAGCACTGCAGCAAAAACCCTGTTTTCATTTTTTGGATCGATGGCGAGTCCGCCAATCTGTTGTCCTTCTTTCAGGCCAATATGTTTCCAGGTTTTTCCTCCGTCGGTGGATGTATACATTCCATCACCTACGGAAAGGTCAGGACGTTGAAGGCCTTCACCACAGGCTACATAGAGCACATCGGGATTTGAAGGAGCAACAACTACATCACCTACTGAACCCGTTGGCTGGTCGTCAAAGATGGGAAACCATGTTCTGCCATAATCCGTGGTCTTCCACACACCTCCGTTATTTACACCGATGTAAAAAACATTTGGTTGCTGGGGTACACCCACCGCACCTACAGTCCGGCCACCGCGATGCGGACCGATCATCCTCCACTTCATCGCATTGAATAAAGTGGGATCGATATTTTGTGCAGCCAGCTGCATTAACACAAATGGAAGGATGAAAAGCAGTATTGCCTTTTTAATCATGATGGTTAAATTGAAAAAAGTTGATGGATAAATGTAGTGCATCGCCATGAAAAATGATCAGCCCATGGAAGAAGGCTCTTTCCAGTTATGCTGAAGTTCGGCCAGTTTCAGGTATTTATAAAAAGTATACACGTAATTGTAGGTGGCGATAGCGAAACCCGCCCTGCCGTCAAGGAATCCCTTCTGGAGAAAATATGTTTTCAGGAAGGCAAAGCTGCCATGCCAGATGGCCGTCATCAGTCCGCCCTTTTTTTTATTCACCAGTTTTTTTGCACCGAGTGTGGAATACCTGTTGGCCTTATGCATCATCTGTGCAAGGTCCTCAAAGGGAAACTGCCAGATGGGATGTTTCAGTTTCCCGATCTCACCTTTTACTTCATAAACTTCATGTACAGGATCATCAGAATACACCAGGCTGCCTTTCTTAAATAATTGCGGTTGTCGGTAGTCGGGATACCATCCTGAATATTTTATCCACTGACCCATAAAATAATTCCGGCGCGGGATGAAATAAGCTACAGGGCCGTTATCATTATTATCCTTAACGATCGCCATTATTTCATCCCTGGCTTCCGGTGTACACCGTTCATCTGCATCCAGGCTGAAAATCCATGGATGGAGACAATATTTTATGGTGTCATTTCTTAAAGTGCCAAATCCATTAAAGGCCACCTGCACTACCCGCGCACCCAGTGATGCTGCAATTTTGGCCGTATCATCCGTGCTGTAGGAATCTGCAACGATCACTTCATCCGCCCAGCCAATGACGCTGTTCACTGCAGCGGCAATTTTATGTTGTTCGTTATAGGTAATGATGTAGGCGGAAATTTTTGTCATGCGGGATCTTGAAGCAGTTGATAATCGTTTAATTTGTCGAGGTCCACAATGGTGGTCACCCCATCTGCCGATTCATGGAACATAGGCATGAATTTAGCTTTCCAGATGATCTCTTTATAGGTATAGGAAGTTCTTTGCATTACGGTACTGGAGAAAATATGGTCGAAGCCATTAACCTGTATATACATTTCCAGGTCCGAATTTTTCATGTCTTCCAAAGTGAAATTCAGGAGCGGACTTTCATCGTCAATGGGGTGGACTACCGTCCAGTTCATACTCAGGGCATCAACGTGTGAACGTTCGAGGTTTAAGGTATAAAACTTAAATTCTGTTTTCCCGTTCTCTGTTACCTGGAACGCCAAATTCACCGTGATATCTGCATTGGTGATATAATGATTTGCTTTGTACGGTACCACCCGGAACATAATGGCCCATCCGCCGCGATAAGGCGCATACAGGGCATTTTCACTGAACATCAGGTAGGCTTTGGGTTGGGTGAACCTTCCGTATAATAGACCAGTGACCAGCGCAAAAAACAACCATCCCATCATCGTTTCAATGGAAGCAATAATATCTGCAATGTCTTTCACCGGATTAATTCTCCCATAGCCAACGGTCGTGAACGACTGTGTGCTGAAAAAAAACATTTCTTTGATATTCCCCCATTTTGAGTCCGATATCATCCCCGTAAACTGATCAGGTCCTGCCAGAAAATAAAAGAAAGTAAAAAGAAGGTTGACACAGAGATAAAAGAGGAAGATGAACATCAAAAAAGAAGGCCAGCGTAGTTGCAGCAGGTAAGAATACAGGCTGATCCTTTTAAAAAAGCCAACGCCGCGTTTCTTTATATTGAAGGACCCGTCCTTGTTCACAAACCGTTCTCCCAACTGGTTCGGCAGAACGCCAAAGCCGGTATCAGGATTTGATTTTGAAAAAGGATTGATTCGTTTGATGGAAGCCATACGGTGAGCAAATATAAGTTACCCGCCCTATTATTCGTTTTTGAGCAAACCATGAAGGCTGCCACCCGGGCCAAAGATCCGATCCACCTGTCTTTCTGTTTTTGGATCAGTTTCCACCGGTGGTGCGTGATGGGGTTTGATCCTCGCGTCAATAATGACCGGCCCGGCAGACGACCAGTGTTTATATTTCACGTAGGCGCCTATTCCGTAAATGTCGTGCGAGGGATTGCTCCTGGTAAAGGTTACCCAGAGAAAATTTCGCATACTCGCGCTGGTGAAAGACGCATCATCGCACCAGGTGATCAGCGGGCAATTCCGGAGTTCCTGAATTTTCTCTTTCAGGATGGCATTCAGATGACCGGCTTCCCGCTCTGCATTTTCATGGCTGCTGAAAGCATTGGTCTGAATGGCCACTACACCTGGCATCACGACGGCGCTGCGAAGTCCGGGTATATCTCTGATGGGCAGCGGGACTTCTGTACATAATTCCCTCACCGGATCACCATAGGCAGCAAACACTACCTTACTTCCCGAGTTGAGACCTTCACCGGAATAATCCAGGGTATCAATGGTGGTCTTGGTATGGAAATGAATATCGCGTTCTGTATTTATCCTGCACAGCACATACTGCAGGTATTCGTCTACGTTATATGTGCTCAGCCGCTTGCTGTCATCGGCGGTGATAAAAAGGAACTTGGCCAGGCTTAGCTGGCCGGTACCGAGGATATGATTGGCGATGGTAAGGATTTCGGCCGGTTGTTTTGACGGTGCATACGGTGTATACCGTTCGCTTCCGATGGCCAGCAACAGCGGGTGCACCCCTGCTGCGTCAACGGCGTGTACTTCCTTTAGGCCGGGAATTTCTTTGGGGATGGCTGTGCCGGTGATTTCATGGATGAGCTGTCCGAAACTGGTATCTTCCTGGGGAGGCCGTCCCACCACTGTGAATGGCCAGATGGCGTTTTTTCTTGCATAGACCTTATGGACCTGCATGACCGGGAAGGAATGACGCAGGCTATAATAACCCAGGTGGTCACCAAAGGGACCTTCGGGTTTATTGTCACCGGGAAGGACCTGCCCGGTGATCACAAAATCAGCATCTGTGCTCACGCAGTAACCATCGTCATAACAATACCGGAACCTTCTCCCTCCAAGCACTCCTGCAAAGGTCATTTCGCTTATCCCTTCGGGTAAGGGCATCACCGCAGACACGGAATGTGAGGGCGGACCGCCTGCAAAAATGCTGACCTTAAGTGGCTGCCCTTTATTATTGGCTTTGGTCTGGTGAACGCCAATCCCCCGGTGAAGCTGGTAGTGCAGACCTATTTCCTTATCGGGCTGGTAATCGTTCCCCGACAGTTGTATTCTGTACATCCCCAGGTTGGCATTCATGATTCCCGGCTGGTCAATGTCTTCCGTATAAACCTGCGGAAGGGTCACAAAGGCACCTCCGTCCATTGGCCAGTGTTGTATTTGGGGAATATCGCCGATCCTGATCTGCTGGAACATAACGGGCCGGGAAGAGGGATTTTTTAAAGGAAGGGCAGACATCGCCGAGAAAGCGGCACCGGCATGCCTGAGCGGACTTTTTAAGAGTACGCCCGGATTGTTTTTCAATTCAATCAATTGCTGAACCGTTGCCAGCGTATCCCGGAAAATGAACCGGCTTCTTTCGAGCGTACCAAAAATATTGGAAGCGGCCCTGAACCTGCTGCCCTTTACGCGTTCAAACAATAAAGCGGGACCTCCTGCTGCATATACCCGGAGGTGGATGGCCGCCATTTCAAGAAAGGGATCAACTTCCTCTTTGATGCGGACCAGCTGGCCAGACTTCTCAAGGTCGGTTAAACAGGCTTCCAGGGATATATATGACATGGTTCGTGATATCCTTCAAAGATAAACTACAAATCATGCGGAAAACATTTCTGTTACAGGATCGATAAATGGGTAATGCGATCAGTTTGAACAGAGTTTGTTATTTTCATGGTTCATTGGCCGGATAATTGATGGTGTCGGTGGAAATATTATGCATATAAAAAATATACGTTGGCTCTTTGCAGGTCTTTTGCTTCTTATACTTCTTGAGATCGCGAAAGTTTATTTTATCATGCCCTTTCCCGGCAGCCAGAAGGGAAATAATATTAGCATAGCCTATTTTCTTAATGATAACCTGTGGTGGATTCGATTGATCATTATACTGTTGCTGGTGGGTCCGTTATTTTATTTTTTGCGATCCGGGAAAAAATGGCAACGGGTATCACTGGTAATTTTACTGTTGGTGTATGGCGTAGTTTTTTATGCTTTTCAGTATAAGTTCCTGGCCGACAAAATGTTCCTGCAGCCCGTTGTAAAAAAATTTGCTGCTGCCATATCAGATACCAACCAGCAGAAACTGGTGATCGGTGTTACGGTCAATAACATGGCCAAAGCCTATCCCGTAGAAATCATAGGATATCATCACCAGGTAAGGGACACCCTTAACGGCAAGGACATTATGGTGACCTATTGCACGGTATGCCGTTCGGGTCGTGTGTTCAGCCCGGTAGTCAATGGAAAGGTGGAAACATTCAGGCTGGTGGGAATGGATCATTTCAATGCCATGTTCGAGGACGAAACAACGAAGAGCTGGTGGCAACAGGCTACAGGCAAAGCCATTATAGGTCCGATGAAAGGATACCAGCTGGAAGAAATGCCGTCAGAGCAAATGCGGTTGGGAGATTGGTTGTACCTGCATCCCGAAAGCCGGGTCATGTTGCCCGACTCAAACTTCAGGGAAAAATATGACAGCCTTAAAGGCTATGATGCCGGGGTATTGACCAACAAACTTGAGCTAAGGGATACGGCTTCATGGAAAAGAAAATCCTGGGTGGTGGGTGCTGAGATCCGAAATACCGCCAGGGCCTGGGACTGGAATGAACTGGTGAAAAAACAATGGATCGAAGATGAGATCGCTTCTACACCCGTCTTGCTGACCATCGAACCAAATAATACCACCCACTATCTGCTGTTGCGGGAAATAGAAGGAAAGAAATTACACTTCAGGAGAGACAGCGCAAGCGGAAGGCCAAGGGATATAGAAACCAATTCGCTGTGGATACCAAGTGGTATAGCCGTACAGGGACCATTATCGGGTAAACAATTACCACGGTTGCAGTCGTACCAGGAATACTGGCATTCCTGGAAACAGTTTCATCCGAAAACCAGTGAATACGGAAAAAAATAAGCCTGGTGCATTAATGCTGCAAAAAATAAACCCCGCAATTTTTTGACATTGCGGGGTCTGAAATAAAAAAGACAGTTTATAATTCTTTAATGGTGATATTCCTGTAGTAAGCTTTTTGGCCATGATCCTGTAAGGCAATCTTGCCTTTGGTCACTGATCCGTAACCCGGGTAATCTTTCCATTTGCCTGTTTTACGTTTGTTTTTCCATTCTTCTGAATTTCTGTCGAACTCCACAATTTTTTCACCATTCAGCCAATGTTCAACATGACCATTATTATATATGATCTTTGAACTGTTCCATTCGCCAACAGGCATCAGTTTCTTTTTATCATTCCCCGCATACATGGCATAATCTGCCCCGGCTTTCTGCCAGTCTTCCAGTTTATCAGGAAACCCGATATCATCAATCACCTGGTATTCCGGCCCTGTTTCATATGGTGCCTTATACATGGTGTCTTCTATCACATGATACATCACACCGCTATTGCTTCCCTTATCTACTTTCCAGTCCCAGCTGAGTTCAAAATTTCCGTATTCCTTATCAGACACCAGGTCTCCGCCGTGGGCATCTTTTGCTGCACCCTGGCATACAAGCGCACCATTTTCCACTTTCCAGTTTTTCACTTCACCGGGCTTATTGTAAGCATGCCAGCCGGCAAGGGACTGTCCGTTGAACAATGGTACTGCAACAGCTTCTGCAGCGGGTGGGGCGACTGCGGTAGTGTCCTTGGTACCTGCGGCCTCTTCTTCTTTTACGTCACTATCCTTTGCACTATTACAAGACACGATGGCCAGTATAGAGAGTGCGATACCGGCCTGTTGAATTTTTCTAATCATACAATCGTTTTTTATTTTTTAAGGAGTTGCATTTTTTCAGGATCCCAGAACATGGGTGCATTCTGGTAGTAACTATCATTGCACAATAGTGCAGGTGCTGCGGCACGATAACCGAACACGGCATCTTCCGTCACTTTGCCATTCTTTCGAATCGCGGTAATAAAATTATTCATGTGGTCATATGGACCGCCAAGGTATCCTTTTTCTGCTTCAAAGGTGATGGCTTCGGGACCCATCATTTTTTTCCTTCCGCTGATATCACCGCCGGCCTGTTTCATTTTTTCAATGTAAAATGGATCATCAGATTCCTGGCTCCTGTTTCTTTTCAGGGTTACGCTATCCCAGGTGATGTCCATGGCGCCTTCGCTGCCCACGAGTTTAAGATAGGTGGTGCCGCTGGTGCCATCCACAAAATTGCAACGCAGGGAAAGATTAAATGCAGGGTGTGCTGCTGCTTTGGCATAATCAAAAGTGCCGAGAAGAACATCGGGTACTTCGCGACCATCGAGCCAGTATCTCAGTCCGCCCGAAGCATAAACTTTATTGGGACCCAGGGAATCAGTAATAAAATGAAGGCTTGAAAACAGGTGAACGAAAAGATCTCCCGCCATACCCGTTCCATAATCGGTATAATTTCTCCAGCGGAAAAAACGCATTGCATCAAAAGGTCTTTTATTGGTGTTAGACACATAGGTGTCCCAGTCGACCGTTGCGGGCGACGCATCGGCAGGAATAGGATACTGCCATACTTCCACTGCACCGCGCCTGGCCCAGAATCCTTCTGCATAATTCAGCTGTCCGATGGCGCCTTCTTTCAACAATTGCTTTGCTTTTTCATTTCCGAGTGAAGACACACCCTGGCTGCCCACCTGGAATACCTTTCCTGTTTCCTGCATGGCTTTGATCACTGCAGGACCTTCGGTGACGGCGTGCACCATGGGCTTTTCACAATACACGTGTTTGCCTGCGCGCATGGCGTCGATGGATATCTGCTGGTGCCAGTGATCGGGTGTGGCAACGATAACGGCATCAATATCCTTGCGGGCAAGGAGTTCTTTATAACTACGCGTGGTGAAAATCTCATTGCCCCAGCGTTTTTTTGCTTCGGCGAGACGGCCGGTATACAGGTCGCATGCCCCCATCATCTTTACCCCCGGTACCTGGAGCGCAACAATGGCATCCTGTGTGCCCATTCCGCCTGCGCCAATGAGGCCGATATTGACCTGGTCATTGGGACCAAATCCACCCGGGCGCTTTAATATGGAGAAACTATGCGGGCTTTCTTCACCCAGAACAGCGGAACCTGTGGCCAGTGCAGCGGCAGATAATGAAAATTGCCGGAGAAACTTTCTCCTGGAAGCATCGTTGTTTTTTTTCATTCAGGGCAGTTTAGTTTATAAATTCTCGTTATTTCCCTCTAAAAAGGAGCAAAATTTACAACAATCACATAACTTCTTTTCAATTAATTTCATATTGTGAAATATTAATATTGAAAATTACCTGAATGTCAAAATCATTACTTCAGACCATTATTGATAAGGAAAAGCTGGTGGATGATGTTCCTCAAAATGATGTCATTTCAGGATGGGCCTCCAGGCTCATCTGTCTGCTATATCCCGAACTTTCTGACACCCGGTTTAATACCCTGGAACAGATAGAGGCATCTTACCAGAAATTACAGAAAGAACTGGTGATCATGATGAACGCCACCAAGGCATGCTGTGACTGTAATAATGAAAAAATCGCAGAGCATTTTTTTAATGGAATTCCTGAACTGTATCGCGTCCTCAATACCGATGTTGAGGCCATATTAATGGGTGATCCCGCTGCAAAAAATGAGTTTGAAGTGATCCGTGCCTATCCCGGATTCCTGGCGCTGAGCTTTTACAGGATCGCACATCTGCTGTTAAAACTGAAAGTGCCCGTGCTGCCAAGGATACTAACGGAGCATGCACACAGCCGGACGGGGATTGATATTCATCCCCATGCAAAAATTGGTGAATATTGTATGATCGATCATGGCACCGGTGTGGTCATCGGCGAAACCTGTATTATTGGTGATCACGTAAAAATTTACCAGGGCGTTACCCTGGGGGCATTGAGTGTGGATAAATCGATGGCTTCCGTTAAACGGCATCCCACAATCGGGGACCACGTGATCATATATTCCAATGCGACCATCCTCGGTGGTGACACCGTGGTAGGTCACCACAGTGTGATTGGGGGAAACGTATGGCTCACCCATTCAGTACCTCCCGGTTCCCTGCTTTACCATAATGCCGAAATCACCGTGCTGGAAGGCAAAACATTAAATCTATAATTATGGCTGGCATAGCAGGGCTCATTGGCAATACCCCGATGGTGGAAATTCAGCGGCTGAATCCCAATCCTAACGTTACCGTATATGCGAAACTGGAGGGCAATAACCCGGGCGGCAGTGTAAAGGACAGGCCTGCATACAACATGATCAAGTCGGCCCTTGAACGTGGCGATATCAATAAGGATACGGTGTTGATCGAAGCTACCAGTGGCAACACCGGCATCGGCATGGCCCTGGTGGCCTGCCTGTTCGACCTTAAAATGGAGCTGGTACTTCCTTCAAACTCCACAAAGGAAAGGGTATTGACGATGGAAGCATTTGGAGCGAAAGTGATATTGCTGGATGGAATAGAAAAATGCCGGGATTATGCAGAAGAAAAGGCGGCATCAGGCGGATATTATTTATTGAACCAGTTTGCCAACCCCGATAATTATATGGCCCATTACAAAACCACCGGCCCCGAGATTTGGCGGGATACTGATGGGCGCATCACCCATTTTGTTTCTTCAATGGGAACCACGGGCACGATCATGGGCTGTTCAAGATATTTCAAAGAAAAAAATCCCGGCATTCAGATCGTTGGATGCCAGCCATCGGCAGAAAGCTGCATACCGGGTATCAGGAGATGGAGTCCGGAATATCTTCCCAAAATATTTGAACCGGCACGGGTCGACAGGACCATGGATGTTTCTGAAGCTGAAGCCGTAAACATGACCAGATTGCTGGCTAAAAAGGAAGGCATTTTTGCCGGGATGAGCAGTGGCGGAGCAGCAACGGCTGCATTTCGGCTTGCTGAAGAATTGACACAAGGAGTTATCGTTTTCATTGCCTGTGACCGCGGCGATCGTTATCTTTCCAGTGATTTGTTCGGATAGACATTTTAAAATAAATGTACATGCATTCGAGATGGTTTATCGCTGGCGGGATATTATTGATCACACTGGCATCCTGCAATGGCCCGGCTATGAAAGAAAACACCGCGGATACCACGGTTATTGATACTGCTGCCAAAAGTACATTACCTACGGCTACTGCACCAGCCTATGATCCTGATACCACTGATACCATCCGTGGTGATCAATATACTATGTATACTACCTCGGCCAATACTGCAGGAATTATACGACAGGTGTTGCAGCAGGAATTGAAAGACGATATTGATAAAAACATTATCGATTCTTTCAGCAGGAAGTTTATCTTCTTTGAATATGATCTAAACGATGATGGAAAGAATGAGATATTTGTCGGATTCCGCGGACCATATTTCTGTGGTTCCGGCGGGTGTACACAATATTTGCTCGATTACCAGGGAAAAATCATTACCAGGTTTACCGTTTCAGGATACCCGATCGTAATTGATACCAACAAAACAAATGGCTACAAGGATCTTTTTATTCATAGCGGAAGAAAAGACCGTATCGTGAAATTTGACGGCAGGAAATATCCTTCCAATCCTTCGCTTTTGCCGGCATTGAAAGTATTACCCGGCGATGGCCTGCCGAGAGCATTGAATTTTATCGTTGAACCTTATCCCTGGTTTTCTTTTTAATCTACAATGACGCAGGGAAGGCAAAGACGCAAAGAAAAGACGCGGAGAAGGCAATGACGCAAAGAAGGCAATCAAATGTCTTTGCGTCGCTTGCCTTCTTTGCGTCTTTTCTTCGCGTCTTTACCCTTTTAACCAGGCATCTTTTAATGCAGTCTTGGTAGTGTCAGTAAACTTGAACCCTGAGCCGTCTACATAATTTAATTTCACTGTCCCTTTCAATTCGATAACCTGTCCGTTCCTTTTTACTTTCATGGTCATGGGTTCATTTTCTTCCAGGCCATAACCTGCCATCAGCACATTCATCGGACTGGAGGCATCGATAGCGGATTCATTCATTTCTAAGATCTCATCTCCATCTTTCAGGGCCATCGCATTCATGAAATTATTGTTGTTGTCTTTGATGACGACTATCGCCCTCCTGCCCGCAGTGTCCACAGTGATATAGGGTCTGTTGCCGGCAATGAATACCAGCGGGGTCGGTTCCTTCATGGGAACTCTTTCAACGCCCACTTTTTTAAGAATCATTTCATAATCAATGGGAGTGCCCTTGACCACATGTTCCTGTAGAAAAGATCCGAGTTCGGGGTTCGTCATCCCGGTAATTTCTGCGATCAGGCTATCATCATTAAAAGGTTTATTGGGGCCGTATTTTTTTGAGAGCCTGTCCATCAGGTTCAGTATGCCCGTCTTGCCCTGCGAAGCATCCCGCAACAGGATGTCAATGCACATGGCAATCAGCGCTCCCTTTTGGTAAACATTGGGATACTGAGCCTTCATTTCAGGCTTGAGCACATTTTTGCTCATTTCTGTAAACGACATATTATCGTCGTACATCTGCTTTGAATATTTTTCTTTCTCTGCCATCAGGGCATAGAACTTATCTTCCGTGATCAGTCCCTGGTGCACCTGGAAATGATTGGCGAAATATTCCGTGACACCTTCATACATCCATAGGTGGGCCGACATCTTCGGGTCATTAAAATCAAAATCCTGGATTTCTGTTGAATGTATATTCAGCGGTGTGAGGGTGTGAAAAAATTCATGAGAAATTACCTGGATCAGGTCCCTGCTTTTCATGGTCTCCTGGAATACAGAAGTAGTGGAAGTATTGTGTTCGAGGGCGCCGATCCCCCTTGCATCATCCTTTCCATAAGTAGTAATATAGGTGAGCACCGCATACTTTTTGGTGTCGTTAATATTTCCGAGGTAAGCTTTCTGGGCACGAAGCATTCTCTCTATATCCGGGAAAAGGGAGGTTGCAGAAATGCTTTTTTTGCGCGGGGAGTATACACTAAGCAGCACCTCCATATTTCCGATCTTTGTGCTGGCCATATCAGGTTCCGCATACATCACTGGGTGATCTACCAGTTCTGCATACCGGGATACCGTGAACAGGTCGGCTGTTGCCGATGGATCCTGGTCATTAAGTGAGGTACCAGCCTGGAGATTTTGCGGATGGCTGATACTTACTCTATATAACGTCTCTTTTTTTGTGCTGAAATATCCCACAAAGCCCGACATATTAAGCATGAATTGCTTTCCTGCAAGGATATTGGTGCCTGCAGGAGAGAAAATGGTGCGGCTGCCCTCTTCAAAAGCGTCGCCGGTTTCCGAATCGTAGGTGTCGTTGACCTCATAGGTGATCCGGGACAGAGGTGCAGTCTGGCTGATGACCCATGTATTGGAATCAGGTGAGGAGACGGGCAATGATTTCCCTGATTTATCAAAAGCCCTGAAGTTCTCGACATACCGGCCATAATCTGCAACGGCATATGTACCGGGAATAACTTTTGGAAGCTGGTAGGTTACTGAGCCGGAAGGGAGGACCGGCGGTGTTACGGTAACGGTCACTTTATCATTCTGAACGTTCACCAGGTCAAGGGCAACATTAACAGACTCGGGACCGGTGACGGCCGCTTTCCTCGAAGAGCTGCAGGAAAACAAAACCACTGTCGATACCAGGAAGGGTAAAAAATACTTATACATATCAGTTTTATTAAAATAAAGTTCTGTGCATTGTATTGTCAAATATCGGGCTTATCTCACGATTAACCTTTTTGTAATGAAGACTGGTAAAATCTAGTTAAAATCATGTCAGAAACCATCAATAAGCGTTCAAAAGGTGACTGTGGTATCAGCATTATAGATGCTTTTATGAGAAATTATGGTAATGACCTTTTGTTGCAATAACGCTACAATATGTAACAAACATATATAGTGACGGGATTGGACGGTGTGGCGATAAGTTTGTATTTTTCATGTTGCAATTATGGTGCAAAAAAGGACATTAGGCCGGCGATTGATTAAATGGGTGGCGATATTGCTGGGAAGCCTGGTCTTTTTGGTTCTCCTGATTGTGGTATTGGTCCAGACCCCCTATGGCCAGGGTATTGTAAAAAACCAGGCGGAAAAGTACCTGCGAAATAAATTACAGACCCGTTTTGCTGTCGGGCATTTAAAAATCAATTTTTTATCGGGTATTCATCTGTCGAACCTCTACCTGGAGGACCGGCAGCGGAAGGAGCTGCTTTCCATAGACAGGCTGGATGTCAGTTACGACTTTTCGGCATTATTCAGAAAGTCTATAATACTGAAAGAGATTAACCTGAAGGGAGTGAGTATCAACCTGGCCAGGGATAGTTCCAGCGAAAAGTTCAACTACGATTTCATTACAGAGGCTTTTGCGTCATCAGATACCACAGCAACAGATGACAGCTCCGGATTTTCCTTTCACCTGGGTAAAGTGATCCTGGATTCCATTCATTTTAATATGACCGACGCTTTTGGCGGCCAGTTTTATGTGGTGGACCTGCCAAGGTTCAGGTCAGATATTACTTCCTCAGACGTTGGAAAACTTCAATTTAAAGCCAACTATGTTATGTCGGATGGATTAAACTGTTCCATCTTAATAAAGGAAACCGGCAAAACAGAAGAAAGGGTTATGGATACGATAGATGTAACCACGCCTTTCAGGATTATCGCCGATACCGTGGCCATCAACAAAACCGTATTTCGTTTTGCCAATAAAGCAGACCAGACGGAGATCAGCACCCTTATTGGAAACCTTTCCGGTAGAATGGTGGACTACCGTTCGGAGAACCTGAGTGCCAGCGCAAGCCTGATCGCCATCAAGGACCACTCTACGGAGATCAATATCAAAACTGGCAAAACGCCCCGGGAGGAAAAAAAGGAAGTTAAACTGGTAACGCCGGTCACCTTCACTTTTCATGCAGACACGGTCGCGGTTGAAAAGAATAAAATAGTATTTAACGATAACGCACATCCGAAAATTAACGCCCGTGCTATAGATTATAATCATATCGGCATTGAGCAGTTAAATTTTCATGTTTCGGACCTGGGTTATAACGGGAAAACCTATGCCGGCCGTATTCATGATTTTACGGTGAATGAGACAAGCGGATTTGCCGTCAGGGAACTAAACGGCGAGGTTAGCTATTCTGATTCTGCCATCGTGCTGAAAAAAATACTGCTGAAAACAAAGCAGAATGATTTGAATATTGATGCCAATGTGTTAACCATCCCCGGTATCAAAGCCAATGAAAAAAATTACCGGATAAATGCGGCTATGAATACCCGTGCTTTAAGGCTTGGTGAACTATTATATCTTCAACCTGACCTGGCAGCGAATAAATATTTTGCTCCGCTGGCCGGAAAGTCTATTCAATTGAGTACGCAGGTCAACGGTACACTGGATAACCTGCACATCCCCAGGTTATTGATCCGCGAAGGAGCAAACCGGATTTCGGCCACAGCGGATGTATTGAATCTTCCGGATACAAAACGAATGATCATCAATCTCCGGCTGAATGAATTTATCAGTACAAGGGAAGGCATGCTATCCTACCTGCCTGCGGGTACCATTCCTGATTCCTTGCTCCATTATATTCCTGAAACATTTTCGGTAAAAGGAACATATAAGGGCAGCATGGAAAACATGTACGCTGACCTGCAATTGATATCATCCGACGGGAATGCCACCATTAAGGGAACCCTGAAAAATGTCACCGATACAAAGAACGCGGTATACGATATGGTGGTCTCCACAGATAATATAGACCTGGAGAAATTACTTGCAGATACTACCATGGGAAAAATCACAGCAAGGGTCGCAGCAAAGGGCAGAGGCTTTGATATCAGGTCTGCGGTAGCTGATTTTGACGTTCATGTTGATGAAGCGTTTTATAATGGCTATACCTACCGGCAGGTTGACCTGAAAGGAAAGGTCAATAAAAATACCATTGATGCCTCGCTGAATTCACAGGATCCGAATGCAGATATTTCGGGGGATGTTTTCCTGAACCTCAATCCCGGCCAGAGGGGATTCAGGACCAATACCGACATCAAACATATAGATCTCCAGGCGCTGGGTTTCTCGTCCGACAGTATTCAACTCCGGTCTGTGGTCACCGCAGATTTTCCATTAACAGACAGCAATGGTATGGAGGGAAAGATGCTCATTCGTGATACCTATGTAACCCTCAATGGTAAACCGATTGCAATAGATACCATGACGCTGGAAGCGGTGCATGTTGCGGACAGCCAGTCACTGGTGTTCAGGTCGCCCCTGGCCGACCTGTCAGTGGTCGGCAATTATAATTTACCTGCACTGGGTCCGGCTTTCAGAACCATCTCGCATAATTATTTATCGACCACCGGCACCGATACCGTATTCACTACTGATGTAAGGGCCGAATACATGGCCAGTTTTTATATTCCCGACAGTATCATTTCATTAATACCGGGCGTGAAATCGGTTGATCCATTTTATGTAGTGGGAAACATTGATACGAAAAATAATCTGTTGAAATTATTCTCTTCTATTTCCAGTGTGAAGATGGCCACAATGGAAATTGATACGATCAATATTGCCTTTGTTACGCAAGAGGCCGGACAGAAATACGACGATATGCGTTATGCCATTTCCATATCCACATTAACCGGAGCCTCCTATGAAATGAAAGCAAGTACCGTCCAGGGAGGAATAAAGAGAGGCGTCATCGATGGGCTGATGAGACTGGAAGATGACAAGGCCAAGCCCCGTTACCTGGTTCCCTTTGTGTATACGAATGATTCCCTGCGGCCAAATATCAGGATCGGCGATTCGTTGATGATCAACAAAAAATACTGGTCGGTCAATAAGGAGAATATTATTTATCTCAATACCAAACAACTGGCAAGTTCCAACCTTATTTTAAAGGACAGGAATACTTTGGTGGAATTGAAGGCTGCAGATAGTAATGAAACAGGTTTGCCCATCACTTTGAATATAAAAGAATTCAATATCAAGGACGTTGCAGAATTAGTGATCACAGATACTGCAATGGCCAGCGGTATGGTGAACGGAAATATGAGCATCAGTTCCTTTGAACCATTGACCTTTACCACGCATTTATCGGTCGACAGCCTCACACTGATGAAGGCAAAACTGGGTACCATTAAGGCAGATGTGGAACAAAAAGATGAAGGAGTACTGGCAGTAAATACCAGCCTTAAGGGTGGCAAAAATGATATTACCCTGAATGGCTCATTCAAGACGAAAACGAGTGAGCCGGATCTTCAGCTTGACATCAACCAGTTTGACCTGTCAAGTGTTCAGCCCATTTTATACAATTACCTGGGTGAACTCAACGGTTACCTAAAAGGCAACCTCAAGATAACGGGAAACCTCGACAAGCCGGTACTAAATGGAGTCGTTAACTACAGATTCTCTGCGGGCGATATATGCGATGACCGGTACCTATATCCGTATCCCTAAAGCTGAACTTGGTTTTGATGAACAGGGTATCAGATTCCAGGACCTGGCCATTACCGATAGTTCTGGTCATGAAGGAAAGATTACCGGTACCGTAAAGACAGCTGATTATCGTCACCTGAATTTTGACCTCGGCATTAAGATGACCAATTTTGAAGTGGTGGGAAGGAAAAAATTTCCACAGCAGGATATTTATGGACCTACCAATGCCGATATCAGCCTCACCCTTAAGGGAACTGAAAAATCTGCTACACTGGAAGGATCGGTGAGGGTAAAAGAGAGGTCCTATTTCACCTATGTATACCGGCCATCCACCAACGAAGAACTGGGGCAGGGCCTTATTGAATTTTTTGATCCGTTGAAACCGGAGGATACTACCATCGCCAAGAAGAAAATCGGGAAATCTATACTTGGATTTCAGTTTCTCACCAACCTGTATATCAACGTAACGCCATCTTCCACAGTAGAGATTATGCTGGATGAAACTTCAGGCGACCACCTTGTCCTAAATGGAAATGCAGACCTGAATTTTATCATGAGGCCCGGAGGCGAAACAACATTAACGGGGGGATATCAACTCGATGGCGGGCAATATGAGCTTTCACTGGCAGGCGTGATCCGGAAAAGATTCAAGATTGAAAAAGGCAGTTCCATTACCTGGAATGGTGATCCGTTAAAAGGTACAATGAATATCACGGCATTGTATGAAACCAAGACTGCGGCGGGTCCGTTGGTTAATGACATCGAACAGATCCCCGGCATTGATAAACAGAAACTCAATTTTGATGTGTACATCGTGCTGAAAAATGAATTGATGAAGCCGGATATCGAGTTCCGGCTGGATATGGACGAGCAGGACCAGGAAGCCTTCGGCGGGCTGATATATAACAGGATCAAACAGGTGAATTCCATTCCTGCTGAACTGAACAAGCAGGTGATGGGACTTCTTGCTTTTAACCAGTTCATTGCGGAGAATCCCTTCAATACCTTTACTTCCGGGGGCGGTGATTTGGGTACACAGGCTTTTAATACCGCAGGAAAACTGCTTACACAGCAACTTACTGATATGGTTGGGCGCTATGTAAAGGATGTTGATATCGACATCGGCCTGGAACAGGATAAGGACTATACTTCCGGTAAAGAGGTTCAGAAAACAGACCTGAATGTTGGAGTATCTAAAAGCCTTGCCAATAACCGCCTGAATGTTTATGTGGGAAGTTCATTTGCATTGGAAGGAGCGAACCAGAATGAAGCAGCCCTTGAAGGGCTGGCCGGTGACGTGACACTTGAATACCTGCTGACCAGTGACGGAAGGTTCAGGCTGAAAGGATATCGTTTGACAGAAAATGAACTAACCTTCCAGGGAAATGTGGTGAGGACGGGCGTCAGTTTTGTAGTTGTACTGGAGTTCAATAAGTTTAAAAACGCCTTTAAAAAACCAAGAAAAAGCCGGGCTTGACAAATCATCGTCACCATAAAAGAATTCTTTACCTGGCGTATACCTGCGTAGCTGCGATATTTTTCTTCAGTTGCAGTACAACCAAACACGTGCCCGAAGGGGATCATTTATTTACGGGTTCAACCGTGAAAGTAAAAGGAGGGAAGATCCCAAAATCCATTGTCGAAGAAATGACGACAACCGTAAAGCCACCGCCCAATTCAAAAGTACTTGGGGTTAATGCCAAACTTATGGCCTATACTCCCGAAAAAGTTCCGCCGGAAAAAAAGGGGTTTTTCGGAAGGCTGAAAAAAAGGTTTTCCGAAGCGCCTGTCCTGTTAAGTCAAATGAGCCTGGAGGATAACAAAAAAAGACTGAATAATGTATTGTTCGCCCGCGGCTTTCTTCGTCCCGAGATCCGTCATGAAATAAAAGAAAAAGGAAAAAAAGCTTCTGTTATATTTTATGTGTTACCGGGCACGAGGTATACACTGGCGAATATTTTTTATCCGCAAGACAGTACGCCACTTGGACTCGTGATCAGGTCGAGCGCCGCCCAAACTTCACTCAAGAAAGGAGATTATTTTGATTTTGACGCGTTTAAAGCAGAACGGACAAGGATCGATGATTATGTAAAAGAAAGAGGCTTCTATTTTTTCATACCGGATTACTTATTGTATAAGGTGGATAGCCTGCATGCTGGTCAAACCGATCTATACCTCACGCTTATCGATGAAATGCCCGAACAGGCAGCAAAACAGTGGCAGATCAGTGACGTTTCCATTTATGGCAATTATGCCCTTGAGCGTGATTCCATAATAACCAGCCGGAAGGGAAAAAGAGAAAAAGAGTTTACCGTTATTGACCGGCAGACAAGGTTCAAGACAGATCTTGTATGAACGAACCATCTTATTGAAAGAAGGACAACTGTATCAAAAAAGCCTGACGACAAAAACAGTGGAGCGGCTGATGAACCTTCAGAACTTCCGTTTTGTAAGAACGGTATTTTTTCCTGACAGTTCGGGACAGACCACCACCATGAAAACCAGGATTTATCTTAGTCCGGCCAAAAAACGATCAGTGAGGCTTGAATTATCCGGAGAAACGAAATCCAATAATTTCCTTGGTTCGTCTATTGCTGTGCGTTACAGGAACCTGAATCTCTTCAAGGGTGCTGAAATCCTTGAAGCGAATGTTCGGGCAGGATATGACTGGCAGGTAGGGGGGCAGCAGCAGGTTAAAAATTCCGTGAACTTAGTCGGGGACATCTCGCTTTATGTGCCGAAGATCCTTCCTTATTTCAAGATCAATACGCGAAAGAATTCGTTTATGCCCCGGACGTTTTTTTCTCTGGGTGCGGAGTACGTAGTGCGGCCAGAACAATATACACTCCGGTCCTATAAATTTTCCACTGGTTACCTGTGGAAAGTGGGCAAGTCACAGGAGCATAATCTTCGTATACTGAATTTCAATGCGGTAAATCCCTCCAATATTACGCCGTCATTTGACAGTATATTGAACAGTGATCCGGCATTAAAAGCATCTTTCGAAAAACAGGTGATCATCGGCTCACAGTATAAGTATACATTCAATACCACTTACAGGACGAATAGAACATTTAATTATATCGCTGAATTGCAGCTTGGAACTTCGGGAAATTTATTTTCATTGTTTTCCAAACCTGCTGTAGATACGCCTGGTGCCATTAAACTCTTTAAGGTGCCTGTAGCACAATTCATCAGGGCCCAGCTTGACCTTCGGGGTTACTGGAGGTTACACCAAAGATGGATGCTGGCGAACCGGATCATTACGGGGTCAGTGTTCTCCTACGGGAACAGCCAGGTGGCGCCTTATAGTGAACAGTTTTTTATCGGGGGCAGCAGCAGTTTAAGGGCCTTCAGGGTAAGAACGCTGGGTCCCGGAAGTTTTTATTCTCCTGAATCCGTATACCAGGCCAATGAATCAGGCGAAATTAAAGTGGAGCTGAATTCAGAACTACGGTATGATCTCTGGAAATTTTTCAAACTGGCTGCATTCGCTGACGCAGGGAATATCTGGTTTCCAAAAGATGTTCCGGGTAAGACCGGCAGTGGACTGGATAAAGGCGATCTTTTCAGGGAAATGGCTGTTGGTGCAGGTATTGGATTCCGTTTTGATTTCTCCGTACTGGTAGTTCGGTTTGATATTGCCACGCCATTGCGTAAACCTTGGTACCCGGAAGGTGAGCGGTGGGTATTTAATGAAATCGATTTTGGTAACAAGGATTGGCGGCAGTCCAACATTATCCTCAATATAGGCATCGGATATCCATTCTGATTTCTGGAAATTTTCCTTGATCTTTATCCCCTCTTTAATTCCATTAATCATCTTTTATGAGGATAAAATTATTTCATGTCATAGCCTTTTCATTATTGCTTTCTTTTCTGCCAGGCATGTATTCTATCGGTCAGAACACTACCGTTTATATTGTTCGCCATGCAGAAAAATATATGAAGGATTCAACAGACAAAAATCCTCCGTTAAGCAAGGATGGCAAAAAAAGGGTGAAGGCTCTTCAGAAAAGACTAAAAAATGTTCCATTAAGCGCCGTATTTTCCACCAACACCATCCGTACACAGGAAACCGGCAGGCCACTGGCCTCTTCAAATAAGATCGGTATTCAATCTTACGATGCTAAGGACCTGAAAGCACTTGCAGAAAAAATCAAGTCAACTTATGCAGGAAAAAATGTGCTTGTTGTGGGACATTCCAATACACTTCTTCCAACCGTGCAATCCTTTGGTATAATGACGGTCATGTCCATGATACCTGATAGTGTATACAACCTTCTTTTTATAGTCACCATTGATCCCTCCGGAAAAGCGGAAATGGTCCAGGAGACCTATGGTAAGGATACACCGCCGGGTAATGCTGCCAGCATGAAATAGAATATGCCATCATGGTGAAAACACACCGGCGCAATGCTGACAGCATGAAATAGAATATGCCATCATGGTGAAAACACACCCGCGCAATGCTGACAGCATGAAATAGATTGTTCAATCATCAGGATGGATTCCTGAATTCCACACGATGATCCACCTGGTCATTGACCAGGGTAAACATGGAATCAGGCTGCTCCACTTCATCGATATATAATTTTCGTTCTTTATCACTGTCTTTTACCTGGATAAAACTAATGGTGTAATGCGTTTCCATATACTTGTACCTGATCGTGAAACCGTCCCAGTCTGCAGGGATACATGGATTAAGATGAACTTTGTCGCCCGTTCTCTTCATTCCAAGTATGGATTCCAGGATTAACCGGTACATCCAACCGGCTGACCCCGTATACCAGGTCCAGCCCGCTCTTCCCTTATGCAATGGAAGTGAATAAACATCTGCTGCTACCACATATGGCTCGGCTTTGTAGATGGAAATCTTTTCTTTATCATCCCCATGATTTACAGGATTGATCATTGAAAAAAGTTCCCAGGTACGCTGGCTGTCTTTCATCCTGGCAAAGGCCATGATCAGCCATATGGCAGCATGCGTATACTGTCCACCATTTTCCCGCACCCCTGGAACATACCCTTTTATATAACCGGGATTGAGATTGCCCCTGTCAAACGGTGGATCCAATACCTGGATCAGCGACAGGTCAGGCCTCACGAGTTTTGAATAGGCCGCTTCCATAGCCGTTTTGGAACGTTCGGGATCAGCGCCACCGGAAAGGACCGACCAACTCTGTGAAAGTGAATCGATACGGCATTCGTTATTAGAAGATGAACCCAGTGCCTTGCCATCGTCAAAATATGCACGCCGGTACCATCCTCCATCCCATGCATTCTTTTCAATATTGGCCATCAGCGTTTTTGCCTCATTGGTAAATTTCATGGCAGCGCTATCATCATTGTGGGCAGAAGAAAGTTTGCTGAAACTTAAGAGCACTTCATAAAGAAAAAATCCCAGCCATACACTTTCGCCCTTTCCTTCGATGCCCACCCGGTCCATACCATCATTCCAGTCGCCCGAACCTATCAGCGGCAAACCGTTCTCACCAAATTTCAAACCATTCAGGATAGCCAGTACACAATGTTCATAAAGCGTTGCAGTTGTATTTGAAATGCCCGGCAGGTCATAATTGGATTCTTCATCCGCATTGAGCACCCTTCCTTCCAGGAATCTTACCGGTTCATCAAGGATGGACAGGTCACCGGTAAATTGCACGTAGGCTGCGGTAACATAGGGCAGCCATAAATAATCGTCAGAACATTTTGTCCTTACCCCATTGCCTGCGGGCGGATGCCACCAGTGTTGCACATCACCCTCTTTGAATTGCCTTGATGCACAAAGCAGGATATGCTGGCGAACCAGTTGTGGCCTGGAATGCAACAGCGCCATTGAATCCTGCAACTGGTCACGAAATCCATACGCTCCGCCGGACTGGTAATAACCGCTTCTTGCATTAAACCGGCAGGCAAGGGTCTGGTACATAAGCCAGCCATTGCCCAGAACATTCATGGATGGTTCAGGCGTTTCTATCTGCACCACACCCAGTACTTCGTTCCAGTAATGATATACTTCCAGCAGTGCTGTGGATGCGGCGCCACTGGTTTTAAATTCCTGGATAAGTTTTATGGTTTCCTCCATGCCTATGCCGGCACCCATCATGAACATCACTTCGTATTCCTGTCCCTCCGACAGATCGAAAACTGTTTGCAGCGCACCACAGGGATCAAGGGCTGCACCCGTTTTGCCCGACAACCTCATTTTTTCCATGGCTTCAGGACGGGCAAGCGACCCATTCCTTCCGATAAACTCTGTCCGGTCACCCGTTACCGACCTTGTCTTGTCGCTGATATCGAAAAAACAAATCCTGTCATTGAATTCCTTGTTGTATAAATTTTTTGCCAGCAGTGCGCCGGTCACCGGATCAATCATTGTGCTGACATGCATACCTGTTTTTGGCCTCAGGTCGCCCAGCACCCATTCAACATAACCGGTAACTGAAATTCGCCTCGGGCGGTTCGACCAGTTCTTGATTTTAATGTGGGTGAATTTCACCGGCTTTTTAACGTCAACGTATACACGCATTTCGGTATGGATACCATCCTCTTCGTGTTCAAAAATGCTGTACCCGAAACCATGCCTGGTGATGTAATTGGACTTGCCCATGGCAGGTAGTGCCGATGGTGACCAGTACTGTCCATTGGATTCATCACGGATGTAAAAAACTTCTCCTCCATGATCGCTCACCGGGTCATTATGCCACGGGGTCAGCCTGAATTCATGGGCGTTTTCAAACCATGTGTAGGATTGTCCGTTCTCTGAAATAACGGTTCCGAAAACTGGGTTGGACAATACATTTACCCATGGCAGTGGTGTGCTTTTCCCGGGCCTGGTGTCGATAATATATTCTTTGCCATCCCTCGTGAAACCGCCAAGGCCATTCCCCATGTACTGTTCCGGAGCCCTCAGGTTTTTAACGGGTTCATATAGTATGGGAGTCTTGGGTTCCAGGAAAGGAATGATAGGTTTGATAGCCTGGCGCTTCATCACCTGGTTAAGCAGTGAACCCTTGCTGTCTGAAAGTACTATACGGGCAACAGTCTGTATGAGGATCCGGTCTTCAGGTGCAATCTGTTCCGTGAGTCTTACAAAAATACCTCCGGGCCTTTCCGTGAGATCTTTTTCAACGCCGGCGCTGATGAGTCCGAGTAACTGGTTTTGCAACACCTGCCGGTACCCTCCATAATCTTCATTCCAGATAACAAGGTCAACCACCAGGCCTTTCAGTCGCCAGTAGGCATGTGCCTGTACAAGTTGTTTGACCAGGCCGAGGTTTTCAATATCGGAAACCTGCAACAGCACAATCGGGACATCACCCGAAATAGAATAACTCCATAGACCCGATTGTCCTTTTTGATTTTTAAGCAACACTCCGGGATCGGCGCGAAGCGCGGGATTTACATATATCACAGCACTTGCCAGCCTGGCGTAAAGCTGTGCGTCAGCTTCAGTGGCATTGATCTGCCGCAACGCCATCTGGCTATGTGTCCACGCGAGTTCAAACGCACGTTCCATGAAGGAGGGATCCTGGTATTTTTCCATCAGCCCTTCACAGGATTCCCTGGTATCGCCAATGCCATAGATCATATCAACAGTCACAGATTCCTGCGGGTCAATTGATAACCGGTACTGGATACTTACAATCGGATCCAATACCGCGCCCTCTGTTCCTGAAAGTCCACCGGCATTTTTCAGGGCCTGCGGATCATTGACGCTGTTGCCCCTACCTATGAACTGCATGCGGTCCGTTTCATAGGTCACCAGCTGGATGTTGGACGTGCCTGCCTTCATCAGGTGAAACATCCAGGGAACATGTTCTTCGGCAGACCTTGGCCTTCTTGTACATAAGATGCTGTGCTTATTGGGAATGATCTCTGTTTGTACAAACAAATTACTGAAGGCGGGATGCAGCACGTCAGCTATTGCTGAATTCAATACCACTTCGGCATAACTGGTCAGTTCAATGAATCGTTTTCTTCTTGACCTGTTGGTTAAATGCACCCTCCTGATCTCTACATCGTCTTCAGGTGAGACTACGATCTCGGTATGTGTTTCAATATCATTATCGCTTCTGCGGAATTCTGCACGTCCCTGGGAGAATACCGCTTCGTAACTTTTCCCGGTAGCGGCCGTTGGCTGGTGTGCGGTAGACCAGAAGGTATTTTTTTCAAGGTCCCTGATAAAACAGAAATTACCCCAGTTGTCGCGCGTGGAATCTTCACGCCAACGGGTAACCGAAATATTTTGCCACCTGCTGTATCCTCCACCGGCATTGGTGACCATCACGTGGTAGTTGCCGTTTGACAACAGCTGAACTTCCGGCAACGGTGTATCAGGATTGGTGATGATCCGCATTTCTGGCTGGCCAGACTCAATGCTGATATCGGCAACATCAGGCGGTGGTGAAAAGAATTTTGTGGCCTTGGGAATGCGTTCCTGCAATAAGAGCAAGGTGGCCTGGAACCTGGGTTCACTTTCAAATCTTTTTTGCATGGGTTTATCCATCAGCAGGTAATCCAGTGCCAGCAATCCCATGCCCTGGTGGTGGGCCATGAAGGATCGAATGGTGACGCTTGTTTGTCCGCGCGGCAGTCTGCCGGGTGTGTAGTCAATGGCTTCGAACATTCCAAACCGTCCTTCAAATCCTTCTGCAGACAATTGCTGCAGGTTTTCACATGATTTTTCCGGATCGATCATCAGCGCCATCATGGAGGCATATGGGGCAATCACAAGATCTTCGCTCAATCCCCTTTTCAATCCCAGTTCAGGAACACCAAATGCCCGGTACTGCAGGTTCATGTTGGCATCCACGAGGTTATACCCGGATTCTGAAATACCCCAGGGAACATCAAGTTGTTTTCCGTAACTGATCTGCCGGTCCACCATGGTTTTATAGGTACGGTCCAGCAATGTATTTTCGAATGTCGGCATTACCAGCAGCGGCATCAGGTATTCAAACATCGAACCGCTCCAGGAAAGCAATACGGAATCGCCTCCTGCATTGGTGAGTTGTCTTCCCAGTGCAAACCAACTCTCCTGCGGAATTTTACCCTGTGCAATGCCGACAAATGTGGCCAGCCTTGCTTCTGATGCCAGCAGGTCATATGAACTGGGATCTTTGCGATGCTCATCCACATTATAACCTATAGACAACAGGTGCTGATTCCTGTCGTAGAGGAAACCAAATTCAATATCAGAAAGATCAGTGCATAGAAGGGCCAGTTCATCCAGTGCATCGATCCTTTGTTTTGCCAGCCGGCTTGATGACGTTGCCGCTGCCAGGAAGTCCTGCAACCATTTGATGTCATCGGCGGAAAGATCATTTTTCTCCAGCTGGCTGAGCTCCCTTTTTACATTGTTCTCCAGTGCGGCAAAATCCTTCAGGCTTTTAATATCATCAATACGTATATAAGCAGAAATTTTTTCAGGAGGTTCGGGAAGCAACAGCCATGGCGTAAACTGGTAAAGTTCATCCCGCATATTGTGACATTGCATGAGTAGTACGCCCGACCAGTAGTACAGGTCACTCTGTGCATTTCCCGGATTTTCATATACAATTTTCTCCGTGGTTGTCATCAACTGATCTACCATTGGCCTTAATTTCCTGTAGGTGAATGGTTCCAGTTCACGCAGTTCATCCAGCATTTTGCTGAAGGGTTCAAGAACAGTGCTGTTCTTCATTTCCAGGGTAAGCACCTGGAGCGTATCATGCAGTCCCTCCATTAGTTGTTTTCCAATAATGGGCTGGTCAGCCATGGCAATAATTCCCTGCTTCAGGGTAATCAGTTGCCCGGCAAGGTTTCCACTGTCGACCGTGGAAATATAATGCGGCGGCATGGGTTTAAGGGTAATGGTATCATACCAGTTGTAAAAATGCCCCCTGTACCGTTCCATGGATTGAAGCGTCCGGAAAGTATTGGTAGTGCGCTCTATAAACTGACCCGTGTGGATATATCCAAGGTCCACACCTGCGAGATTAGCCATTAAAGCAAAACCGATATTGGTGGGAGAAGTGCGGTGAGCAATTCTTTCCGCCGGATGCTCCTGGTAGTTGTCGGGCGGAAGCCAGTTATCATCCGCTGTCACAAAATTTTCAAAATAGGCAAAGGTTTTTCTTGAAAGCCTTCTGAGGAACTGTAATTGTTTGGCAGACAAGCTTGTAATGGGTTTGGCCAGTGGCCTGCTGATCAGCCATGCAATGGCCGGCGACATCACCCAGAGCAGGAGGATGGGATCGGCCACAATATGGTCAATAGGAGAATAGAACGTGATAAACACAAAGCAGACCATGGCCAGTATCGGCGCTATGCCCATTTCGATATAACTCGATAAAAGACTCTGGTCCGATTGCTTTGCAGTTCGTTCATAAGGATTCCATTGCAAGAGGTTCCTGTGCGATATGAGTATCCTCCAGTTGGTGACGAGCACGGCTTCCAGAGAATAATATGCTTCATAGGGCAGGCAGGCAATAGTAAAAACCGTCTGCAGGAAATTATTGATGATGGCTTCAATAGAATCCTGGAAATGTTGTTTCAGCAGGATCTCTTTTGGCTTATGCAGGATATCCCTGGCTGCAATGATCAGCGAGGGCAGCAGTATGATTCCCGTAATGGTGAGGGTCCAGAACCATGCGTCATGAAGAACGATCCATCCCATGATCAGCATCGTGATGAGGGCAGGAGGTACGAGGCTGCGGCGAAGGTTGTCCAGGATTTTATAGCGGGACAAGCGCGACAGCGGATTTTTTTGTAATCGCTTATTCGTTCCCGTTAGAACGGGCATGGCCCAGTTGGCAATTTGCCAGTCGCCCCTGATCCATCGGTGTTTTCTTTTTACATCTGCGTTGTAGGTGGCAGGATATTCTTCATACAACTGGATATCGCTGAGCAGCCCGGAGCGGATGATGCAGCCTTCGAGCAGGTCATGCGAAAGTATCCTGTTTTCGGGAAAACGATTATCAAGGCCCTTTCTGAAAATGTCGATATCATAAATACCTTTTCCAATAAATGACCCTTCGCCAAATATGTCCTGGTAAACATCAGATGTTGTGCGTGTGTAAGGATCTATACCCAGGTCATTGCCGTGCATTCGTGCATACAGGGAATTGGAAGATCCCGTCAGGCTCAGGGAAACCCTCGGCTGCAAAATGCCGTAGCCATCAGTGACCCGTTGTTTTTTCTCGTTGTATTCTGCCCGGTTGAGCGGGTGCGACATGGCAGCGATGATACCGCTGGCAGCATCTCTTGGCAGCTGTGTATCGGAATCGATAGTAATGATATACCTGATCATCGGAAAACATTCCTGTCGGCCAACCACCAGCATAAAGGCAGAATTTGCCGGTTCCCGCAAAAGGGTATTCAGGTCGGTCAGTTTGCCACGCTTTCTTTCGTAGCCCATCCATTTTCTTTCGTGGGCATTCCATTTCCTGGGACGGTGAAAGAGATAGAAGATATCACTGCCTTCCCTTTTATATTTCGAGTTTAGGTCTTCAATTTTTTGTTTGATGAGTTGAAGCAGCGGTGCGTCGCGCTCGGTTGTTTCCGTGTTTGCGTCTGTAAAATCAGTCAGCAGACCAAAATGCAGATGATCATCCATGTTGCCCAGGAAGTATACTTCTATGGCCTCAGTGAGGTGATCAATTTCCTGTTCATTGGTCAGCATGGCGGGAATCACCACCATGGTCCGGCTTTCCGGAAGAATGCCGGTGGAATAATCCATCCTCGGCAGCATTTTCGGTTTGATGAACAGGGATGTGACCCAGTTGACAATATTAATCGCCAGCTGGCTGGCGCCCAGCAGGGAAAGCAGGCTGATGCCGGTCAGCAGCCAGGAATTTATTCCGGGATAGTATGCCCTCCAGGTCAGTGCGCCTCCAATGATCAGGGTGATCAGCAGGATGGTGCCTGCGTATGCAGAAAGCGGATACCGAAGCAGATGTTCCTGTATACTATCAGCAAGGGGTAACCGAAGATGTATCCCTTTCTCAAGGTTTCTCAAGCCATTGCCAACAAGGAAATATCCAACGTGTGCGCTGCGGTCATGGTCACCTTTTTTAGCAGCGGCATTTTTCGCGAGCCTTATGGCAACGTTGGCAACTTCCTGTTCGGAAAGGTCGCTGTACTTCGAAATTTTTTCCACCACGTGGCGGTAGCTGTCGCGGGTGGCAAAATCCATTGCGGAATAAATGCCATGAATATCTTTCCGCAGTATCTGTTCAACGATGCTGTGTTCTTCCACAAAAACGCGCCAGTCCATCGTACCGAGAAACCGCAGGCTGCCGATACAGTTACTCATCGTCACCTGGTCGGCCGCCTGTTTCTGGATTTCCATGTTGATCAGCTCAGCGCCTGTCTGTCCGGTTTCAGAAAGCCTTTGTTCAATCCAGTTCAGCGGAAGTGCCAGCGCGGGGCCCTTACCCTGTAACTGCCTGGTCAGGTCGGCCACAAAAGAGCTGTTCATGGGGGGATTGGACCTCGCCATGTCGGCAATCACCAGGATCAGGTTTTTGGGATCTTTTTCGGCCGTACTGGTCATTTTCTCCGCCCAGTAATTGGCCAGGTTCTGGTTGATCCGGCCAAAAGCGATCTGGGCGGCAATACGGCGCAGGTTTTCAATCAGGGCGAGCCGGAGCATAATGGGAATGGCCCATAATTCTCCCAGTTTGAGCGGGATGATCGACTGGTAGGCCGACACAAAACTTCCCAGGTTTTTCGGATCAACACGGCCATCACTGTGGGAAATGATTTCAGTTGCGATGTCATACACCCTGGGAAGGCCCGAATTGAGACCGTTCAGTAATCGGGGCAGGTCTTCACTATAGCCCTTTGGAAGGTGCTTTTTCCCAGTCTGAATCTGTTCCAGGATCAGGTAGAAATTGTCCAGCAGCCATTCCCCGGCAGGAATGATGCGGTTATTGGCCTTTACTGCCTCTGTCAGGAGTTTGTGGACTTCCAGCAGCAGTTCTTCATTCTCTGCCAGTCGCTTTAAAAGGACATTCGGGGAACGTCCCGTAAAAATTTTATGGTTTCCTGCCAGGATCTTACCGTGGACCTCCATCTGGTCGGCGCTGTAAAGTTCCGTCCGCAGGGGAGGTTTTTCATCGGCATATTTCTGCATAAGGTCATTGCCCGGGAACGAAATACCAATGGAAGAGAGAATATCCTGAATAGGGTTATTTTTCATCAATGTTTTTTTTTGTCAATCCTGCCTGCAGTTACAGCGATTGACCCGAATTTTTATACTGTCTGCAATGGTTGATCAGATGACCTGTTTCCACATCATAATGCAGCCTGCTTTACAGAAGGGTGTAAGGGATGGCGTGAGTAAAGGAGTTGAAAAGTAAGTAGCCTTATATTGGCATTTGCGACCTCCGAAAAGGCTTTTAGCGCCTATGGAAGGTACAGCAAATATTCCGGATTGTCACACGGGAACAGGCGCTGAAGGGGTCAATAGCTAAAGGTTTACATTTGCATCGGAAGATGACACCATGAACTTCATAAAGTAAAAAACTCCGCTACGGAATGAACGGTACCATACTCATTATTGACGATGAAGAGAAACTCAGGGAACTGCTGACAAAGATCATCAGGCTGGAAGGTTTTGATGTTGTACAGGCTCCGGACGGCAAAACTGCACTCAGGAAAATGGAATCAGGTTCCATCGATGTAGTTATTTGTGATGTAAAACTACCGGATGGCAGCGGGGTGGGACTTGCCAAAACCATTAAAGAAAAATTTCCGGTAACAGAAGTCATTTTGCTGACGGCATATGGAAATATTGCCGATGGCGTGCAGGCAATGAAAAATGGCGCTTTTGACTATATCACCAAGGGGGATGATAATAACAGGATCATTCCATTGCTGTATAAGGCCTGTGAGAAAGTGGCTTTGTCGAAAAGGGTGACCTTGCTGGAGAAGCAACTGGGAAATAAATATTCATTTGACAGTATCATCGGAAAATCGAAGGCAATACGAAATGCTGTAGAATCAGCACAAAAAGTTGCCGTTACGGATGCTTCCGTTTTACTCACCGGCGAAACAGGCACCGGCAAGGAAATTTTTGCACAGTCCATTCACCAGGCGGGTAAAAGAAGCAGCCAGCCTTTCATTGCGGTCAATTGCTCTGCATTTGCACGCGACCTCCTGGAAAATGAATTATTCGGACATAAGGCAGGCGCGTTTACCGGCGCAACAAAGGATACCAGGGGGATCTTTGAAGAAGCCAATAACGGAACCGTATTCCTGGATGAAATCGGGGAAATGCCGGTGGAACTGCAGGCGAGGTTGCTGCGTGTCCTGGAAAGCGGAGAGTTCCTCAAAGTTGGGGACAGTAAACCAACAAAAGTTAATACCAGGCTGATTTCTGCAACCAACAGGAATCTTCTCGAGGATGTGTCCTCCGGGCTCTTTCGTGAAGACCTCTACTACAGGATTTCGGTTTTCCAGATTGCCCTGCCACCCCTTCGGGAAAGGGTCAGTGACATAGAGGAACTGGCGAAACATTTCCTGGTGGTATTCGCAGATAAAACCAACAAGCGCGGACTAAGTATGTCGGATGATTATCTCGAATCCCTCAAACAACATGAATGGAAAGGCAATGTAAGGGAGCTGAAAAATGTGATAGAACGAAGCGTTATCCTGTCGGATAATCATTTACTGGAGACCGAAAGCCTCCCGGCGGAATTCCACCGTAGCGCTGCTTCATTGAAACAGGGAAAGACAATGTCGGCCTTTGACCTGGCCAGCGCTGAAAAACTGCATATCCAGAAAGTACTGAACTATACCAATGGTAATAAGACTGAAGCGGCGCGATTGCTGAATATAGCGGTGACAACACTCTACCGTAAGATTGAAGAATACAGGATCAGCTGAGTTACTTCATTTCACAACCTGTCAAAACGCTATGGTTTACCCTTTCAAAATGAAAGGGTTTTTTGTTGCCTCAAATTTGGTATTTCCGCAAAACTCAACAGGAGCCTGGGTTACAGATACTCCTGCTGCTTTTGGACCAGAACTTGGATATTCTCCCGCGTGGAATATTCATTGGCCACCATTAACAGCAGCATATGTTAAACATATTACTCATCATCCTGATCATCGCATTTTTTGCCATAGTCATTTCTTATGCTCTTGGCATTTTTGGCAGGAATAAAGGCAAACCATTTTGACATAAGCAACTTGTTGAGCCAACGCAGGTTTTGGAAACTTAAGAAGGTTATTTTATGATAGTGGTCATTTCTGCGCAGTCAAAACTTTCAGAACTTGCGAAAATCAGCCTGCATCTGCAACACATCGATAATCTAAAAAAACATCACATGCTTATTACAATCCTGTTATTAGCGGCAATGATCATCAGCTTCATTATTTTTTTTAAAGCCATTGACTTTTTTGAACATATATAAACATTACCATCATCATGATAACGGCATTATTGTTCATTTCCATCCTGGTATTTATATACCTGTTATACGTTTTAATCAAACCTGAGAAGTTTTAATCCTTAATGCGAACAATATGAACACGGAACTAACGGGTGTAGTCATCACCTTTTTACTGACCGTACTATTGGCCTATCCGCTGGGTATCTATATAGCCAGGGTATTTGCCGGTGAAAAAACATTTACCGATTTCCTGCATCCGTTGGAGCGGCTGATATACAAACTGGCAGGCATAAATCCTGAACAGGGAATGAACTGGAAGGAGTTCTTAACATCCATGCTATCCATAAACATGTTATGGCTGTTTTATGCATTCTTCCTGCTGTTGAATCAATCACAGTTGCCATTAAACCCGGATGGCAACCCGGATATGACACCCGACCTGAGTTTTAATACCGCCATCAGTTTTTTGGTGAATTGCAACCTTCAGCATTATTCCGGTGAAACCGGCCTTACTTATTTTACACAATTATTTGTGATTACCTTTTTGCAATTTGTCAGCGCAGCAACGGGAATTGCCTGCGCCGTAGCATTGTTCAATGCACTAAGGCACAAGACAACGGATAACCTCGGAAATTTCTGGAGCATTTTTACAAAATCCATCACCCGGATATTATTGCCACTATGCATTGTTGTTAGTATACTACTTGCTTTTAATGGAAGCCCGGCCAGTTATGACGGGAAGGATACCATCACCACCCTCCAGGGCGATACGGTACAGGTCTCCAGGGGCCCCGCTGCAGGCATGATCGCCATAAAGCACCTTGGGACAAACGGTGGTGGATGGTTTGGCGCAAATTCTGCTCACCCGCTGGAAAATCCGAACTACTACACCGCTATGCTTGAATTGATCGCTCAGGTGCTGATCCCGATCGCCATGTTGTTTGCGCTGGGATTTTATACCCGTCAGAAAAAACTGGCCTATATGATATTCGGCATCATGACGGTGGGGATGCTCTTTCTCATTGTGCCAACCATGTATTGGGAGATGAATGGAAACCCGGAAATCGCTAAGATGGGAATCAGCCAGTCGGCCGGTGCCATGGAAGGGAAGGAAGTAAGGTTTGGCCCTGCTATGTCGGGTTACTGGAGTATCGTCACCACCATTATTTCCACCGGATCTGTCAACTCCATGCACGACAGTTCAATGCCCATGTCGGGCATGATGATGATGCTGGGTATGCTGATCAATGCCTTCTATGGCGGGTGCGGTGTGGGAATACTGAACTACTACATCTATATCATCATTGCTGTGTTTATCGGCGGACTGATGGTGGGCAGAACCCCGGAATTCCTGGGACATAAAGTGGAAGCCCGGGAAGTAAAGATCGCTGCACTGGTAACATTGCTTTCTGCATTTCTGATCAAAGGCGGAACGGCACTGGCGGCCTAGTATTTTGTGCAACATGGGAATGCCGACTGGGCGGTGAAACCTTCGGCCTGGCTGAATAATCCGGCTAACCATGGGTTTTCAGAAATGTTTTATGAATTCACTTCCGCCAATGCCAATAACGGAAGTGGCTTTGAAGGACTTGGGGATAACAATATTTTCTGGAATGTAACTACAGGTATTGTATTGATCCTTGGAAGATACCTTCCCATCATCGGGCCAGTTGCCATTGTCGGTTTACTGGCAAAGAAAAAATTTATTCCTGAATCTTCGGGTACATTGAAAGTGGATTCATTCACATTCGGAATCCTGACTTTCGCCATCATCATCATTATTACGGCATTGTCATATTTCCCGCCACTGGTACTGGGTCCGATTGCTGAATATTTTATGATGAAATAACGAGGGAAGAAAACTATTAAAGAATAATCATGGCTAAACATAAAAAAAGCAGCAGGTTGTTTGAAGGTGCGCTGGTGAAAGAGGCGCTGAGTCAATCGTTTGTCAAACTTAATCCCGTGGTGATGATGAAGAACCCGGTGATGTTTACCGTGTATATCGGTACACTGATCATGCTGGGAGTATGCGCATGGATTGCTGTCGGTGAACAAACACAGGGATCTTTGATCCTATAACCTAACCATTTTCATCGTACTCTTCATTACTGTGCTCTTTGCCAATTTTGCAGAAGCCATTGCTGAAGCAAGGGGAAAGGCACAGGCCGAAAGTCTGCGTAAAACCAGGGAAGATACACCTGCCAAAAAAGTTTCCGCCGTAGGCGAAGTTTTTGTAAACGAGATAAATATTGTTCCATCGTCACAATTGAAGAAAGGTGATCACTTTATTTGTGAAGCCGGTGATATCATTCCTATGGATGGAGAGATCATAGACGGTATCGCCACCATTGATGAAAGCGCCATTACCGGTGAATGTGCACCTGTCATCAGGGAAGCCGGAGGAGATAAATCATCCGTTACCGGTGGTACAAAAGTATTGTCTGATAAAATTGAAGTAGGGGTTACAACAGAACCGGGTCAAAGTTTCCTGGATAAAATGATCGCATTGGTAGAAGGTGCTTCCAGGCAAAAGACACCCAATGAAATAGCACTGACTATTTTGCTGGCCAGCTTTACCATTATCTTCCTTATCGTGGTGGTAACGCTTAAACCCTTTGCAGATTATGCCAACACGCCCATTACCATTGCGGCATTTATTTCCCTGTTTGTCTGCCTGATCCCAACCACCATTGGCGGATTGCTCAGCGCCATCGGGATTGCGGGGATGGACAGGGCATTGCGTGCCAATGTAATCACCAAGAGTGGTAAGGCAGTGGAAACCGCAGGTGATCTTGATGTACTGTTACTGGATAAAACCGGTACGATTACCATCGGCAACAGGAAGGCAACGAATTTTTATCCTGCTAATGGTATTGGTGAAAAAGAATTTATCCAGTTTGTCGCGTTAAGTTCTCTTTCCGATGAAACCCCCGAAGGAAAATCAATCATTGAACTGGCAGCGCAGAAAGGAATACAGGTTAAGCCCGAAAAGGGAATGACCTTCATCAAATTCACTGCTGAAACAAGAAGCAGTGGTGTAGATACTTCAACCGGCTTGAAGATCCGCAAAGGTGCTTTTGATGCCATCCGCGATAAAGTAAACGGAAACGGGACATACTGTTCCGAAAGAGACAGAAGAAAAAGTGACATACGATCTCCAGCAATGGTGGAACTCCACTGGTGGTTTCCGTAAATAATGAAGTAAAGGGTGTGATTGAATTGCAGGATATCATCAAACCCGGTATACAGGAACGTTTTGAACGCCTGCGTAAAATGGGTGTGAAAACGGTGATGGTAACAGGCGATAATCCGCTGACCGCAAAATATATTGCCAATGTGGCCGGTGTTGATGATTTTATTGCCGAGGCAAAACCTGAAGATAAAATGAATTATATCAAACAGGAACAGCAGGATGGAAAACTGGTGGCCATGATGGGTGATGGTACCAATGATGCACCGGCTCTGGCACAGGCGGATGTTGGTGTAGCCATGAACAGTGGTACACAGGCTGCAAAAGAAGCCGGCAATATGGTTGACCTGGACAATGATCCCACCAAACTGATTGAAATTGTGGAGATCGGCAAACAATTGCTGATGACCAGGGGAACACTGACTACCTTTTCCATTGCCAATGACGTGGCAAAATATTTTGCCATTGTTCCTGCGCTTTTTATCGCTTCTATTCCTGCGTTGCAGGCGCTGAATATCATGAAGCTGCAAAGCCCTGAGAGTGCCATACTTTCAGCAGTAATTTTCAATGCGATCATTATTCCGTTGTTAATTCCACTGGCATTGAAAGGTGTTGCCTATAAGCCGATCGGCGCAAGTGCATTTATTGAGAAGAAATTTATTGATATATGGACTTGGAGGTGTGATTGTTCCTTTTATCGGGATCAAGATCGATTGACCTTGCTGTATCATTTTTTATTTAATCATTGAAAGTCAACGACATGAAAAAGTATATCTGGCCGTCATCTGAAACTGACACTCATCTTTATCGTTTTGTGTTCTGTGCTGTATCCGCTGTTTATTGCGGCAGTAGCCAGACTGGCACCTGGAGAGAGGAAAGGGTGAAACCATTTCGGTGAATGGTAAAGTGGTGGGGTATGAACGAATCGGACAAAAATTCACTGATGATAAATATTTCTGGGGCCGGCCATCAGCAGTGGATTATAATGCTGCAGGTTCTGCAGGCAGTAATAAAGGTCCCACAAATCCCGATTATCTGCAGATAATTCAGGAAAGAATTGATACTTTCCTGCATCATAATCCCGGCGTGCGTAAAGAAGAAATTCCAGCCGACCTGGTAACGGCAAGCGGTAGTGGCCTTGATCCGGACATTTCACCCGAAGCTGCATATATACAGGTTAAGCGAATTGCCGGGATTCGTGGACTTGGCTGAAGAAAATGTAAAGGCATTGGTAGACAAACATGTTGAGAAACCCGTTTTCGGACCTGCCCATGTTCATGTTTTAAAATTAAATATTGCATTAGATCAATTGAAATAAATAGTAATTCCCAATGATGAAAAGGATTTTATTTGGATGGATGTTGATACTTAGTTCGGCAATTATTAGCGCAGGAGGATAAAGCGCCTGCCCTTAGCTGGAGCGGCTATGTGGAAGCATATTACCTGTATGATTTTAATAAGCCGGCAGATCATAACCGGCCCGCATTTGTATACAGCCACAATCGGCACAATGAGTTTAACCTAAACCTTGGATTTTTAAAAGGCAGCTTATAATAGCAGAAAGAGTAAGGGCCAACCTTGCACTCGCGGCGGGTACTTATATGAATGCCAACTATGCTGCAGAGCCGGGTGTATTGAAAAATATTTATGAAGCCAATGCAGGAGTGAAACTCAGTAAAAAGAAAAACCTCTGGCTGGATGCAGGAATATTTGGTTCACATATCGGTTTTGAAAGTGCCATCAGCAAAGATTGCTGGGTACTAACCAGGAGTATCCTGGCAGACAATTCGCCATATTATGAAGCAGGGGCAAAACTCACCTATACTACAGATAATGGAAAATGGTTGTTGAGTGTGCTGGCATTGAATGGATGGCAAAGGATTACAAGAGTGGATGGTAATTCGCTGATGAGCTGGGGAACACAAATTCAGTTCAAACCTTCTGATAAAGTATTGCTGAATTACAGCACTTTCATTGGAACAGATAAACCGGATACTGCAAGATTGATGAGGTATTTCCATAATATATATGGTATTTTCAATCTTAGTGATAAACTTGGCCTTACGCTTGGTTTCGATATCGGGATGGAAGAAAAAACTCCTTCCGACGGAGGCACCAATACATGGTATGCTCCAATAGGTATTTTGAAATATGCCATCAATGAAAAATGGGCCATTGCAGGAAGGCTGGAATATTATAATGATAAAAATGGTGTGATCATCAGTACAGGAACGCCGAATGGATTTCAAACCACTGGTTATTCCATAAACCTGGATTATGCTGCAGCGAAAAATGTGCTGTTAAGGCTGGAAGCACGTAATTTAAGCAGCAAGGATGAAGTGTTTGTAAAACAATCCAAGGCGGTAAAAAGTGATGCATCTGTTACCGGCTCCATTGCTGTAAGCTTTTAATGATGTCAGACGAAAAAGAAAATAATGTCCAGCATTTTCTCGACCTGATAAAAAAATCAAGGCGGGGAAAATTCAAGATTTATATTGGCATGAGTGCCGGTGTGGGAAAGACCTACCGGATGCTCCAGGAAGCCCATGCTTTGCTCCGGAATGGGATTGATGTGAAGATCGGCTATATCGAAACACATAACCGGAAAGAAACGCAGGATCTGCTGGAAGGGCTGCCGGTAATACCGCGCAGGAAATTATTCTACAAGGGAAAGGAACTGGAAGAACTGGATGTACAGGCGGTCATAAATCTCAGGCCGGAAGTGGTCATTGTTGATGAACTGGCACATACCAATATTGAAGGAAGTAAAAATGAAAAAAGATGGCAGGATGTTTTGGAAATCCTCGAAGCCGGAATCAATGTGATCAGTGCCGTAAATATCCAGCATATCGAAAGTCTGAATGATGAAGTAAAGGAAATTACCGGTGTTGAAGTAAAGGAAAGGATTCCGGATAGTGTACTGGCAATGGCCGATGAAGTGGTGAATATTGACCTTACGGCGGATGAATTAATCACCAGGCTAAAAGAAGGAAAGATTTACCAGGCAGAAAAAATTGAAGCTGCACTGGGCAACTTCTTCAAGAGCCACCACATTTTGCAATTGAGGGAACTCGCACTAAAGGAAGTGGCTTCGCAGGTAGAACGAAAAGTGGAGTCTGAAGTGAGCAAGGCAAATGCCGTGAAGCATGAAAGATTTCTTGCCTGTATCAGTTCAAATGAGGAAACTGCTAAAACGGTGATCCGCAAAACTGCCCGGCTGGCTAATTATTACAACAGCAACTGGTATGTATTGTATGTTCAAACCCCTGCAGAGCGTGCAGACAAAATAGCGCTGGATAAACAGCGACACCTCATCAATAATTTCAAACTGGCCACTGAGCTCGGCGCAGAAATCATAAAAGTGGAAAGCAGCAATATTGCTAAAACCATAATAGAACAGTGCGAAGAAAGGGGCATCACTACAATTTGCCTCGGAAAACCTCACTTAAGCCTGACCAGGGTTATCATGGCGACTAACGTATTTAATAACCTGCTCAAGAAGTTATCAGCCAGTGATATTGACATTGTAATTTTAAGCTAATGAAAATCAAGCAAAAACTAGGACTGGGAATTGGTGTATTCTTTGTGATGATCGTGTTGCTGATCACCCTCAGCGCCGTGTACACAAACAGGTTGTCGGACGATACAAAGAAGATCCTGGTCGCCAATTATAACTCTATCGACTATTCGAGGAAAATGCTGAATGCCCTGAACGAAGGAATTTCTGACAGCGGGCAATCAGATATTTTTTTAGAAAATCTTAAGCTTCAGCAAAATAATATTACGGAACCGGGCGAACAGGAGATGACCAACAGGTTGTCTGCGAATTATCTGAAACTCAGTAAAAGTCCTTCAGACAGTAACCTGTTAAAAAATACAAGAGCTGACATCATCGATATTATATGGCTGAATATGCAGGCTATTCAACGAAAAAGTGCAACTGCTGTAAGCACTTCAGACAGGGCTATTTTCTGGATCAGTTTTATTGGTACGATTTGTTTCCTGCTGGCCTTTGTATTGCTGGTCAACCTGCCCGGGTATATTGCCAATCCCATAAAGGAACTAACGCGCAGCATACGTGAAATAGCGGCAGAGAATTATTCCCAACGGCTGCATTTCGAAAAACACGATGAATTCGGGGAACTGTCGGCGGCCTTCAATACCATGGCGCAAAAACTGGAGGAATACAAGACCAGCAACCTGGAGAGGCTGATGATTGAAAAGAAGCGCATTGAAACATTGATCAATAATATGACTGATCCCGTGTTTGGCCTCGATGAAAAAAACAGGGTACTGTTTATGAACGATGTTGCACTTAAAGTTTCAGGGCTAAAACTTGAACAGGTGGTTGGTAAACCGATCCAGGAAATTGCCTTGCAGAATGACCTGCTCCGTTCACTTGCCCAGGACCTCTTGCAAAAGGAAACTGTGACACAGATAAAGCCCCTGCCGATCAAGATATATGCCGATCATAAAGAGAGCTATTTTGAAAAGGAAGTCATTCCCATCAATATCATTCCTACGGGAGAGCAAAAAGAGAAACTCATTGGAAATGTAATGGTGCTAAGAAATATTACTCCTTATAAGGAGCTTGATTTCGCCAAAACAAATTTTATCGCTACTGTCTCACATGAATTAAAGACACCGATATCCGCCATCAAAATGAGTACGCACCTCCTTGAAAAGGAACAAATCGGCCCATTAAACACCGAGCAGAAAAGTTTACTGAATAGTATCAATGATGATGCAAACCGCTTGTTGAAGATCACAGGGGAATTGCTGAATTTATCACAGGTAGACAGCGGGGTCATGCAGTTGTCCGTTGCAGCAACAGATCCCCTTGAAATTATTGAATATGCCGTCAGGGCAAATCGTACCAACGCCGATCAGAAAAATATTGAACTCCAGGTTAATGTAGGTGAACATTTGCCGAAAGTGCTGGCAGACAGCGAGAAAACTGCCTGGGTACTGACCAATCTTATATCCAATGCCATCCGGTATTCTTACGATAATGCAGCGGTCCGGATCAATGTTTCTGCTGTAAATGGTGAAGTTGTCTTTGACGTAACTGACTATGGACAGGGTATTGCACCACAGTATATTGACAGAATCTTTGACCGGTATTTCCGAATTCCCGGTAATAAAAAAGAAGGGACTGGCCTTGGACTGGCGATCAGCAAGGAATTTGTTGCTGCACAGGGTGGAACAATATCCGTAAAAAGCGAGTTTGGAGCCGGTAGTACTTTTAAGATAATATTGCCTGCATATCAACAGTCATCGGGCTCCTGAAACGGAGTTCACCTTATGAAGCATGGGTATAGTCATCATGCCGGAAGCTTCCTGTTAATCAATAAAAATTGTGTTTACTCCTGATGCTATATTTTAGCAGGATGGCGCTATTAACGGTTGAGGATATTTGCAGGAGGGAAGGCAGTTATTTGTCTGTGGATCATATTTCATTTTCCCTGGAAGCTTTTCAAAAAATTGCCATTGCAGGAGAGACCGGATCAGGAAAGACCAGCCTGTTGAAAATGATAGCCGGATTGCAGCAACCGGAATCAGGTAGAATATTATTTGAAGGAAAGCCCGTAAAAGGCCCGGAGGAAAAGTTGATGCCCGGTCATCCCGGAATTGGCTACCTGAGCCAGCATTTTGAGTTGCGTAATAATTACAGGATTGAAGATGAGCTCGATGCTAAAAATGTACTGGGTAATGAAACTGCAGCAAAAATATTTCGTATTTGCCGTATCGAACATTTGTTGAAAAGAATGACGAACCAGTTGTCGGGTGGTGAAAAACAAAGGGTGGCACTCGCCCGGGTGTTAATATCATCTCCCCGTTTGCTATTGCTTGACGAGCCTTTCTCGAACCTTGATATGGGACACAAGAAAATCATTAAACAGGTGGTGAAAGACATCGCGCAGGATCTCGGCATTACCATACTCATGGTATTGCATGATGCACCGGATATTTTATCATGGGCTGAACTTGTTATGGTGATGGAGGAAGGCAGGATCGTTCAAAAGGGCACACCTGGAGATATCTATCATCACCCGGTTGATGAATATTGTGCCGGGCTTTTCGGAATGTACAACCTGCTGCAGCCTGGTACTGCCGCTGGCAGGCTTGCTGCAAATATCCCGCCAGGCAAAAGGATATTCTTCCGCCCGGAGGATGTGCAGGTAACAGATGATCATTCTTCCTCCCTGACCGGAGTGCTGCGGGAAATTATTTATTGGGGCAGTCATTATACACTGGAAGTTGATATAGCGGGGTCAATGGTAAGCGTGCAGGTTAGCCATCCGGCTTATATTGTAGGAGATTCCGTTTCGCTTACTATTACCCGCGAGCCAGTATGGTATATGTAGGATATTGAACCATTTCATCGTTGTACAAACTATTTCATGATGAAGAAAGCTATCGGCATTATATTTTTTAGTTTTTGTGCTACCGTTTTGCTGGGCCAGCAAAATATTGAATCACTGCCGGTATGGAAGGATAGTTTGTCAACATCTGCAGTACATGACTGGCTGGTCAGTCCACCAGCTATTAAAGCCCGGGTTTACCGGTCGGCCGACAATAAAGACGTCATTTTGTGGAACGGATTAATAAAAAGGAGATTCCGTTTATATCCTAACCTGGCCTGCATAGATTATAGCAATTTGAGCAATGGGCAGCAGTTATTGCGTGGCGTTAAACCGGAAGCGAGAATTACCGTCAATGGAGTTGATTATAATGTTGGCGGACTGTACGGGCAAAAGGAAAATGCTTACCTGATGCAGGATTGGGCGGATAGTTTCACTGCCGGAAAGAATGACTTTCAGTTTCAGTCATTTTCTGTTTCACCCCTTCAGCCCTTTGTAAGATGGACTTCTAAACACTGGGCTGGAAATCATGAGCAGCCAAAAGGGTTAATGATTTCTTTCCGGTACCAGTCTCCTGATATTTCACTGAAAGACCTGGTGGTTGTAGTCAATTACGAAGTCTATAATGGTATTCCGCTGATGGTGAAGTGGATTTCAGTGGAGAATAAAGGATCGGGCGTTTATTTACTCAGCAAACCGGTAAATGAAATACTTGCCCTGGTGGAAGAAGAAAGTGCAGTAGTGGGAAGTCCTGAACAAATGAAAAAGCAGCACGGTATTTATGTAGAAACGAATTATGCTTTTAATAACGCCATGCGGTATGATATCAGTGACCAGACCACACACTGGAAAACAGACAGTACCTATACTTCACAGGTGAATTATAACTTTCAGACACCCTGTTTACTGGAAGTGTATCCTGAAAAATTGACAGGAATTGAACTAAAACCCGGAGAGATTTATAAGTCAGTCCGAACCCATGAATTGCTGATGGACAGTTATGACCGTGAAAGAAGAGGGCTCGCCATCCGGAGAATGTATCGTACAGTGGCACCATGGACTACAGAGAATCCCATTTTTATGCATCTCGTCAGCAAGACGGATGAGGAAGTAAGGAATGCAATTGATCAGTGTGCTGAAACGGGTTATGAAGCGCTGATCCTGAGTTTTGGAAGCCACTGTTCCCTTGAAGATACTTCCCGCAATAATATCAGCAAGTGGAAAGAACTGGCCGACTACGCACATCGTAAAAAAATAATGATTGGGGGTTATTCCTTGTTCAGTTCAAGAAGGATCAGCGATGAAGATGACGTTATTGACCCGGTTAGCGGCAAGCCCGATGCAGGAGCTTTTTTTGGAAATGCTCCCTGCCTGGGCAGTAAATGGGGACTTGGGTATATCGACAAACTGAAATATTTTTTCAGCCAGACAGGTTTTGACCTTTTTGAGAATGACGGACCTTATCCTGGTGATCTCTGCGCTTCGATTACCCATCCGGGTCATAAAGGACTCGAAGATTCACAGTGGCGTCAAATGGAATTACAGAAAGGATTGTACAGGTGGTTAAACGAAAGGGGTATTTATATCAATGCGCCAGACTGGTATTTTCTTGATGGTACAAATAAGATTGCCATTGGCTACCGCGAAGTCAATTTTTCATTATCCAGGGAACAGCAAAAAATTCTGAACCGCCAGAATATTTATGACGGGCTATGGGAGAAAACGCCATCCATGTCATGGGGTTTTGTTCCTCTCACCAGGTACCAGGGTGGCGGACCTGAAGCAGTACTGGAACCTTTGTCGGAACACCTTGCAGATTATGAACAGTTGATGATGCAATATTATGGTGCCGGTGTGCAGGCATGTTATCGTGGGCCGAGGTTATATGATACCGAAGTAACAAAGGCAAAAGTTATCGAGGTGATACGTTGGTATAAACAGTACCGGGATATCCTTAATGCGGATATTATTCACCTGCGTCGGGCAGATGGGAGGGATTGGGACGGAATTTTACATGTAAGCACAACTCTTAACCAGAAGGGTTTGGCGATGCTTTATAATCCGCTGAAAGAAACAATTACCAGGAATATCAGGATTCCGCTATATTATACCGGTTTATCAACTTCGGCCACAATTTCGGAAAAAGGGAAAAACCCCGTAAGATATACGATGGACAGGGATTATTCCATTACACTTCGGATAACAATGGAACCGGAAAGTTATACCTGGTTTACCATCAGGTAAATGTGAATAACCCGGGTGAAATAAATCTTACCTTATGTGGCAAATGTTCAAACATTAGCCGTTTTTTGCCCCGAATATCAATTCGTAAAAACCTTATACATGAGTAAGCGATTCCTGGTTTTATCCTTTTCCCTTTCATTGTTCCTGGTTTCTTTCGCACAAAAAAATAAAAAAAACAATCCCGCAACAACTGCCCCGCCGGAACAGCCGGCGAGCATCAGTGATTATTTTAAACCGGTAAAATGGCGCAGTATCGGTCCTTTCCGGGGGGAAGGTCAGTTACCTCAACGGGTGTTGTTGGTGATCCATCGACCTATTATATGGGTACCACAGGTGGGGGGCTATGGAAGACCACCGATATGGGGATTACCTGGAAAAATATTTCGGATGGTTTTTTTAAAACGGGATCTGTTGGCGCAGTGGCTGTTTCGGAGAGTGATCCCAATGTGGTATATGTGGGCATGGGTGAGCACGCGATCAGGGGAGTGATGACGCATCATGGTGACGGTGTGTATAAATCCACTGATGCCGGTAAGACCTGGAAGAAGATGGGCCTCGACTCACACACAGCAGATTTCAAGGATTGCCATCGACCCAAAAAATCCCGACATTGTTTTTGTTGCCGCCCAGGGCGCCATTTACAGCAGAATCACAGAACGCGGAATTTATAAATCAACCGATGGAGGTACTGACCTGGAAAAAAGTATTGTATGTAGATGATAAGACCGGTTGTGTGGAATTATCCATGGACATGAATAATCCAAGGATACTGTATGCCGCTATTGATGAATATGGACGCCTTCCCTGGAAGGTAATCAGTGGCGGCGAGAACAGTGGATTGTATAAATCTGTTGATGCCGGGGAGAACATGGGAAAAAATACAGGACGGACTTGCCCAAAGGAACTGGGTAAGATGGCTGTTGCCGTATGCCGTTCCAATTCTGAAAAAGTATATGTACTGGTGGAAAGTGATTCTGAAAAAGACCAGGGCGGATTATTTGTTTCTGAGAATGCCGGAAAAGTCTGGTCGAAGATCTCCGATGATCACCGCCTCATACAGAGGGCCTGGTATTATATCGAATTGTTTACCGATCCGTCAGATGAGAATACCCTCTATGTATTGAGTGCACCTGCATTTACGTTCCATTGATGGTGGCAAAACATGGGAGAGACATGGCAATCCACGCATGGTGACTATCATGATCTCTGGATCAATCCGCACAATTCAAAGAATATGATCATTGTCGGATGATGGCGGTGCAGTGATCACGGTTAACCAGGGCAAAACCTGGAGCTACCCAAACTAATCATGCCCACCGCACAGATTCTACCGGATCAATGTGGATAATGAATTTCCCTATCGAATTTATGGCGGCCAGCAGGACAATACTTCTGTCTCCATTGCACATCGTGAATTAGGCGAGCGGCGGAATTACTCCTTCAAGCTGGACCTCTTCTGCCGGAGGTGAAAGTGCCTTCCTGGCTTTTGATCCCAATGATCCGCGATATGTAATGGGCGGAAGTTACCAGGGCACCATTGAAGTGCTGGATACCAAAGCAAAAGGCAGCACCAATGTAATGGCGGCACCGATACAATATCTGGGCAGGGATGCAAAGGAAATGAAATACCGTTATAACTGGAATGCCCCGATCATCTGGTCAAAGCATGAACCCGGAACATTTTATCACGGTTCACAATACCTGCTGAAGACAACTGATATGGGCAAGAACTGGAAAGAAGTTTCGCCTGACCTTACCCGTAATGAAAAAGATAAACAGGGAAAACCCGGTGGTCCGTATACCAATGAAGCAGTGGGTGCAGAAAATTATGGAACACTTTCCTATGTCATCGAATCACCGCATGAAAAAGGTGTGATCTGGACCGGCAGTGATGATGGTTATGTTCAACTGACAAGGGACGGAGGAGCCACCTGGAAAAATGTAACACCGGCAGGTTTGCAGGAATGCCTGATCAATGCGATTGAAGTATCACCACATGATCCGGCTACTGCTTATATCGCCACTACAAGGTATAAATTCAATGATCATACACCCGGTTTTTACAAAACAACCGACTATGGGAAAACCTGGACAAAAATCAACAACGGCATTCCCGCTGATGCATTCACCCGGGTGGTCAGGGAAGATGACGTAAGAAAAGACCTGCTGTTTGCCGGAACAGAAACGGGTGTATATATTTCACTGGAATGGCGGAAAGATGTGGATGCCATTTCAGTTTAAATCTTCCGCTTACTCCCATCACCGATTTGAAAGTTCACCAGGGCGACCTTATTGCTGCCACATCCGGAAGGTCCTTCTGGATACTGGATGATCTTGGGCTGATTCGCCAGTATAAGGGCGGTGCCGACAGTAGCTTATTCTTATTTAAACCTGAAGATGCCATTATTGTAAATGCCTATAGTGAACTGGACCGGAACTCAGATCAGATTTGACGGCACCAATCCATATTATGGCGTAAACCCCGCCACCGGTGTGGTGATCTATTACCAGCTTCCTGCATTAAAAGATTCTGAACACCTGGTGCTGGAAATAAAAGATGCAAAAGGAAATGTGGTAAGGACTTTCAGTTCACAAAAGGATTCTACTTATGTGAGATTTGATGGTGCCCCGCACCAGATCCTGTTCTTTCAAAGAAAAAAGGATTGAACCGGTTTGTCTGGAACATGCGCTATCCAACGATTGGTACAGTTCCAAACCTATATATGGAAAATAGTTACAGCGGGCATAAGGCATCTCCCGGCAACTATTCGGTGACGATAAAAGCAGGAAATAAGAATTCATCTGCTGATTTCTCGATATTGAAAAATCCATTGTATAATATCGATGAAAAGAACCTACCAGGAATATCATACCATGATGACAGAGATGGAAACAGAAGTGAGCAAGATGCATAAGATGGTAAATTCCATGAACGGACAAAGGGAACAGCTTGAAAATCTTCTCGCCACTTTGCCTGCAGAAGAAAAATTTGCATCGCTTAAAAAAGACGGCCAGGCCATCGTACAGGATATGAAAAAATGGGACGAAGACATGGTGCAGAGAAAATCAAAGGCATATGATGACGTGGAGAATTTTCCCAATAAGTTTACGGCGAATTATATGTTCCTGATCAACCAGACTGAAAGCGATATTCCCAGGGTTAGCCAGTCTTCTGTGGACCTGAGAAAAGAACTGGACGCAGAGTGGGCAAAGCTGCAGGCAAGGGCAAATGATCTGCTTAATAACAGGTTGCCTGCCTATAACAGGGAACTGTGGAATGCAGGTGTGGGAGCCATCTGGAAGAAATAAAAAGGGCTAACAATGTATAGAGTCGTTTTCCTTTTGGTTGTATATGTTTTTAGTTTGTCTGCCATCAATAAAGTGAAGGCAGGGGAAAACAGAGCGAAATTCAAGGTCATCGCATTTTATACATCCAGGGAGGACCAGGCCCATATCAGTTTTGTGCATGAGGCCAATGCATGGTTTAGTGATATGGCGAAAAAGCATCGTTTCATTTATGATTCCACCAATGACTGGACGCGGATGAACACAGCCTTTCTTGCACAATATGATATTGTTGTATTCCTCGATACCAGGCCGGATGATTCACTGCAGCGTATGACCTTTGAACAGTATATCAGTAATGGCGGTGCCTGGATGGGTTTTCATTTTGCCGGGTTTGCACTTACCCCATCGGACTTTCCACAGAACTGGACATGGTATCATGAACAATTCCTGGGATCGGGTGAATACCTCAGCAATACCTGGAGGCCAACCAGTGCCATGTTAAAGGTGGAAGACAAAAATCATCCGGCGACAAAAAATCTGCCGGCTGTTTTTAAAAGCTCCCCAGCGAATGGTACAGGTGGAAGAATGACCTCACAAAAAATACTTCCATACATATTTTGTTATCCATCGATCCATCCAGTTTTCCGCTGGGCACCGGTCCGAAGCCGGATGAAATATGGCATGAAGGGTATTACCCTGTAGCCTGGACCAACAAAAATTACAGGATGATCTATTTTAATATGGGTCATAATGACATTGATTATGAAAATCATACCAATGCAACACTGTCGTATACATTCAGCAATGAAATGGTCAGGAAGCTGGTGCTGAACTCCCTGCGCTGGCTGGCTGACAAATAAATAAAGCCTCCGTAAAGGAGGCTTTTTTGATTCTCATGAACCATTTAAAACATGAGAATACCCTGGGATGAATGAAGCACAGCATTAAAATTTATCCCACCATAATTTAGTGGACACCTCGTCGCCACCGATGGCAGCGGCAGCGGCTTCATAATTTGCCCTGTTGACATTTTGTTCATTCACCGGGTAGGGGTAACGGAGAGGGATATCCGAATAAGCGTCCTGTGCCGGTTCCAGCTGCGGGTAATCAAGCCTTCTCCATGCTATCCATGCATCCCATCCTCTATTGTAAAAGGCAATCCACTGTTGTATGCCGATGCTTTCTTTCCAGTTTCCGGCATTATAAGGAACGCTGGCAATATAAGCATCTGCCTCACCATCAGTACCACCCCAGTAGAGTATGGAAGCCCTGATGGCATTTTTGTAATGCTCCTCTGCTGTTCCCGGAACATCATAACCCCTTTGTGCAGCTTCGGCCAGGTTGAATTCCACTTCTGAATAATCCATCATCAATCCGGGAAAATCAGGCGCTGTGATGGTTGGATTCACGTGTGAGTATTGTGCATAAGCCGATTGTACCCCGGGATCTGCACCTGAATATTCGGTGCCCGTCTGATCAGGTGTGAAATAATCATCAAGTCGCGGATCATGCAGCTCCAGCAGTTGATCGATCATTGTACTGGCTGCCACAAAATCATCACGGCCACTTTGTACCAGGTCAACCCAAATCGGATTTGTATTTGGAGGTGTATTTAGGTAGTGTATTTCGGCATTGTCATTATTGGAAGTAAAGACGCCTGCTTCTACCGCAGATTCAACGACCTCTTTTGCCCTGTCGGGGTCCTGGTCGGCGATGAGGATACCCATTTTAAGTTTAAGGGAATTGGCGAATTTCAACCACTGTTCGTTATTCCCGGCATAAATGATATCGGCATCGCGAAAACTTTCTCCCGAAGGGTTGATCTTGTCGATGGCATTGTCGAGCCTGGTCAACAGGTCACTGTAAATGGCGCTGGCGGAATCATACTTTGGAAAGGGTTTGTTGATGTCAAACGCTTCGGAGTATGGCGCATCGCCATAGGTGGTTACAATGTAGTACCAGGCATATATTTCCATGACTTCCACGATGGCCAATTGATTGGTTGACCTTGCAGTATCCGGTGCACCGCCGGGAGTTAGCACATCCGTCGGAATAAGAGATTTTGACTCCTGCAGATCGCGGATCACATCCCTGTACAATGCATTCCAGATGGCGTCATTTATTTCCCTTGTGCCCAGGTCATACTGGCTTTCCTCGGGATATTGTGTTTCCTGCCAGTACTGTGTAATTAGCCTGAAAATATTGGTGTTTACATTAGATGAGGCCAGGACATTCATAAACTGCCGCTGGGCGTTCGTGAACAAAGAATAGGAAGGCGCAGTTGATGCATTCTTCGAATCTATGTTCAGGTCTGACAGGTCTTTGGTACAACTTAAAATAGTAAGTACCAGTATCGATAAGCAAATGGTTAACTTTTGCATAGTTGTAGATTAAAATCTGAGTTTGGCATTTAGGGTAATAACACGTGTGTTGGGATAAGCTCCACCCTGGTATCCCTGCAGGTTTCCTGCACTCAGGGATTCCTCCGGATCGGCATAGGGAAGGTTTTTATGAATGATCCATAAATTTCTTCCCGCCAGCGTAAAATCAACACCCTTGAAATATTTCTTGTTACCCAGCATTTTGTCGGGCAGAGAATAACTGAGTGCCACTTCACGGAGTTTGATATAACTCGCATCATATACAAATCCTGCAGCAGGCTGACGATAGCCAAGTGTACCTTCTGAGTTTGAGCGTCTTCTCGTATTGGGATTTCCGTCAGGATCAACACCGGGAAGAATTATACCTCCGCCGTCAGCAATTGGACTGCGGGAAGGATTGCCCAGGTCATTTAACTGGACAGTTTCAGGATACAGCCCGGTGCCGAAACCATAGAAGAGGTCAAGTGAAAATATATCACCACCCTGCCTGGTATCCACGAGGAAACTCAGGCTGAGATTTTTATACCTGAACAGGTTATTGATACCGCCGGTCCAGTCGGGGTTGGCATTTCCAATAACTTCATTGGAAGTGGTGGAAATCAGGTACCGCCCGGTAGTCTGGCTCACAGTTTTGTCGACAGTTCCTTTGGAGACATCTTCTGTATACACATAGTTTGATCCCCGGATGGTTCCATAGGGTTGTCCGAGCGTTGCATTCAGTGAAACACCGCCCTGGAAATCGGCCAGCACAAGATTAGTAGCGCCTTCAAAGAGTTCGATCACTTTGTTCCTGTTCCTGGCAAAATTCATATTGATGTTCCATGAAAAGTTTTTCGACTGAACCGGAATGAGAAACATCGAAACTTCCACGCCTTTGTTTTGTACGGTACCTGCATTCAGAAACTTAGAGTTGTATCCTGTGGATGTTGATACTATAACAGGTAATATCTGGTCAATAGATTTCGCATCATAATAAGTGACATCGAATCCCAGCCTGTTCCTCAGAAAGGCGGCTTCAATACCCACTTCAACACTCCTTGTACGTTCAGGAAGCAGGTCTGGATTGTTTTTAGTTCCGCCAACAGAGGTCTGTGGGTTAGATCCAAACGGGGGTATAACGGTGTATACATCCGTTACGCTGAACAAGGGCGCATCATTTCCCACTTCAGCATAATTGGCCCTCAGTTTACCATAGGAAAGCCAGGTTGCGGAAGGCAGAAGTTTGGAAAAAACAAAACCTGCGGATATAGAAGGATAATAGTAAACATTGTTCTCTTCAGGGAGTGTGGAAGACCTGTCGCGCCGTACGGTAGCATCCAGTGTAAGCATATCTCTCCATGAAATAGTGGCCCCGGCGAAAACGCCCTGCACTTCGCGGGTACCATCAAATTCCACGGGTGCGTTCGGAGTATTCAGAGAGTTTGATATGGCATATATTTTCGGTACAATTAGTCCGCCATTGGTGGCAGACCGTATACTTGTTGTATGCTGCCTTCTCACATTGCCACCCAGTAGTGCCTTGAAGTTGAAGTCTTCCGACAAGTTTGTGTTAACGGTTGCCAGCAGGTCATAGTTGTTTTCCTTGTAAGTCCGGTCGAACCGGGTATAAGAGGATACACCTACACTGCCTACTGCCTGGCGCTCTTCCTGCAGTTCTGCATAGTTATCCTGGGAAACACGTCCGAGTACATTCAGCCATTCAGTGATTTTGTAATTCAGGCTTACCGTTCCGAAATACCTGTTCCGGTTATCACTTTCGTAATTCTCATACCGTGTGAAATAAGGATTATCCCAGAAGTTGGGAATGAGGTTATCGGGATCTTTCCAGTTCCAGGTCACATTTTTCTTGGTGCGGAAATAAGCTTCGCGCTGGGCCTCGATATCTACGTTTGTCTCCCACCACTGCCGGAAATTGGTCATCAGGTTTTTATCGTCGTAACCGGTTCCGAACCTGCCGGTGCCTTTAATGTTGGAAAAATTCAGGTTAGCCGCTGCCGTTAGGTTGGAAGTGATATTATAGCTGCCTCCGAAAGTGACCAGGTTTTTTGCTATTTTACTGTTGGGCAGGATGCCTTTATCATCTGTGCGTGTATACCCCAGTTTAAAGGTTCCGCGGTCATGGGTGCCATCAATGAAAATACTCTGGTTGGAGGATACCGCCGTTTCAAAAAAGGTAGTTGGATCGTTGCCGGCGGCAACCCATGGCCTTTTCTGGTTATAGTTGGGGGAAGTTGCATCAAAACTATCCCAGTGGTACACCTGGAGATTGGGATCAAAAGGCGCTCCATAGGAGGCGTCTTCCAGGAAGGGAACAACCAGGTCTTCCTGTCCGTCACCATCGATGTCCCTGTACAGGAAATAGCCGGTGGTATCTTCATAAAAGGCGCCATAACCGGCGCCGTATGATTTCTGGTAGGTAGGGAAGGTAGACTTATCGACCATGCCAACCGATATACTGGAGTTCAGGGTAACACCCAGTGCTGATGTTGATCTTGCTCTTTTTGTAGTGATCAGGATAACACCGTTGGCGCCCTGTGAACCGTACAGGGCGCTTGCTGCCGCACCTTTCAGTACAGTGATCGTGGCAATATCGTCAGGATTAATATCGGCCGCTGCATTACCGTAATCATAGCCACCACGACCGGTACGTTGATTGGCAGTATTGGTGATGGCATTGTTATACGGAACACCATCCACAACAAATAACGCCTGGTTGTCTCCTGTAATGGATTTTGTTCCCCTTAGAATAACATTGGTGGAACCTCCCAGTGAATTGGTTTGTTTTACGTCAAGGCCGGCGATTTTCCCCGAGAGCCCCTGTACAAAGTTATTGGATCGTGAACGGGTTACATCTTCCCCGGCGATCTGTTGGGCAGCATAGGGTATCTGGTTCCTGGTTCTTCGTATACCCAGGGCCGTTACTACCACTTCCTGTAGCCTTCCTTCCTGCCTGTTCAGCACAACAGTGATGGAATCCCCTGATACGGAAACTGTTTTGGGAGCATATCCTGTAGCAGTAACTGTAATGGAATTTGAAGTGATGGTAATGCTGAAATTACCTTTCCCATCAGCAGTAACAACATTGGATTTTGAAGTCTCTGTTATGGTAGCGAAGGGTATTGGTCCAACCGAATCAACCACCAGTCCGCGTACCGTTCGTTCACCCTGCCCGTAGCATAAATACACAGGCAGCATCATCATGGTGATTAGCCACTTTTTCATTTGCATATTTTGGTGTTTTTTAGCGTTTAATTAATTCATAAAGTTGGCTACAGCGGGCGTTTTTGGCATTATACAATTTTGCGAAAAACTTATATTTTATTCATGCAGAATATGGCATGATTATCTCATATATATGGGTATAAAACGTTGTGTATGCAAACTCATTTACTACAATCCCTCCAACAGTTTTTTGGATATCCGGAACTGCAAAAAATTGATCCCAATACACAGGAAATGGTGGATCAGGGAGCATTTGTTAACCAGAATAAATTCAGCCAGGCGATAATACCCTCCGTGATCGTTGGACTCTCACGATTCCTGCATACTGAGCCGGGCTTGCGCTCATACATCAGTGGAGAAAACTACCCAAACTGGGGCAGCCGTATATTCGGACGTCACAATACGGATCTCTGTAAAAGAATCGCCGACTATTCGGATATGCGTTGGGAAGAAGTGATGCATAAAATGCACGAAATGACGGAGCGCGCAATTTTTATCCTGCGCGGAAAGGGAATGAAATCAGACGCAGAAGTGAAGAATTATATCGAAAATGAAAGGAACTATGCGCTTTCCTACCTGCCGGCGAAATTGCATCTTGGTGAATTACTTGGCGATGACTCTCTTGACGATAGAACGCATAAAATGGACGGACCCATTTCCAATATGGTTAAAACACTGGGCGGTGGATTTGATACCACGGAGAAAAATGTTGACGATCACCACAAAGGACTGTGATCACAATAATTAATCGATAGCCAGAAGTTGTTTATGCAGGAAAAATCAGCACTGAATTTACTGGATGATGCTTTTGAAAAAGCAGTAACGGTTGGGATAAGAGTTATAACGAGTTCCTATACTTTTATAGCTGCTTTGATATTTGTAACGGTCTACCTTTCTCATGCAGATTTTGAACACCAGGAGACGAAGCAGTCATTGCAGGATATCATGAGCTGCTTAAGTTTCCTGCTTTTTCTTATGGTGCAGAAATCGGTGAGCCGTTACTCGCTTGCCATACAGATCAAGCTGAATGAATTGATTGCATCCCATGAAAAGGCGAGCAATGATATGGTTAACATTGAAACCAAAACAGAGCAGGAATTAAAGGAAATTGCCAGCAATTTCCAGGAGGAGAAATTGAATGAAGGACAGGACGATGTCCAGAATAAATAAGTAAGGTAGGCCTGTCCAACATCTGCCTATCCTGCTTTCTTTTTCTGTGAACCGAGGCTGGCTTTCAACTGCGACATAAGGTCGGTGGTTTCGCTTTTCACGACGCGCATTTGCGGTGCACTGATCTTCTTCCCCTTGGCTTTTGCCTGGATGAGCTTTAGCAGTTTGCCGGTATACTCATCCTTGTATTTTGAAATATCAAATTCAGTGGTAAGCTGGTCGATCAGTTCTATCGCCATTTTCATCTCGGCCGGTTTTACGGTTGTTTTAGGTGGAAGAATTTCTTCCGTATCACGTATTTCCTCCCCGAACCTCAGTTTATTTAATACCAGCAGTTCACCGAGAGGTTTCACCAGCGCAATGTTTTCACGGGTGCGCAGTACATAGGTGCCGATACCACATTTGCCCGTTTTCGCCAGCGCATCACGAAGTAGTGCATAAGGCCGTATCCCGGATTTTTCGGGGCTTAGATAATACGGTGTTTCGAAATAGATACCGTCAATCTCATCTTCAAATACGAATTCGTTGATCTCGATGGTTTTTGTTTTTTCCGGGCTGGCATTGACAAAATCCTGGTCATCCAGCACTACATACTGATCGTCCAGTTTATACCCTTTTACAATATTGTCCCAGGGTACTTCTTTGCCGGTATTTTCATTGACCCTCTTGAATTTAATGTTGGAGAGGTCTTTCTTGTCGAGCATGTCGAGGTCAAGTTCGCTCTGTGCAATGGCAGAATACATTTTCACCGGAATGTTAACCAGGCCGAAGCCAATGGAGCCGGACCATATTGCGCGCATATAAGCAGATTTAGTGGAAACATATGTATAAAATATTCGTGCCGGGGCAGGAGGTTTGATGTAAAAAAAAATTGTGGAATGTGTTCCACTTGATGGGTAGCTGTTCACAATGGCAAAGCAGGCATGATAATTTGAATTTCTTGGTAAAAATTTATCGTTATGAAGACAAAAATGAATTACACCAGCAGGCTATCAGCGATCATTTTACTGATGACTTTTTTCACGGCTGGCCTTTCTTACGGCCAGGAACAACAGACACCCGAAGAATCCACTATTAACGCGAAGTTTGGTTTTAAGGCAGGCGTTAACCTTTCAAACCTGTATAATATTGAAGTTACCGACAATAATGTACGGGTAGGTTTCAATGTAGGTGTTTATGCCAAAGTTCCTCTTTCGAAGGGAGTATCCATACAGCCGGAATTATTGTATACAACAAAGGGAGCCAAGGTGAACTACACCAATTTTGCACTGGGTCAGGGAGAATACAGGTTTAATTTGAATTACCTGGAACTGCCTGTCACAGCGGTTTTTAATGTTGGAAAGAATTTTAATATTCACCTCGGTGGTTATGCGGCCTATCTCACCAATGCAAATATCACTGATGCAAATGATGACGGTACCATTGATGAAATAGCTGAACTGAGGGCAAGTGATTTCAACAGGTTTGATGCAGGTCTTGTAGGTGGCCTTGGATTTGATATCAGTAATGTGACTATTGGAGCCAGGTACAACTACGGCCTGGTAGATATTGGAAAAGTAGATAATATTTCCAGTGAACTTATCGGTAAATCCAAAAACAGTGTGCTTTCTTTTTACCTGGGCATCGGACTATAACAGGTAAATTTTTCATCTCAAAAATATTTTATGGCCAGATATTCCAGGGACAGCGGAAAGATGGTGGAGAAAGCTGTTAAGCGTGCCAATGAAGGCAAATTAACCAGTGGGAAAAGCGGCAAGAAAGTGACCAGCAGGAAGCAGGCCATCGCCATTGGTCTTTCTGAGGCAAGAGAAAAGGGTGACAAGGTGCCGAAGAAAAAGTCTTAGCAGTTGTGAACATATCACAGATTTATAAACACATAAACTTGTAGATTATGAGAAGTAGAAATTCCGGTAATCAGGGGTTTGCTTCAATGGACCCTGAGCAGAGGAGACAGATGGCGCGAAGAGGCGGACTTGCGAGCCGTGGCAGGGGAACAAGCCGCGGTGAGGAGTACGAAGAAGAAGATTATGATGATGAAGATTATGATGATGAGGATTATGATGATGAAGATGATGATGTGAGTTCCAGTTACGATGATTATGATGAGTATGAAGACGAGGACGAAGAAGATGATGATGATGAATATGGCAGCGGTGTTCAATCTCGCTACGACGATGAGGATGACGAAGACTGGGAGGAGGAAGAAGATGATGAAGAAGAGGAAGGAGGACGCGGTCAGCGTCGTGGTGGCCAGGGCCAGGGCAGTTCACGAAGGGGCTTTGGTGCTTTAAGCAGGCAGGAACGTACCCGTATTGCAAGGATGGGTGGCCAGGCGTCTCATCGTGGTGATTCAGGTCGCAGTGGTGGTTCTTCCAATGGACGCGGCCGTAGCGGATCACGCGGTGGTGGTGAATCACGCGGTGGAGATTCTAGGAGCGTTCGCCAGGGCAGCCGCAGGGGATTTGCTTCCATGGAACCAGAACAAAGGCGTGAAACAGCAGCCATGGGCGGACGAGCCTCCCGCGGCGGTGAAAACGGACGTGGCGGCTCAGGAAACAGACGTAGTGGCTCCGGAGGCGGACGCGGAAACTCCGGCGGACGTGGAAATTCCGGTGAACGAGGAAATTCCGGCGGTCGCGAAAGTTCCAGTGGACGCGGAGGATCATCCAGCGGACGTTCCCAGGCACGCAGCAGGAGAGGATTCGCAGCTATGGATCCTGAGCAACGCAGGGAAATTGCAGCGATGGGCGGACGTGCCTCTCACGGCGGTGGCAGAAGTGGCGGCAGCAGCAACGGACGTGGCAGATCCGGTGGCGGTCGCGGAAATTCCGGCCGCAGCAGTTCAGGCCGCGGAAGTTCAGGACGTAGCAGTTCCGGCCGTGGTTCAAGAGGATCACGTTAGATATAAACAGTTAGCAGGTATGGTGCAGCGGTATAACCCGGCTGCACCATACTTACAAAATAATTTGGTGGTGATGCAGGAAGGTTGCTCCAGCAACAATTGCCGATGCTTGTTATGTTCCTGTATGGCAGGAGGTCATGAAGAAAACTATCGCCGTTAGTCAAAGAGCGCGAAGTTGTGAATGAAAACAATCGCCATACAGGTATGGCCGGCGACGGTTCTGTTTGAACACTGAACTTTCCAGATTAGCAGGTAAAGGAATTGTTGCTGGAGCAAACACCTAATTGTATTGCGGGAATTCATTGATTATAGAAATCACAACAGGAAAAAAACACACTTATGGCACAATCAAGGAAAAAACCAGTTCCTGCCAGTTCAAATGCTGCCAGGAAAATGCCGGGGGAACAAATGGCTGAAAAATCCGGTGGTTCTTCACGTAAGGAAGGAGGCTCATCATCTTTGGAGCGGCTGTTTATGGCTCAACTGAAAGATATTTACTATGTCGAAAAAAGATTGATGGAGCTTCTGCCCAAAATTAAAGAGGGATGTACCACTGAAGAACTGGAAGATGCCTTTGATCTTCACCTGCAACAAACCGAAAAGCAGGCCAAACGGCTTGAAAAAATATTCTCCATGCTGAAACAGGAACCCGAAGCAAAAAAATGTGAGGCGCTTGAGGGTTTATCGAGAGAGGCAGAGGAGACAATGCACGAGACAGAATCAGGATCCATGACCCGTGATGCCGGCCTGATCATTGCCGCACAGAAAATTGAGCACTATGAGATAGCCTCGTATGGCGGTCTCCTCGCGCTGGCCATGACCATGGAACTTCCGCACATCGCAAGACTATTGGAGAAAACCTTGTTTGAGGAAGAGGAGACTGACCACCTGCTCACAGAGATAGCAGAAGGGTTTATCAATTTTGAGGCTGAAGAAGAGGGGTCTTTCAGCTGGCAATCTAATGGTACGCATAATGGCAGATAGCCATTGATGCCAACTTCCTTATTTCCTCTGCCATTACCGGTTTTTATAACCGGTAATGTTATTTTAGGGCAGCCTTATACGTTAGTATTATTAAGCCGGTAACAGGATAGTAAATTCAGCACCCTTGCCCGGCTCACTTTTAACATGTATGCTTCCCTGGTGATTTTCTATGATCTTTTTGCAAAGTGCAAGGCCTAATCCCATGCCTGGAAATTCGTTACGATGATGAAGCCGTTGGAAAATAACAAAGATCTGGTCGCTGTACTCCTGTTCGAAACCGATTCCATTGTCACGTATGCTGATCTCATGGAATACCGTGTAAGGGGTATGGTAGATGTTTTCCAGGTCGTGCATTTTCTTTAGCCTGTACCCGAATCGGATCGTCGGTGAATCAGCAGAAAATTTCAATGCATTGGACACGAGGTTGGCCATTAATTGAAATAACTGCAACTTGTTTCCGCGCACAACAGGCAGCTGATCCGACATGATCAACGCTCTTTTTTCTTCTATAAGAATTTCGTAGTCTTCCCTGACATTTTGCAGTACGGTATTCAGGTCCACATCAGTAAAGGATTCACGGGAAATGGAAATGGTGCTATATTGCAATAACGCGGTAATGAGATCAGACATCCTCCTTGTACTTACCGTTATTTTGTTGAAATACTTTTCCAGCCCGTTTAAAGCATTGTTACTGTTTTGCTGTATCAGGTCAGTGAAGAACAGGATCTTCCGCAACGGCTCCTGGAGGTCATGACTGGCAACATAGGTAAATGACTCCAGTTCATTGTTGCTTTTTTCAAGTTTCCTGTTGATCTGCATCAATTCGTCATTAGCTACCTTTAGTTCCTGGGTACGCTGCACTATCCTGGCTTCAAGTTCTTCAGAGAATTTTTTCTGTTCGGTGATATCCAGCACCGTGCCAACAAAACGGTACGCATTCCCCTTGTCATCAAAAAAAGTCTTACCATTCAGTTTAAGCACTTTTTCCTTTCTCGTTCTTTTTTTGTTGATGGAAAATTCAAGGTCCAGGTTTCCATCAGAATCGAGCATCAGTGCGTACTGTATGGAAGAAATTACATGCGATCTGTCAGCATCAACAATAGTATCGTATAACACGATCATGTCAACTTTCTCCATGGGTTCAAACCCGAAAATTTCCCTGGTACGGTCAGACAGTTCAAGCTCATCCGTAAGAGGGTTATAATCCCATGTACCCATTCTTGTTGATTCAATAGCCAGTCGCAGCCTTGAGTTGGATTCTTTTATTTTATCTTCCGATATTTTCAACTCATCAATATTGGTGGCCGTGCCAAACCAAAGATTATCTTTTCCGTCATTTATTTTTTCGGCATAAGCCATGCTTAGATGCCACTGGAATGTTCCGTCTGCCATTTTGAGCCGGTGCTCTTTCTGGTAAAATGTGCCGTTACTTACCGCCGTTGACCATTCCATTGCTGTTGATTCATAGTCATCGGGATGAACCATTGGTCCCCACTCATACCCGCGTTCTGAATTGCCGACTTTTGCATATTCCTGGATACGGTTATTAAAATAATTTATCTCGCCATTGTTGTTTGCCGTCCACACCAGTTGAGGAACAGATTCAGACAGCAGCTTTAATTTCTTTTCACTTTCCTGTAATGCCACCTGTGCTTTTTTCTGTTCCGTAATATCAAGCAACATATTCACTGCGCCATCAATCTGGCCATGTTCGTCAAGTATGGGTTGCGGATGAAGAATAATATTTCTGCGAGAACCGTCGGGCCTCTCAATGATTATCTCTGTCTGGAAAGCTTCCTCGCCTTTTAGCACCATCGCTACGGGACATTTTTCCGGGGGCAGGTAATTTCCATCCTTATCGAAGGCTTTCCAGGTATCATGAATGAGATCGGGTCCTGTGTCTGGAGTGGTTCCCCAGAGTTCAAGTGCGGCCTGGTTGTACAACAATATTTTTCCCTGTTTATCACAAGTGTACACCGCAGCAGGAAGTCCCTGTATAAGATTACGGTACTTGCTTTCACTCAATTCAATATTTTTCCGTAATCGAACATACGTAGTGATGTCGGTGCTGACCACCATCACTTTATCAACAATGCCTTCTGAATTTTTTAATGGCTGGTAAAGAAAAGTGAAGTATAAAGTTTCGTTACTGCCATAGGATGCCATGTCCACTTCATATTCAGAACGAAAATATGGTTCTCCGGTTTCCATGGTTTGGTAAATAATTTTATCCAGCCCTCTAACCCGCAAATTGGGAAATAAATCGAGGGCAGATTTACCAATCACATCTTCTGGCTTCATGCCAATGACTTCAAAGTATTTTTTGTTGCCCTGTTCAACAATCAGTAAAGGACCAGACAGAATGACGATGGAAGAAGGCGAATGGTCCACCAGCTTCCTGAGCATATTCTCACTTTCACTGATTTTTTCTTCCAGCTTTCTTTTTTCATCGATATTGGTGGTGGTCCCATACCAGCGGGTGATGTTGCCCGCTTCATCTACAATTGGCACTGCCCTGGCCAGGAACCAGCGATAAATGCCATCTGTACCTCTTAATTGGTATTCAGTTTCAAATACGGTCCGGGAATTATATGCTGCCTGCCACTTGGAGCGAATATGGCCAAGATCGCGTGGATGCAATGCCTGCTGCCATCCTGAATCTTTCAACTGATCGGCTGACAGTCCTGTATAAGTGGTCCACTGGTCATTATGAAAATAAGCATTGCCGTCTGCATCAGTTACCCATACCATTTGAGGAATGGAGTTTGACATCAGCCTGAAATTTCTTTCATTAACCTGGTGAATTTCTGCGATTTTCATCGCCTGCAGGCGACCCTCTTCATAAGACTTTATTTTTACAATTTCCGTACTGATCTGGTCTGCCACCAATTCATAAAAGGACGCATATTCAGTGGTCAGTTTTTTAAATGGATTAATGCCTGCAATGATGATCACTTTTGGCTTATCGGCGCCGGGTAAAGTGATGGGCAGTAATATCGCTTCTTCCGGGGAAGCGTTCCAAAAACCGCTGGGAAGTTGTCCTAATCTTGACTGAACGTCATGCACCTGTACAGGTTTTTTTGTTTCGACGCATTTTAGAAAATTGCGCGATCCAAGGTGTCCCTCTGCATAATCAAGACTTTTGGGAATATTAGCCAGCAAGGTATCAACGCCTGTGCAGTCAAACAGATCTGCTCCGGAATTATCCGGGCGCAACCGGTAAAAAAGGGTAAATGGAAAATCATATGTATTGCTGCCGATGACCTGCCGGCATTTGGCATAGACCTCGTCAATATTTTTGACGTCAACGATCTGTTTGCCCATATCACGAAGGGTTCTGAGGTGGCGGTCATTGATCACCTCGGTGGTTGTTTCCTTAATGGCGGAAAAAATTCCCACAATCTCACCGGATTCATCTCTGATGGGACTGTATGAATAGGTCCAGTAGGTTTCTTCAAGGTATCCATGTCGTGCCAACAGGAGTAATTGATTGTCTTCCCAGACAGACTCACCCGTATCCATAATTTTGTTTAGCCGGGGCCCGATGGTATCCCATATCTCCGACCAGATCACTGCACCTGGTTGTCCGAGAGCGTTAGGATGTTTAGTGCTTCCAAGTGCGGGCAGGTAGGCATCATTATATATCATCCTGAATTCGGGCCCGATCCAGATCAGCATGGGAAACAGGGAATCAAGGCAAAGGCCCACTGAAGTTTGAATGGAAGAAGGCCAGGTAAATGGGTCTCCAAGGGGATTCGACTGCCAGTCAAAATCCCTTATTAGTCTACCCATTTCTCCCCCACGGGCAAGGAAGCCGGGAAAGGTCGATGTTTCAGGATTCATGCCCAAGTGTATACTTAAACGTTATGAGTATTTGTACGTCCGGATATGGAAAATCCGTGCCAGAATATTTACTAAAGTGGAAATGCTGGAAGGTTTTACAATAAAATCAGAAGCACCCAGGCGCCTGGTTTCTTCTACCGCTTTTGGATCTGATGAAGTTGAATAGATATACACGGGAACATTACAGAGCCTTTCATTTTTCTTGATCTCTTCAAGGCACTGCCTGCCATTCATTTTAGGCATGTTCCAGTCAATAAATATGAAATCCGGCACTAACTGATGGTGACCATTCAGCTTTTTTAATGCTTCTACACCATTGTAAGAGTAATGCAAAATAATGGCTGGATCTATCTCATCAAGCGCCATTTTAAAAATTTCATAGTCATCTTCATCATCGTCAATAAGAAAACAGTGGGTCAGGTTCTTCCCGATTTCCATATAGTTTAAAGATATTAAAAATCTGTCGAGTTAAAGAGGGGTGAATAATTTGAAAAATAACTTACTGGCAATAATTGACTGAAAAATGAGATTGACATGACAATACTGTGGAAGATACTCCACAGGTATAACACGTAAGTTTTACACGATATCGGAAATAAGATGTTACTGGTAAAATTCAACTTTGCCGGTGTGTTTGAAGTACCATGCCATTTGCAGGATCTTTATCGTAAGAACTGTCTTCAGCACCGTATTCCTGGGATGCCTGGATTCAAAACTCGCCAGCCCGGTCATGCGAATAAAATTTCCCTTCTTCCTGTTAATGCACTTAATGATTACCTGGAATTCATGGTTATGCAGGGAGGCAGGTAACTGTTCGTTAGTGAAACAAATCAATTTGTTCTCAGCATCAAGATAATAGGGTTCTACAAGAATTGATTTAGCTTTTGGATAATGTTCCGATACTATATTAAGGATGGCATAATTCGTAATACTGATGATTTGTTTTACTGTGTTGAATTCTTCCTTAAGGTATTTCATAAAAGATCAATTAAAAATATATTGAGCCGGAGCATGCTCGTAGGATGGAAAAAGGTGGTGAAACAATTTATTCAAAAACCTGATCAACTTTGGCATTCTGATAGGGGGTGCCTTTCCAGCATGCCATTCATGGTACTCGGCGGCATCTGTACTGACCTTGATAACCACAAGCTTTTCCGCTATTTCCGGGCAATTATTGAGGTTTATGCCTGCGAGTTCACTCATATACCTCAGGTCACGGATCACTTCTGCTTTTCCATATATGTTAACGGAGAATGGTATGCCTTTACGGTAAAAATAAAGCCGGGCAGGAAATACCTCATCTGTAGCCTGGAGATGAGCATCATTGTTCAGAAAGAACCATATACCACCGTTCTCATCCATTTTTAAAGCAGAAATAATACTGGTGGCAGTGTAGGGATTACCGTTATGGCCGTTAAAAAAAAGCGCACTCCTGATCGTGCTGATCTTGTGCTGTATGAAGAAAAGGTTCTTATCGTTCACGGTGTCGTTATTTACTTTAACAATATTCAAAGCATATACCCATGCTTTGGCATAGTTAATGTGGAACGGACTACACGCTGTCTTACCCGAGGGCCCTCGCAGGCATTTTCTGGATAATTCGGGCGTTATGCAGGATTTCCTGTAAAACCTCCCCAATACGGGGAATAATTTCTACAGTTCCCTTGTATTTTTTTCGGTTTAGAACTGTAATCAGGTGGCATTATAATTTTACTATATGATATGCCGAGTGAAGATTTCATGCGTTGCGATTATCCTTCTTTTATCGTAGGCAACTCAATACTCGGGCAGTTTGGATGGAAGTCAGATCATTTTTATGATCTGACTTTTTTTATATGAACACTTTATTACAATTAAAAAACTAGTCATATGAATACAAGGATAGATCCAGGCAGTTTAAAAGCGGCAAAATTATTTAATACCATTTCAGGGGCAGTTACAAGGGCGGCAGGCAGCCCGGCCGCCAGCATAATGTCTCTCCTGTTAATTGTGTTATGGGTTATAGGCGGTCTGTTCTTTGGATTCACGGACACATGGCAACTAATCATAAACACCCTTACCACCATTATCACCTTCCTGATGGTATTCGTGATTCAGCAATCTCAGAATAAGGATACGATGGCTATACAGTTAAAGCTGAATGAACTCATTGCCTGTAATGAAAATGCCAGTAACCGCCTGATAGATATCGAAGACCTTACCGAGGCGGAAATCAGGCTGATCAAAGAATTTTATACCAAACTGTCGGTACTCTCGGCAAAAGAGGATAATCTTAAGGCATCACATTCCCTTGATGAGGCGGAAGATGTCCATGTCCGCAAAATAAAAACCCAAAAGGGACGGCAGGAAAAAGAGGCCAAATCTTAACAGCCTGGCTGAGCCTTATGGCATCAGTATTTATCCGCCAGATATAGATTTCCTTTTATGTTTACGGAATTTATTGAAGTCTGTACAGATTGTATTGTGTCCTGCGAGCAGTGCACCCAGTCCTGCCTTTCGGAAGGAAAGGCATTAAGTTGTTGCAGGTTTTGTAATGATTGTTCGTTATTGGGAAGCCTGGCCATCAAAATGGTTTCGTCAAAATCTCCTTTTGCACAGGATATCCTGTTACTGTATGCTGATGCCTGTGATGCCTGCGCACTGGAGTGTGAAAAAAATAAATTGAATTATCACCATTGCAAGGTTTGTGCAGAGGCCTGCCGCAGAAGCAGCAATTTCTGCAGGGATATGATTATCCAGGTAACCGATTGAAGGCTGCCAGTATTCCGGAATTACATGAAAAACCTGCCACTATGAAAAAGAATTATTTTGAAGCCGCGGCACATAAAAAAGCAGCTGAGCTGATAAAGGATATCAAGACCTGTTTTTTCATCACGCAATTTTCAGGGAAGTCCAGGCCGATGTCTACCTGCAATTTTGATGAGAACGGTGTGATATGGTTTTACACTGATATCAATTCCACAAAAGTTAAGGATATCCTCAATGATTCAGAAGTGCGTTTATTATACGCAGATCCGCATACAAACAAATACCTGGATATACAGGGGGAGGCCGAAGTGGTGACAGACCGGGTCTTAATTGCACAGATGTGGAATCCTGTCGTTAAAATCTGGTTTCCTGAAGGTGCTGAAGATCCTGACCTCTGCCTGTTAAAAATTGTTCCCTTTAGTGCGGTCTACTGGGATGCAGAACAGGCAAGGATGGTACAGGCGATAAAAATTGCGGCTTCTTTGATTACAGGCGAAAACCTTGTGGAAGGGAAGGAGGGGTCACTTGACCTGCAGAATTAACCAACGTGCGGTTCGAGTATTCTGGTTAGTTCCAGGATCAGGCTATTGTCATATTGAAGATCTCCAGGTATCTTGATTACTTTCCATTCGGTTTTGGTCACACATACCATAGCAAAGAGATACCTGCGGCTCGGGGAATAGATTTCAAACACAGGCAGGTCAAATATTTTATAATGTGAATAGGCAAAATGTATTGGCTTTCGGTCCTGTATACTGAAATGCCATTTAAGTTTTCTGTATACAGACTTTTTACCCCGGAATTGTGCTTCAAATTGTTCACCGACCAGTTCGGCCAGTTCAGTAAATCCAAGATCCTGCTCTGTCCATCTTCCTGTCTCTACGTCTGTAAAGAAAATATTCTCATATCCGTCTTCAAACACTGCATGTACCATGGAATGCAGCGGGTGGTATATCTCGGAGAATTCGACCTCCGTGTTACTGCCATTGTATAAGATGTTCATTGTTCTAGATTGATAAAATGGTGAAATAAAAAAGCAGGCTGCAACATGTTATATCTGCTAATGTTTCCGGAACTGATGCATGATCAGTACCAGTAATAATCACCACGTATACACTGCGCAACCTGCCCTTATCTTAGGTGTCATGAGGTATAAGTGTCTGTCAGATTAAAAACATTGACCGGACTATAATAAGTTATAACCTGAACACGCTTTGTCATCTGGCAGAACACTTATGTCTTTATAGGCCAGCTACTAGCCTTATTTTTGTTGTTACTGTTGTTGTTGCTGCTGTTGCTGATTGGCTCCGGCAGGCTTGGTGTCTTTCCTGGAAACAGGGTTATTTTCTTTCGACCGGTTCAGTTCGTCAAGCCTTGCTTTCCTTCTTTCAGCTTCCGTCTTAGTCTGGTTAAAGCTATTCTCCATTTCTGTCAGCTGCTTGCTGATCTGGTCACGCTGCTCTTCCAGTTTTTTCCTTTCCTCCATGTATTTTGTATTGGCAGACTCATCCATTCTAACACTGTCGGATATCTGGTAGATATCATAGTCCAGCGAATTGAATTTATTTGTTCCTACGAAATCATAAACGAAGGTTTTGACCTGGTTAGCCAGTGCACTGTCTGTTTCTTCAGAGATAAATTCACCGGTAGGACGGGCTGCGGAAATGTATACCACACTTTTATTCTTTCCTTTCGGTTCCACCCTTGTATACACATTCAGGCTGTCATTGATGCCGTCTGACAGTTTAATATTCTTGTACTGGTAAACGCCCTTGCTTTTAGATCCTTTAACGCCTGACTGTGATAATTGCGTCTGCAATGCTTTTTCAACCTTTGCGGAAGGTTCATCGATTTCAATCCTGATTGCACGTCCCTTGTTGTTCTGAATAGTTGTCTCCACTTCCCTGGCTTGCGAAAATCCCGTAAGCGCCGATAATGTAATGGCAACGGTAAGTAATGCTTTAGCTTTCATATGATAAATTATTTTGTTTAAAGAATAGAGAATTAAAAAGTGTGCCAAAAAAACAGAACGTAAAACGGGTAACATCTCATTAACTTTTCTATAATAATTATAGTAATCAAAAGCAAAGCCATAACATGTAGATGTTATTCCACATCAGTAGCTATAGTTACGAAACGCCTGTCTTTAGCGGTTTTCAGCAGATCTGGCAAACATTAAAAAAAAATCAGGCAGCGCTGTGTAGGCCGGTCTACAGAATACGTTGGTATGCTAATTTTACCCGTTAGTGAAACTTGAATATTATGAATACCGACAACACAAAAGAGTCAGTGAGCATTCTACGTGACCTCGTAAAAATCAACAATGACCGTATTGAGGGTTACATTAAAGCCATTGAAGAAACGCCGGAAGAGCAGGGTGGCCTGGTGTCCCTGTTCCGCGAGATGATTGAACAAAGCGAAGGCTATGTGCAGGAGTTGCAGGCGCTGATTCAGTCCCGTGGTGGTGACCAGATGGATCATTCTACCACGAGTATGGGTAAGGTGTACAGGCTGTGGATGGATATCAGGTCGGGTCTGTTGGGACATAAACCCAAGACTGTGCTGGACCTCTGCGAATTTGGAGAGGATGCCGCATTAAGGGCATATAAAGAAGCGCTGGATTCCGATGAAGGTGTTGATGGAGATATACGCAACGTGATCGTACGCCAGGAGTCAGAACTAGTGGAGTCACACGATACGATCAAGGCGCACCGCGACCAGTTGCATTCTATTGACCGTTAGTCTGGCAATAAACAATAGTTACGTAACCCTTTAAATGCATATTTTATGATAACGAAAACAGATAAAACACTGCCATACCTGAAAAGCCTGACCAGTTGCCTGGCCAAGGTGAACAGGGATGGCTATACCCACGATATGAAAATAGAGAATGGTGTTATCCAGTCTTTGCAGACAGAAAAATCCTATTATCCACATGAATTAAAAGTGGTTAATTTTTTCAGGTTTGAAGGATTGTCAGATCCGGAAGACAATGCAATTCTTTATATCATCGAGACCAATGACGGAACTAAAGGAACACTGGTAGACGCATATGGTGTTTATTCAGATCCGGAGATTGATAAGTTTATGAAGGCAGTAGAGGATATTCAGAAAAGTACTGCTAATGCAACTGCATCCTGACCACGTCCATTCCCTTTGATGCAGATTAATATGTTATCCAACAATTAAATTGTATACAATTATGAAAAGGATGAAACAACGAAATGCTGATTCTTCCCGACAGGAAGAGCTATATGGAAAAAACCAGTCACGGTCAAGAAATCGTGGCAGGTCATTACTTGAGGACAATGATATGGACGATGTTAATGATGACTATGATGATGATACGGATGATGTAGAGGATGCCGATTATGGAAGCCAGCGTTTATTTGGCGGAAGAAATGAAGGAAGGAACCAGGGGATGAGAAGAGAAGACCAGGGATCAAGAGGTCGTTACGGCTACAGGGAAAATGAAGAGAGAGGCCAGGATTTCTGGAATCGTGGCGGTAGCATGGGGCAGGGCCGTTCCCCATATATGGGACAAGGAAATGCTTCATGGGATGATACCGGAAGCGGACAGGGATATGGAGATGAATACAGGGGCTTCCAACAGGGTGGCTGGCAGGGAAACCAGGGCAGCCGCCAGTTCGGACAACAGGATTATGGTCAACGTTATGGCGACCAGTCATTCGGACAACAACATCGTGGCGGCCAGCAGTATGGACAGTATTCTGGCGGACAGGATTATGGCAACCGTCGTTTTGGCCAACAGGGAAATGCTTTCGGTCAGCCCTATGGTGATCAGTCACAAGGCCGTCATGAATGGCCTTTCGGCCAGTCTCAACAAGGATGGGGACAGCAGGGCTCCCAACAAAGTCCGTATGGACAATTTGGTGGTGGTTATGGACAACAGGACCAGTATTATGGTAACCAGATGAGCGGACAGGATCGTTGGAATCAGCGCCGTGATGAATGGGGCCAACACAACCAGGGAAACCAGTGGGGCCAACAGCATAACCAGGGCAACCAGGGTCAATGGGGCCAGCATGATCGCGGCAATCAATGGGGCCAACAGCATAACCAGGGCAACCAGGGTCAGTGGGCCAGCACGATCGCGGCAACCAATGGGGTCAACAGCATAACCAGGGTAACCAGGGTCAGTGGGGCCAGCACGATCGCGGCAACCAATGGGGTCAACAACATAACCAGGGTAACCAGGGTCAATGGGGTCAACACAACCAGGGAAATCAATGGGGCCAGCACGACCGCGGCAGCCAGGGCCAATGGGGTCAACATGACCGGGGTAGCCAATGGGGACAACAATATAACCAGGGCAACCAGTGGGAACAACAGGGTAATCCATGGAGTCAGCGTGACCAGGGCAGCCAGTGGGGACAACGTGAACACCAGGGCCAGTGGGGACAACAAAGTAACCAATGGGGACAACGTGAACATGGAAACCAGGGACAGTTTGGAGGACAATTCTCCACAGAAATGTCGGGTCGCCGTGAAGATGCAGGCATGTTCCAAAACGAGGGAAGATCACAGGATGATGACAAATCCCGCGAAGAAGGCAAAGCCTGGTATGGCGGACGCGAAGATGAAAAATCCTCTTTTGGCCAGCAACGTGGCGATAAAAAACAGTCGCAGGGCCAGGGAAATCAATCTTCCGGATTATCTGGTGCTGAACCACAATCAAAAGGATTCGGTGGCACTGGTGACCAGAATAAGTCAACTGAAGAAGACAACAAAAAAGAAGGTCAGACTTCTGGCACAGGAATTTTATCAGAAAGGGATGAAGGCAACCGTGACCAGGATAAGGAATCGGAAGCTAACAAAAATAAAAGCAAGAAATAGGCATAGAGCAGAGCGACACCTATGGAAAGCATCAGCCCCTGAAAAGGGGCTTTTGTTTTTTAGTGAAGTGGGGAAGCTTAGTGCGTTTTTTGCAATATTTTGTTCTTGATAGGAATGGTAACGCAGAATGTTGTCCCAGTGCCAGGTATGGAAATAACATCAATTTTGCTATGATGACTTTGGAGGATATTTAAAGTAGCAGAAAGGCCAAGTCCAACACCATTTCTCTTATTGGTAAAATAGGGCTCAAACAATTTTTTCTGGTTTTCTTCACTTATTCCACAACCGTTATCCGTAATCCTGATTTCACAATTATTTTCGTGGGTTAGTACAGAAATGATCAGCCTTCCTTCCTTTTCTTCCATCGCTTCAATGGAATTTGTAATGATATTCAGAAAAGCCATCGATAGTTGTGACTTATCTGCCATAACAACAATAGACTCGTTGGGATATTTTACCTGGAGACGGATATTTTTAAGAACGATACGGTCACTGGCCCCTGCAATGGCATCATCCAGGATAGCCTGGATATAATTTGGATAAAGAATAACCTCTGAAGGCCTGGACGAATAGATGAGTTGTCCAAGGATATTATTAATCCGGTTACTATTCCTGTATATAATCTCGAAGTAAGGTTCCTGGGATTCCAGGTGTTCGGTTTTCTGCAGCTGTTCATAAGACAGGGTAATATTGGTCAATGGGTTTCGGATCTCATGCGCAAGTGTTTGCACCAGCCTTGCTGCAACAGCAAGTTTTTCAATCATCAAAGACGATTTTTCTGCTGACCTTAACTGTGTGATATCATGCAGCAATCCCTGGATAAAGGAATTTTCATTTGAATCGGTGATGGAAGATGCAGAAAACAGGCAGATCTTTTCCTTACCGCTTTTACAGACGAGTTCAATTTCCACATCATTGATTTCACCTTTAGAACGAAAAGTTTCAATAAGTGCAATGGCCTGGAGTTCATTTGCCATCAGGTCTGTCACGGACAAGTTGACCAGTTCCTCCATTGAATATTCGAGTAGCTGGACGGTAGTCTGATTTGCACTGGTAAATTTCAAGTCTGCGTCAAGTATAAATATCGCATCCTTGGACTGTTCAAAAATATTGCGGTATTTTTCTTCGTTTATCCTTAGTGCTTTCAGTGTCTGCGCTTTCTCAAGTGCATACCTTATCGTTCTTTCCAGTTTTTCGGTATTCAGTTCACTTTTTACCAGGTAATCTGTTGCCCCGCTGATCATTGCTTCGAGGTCTATTTCCTGGTTGCCTTTACCGGTAAGCAGGATAATCGGTTCATGGCAGTTCTTAATTTCTTTTTCCTTTAATAAGTCCAGTCCTGTTTTTGCACCCAGGAAATAATCTACGAAATAGAGATCGTAATTTTTATCGCAGATATGTTCAATGGCATCTTCATATCGGTAGCACCAGTCGATTTTCCAGGTTTTAGACTCTGGAATTGCCTTAATATATTGAGAGGTAAGAAAGAAATCATCCTCATCGTCCTCGATAATTAATATCCTGATCCGGGAATACTCATTGTTCATTCTTATGCTCATGGGTTAATTGTCTTTCAGGAAGCAATATGGTAAAAGAAGCACCTTTTCCTGGATTTCCTTCAGCATAAATGATTCCATGATGATAGTCTACAATCTTTCTGCAAATAGCCAGTCCTATCCCGCTGCCTGAATATTCATACTTGGCATGCAGGCGTTTGAAAATTTTAAAAATCTGTTCGGTTTCCCTAGGTTCAAACCCGATGCCGTTATCCGTGATCACAATCTTATAATAATTAACATCGGTCCGGAGGCCGGCGTTTTCCTGTTCCTCGGGATACAGGTCGTAGCAGGATATTTTAATTTTTGGTTGCTGTCCCTTGCTGGAAAATTTCAGGGCATTGTGCAGGAGGTTATTAAAAAGCTGTTTCATTTGAGGGCCCACTGCCTCCACGGTGGGAAGGGTGGTGATATCAAAAACAGCCCTGGTTTCCTCAATTTTAAGTTCCTGTTCATTCATTACCTGTTTGAGGATATGATCCAGGTCTACTTTTTCAAATTTCTTTTCATTTTGAGTGATCAGGGAAAAATTCAGCAGGCTGTCGATCAGGTGTTTCATGTTCTCCGTTGCCCTCAGCATCCTTCCCAGGTAATTCCGGTGTTCGTCAGTAAGCAGATTACTGGCAGAATCCTGCAGTTTTTCTCCAAAACTACTGAGCTTGCGCAAAGGCTCCTGTAGATCATGCGAAGCCATAAATGCAAAATCTTCCAGTTCTTTATTTGACCTGGACAATTCATTCACTTTGATCTGGAGCGCAGATTCATATTCACGCAACTTGGTAATCTCACGGGTGATACCTGTTACTTTCACCGGTTTATTGGATTCATCGCGGAAAACCTTCCCAAAGGTCTCCAGTCTTTTTTTCCTGCCATCAAACGTATTGATTTCAAGTTCACGCAAATAGCAATGTTTATCTTTCAAAATGTTCAACCAGTCATCGTCATGGATCCTTGCGTCTTCCTCCGACAGGTGGAGGTTAATCGTTTCCCTTGTCAACTCCAGTGCTTCCCTTTCTTCTTTGGTTTTGTATCCGAAAAGCCTGTAAACGCCATCTGACCAGAACATTTTGTTATGCTGAAGGTCAATTTCCCAGTATCCCTGGTGCATGAATTTCTCAGCTTCAAGGAAAGTTTCATGGTAAAGCCTGATATTATTGTCAAGCGTAAACAGTTTATCCAGTTCTACCCATTCTTTCTTTTCAGCAGGCTTGTCAGGGGCAAGATTAAAGACCTGCAATAAAGCCTCTTTATACATAGGGTCAAATTCTGATTTAAGATGCGGATCGGATATTTCGTTTCCCATAAAGAGTATGGTTGAAGTTTTGGTCTCAACAAATTGCTCGATATTGATTCCGGAGACGTCTACCCGGTGAATATTTCCATCCTTGCTGATAAAACTTCCCCGGTAATTATACCACTCAGAATGATTATTCCCGCTGAACAGGTGCCCCGGAGAGCCGGGGTGTTCATCAATCTTCATCAGGTCAGGAAGTATATTTTCCTTGTTATTTATATCATCTGTGGTATATCCCAGCACCTTGGAGAATTTCTGGTTCACATACAGGAGTTTTTCTGATTCAGGTTGAAACACAAACAACATTACCGGCAACGTTTCTATGAACCTTTTCAGAAACAGTTCAGCATTAATCGATCTCTCGCCGAATATTGAAACACTATCCCGTATATTCCCTTCACTCATTATGCTGCGATTTTTTCTGGACCAACTCCTGGTACAAGGCTATTTTGTTGTACAGGGTCTTCCGATCAATATTTAAAGATTTCGCCGCTTTACTTTTATTGAAATTGTTTTCCTTGAGGGTCTTTACTATAACTTCATATTCGTGATCTATGGAAGCGACCTTCAGGGAATGTTCAACGCCTTTTAGTTCGTTTCCGGGTTTTACAGTTTCCTGTATAACAGGCAACGGAGTATTGGCTTCTTTTTCTTCCACCTGGTCAAACTGAAGTTTATTGAAATTTGAAATTTCAAACGGAAGATGTCGTTCCTGCACGATATCGCCATCTGACAGTAGTGCGGCCCTTTTTACTACGTTTTTCAGTTCACGCAGATTGCCCGGCCAGGCATAGTTCTTAAAAATGGATTCCACCGCAGGCGAAAATCCCTTCACATTTTTATTCAGTAGTTTATTTGCCTGGTCGAGGAAATGAGCGGCGAAGAGCATGGTATCTTCCTTGCGCTCACGGAGCGGCGGAATATTAATGGTAAATTCATTAAATCGGTGAAAGAGGTCTTCCCGGAACTTCCCGTTTTGCGCGGCATCCGATAATTTCTCATTACTGGCAATGATGATCCTTACGTCAAGGGAGATGTCTTTATTCCCACCAATCCTTCTCATTTTTCTTTCCTGCACCACCCGTAACAGCGAGATTTGAATATCGTAAGACAGGTTCGTTATTTCATCCAGGAAAATAGTGCCGCCGTTGGCCAGTTCAAAGCTTCCGATTTTCTGGTTTACAGCGCCGGTGAATGAACCTTTTTCATGACCGAACAGTTCACTGCCGGCAAGCTCTTTTGAAAGCGCTCCGCAATCAATCGCGATGAATGGGTATTTCGCGCGCTCGCTTTTCTGGTGAATGAGCTGGGCGATGGCTTCCTTTCCGCTACCGCTTTCACCATAGATGATTACACTGTAGTCGGTGGGAGCCACCATGGACACCTGGTGAAGGATCTGCCGGAAAGCTGCGCTGTTGCCGTATATAATGTCATTATTTACGGGTATCTTATTTTTTTGTGACGAATTTCCAGGCTTGGTTCCGGATTTATGATCTGTCCCCGACAGTTCTGCAGTGTTGGTCTCTAATGCAGCCTTCAGTGTATTCAGAATCTCTTCAGGAAACAAGGGTTTCAAAACAAAATCATAGGCACCCTGCTTCATTGCGGTCACCGCAATTTTCAGGTCGTTGTGCGCCGTGATCATAATCACGGGAATATTTTGTTTTTCTTTGATCTTTCCGATCATAGTTATCCCGTCCATTCCTTCGAGGCGAAAATCGCAGAGTACCGCATCGATCTCATGACTTTCCAGGATATCCAATGCCTTTCGTGCGGTCAACGCTTCGAATACTTCAAATCCCTGTTTGGTCAGGTATTTATTCAGTAAAAAACAAATATCATGATCGTCATCTATTACCAGCACTTTTTGCATAAGATTCTGTTTAATTGAAGTTACAAACTTTGGTTATTTCCATATCCTGCGGAGGTGTGCCGTAGGGATCCTTAGTATCTCACGGTACTTGGCAACGGTACGCCGTGCCAGTTTAAAACCGCTCTGAGCCAATTGGGCTACCAACTGGTAATCTGTATATGGATTATTTTTATCTTCCTTGTCGATGGCGTCTTTCAGGGCTTTCTGGATCACTCTTGCACTCACAATTTCGCCATTCAGGTCTTTCACGCCTTCAGAAAAAAGCGACTTTAACAGAATGTTCCCATAGGGGGTCTGGGCGTATTTATTACTGGTGATGCGGCTCACCGTGGATATGTCTACACCTGTAAGGTCTGCAATATTTTTGAGGATCATGGGTTTAATCTGAAGTATATCTCCTGACAGGAAATATTCTTTCTGCCACTTGACTATCTCCTCCATTACACGAACCATCGTTTGCTCACGTTGATGAATAGCCGAAACAAACCATTCTGCGGAGCGCAGTTTATTCTGCAGGTATACTTTACCGCTCTTATCCTTGCTTCGCATCTGGTTCTGGATGCTGTCGACCCATGAGTTGTTTATGAAAAGGGTATGGGCTCTCTGTTTGTAAAGGCTTATTTTAATATCCTCCTCATCAACCGATATAATGAAATCGGGGGTAATGTATTGCTTTATCACATCACTTTGTTCCTGGTTGTTAATAGGCCTGAACTGGAGACCCGCAATAAAATCAAGAAGTATCTCCAGTTTTTCATCACTAAGCTGCAGATCCTGTTTGATGCGTGAGAGTTCTTTTTTGCCCAGCTGGTGGTAATAATGGGTTAGCAGGTGTGTGGCTTTCGCAACACGCCAGTCGCACTGGTCCATCCTGGCCAGTTGGAGCAGAAAGGATTCCTGCAGACTGCAGGCCCCTATCCCCGGGGGATCCATCTGCTGGATAATTTTCAGTATCGGAAGAAGGCTGTCGGCCTCAATCCATTTCTTCTCACTGAAAGAAATGTTTTCCGCAATTTTTTCCAGTGGCATATCGAGATAACCACTGTCGTTCAGTGAATCCACAAGGTAAAGGGCGATATCATATTGTTCGGGGTCATCGATCTGCCACTTCAGTTGTTCCTTTATGGATTTGCGGAAGTCTATTTCATCGGCGATAGGCTTTTCCGGCATGCTTTCCGTGGGAAAATAATTCGCATATTCCGTCTTGTAATCAGGAATGTCGTCATAAGCATATTCCTCCCAGTCCGCATATTCGTTAACGGCCTCTTCCTGCGATTTATCCGCATCATTATCGGACACTTCTTCAAGAACCGGATTGTTCTCCAGTTCCATTTGAATATGCTGCTCCAGCTCAAGGGTGGTTAAATGAAAGATGTTTAGTAACTGTATCTGCTGCGGTAAAATTTTCAGTTGCTGGCGCTGGGTCAAGTTTTGTAACAGCATAGGCAAGATTTACCCGTTCATAAAGACAAGTTTAATTCCAGTTTTTTCTAGTTCATTTAAAGTGCTGATAATTAATTATCTATACATTAACATAAAAATGTAATTAAATAACCTGACCGATTTACCCTTCACTATGTAGAATATATTCTACAAAATAAAGGCTAACTATCCCGCTACGGGTTCACCACCGTTGACATGGATGACCTGGCCGGTGATATAAGAGGCTTCGGGTGATGCCAGGAAAAGGAAGGCCGGGGCAACTTCTGAAGGGAGCCCCGCCCGTTCCATCGGTGTTTTTTGGCCAAAATTCCTGATGTGTTCCTCGTCAAAGGTTTCAAAAATCAGCGGGGTCCATATTGGCCCCGGAGCAACGGCATTTACCCTGATACCTTTTGTGGCCATTTGTTGAGAGAGTGCCCTGGTAAAGGAAACTAAGGCTCCCTTGGTAGCAGAATAATCGATCAGCTGTTCATGTCCCCGGAATGCAACAACGGAAGCCGTATTGATGATCCTGCTTCCCTTATCCATCACCGTGAGTGCTTCGTGTATAAAATAATAACAGGAAAAAAGGTTCACTTCAAAAGTGTGGCGGAACTGGTTACTGTCGACCTGCATGAAATCATCCTTAGGTTCCTGTATGGCGGCGTTATTGACAAGGATATCCAGCCGTCCGAACGTATTGTGTACATCATGTACTACCTTTTTGCAAAAAGCTTCCTCGCTGATGTCGCCTTTAAACAGCAGGCAATTTTTTTCTTCGTCTTCCACCAGTTGCCGTGTGTATTCTGCATCATCGTCACTTTCATGGTAAACGATGGCGATATCTGCGCCTTCTTTTGCGAAAAGCACGGCCACCGACCTTCCGATACCACTGTCACCTCCCGTGATCAGTGCCACCGATCCCTGTAGTTTGTGGTAAGGCCTGTATTCCTTGTGGATAATGGTTTCCGTCCGGTTGAGGATATCTTTTGTCATCATGCATATAACGATAAAAATTATTGGCCTGCCATCCATGCGGAATAAAATCCACAGAAGGGCATTGCAGACTTTTGGGCTGAATCAGTTGCAGGCAATGGTACCTGTGGGGAATAATGTATACAGCCTTACGGGTATGTTATTTTACTTGTTAATGCGATGGTAACCTGTTACAACAGGTAATGCCTGTTTCATTATTCATCACTTTAAAAGCATATACTATGTTAAGGTGGACAGTAACTTTCCTGGTCATTGCCATAATTGCGGCAATATTTGGTTTCGGAGGCATCGCAGCAGGTGCGGCTTCAATCGCCAAGGTACTTTTTTATATTTTCCTGATCCTTTTTGTCATTTCATTGATCTCCGGCGGATTTAGAAAAGTAGACTGATGGAAGTAGCTTAAGAGCCGTCCATTTTTTCAACTTTTTTATATCATGCAAAATGTTCTGGGCGAGGTCCTTGTTCAGGCAAATAAAAACCCGGTTAGCAATAACCGGGCTTTTTATATATAGACCTCAAACCTCAAATCTATTCTTCAACAACATCAGGCTGGTCCGTTTCTGTTTCCGCATCATCTGCATCACCAGTCTTTACAATTTCATCACCAGCTTTTCGTGGTTTTTCCTCTTGTTCAGGATTTTCCCCGGTTGATTCCATCAGCGGCTCATCCGTTTCTTCCGTCAGAACACGTTGTTCATCTTCATTGGTCAACTTCCTGTCCTGGTTGGTAACAGATATTTTTGGATCAGCGGATAGCTTAACGGTATTATCCTGCATTCCTTCCTGGAAGGAGGCCCTTCGATTATCATTATTTTCTTTTGCCATAAGGTAATTTGATGTAGATAAGAAAGAAAAACACCGCAGGTAAATAAGTATCCTTATTGCCCGACAGTGTTTTCTTATTTATGCTGAATATAAGACTGGAGTAAAAGCCCCCTTAGTTGGATGCCCCGGTATAACGGTTTGCCGTAGATTCCAGGTTATCCTTAATATCGGCAACTTTTCCTTTACCACTGGCCAACATGTCAGAAAATGCCGTCAGCCAGTCATTCGCAGTGTTCTTCATCAGCTTTCTCATATCACTACCTTTTTCAGGTGCCATAAGCATTCCGATTGCTGCACCCGCTACTGCCGCACCAATAATTCCCAGTAAGAACTTTGAGTTTGTGTTCATGTGATTATATTTAATGTTGATGAATATTTGTTGAATATGAAAAACTTGTTCCACCCTCCCTGTAGAACTATATCCACAGCTTTTCACCTCTGGTCTGTCATCTCTCGCCTGTTATCTCGTCTCTAGTCTCTCGTCTCTGGTCTGTTTTTCCGGTATGATATTCTTCTGCAATTTCCTCGAGGTCCACTTGGAAATCAGGGCTACGAGTCCGGACTGCAACAACATGCCGGCCGCCAACTTTGTGGCTCCCAGGGATTTTTTGGCCATCCACCGGTTGACCAGGAAGCCGGCGGCTACCTTGGCAGCCATCATGGGTAAGCCGGAGCTTATCCCGTTTTTGCTGAGGGCTGTGCTGCCTGTCAGGCTGTTCGACGGCCTGCTAAATAATCCCCTCACAAGGTTAGCGGGTCGCATATCTTCTTTTAAGGCATGCCATCCGTTTTTTATGGACAACCTCTGCCGGTCTATGTCCAGTTCGGTATCAGCAATCTCCCTGGTCAGTTCATCCTGTGTCGTTATACGAGTGATATTACGCATGGAGAAATGATTTAATGATAAAATTGATCATTGGCGTCTTGATCAGTTGCTTCCTGAAAACAAATAAAATAAGGGCAAGCAAAATGTAAAAAAGCGATACGATAAAAAATCCATAATACGTTTTGCCCATTAATTCGCCTACCCATAGGGCCAGCCCGATATTAACCATCAGCAGAAACAGTATTGCCAGTATAAAAAGACAGACGCTCCAGGCGCCGTTGGAGGCCAAAGCGGCTGTTTTGTCGACGGCTTTTAATTTCCATAAATGAAGTTTGGCTTCCGCAAGATTAATTGCTTCTTCGCCCAGCGCTTCTATTTTGTTTATTGTTTCCATACAAAAGTTGTTCTGTCATTAAATGCAGTACAATAACTTCCTTTAAATATGAGGCCAGCCTGTTACAGAGGCCTGTGTATTAATTTCCACAGCCCCCTTTGTGATTCTCAGATATGGCATGTGATTTAACGTTGGTTAAGTTAAAATGTAAGCTATGAAGAACACGATTATAATTCCTCTTTTGTTATTGATGTTAACCTTTGTCAGTTCCGGTTGTGAGCTCGTGGGGGATATCTTTAAGGCGGGGTTTTGGTCAGCCTTTATTTTGATTGGTTTTGTACTTGTTCTTATTATTTTTATCATTAGCAAGCTGGGAAGAAGAAGAGAGTGAAATATTTTTACTGTCGTAGTTATCCTCGTCACTCAACAACATTCCCCAGGGTTTAAGGGGCTCTATTCTTTCAAATATTGATTTGGCAATGGCAATCAGCGGTATGGATAAAAACATTCCTGAAATGCCCGCTAGTGCCCCGCCCACGAGTACCCCCACAATCGATACCAGTGCATTCACCTTAACCCTGCTGCTGACGATTTTGGGCATGATAATATTGTTGTCGATAAACTGAACTACGATGAGTACTACTGCAGTCCAGATCACATCCGACAACTCATTGGAAGAGGTCAGTGTAATCATCATACATACAATGGCGGCGATCAGCATTCCTATGTATGGGATAAGATTCAGTATGGCGGCAAGAATTCCCAGGAATACGGCATATTTCAACCCGATAATCAGGAATCCTGCAATATTTATGGATGCCACAATGGCCATTTCTATCATCAGCCCGGAAAGGTAACGCTGAAGGATAAGTTTGGATTCCTGCATGACGTCGAGAATTTTATATTCATCCTTGTCAGGCAAAATATCCAGTATAAACTTTTTCAGCATGTCCCGGTAATAGAGAAAAAGAAAGGCATATACGGGAAGCAGCAGCATGACCATCAGGAACTTGGTAATGGAAAAAAAGGTGGCACCAATATATCCTGTGCCTTTCTCATTGATATTGTCAGTGGCTTGGTCAACGAGCTTGTGCTGTTCCCTGATCGTCATATTAAAATGATTCTTCACCCACACCTGCATGGTCTGATAGTGCTCATTGAGTTGTTGCTTGATGCGAGGCAGATCTTCAGTGAATCCCAGTACCTGGGAAGCGATAAAATAACATACTGCCCCTAGTATAAGCATGGAAATAATTAACGCTACGGCAATGGAAGGCACCCTGCCGAATCTTCGTTTTTCCAGGAAACGTACTATCGGTAAAAGCAGAATAGCCAGCAATAAAGCATAACACAGGGGAATCAGAATGTCTCCTGCAAAAATTACCAGCACACACAGCAGACCTGCCAATAATAAAAGTATAGTAAGCTTTAAGTAGAAGGGGAAAGCTTTGATCATTAGCATTATTTAATTGCCCATGTCGGTCCGGGGATGCGGTATATCATTAAAACGCCCGTCCGGCCATCTGCCAGATCAGTTGTAAAAGTATTTGCCATTATGCAAATCCGTAATAAGTTGATGCCAGTGTCAAAAAATATTGTGTAATAAATAACAGTGCGGTGAATTTTTCTACAAAACAGGTTAAGTGAGAAATTGCTTTCAACGCATCTTGTTAAAATCTTTTTGTAATTCTCCTTTGGCATACCATTGGTACTGCCCATGGTTGAAATCCAATTAAATAAAACTAAAAATGTGATGATTATGAAAACAGGAAAATCTTTGACTAAAAAGATTCTCACAGGAATTGTGTCGGCCTTGTTTCTGTCTTTTGTTGTGGTGAGTTGTGATAAGGATGATGACGATAACACACCACAGGTTGATAACACCCCCTATGCCATTAGTGGTAATGCTGATGCCAGACAGGTTGGTGTAGGTGCAGATACCTCTGCAACAGGTACAGGGACCATTACCGGTAACTATAATCCTGCTAACGGCCAGTTCATTTATACCACCAACTGGTCAGGTCTAACCGGCGCTCCAATCGCGGGTGGTATTTATAACGGAGCTGTAGGTACAGTAGGTACGGCAGTTGATACCTCATGGGCATTCGATTCCACATTTACCGCTACAGGGTCAATTTCTGACACCATTACGCTTTCCAGTGACCAGGCAACTCAGCTGGTTGCAGGATCATGGTATTACCTCTTTAAGACTGAGGAAAATCCAAATGGGGAAATCAGGGGACAGATTTCTGCCACTCGTTAAAGGCAAGAACGAATTGTGAATGGAGCATCAGGAGAATGTTTTGTTCCCCGAACATTAATACACAAGGTCCCGCTGAAAGCGGGACCTTTTAATTTTTGTAAATGCACATTTCACACCGATATTTTTTCCAACCCCGATACTGCGGGGCCATTGATGACATCGCCGTTAGTGGTGAACCGTGAACCATGACAGGGACAATCAAACGATTTTTCATCAGCATTCCATTGCACAATGCAGCCAAGATGCGGGCATACGGCATTGAACGAACTGACCTTTCCTTCTTCATTTTTATAGACGGCGATTTTTTTCATTCCTTTTCCCAGTATCGCACCTTCGCCCAATGGAAGCTCCTGTATATTTTTAATATCTGCAGGCAAAAGAAAATCTGCATACTGCTTTGCCATATTGAAAATTTCGGAGAGATAAATCCCGGGTTTTTTGATCGGTGTGCGTTTCGGGGAATATAATTCTGTCCAGGGATTTTCATTGCCGAAAATCATGTCACTGATAATCATTCCGCCAATCGTGCCGTGTGTCATGCCATTGCCGGAATCAGCAGTAATAATGTAAATATTTTTATCGCCCGGGTTGAGGCCGATGAATGCCATAAAATCAACAGGCTCCAGTACCTGTCCGGACCACATATAAGAAATCTCTCCGGCAATCGGAAAGTGTTTTCTTGTCCAGGCGGCCAGTGCATCATACCTTTTTTCTTCGGGAATATTTTCATCATCTGCCTGCCCGGTTTTATGGTCTTCACCACCGGAAATCAGCAGATCATACATATTGTTGTATGGCTGGCACCTTACATAGTGATAAGGCGCAGTGACCCATTTTGAATCCTGGTCACCCGTATCCCACCAAAGCGCATGCGGAACACGGTTTTTGGGAATGGTAAATGCGGTGACATAAGTTCTATAGGGAAACTGTTTGGTGTGCATGGCGATATAGTCGTTGACCGGGGAATTAGTGGCCACCACAATATGGCTGGCCGAAACCTGGTGGCCATTACATTTTGCTCCCTTGTCATTGATATCGGTTGCCTTTGTCCTGGTGTATATCTGTCCGCCCATCCTTGTTATAGCCCCCGCGAGGCCATGCAGGTATTTCATAATGTGAAACTGGGCCTGGTTGGGGAAGCGTATCGACGGACCGTTCTCTGCGGCAATTCCCGGGACATGCGTCTGCCATTCAGTAGGAAGTCCCGCTTTTTTAGTAGCTACCCATTCTTTTTCAAGGTTGTTTTTATTGTCTGAAGGATGGAGAAATAAATAGCCATCGAGCCGCTCAAAATCACAACTGATACCTTCTTCCGTGATGGTTTTTTCTATCCAGTCAATGGCCATGGAATGGCTTTCTGCAGCATGACGGCTGCCTTTTTCACCAAAAGTTTTTTCGATTTCAAAATAGCGGTCATCCAGTGCACAGGTAAGATGGGCCGTGGTTCTGCCAGTTTCCCCGCTGCCGATCAGTCCATCCTCCACCAATATCACTTTCTTTCCCTTTTTAACCAGGCTGTATGCGGTGGAAAGCCCGGAAATGCCGCCTCCCACAACCAATACATCGGTCTGCATGGGCTGTTCAAGAGGTGTAAATGCAAGTGGTGTAACAGAATCAATCCAATAGGGTATGTGTTCACCCGAGGTGAGGTCTCCGTTGGGAGGATAGTTGTTTTCCATAAAATAGCGACTGTATCAGTCAGGGCAAAAAACTGGTGCCATTTATGGATAAATGCTCAGATCAGGACATTCTCAACAGCCTGCTGGATCTTTTCTTTAAGGACGTCGATGTCGGCTACCTTGGTGATATATTCTGCCGCTCCAAGCTCTTTGGAGATTTTCTTGTCGCGCGGATGGGATGAAGTGGTATAAATGATTACCCGGCTCTTATCGTAGCCCGGTTTTTTCTGGTACCTGGTCAAAAATTCAAAACCATTGACCAGTGGCATGTTCAGGTCAAGAAATATAATGGAGGGGGGAGGAGGATTCTGCTCTATATATTGTAAAGCCTCGGCACCGTCATTCTTTGCGACGTTGTCTGACTGCGGGTACAGTTCACGGATGGCCTCCAATAATATCTCCTGGTCGTCCTGGTCATCATCTACAATCAAAATCTTTTGAGGATTCAGCATATTTGAGGAAGTATGTGTCAAAGTTATCCTTTATTTGAATTTTTCGGGAATTATTATCGTAAAAACTGCCCCTTTATCAGGTGAGGATTCCGCGGTTATGGACCCGTGATGGTTTTCGACAATCTTCCGGCAAATAGCCAGGCCGATCCCTGTTCCGGGGTATTGAGTTTTGGAATGTGCCCTTTGAAAGATCTGGAAGATTTTTTCTTTGTACTTTTCATCAAACCCCACTCCATTATCCCCGACAATGATTTTCCAATGGTCGTTTATCATTTTTTTAGCGGAGATATGGATGACGGGTGCAATGTCTTTCTGTGCATATTTCAGCGCGTTGCTGATCAAATTGGTAAAAAGCTGCTCCATTTGTTCGGGAACCGCCAGGATGGTCGGCAGTTCATCACAGTGAATGACGGCATTCTTTTCCTCTATCGTTTCCGAAAGGGTGTTAAGGGCCTGGGCAAGTGAATCCGACAGGTTAACGGGCTCCCTCTCAATATCCTGTTCCACCTGGGCGTAGGAGAAGATCGAATCTATAAGATTTTTCATCCGCTGGATGCTGTCAGTGATTTTACCCAGAAAGACTTTCCCATTATCTGATAAGCGCAGCGTTTCTTCCTTTTGGAGTTTACCTCCATACATCTCAATCTTCCGAAGGGGCTCTTTAAGGTCATGGCTGGCTATGAATGTAAATGAATTCAGTTCGTCATTTTTTTTGGCCAGTTCTTCATTCTGCCTGTTCAGTTTTTCATTCACCGAGCTGATCTCCGCTGTCCTGTCTGATACAATGGCTTCAAGCATGTTGTTGTCAATGATGGAAGCATTAAGCAGCCGGCTTTCCTTCCTCAGCCTTAAAAAAGTGTACAATAAAACACTGATGGAAAGAATGGAAAATATTAAAATAAAAGTGGCCGACTTCTGTTCTTCATTATTTCTTTCCAATAATCTCTGTCGGAGCAGCATATCTTCCAACCGGGTCATCATGGTCACATTTCGGTTAATGGCGTCCGTTAGTTTTTTTCCGGCCATAAAAACAGAATCCATCTTTTCGGCAGATAGTCCTGTCTATTCCATAAACAACTGTATCAAGGCGTTCGATCCTCAACAGGAAAAGATCTTTTCGTAACCGCCAGGTTGTCGATTTGGACCCTGTTATCGATGATAACGGTATCAAGGGAAGAAAGGATCTTTGGTATGGCCGCCTTTGCTTCCGTAAACTGGCGGAATAAATCACGGTCCCTGGTGAGTAAATATCCCCGTTGTGCCGATTCAGCTTTATATAATGTACTGACGGCATCTGACAGGTAAATTTTGACACGGTAAGTATGATCTACCCATTCAGATGCTTCCGCCTGTTTACTGATGCGCTGGTAGGATAATAAACTCGTCACCAGTAAAAGCAATGCAAATAGCAGGAAGATAAGATTTGTAAATACAAGCCTTTTTGTTTTCATCTGCTGTTATTTATGCCAGGGTGTGATGAATTATGCTGCATTGGGTTACGCGGTACTTACATTAAATATACTTCAGCCACCATTAACTGTGCGTCTGTTTCATCCTGCCGAACCAAAGGCAGGGTCTGTACAAGATTAATACCACAAATGTCCAGGCAAACATAAATCATCGCGAATCCACCCCGTAACCACTCCCTTGGGCCTGCCGAAAGTAGCCGAAGAAAAATCCATTTCATTCCAGGAAATCCCCTGTACCAGCAGCAGGATAATGAGCAGGATATGGATAAGGTAAAAATGGACAATAAAATAAAACATCGGTACCCGGCCATAAACAGAGAAAAACCCGGTGAGACGCGGCCCTGCCTTTTCGATCACCCCAAGTATAATAAACATGGTGCCGAGGGTGAACAGGCAGAACAGGAGAGAAGGCGGATACTTGGTGATATTCATAAAGGAAAGGAAAGAATAGACGCCATTTTTTTGTGGTGACCAGGGCACCGGGTCTCCATAAATATTTATATGAAATAGAATTATTTTGTTTCTTGCAGTACAGGTACACTGACGTGCCGGCAGGAAAAACAAATATGGGTGCGCAGAGATGGGTGATAAAACGGGTATACGTCCAGATAAAATAGTGAAGTGATGGTGACATATTCAGTATTCAGGAAGATAGTTCTTTCATTTCCGGAAGTGAAGGAACTGCCGCATTTTGAAAAAACTTCATTTAGGGTAGCCAATAAAATACTGGCAACCTATGACGAGAAAAACAAAAGGGTGTGTATCAAATTATCGGTCCGCGACCAGGATGTGTTGTGCACCTTCGACAAATCAGTCCTTTACCCGGTGCCGGGAAAATGGGGACTGCATGGATGGATATACGTGGAACTGGCCACCGTCAGGAAAGAAATGCTGCTGGATGCATTAACGCTGGGCTATATTGAAGTGGCACCACGAAGACTCAGCAATTTGGTAGAGAAACGTTTTGAATGATATTTTTCGGGTAACGGGATACTAATTCTTGTATGAAATCATAACAGAATGGCAATTCCACCTTAACTGTAAACAAAAATTATATACCTTTTCCGCATATTTCCAAACTCTTTCATTTAACATTTTTGTTATGGCATTTCCAAAACTATTAGCAGAATTCTTTGGTACTTTCTGGTTAGTTCTTTGCGGTTGCGGCAGCGCAGTTATCGCGGCAGCATTTCCTTCCGTAGGCATTGGCCTCCTGGGGGTGTCACTGGCTTTCGGTTTAACAGTACTGACCATGGCATATACGGTGGGACATATTTCAGGCGGTCATTTTAATCCCGCTGTTTCGATCGGACTGGTGGTAGCCGGACGGATGAATGCTTCAGAATTGCCGGGTTATATCGCGGCACAGGTAATCGGTGCTATTGCAGCTGCCGGTGTTCTGTACCTTATCGCCAGCGGAAATGCAGATTTTACTACCGAAGCGGGATTTGCGGCTAATGGTTACGGTGAGCATTCTCCCGGCAAGTATTCCCTGACATCAGGGTTTCTTACCGAGGTGGTGATGACATTTTTCTTCCTGATCATTATACTTGGTTCCACCAGTGCCAAAGCACCTGTTGGCTTTGCGCCGATTGCAATAGGGCTGGGACTTACCCTGATTCACCTGGTCAGCATTCCCGTTACCAATACCTCTGTTAATCCTGCCAGGAGTACGGGGCAGGCGATTTTCGCAGGTTCATGGGCCATAAGCCAGCTATGGATGTTCTGGGTAGCCCCCATTATTGGAGCAGTACTGGCGGGATTAGTCAATAAAGTCTTTGATCAAAAGGCTTAGTTCAACAAGGAAGTCTGAATAATTATCGCAGTAAAAATTTTTGCTGATCATATCTTTATCAGGTATTACAGAACTATGAATTAAAGGACGAGTAAATTAAGACTGTATATTTTTTTACGGTGTTATCATTGATGTTATTTTTAATAGATAGGCAAGGGCATGTGTCGATGGCAAACTTGCCTTAAAATCTGTTGAACATGAACAAAAGTTTTACTAAGATCGCCGAAATAATTTTTCTATTGATTATACCAGGTATCAGTTATTGCCAGTCCAATAAGGATACACTGGGTTTTAAAAATGGTAACAGCATCATCGGTGAAATCAAGAGCCTGGACAAAGGTGTAATTATTATTGAAACAGACTATTCGGAAAACGACTTTAATATTGAATGGAGTGATGTTAAATCCATTAATGCCGGAACCAGGTTTTTAATCACCCTTAAGGATGGATTGCGGTTTAATGGTATTATACAATCCATGGGGGATTCTGGAAAAGTAATATTGAAGGGTCAGCGAACCACGGGTAAAGAAGAGGAGACCATCGAAGCCAGTCTATCGGATATCGTTTATCTGAAGGGACTGTCATCCAAGTTCTGGAGCCGGGCATATGCAAATATTGATATTGGCCTGTCACTTACCAAGGCCAATAACCTGCGGCAATTCAGTGGTCGTACTAAACTAGGATATCTTGCTGATAAATGGCAGGGTGATTTTTATTATGACGCATTGAGGAGCAAACAGGATAGTGTAGAAGCAACAAACCGCCAGGAAGTAAACCTGGCATTCAACTATTTCCTTCCCCGGGATTGGCTCGTTGGTGCGAGCATTAACTTTCTGACCAATACTGAACAGGCGTTGGAACTTCGTACCACCTCAAAGTTGGGGATCGGTAAATTTCTGATCCATACCAACAAACACTATTGGAAAGCGCTGGGTGGTATTTCTTTGAATAATGAGAATTTTTCAAATACCACTGAATCACGGTCCAGTGTAGAGGGGTTCGTGGGATCGGAGTTAAACCTTTTTGATATCGGTGACCTTAGCCTTTTCAATAGCATTTTCGTATATCCCAGTTTTACCGAAAGCGGCAGATGGCGTTCGGATCTTAAACTGGACCTGAAATATGACCTGCCCAGGGATTTCTATGTTAGGTTTGGAGTCACTCTTAACTATGATAACAGACCGGCTGTTGTTGGAAAAGAGACCGACTATGTGCTTAATTTTTCCGTTGGTTGGGAACTCTGAACCATACTTCCACAATTATTTACAGGGAAATTGTCTGTCTGTGAACTTTACCAAAGTAAAGAATGATGTTTATATGTCAACATATGAACCTACAGGATAATTATGGATCATTTAACAGTAAAATGATTTCTGTCTTCAATTAATTTTGGCCTTTGTTGAATATTTTTACACTCAATATATAACCATTTGCTGACCAAAAATTCTGAGATGAAAAAGACGCTGTTGTTAATGCCAATTGTTTTCCTGTGCTTATTTGCCTGCCGGAAAAGTCCGGATACGGCACCGCTGTCAAACAATTTTGTGGTGCAGACTTCCCGGCAACCGGATGCCGACTTTGCGAGTTATAAGACCTTCTACATTTCAGACACAGTTGCCTTAAAATCGACCAATCCCAATGACAGCTTACTGACCGATGCTGCGGCAAAACAACTGGTAGACGCTGTAAAGACGAACATGGCTTCACGGGGTTATACCTTCGTGGCCAGCAGTCAAAACAGTCCGGATCTGGGACTGGGCTTTAACCGTTGTCAAGGATCTAAATGTTGGTGTGATCTACCCCGGATGGTGGTGGGGATACTGGGGTGGCTGCTATTGGGGTTACTGCGGTTATCCGCCTTACTATCCATGGTATGGTGGTGGCGTTGTGTATACTATTCCCACAGGAACGATCATGTTGGATTGCATTGACCTGAAAAATGCGAATATCAATGAGAAATTATATGTTCCATGGGGTTCGGTAATGTCGGGCGGACTTGGCAATACCGCCAATGATGTACAATTAGGTGTGCAAGCCATCAACCAGGCCTTTGAACAGTCACCTTATCTCAGAACCAATTAATGGAGGACAAAACTTAACACCATGAAAAAATTACTGATAACATTATCACTGGTAACCATATTCTCCCTTGCGGGATTTGCCCAATCCAATTTATTCGGAATAGGGTGGGAGATCAATATTCCGAACAATAGCGATTATATCAACAAGACCGCACTGGCGGGCGGCAAGATGGAATACCGTCACTTTTTCAATAAGAAATTTTCTGCGGGCGTTGCACTGAACTGGACCACTTATGAAGAATATCTTCCCAGGCAGACTTTCACCAAGCCTGACGGAAACAGTGCGGTCACCAGTGATTTTGTAGCACAGGTTTACCAGTTGCCCATAACTGCCACGGCACATTACTATTTTGCCGATACCAGGCTGTTCAGGCCTTATGCAGGGATAGCGTTGGGCGCACAGTATCTGGAGCAGTCGCTGTATTATAACGTGTATGTATCTGAAGACAACGGATGGGGTTTTGTGGCCAGGCCTGAACTGGGCACTTTTATAAAGACCGGTTCGCTCAACCAGTGGGGATTTCATGCAGCGGTCAGCTATAGCTATGCGACCAATAAGACAGACCTGATTGACAGCGACAGTTTTAAAAATATCGGATTCACGATAGGCGTTGTTTTCTGGCAGTAATTGTCCGAATACAAATACTGATGAACGATCCGGCGGAATTGATGATTTCCCGGATCGTTTTTCTTGTTGTAGGGGGTCTCTACATCCGCTGTAATTGCGGTCAGGCTTTAGTTCCAGGTGGTGGGCATCAAATTCCGCCGGGGTTTTTTAATTTTTGCTTGGATAAGATCGAAAAAGCCTTATTTTTGCCCTCCCAAAACTGAATGGATCGGTAGTTCAGTTGGTTAGAATGCCGCCCTGTCACGGCGGAGGTCGCGGGTTCGAGTCCCGTCCGGTCCGCAATCGCCCATCAAAGCTGAAACTTTGATGGGCTTTTTATTTGTAAGTTTCCGACTGCTCCGCCGCAAAATTCGAACATTTCATAAATAGTACATCGCCGGTAAGTCATGGGGTAATGTGAACATTTTGTATAAAGGATCAAAAAGAGATCACTCACTGTTTTTTTTAGGGAATATGTTCACTACTACTGTTGAAAGCATTTTAGACGCACTGTCCATATGCGTGGAAACGCCTGATCAAACAGCAGGCGCTAATGCCATCTATTGAATTTAACGCATATTAAACAGCGCCCTATCAGTTAATCCTTAAGATCCAGGCAGGCAGTATCCAGGGAAGCCAGGAAATGGCATAGTAGTTGTGCCTTACTATGTTATATCACCCACGGCGTCAACTTACCAATCTTTATTTTTTAACTATTAAATGTCAAAGTATGAAAAAGTTACTGCTTTTACTGGCAATTGGTGGCTTAGTAGGAACGACCTCATTTGCACAGGACAAATCCAAAGACGCGCAAAAAGAAGAATGGGACAAAAAAGTGAAAGAAGAATTGAAGCTCAACCCAGACCAAATAGCAAAGTATGATGCACTGGGCAAAGAGTATGGACCCAAAATGGAAGCCATTAAATCAGACGCAAGCCTGACAAAGGAAGCTCAAAAAGAAAAATTAATGGTTTTAAAAAAAGAAAAAGAATCCAAATTATTTGAGTTCCTTACTCCGGAACAACAAACCAAGTATAAACAACTAAAGGAAGAGATGATGAAGAAAATGGAAAAATCCTAGCATTCGACTATAAAATGTAATCGCAGGTCTTTGACCTTGCCATAGAGGATTTTGGTTTGATATTTAAGCTGCTGTAAGTTAACCGCTCAGCAGCTTTTCTTCTTACGTAATTTGTTATAAATATTTTTGGGTAAAAACAGTTCTGATATCTTTGGATCCAGCTAATTCCTGAACTTCCTTCCATGTCTTTTCGTTGATCACTATTCCGTCCTGGTCCCTTTTTGTTCTATTGACCAAAGTTTGCTCTGCCCGGATAACAAATTGAAGCGCCCATCGGTTAACACCTTCTTCGCAGTTTTGCATTCAAATCATTTCACAGCCCCTCTTAATCCAGGTAAAATCGTAACAGGTCAGTTCAAATCCGGATTAAGTGGTTTCTGATATTATAAAGAAACCTTTACTTACCTCATAAAAATGCAAATTCCGCAACGATATTTATTTTGTATATAGGCACTAACTTTAAAAATTTTCATGATATAAGTGGCGAAATTTTTGGTCAAAGAGTCCGCACATTAATATTCAATAGCACATGTACACTTTCTAACCGTTAACTATAAGTGCTATCACATTGTCATTATAGATATTATCTATCAAAATATAGAATTAATCGATAATATTAATTTGTCCGTTTTCACTACTTTGGCGCGGCAAACGCACAGCATATCTGCTCATAAAAATTAGTTTAACAAATAATCTCCTGACGATGGAAAAAGAATCAAAAGACATTGGCAAATGCCCCTTTCACAATGGCAATATTAGTTATGCAGCCGCTGGCGGAGGTACCCGCAATCGCGACTGGTGGCCCAACCAGTTGAAGATAAGTGTCCTTCGGCAACACTCTTCATTGTCGAACCCGATGAACAAGGACTTTAACTATGCAGAAGCGTTCAAAAGCCTTGACTTCGATGCATTAAAAAAAGACCTCCATGAATTGATGACTGATTCACAGGACTGGTGGCCGGCAGACTTCGGACATTACGGTGGCCTGTTTATACGGATGGCATGGCATAGTGCAGGTACCTATCGCGTGCATGATGGCCGCGGTGGCGGGGGGCAGGGACTTCAGCGTTTCGCTCCATTGAACAGTTGGCCCGACAATGTAAGTCTTGACAAAGCCCGCAGGCTGCTTTGGCCCATCAAACAAAAATATGGCAGTAAGATATCCTGGGCCGACCTGATGATCCTCGCAGGTAACGTTGCCCTGGAATCCATGGGCTTTAAAACATTTGGTTTTGGCGGTGGCCGCGAAGATGTTTGGGAACCGGATGAGTCTGTGTACTGGGGTGCAGAGCATACCTGGCTTGGAAACAATGAGCGATATGGGATAGGCTCTCCGGGCGTACCGGAAAAACATGGCGTGGTATCGTCAGATGAAGATCCCGGCCGGCAGATCCATTCACGTAAACTCGAAACTCCGCTTGCTGCAGCGCATATGGGACTGATCTACGTTAATCCTGAAGGTCCTGATGGAATTCCCGATCCAGTGGCGGCCGCAAAAGATATTCGCGATACATTCGGTCGTATGGCCATGAATGATGAAGAAACAGTTGCGCTGATTGCAGGTGGTCACAGTTTTGGGAAAACCCATGGAGCTGCTTCCTCGCAGCATGTGGACAAGGAACCGGAAGCAGCAGGTATAGAAGAACAGGGCTTCGGATGGACCAACAAATTTGGAACCGGGAAGGGGGCAGATACCATTACTAGTGGTATCGAAGTTACCTGGACCAAAACGCCCACACAGTGGAGTAATAATTTTTTTGAAAATCTTTTTGGTTTTGAATGGGAGCTTACCAAAAGCCCCGGTGGAGCACACCAATGGATTGCAAAGAACGCAGAAGAAATTATTCCGGATGCCTACGATGGATCAAAAAAACATCGCCCCACGATGCTCACCACCGACCTTTCATTGAGAATGGATCCGGGATTTGAAAAAATATCGAGGCATTTTCTTGAAAACCCTGAAGACTTTGCTGATGCATTCGCCCGGGCATGGTTTAAACTGACTCACCGTGATATGGGACCGCGTGCCAGGTATCTTGGCCCTGATGTACCGGAGGAAATATTGATATGGCAGGATCCGATTCCGGCTGTCGATCATCCGCTGGTAAATGATGAAGATGTGAAGATGTTGAAATCGAAAATATTGACTTCAGGAATAACCAATGCTGAGTACATATCTGTTGCCTGGGCATCAGCATCTACTTTCCGGGGTGGCGACAAACGTGGCGGTGCCAATGGTGCACGCATCAGGCTGGCGCCACAGAAAAATTGGGAAGTGAATAACCCGGATCAGTTGAAGAAGGTTCTTGATTCACTCGAAGCCATTCAACAGGAGTTCAACGCTTCGCAGCAAAATGGTAAAAAGATTTCACTGGCTGATCTTATTGTATTGGCAGGTTGTGCAGCAATTGAAAAAGCAGCTAAGGATGCGGGTTATGAAGTCGCCGTTCCATTTACACCTGGGAGAATGGACGCATCCCAGGAACAGACCGATGTTGAATCGTTCAATTACCTGGAACCACTGGCTGATGGTTTCCGTAACTATCGCAAACATGAACTGCCCGGATCTACTGAAGCCTTCCTGGTTGACAAGGCGCAATTGCTTACATTGACTGCGCCTGAATTGACCGTACTTGTGGGAGGGTTGCGTGTGCTGAACACAAACTTTGATGGATCCAAGCACGGTGTATTTACTACCCGCCCAGGACAACTCACCAATGACTTTTTTGTAAACCTCCTGGATATGAGTACAGCCTGGAAAGCAATGACTGAAGACCGGGAGTTGTATCTTGGCATTGATCGGTCCACAGGCCAACCCAAATGGACGGCCACACGTGCAGACCTGGTGTTTGGTTCTAATTCAGAACTGAGAGCAATAGCCGAAGTGTATGGTAGTTCTGATGCACAAGAGAAGTTTATAAAGGATTTCGTTGCAGCATGGAATAAGGTCATGAACCTTGACAGATTCTAATTGAACTGATACATGTGCTAAGGAGGGCCAATAACGGCAGACTTTGAGATACTTTTCCGGATTTTATGGTCCCCGTCTGGTCCGCAACCAGGTCAATGATCTTCAATTAATCCCCTGGAATGTAATAGTTCACAGGGGATTTTTGTTTCTGTTATTACCATGCAACCTACATTTCCATACAATCAACGGTGAACTATCAGTTGACCCAAAGTTGAACTACACCTTATTCCCTATTCCGTTCGCAAAAGCTTAACCGGGTTTGTCCTGGTTGCCTGCCACACTTTAATTCCTGAAGTAATCCCTGCTATAATAAATAATACCAAAACTGAATACATCAATGTAGATGAGGCGATACCCGCATTCACTCCAAATATCATATCAAGCAAAAGCTTTGTCAGCGCATAGCCGCCATAACAGCCCACTGCGGCACCTGTCAGAAAGACTAATAAATAACCACGGTTGACCAAAATAAGTATATGCCCGGCTCTTGCCCCGGCTACTTTCCTCAATGCGATCTCTTTCATTCTTTTCATTACCGTAAGAGAAACCAGCGAAAACAATCCACTGGCAGTTAGTATTATCGATATGATGGCAAACCAGAAAAAAATCTTTGCAATATTATTTGTCGTCTTGTAGGCTTCATTTTTTATCTCATTTTGATAAAAACCAGTGAAGGGTTTCATCGGCAATATCTTCTTCCATGCATCTCTTGCTTTTGCGTAAACAAGCTCCACGTCCTGGACCTTAGTCTGCATAACGAGATACTGGAACCGGTTTTCTTTTCCCAGTTTCACAACAACCGGTTCCTTGGGATTAAATAGTTCATCAAGCTGGAAATCTTTCAGCACACCAACAACAGAATAATGTATACTGTCAATGAAAATTTTCCTGCCCAATGCCTGCTTGTCATTCCAACCAAAATTTGCAGCGAAATTTTGTGTAACCAGGATCGAACTGGTAAAGTCGCCTTCCATCTGTGAATCAAACTCCCTTCCTTCGGCCAACTTTAGGTTCATAGTTTTTATATAATCCCGGCCAACCTCCAAAAAGTTAGTTTCGCTTTTCTTTTGCTCTGATTCTGCTATCACATTCCGGTAACCATATCCAATATGACTCCTGGTACCGGCCAGGGAAGTTACCTGTGGAACTGCCTCCATTTCATTTCTAAGCGCCGGAAATGCAGTGGTGTCGGTCATTACAACACCAACTATATTTTCTATATTATATCCGTAATCATAATTTTTTTGAAATTCAGAATTTCGCGCAAAACCAAATCCAGCGATCACGGTAATGATGGCAATAGACAATTGAAGACCCAGCATGATCCTTGAAAATAGGTTTGTGCCGCCAAATTTTACACTGCCACGAAAAATTGATGTAGGATTAAACCGGCTGATATAAAAGGCAGGATAGAAACCGGCAATCAACGTGGTTAATAATACTGCAGCGATAATAAACAACAAGAGGGTAAGATCGTTGAAATAATCTGCGACCACTTTAACAGCACCGAACATTTGATTGAATGTGGGTAACCAAAAAGCATTTAATACTACGGAAAGTAATGCAGCAATAATCACAATAAAGCAGCACTCTAATAATAGTTGCATGATCAATTGCCGTTGTGAACTGCCCATAACTTTGCGCATTCCGATTTCTTTGAGTCTTCTGCCAGCAAGCGAAACGGTAGTATTTGAAAAATTCAGACAGGCAGAAAGAAAAATCAAAATAGCCAGAACAAAAGGGCCATAAGCTGCCGAATCCTCGGGACGCTCCCACAAACTATTATTGGAAATATCACCACCAATTGCGATATCGTGCAGTGAAACAAGTTTAAAGCCCGAAGCCTTCCAATCCATTCTTGCCTTATTCTGTACCGGCAAATATTTTTCCAATGATTTTGCAATTAGCGGGACATCAGCTTTATTCGGTATTTTGAAAAACGCCGCATCCAGCATCCAGGACCAGTTATCAAGGGCAATCTTCGATCCATCTCCTTGTAAATAATTTTCAAAATTCGTGATGAATCCAAACTTGATTGTCGAGTTCATGGGAATGTCTTTTAACACGCCGGTTACGGTAAGCGGCATCTCATATTTTTCCCCTGAATAAAAGAGTAAGGTTTTTCCCAAAGGGTCCTGTTTACCAAAATATTTCTTTGCAATAGTTTCTGTTATCAGCACAACATTCTTATCTGTTATATTACTGGAACCCGCAACAACAGGGAAATTGAACAAATCAAAAAATGCCGGGTCGGTAAAATGTGCCTGCTCGGCAAAGGGTTCACTTTTATCATATCTCACACTCAATCCACGACCATCATAACGAACTGCTTCAGCGATCCCTGAAAATTCAGCCTTAGCCTGCTTTACAGCAGCCATTGGAAAAATTCCCCTGGCACCATTTGCACCGGACTGAAAGGTTAAAGCGCGGTAAACATTCACCTGATCCTGGTGAAAATCATCAAAGCTGAAACTGTAGCGATAGGTTTGAAATCCCCATACAATCGCCGCCAGTCCTACAGCCATTCCTAAAATATTCAACAAAGTGTAGCCCTTGTGACGCCACATGTTGCGAAAAACGATCTTGTAGAAGTTTGTGAACATAACCAGTTTTTTTTCATTGAACAATAAAGGATCAATGCAGAAGTCAGGGCAGCAAATTATATTACCTGAATGTAGCTTTTTGTTCTCACAATTTTGACTGATTACAGGGGAAATGTATAGGTGGTTTGAGCAGATGATAAGATGACAATATCGCTTCACTGTATGCGGGTTTCTATGATGGCGGAACAAGGTTAAGGGCCCAATCCATCGGCTTGAATATGTTTCCAATGTGGATTAGTCAGTAAACTGTCTCACTTGTGCACCAAAGGGCCTTTATTTCTATTTTAATAGCTATAGCAGTTTTTAAATGTTAGCTTTAATACAAACCTGCATTATGGACAACATTAGTAAGTCTGACGAGTTAATCAATGTTAACAAGGAACTTGCATTTCAGAAGGAAGAAAAAAAGCAAAGAGCAGCTGAGTTAGCCATTGCCAATGAAGAACTGCTGTTTCAAAATGCGGAAAAAGAGAAACGTGCAGAAGAATTAGTAATCGCTAATAAAGAACTCATATTTCAGAATGAAGAAAAAGAAAAACGTGCAGCGGAGCTGGTGATCGCTAATAAAGAACTCATATTTCAGAATGAAGAGAAAGAAAAACGTGCAGCGGAGCTGGTGATTGCTAACAAAGAACTCATATTTCAGAATGAAGAAAAAGAAAAACGTGCAGCGGAGCTGATCATTGCCAACAAAGAACTCGTTTTTCAAAATTCGGAAAGGGAAAAAAGAGATGAAGAATTAGTGATAGCAAATAAAGAGCTCCTGTTTCAAAACCAGGAGAAAGAAAAACGCGCCGCTGAATTAATTATCGCCAACGAGGAACTGCTGTTTCAGAATGAACAAAAGGAAAAAATGACCACCGACTTAATTCAGCGTAATAAAGACCTGGAACAATTTACCTACATCATTTCCCACAACCTGCGTGCCCCCGTAGCAAATATTATGGGTCTTTCTTACCGGCTCCAGCAATCCGGCCTTCCGGAGGATTTAAGAAACCAGATTGGCGCGGGCCTCTCCACTTCAGTTACTAAATTGGATGAAGTGATCAGGGATCTGAACGATATTTTGAAAATAAGGCAAAAGGTTGACGAAAGTAAGCAGTTGATTAACTTTACAAAGTTCGCTTCAGATATTCAATTGAGTATTGAAAAAATGATCGAGAATGAAAATGCAGTCATCTTGTGGAATTTCACAGAAGTTGAAGAAATCGTCACCATCAAAAGCTACTTACACAGTATTTTCTTTAACCTTATTTCCAATAGCTTAAAATACAGGCAACCAAATGTGCCTCCGATGATAAAAATCACCAGTCGGAAAATAAATGGCAAAACCATATTGTTATTTGAAGACAACGGAATTGGAATTGACCTTTCAACAGTAGGGGATCATGTATTTGGATTGTATAAACGCTTCCATACAGACAAAGCCGATGGAAAAGGAATGGGATTGTACATGGTGAAAACACAAGTAGAATCCATGGGTGGAAAAATCAGTATCAGCAGCGAGGTAAATGTAGGTACGCAATTCAGAATTGAATTTAATTAATGATAAGACCTGTTACAATGATGCCATCAAGATTTATTGTAGTCGATAATGACCCGGTCAATAACTTATTATGCGATTTAGCCATTAGAGATGAGGTCTCTGATGCCAATTTTCTTGCCTTTACGGACCCGCTTAAAGCATTTGATCACATAAGTGCAACCGATGAAGGCAATAATAGTATGAACATCCTATTGCTTGATATCAACATGCCCATCTGGTCCGGTTGGGATTTTGTTGAACATTTTGATAAACTGGACGAAAAAATTAAAAACCGTTTTAAGATTTATATGCTTTCATCGTCTATCGACAACAATGATAAACAAAGGGCGACTGGAAAACAAGAATGTTGTAGACTATATCGAAAAACCCCTCACGAAGGAAAAAGTATTTTCGCTGCTGTAAAGTGTATGGCTCTATTAGAACCCGGAAAACGTTGGTTTCTGTAAACCCTGTATTAAGTGGTCATACAGAAAGATGACTTCCATTTTACTCATTATTCAAAGAAAGGCACTCCCGGCACTGCATACTTCTTCATTGCTTCTTCATTAATATCTACGCCGATTCCAGGCTTTTCAGAAACGGTAATAAAGCTATCCTTTACCCATTCGCCATCATACTTAACTATTTCCTTAAACATGGGATCTGTATGAAAATAGGATTGCCATTCTAATATCAGGAAATTAGGAACCGATGCACAAACATGAGCCGATGCCATTGCTCCAAGAAAGGATGCCACCATATGTGGCGCAAATGGTGTATAATACAGGTTTGCGAGGTTTGCGATACGCTGTCCTTCTCCCAACCCACCGGCTTTTTGCAGATCAGGCATGACAATATCTACTGCACCGATTTCCAACATTCTCCGGAACCCATGTGCGAGATAATGATTTTCACCTGCGCATATTGGCGTGCTGGTTGATTCAGTAATTAATTTATATGCCTCCACGTTCTCGGCAGGTATAGGTTCTTCCAGCCACATCAGGTTAAGTGGCTCCAGACGTTTGGAAATGGCCTGCGCGGTTACTGCATCATATCTTCCGTGCATGTCCACGCAGATATCGATCTTCGGTCCAACTGCTTCGCGCGCTGCTGCAATTTGGTCGAACATTCTTTGCAACTCTCCGGGACTTGCAGTCCAGTTAAAAGCATCGTATTTATTGGGATCATTAGCCTGGTCAAGATCAAACTTAATCGCATTAAAACCCATATCCCTTGATTTTTTCGCAGCTTCAGCAAAATCTTTTGGTTGGGGGAGATTCCGTTGATACAATGCCGTATCACAATACACTCTTACCTTATCACGGAACTTGCCGCCTAATAATTGGTAGACGGGTAGGTTTAATGCTTTACCAGCGATATCCCATAGAGCGGTTTCGATCGCAGACAAAACCGCAATATACATTCCCGATTGAGCTCCCTGGAAAAAACCAGATCTCCTGATGAATTCAAAGATGCGATGAACATTCAATGGATTTTGATTCTTTATCCTGTTGCCAAAGTTTTTTACCAGGTGATAAGTCCCGGGTATCGCATCAACACCTTCTCCACAGCCATAAATATCCTGGTTAGTGAAAATCTTTACAAAGACGCTCCCCCGTAAATAACCACATTTTATATCAGTGATCTTTAAATCACTTGGAGCTGAGGATTTAGGCGTCTTTTCAATGGCATCTTCATAAGTTCTTCCAAAGCCTGACAAGGATACGAGTGGCGTCATCGCTGTTGCAATCGCTGCCTTTGCTATAAATGATCTTCTGGAATTCATTGTAAACTGTTTTATTGATTATTGACTACCATGTCCTTCCCTTCAGATACTCCTGTATTTGCGAGCGTGGAACAGGAAGTTTGTCGATATGCTCATTTAGCCATTTCGAAAAATCTCTTTCAATTTCATCACTCCACCTGTTATCTATTTGACCTGGAGTATATTTTCCTTCACGTAACCGCTGATGCCCGAACATATCTCGCAGACGCACAATCTCAGAAGTTTTTACCACCCTTTCCAATAGATGCGGAGGTATGAAAAGAACACCACCATCTCTCCCTAACACAACATCACCGGGCATCACGGTGGCATCGCCAATTCTTGTAGGTTGATTAATGGCAACAAGCGTCGTATTTAGCTGGCCGGCTGGATTATTGAGATGATGTGATGGGTGGTAGGTACGGAAAAAGGACGTAAAGGATTTCAAATCCTTTAATCCATTGATATCCCTGACAGCTCCGTCATAGACGATTCCATTCCCTGTCTTTGCAAAAATTGAATTGCCAAGATTATCACCGATCGTTGGCCCATCATTATGCGCACCAAACTGATCGGCTACATATACATCTCGCTTTACAAGAAGGTCAAGCGGCCAGGAATTTTGAGATTTTATTCTTCCTCCTTTTGAATGCCCAAAACTGTCAATGGCACGGTGAATATCAGGACGTCCGGGCATAAAGGTAGCAGTCACCGCACGACCAACTAATACGCTATCGGGATTGATCACCTGCCATCCATCTTCGTATTGAAATTTGTAATTCTCATTGCGCAATACTGCCCACGCTTCCTCAAGCGTCACATTTTTCAAACGATCAAGCAAACTATCGGGTGCCTTGGGCCTTCCATCCGGGAAACGTTCGCCTTTCCATTCAGGTGTAAGTGCCATTAATTGTTCCTTTGAAATTTGAATTTGCTGGGCATTGGCATTAAAATAAAACAGCAGCAATAGCGGTAATAATATTTTTGATAAGCTTGGCACTTTTTTAGGTTTTAATGATGAATAAAACTATTCCTTTAATTGAGCAATGGATGGTTCGACTGTAGATGGCTTTGCATCGTCCGGTAAATGATTATGCCACCAACTGGCTAACGAGGAGCCAGTGATATTCATTACAGGACCAAAGATTGCCGGCGCTAATCCTGCAGTTGCCAGTTTACCCATTGCCAGCGCGAGTCCGGATGCCAATCCCGCATTTTGCATTCCAACTTCCAATGCAATCGTTCGGCAATCCCGTTCCTGGAATTTTAAAATTCGGCCAGACCAGTAACCGAGAAAATATCCGGAAATGTTATGAATGAATGTAGCAACGATCAGCAATCCTCCAACTTTCAAAAGATTATCCCTGCCAGCAGCGGTAATAACAGTAATGATCAATACAATTCCTGCCATGGAAAGAATTGGCATTGCTTTGTCCAGCCATCCAAATTTTCCCCTAACCAGATAATGGAATAACAAGCCTCCGCCGATAGGCAGCACCACAATTTTGGTGATATCCCAAACCATTCCCCAGAAATTGATCTCAACAAAACCGCCGCCAAGCAATTCCATCAATAATGGAGTTAAAAACGGAGCAAGCAATGTGGAGACTGTTGTCACGGAAACAGATAATGCCAGGTTGGCCCTTGCGAGATAAGACATCACATTAGACGCCAGACCGCTTGGGCAACATCCCACAAGAATAATACCCGCAGCTATTTCATTGGGAAAATTAAAAAGATGTGCTACCCCAAATCCAACGCCAGGCATAATTACATAATGGCCTATCACCCCAACGATGATTCCTCGCGGCATCTTTACCACATTGGTAAAATCTTTTACACTCAATTCAGTGCCCATGCCAAACATGATGATCTGTAGCAAAGGGATAATAAGTGCAGATAATTTAAAATTACCAATCGACCTGAAATATTCGCGGATGATACATAGCGACGCTTACAACCGCAAGTATCATCATGGTGAATGACAATCCTTTTAAAAACCTACTGCCTCTGAAAGCAATGGCGAGACTTGTAAAAAACAACAGCAAAACCCATCCACCCCAGGCATGGTTGTTTGTAATAAGAATTATCAGATACAACAACATAAAAAGCCCGGATAATCCGTAAAGAATCAATGAGCGACGCTTTGTTTGCATTTTATAATTGAGATTTTGAATTCAATTTGCCAATTGCATGTTCATTCCTTCCTAACTAAAAATCCTGTCATGCGAACGTTTTTCATTCCATTGAGGCGTTGGCTCAAAGTAACTCTTGTCAGACGCATGAAGATGTTGTTTCACTACTTCATCATTCAATTCAATGCCCAGTCCTGGTGCGGTAAGCGGTAGATTTGCAAACCCTTTTGTGATCAGTTTCCTTCCGTCAGTTGTCTTTACCAAATTTTCCCACCACGGTAAGTCAACGGAATGATGTTCTAAAGCCAGGAAGTTTTGCGTTGCTGCTGCACAATGCACATTCGCCATAAAGGAAACAGGCGTTCCTGCCTGGTGCATGGCCATGGCAATTCCATTTTCTTCCGCATAGTCACCGATTCGTTTTGTTTCCAGTAATCCTCCGGATGAGGCCAGGTCGGGATGTACTATGTCAACCGCACGAGCATCAATAAGTGGTTTGAAATGCTTAAGCAGGTAAATATCTTCCCCGGTAAGGCAAGGTGTTTCTAACGCGTCGGACAATTTTTTCCACTGGTCGGTATACTCCCAGGAAATAACATCTTCCAACCAGGCCAGGCGGTATTTCTCCAATGCCCTTCCCAAACGAATACCATTATTACAAGTCAAAATGACCGTAGTGATCAGTTGAAAGTGGAACTTCATAACCAACCATGCCTCTTACATGATCTACAATTTTTTCCAACTCGTCCAGTCCTTTGTCGGTTATTTGGATTTGAGTGAAAGGATGCAATGTATTTCCATACGACATCATATTGCTTTGGTCTCCCCATTGAGCAAGATTGCCCTGTGCATTTTGCCAGAATTTGTCATTTACCAACGTACCGGGTTTGCCTTTTAATTCACCGATGGAAACATCCATTTTCAACCAGGTATATCCCTGGTCGTTCAAACGATAGCTGATCAGTTTTTTCTGTTCTTCAGGTGAACCAGCTTCCGGAGTGTCAGCATACATCCTGATTTTGTCCCGATACCTGCCTCCCAATAGTTGCCATGCCGGAACATTGTAAGCTTTACCTACAATATCCCAAAGCGCCATTTCAACAGCACAAACGCCACCTGCCTGTCTTGCCTGTCCGCCAAATTGCCTGATTTTTTTAAAGATCATTTCAACATTACAGGGATTCTCACCGAGTATCCTGCTTTTTAAGAAAAGCGCATAGCGTTCATCTGCTCCGTCGCGAACTTCCCCCAATCCGTAAATGCCCTGGTTAGTATCGATACGTATGATTGCTGTGCGCCCGAGTACAGTTGTCACACAGTAGCGCATATCCGTAATCTTGAGATCCGAAGGGCCGGAATAACGACGTACTTTCTGTGTACTCTGTGCAATCGTTTCTTCAATGGGAACGCCCAGCAATGCGCCTCCAAGCGCAATCCCACCCAGTGTTGAATTTTTTAAAAAGGAACGACGACTGTTTTCATGTTCATGGGAACCATGTAACGCCGTTCTCCACCGCTTCATCTTTTTCCTTTAAACCAAGTTTATTTAGAATCTTTTCTGAGGGTGTCATAATAGTTATTTTATTTATTGATTAAATATGGTTTTGCGTGTTACCAGTTCCTATCCTTCATAAACTTATCCAGTTCCGCTCTCGACATCGGAAGTCTCGATGGATTTTCATCCAGCCATTTCAAAAAATCCTTTTTGATCTCATCCGTCCATTGCGTATCTATTTGTCCAGGTGTATATTTCCCTTCACGCAATCTTTGATGACCAAAAGCATCTCTCAATGCAATAAACTCTGCATTCAATACCACTTCCTCTAACAGATGCGCAGGTATAAATACGACGCCGCCTTTTTTTGCGAGCACAACATCTCCGGGTAAAACAGTTGCTCTGCCAATCCGAATGGGAACATTGATACCGCCCAGCATCATTTGTTGTATATAAGAAGGATCATAACCTTTTGTCCATGCGTTGAACCCCTTTATCTCCGAAAGGCCTTCAGCATCGCGAACAGATCCATAAAATATTACACCGCGATGTGACTTTGCATAAATTGCGTTGCCGAGATTATCGCCGATCAATGTTCCGTCGGCAATTTTCCCATAGCTGTCAGCTACATATATATCTCCATCCTTTAATACATCAATCGGCCATGAGTTTGTAGCGCCAATACGTTTTTCATTCTTACCGATATCTTTCATTATTTTGTCGTAATCCGGGCGCATGGGAAGGTATTGGGCCGTTACAACTCTTCCCGTCATGACTGAATCGGGAAACAATACCATCCAATCACCTTCGAATTGATTTTGATAACCTTTGTTACGAAGTATTCCCCATGCTTCTTCGAGACGAACTTTTTTCAATCGCTCCAATAGTTTGGCTGGCGTTATTGGTCTTCCGTCAGCCGATCGCTCACCTTTCCACTCTGGTGTATATCCTTTGATTTGTTCAGCAGTCAGGGTAACCTGTTGTGAATAACTGAATACAACAATAAATAGGGCGACAATTATTAGAAGATGCTTTTTCATAAAATAGATATGTTTTTTTTATAATAACCAGGTTCATTTAATTGCAGGTATTTTTTCCTTTTTAATTACTGTGACTGGCTTTTGTTGTAAGCCTGCGATCGTTTCAAATTGCCCAGACAACCCTGAACTCAATTTTTCAAATACTTCAAAATAGTCGGAATAAACACTGTGATTTTGCTTTTTAGGTTTGTACTGCTCTGGCAATTCCACTTTTTGTGCAGCCTCGTCAAGTGTACGATAAATGCCCATTTCGGTTGCGGCTACCAGGTAGGTTCCAAAATTTACACTGTGAAAATTCTGACGCAACCTGACCGGTTTGTCAAAAATATCCGCAATCATTTGTGCGCAGAATGGAATCTTTCCAAAGCTGCCGTTGATGGAAAGACTTTTTATGCTACGATGCTCTTCCAGCGTTTTTCCAATGCTGTAAATCTCATACAGAATTCCTTCAATGGTGGCTCTTATGAAATGTTTTCTTTCATGTTTGATATTAAGTCCGAAATAAACTCCTCTTGCATTTGCATTCCAGATCGGTGCTCTTTCCCCTAATAAATAAGGAAGGAATAGGAGACCATCGGAGCCGACGGGTACATTTGATGCTTCGTGGATCAGTTCTTCCATACTTTGATCTATGTCGAATGGGTTTTTGAAATCGCCAAACAACCGCGTAAACCATTCGAAAACTACTCCACCATTATTCGTTGGGCCCCCTGATACATAACAATCCTCGGTAAGCAGGTAGTTGAAAAATCTTCTTTTTTCATCCTGTAAAACCGTTCCCCCCATTACCCTCACGGCGCCACTATCTTCAATTGTTATTGTTGCCTTACCTTCTCCTTTTATTCCATCACCCAAAATGGCCATACATCCATCACTCGAGCCAACAATGATTTTGGTATCAGCAGAAAGACCCAATGATGTCTGGTAAGCTTTCTTCAATTTTCCGGCAGAAGCAAAAATTGGCGTCAGGGTCGGTAACATTTCTTCCGTAATACCCGCAAATTTTAGCGCATCCGGCTCCCATTTGATCTTGTGTATATTCAGTAAACCTGTTGCGGAAGCAATACTGTAGTCCATCACACATTCTCCCGTGAGTTGCTGTATGATATAACTTTTCAGGGATAAAAACTTTGCTGTTTGTTTAAACCTGTCCTTTTCATGGTTTTTTAACCAGGAAATTTTTGTCAATGGAGACATAGGATGCAGAGGTGTTCCCGTTGCGTTGTAAATAGTTTTCCCAAGCGGTGAATTTATCAATTGTTGCGCTTCTGCATTTGCACGATTATCCGCCCAGGTAATCGCATTACCCAAAGGAGTTCCATTTTTATCTACTGCCAAAACACTGTGCATGGAGGAACTGAAGCAGAGGCTGACCACTGTATGCTTTTGAGGATGGATCTTTTCATTCAGCAGTGTTTTTAACACATATAACATGGTAATGAAGACCTGCTCGGGATCCTGCTCACTGCGGTCAGCTTCGGGATGAAATGTAGGAATATAGGCTTTCAGTGAGTCAATCACATTTCCGTCAAGATCATACGCAAACACCCTTACTCCATTTGTGCCTATTTCGATGGTGACTATACTTTTCATAGTAGATTCTTTACTTTGAATAAAATAATGGGCAATGGATATTTATACAGGTAGCTATTTTTCATATAAATGGTTTTTTTTGAATTCACTGGGCGTATATCCGGTCAGTTTCTTAAATGTTGTTGAGAAATGCTGTGAGGAATAAAATCCTGTATCAAGTGCGATATTCGTTAAACTGACTTCAGGGCGCTTTAGCATCTTTATAGCTTCAGAAATCCTGATGTTGATCAGATAGTTTATTGGAGAAAAGCCAGAATAGCTTTTTACTTTCTCAGTAAATAAAGTCGTTCCTAATCCAACCAGGGCAGCCATTTCTTCTACTGTCCATTGGTGAGATAGATTTTGCCTGAGTGTTTGCTCAAGATTCATGAAAGATTTCGGGAAGTCTCGTCCAGGGTTGCTTTGACGAGTGAGATGCCTGGTTATTTGAATAAATAGTTCATCAAGCAAATGATTCACGCAGGCATAATAACCTATCTCCTGGTTGAATAATTCTGTTTGCAAATTTTTAAAAATCCGACCGGCTTCATAAAATTTAAGAAGTACAGGATAAGAATTCAATTGCAGGATTTTTCGGATGGCCAACATTTCATTCTCTGCGAGGCTGCTCCATTTTCCCGTAAGTATTTCTCCCGTTTCAAGTTTTTGTACTCCGAGATGTATCCAGGAATAGGCACCTATATCAATTATCCCATGTACGCTTCCAAAAGGGCTGTCCGGGAGAATTAGCGCTGCGTCCCCTGGGAAAAGTGTATAACATTGCTGATTGATACACCATTCAAATTTGCCTTCAATAACATAATAGAGTCTTAAACCACTGGCAGATGAAACAGGGAATGACTCCAATTGAATGGATACGTTCTTCCTGAGACCGAGCTCAAGAATATGCGGGAAGGGCCGCAACTCTTTTGAATTACCTTGCTGAAGTGCAAATTGATTCATGCAAGCAGTCGCTGGTTATATTACTGGCCTTCGTCCCTGTTGTTCGGAACGAAGCTTAGTAATTTTACTTCAAAATTTCGTCTTTATAAAGAAAGTGAATTTCTTTCATCTGTTCGTGTAAAATTCAACGCCGGGTAATTTTGGAAGTTTTTGATTGACAATCTGAATATTTTGGATATGAGGTTGCTGGACAAATATTCTCAAATCCCTTCATTTACCAAAACGAATTGCTTTATGAACAAGAACTTAAAACCTGTATTAAAAACAGGATTGTTCAAGCTACTGCTTTCTTTTTTGCTTTTCTTTCTCTTTTTTTCTGCGAAGTCACAAACCGTTACAGGAACAGTATCCGATCAAAGTGGAAAGAGGCTTTCTGCCGTATCAGTCAGTGTCAAAGGAACTACTATCGGCACAACAACCAATGAAGCAGGTAGTTTTAGTATCAATGCCCCTGCTAATTCAACACTGGTTTTTAGTTAACCGGCTATCTTACCATGGAGCAGGCCGTTAACGGAAGATCTGTGGTTGATATAACACTTGCTACCGGGGCCGGGGAACTGGATGCTGTGGTAATCACAGCGCTGGGGATTAGCAAAAAGGCCAGGGGTATAGGGTACTCTGCAACGAATGTTAAGCCAGAGGAACTGACGGTGAACAGAACAGCGAACCCGCTTAATGCATTGCAGGGAAAAGTAGCCGGATTAAATATAACTACATTGGGAACGGGGCCTGCAGGTACTTCGAAGATTCGTATTCGTGGACAATCTGCAATTACAGGTGGCGGAAGTCCCCTTATCGTTCTCAATGGCGTCCCCATCGACAACAGCAATTTCAATAATAATACAGTTGGGGTCACTGGTGGTGGTGTGTTTGCTGATGGCGGCGATGGTTTGTCAAGTATCAATCCGGATGATATAGAAAGCATGACGGTCCTAAAAGGAGCTCCGGCCGCAGCCCTTTATGGAAATCGCGCGTCCAATGGCGTTATAATGATCACTACAAGGACTAAGGGCAGGGGCAAGGGTATCGGGATTACGTGGAATACGAACTATATGAGCGAAACACCCCTTGACTTCACTGATTATCAAAAAGTGTATGGACAGGGCGAAGGTGGTGTGAGACCAAAAGTGCCAAATCCTACTTCGGGTCAATGGTCATTCGGGGAAAAGATCGTACCAGGTATGACACAAACTTTGTTTGATAACCTGACTGTTCCTTATGTTGCCCAGGGTAGCCGCATAAAGGAGTTTTATAGAAATGGTTCAAACCTTTCAAATACCATTTCAATGGAAAGTTTGGGTGATAAAGGCGGGGTTCATCTTTCATTCAACAAAACGGATAACCTGGGCATTACCCCGAATAATGAATTTCACAGGTATATTGCAAACCTGGGATTCAATTATAACTTATCCGAAAAATTCAGTTTTGGTGGTAATATCAACTACTCCAATGAAAAAATTGAGAACCCGCCAAATATAGCCAACCAGGATAACTCCATTCCAACTACAATAATGGCAATGGCCAATACAATGCCGCTGAGTGTATTAAACGACAACAAATACAATGCGGCTGGCAATGAATATGTCTATTCCCGCTTTATGAATCGTACAAATCCTTATTGGGTACTGGCTGAACAATTTCATATCATTAAGCGGGATAGGATTTTTGGAAACTTAAATGTTAAATACAATATTCTCCCGTGGTGGTGGATACAAGGTCGTATAGGCATGGATTACTTTAGTCGCGACGAAGACGTAAATAATTTTCCGACAGGCCATGCTTCACGTGCCCCGGCACCCGCGGGATTTGTAAATGGTGTGTTTACCCAGGAAAGCCGCAGCAGCAGGGAGATAAACGTTGATTTCCTTACAAGCGCCACAAAATCTTTTGGCGACTTCGATGTAACACTTACTGGTGGAGGTAATCAAAGACGCAACCGTGTTGATATAAATAATACCCAGGTAACTGACTTTGTTGTGAGAGATCTCTACACTGTACAAAACGGAAGGGCTAAGAATCCAACGTATAATTTATCTGAATTTGGTGTGAATTCAGTTTACGCTTCCGCCGAAGTTGGATGGAAGAAAACCTTTTATCTGAATGGCACCTACAGGACAGACTGGTTCTCTACGCTGGCGGAAGAGAGTATGGATGTCAGTTATCCATCCGTTTCCGGATCCTATATTTTCTCAGAAACCCTGAATGGTGCACTTCCCTTCATAACGTTCGGAAAAATCAGGGCAGGATATGCTGAAGTAGGGAGTGATGGTGACGTTGGACCATATGCAGATCAATTATTTTATAGTGTAAATTCCAATACCATTAATAATCCCCTGGGAACACCTGTAACAGTGGGGACAAGTGGAAATACCCTGCCCAATCCAGATTTAAGGCCAATGCGTGTTAAGGAAGTGGAACTTGGATTGGAATTGAAAATGTTCAAAAACAGGGTAGGTCTTGACCTTTCTGTTCTATAAAAAAACAACTATCGATCAGATCTTCTCGGTGCAAATATCTGATGCTTCCGGTTTCACCAACACGAGAATTAATAGTGGTGAAAGCTGGAACAAAGGATTCGAAGGATTATTGAATCTTGCAGTAATTGAAGGCAGGAATTTCAGGTGGGACTTTTCAGCCAATACTTCTTATAACTTAACTGAAGTTGTTCGCATTAACTCCGGGGCACCAGGCGAAAGAGCTACCATCGGCACTCACCCGTTTAATGGTGAAGTAAGGGTTGTTGTAGGGGAGGAGATGGGTCAAATCGCCGGATTTGGATATTCAAGAGATGCAAAGGGTCAATTAGTCTTTCAAAGCAATGGCTTACCCTTACGTACACCCGATTTTGTTTTATTTGGAAGCGGTTTGCCTAAATGGGTAGGTGGATTCCTGAATACTTTTAATTTCAAAGGATTTAACCTTTCTATACTGATTGATTATAAGCTCGGTTCTAAAATGCTTTCCGGCACAAACTTCAACGCCATCCGGCATGGTTTGCATCAAAGGACTTTGGAAGGTCGCGATAGTGGTTTTGTTATCGGAGGTGGTGTGAATCAGGGTGGCACAACCAATACAGCAAAAGCAGCTGTGCAAACATATTGGGAACATTTACGTTCACAGCAAATAGTTGAATCAGTAATTTATGATGCCGGGTATTGGAAAGTCCGCCAGGTAACTCTCGGCTATGATCTTACAAAGCATATTCCGGCTAAGTGGCCAATCAAAGGAGTAAAGATTGACCTCGTGGCAAACAACGTGTTGATTCTGAAAAAATGGGTTGATAACATTGATCCTGAAACAGTGGGTTATGGTGTCGACAATATGATCGGTTTGGAATCACCAGGAGTCCCCAGTACAAGAGGTGTAGGTTTTAACGTAAACATTAAATTTTAATGTCGAAACATATGAAAAAGTTATTAAAATATATTCCACTGCTTGTCTTGTTGGGTTGTTCAATTTCCTGTAAAAAGGGATTGGAGGACCTCAATGTAAACAAAGTAAATCCGACTTCGCTTGATCCGGCTTTGTTGTTAAACAATGCTATAATAAATACGTCTTATCCCGCCAGAACACAGATTTATGAAATGGCCATCGTTCAACAAATGGTTACTCCAAACGGCGGTGTGCTGGCAGGCGGGAATTTTAACCAGGATAGCCGCGATGCCACCATCGGTGCAATTTGGGGTGCATATTATCAAAACGTCATTAAGTACACAAAAGATGCAATAGCCAAAACAAAGGATCTTCCTGCAAGAGCCAATCTTTACAATATGGCCCGTATCTGGCAGGCCTATGCCTTCATGATACTCACAGATACTTACGGTTCAATTCCATACACTGAAGGCGGTGCCGGTCAAACTGACCAGATATTTTTACCAAAGTATGATCAGCAGGAAACCATCTATCCAAAACTTATCCAGGAGCTCACTGAAGCATCAGCTGCATTGAGCACAACCGGCACAGTAGAAACTGCTGACTTATTATATGCAGGAAATATTGCACGCTGGAAGAAATTCGGTTATTCCCTGCTGTTAAGAGCTGGTATGCGCCTGAGTAAAATAGATGCCCAAAAAGCGCAGTCAACCGTACAGGCTGCATTTTCGGGTGGAGTTATTCTCACGAATATCGACAACGCATTGATGAGACATGATGCCAATTATCTCAATCCTGCCGGCAACATGCTCAATAGTACAGAAGCGGCGAATTTTTATCTCGTAAAGTCTTTTGTAGACACATTGAAAAATAATGCTGACCCAAGACTGTCCGCAATCGCAATTCGCTACAAAGGCGCAACTTCCGGAGCTACACAAACTGTAGACAAAGGCACTACCCTTCCTGCCGACCAAATTGGAATGCCAATGGGATACGACAACGGAACAATAGTTGGACGGGCTACCACAGACGGCCTTGCAAGTTTTTACGATTATTCGCAGGCTGACAGAAGAAGGATAGCCAAAACATCTTCTCCGATGTTTTTCGTTACCGCGTCACAGACAAATCTATTATTAGCAGAAGCGAAGCAGCGAGGATGGGTAACGACTCCAACAACTGCGGCAGAGTTCTTTACAACCGGCATTGCGGCACATATGGACCAAATGGTAACTTATGATCCTGGCTGTGCAGTCTCACCTGGCGCAAGAGATGCATATACGGCAGCTCATCCACTTGTGGCAGGAAGAGAATTGGAACAAATCAATACGCAATACTGGATCGCGTCTTTCCTGAATGGACCAGAAGCTTTTGCGAATTTCAGGCGATCCGGTTTTCCGGCTTTGACGCCTAACCCATACGGACAACCTAGTAACCCTGATGTACCTAATGGAACATTTATCAGGAGGATTGGTTATCCAACTACTGAATTATCAGTAAATTCCAAGAACGTAAATGATGCGATTGCTGCAATGGGTGCTGACAGACTAGATACACGTGTATGGTGGGACAAACAATAAACCATGCAAATCACTTAATTTCGTCGATGAAATGAAAGACAGGAAAAAACTACGCAGCCAGGATTGGTTTGGTCGCAAGGATAAAGATGGAATTATTTATCGCAGCTGGATGAAGAACCAGGGGATGCCGACGGATTTATTTGATGGTCGTCCGGTAATCGGTATTTGCAACACATTTAGTGAACTCACTCCATGCAATGCGCATTTCCGCGATATTGCCGAGTCGGTTAAGACGAGGTGTACTTGAAGCCGGTGGATTTCCGGTTGAGTTTCCCATCATGAGTCTCGGTGAAACATTGTTGAAGCCAACGGCAATGTTGTTTCGGAACCTGGCAAGTATGGATGCTGAAGAATCTATCCGGGGCAATCCGATCGATGGGGTAGTGTTACTTACGGGATGTGATAAGACCACTCCTTCGACGATCATGGGTGCAGCAAGTGTTGGATTGCCAACCATTGTTGTTCCGGGCGGACCAATGCTTAATGGAAGATATAAGGGACAAACCATCGGATCAGGTACACACGTATGGAAGTTCGATGAAGACCTGAAAATGGGAAAGATGACCCAGGAGGAATGTGAGGTTGCTGAGAGTTGTATGAGTCGAAGCATTGGTCATTGCATGACGATGGGAACTGCCAGCACGATGGCCTGTATGGTGGAGTCTTTAGGTCTTACGCTTTCCGGCGCTGCAGCTATACCCGCCGCAGATTCAAGAAAAAAGGTAATGGCGCAATTAAGTGGACGACGAATTGTGGACATGGTAAGAGAAGATCTTACTATCGACAAGATACTTACAAAGGAAGCTTTTGAAAACGCTATTATGGTAAACGCTGCTGTGGGCGGTTCTTCCAATTTTATTATTCACCTCACAGCAATCGCGGGTAGAATTGGTGTTGACCTTACATTAGACGAGTTTGACAGCGTTGGCAGCAGGATACCCCTGCTGTTAAATCTTATGCCATCCGGCAAATATTTAATGGAAGACTTTTACTATGCAGGAGGATTGCCTGTCATATTAAACGAATTAAGTAAGAAACTTCATGAAAATGTAGTCACTGTAACGGGTAAAAATCATCACGAAAATATCAATAGCAATACTGAATGCTACAATGCTGATGTTATTGCATCCTATGAAAAACCATTTATTAAAGAAGCAGGATGTGTTGTTGTAAAAGGAAACCTTGCCACAGATGGAGCGGTGATAAAGCCATCGGCAGCATCGCCTGCATTGATGAAACACAAAGGCCGGGCTGTGGTATTTGAAAGTATAGAAGATTATCATGCAAGGATCGATGATCCTGACCTGGATATCGACGAAACCTGTGTAATGGTGTTGAAATACGTTGGACCTGTTGGCTATCCGGGTATGCCTGAAGTTGGCAATATGGCCTTACCAAAAAAGATCCTGAGCAAAGGAGTTAAAGATATGGTTCGTATTAGTGATGGCAGGATGAGTGGTACTGCTTATGGAACAGTTGTTTTGCATGTTGCACCCGAATCAGCCATTGGAGGAAACCTGGCACTGGTACAAAACGGTGATATGATTGAATTGGATGTTGAAAAAAGAATACTGCATTTACATGTCTCCGATGATGAACTTGCCAGGCGACGAGCTTTATGGAAAGTTCCTCCGCCCGCATCAACACGCGGTTATGTAAGCATGTATGTTAAACACGTAATGGGAGCCGACAAAGGTGCTGACCTCGATTTTTTAAGGGGAAGTTCAGGCTCGGTTGTTACAAGGGATTCTCACTGACCTTGACATTCCGATCCGGGCACAATTCATCGAAAATAAAACACTTATTTTCAGGATCGCTAATTGAAGAAACGATGAAAATTGTGCTTCTTCTGATTTCATTAATAAATGCATTTGTTTGTTATTCACAAAACAGGCAAAATTTAAAACTCTGGTATAGACAGCCTTCTGGTAATACATGGGAAAATGCACTGCCCATCGGGAACGGTCGTTTGGGTGCTATGGTATATGGAAACGTGGGAACTGAAATTGTCCAGTTGAATGAACACACCCTTTGGAGTGGAGGCCCGAACCGCAATGATAACAATGCCGCGTTGGATTCGTTGCCAATTATACGCAAACTGATCTTTGATGGCAAACAAAAGGAAGCGGAAGCCATTGCTGGCAGGGTTATCATTACAAAAAAGTCACACGGGCAAATGTTTCAACCGGTTGGAGGCCTGAACCTTGCTTTCGATGGGCATGGATGGTTACACCAGTTATTATCGGGAATTGGATATTGAAAAAGCTGTTACGAAAACTTTTTATACAGTTGATGATATCACCTACACCCGTGAAGCATTCGCGTCTTTTCCCGATCGAGTTATTGTAATTCGATTAACAGCAAGTAAACCGGGAAGTATTTCTTTTACAGCTTTCTTTTCAACACCACAACCGAAGGCAGTGATCAAAGCAACTGAAACAAAAGAATTAACGATTGCAGGAACGACTATAGACCATGAAGGAGTAAATGGCCTGGTGAAGTTTAAAGGCATTGTGCGTATCAGGCTGGAGAGTGGTACTATAAAGGCAAATGACACATCCCTGGTCATTAAAAATGCAAATTCCGCAACGATATTTATTTCCATTGGCACCAACTTTAATAATTATCAGGACATAAGTGGCGATGAGAATAAACGGGCTGTCGATTATCTGAATAAGGCTTATCAAAAATCTTATTCTGCAATATTAAGTTCTCATATTGCTGCGTATCAAAAATATTTTAACAGAGTAAAACTAGATCTTGGGAGCACGAATGCTGAAAACCTTCCAACGGATGAACGATTAAAAAATTTTAATTCCGCAAACGATCCTCAGTTTGTCACGCTGTATTATCAATTCGGTCGCTACCTGTTAATATCATCTTCACAGCCGGGCGGACAGCCAGCTAATCTGCAGGGAATCTGGAATAACAAATTGTATCCTCCATGGGATAGCAAGTACACCATTAATATCAATGCTGAAATGAATTACTGGCCGGCTGAAAAAACAAATCTTTCAGAATTACATGAGCCGTTTTTGCAAATGGTAAAAGAGATGTCTGTAACCGGTCAGCAAACAGCGAAAGATATGTATGGAGCAAGAGGGTGGACTGCGCATCACAATACCGATATATGGCGGGCCACCGGAGCAGTCGACGGCGCATCCTGGGGAACCTGGAGCCAGGGTGGCGGGTGGACCAGCCGGCATCTATGGGAACATTATTTATATAGTGGCGATAAAACATTTCTGGCATCAGTTTATCCTGTACTGAAAGGTGCGGCCACTTTCTATGTTGATTTTCTTGTAGAACATCCAACAAATCATTGGCTGGTGATAAATCCTGACATGTCACCGGAGAATGCACCAAAAGCACACCAGGGTTCTGCCCTCGATGCAGGTACCACGATGAGCAATCAAATTGTTTTTGATGTTTTCAGTGAGGTTATAAAAGCCGCAGAAATTTTAAAAACGGATGCAGCCTTTGCAGATACGTTGAGGAATATGCGCAGTCGGCTTGCACCGATGCATATCGGTCAGTATGGACAATTGCAGGAATGGCTGGAAGATATTGATGACCCGAAGGATCATCATCGTCATATTTCTCATTTGTATGGCTTGTTTCCTTCCAACCAAATTTCTCCCTATCGCACACCACAATTATATAGTGCAGCAAAAAACACACTTATCCAGCGTGGCGACGTGTCAACCGGCTGGAGTATGGGCTGGAAAGTAAACTGGTGGGCAAAGATGCTGGATGGTAATCATGCCTATAAATTGATTCAGGATCAACTTACTCCTGTTGGCACTAACGAAGGCGGGGGTGGAACATACAATAATCTCTTTGATGCCCATCCACCATTCCAGATTGACGGCAATTTTGGTTGCACTTCCGGAATCACGGAAATGCTGATGCAAAGTGCAGATGGCGCCGTTCATTTGTTACCTGCACTTCCGGACGTATGGCAGGCTGGAAGTGTTAGTCGGATTGCGCGCCATAGGTGGATTTGAAATAGTGAATATGCAGTGGAAAGGAGCAAAACTGGTAAAAGTTGTTATTAAGTCAACATTAGGTGGTAATCTTCGTTTGAGGGTTCCCAATAAAATGAAATTGGGTGATGGGAGAATGCTGGCGATAGCAAATGGCGAAAACAAGAATTCATTTTATCAAATTGACAAGACTGCTGATCCGGTGGTATCATCAAAGGCAGTCATCGTTGTACCGGAGTTGAAAGAAACATTATTGTATGATATGTCAACACAGAAAGGGAAAATGTACACGCTGATTGCGCAATAGTTTGCCCTTTGAAGCGTAAACACATTTACAGAAAATAGACTTAAATTAAAGCAATGAATCGATCAATTATCTTCTTCTTTATTTCGATTGCAGGCAGTTTATTGGTCAGCGCGCAAAATATGATCCGGCAGGCTCCGCCAGGTTTTGATTCTTTGCGTTCAGGTATTCCTCATGGAAAGATTGATACAATTGCTTATGAATCTAAAACCGTAGGCACAACAAGAAGAGCATTGATCTATACTCCACCGGGTTATTCAAAAAAGAAAAAGTATCCGGTCTTGTATTTGTTGCATGGTATTGGTGGTGATGAAAAGGAATGGCTCAATGGAGGCAAACCCCAGGTGATATTGGATAATCTCTATGCAGAAAATAGTATCGAACCTATGATCGTGGTAATGCCCAATGGAAGGGCAATGAAAGATGACCGGGCAGGTGGAAATATTTTTGACACGGCTAAAGTGCGGGCCTTTGCCACCTTTGAAAAAGATCTTCTGAATGATTTGATTCCATTCATTGAAAAAAAATATCCTGTTTTAACTGACAGGGAACATCGTGCAATTGCAGGCCTCTCTATGGGTGGGGGTCAGTCATTGAATTTTGGGTTGGGTAACCCTGGCAAATTTGCCTGGGTAGGTGGCTTTTCTTCTGCCCCAAATACTAAAAGACCTGAAGAGTTGATCCCTGACCCGGAAGCAGCCAGAAAGAATTTGAAACTGCTTTGGATCTCGTGCGGTGATAATGACGGCCTGATCTCTTTTAGCAAGCGGACACATGATTATCTCTATGAAAAAAATGTTCCGCATATTTATTACATCGAACCGGGTGGGCATGATTTCAAAGTCTGGAAAAACGGTTTATATATGTTCTCCCGTTTCCTGTTCAAGCCTGTTGATCCTTCTACATTTCCAAAATACACGGTGTTAGGTAGCCCTGCGTCTACCAATGTACGTTCTGCAAAATACCCACAGATACTGCCGGATAACCGTGTTATTTTCCGGATAAAGGCCCCTGATGCACAAAAAGTGCAGGTTGACCTGGTAAAGAAATATGATTTGACAAGAGATACCGGCGGGTATTGGCAGGTGGTTACAGATTCCATCGGGGAGGGATTTCATTATTATTCCTTACTGATAGATGGTGTTGCGCTTGCTGATCCCGGTAGTGAAACTTTTTATGGCATGGGACGCATGGCAAGCGGTATTGAAATTCCCTTTAACAAGGGAAGTTATTATTCCCTGAAAGATGTACCGCATGGGGATGTAAGCATTAAAAAATATTATTCTACGGTTATCAATTCGTGGCGACGTATGTACATTTATACACCACCGGGTTATGATGCAAATGCAAATCAAAAATATCCTGTGCTTTACATATTGCATGGCGGAGGCGAAGATGAGAGAGGATGGGCAACACAGGGGAAAACAGACCTGATCCTGGACAATCTTATCGCTGAAGGAAAGGCGAACCCCATGATCATCGTAATGCCGGACGCGAATGTGGGTAGCGGTGGTTTTAATGCAAACGCTATCGACAATGCGTTAAGAATGTTTGAGCGGGAAATGAAACAGGCTATCATTCCCTTTGTTGAAAAAAATTACAGGGTGGACACCGATCCGAAAAAACGGGCATTGGCCGGATTATCATTGGGCGGATTACATACACTATATACCGGTATCAATAATACAGATATGTTTTCTTACCTCGGGGTATTCAGTTCCGGATGGATACAGCCTTTGCAAAGCAGCATGGCAAGTGCACAATATGAATTCATGAAAAATAATACTGAAAAGATTAACCGCAATTTAAAAGTCTTCTGGATAGCCATGGGAGGCAAAGAAGATATTGCCTATAACAATTGTCAGCTAATGCTGGAAAAGTTTAATGAAATGAAGATAACGCATTACTTATTCTGAATATCCCGGCGGGCATACCTGGCCGGTATGGAGAAATAACCTGTATAATTTTGCCGGATTACTTTTTAAAGACAAATAGGCTGTTATGAAACGAATGGCAATGTTCGTATTCTATCCTTCTTGGCCATCATTTTAATCTAAAGCAACGCACAATATAGCTTTACCATAATACGGGCATTTGTTATAGTCCACTTGTTGATCTGCCTGATCTGCTGTAAATTGGCTTGGAGGAAAGGGGTATGCCAATGTACGGCAGCCCCTATAAGGTTTACCCGTGCTGCAGCAAGCTGTGTACGTTGGCAGCAACTTGAATATCGACAGTTGCCAAGATTTATTTTAGAATAAAACGCTTAAAACCTTAGTAAACATCGCCAGTACATTATACCCACTCAAAATATAGGCTAAAGTTTTAGATGTATCACTGGACACTTAATACAGGATATGCGTAAGCAAGCAATCACAGCGGGCTGGATAATGCTATGGGTGACTTTAGTAATTGCTTATTTTATCGTCGAAGAAATCCAAAATAAGCCGCTGGTAGAAAGAGGCAACCCTGCTTCGATCGAAAACTATATTGTACATAAATTTAATACGGCATTATCACAAAAAAGGTTGGGTAGCGCTGCCATAGCAATTGTTCAAAACGGCAGGATAGTAGCTGAGCATGGTTTTGGCGTGGCTAATAGCGAAACAAAGTCTGCCGTGAAAACCAACGAGACACTGTACTTGCTTTCCTCATTAAGCAAAGCCGTCACTGCATGGGGGATTATGAAATTGGTTCAGGAAAAAAAGATTGGTTTAGACGAACCGATACTGCCGTACCTTAAACGTTGGCGGTTCCCGGGCAGTGAAACTTACCGGCATAAAGTTACCGTCAGGCAACTTCTCAGCCATACCGCAGGTTTTCTGGATGGATATGGACACAGTGGTTTTTTGCCAGGCGAAAAAGTACAAACTATCGAGGAATCGCTCATTCTGCCGAAAGACGCAAACACAGGAAAACCTCATGCTGCTGTCGTCGTAAACCAACCGGGGACGGTTATGTCTTATTCAAGTGCCGGCTATGCAGTATTGCAGTTATTGATTGAAGAACTTACTGGTAATTCATTCAATGACTACATGCAGGAAACCGTTCTCGAGCCGTTGGGAATGGTGAAATCAACTTATTCCCTGGATTCTATAATAGCCAAAGGTCGAAAGGAAGATCTGGCTACTAATTACGACCTGGATATGAAAGCGCACCCCCATAGGGGGTATGCAAATATGGCCGGGGTTTCTCTACGATCCACAGCACACGACCTTGCACTATTGATTATGGCTTATTACAATCCAAATCCGGTGTTGACAAAGATATCATTGGAACAGTATGGGATGCCTCAACCCGGAACTTCATTAACATGGGGTTTGGGCCATACTCTTTATGGTGAAAATAATAGCGGAGGCTATGTGTTAGGCCATGGCGGTGGAGCATTTCCGGCATCAGGTGCAGAAATGCGGGTAAACACGGCTACGGGCAATGGAATCGTGATACTTGCTTCGGGTACTCAGGGCCTGGTTACTGAGGTAGCAGACGCCTGGACTTATTGGGAAACCGGCAAAAAGTCGTTTGATATCCGAAATGTGGTACAGAGGCGTATTATACATGCAACTGTAGCAATAATGATAGGCGTATTAGCAATTATTCTCTGGAGAATAAGGAAGCGGGTTGGTGTATGAGATTATAGCCTTTACTTCACCACTACTCTGACACGGTCAAGGTTTTGAATGCGGGTGAAAGGTGTTTTGCTATCACCCTCGCGTTGCGATGCAACCCTTAATGTTGGGAAATACGTTCCTGGCTTCGTGAAGGTGTAGGTCGTTTTCAACGTTACCCGTGAACCTGTTTTATCTGCCTGGTGTGAAAATGCCCTGACCGGAAATGCATTGGATAAATCAAAACTTTTACCGGTTTCCATCTCCTTGGGCAGCCCTTCGAAGTTCCATGCCGCGTATACGATCTTTCCCCGGTCTTTTGGTACTTCCACGACGGCCGTAAAGATGACCTGCTGTCCCACTTTCACATCGGCCCGTTTACCACCGTTTGCTTTCAACATTACTACCGGTTGAATGCCTTTACGTTCCTCAGCAGTGGCGGGTATAACTACCTGCCCATCTTCTATCTTATACTTCGTGGTAGCGGCAGGAGCGATGCCTTTTTCCACCCATGCACTAAGGTCAAGGAGTGCCTGTTGCAACACACCGAGATAGCTGATGGTATGGGTGGGATCATCTTCTAAACTTAAATCTCCATGAAGGGCGTGATCGGTATACCAAAGGCGGAAATGGTTATCCAGGCTGTCACCCAAATGCTCCTTTACCCTGGAACGATACCAGTCGGCCTGCCAAGGAAAAGCTTCCCGGTCCCAAAGTGATTCCAGCAAAATCATTTTTCCTTTGAACTTACCCGTTGGCAGAACGCCGGCCGCACCGACGGTAAAGAGTGGGCCCAGCAACATGGGCCGTTGCGGATAAATAGGTTTTCCATCATTATCAAGGAACTGGTCCCACACGTAATATTCTTTTCCGGGCACCTGGTGCCGATGATAGGTTTGCACCGCCAAAAAATTGGAATTGTCAACCTGAACGCTGTCGCCTTCTTTGATTTGCGCAAGCACTGTTGGGTCGGCGGGACCAAGTACCACTTTGTCACCGGTCACCTTAGTCAGCTGCAAAACTTTTCCGGCAGCCGCACCGCTTTTGATGATTAAGTCGCCACCCAAAAAATCAACCTCAGGCATTGCATCGGCTAATTGGAAAGCAACTGGCATCCCTCCATCTGTTCCACCAATGGCTTTCCAGGCTGCATCGGCTGTACCCCGCTCGGTGGGCGATAGGGGTTTCGTCAACCCGGCAGTAACGGCTGCATCATTTCCCATTCCGACTTTTATCGTGCTGCGCTGTTGGATACGCGCCTTCTTCAGCGAGGCTGTCGGGTTGTAACCAAGATATCCGGGCTTGTTCCAAAAGTCTTCATTGAAATATTTTGCATCGGCCCTCACCACACCCTGGTATAATACGAGGAAGCCATGTATGCCCATGTTTTTGTAGCCGAACCAGGACTTTGGCGGAAAGCCCATCTTGGTAACTTCCTGCAATGCCTCTTTCTCTTCCGCGTTCAATCCTGCATACATATCGCCGCTACCTCCGGGTTCCAGTGCATCAATGATTTGCGGAAATTTATTCTTCAACACACGCATGGCATGCATGCGAACGGTAAATACATTGGGTATGGCGACCGGTGAACCCAGTACATACGGAACAACCCCATCCCACACGCCTTCTGTGTTTTCAATACCGCCAACTGTGCGGTAGGCACCGCCGCTTCCACCGAAAGCATAACCATAGGGACGCTTGCCGCCAAAAATTTGGGTTGCTACAACTCGTGAAAATTGGGCTGCAGCAGCGTTGACACGGTAGGCTCCAATTGTGGGATCTCCCATGCCCGGTTTTGAGAAATCGATTCGGCCACCTTCATTTGTTTCTATAAAATAGGCGCCATGCGTAACGGAGAATCCTATCTTGTCTTCTTCTCCTTTTGCACCTTGTGAAAGGTTCTCATTATCCGGAAAAGGTGTGACATATTGAAAGAAGCGGCCCTGGTATTTTTCTTTTGGTGGAAAGTAGAACGAAAAACGGGCCTCCGTTCCTTTGAAGCCGCCATGCACATAACGATGGCGAACCGGCACATCCCGCCACTCATCAATATCAACAAAGGGTTCTTTAAACATCGAATCTTTAGTGATAAACTTTTTAGCCAGGTCCTGGCTTAGCGATGGCAAATTGTTTTGTGCCTGTGCTTTTAGCGCAACACAAAAGAATACGCAAACGAAAAAGAAAGAATGTTTTGAAGAGAACATAATATGATGGCTTTACGTATGAACAGGTTGGTGATTATTTATGTTACCGGTTTTTGGGGAAAGTTCCAATCCTGCAATGTGCTCATCTAATCGCTGTACACCATTTTCCGTACAAAGCCCCCTGATATAGGTACCGGTAGTTGTCAGCAACAAATCCGTGACGGACAAACGAAGGTCCTGTAAATCTTTTGTCCGAACCGCGCTCCTGTGAAGAATAAAAATGGTTTTCAACGCAGCCACCGGGTTGACATCTTTACGAAAACTACCCTCCTCAATTCCCCTCTCCAGAATGGAAAGAAAGTACCGTTCAAACTTTGCACTGATCCGTTTATTGACCTTCTTCTCGAGTTCTGGATAATAGTAGCGGAGATCCTCATAGAAGAGTTTGTTTGTTTTGCACTCTATCTCCACTGCATGCTGCCAAACGCTAAAGAAAAGACAGGCAGCATCCTGCCCGGTAGGGAGGCTTTCCAACATCTCATATTGCCGGCTATGATAGTGTAGCAGGACTTTTTCCAGCAGGTCTTCTTTATTTTTGAAATACTTATAAAGAGTTTTCGTGGAAATACCCAGCAAATCAACAAGGTTGCTGTTGGACATTTTCCAAATTCCATGCTTAAGAAACAGGGGTAGGGCCTTATGTAATATCTCGTCTCTCATACGAAAGGCATGGAAATTTAATTGTCAAAAATAATTTCCTGTAAAGTACGGGAAATTATTTTTATATAAAAAATTTATTCATGAAAAGGCAAAATTCCCTCATTTTGATGTTCACGCCAGGTTTGAATTATCCGGGGAACCCAGGTTCAATCTTCAATGTATATTTACGGTGCAATGGGCTTTCATGCGGGCCATGACAAAACCTTTCCAATGACGCCGGATGTCTGATTTTGCGCCGGTCAAAATAGAGGAGTTATGACATGGCGTCTTTCGACGATGAAAACATTAAGCCAAAACTGAAAAAATGTCTGTCCCTCAGGTGTCCAAAAGCAAGGCATATATTTTTTGAACAAGGTAGATGCGGGGACGGCATCGTTTGAAAAACAGCTAAGCCAGCGGGCAGGATGGAAGAAGTGTAATCCAAAATATATCAAAGTATGACAAACATGTTTCGGTATCTAAGGAATGATGCTCCATCTGGCGTGATAGTATTCTTTGTTGCCCTGCCGCTATGTCTCGGCATTGCACTGGCATCAGGTGCTCCGCTTTTTGCAGGAGTTATTGCAGGTTTTGTGGGAGGGATTGTGGTAGGAGCTTTTAGTGGATCACCACTGGGCGTCAGTGGGCCTGCCGCGGGGCTGGCAGTAATTGTTTTTAATTCCATCGAAAAGTTGGGTTCCTGGGAGGCTTTTTTGCTGGCTGTGGTGATGGCCGGAATTGTACAGTTTGTTATGGGCGTGGCAAAACTTGGTGTGATCGCCTATTATTTTCCCTCATCGGTTATAAAAGGTATGCTTACGGGCATCGGGTTAATCATTATTCTAAAACAGATTCCCCATGCGGTGGGCTATGACAAAGATTATGAAGGTGATGTAAGTTTTCAGCAATCAAATGATGAGAATACAATTTCAGCATTGCTTCATGCTGTCTCCGAAATGTTTCGATTTGTTTCCCAGGGTGCCGTAGTGATCACCCTTGTCTCTATGTCCATCCTGTTACTTTGGGAAATATTTTTGATCAATAAGCATAAAGTGTTTAAAATATTGCAAGGGCCCCTGGTGGCTGTGGCAGCGGGTGTTTTTTTAAATTACCTGTTCACATCAGGTAATGGCAATCTCCGGCTGGATCCAGACCAGATGGTCAGACTCCCTGTTGCGGAGAATATGGGTGATCTATTTAACCAGTTTATGCTGCCTGATTTTTCCAGGATCACCGATGTTGAGATTTATGTTATTGCTTTCACCATTGCAGTTGTGGCGAGCCTGGAGACACTATTGTGTGTTGAAGCAACGGATAAATTAGATCCGGAACATCGTATTACCCCCACCAACCAGGAATTGAAAGCCCAGGGCATCGGGAATATAGTTTCAGGGTTTATTGGCGGGTTACCCATTACACAGGTTATAGTACGCAGTACTGCCAATATTTCATTTGGCGCCCGTACCAAACTTTCCACCATCTTTCACGGCATACTGTTATTGGTGTGCGGCCTGTCCATCCCCCATGTGTTAAATTTGATACCGCTTGCAACGCTTGCCTGTATATTGATTGTTGTAGGCTATAAATTGGCAAAGCCTTCCCTTTTTAAAGAAATGTATAGACTTGGATGGGGCCAGTTTATACCTTTCATGGCAACGGTTACAGGTGTTGTATTTACCGATTTATTGAAAGGCATTGGCATTGGCATGGTCGTCGCTATATTTTATATTCTCAGAAATAATTTCAGGAACCCATTCTATATGATCGAAAATAGTCATGAAAATGAACGGGAATATAATATTGTGTTATCGGAGGAAGTGAGCTTTCTGAATAAAGGAAGCATTCTGCAAATGCTGCATCAAATACCTGCCAATTCCCGGGTAGTTATCGATGGTCGAAATTCAAGGGTTATTGATCATGACGTAATAGAAATCATTAACACCTTTAAAACGCGTGCCAGTATCCAGAATATTCAATTGGATGTAGTAGGCGTCGACAGCAGGAAGCTCAAATAAATTTAACCTGGGGCGAACGGCCCAGCCCCGTTTTGTAGAGCTGTCGTGTTCGGAACCGGCTATTCACCCGGTTAATTGTGCTGCCCATTCGTTCTTTGTCATCGATTACATGGTGGAAAATATAAATTGAAAAATATTTTCCAATTTGCCTGATAATATTATATTTGCATCCTTTAGCGGGAGAAATGACGATAAAGGATAAAATCATCGAGGGAGCACTTCAGCAGTTTCTTACACATGGCATCAGGAAAATGACCATGCAAAAACTCGTAGGACCCATGGGACTTTCTACAAAAACGGTTTACAAATATTTTACCGATAAAGAAGACCTGTTACAGCATTGTTTGCTGATTCATTATGGAGAACTGTCGAGGCAGTTTACTGCATTAGAGAAAGAAACATCAAATCCCGTTGTCGCCATTTGTAAGATCTGGCATGAAGCGGTAAAACTGGATTTTGGGTCAACCCATATTTTTTACCACGACCTGAATTATTATTATCCGCAGCTCCAGGATTCTGTTATTAACAAGGTTTTCAAGCGAAACCCGGTGGTCCTGAAAAATCTCATTGAGAAAGGAATACAACAAGGGTTTTTCCACAATGGACTGGAGCCGGTGATCATTATTGATGTAATGGGACTGTTGTATACGGCTATCACCCGCACGGATAAGTTCAAAAAGACCCGGCTATCAAGGGAGGTCATTTTTCAAAATACCATTGATCTCTATGTAAGGGGCCTGTGTACTGAGAAAGGATTGAAAGCATTAAATCATTATTATTCAAGTATCATAAATTAAGCCTGTGTTTAAGATTAAAACATTGACTTTGCTGCTGTTGATTAATGGAATTGCAGCCCATGCCCAATTGGTACAACCATCTAACCTGCTTCCTGTTCCAAAAAATTTGCAACAGCAAAAGGGTTCGTTTATCATTACCCCGGATTTTACTATCTCTGTAAAGACAAGCTCACCGGACACTATCTTATTGAAAGCCGTAAACAGGATGTTCCAGGCGTTGAACAGGCGGACGGGAGTTTATTTTTCTAAAGAGTATATTGGTTTTAAAGATAATAGCGATTCTTCTTCATTAATTGTCCGGGTTAAAAAAAATGTTCTACCAGCCATTGGTACCGATGAATCCTATTCACTGAATGTTACGGATTACCGGATAACACTTGAAGCAGCAACCACTGCAGGAGCATTACATGGCCTTCAGACACTCCTCCAATTGTCCACAAAAAATGGGAACGAAATTTCATTCCCTTCTGTTACCATAAGTGATGAGCCTCGTTTCCAATGGAGAGGATTAATGATTGATGTGTCGAGGCATTTTATGCCAATAGATGTATTGGAAAGGAATATAGAAGCCATGTCGGCCGTAAAGATGAATGTGTTGCATCTGCATTTAACAGATGACCAGGGATTCAGGATTGAATCGAAAGCATACCCACAATTGCATAAAAAGGGGTCGAGGGGAGAATATTATACACAGGCACAGATGAAGGACCTGGTATCTTTTGCGCAGGACAGGGGTATCGTGATTGTTCCGGAATTTGATATGCCCGGCCATTCCAAAAGCTGGTTTGCAGGATATCCTCAACTTGCCAGTGCACCTGGTCCTTATGAACCGGGCCCCCCTGTTAACTTCGAGGATATTAAGGGGAAGGGACTAGGCGCTGTGATGCAATTGGTGGCTACCGCACCGTTTCCTGCTATGGACCCAACAAAAGAAAGTACGTATGTTTTTCTTGACAGGTTTCTTAGTGAAATGGCGGCCCTTTTTCCTTCACCGTATATACATATCGGGGCAGATGAAAACAATGGAGTTGCCTGGAAGAACAATCCCGATATAGTAGCCTTCATGCAAAAGAAGAAAATAGCTACCACCCATGATTTGCAGGCATATTTTGTCGGCCGGGTTTATCAAATCATTAAGAAAGCAAATAAAAAGATGATTGGGTGGGAAGAGTTATTCTCAAAAGAATTACCCAAGGATGTCACGGTACAAGTGTGGCAAAATGGTGCTTTTCTAAAAACGGCCATGGATAATGGAAATCCTGCGCTCATTTCAAGGGGATTTTATCTTGATATTTTTATGCCGGCTTATATACATTACAACAATGCAGATGTTCCTTCAGGATTGACCCCGTCATCGAAAGATCTGCTGAGAGGTGGTGAGGCTGCACAATGGACAGAAATCGCGGATAAAAACAATATTGAGACCCGTATATGGCCAAGAGCCGCAGCTGTTGCCGAAAGGCTCTGGTCGCCCGCTGCCATTAACAATGTTGACGATATGTATCGGAGACTATTTATCATCAGCCAACAACTGGATCACGAGGGCCTTCAGCATATTGCCAATTATGAAAGATCATTGCGATTGTACACAAATAATGAAGGATATCCTGAACTGAAAACACTTACTGACGTTCTCACGCCCATCAAAGGATATAAGAAATTATTTGCAGGAATATCTACGCCGTCAAGATTAGCACAGACGGCGCCTTTGACGGAAGTTTCTGATATTGTGTTTGTGGATTCTGAAACAGGCTGGAAATTCAGGGCCGCTGTTCAATCGTACCTGCAGAATAAAGATTCTGTTTCTGAAAATATTCTCAATAACTATCTTACCCTATGGCAAAACCAGCAAAAAAAACTGGAGCATTTATTGCCATCATCAAAACAATTGGAAAAGGTAAAAGAGCATTCAAGGAACCTGTCTATTATAGCCGCCATCGGCAAAACGGCAGTGCATAATATTAAAGCCGGCATTACCCCTTCGAATGAATGGATAAACGAATCCATGGCGTCTCTAAAAAATGCCAGGCAGGTCTACGGTGAAACTGAGCTTGCCATTGTTTCGGAAATGGAGTCGTTGATCAAACAACGTTTAATTACTTTACCGGCAAGCTATCCGGTATTCTAGATATAAGCAACCTGGCCAGTGTCTGTGAAAGCAATTTAATTACATTGCCCCAACGCTAAATAAATAAGGATAAAAATAACCACTGTACTCAGGCAACCGCCACCCAGCTTTTTTGCCCCGATGCCAGCGATCAAAGCCCTCATCCAATTTTGCATAATCTGTAAAAATTAAAATTTGATCTGACCAATGGGATGAACTTTACGTATACTCACTTATTAATTTATCCCAAATGTCAGCATATGAATCGAAATAAAGTTAAATAAATCCAAGTTAAGACTAGTCGAATGGATAAACGAATTCAATACGCCATTGGAAAAAAAACCGGCTGCATTCAGCCGGTTTTTTACGAGTATCAGTGTAGCTTGCCATTACCTTTACGGCCCTCTTCCAATTCGGCTTCCCAGTTTATTTTATTCTGGGCGATCAGCGTAAGTCCCTGGTCCGCCATCCTCTCTTCATCCAGTGTAAGTTGCAGCAGGCCATGCGCAGGCTTAAGGTCCAACATTTTTGCATATTCGGTGAGTGTGCCATAGGTCGCAATTTCATAATGCTCTACTTTCTGAGCTGCCATTATGATCGCTGCGTCCCTTGTCATTGTACCCTCTTCAGTTTCCTCCATAATGGAATCCGCTTCTTTAATCAGGCCCTGCATGGCATGACAAATCTTTTCTTCAGGCACATGCCCCGTGATGTCGAAAACTTTTTCCAGCCTCAGAATATGGCTTTCGGTCTCTACAAGATGTTCACTAACGGCCATCTTCAATTCACTGGTGGTGGCAGCGGCTTCCATTTTGGGAAGGGCCTGCAACAACTGTTTTTCTGCCCAGTATATATCCTTCACGCCTTCAATGAAAAACCGCAATAGGGGATTTCTTTGGGTGATATCCGCTGCAGTAAGTGCAGGTTTTTTTAAACTCGGGTCTTTAATGAATTTTTCCATAATCCTTGTTTTTAATGGTATAACAATCAGGCAGCCCATGGATCGAGCACCACTTTCACACAGTTGTCTTCCTTCTTTTTAAACAATGCGTAACCATCCGCTATTTGCGTAAGCGGAAGCCTGTGCGTGATAATATCATCTAACTGCACCTGGCCTTCCTGCACATAGACCATCAATTTGTCGATATGCTTATGTGCCGGTGCCTGGCCACCTCTCAATGTCAGTCCTTTGTCAAAAAACTGACCAATCGGGAAATTGTCGTAGTTGGCGGGATATACCCCAAGTACTGAAACCGTACCGCTCCTTCGCACCGCACTCATACATGCCTCCAATACCTTCACTGATCCTTTCTCGATATTGATCAAAGCCTTTGCACGGTCCAGCACATTTCTGTCGGGCTCAAAACCCACTGCTTCAACGCAGAGGTCTGCACCACGTCCTTCGGTCATTGCCCGGATCTGTTGTATAACATCATCACCATCCTCCCACAGTATCGTCTCACAATCGGCAGCCTGCCTGGCTTTGTCGAGCCGGTACTGGAGCGTGTCCACGATGATTACCCTTCCGGCCTTTTTCAGCCAGGCACTTTTTGCAGCCATGATGCCTACGGGACCTGCACCAAAAATGGCCACCGTTTCACCTCCCATCAGGTTACCCCAGTCGATGCCGGTATAGCCGGTGGGAAAAATATCGGTCAGGAATAATACCTGCTCATCCGTTAAACCATCGGGAACTTTTCGCGGACCGTAGTCACCAAAGGGAACCCTTACATATTGGGATTGTCCGCCGTCATAACCACCATAGAGATCCGTGTAACCAAATAATGCGCCTCCCTTTTCCGTAACTATTCCTCCTTCGGGTCCATAATTTTTCGGATTGGAATTTTCGCAATTACCCGGGTAATCATGGGTGCAGAAAAAGCAATGACCGCAGGCAATGGGAAATGGTACCACCACCCGGTCGCCCACACGTACATTCTTTACCTGTTTCCCGGTTTCTTCCACAATGCCCATAAACTCATGTCCCAATACCATTGGTCGTGGTTGCGGAAAACCGCCCGAATAGATATGAAGATCGGAACCACAGATGGCTGTTGACGTGACTCTGAGAATGATGTCCCTCTCATCTTTCAGTACAGGATCATCCACGGTGTCACAGGTAACTTTACCCGGACCATGTATTACAGCTGCTTTCATAATTGGATATTTTGGTGAATAATAAAATGTGTGGTCAGCCTAAAAGCCAATTTTAAAAATATTTAGTGTCTTCCTCAGGGTTTCACAACAGGCCCTTTTTTTTTGAAGGCCAACATTAACTTTTTAGCCGGAATATCTGTTTCATAAAATTCAGTACCTGCGCTGTTCTTATAGCGAGTTGAATTCTTTGGGTATTATGTTCCTCGATGGCTGCAGTTAATTCCCCGCTTCCTGCATTTATTACATGGCTTATGTTGTTTTCGTTAGTGTGAAAGCGGGAGTCATGCAACAGTTATGGCTGGCACCATATTAGTGACCGGAAAATACAGCCCACACTTTTCATCATTTCTAAAGTATATATTATGTTCTACCATGTACAAAACCTGATCAATCCGATTGTGGATGATGAACCGGATCCTTCCGCGGCCAATGCATTACAGGAAGGCGTTGGCGGACAGTTCGGGGAAATGCGGACCATGATGCAATATTTATTTCAAAGTTTCAACTTCAGGGGAGACGGTATTCCCTACCTCGACCTGATACAGGGAATCGGTATTGAAGAGATCAGTCATGTTGAACTGATTTCAAAAACGATTTCGCAGTTGCTCGATGGCGCTCCTGAATATCATGGTAAGAAATATGACGTGCCCGGCGCAAACGGTTCCGCACCTATGGATATGGCGAAAGAACAAAAGAATCCCCATCACTTTATTGTAGGTGCGCAGGGATCGATGCCGGTGGATGCTGCAGGAAATCCATGGAGTGGGAGCTATGTGCATTGTAATGGAAACTTAGTGCTTGATTTGCTGGATAACCTGGTGCTTGAATCCACCGGTCGACTGCAGAAATGCAGGATTTACCAGATGTCGACCAATAAGACTTTGCGGGCAACCGTGTCTTTCCTCATCGCCCGTGATGAAGCACATGAAATGGCTTTTGCAAAGGCACTGGAAACACTCGGGGTAAACTGGAATAAATTATTGCCCATTCCCAAATTTGAATCTGCGAAGTATCCCGAAGTAAAAAAATTAATTAACGCCGGCATTAACCGTGAGCAATATCATTTCAGGCTCGACAGTTCACAAATGGAAAAAATTTTCAATGGACCCGCGCCTGCAAATGATGGAACAATGCTGGTAACACTACCTGAGCCAAAACAAAGTTATCCCATTCCCCAGGCAGCTGAAAGACCTGAAGAATTTGCTCCGGGTCTCGATCCGGAACTCCAGGAACTTGCAGATGCACTTGCAGAGGCAAAGGAAAAAGTAAAGCGATCACTGAAAAAATATAACGGGGCGAAAAAGAATTGACCAGTGAACGGATGTATATATTTAATCCGTCATTGACAATTCTCCCATCGCCATCCGGTTGCATTTGAGTAATATTTCCTGTAAGGCATTGCCGTCGCTTCGCAATGGATCGATAGCTTTTACAAGACTGGCCCGCAACTGGTATAGTTCTTCCCTGTTGAATCTGTTGGAACCCTTTACCAAATCCAATTTCATCAGTGCCTGTTGCTGGTCTTCCTTAGGATTAAACCAGCCATTCAATTCCGAACATTGGTGGCAGACACCGTTTTTATTTACCAGCGAGCATCGGTCATCAAATATGTCTGTCATTGTTTTACGACCGTCCTGCAATAAATATTTTACGACACCTTCGGTTTTTTCCAATATCCGGCAGATATCAAATAATGAAAAATCATAGACATCTTTTAATATCAAGGCCACCTGGTTTTCGACTGGAAGATTTTTTGATATGCAGGTGAAACAGGTATCAATATGTTCTTTCATGTCATAGCTCGCCTCCGCAGATGATTGATGAATCGCTATTATCCGGTCCCTTAATACCGGGTTTTCAAGTACCAGTTTTTTCGCCTGCTCACTGACTTCAGGTACCCATCGATTTCGGCGCTTAAGATAATTGAGCGAGAGGTTAGTGGCAATTTGAAGTACCCATGTTTTTAACGAGGATTCTGATTTAAATGTAGAAAGTTTGTCGAATGCCTTGATAAACGTATCATGGGTTAAATCTTCCGCATCAGTACGATTTGCGGTAAGCCTGTACAGGTAAGACCTTAACTGTTGTTGAAACTTGCTGAACAAAACCTGGAAAGATTCGATGTCTCCGTCGATGGCCTTGCCCAGTATTTCATCGTCATTCTGCATGGCAAAAAATTTGGATTGAGTAAGATGGATCAATACGTAAAGACTAGTTAACCTTTACCACGGGCTCATTTAACCGGGTCGGACGTTTTTCTGCTGTACACATATCGTTGTCGGCGGGCCTTATTCCGAAAAACAGCCTTCCATCCTTATCAAGCGACAGCAGGTCATGGTCTTCATTGCATAGTTTTACCGGTTTCCATAGTGAACAGCCCGTGGCGGATATATCTTTTTCCACATCTTTGATGAGACCGCATTGCGCCAGTCCAAAGGCCTGCGCCAGGTTATTGTCGGCAGTTTTAAGCGTTACGAATTTGCTGTCCTCCAGGAATAACGCGTTGTATGCACCGGGTACTATGGCTGACTTATCCAATACTTTATAGGTCCCCATAGTCCGGAAAATAAATACCTGGTTTTTCATCCCGGGGTCGAGGGCTAGAATAAAATTCAGTGTCCATCTTCCTTTGGAAAAAGTAAATTCCCGGGTGCCAAAAGTGCCGCGGCCCCAGCCGACCGGTGTAAGGTCTTTATAGGTTCCAGTCAGCTTCTGCAACGAAGTTTTCATGTCTTTGAATGGTATCCCCGGATCAACAGTGTTGAACGATAACGAAATAATACTGGCAAGAAAAAAAATCCTTTTCATAATAGTATTTTTTGAATAATACTATTGGGACAATCCAGCCTATGAAAACGGATGAAAAACTTAAAAATATTTCAATGTGTTGTCATCAGCACCGCCTCTTTACTACAAATAATACGTAGACCTCCCACAACAGGGATCAAAAGTTTACATTATAAAACAATAACGGGTAAAATAATTAAACAGAATCACACTGAAAGCCAGGTGGCGACAGGTTAGTGTTGTATCAGGAGAATAAACTTATTGTAATGGCTGGTCTTGCTGAACCTCTTTAAGCACATACGGCCACAGATTCGCTGCCACTATTTTATGTCCTTCTTCCGTGGGATGAATGCCATCGGCCTGGTTCAATTTGGTTTCCCCGCCTACACCCTCAAGGATAAATGGCATCAGTTCAATATTGTTTTTGGCGGCCAGGTCGGTAAACATGGCTTTAAAAGAAGTTGAATAACGCTCACCCATATTCGGGGGCACCTGCATACCTGCCAGGATGATCCTTGCCTTATCATTTTTTGCTTTTACCTTATCAATAATGGCCTGGAGATTTTTGATCGTTGATTCAATGGGAATTCCGCGAAGGCCATCATTGGCGCCAAGCTCGAGAATAAATACATCAACGGGCTTGGTAAGTATCCAGTCGATCCGCTCCGCACCGCCAGACGATGTTTCACCACTGACCCCTGCATTGACCACCTGGTAATCAAGCCCTGCCGAGTCCAGTTTGGCCTGGATAAGCCCCGGAAAGGCCATGGAAGGCTCTTCCAGCCCGTACCCCGCAGTAAGGCTATCGCCAAAAAATACCATGGTCCTGCTTTTTTTAACTTCCTTTTCTGCTGCAGCCTGTTGCTTTTTTGATGGTCCGCCACTATTTTCCCCGCAGGATACCGCACAGAGGAAAAATACCATCGGAAGAAAAATTTTCACTTTCATAATGAATAAACAAAACTAATTTCAAGATATTGAATACGGAACTACCAGGCTGTTAATGTATATATTTTTATGGGAAATTTATTGAGTACAGAACATCTCACCAAAACTTATACCAGTGCCGGAACAAAGCTGACCGTCCTGGATAACGTTAACCTCCACGTGGAGGAAGGATCTACCATGGCTATCGTGGGGCCTTCCGGATCCGGGAAAACAACCCTGCTGGGTCTTTGCGCGGGGCTCGACAGTGCCAGTTCGGGATCCGTTATCCTGAACGGTATCAGGCTCGAAACCCTTAATGAAGACCAGCGGGCAGAGGTAAGAAACCAGTACATCGGGTTCATCTTCCAGAACTTCCAGCTGCTGCCGACGCTGACGGCCCTTGAAAATGTAATGGTGCCCATGGAGCTCAGGAAACAATCCAATGTAAGGACGAGGGCCATTGAACTTCTCGACAAAGTGGGTCTGAAAGACCGCGCCCATCACTACCCCGTCCAGCTCAGCGGTGGAGAACAACAGAGGGTCTCCCTGGCCCGTGCGTTTGCGAATACGCCACGCATATTATTTGCCGATGAACCTACCGGAAACCTCGACGCTGAAACATCAGAGCGTATCGAAAACCTGATCTTCTCGCTCAATGAAGAAGCCGGTACTACCCTGATCGTAGTGACGCATAATCTTGAACTGGCCTCCCGGACGAAAAAAATCGTCAGAATCAAAGGTGGTAAACTGGTAAACGAATTCGAAGGATGATGAACTTCCCCTGGTTATTGCAAATGGCATGGCGTGACAGCCGGAAAAACATGTCGCGCTTACTGCTGTTTATATCGTCGATAATTATCGGCATCGCGGCCCTTGTTTCCATATTCTCTTTAGGTGATACGATGAGCGCTGAAATAGATAACCAGGCGGCATCATTGATAGGGGCCGACCTGGAGATCAGTACCAATAAGGCCGTCCCCGAAGACATCGTGAAAATGATCGACTCCATCCCCGGAGAGCATTCCGAGCAAAGGGCATTTACTTCCATGGTGTATTTTCCCAAATCCGGTGGAACCAGGCTCATCCAGGTACGGGCATTGGAGGGTGACTTTCCATACTACGGGCAACTGGAAACCACACCGGTGAAAGCAGCCGTAGATTTTAAGGCTAAAAAAACGGTGCTGGTCGACCGCGCCCTGCTGCTCCAGTTTAATGTGCGGGTAGGCGATTCCGTTAGGTTGGGAAATGCGGGATATATTATTGAAGGCGAATTGTCAGGGGTGCCCGGACAAACGGGACTTTCAGCATCTGTTGCCCCAATCGTTTTTATTCCGCTTGAAACACTTCCCCAAACGGGCCTGGACCAAAAGGGCAGCCGTATCAGTACCAGCTATTATATTAAAACAAATACAGGCAAGGACGTCAGTAAACTGATGGAAAAAATTGGTCCAAGGTTGAAACAGGCCGGGATCAATTATGAAACCATCGAATCCAAAAAAGAAGAAACTGCAAGGTCATTCCGTGACCTGTCGAGATATCTTTCCCTGATAGGATTCATTGCATCTGCTGCTTGGCTGTATCGGTGTAGCCAGCGCCATTCATATATATATCAGGGAGAAGATCAACAGCATTGCATTGCTGAGATGCCTGGGAACCACGTCACGACAGGCGTTCATGATCTACCTGATCCAGATTATTGTGATTGGATTTATTGGATCGGTGCTTGGTGTTGTGTTGGGAACGATGGTGCAGCAGTTGCTCCCGCTGGTGATACAGGACCTGCTTCCGGTGAAGATCAATCCGGCCCTTTCCTGGAGGGCGATGGGTGAAGGGCTTTTGCTGGGGATGATCATATCAGTGTTGTTTGCATTATCACCGCTGGTATCTATTCGTAAGATTTCCCCGCTTCAGACCATCAGGATGAGTTATCAGCCCGATGCAAAACGAGATCCCCTCATCTGGCTTATTTATGCCATTATCCTGGTGTTTATCACCCTGTTCACCAGGTTGCAGCTGAGGTCGTGGCCACAGGCAATGACATTCACACTGAGTGTGATCATTGCTTTTGCGTTGCTGACGCTGATTGCCAGAACGATGATGTGGGCCATCAGAAAATTCTTTCCATCATCATGGAGTTATTTGTGGAGGCAGGGATTGTCCAATTTATTCCGACCCAATAACCAGACTGCCTTACTGATTGTCTCCATAGGATTGGGAACCTCATTGATCTGTACATTGATTTTTGTGGAATCTATCCTGATGAAGAGACTGGTGCTTTCTTCTTCCGGAGAGCAACCCAATATGATCCTGTTTGATATTCAAACGGCACAGAAAGATGACGTTAAACAACTGACGCTTGCACAGGGACTTCCCGTCATCAGCATGGTGCCCATTGTAAATATGCGGGTAGAGAAGATCAACAGTTCGACGATTGAAACCGTTCGCAAAGATTCCACAAATCCCATCCAGCCATGGGTCTTTAACCGGGAATACAGGGTCACTTTCCGTGATTCCCTGATCAGTTCTGAGACAATCACCAAAGGGAAATGGACAGGAAAGGCCGATGAAAATACCATCTATGTTTCCATAGAGGATGGTTATGGTACCCGAAATAAAATACAGATCGGGGATACCATGACCTTTAATGTTCAGGGTACAATAATGCAAACTATTGTTGGTAGTTATCGTAAGGTGGACTGGAACAGGGTGCAGACAAATTTTATTATCGTATTCCCCACCGGTGTACTGGAAAAAGCGCCACAGTTTCACGTATTGCTCACCCACGTACCCGATGTTACCACGTCTGCAAGATTTCAACAATCCCTGGTAAGAACATATCCCAATATTTCTGTCATTGATCTCAACCTGGTACTTTCCATCCTGGATGATATCCTGGGCAAGATCGGTTTTGTGATCCGGTTCATGGCGGGCTTCTGCATTCTGACCGGGCTGATCGTTCTTATTGCTTCCGTACTCATCAGCAAGTACCAGCGTATACAGGAGAGTGTATTATTGAGGACCCTTGGCGCAGGCAGAAGGCAGATCTATGTGATCAATATGATCGAGTATTTCATCATTGGCGCGATGGCGGCCTTTTCAGGGATTCTGCTGGCATTGATCTCCTCCTGGGCACTGGCCGAATTTGTTTTCGAAACCAGCTTCAGTCCAGAATGGTTGCCTGTACTGATCATTTTCATCGTCATCTGCGCATTGACCGTTGTGATTGGATTACTGAATATCAGGACCATTGTTAACAGGTCCCCGCTGGAGATCCTCAGAAACGAAAATTAGTGAATGCTGATAGCTGACCTATATGAGATAAGCGTGCTAAAACATTCCCATTGATAGCCTTGAAAAATTGATAATGGAATTGGTCAGCTTATTGGCTGTGAAATAATACTTACCTTAGGTAAATAGATTACTAAACTGTGTACTTAGTGGGGTGTACCAGATAGTCTTCAAACCCCATTGCAATATTTGTACTGTAAGAAAACCTGCATACATTTTCAATCTGTGCTGCTAATTGAGCCCCCCTCTAATTCAAACCTTATGTGTTTAATTCAATAACTACAAATGATATGAATACCTATAAAAAAAAATCATATGAAATCAACAAGAAAATCAAAAGCTGCCGACACGGGATTTGAGTTGAAAACATCTTCATTTTTGCCAGAAAAAAAATATCGGCATGTTTATAATAAGAATGTTATATGCGTAACAGATTCCAAGGGGAATGCTCAACCTGATGATAAAGACTTGGCTGAAATCAGGGTTGATTCTTCAAATGGATTTATACCTCTATGGAAAAAAGGGGTAACCTTAAATTGGAGATTTAATAAGTCCTTTGGAAGTTTTTTTAAGAAACCTGAGGCTGCAAAGGCCGGAATAAGAAAGCTTTTGGGTAATGCTATATTGTCCTGGAAAGATGCATGTCCGGTAAAGTTTCATGAAGATAAAGATGCCTGGGATTTTGAGATAGCAATGCATGCTTCAGACTGTGATAATGAAGGTTGTGTATTGGCATCCGCTTTTTTCCCGGGACAGGGGCAAAACATGTTATTTATTTATCCAACATTGCTTGAACAATCAAGCCAGGAGCAATTAGAAACCATGCAACACGAAATAGGACATGTCTTCGGGCTGAGGCATTTTTTCGCCAATATCAGTGAGAAGGAATGGAAAAGCGAGCTGTTTGGTACAAACAGTCCGTTTTCCATTATGAACTACGGCGAAAAAAGTAAATTAACCGCCAACGATATAAAAGATCTTAAGCGTTTATACGAATTGGTTTGGAGCGGCCAGCTAAAAGAAATAAATGGGACAAAAATCAAAAAAATGGTTTCCTATCACATGACCAAGTAATTACATACAAAATCTAATAGCCCCATTCTACATTCACCCGCATACTGCGGTACATATGACAGGATGGTGATAATTGCAGGTGCAGTATTCAATGTGGTCTATGGCAATTATTTATCTTCCTTTAAGTCTTTATATAGTTGTAGCGCCTGGTAGGCCCGATAATATTTATAGATATTGCTGACATATTGCACAGGTTCCACACCGATATGACGTGCCGCAAGCAGCTCAACATTGTTAAACCATTCATTTTCATTCAACCCTTGTTCCCTGGCCTTTCTCCTTATTTTTCTGACATTGCCGGGCCCGCAATTATAAGCAGCCAATGCAAATAGATGCCTGTTAAGTGAATCCATAGGTTCGCCGGCAAAAAAATTATCGATTAAATACCGCATGTATTTTGACCCCGCATGAATATTATTATCTGCACTTTTTTTGATTTCAGGAATACTGATAGGCGGTGCCTTTGCCGTAGAAGGAAGCACTTGCATCACGCCAACTGCACCCATATGGCTAACGGTTTCCTGCTTTAGCTGGGATTCCTGGAATGCCTGTGCCGACAATAATAGCCAGTCAAGGGCGTATTCCTCCCCGTATTGAATAAATAAAGCCCTGAAGTGATTTAAGTCGGCCAATGCTTCCTTGCTCTGGGCGTTCCGTAACCTCGATGTATTTTTCAGGTATTTATCATAAATCATATTTCCAACCGTCGAGCCTTTTTTAATTGTAGGTATAAATTTATTGACAGCAGCTTTTAATTGGGGTGAATTTTTCCTGAATGCCCATCCATAAGACACGTTAGTGGCTACTGCAATGTTAGCGTATACATTAAGGCTATCATATACACTGCTCCATATCTTGCCGAGATCCTCTGAAATTATGGTGAAGGGAATCATTCCTGCATTTACCATTTCAAGAATATCTTCTGCTTCAAGGAAGGGACCGGTAAATTCGATTTGAACCGGTTTGAGACCTGTTTTTTGAAGAGAATCATTTAGCCTGTTTAAGGAAGCATGGTAACTGCTATTTTCACGCACAAATACTTTTTGACCCGCCAGGTCTGTAGTTGATTTTATGGGTGGCGCTGATGGACCGCCTACAACAACATCTTTTATTCCAGTTACTGTTGGTGCAGAAAAATCGATTTGCTTTTCTCGCTCTGGCGTAATCGTATATCCTGATGCAATCATATCTGCATAGCCGTCTCTGAGAAGTGGCAGGATATGCTCCCTGGTGACCGGGATGAAAATGACACGAACTTTTGCCGGATTGAATTTCAATTGCCTGTTCAGGTCTTTCTCGAAGAGATCGAGTAATTCATAGGCAAGGCCATACCTTTTCATTCCTTCTACATAGTAGTATGTTTTGGAATAGGGGACAAGTACACGGATATATCCACGCGTTATCATACTGTCGAGGTCGCCAAATGCCACATTTTTCAATCCAAGTATTTCATCTTCGGCAGCCCAATGATGGTAAGAAACACTGTCTCCTTTAACATTTATGGCATAGTCTCCGGCAGTATCTGCGTCGGTTTTTTTGGCGGCGGTTGAGTCTTTACCTGAACTTTGTGTAATACTATCACATGCATAAAGGAAGGCCAGGGCCAGGAAAATAAATTGAAAATAATTGAAGCGTCTCATAGCTATATTTTGAGACATTAATGATCGGGTAAGCAGGCGAACTGTCTTTCAAGATATGAATATTTTTTGGCTTGTTAATGGTTCCATGGTTATTCTCTGGAATTTTGTCGAGGCCGAACTTATAATTCCTCCCGCACAGAAAAATTAATATGCAAAATAGGTTAGTGTTAACCTAATGGACCGATTACAGTCGTGTTAACAGACTTTAATTCATATCGCTGCTCACGTAGCGGTTTGCCAAAGGCAGTAGATTCCTTTTCTTCAGAGAACGTAAAGCCGAATTTTTTATAGAGTTCAGCAGCCGCATGTTGTTCATGGGTTGTCCATAAATAGCATGACGAATAACCTTTTTCCCTTAGGAAATGTATAAACAATTGCATCAGTTTCTTACCCAGTCCAATGCCCCTGTACCCGGGATCGAGATAGAAGAAACGGAGTTGTGCGGCATTGTTGTCGCGATGGATCAATAACAGGAATCCGATGATCCTGTTTTCGTGTTCACATATCCATGCACGGTCTTTTTCTTCGTCATAATTTCTGTAAAATTCGTAAAGTCCGAAGCCCACATAAGTTTCAAATGAAACGCCGTAATTATATTCTTCGCCATATAATTTTCCGTGCCGGTACATGATGTATCCAAGGTCTCCGGGCTTGATATTTGTCCGGATGGTAATATCATCAATGTTCATTTGTTTTTCTTCAAATTTATCAATTTCCGGATGTTTATGGTATAGTGACCTATTGCTTGATTTAGTGATGAATGGTTATGCAAAAAGGTGATTACGGTGTAGTTTAGGGGGACATACAAATCAATAGAAACACCAGTTATGAAGAATGCCGCATTTGTTATTCTTCTTGTCTTTGCAAAAAGCACCATCATTGCTCAACCCCCTGCCAAACACTGGGAGGGCATAGCCTTCAACCAAAAAACAAATGAGTTTGCTGTTTTCAGCGGTGCGGAATTTGGAAACAATTCCTTTTCAGTAACCGACAGCCTCTGGCTTTTTACATCAGGTAAATGGAAGTTCATTGACAATAACGATATAGAGGGACGATGGGCACATGCCCTCGTGTATCATAACGATGATTTATACACCTATGGTGGGATGAATCTCGACAGCCTGAAGAAGGAAAAGATGTTGAATGATTTGCATGTGTATAAAGAAGGTCGATGGAAATCTATTGGCAATGGTCCTTTACTCAACCTGCAAAAGTTATTTTCTTCCGGCAACAGGCTGGTGCTGTTGGGCCAGTCAGTAACTGACCAGGAAAAATTTGAACTTTGGGAACTTTCGGATTCTGTCCTTAAACATAAAGCAACCTTTGATCTGGGCATAACCGTGGATGGTTTTTCCATCGTAAAAGTGAAGGATAAGTATATGATCGGGTATCCTTCTGATTCAGGATATGTCATTGCCAGCCTGCAGCAAAAGTCGGCACCAATAGTATTGAAAAACCTGGCAGGCATCTCCAAAACCGAACTTGTGTATAATGACAAAGACAATTGTTATTTTTTATTTGGTGGAATGAAGGGAGATAAACATACCGGTATACTATGGCGTATAAAGGATGGAATGGCTATTCCACAAGAGGCTGGACCGGGGCCATCTGCAAGGGCTTCTGCCAGGATGGTTCCAACAGCCTCCGGATTTATCCTTTATGGCGGACAAACCGCAGATGGAAAGATGACGAATGAATTGTGGTTTTTCGAAAACGGCAAGTGGCGCAAGGCCATGCCGGGAAATTGATGATAGATAAATACCTCATTCATGGTATTTTTTTGGTCATTGAATTAGATTATTTTCATATACGATTATAGCAAAAGGCGGCGAAGGATGATGTTGTGTGCGGATGTATATCCTTTGGTAAAAGTTGGAGCATTATCAATTCATATAGTGACCAAAATAAACCAAACATTTTATGGAAGACTCAAATCTTTCAGGAAACATCCCTGGACAAAGTTTTGGGGATATGCCACAACTTCCTGTCCAGCTGCAGCACAAAATTGAGATTGCAAATCAACTTATCGGAGAAATTGAACAGGAGTTAAGTGAACTGACTTTCGGTCCCGCGGGAGAACCGGTTCAACCGCCCGGACTGCCGGGTGGCGTAATATTTAAAGACGAGATCCAAAAAATCAAAGATGCCATTTCCGGAAAACGTTATATACCGCCTGGTATCAGGATCGAGGATATTGAACTCACACAGTCGACCCAGTTTTTTAATTTCGATTCCCTGAGCAGCGGGGCGGGCGCCGACAATTCAGTTCCGCTGATTGCCAATAAGGATTTAGTGATCAGGGTATATGTCGCGAAAAGAACAGGATTGACCCGATATGTTCCAGGCAACATTACAGGACGTATACGATTTGCCGGTAAGGATTTTGCCCCTTTGAACGGTCCGATCAAACTACAGGACAAAAGCGCCATCCGAAGATCTAACATTAATCACACCTTAAATTTCCGCATACCCGCAGCACTTTGCTATGGAGAAAGGACGATCCGGGTGAGGGTATTTGATGCCGATACGTATACAGGCGTTGGAGGACTGGGAATCTATATAGACATTTCATTAAAATCAAGCAGTACCACACACACTTTTTATGCATCCTTTCGTGAAGCGCCTCCCCTGCGTGTTTGCGGCGTGATGGTCAATTACGTAGGGCCACCCAATTTTAACCTGCCTGCTCCAAGGGGCACAGATCTACCCGCGACCCTGGCCCGCTTTCTTCCCATGTTTCCGATACATGGATTTGATTTCGGCCCCTGTACAGTTACCTCATGGGGCGATGATATGAAAATTAAAAGCGGGGAGAAAGGCAGCGGATGGGACAGCCTGCTGACTTTCATCTCGAACCTCAGGAGTGCTTCAACAATTCGTGCATTTTATGTTGGACTGCTTCCGGCAAACCTGGCGGGTCAGATTTCTTCCTGGCAAAGAGGGGTGGGTAATGCCGGTGTTGCCATAGCTGCCCAAAATGATACAAGGGCACTGTCTCACGAACTCGGACATGCCATGTTCCTGAAACATCTTGAAGATGGAATTGCAAAGGGACCTTTTGAAACAGACTATCCCAAGTATAAGGACGGCACCTTTCCTTTTGGCAGCATCGGGGAGTTCGGACTCAATACCAGCAGGATGACACTCTTCAATCCCGCCAGTTCATTTGACCTCATGACATATTTCGATGCAACAGATGTATTGTTTCCAGCCAATACCTGGATATCTCCCTACCATTACCAGCGTATGATGAATGCGCTGAAATTATCAGACGGTACCGGTGATATTGTTGTAATTATCGGGATCGTAGTGGTGGCCAATTTCCGGGTGTATAAAAACGGTAAAGTGGAACTTAAGCCTTCCTACATCGTAGACAAGGTTAATATGCATGATAGTAATCCACGTGTTGATTCTATAATCATAGACGTTCATGGGGCAGATGGAGAAATACTGCGAAGCCACCGTTGCCATCGTCATAATCCTTACCAGGAGATGGATGGTCCCTTTGTAGATTATCATGAAATAATACCATGGTCAGAAGACCTAACGGCATTTTCCATTGTTATGAATGATGAAGTCATTCACACCATTCATACTTCGAATGACAGGGCACATATCAGGCTCGATGATATGCGCAGGGTGCAACGGGAGGGCGACATGATGCACCTTTCATGGAATATTGAAGCTGAACATTCCGATCGCCCGGTGATGATTCGCTATTCCAATAACAACGGAGAAACCTGGCAGGCCATTGCAACAGGAATCAGGGAACGCAGCCATCTGGTAAACCTTGATGTATTGCCCGGAGGAAGGGAATGCCGGCTTGAACTGATTGCTTCCGGCTTTCAAAAAGCAAGCTTTCAAACCGAGCCCTTTGAAGTTCCTGTCAAACCGCGTAAAGCCTATCTCTTTTCTCCACAGGAAGGAGATAAATTCCGGGTGGGAGAGTCCATTACTTTTATGGGTGGAGGATATTCTCCTGACCACGATCCCTGCGGTGTTGAAGCGATTTCCTGGCATTCAAATATCCAGGGGTACTTAGGAAGCGGCAACCAGTTGCTTCGCGCTGACCTGGTTCCAGGCACTCACCATATTACGATGACGATGCCGGATGCCATTGGTGGCGAAGCCAAAGCAGGTATATGGATAAAAATTAAAGAGGGTGGTGAGGATCGAAGTGATGATCATCATCAGCACAGAACAAAAGACTGTTAATGTAGTGCGATAATAATTTCTTTAACGACAGGATTGTGAAGGGTTGAATTTCACCTGCGTTCAGGTTGTTTATTTTTACTTCCTGTAAAACCGTCACGGACGCGGACAGGGTTTACGCGGTATGTTTTCCGAAACTGTTCATACAATTGAACAAAGGGATAGCTCATTTGAGAAAACAGGTTTCCCGGCAAATGTTTTAATCTCACTTTGTCTTCTGTCGGGAATAGAGGATCTTCAATTCCTGTCTGGGGATATACTTTTCGGGACAGGCAGGCCGTTCCAAACAGGTAATCGTAAATGCTGAAATGCACGCCGAAATTTTTATCAATGTGTTCGGGTTCTGCTGAATGGTGAACCCTGTGGAACTGCGGAGAAGTTACCAGCCATCCCAGCCAACCCAGGTTGATCTTTAAATTCGCATGAATGAAACGGTTGTGAATGGGCTTATATATTCCAATTACTGTTACTGCCCAAAGATTGGATACGTCAAAAATGAAAAAGGGAACGAACGACAGCAATGAGCCAATCACCAGGTCAACGATATGTGCCCTGTCGTCAGTAAATATGTTTAACTCCTTCTGTGAATGATGTACTGCATGGAACAGCCATAATGTTTGAATTTTGTGCCGGGCAAAATGATTACACCAGGTGAAGAACTCCGACAATAACAGTGCAGCGATAATCTGTGCAAAGACTGGCCAGGCAGAGGCTTTACTTAATGTTAGGAATCCCAGGTACTCAACAAACAGCCCATGAAGAAATTCGATCACCGGAAACAGAAAGAGCAAAGTGAGTGGAGTAAATACAGTATACCAGATCGCATCCTGCAAAAACCCTTTTCCAATCAGGGGCTGCGAAGGATTGCAGGGAAAGAGGAATTCCAGCAATAGTAAAATTGGCACAACAAGATACAGGGCAATATTGCAATAGAGATTGTTTACGATGGTTCTCAGTTCCACAGGCACCAAACGATGATATGTTTCCCGCAGGATGATGGCTTTTTCAACAAGCGGTTCTGATTGAGACACAACACCAACGGTTTCAACAAATTTACCATTGCCATGTTGTTCAGATGCCTTGAAAATACCCGCCAGGGAAAAGCAGATCCAGGTAAGCACAGCTACAGCAATAACGCTTGGTACAATGGGGTGGGCTTCCGTAAACCGGGTCCACCAGGCAGGTAATTGTCGGGGTTTGAACAATAAGTCATTCAGCTTCATTCCAAAGATATATGTAACGGATTAATTATTGATGTACACTCCCTGGTAATCAATTACATATTGGAATATCGCCCGACAAGATAGTAAGTATTGTTCAGCAATGCAATAGCGGCTTCAAACTATTCTTTAAGGTCGAAGACCACTTTTGCATTGTTTTGTTCATTGGAAGAAATGAATACCTCATAACGTTTTGTTCCTGCGGTGACATACATCAAGGATGTATTCGGAGGGATGGATCCAAGGTTGTTCGCCACCATCACCAGTTCATGATGGGGATTATTTTCATCAATATTGATCAGGAAACTTATCGCTTTTTCCGATAGTCTGACTCGCGATAAAATCAATTTATTGTTATGGTAAATGGATACCGTGTCACCATCAATCTGACCATTGTCAAATAATTCGACCTTGATGTTTCCCGGCCCCGTTTCAATTTTTTTTACCAGGGAATTTGTCCTGTTTACCAGCGGGGGAGGAGGTGCATATACAGGAGAACGTGGTGTTGTTACCGCTGTCTTTCGAACACTGTCAGTCACGGGTGCATTTGCCTGAACTGGTTTTGGTATTGTAGCGGTCGTATTCTCTTTTTTTGCAGTAACCGGAACTGTTGTTTTGGCTACCGGTTTTGCAGCCGGTTTTTTAACCGGTGGAGGAGTAGCTGCAACATCTTTTTTTGTGGCAGTGACCTCTTTTTTCACCGTTGGCTGGGTTGTGGTTGTTGTTCTGGTGGGTGTTGGAGCGGGTTTCTTTTTTGTTACCGGGGGAGGAGTGCGTACGCATTCCTTAAAACTGATATCATCCATTGCGAAATCGTTTCCGCATCCGCCAGGTGAATGATTGGTCATCGTGATATCGAGGCTGTTGACACCCTTGGGCATCACAAACATGACATTATATTTGGTCCATTGAGCGCGGCCATAGCGCTGCAGGTCTCCGGTATTCAATGCAGATACCACCGTACCTGAAGGCGTCTTGATCTGAATGGTAATATTGGGCAGTAAAGGAAATGGACATTTTTCACTGGGCTTGCAAACATTCAACATCCATACAGAAAATTCGTAAGTGGCACCGGGTTTCATTCCACTGGCCATGGTGTTGAAAAATTCTCCGCTGCGGTAAGAGGCGTTAACCAGTAACATATTGCCCTGGTTATCGCCGGAGGTGTGGTCTTCGTCCAGTGTGATCCAGTCGCCCCGGAAACAGTCACTGGTAAAAGGAGTATAGGCATAGTGTCCGTCTGTAGGGCAGGTATTTTGAACACGGCCATAGGTGTAAGATGTACTGATGTTCAATTCCTCGGCATAACCGGACCCGAAATTTATGGTGATTCCTGGTTCCTGTAACACACATGAACCGGTTTGTGCCTGCAACTTAAAGCAGGAGATTAGTATAAAGGGAGCCAGTATGAGAAACCACTTTTTCACTTCCCCGGAATTGTCTGTACTAAATCTAACCAAATTTTTAATGACCAGGAAACCGTTGGTGTAATTGTAACTATTTTTACCAATTCCTTTGGCCTGTTCCAATAGCCGGATATATTAGCTGCGAAGGGGCAGGGTAAGTTTGGATTTTTGTTATGCAAACCGTTCGGCCCTATAATTTTTTACACCATTATGATGCCAGGGAAGCTGGATTGAGCCGATAGGGAAAAAAATGAGGATATTGGAAGATCAGATAAATAAAATAGCCGGACAATAATATTACTGCATACAAAACACCCGGTATTATTCTTGAATTTTGGTTGATTTGCGTACTATCAGCTCACCCTGCAGGTTTACCTCGGAAATCTTACTTTTTATTGAAAGTTTATCCATCAGGATCTTAATGGCTGTTCTTCCCATTTCCTCAAGTGGCTGTTTAATATAGGTGAGGGGCGCATAAAAAAGGTCTAAAGATTCGGTTTCATCAAAACATACAATCGATAAATTTCCCGGAACCTTTACGGGTAGTGTATTAATATATTTTACGGCGTAGTTGGCAATGATATTAGAGGTCAATAAAAGAGAATCGATCCGGATTTTGGGATTCAATAAATCCTTCACTGCCTTTTCTATTTCTTCCCGGTTATTATTCATCCCAACTTCCCTGATCAGGTTTTTTTGGAATTTAATATGATGATTTTTCAATGCCGCCAGGTATCCCTTCTTCCGGTCTGTTAAATGACACAATTCAGTTTGATAACAGATCAGGCCAATTCTTTGTCCGCCTCCTTTAATGAGATGTTCGACGGCATGATATGCTGATCCGAAATTGTCCAGGATTACATAATCGGTCTTAACTTCGGGAAAGTATCGATCGATTAAGACAAAGGGTGTTTGTTGTTGTTGTAAATATTCAATTTCGGATTCGGCGTTTTGGGGTGGTGCAATAATTAAACCATCCACCTGCCTGTTCAGGAAAGTATCAATCAGCCGCGAAAATTTATCCTTGTTTTCATCGGAACTGCCGAACAGAACGGTATATTTTAGTTTTGCCGCTTCGTCTTCGATTATCCTTGCAAGCCCGGAAAAAAAAGGATTTGAAATATCCGCAATAACCAGGCCTATGGTAAATGTCCTGTTTGTCTTAAGACTCTTTGCCGCCTGGTTACTGCGGTAATTTAAATTTTTTGCAGCCTCCCTTATTCTTTGGGCCGTTAGCTTGTTTATTCTATTTAGTTGCTGATCATTTAAGACATAAGAGGCAAGGGTAACAGATACTCCTGCTTTCCGGGCGATATCCTTCAGCGAAGGCTTCTTTGTCATCATCAGGCAGTTTGCATCAACTTGTTCGATATGTTGTCACGTACATTCCACCATTTTAAAGGAAACTCAATATCCTTTACCGAATTGACAATCATATCGGGTTTAAAGGCATACCGGTTCAAGTCTTCCTTTTTAGATACGCCTGAAAGTGTCAGAATAGTTTTATAACCCATTTGTATTCCGCCTTGTATATCGGTGTCCATCGTATCACCGATCACCGTAGTATACGCCGTCTCCAGGCCAAGCGCCTTTCTGGCTGAACGCATCATTACCGGACCAGGCTTTCCCACTACAAATGCTTTGACACCCGTGGCTTCTTCTATCATGGCAGTCGTTGCCGCGATGCCCAAATTATTCCAGCCATGTTTTTTAGGCGAGGGGTCCCTGTTGGTAGTGATAAATTTTGCGCCACTCAAAATCATATCCACCGCTCTTTGTACCATTTCAAGAGTAAAATTCCTGCCTTCTCCCAATATCACAAATTCAGGATCAGTCTCCACAAGGGTTAATCCACTTTCATGTAAACTGGTGAGCAGGCCGCCTTCTCCCAGGACATAGGCCGTTCCGCCAGGGGCATGGTCTGAAAGGAATTTCCCGGTAGCCATTGCACTTGTATATACATGATTTTCCGTTACCTCTATTCCCAGTTTTCTTAACTTTCTTACCACTTCCAGGCTGGTGCGCTGGCTGTTGTTCGTCATAAAACTAAAGGGAATATTGCTAACGATCAATTGATGTATAAACTTATCGGCACCTGGTATAAGTTCTTCCCCTGAATAAATAACGCCATCCATATCTATTAATAATCCATGTTTCATATCCGTCAATTTTTTATTTGTTCTGCAATTTCATTCCGCTACAGGTACTCATCCGAAAAACAATCCTCTTATACAATCCTCACTGGTATTCCTGATTGTATCACTTCCGTAATCATGTCGGGGTAATTATTAAAGGGAGCATCGATAACAATCAGGTCAAGGGATGCATCCTTCAAAATGGAGGATGTATCGCTCACTATTTCCGCTTCCGGGTAGTATGTTTTTATAAAATGCTCCGACGCCACACCATCAATCATGACTTTTTTAATACTGTAGTCGTTGACGGAACCTCTCGCGTGCATTCTGAATGTCAGACCCGATCTGCCACACACGATCAATCCTATATTTTTATTCTCATTCATATAATTCCGTTTTATAGTTCTAATGTAATTCACCGGACAAAGGTAAGATTTTATGTTGAAACGTTTCAACACTTTAACATCAGGCTTTGGTATGTTGCCATTTAACGTCCTCAATTGTTTGAATTACAACTGTTTATCAAGGTTCCATAAAACGTGAAAGGAATGAATCAAATCACAAAAATTAGCCGGTACCAAAGAAGGAAGTCTTCAGCAATAACAGGATGAGAACTGCAATATTATCTTTTTACATTATCAGAAATGTTTCTATCCCTGGTCCTCTTCCAGGTTTTCGTGGCTATCGCCACCAAGGCTGTAATAATTATTTTCCTCATCTTCTTCCCCGATCATTTCATTGGCATCGTCTAATTCCGCCCCCGGTATATCCAGGTCATCATCCAGCCTTGTGGTGGATATATTTGTATTATCAACCGGAACTTCATCTTCCGGCAATGGTTCCTTCTTTGCCTTGTTATAAATATCTTCCTTTGGTGCATACACCGGATCACCGGGTAGAACCGGCGTTCCCAGGGTTTTGTCATCTTTCTTTCTGGTATTTTTTTTCATGGTGTAGGTTTTTATACTTATTCTTTTGCGTTCATTAGTCGGGTCAAAAATCAACAGCACATTATTTCAATTTATATTTCTTCCAGTTTTACAAGTTGTATTTCACAACTGATCCATACTTCTTCACTGACCAGTACGCCTCCGGCTTCCAAAGCTGCATTCCAGTTTAATTCCCAGTCCTTTCGATTCACCTTTCCGTTGATATTAAAAATGGCTTTTTGTTTTCCCCACGGGTCCTTTGCCAGGCCCGAAAATTCGACTTCAAGTTTTACCTGCTTTTTTATTCCTTTGATGGTAAGGTCACCATACAATATATACATCCCTTCCTTATTGGTTTTCTCCGTGGTATTTCCGGTAAAATTTATTTCTTTATAATTCCCGACATCAAAAAAATCGGCACTCTTGAGATGTGTATCTCTTTGTTCATCACCCGTGTCAACAGAAGCAGGGTTTACCCAAAAATCAATTTCAGCAGTCATAAAATCCAGGCTGGTCGTATAAATGCTCCCGTCAAATTCCTTGAATGTACCCCTCACATTGGCAATCATGAGGTGTTTTACTTTAAACCCGATCTCACTGTGGGCAGTATCTATGCCCCATTTCGTTTTTGAGGTTGCACCAGGGAAATTCATTTTTGTATGTTTTAAAAGTCAGTGAATTTGTTTTATTGTGCGAGGTATCCGCCATCAACATTGTAATATGCACCTGTGACAAATGAAGCCTTATCCGAGTTTAACCATAAGGCCAGTTCGGCCACTTCTTCTGATCTTCCTAACCGCCCGATAGGATGAAGGGATACCAAAGCGTTCATCGTGGTTTCATCAAGTGAATTGGTCAGTAATGGAGTGAGAATATAGCCGGGTCCGATGGCATTGATCCGTATATTCTTATCCGCATACTCCAGTGCGGCGGCTTCCGTAAGTCCAACCACCCCATGCTTTGCCGCTACATAGGCGGGAGATCCCTTTGTCCCGGCCCGGGCCAGTATAGAGGCCACATTGACGATACTTCCTCCGCCGGAGGCCAGCATGGCCGGGATCTGGTGTCGAAGTCCGTAGAATACGCCGGAAAGGTTGATGGAAATCACCCTGTCCCATCCGTCGATGGGATATTCACCCGTAAACTTTATCGGGCCGCCAATGCCGGCATTGTTTACGGCAATATGCAATCCGCCAAATTGCCTGATGGCCTGGTCAACCACCATTTTGCTATCGTCGGGTTTGGAGGTGTCTGCTTTTATAAATACCGCTTCATTACCATTTGCATTGATCTGTGAAACCGTGTCAAGTCCTCCTTTTTCGTCAACATCGGTAACAATGATTTTTGCACCGTGGGCAGCATATAATATCGATATGGCCCTTCCGATTCCGGAACCTGCGCCGGTGATAATGGCTACTTTGTTTTCAAGATCTTTCATGACTGATGTTTTATTGATACATACCCATGTTCGGTTGGTTTGTTCAACTGTTTCCCTGGTCAGGGGCCGGATTCAGGAGCGAAGGATTGAGGAAGGCTTATACGTTCCGTAAGAGGGATGATTTTCAGCCTGCCGGGCAGGCAGCATTGCGGAAAGAATGAGTCAGTTGTTAAGTTACGACTTTTAATACATCCATCCAATGACATAGCAATGAGAAAACACCAGGAGAAAAACAGGTCGAAAGATGTTTTGAAGAATGACCGGATGTTTTATTCTTTACCCCTTCCCAGTAAGATGTTTATTGGCTTCCATTCTTCAATATGCTCACTCACGATTTTTAGGATAGCGATAAAAGGCATGAACAACACCATTCCGGAAACTCCCCACAACAGGCCACCGGCCATCAGGGCAACAAGTATTGACCAGGTACTTACATTCAGTGATTCTCCCACCACTTTGGGAAAAATGACGCTGTTTTCAAGATACTGGACAAATCCAAAAATGGCTACCACTGCCAGGGGGTAAAAAATGGAATTGGTGGTTACCCATGCAACGGTTATGGGTAACAGTGAGCTGATGATGATTCCTGCATAGGGGATCATGGTCATAAATGCCGTCAGCATGCCAAACAGTATGGCATGATCAACACCAAGGAGCAACAGGCCAATGCTGTTTAGTGTTCCCACGATCAGGTATACTTTGATAAGGCCAACGATATATTTATGATAGGCGAAAGAAGCTTCGTGTAAAACTGCCCTGAGCCGTTGGTGGTGTTTCTCAGGTACCAGGGTACTGATAAATCGCACAAATCTTTCCCGGTGATACAGGAAGAGCGCTGTATAGACAGGAATGATGAACAGTGCAAATACCAGGCTTCCAATAGTTTTTATTCCTGATTGCAGAAAACTACTGAGGCTGCTGCCGGAGCTGCTGAGCGCTTTTTCCATCCATCCTTCCTGCATATTAAATGCAGCACCGAAGTTTATATTGAACCATTGCTCAAACTGCAGCAATGCCGCCCTGGTTTTTTGCCAAAGCACCGGTAAATCTTTTTTAAGATAATTGAGCTGCCAGATGAATACATAGATCAACAGGCAGAACAATACAATGACGATGGTTAATGCAATGGCAATGGCTATGCTTCGTGGAATTTTCTTCTGTTCAAGTTTTTTGCAGAAAGGAAAAAGGATCAGGGCGATAAGCAGGGCAAATGACAGCGGGACAAATATCGCTTCTCCAAAATACAGGATGGCAGTGGTGAAGAAGACAAGTTGCAGCATTTTGAGGAAGGAGCCAGAGCCGGCAATATTTACATTCATATAACGGTTTTTGACTATCACTACGGACGTGATTAGTCAAAATTAGAAGAACTATGCCGCAAGAAAGGTAATCCCCGTCATGAGAAGAAAACAAGAGACGCAGAGGATAGGCCTCGAAGAGGGGCGAGAAACTGGAGGACGCGAGAAGGATAGGCATCCTAAAGACACGGACAGAGTAGAGGCAGTGACGCTGTATGACCCCTCTCCGCGTCATTGCCTTCTCCGCGTCTCCTGTTCTATAGATCTGATTTTTTGCGCTTTACCGAACATCCGATGGCCTTGGTGGATGTCATTGTTAGCGCTGTTCCGGAAGAAAGTTCGCGGATGGCCTGCTCCAGGTAGGCTGTTTTATCGGCACCGTTTTCGGGATCGTTATCAATGGCGCCGGTATACATAACGGTGGGCTGGTCATTTTTCTTTTGCACCAGGAATACATGCGGCGTTACCCTGGCACCATAAGCATTGGTGACGGCCTGTCCTTTGTCGAACAGATAAGGGAAAGGATATTCCTTTGACTTCGCCCTTTCTTTCATGGCATCGAAACTGTCTCCTGCAACAACTTCAGGATCATTGGGATTGATCGCAATAACGGGATAGCCCAGGGGTGCGTATTTTTTGTGCAGGCTGATGATTCTTTCTTCATAAGCCTTCGAAACCGGGCAGGTATTGCAGGTGAAAACGACGATATAGCCCTTAGCCTCCGGGAAGCTCGCAAAGGAGATGTTTTTACCATTCACATTAGGCAGACTAAATGCCGGGGCGCTTGTTCCGGGTGTAATCGTATTGATCTGTGCATTAACCAGGCAACTGCATAATAATGATGCAACCAATAAAATGTTTTTCATAACCTGAAGTTTTTATATTTCGTTAATAACTCATCATATGTAAATTCTTTTTCAAAAAACTGCCGCCGTCCCTGGCAAACAAAGAGCGTTGCCGGAACCGCTCCCGACCATGATGTATCAATGCGATTGATAAATACCTGCGGATCGGATTCGTTGAGTAACAACACCTCATTTTTGATTCCCTTTTTTTGGACAAAAGGCCTGACGGAAGTCTCCAGCCTGGACCTGGGGTCTACGCTGATCAACAAAACTTTTAGTTTTTGATCCGCATTGGCCGCCGACAGCCTTTCAAAATTCGGCAGTTCTTCTACACAGGGTGCGCACCAGGTTGCCCAGAAATTAATGATGAACGTGGTATCTCCGCCATTCTTTAATCGCTGATTTAACCGGTCGATATTAGTCAAACCTACTCCCTGGCTTTTGGCAGAAAAAGCATGTAAAACAAAAAGCGCAAAAAGGAGATATTTCATGGTTACCATTGTAATTAAGCCTGGTGACACTATCCCATTTGAAATCTAAATAGCCCGCCTGTACAAATTCCGTATTTAAGTTATGTTTAATGTTATTTTTAACTGCGATTTTTCCGTTAAATTATTCATTAGGTAAATAACAGGTATGAGTGATATAAGCAGAAGCGATTTTCTAAAACAGGGCGCCATTGGGGCCGCGGGGATGATGTTGATGCCATCCCTGGTATTTTCTCAGACGGCTCCACCTCCTGGTGCACAGCAAAAAGGGCCGCCGCTCGACAAAGAGCTGGTCAGGGAATTTGTAATGGTAGCGCATACTGATCTTGGAAAAGTAAAAGCAATGCTTGAACAAAATCCTGATCTGCTCAATGCGAGTCATAACTGGAGCGACTGGGATTGGGAAGATGGCATTGGTGCAGCCGGACATATGGGGCACCGTGAGATGGCCTTATTTTTACTGGAACGTGGCGCCAGGCCAACAATCCATGTGGCAGCCATGCTCGGACAACTGGATATTGTAAAAGCATTTATTACCGAATTCCCGGCGATGAAAATGGCATTGGGACCTCATAAACTCGACCTTGTTCACCATGCGGTGAAAGGTGGATCATCAGCAAAACCCGTACTGGATTATCTCACATCCCTGAACATCAACAAATAAATTACAGCATCAAATTCAACAGATGAGCAGAAGAAATTTCATCATAAGTTCATTGAGCAGTGGAGCTGCCTTATTGAACATTTCGGGAAACCGGATTGCCGATCCCAACAATATTGATATTGCAATGGTTAAGGATTTTGTTGGTGCGGCACATAAGGACATTCCAAAAGTCAAGGTGATGCTGGAGGAGCATCCTGAATTATTGAACAGTGTTAATAATCTTGGCGGATGGGACTGGGAAGATGCCATTGGCGCAGCCGGTCATGTAGGTATTCCTGAACTGGCTGTTTACTTAATTGAACGCGGCGCAAGGCCAACGATATGTGTTGCCGCTATGCTGGGGAAACTGGATGTGGTAAAAGCTTATATACAGGCTAATCCGCAAATGAAAAATGCCGTAGGTCCGCATAATATTTCCTTAGTCCGCCACGCTAAAGCAGGTGGGGAAAATGCCCGCGAAGTGCTCAGCTATCTTACCTTTATAGGCGCCAGGGAATGATATTTTCCCGGTTATTCTTTTATGGCTATTAATGAACTTTCTCGAACTTTTGCAATTACCGTATTGCTGAGCATATCAGGTTTGACCAATGTCCTGTGTGCCCAGTCGAATTACCTGATGACCGTTAACGGGAAAGTTCCCGCCTCCGATCTAACAATGGCATTGATCCATGAGCATGTTGTTACCAATTTTGCCGGCGCGGATAGTGTAAAATTTCCGGGTCAGCAAAAGACAGCTGCATTGAAAATAATCCTGCCCTATTTCAATACATTGAAACAACAGGGAATAAATGCATTATTTGAATGTACACCGGCATATATTGGGAGGGATCCTGAGTTGTTGAAAGAAATTTCTGTAGCAACCAATATCAACATTATCACCAATACAGGATATTATGCCGCAGTGGATAAAAGATATATTCCTGACTTTATTTATAATGAACCGGCTGAAAAAATTGCTAAAAGGTGGGAAGAGGAATTTTACCATGGCATTGATCAAACAGGCATCAGGCCGGGTTTTATTAAGCTCGGCGTAGGCAACGGAGCAATGGACAGCCTGGAAACAAAATTACTGGTGGCAGCCATTGCCGTCAGCAAAAAAACCGGGCTGGCTATTGCGGTACACACCGGGGACTATGCCGCGGCATTTTCAGAATACCAGCTTGCCCTTAAAGAAAATCTTGATCCGGGAAAACTCATCTGGGTGCATGCACAAAATGCTTCCAATGAACAGAGAAAATTCCTTGCAGAAAAAGGGATGTGGATCAGCATGGATAATGTCAATGCATTGAGGCTGGAAGAATATGCCGATGCCATTATACAGTTTAAAGAGAATAATCTCCTGCATCGCTTACTGATTTCCCACGACGATGGCTGGAGCGTGTTATCCAACGGCAGCTATGATTCACTGGAACTTTTTAACAACGGTAATACCATACCATACCTGTCGATAACCACAAAGCTGCTGCCCCTGCTTAAGAAAAAGGGTTTTACAGATGAAAACATCCGGCAGGTGATGAAGGATAATCCGGCTTCCTGTTTTGGGTTAAAAGAGTGATCTGTCCTCCTCCTGCCGGAAACTCCAGGATAATCGCCCTTCGCATCAATATCGCACCGCCACTCAAGTCGCCCATGGTTAAAAACTTTTCCGGGGTACATTTTCTATGTTGATTGTTCTTTCCACGGTATTATGCGCTTTGTTATTTGCTGATATCGTGGTTTCGCTGATAACAATTTCATGAAGCACGGCCTTCATGATCCAGCCAGCCGACAAATCCTTGTAAATATCTCCCCAGTAGTGTGAACTCCCTTTGGTAGGGATGTCCATTGTTGGCGTGGGTTTTATCAACATATAAAATGAACTCTTCCCCGAATCATATTCGATGATGGCGCAATTACGGTTTCGTATGACTCCAAGTCCTTTAAAATACAATGTTATCTCACCATTTTTGAAATAGGAGCCTTTGGCGATACCGGATCCAAGATTTACGGGTGGCTGTGAGAATGAAGCCATATGTACAACCCTGTCACCGATTTTTTGCAAACGCTGGATGCCACTGTCACCGCTGGTCTTTTCTGCGAAAAAGCCGATGGCATGAAAATCTATAAAAGCGTTATAAACATGGTAGGAATTTTCTATTGGCAGGGCCTTGCCATTGGCATCGGTGATTTTTTCAAACTTGCTGTGATCAATTCCGAATACCTGGCCGATACTATCCTTTGACTCTGGCGTTGGCGTATAGAGATAGGTCCAGTTCACCAGCGCCGGTATGGCCAGGGGAGGAGCATCATTCATTTGAATGGTAAACGAGAGGCAGGTGTACTGATCTTCCTTCGCAGGGCCCGCGGCAGGTATACATCGAAGTGATAACCTGTAGATATCTGTACCAATGATGGAACCATCGCCTCCGTGTTTTTGGACAACGGACTCCATGTTGAAATACTGCGTATCTTTTGAATGGGGAATCGCAAGGTTATACTTTCCTGAAAGAAGGGTATTAACGCCTGGTTTCTGGGCGACCAGTGACATCACCATGCCAAGAAAAATAGAACCGGTCATCAAGAATCTGGACAACATTTTTTTCATAACGACTGTTTATCCTGGTAGCAGTTTCTCCGAACTACTAACTATGGTGGTTATTGCTGAAGCCAAATGTACAAGGACAATCATTGAATAAGAAATATGAATAAACTTCTTCCAAAAATCATTATTTGTGTACTGGTATGTGCAGGCCTGGGAGCCCTTAGCGGATTGTCGACGGTCGAGGCAATCAGTGGCTGGTATAAGACGCTTGACAAACCTTCATGGAATCCGCCCAACAACATATTCGGGCCGGTGTGGACTTTATTATACATATTGATGGGAATATCCGCAGCCCTGGTTTGGAATAGCCATCATGCATTAAAAAAACAGGCACTGGGCCTGTTTCTTATTCAGTTTATCCTGAACCTGCTCTGGAGCTATATATTTTTTGGAAGGCAGAATATCCTGCTTGCTCTTGTAGACATTATCGCTTTGTGGGTAATGATCATTGTGACGATAGTTTACTTTTACAGGATACACCGGTTGGCAGCATGGTTATTAATTCCTTACCTGCTATGGGTATCCTTCGCGACGGTGTTGAATTTCTCCATTTACCTGTTGAACCGGTAACCATCAAAGCACTGCTTCCTCGCCCTTTACCCTTTGGTCGCCCACCGTTATATTCGAAAGGATAAGTATGGTGTCTGTTTCCGCAACGATATTTGTTTTAAAGCAGGGATGCAAAATGAGCGCCTGTTTTTCGTGTAATTTTTGATCACCTTCGTCACCCATAACAGTAATTTCTCCTTCCACTACCTGGAGCATCAGCATACCTTCCACTTCAACATCTTTCATCTCTGCACCTGAATGAAGGGCATTCACCACTACCGTAACACCGGCTGTTTTAAAAACAGTAATGGCATTACGGTCGCTCTTTTGCCATGCATCTTCCTGCTTCAACTGTTCAATATATTGTTGAATGTCGATTAATACTGCGGGCGCGTCGATGATCCTGGCGCCTTCGGGACGGTTATTGGTGGCCTGGTTTATTTTGATTTGCATGGTCTGTATTTAATGGTTAGAGAATACAATACACGCAGCTAAAAATCAATGCCGCTGTGTCTGTGTATTACCTTCTACACTACTACTACCATACTATTTTTCGAAGGTTTTGATCACCTTATCCAGGTTGATGCCCTTGCCTAAAACGGGCTTAAAAATGTCTCCTTCGCTCTTTATCCTGTCCATGGCATTATGGATAGTAAAATCGCTCATCTTCAGACCCTTTTTTACTTCTTCCCAATATAGCGGCATGGATACCGTTGCACCGGGTTTCGGCCTCAAAGAATAGGGTGCGGAAACCGTTGCCTGCGGCCTGTTTTGAAGGAAATCAATATACATTTTCCCCTTTCGTTTATTTACGATCCTTTCAATGCTGGTGAACGAGGGGATCTCACGGTGTACCATAGTGGCAATCACTCTTGCAAATTCTTTTGACTGTTCATAGGTATATTTCGCGCCGAGCGGAATGTATACGTGCATGCCCGTGGAGCCGCTGGTTTTCGGATATCCCTTAATGCCCATACTGTCCAGCACATTTTTAGTTACTATTGCTGCTTCCACCACCTGGTCAAAAGTATTTTTAGCAGGATCGAGGTCGATAATGCACCAGTCGGGATAATCTTCTGTCTGCACCTTACTATGCCATGGATTCATTTCAATACATCCGAGTGATGCCATATACAAGAGGCTGGCTTCATCTTTGGCAACGAGATAATGACGGTCACGGTTATCCGCCTCACTGCGGTACAGGTAGAGTTCGGCCCAGTCGGGAGCCTTCCCCGTAACATCCTTGAAATAAAAACTTTCTCCGTTGATGCCATCAGGGTGACGGTTCATCGATTGCGGCCGGTCTTTCAGGTAAGGTAAAATGTATGGCGCTACCTGGTAATAATAGTTGAGCATATCACGTTTCGTGATTTTTTCTTTCGGCCAGTACAGTTTACTGAGATTGGTAAATTTCAGGTCGTGCCCGTTGATCTTTTTTACCTGGGTTTCTTCCGTGGGATTCAGCAGAGTTTTCCTGCCTGATTTTTCTGCCGGCGCAACAATGGATGAGGCGGATTTGCTGGCAGATTTCTTAGCCGTTTTTTTTGCCGGTGCTGCTTTTTCCATAACAACCTGTTTTGCGTTTTTATCGGATCGCATGCCTTCAAAAGAGGGATGTCGCATGATGCCGTCTGATGTCATTTCAGTAAAACTTACTTCACACACCAGTTCCGGCTTTAACCACGTGGCTTCGGCATGTGGCGGATTGGGTCGGAAACGGGATGGTTTATTGATATCCGGAATTTCCTGGAAGGGTGGCGTTTTAATAATGAGGGGTTTGAACAACTGCAGCATTTCGCGCTGTGATTTTTCATTAAATCCTGTTCCTACCTTTCCCGTATAAATAAGTTTTCCATTGTCAAACACCCCTACGAGCAGGGCACTGAAGAGTTTGCTGGTGTCATTATTTCGGGTATACCCGCCAATGACCATCTCCTGTCTTTTATTGGCTTTTATTTTAAGCCATTGATCCGATCTTTTTCCTTCCTGGTACCTGCTGTCAGTTCTTTTTGCAATGATACCCTCCAGCCCCATCTGTTTTGCGGCTTCAAAAAAATCAAGCCCGTTCTCATCAAAGACCTGGCTTATTTTAATGATGCCTTCATCTGGCGTAACGGCGTCCAGTATCGTCTTCCTGTATTGTAGCGGAAGTTCCGTAAGTCTTTTACCATCGAACCAGAGTATATCGAACACATAATAATACAATTCACCATCGGCCTCGCTTCTCCAGTTTTGCAAAGATCCAAAGTTGGAAATTCCATTTTCATTAACCACTACTATTTCACCATCCACCACTGCATTGATATTCCATTCTTCAAGGGCCCTGGTAACAGGGTAGAATTTTTCCGTGAATGATTTATTATTCCTGGAAATAATCTCCACTTTACCCTTATTCATCAGGCTCACGGCACGGTAGCCATCCCACTTCACTTCATAGACCCATCCTTCCTCATCAAAAGGTTTATCTACCAGCGTGGCCAACATTGGACTGAAGGTTTTTGGAAAAGCGGCCCTGGGAGCCGTTTTCAGGATGGCCTCGATTTCGTCACCGGAAATGCCCGGTTTAGTGATCCTTTTTTTTTCGTTCGTGACGAAGTGAGTTTCTTTTTCTTGTCGGGCTCCACAGTTTTCTTCGGTCGCGGCGTCTTACCTGCTGTTTTTTTTAATGCGGCCGGAGTTGACTGTCTTTTTGCAGATGATTTCTTGACCGCAGTTTTTTCTTCAGTGGCTGCTTTTCTGCGGTTAGTTTTTTTATCGACGCCATTGTTCTCGCCATAAAAATTGGTGGATGTCTTTTCCACCTGTGCAATGGTTTTTTTGGAGATCACGGATTTATCCTTCAGGGTAATATCCTCTGTTGACGCATACTGATCCTTTACTTTAAACAACAGCCATGCATTTTCTTCGCCGTTTTGTGGTTTGACCAGTGCATATTCTCCTTTAAGTTTTTTACCCTCAAGGAGTATATGAAGTTTGCCTGCCTTCAGTCCGGCGCGCAGGTATTTATCCTGTGATGCCTTGTCAGGCTTATCAAATCCTGCCGGCTTATAAGTGCCTTCATCCCATACGATCACCGTTCCTGCGCCATAGCCACTCGGGATGATACCTTCAAAGTCGCGGTAGTCGTAAGGGTGATCCTCCACCATCATCGCCAGCCTTTTCACTCTTGGATCAGTGGAAGGACCTTTGGGAACGGCCCAGCTTTTCAGTACACCTTCCATTTCCAGCCGGAAGTCATAGTGTAACCTGGTGGCGTCATGTTTCTGCACCACAAACCTCAGTTCACTTTTTCCGGGCTTTCCGCCTCTTGGTTCAGGAGAGGATTTGAAATCCCTTTTTGTCTTGTATTTTGTCAGGCTCATGGTAAAGCTTTATAAATATAAGCAGACAAATGAAATGCCATACCATATGAAGACGCCGGCATACAGGCGAATGGATTCAGGTTTAGAGTATATTGTGCAGATCAGAAAGCTTTACATTCGTTCCAATTCAATCATACACATTCAAAATGAAGTTAGTTCTGCGTAATATCCTGATTATGTTGGTGATTGCCGTCACCCTCGGGGTGGTTTACTGGCTTATCATTAACTACTACGACGATAAGGGACGTACTGATGATGCCCAGGTAGACGCCAATATAGTGCCGGTACTTGCCCGGACGGATGGTTTTGTGGATTCGGTGTATGCGGCGGATGATCAGTATGTACAAGCCGGCGATGTCCTGGTGCATCTCGATACTTCAGACCTTTACCTGCAACTGAAACAGGCCCGGAATGCATTGGAAATCGCCAGGACAAATCTCAACCGGGCAACAGTGGGCGTACAGGTGGCAGGACTGGAGAAAAAAATTGCCGACCAGGATATTGAAGCACATAAAGTTTCGCTGAAAACCGCCAAAAGCAATTATGAACGCAATAAAGTGCTCCAGGAAAAAGGAATTGTGTCTGTCCAGGTATTCGAGTTTACCGAAGAAGGATATAAAAATGGCACAATTGCCCTGCAAAATGCCAATGATCGGCAGGTACAGGCAGTGGCTAAAATCCAGGATGCAATAAAGCAACAGGATCTGGCAAGGCAGAATATTATAACCCAGGAAAACCAGGTAGACGTGATCCGGAAAAATATTCAGTATGCCACCATTAAAGCGCCCGTCAGTGGCCTGGTATCAAAACGAAAAATACAAAAAGGCCAGATGGTCCGCACCGGGACACAGTTGTTTTCGATTGTAGAGTCCAACGATTTGTGGGTAACGGCAAATTTTAAAGAAACACAACTGGGCGCATTCCCGGTCGGGAAAAGGGTGAAGATTACCGCAGATGCATACCCGAAGGATATTTTTTATGGAGTGGTGGAATCCGTGGGCGGCGCCACAGGGTCAAAATTTGCCCTGTTGCCCCCCGATAATGCCACCGGCAATTATGTAAAAGTCATTCAACGTATTCCTGTACGCATCAGGTTTGAAGATTCCGCCCTTGCACACAAACTACTCAGGCCGGGCTTTAGCGTGATTGTAAATCAATGATTTCTTCATGCATACTATCCAGGATAAAATGTTGGTCCGGTGTTTTTTCTTCTCGGCATTGCTGATGGGGAATTTCAATTTTATGGGCCAGAGTATGTCGTTCATGTATGTGCAGGGCTACTTTGGTGTTACGGCCCAGGACGCCACCTGGCTGTTGAGAGGTTTTCAATCGGGCACCATTATTACGGGCATTGCCGGACTGGTTTTTATAAAATGGCTGGGTGCCAGGAACCTGTTTATCGGTGCCGCATTCATGCTGTTGATCTCTACCATAACTTCTTTTACCGCTTCAACTTTTAATATATTGTTGATATCAAGGATATCCGCCGGCATTGCCAATGGATTTATTATCGCAGTGGCAACACAGATGTTTCTGGCCACTTACGAGGGGAAGGCAAAGGTAAAGGGAAGCCTGTATACGGTGGCTGCGGCCATCACCGGAATATGTACGGGAATTCTGAGCAATAGCCTGTTCACTGAAGACTTTGGCTGGCAGTTTAACTATTATCTCGGTTTGCCGATCCTTGTGATCATTATAATCCTTTCTTTTTTCTTTGTGCCGGTAACTCAAAAGAACCTGGAGATTGAGGAAGACTGGATAAGCCTGGTGCCGTTTTCCATAATGATCATTTCCATATTTTTCCTGGTCATGTTCAGGCAGCAATTCGTCGGACTTGGGAACAACAAAATATTAATTTCGGCTATACTTGCTGTTGTTTCTGCTGCCTTATTGTTCATCAGCGGTTTTATACATAAAAAGCCTTTGTTTGATACGAAGCTGATGTTATACCCGGGGTTTGTAATTGCGCTGGTGATTTCCTACCTCAGCGGGGCAGCCTTTATTTTCAATTTGTCACTGCTGGGGAAATTGTTAGGTGGCATTTTGCAGATGCCGCTGGCGGATGTTTTTCATTTTATTGATTTGCTCCTGCTGGTGGTTTTCATTTCACTTATTTCCACGCTTGTACTGATAGCAAAAAAATTCAGTCCCTATTGGTTGATGATTGCCGGGCTGATGGCTGTTGCCTGGGGGGCATTTACATTATCGAGGCTCAACCCCGGGTTCAGTTTTGATAATATTATTATTCCTTCGCTCATCGCCATGACCGGGTCGGGGATCGTGGCATCTGCCGTCATTATGATTGCTGTGAAATCAGTGCCTCAACACCAGGTGGGGAAAGTGGCTAATTTCAGGAGTGTTGCCTTCACAATGGGCATCGCCCTTACGGCTACTGATCTTGGCCGGATATTAGACCTTGAAAAGGTGAGGAATTTCAATCTCATGATAGCAACGGCTGATCCCGGCAATCCACTTCTCCAGGAGCGCCTGATGGGGTTGAAGCAATTCTATCAAAGCAATGGTTATGATGAAGTCCAGGCTTATGATGCAGCGATCAACGGCATCACAGGAATGTTCAGCCTGCAATCTTATTTTTTAAGTACCAGCGAAATATTATTCATGGGGGCAGTAGTGAGTGTTACACTTGCGGCAGTTGTTTTCCTGTTATGGTGCAGCAACAACTACAGGCTCATCTTCAATTTTATTACATTTAAACCATTGGCAGATGAAAAACAGTGACCTGGGACTGGCGAAATATTGTGTATGGCTGCTTTTATTGATGCTTTGCAATAAAGCTGATCTGCATGCACAGAAATCATTCACCCTCGCGGACTGCATTAACTATTCTTTCCAGCATAACCCCCTGCTCGATGCTGCCGGTGCGGATACTTCCATTGCTGCAATAGGTGTGAAGCGGGTGACCGGGACTTATCTGCCAAGGGTAAATTTTTTTGCTGCCATGCAGTACTATATGGCGAAGCGCAATTTGCTGGTAGAAGGAGGATCAACGCTTGCACCGCCTTCCCTTCCTGAAGGAGAGCCATATGCTATAAAAACCGGTTTTAGTCATTCCTGGTATCCCACACTAAGTGTGAATCAACTGATTTTCGATCCTTCCTACCGCAGCAGTTATACTGCAGCGTTGCAAAATCAGCAATTAAGGTCACAGGAACTTATCAGTTTCAGGATTGACCTGATCAGCGGCATTTACAAAGCTTTTAATACCTGCCGGTTGCTGGAAATCCAGGCCGGGTTTCTTGAAAAGAATATTACCCGAATAGATAACCTGCTGGAACTTACCCGTACAAAATTTGAAAAAGGTGCCGGCGTAAAGATTGAAGTTAACAGGGTAGCAGTAACCAGTAACCGGATGAAGAGTGAATTGGTGAATGTGCGTAACAGCTACAATGAAGCGCTGCTGGCACTGCAGTTCCAGATGAATTATCTTGAGCCCGACAGCATGATCCTTACGGGTAATTTTACCATCGAGCAGATTGTCAATAATACTGATTCGCTGATGATACAACTGGTGCAGAGCAATCCGTCGATGCGTATTGAAAGCCAGCTGTTAAATACACAGATTGCGCTGGCAGACGAGTCCATAAAACTTGAACAGGCGAGGTCAAAACCAAGTGTGGGAGTAGATGGATCACTTGGTTTTACGCCTGCTGCCAATGATCTCAGCAAAATATTCCAGGGCGAAAGATGGAAACCTTACGCATATGTAGGCGTTAACGTTGGCATTCCTATATTTAACGGGCTCGACGTAAAGCGTTCGGTGTTGCAGCGAAAATTTGAAGCATCACAGTCGCGCAGTTATATGGATCAGTTTAACAACCAGTTCGAAAATGAACGGAAGGCCAATTATACCCAGATAAAAAACGGGTTGGAAAAATTCCAGTTTGCCGATGCCAATCTGAAACTGGCCAATCATAATATTGAGCTGCTCCAGGAAGCCTTTATTAATGGTCTTGCAGATAACCAGGACATGATCCTTGGCGAAAATGACCTGTACGAGAACCAGGCAAAATATTATGATGAACTCCTTCAGTTAATGCTGTTGCAAATTGAAGGATTGAAAGTAACGGGCTCGTTTAACCGGCAGGCGAACTTATAAAAGAGTTGGTTCTACTTACTGTTTCTTTTTGCTGGAAGATTCAAATTCCATCGTCACCAGTCGGGCAATCAGGATGGCTGGATACAGCTGACCGATCAACGCTTCAAAGTTTGCCATTGATCTTGATAAGGGATGCACCGGGGTAATATCACCATATCCCATCGTGGTTAAACTGGTAAAACTGAAGTATAAGAATTCTTTCAGATCAGCCGCTTTCAGGTTATTGAAGGATGATGGCCCGGCGGCAAGGTAGATGGCGTGAAATACCGATGCAAAAATAAGTCCTACGAGCAGGTAGGCAACGATAGAACCCTCTATTCGGTGAAAGGTGATTTCTCCCGGCTGAAAAGTTTTTATGAGGATAACAATCGCAAAAATGATGTTGAAGAATATGGCACTAATGTCGCTGGCAATTAAGACAGCCCTGCTGTGCTCAAAATCGCTGATCCAGTAGGCGACAAGGTTCAATCCGGCGAAAAGGCTTACGAGTATGATCAGCGATTTTTGCTTTACGACCGACATGATGCCGGTAAATACCAGGAGGGAATAAACAATTTTAGTGACCACCTGGCTGGTTCTTCCGTGTTCTAATGTGGGCACTAAAATGAATATGAAGACCAGGAGCAGGATCGACATTATTGTAAGGCTCCGGTCTTCATTCCAGAAAGCCACTAGTCTTGCAATAATTTTTTTCATTTTTATTCCTGTTGGTGAACTTTGGGCGTTAATATAGGAATATTTGTATTTAATATCACATTGTATGTACAGTTTGGATACTCCCTTAAAGACTGAATATGCTGTTCTTCTGGATATTTGGGAAGCTTCAGTAAAAGCTACTCATCATTTTCTGACAGACGAGGATATTGAATTTTACAAAAATACAATACGGGAAAAACAGGTTTTTAACCATGTCAGCATAACCTGTTTAAGAGATACGGAAAATGCCATTATCGGCTTTATGGGAGTAATGGGTGATAGTCTTGAAATGATCTTTTTAAAGCCATCTGTCATTGGCCAGGGCGCCGGCAAAATACTGCTATTGCACGCCATTGAAAATCTAAACGTTAAACGGGTCGATGTGAACGAGCAAAATGTAAAGGCATTACAATTATACGAGCGTTTTGGATTTAAGGTTATTTCACGGTCTGAATTGGATGGCACCGGGAAACCTTATCCAATTCTTCATATGCAACTTATAAAATGAATGGACTCGACTGCCGGTCATCATAATGAGGAGATTTCTTGATTGATTTTTCAATATATTAGTGGCATGCGGTTGATTTGTCTCTTTCTTTTATTGCTTTCCGCGCTATTTAACTACCCTCATGCATTTGCAGGAGCCGGATCAATTCCGGCCGGGGATACGAGTTACCCGGTAAAACAGTTATCTCCCAACAGCCTTATCTACAGCGGCGCTGAATATGCCAAGGTGTACACACCTGTCAGCGGTCATCCTTTTTTTCGTAACGAGGCCTTTAAGGGATGGGTAGATTATTACCAGAACCGTTATGAAGATATTCCCATTTACTATGATATTGAGAGTGACCTGGTCGTGTTTAACGAACCCGTGAACCGGATCAGGATCAGCCTGGTGAATGAAAAGGTCGATGGTTTCATGATCGACGCCCATCATTTCATTGCCCTGAAAGATGCGACCGGCTTCCGTGGTTACTATGAACTGATTTACCAGGGCAGGCGCCAGGTACTGGTAAAATGGCTAAAGATACTAACCCGCACTGGCGCCGAGGAAGGGAAGTACATTACTTATTCCAATATTTACATACGGGAGGGTAATGACCTGTTACAGGTTAGTAATAAAAACGAACTGCTCAGTTATTTTGGAAAGAATAAAAAGAAAATGCAGCAATATTACCAGGATCAGCGCCTTAATATAAAGAAAGATCCGGCCCATGCCGTTTCTTCCATGGTAGCATTCGCCGAACAAAACGGATACTGATGGTAAAATGGTTTAGTTTATTTTTTACGGCGGCATTATTGATGGGAGAAGTTATTGTTGCACAGGATAAGCCATCGGGGTTCGACAGCCTGGTATCGGTCATTGAGAAAAACAGCCAGTACCGGGTTTTTTATGACCGTAAACTCACATCTGCCTTATCCATCCCACAAATCGCCCCGGGTAGCCAGTCCTGAATCGGTATTGAAAACCGTTCTTTCCGGAACGGGATTTAATTATTCCATCGACCATAATGGCAGGATTTTTATCACCAAAGACGCCAGTATTCAAACCAATCTGGCCCCCAACTTTTTTGCAAAGGATAAAACGATCCAGCCCGCCTCTACCGATACTGTTCCGAGGGAAACCAGGAAAACCGGTGTTGTTGCGGTAACTGAAAATAAAGTGTATACAATAGGGCAGAAGGGTGCCGGAGGCACTAGCGCCGTACTCAATGGTTATATCAGGGATACGAAAAGCGGGGAACCGATGTCTGGTGCTTCCGTAGTGGTGGAAGACCTGAACCTCGGTGTAGCCACTGATCAATACGGGTTTTATTCCATCACCATCCCGCGGGGCAGGCATGTATTAAAGATCACCAGCCTGGGAATGAAGGAAACGCGCAGGCAACTCCAGGTGGAGAGTGACGGAAGGCTCGATGTGGAAGTGAAGGAAGATGTAACCAGCCTGAAAGCCGCTGTGATTGTTGCCCAGAAGCAATCCAATGTACGCGGCATGCAAATGGGCGTGGAAAAACTTAACATCAAAACCATCCGCCAGATACCGGCAATTTTTGGTGAGGTGGATATACTCCGGTCCCTGCTTACCCTTCCGGGAGTAACATCGGTGGGAGAGGGTACGGCCGGTTATAATGTACGTGGCGGCTCGGCCGACCAGAACCTGATCCTGCTCAATGACATGACCTTATATAATCCTACACATCTCTTCGGTTTCTTTTCTGCTGTTGACCCTGAAGTAGTACGCGGGCTTGAGTTATATAAGAGTGCCATACCGGAAAAATTCGGCGGACGGATATCATCCGTAATGGATGTTTCCACACGCGATGGCAACAGTAAAAAAATCACCGGCAGTGCGGGTATCGGTCCCTTAACCAGCAAACTTACACTGGAAGGACCGCTGGGCAGTGAAAAAACGAGCTTCCTGCTGGGAGGAAGGGTCACGTACTCCGACTGGCTGTTGAAGCAGATCGAAGATCCTGCATTCGAAAATAGCCAGGCTTCGTTTTATGACCTGATGCTCCACCTGAAACATGAGTTCTCCGACAAGGACAGGCTCTACATTTCCGGTTATATGAGCAACGATAAATTCAGGCTGAATGAAGACTCTACTTATGGCTACCAGAACAAAAACGTTAGTATTAAATGGAAGCACGATTTCTCCAGGAAATTTTACATGGTGATCACCGGGGGAATGGACGACTATAAATATAACGTGGAAGGAAGCAATAATCCGCAGGATGCATTTACGTTGAAGTTTGGTGTTAAGCAGATTAATACCAAGGCAGATTTTAACTATGCGCCGAATAATAAACACGCTATTGATTTCGGCGTTCAGAATATTATCTATGACATCGATCCTGGTGCATTGGAACCTGCCAACAGCGCATCGCTGGTGAAACCGAATATCATGGAAAAAGAAAAAGGTACGGAGACCGCCGTTTACCTTGGCGACCAGTTTAAGGTGACCGATAAATTGTCGCTGCAGGCTGGATTGCGGTATTCATTTTACCGGTATACGGGTCCGCAGAAAGTGTATAGTTATGCACCCGGACAGCCAATTGACGAAAAAACCATACAGGATTCCACCATCTATGAAAAAGGTGAACTGATACAAAGTTACCATGGCCCTGAACTCAGGGTGTCTGCGCGTTACCTGATCAATGACAAATCATCTTTCAAGTTAAGTTTCAATACCCTCCGCCAGTATATTCATATGCTTACCAATACCGCGGCCATATCGCCAACGGATACCTGGAAACTCAGTGACCCGTTTGTGCAGCCGCAACGCGGCCGGCAGGTCTCAGTGGGTTACTACACCCAGTTGGGCAAGAAGGGCGTGGAACTTTCCCTGGAAGCATATTATAAGACCAGCGATAATTACCTGGATTATAAAAGCGGTGCACAGCTGATCCTGAATGACGCCATTGAACAGGACGTTTTGCTGACAAAGGGAAGGGCATACGGAATAGAAATGCTGTTGAAAAAACCCAATGGAAAACTCAATGGATGGCTGAGCTACACCTACTCACGCACCTTCCTGAAGGTGGATGATCCGCTGGCGGGAGAAACAATCAATAACGGTGATGAGTACCCTGCAAATTATGATAAGCCAAATATCATCAGCCTGGTCGGAAATTACCGTTTCAGCCAGCGTTTCAGTATATCCCTGACCTCCACCTACAGCACGGGCAGGCCTATTACCCTTCCTGTGGGCACATTTAATATGGGTGGGGCACCAAGGGTACTGTATTCAGAACGGAATGCATACCGCATACCCGATTTTTTCCGCACTGATGTGTCCATGACGCTCGAGGGCAACCATAACCTGAAACAGAAATTACATACCTCCTGGACCGCGGGGGTATATAATGTGACAGGTAGGGATAATCCGTATTCAGTGTACTTCATTTTGGAAAATGGAAAGATCAACGGTTACCAGTTGTCGGTATTCGCCACGGCCATACCATTTGTTTCATTCAATATCCGGTTTTAGCATGCAGAGGATTGTGATCATATTGTGTATACTAACGTTTGCGGGTAGCTGTAAAAAGCCATACAGCCTTCCTGAAAGTGAATCGGTGAATACCATACTTGTGGTGGAGGGAACGATTGCCGTAGGTACTGATGCGGACAACAGGTTTTTGTTAAGCCGGCTCAGGCCACTGCAGGATACCACTTTGAACGACCCTGAGGGGGGAGCAAGGATTACCATTGAATCCCAAACCGGTCAATCCTGGACCCTGGTGGAAAAAGAAGCAGGAAACTATAGCTCCACTATTTCCCTTCCATTAAATACGAAATACCGGTTGAAAATACAGACCCAGAACGGCAGGCAGTATGAAACCGATTTCCTTGATGTTAAGGCAACGCCGCCGATCGACAGTGTAACCTGGCGGCAGCCAGGGGATGTGGAAATATTTGTCCATACACATGATCCCTCCAACAGTACACGGTACTATCGATGGGAATATACGGAAACATGGGAGTACCACGCTTTTTATGACAGTAACCTGGATTTTGTCAACGGCCAGATTATTTTCCTGGAGCCGAAGGATTATACCTATGCCTGTTATAGCAGTGAGTCTTCAGGATCCATTATTATCAATAACACCACATCACTTACACAGGACGTGATCAGCTATCAGCCCATTCTCACCCTGCCCAGGCCATCGCCAAAAGCTTCTTTTAAGTATAGTATCCAGGTTAAGCAGGTGGGACTTTCTGAAGACGCCTATAATTTCTGGAACATCCTCCGGAAAAATACAGAACTCACCGGGACATTGTTTGATCCGCAGCCTTCACAACTTCCAGGCAATATAAGATCGATGACCGACCCTTCCGAAAAAGTCATCGGCTTTGTTTCTGCCGGTGCTGTTGCCGAAAAAAGAATTTTTATCAGGAATGCTGAACTCCAGAGCTGGCCACCAATGCCGAAACAAGATTCGGTCTGCAAGACGGTTGATGCTGAACCAAACTCTATTGAATTCCTTACACAGGATACTACCTACGGCCCGGCATATTATAACAATGGCAGCCTGCTGCTGGCAAAAAAGACTTGCATGGATTGTAGAAGAAGGGGCGGAAGTTTAACAAGGCCGCCATTCTGGCAATAAAATGAATATAATGCCAGGCTTTTATAAAATAGCTGCGATAGTTGTCCTAATAACAGTAATGTATAGTTGTAAAAAACCATATTCGCCCCCGCTGAACGAAACGGTAAATACCATTCTTGTAGTGGAAGGAACCATTGCTGCAGGTGCCGGCGCGGAAAACCGTTTTCTGCTGAGCAGGCTGAGGCCCTTGCAGGATACCTCCATTAATGAACCTGAGCCGGGAGCAAGGGTAAGTATTGAATCGCAGAACGGGCAGCAATGGATGCTGCAGGAACAGGAACCGGGTACCTACAGCGCTACGCTTTCTTTATCGCAGAACGGCACCTATAAACTCAGGATCCTGACGCAGAATGGCAGGCAATATGAAACCGGGTTTTTGGCGGTAACCTCAACGCCTGAGGTCGACAGTATCACCTGGTCACAGCCTGGTGACCTCGAAATCTTCGTCCATACCCATGATCCTTCCAACAGCACTAAATATTATCGATGGGAATTCACGGAAACATGGGAATACCACGCAGCATTTGATACCAATCTTGGTTTTGAAAACGGGCAGATCGTGTTTTATAGTCCGGCTGATCAAACATTTGCCTGCTGGAGTTCTTCTTCATCCGGCTCCATCATTATCGGCAATACCACATCGCTCAGTGAAGACAGGGTAAGTTATCAACCCATACAGAAATTGTTGAGGCCATCTGAAAAAGTATCTTTTAAGTACAGCATCCTGGTGAAACAATATGGACTGCCTGAGGAAGCATACAAATTCTGGAACATACTGCGGAAAAATACAGAGCTCACAGGTACTTTATTTGATCCCCAGCCCTCGCAGTTGCCTGGAAATATCAATTGTGTCAGTGATCCCACTGAAAAAGTCATTGGATTTGTTTCTGCCGGTCTGGTATCGGAGAAACGTATATATATCAAAAACAGTGAACTGTTGAACTGGCAAACGAATTCCGATTCTAGCTGCCTGCCCGTTTTGCCTGAATCGGTCCCGGAGTCATTGGTATTGCTTGCTTCCGACACAACCTATGGGCCTGCCTATTTTCAGGATCCGCCACCTCCGCCTGCTCCGCCTTCGGTGCAAAAACTTGCCATTGCGAAAAAACCATGCCTCGATTGCCGCCGAAAAGGAGGCACCACCACTAAACCACCCTATTGGCAATGAAGCTTAGCAAATATTATATGATTTTATTCCTGTTACTGGCGGGCTTTTTCCAGGGCCAGTGGCTATATGGGCAATCACAGAAACACCAGGTGTCGGTACAGACTGATGGAAGTTCCTACATAACCGGAGAACAGGTCTGGTGCAGTATTCGGATATACGACTCCGTTAGCGGAAAGCCGCGTTAACACGGGTCATATGGTGTATGCTGCATTATTGAACAACAAAGGCAGTGCCATTTTGCAGACCAGGTTTTATGTTGAGAACGGCATGGCTTCCGGCTATATTCCTTTATCATCAGTGCTGGTTTCCGGTATTTACCTGGTAACCGTTATTACCGGTGATCCGGCCATTCCGGCGCCTGTGAAACCGATACTTGTCGTGAATCCCAACAGGCCTCCTGCGGCCGTGAAAAATGAAGGCATGGAAACAAATCATCCTTCAAACAATCTCAATAATAATATTAATATACAGCCCGATAAAATGCAGTACGGAAAGAGAGAAAAGGTGAGCATAGAACTGGATGCAGGTACAACAGGTACTTCCCGTCTTTCGATGACGATACGAAGGGCAGATTCACTGGAGAATTACGCCGACAGCCTTCTCTCCGGATTGCATATTGAACCGTTGCAGGTAGATAACACTGTTTTTTCATCAGGGGAAGGCCAGTTCATTAAGGCAACCGTATATCCTGCCAACGGTACCACCCCGGCGCCGAATGTTCGTGTATTCGTGTCTGTTATTGGAACGGAGGCAAGGATCGGTGAAGCCGTTTCTGATGCAAAAGGAGAATTGAGTTATTTGCTTCCGGTATTATTTTCAGAGGCTCAGCTGGTTTTTATACCGGTACACAACGGCAGTACAAATTACCGGGTAGAATATAATCCTGATCCGCTGGATAGTCTGCCGGGACTGCAGATTCCCGCACCGGCACTTCCCGAATGGCTGTCGGGTCCCATCAGGACCAGGATGGTGGAAGCGCAGGCGCAGAATAGTTTCAGGCCGGAGGAAAAATCCATGCTCGTTATTTCCAACCCGGATACAACGGATTTTTATGGGAAGCCCGACAAAAGGTATATGCTGGATGACTATACCCGTTTTCCGAATATGGAAGAGATCATCACAGAATTTGTTACGGAAGTAAGGATACGGAGAAACGGGGACCTTCCGGAATTGCAGGTAGTAAATGCTCCATATAAAAGATTTTTTGAAGAGCCGGCACTGGTCCTTATGGATGGAGTGCCGGTAACGGATATCCGCCAGCTGCTTGACCTGGATCCGTTAAAGCTGCAGTCGATTGATATTGTAAGCCGAAAATTCTTTCTGGGCAATCATAATTACCCGGGCATCATTCATTATAAATCCTACCAGGGAAACCTTGGCGGATATACCCTTCCGGTAGATGCGGCCGTATACAGTTTTGAAGGTGCCCAGTTGCAAAAGGCCTACCTTACTCCTGATTACCGTTCTGCTTCAGACCAACATATTCCTGATTTCAGGAACCTGCTGTTATGGGAACCTTCGGTGGTTACGGACAGTAAGGGGAAAAAGCGACTGGAGTTTTTCAGCGGTGACCTCGAAGGCCGGTACAAGATTATGCTGAATGGCGTGAGCCCTTCGGGCAGCCCGTTAAGCGGATCAGCCTTCATCGACATCAAATAAATATAGCGGCGCATCATGAATTCAAAAAAATTATACTGGATATTGCCTTTCGCGTTTTTATTTGCTGCCTTAAACAACCAGGCACAGGTAAAATGGAAGGATGGCATTTTTGTAAAGACAAGCATTAATCCCATTATGGGTCCGGATTCAGCACAGGTATTTTATTGCCCGATGCTGAAAAAAGATGTGCAGTGGCAAAAAGCAGATGTGTTCAATCCGGCGGCGATCGTGAGGGATAACAAGGTCTATATGTTATATCGCGCAGAAGATAATCCAAAGGCCATCCTGGGCGGAAGAACTTCTCGTATAGGCCTTGCCGTTAGTGATGACGGATTGCATTTCAGGCGGTTCGACAAGCCGGTGATTTACCCGGACAATGATGCCTTCTCCGGGTATGAGTTTCCTGGGGGCTGTGAAGATCCGAGGGTGGTGGAAACTGAAGATGGAAGGTACGTTGTGGTGTATACCAGCTGGAATGGAAAAACGGCGAGGCTCAGTGCCGCTATTTCGCCCGATCTCTTAAAGTGGGAAAAAAAGGGTCCTGTATTTGCCAAAGCATACGAGGGGAAGTACAAGGATACCTGGTCAAAATCCGGTTCAATCATTACGCATTACAAAAATGGTAAACCGGTGGCCTGGAAGTTTAAAGGGAAATACTGGATGTATTGGGGAGAACATTTTGTCAACCTGGCATGGTCCGAAAATATGTATGACTGGTATCCACTGGAAGATAAGAAAGGGCAGTTGCAAAGGCTGGTAGAGACCAGGGCGGGCAAGTTCGACAGTGACCTCACGGAATGCGGTCCGCCTGCGATACTGACCGACAAAGGCATTCTGTTATTATACAATGGCAAAAATGCCACTACGGAAAAGGCTGACACTGCACTTCCGAAAGGAATGTATGCTGTTGGCCAGATACTCTTTGATCCCCGCAATCCCGGGAAGGTGATTTCGCGGTCATCTGTTCCTTTTCTGCAGCCTTCCCTGCCCCATGAAATCACCGGGCAGTATAAGGCGGGTACTACATTTGCTGAGGCACTGCTGTATTTTAAGGAAAAATGGTTTCTATATTACGGGACCGCCGATTCTTTCGTGGGACTGGCGATTAAAGAGTAGGGAATTCCCGCATTCGGCACATTTATCACATTACCGCATTAACTCCTATCTTTGGCCTACTTCAAAACTGTAATGAATGCCTGAATTTGAAAACAGACAGTTCCTGGATTTTGAAAAACCGATCAAGGATCTCCAGGATCAGATCGTGCAGTTGAAACAAACCGCGGAGAAGAACAAGATCGATCTGAGTGATTCAGTAAAGCAACTGGAAGAAAAAATCCAGGAAAAAAGAAAGGAGATCACCCAGTCCCTGACCAACTGGCAAAAGGTTCAGCTCAGCCGTCACCCCGACAGGCCATATACCCTTGCCTATATTAAACGAATGACCGAAAATTTCGTTGAGCTTCACGGCGACCGGAATTTCAAGGACGATAAAGCTATTGTGGGCGGATTTGCCCAGCTCAATGGAGAAACCGTAATGATCATCGGCCAGCAGAAAGGCGTCAATACCAAGATGCGCCAGCTGAGAAATTTCGGGATGGCCAATCCGGAAGGTTACCGGAAAGCACTCAGGCTGATGAAACTGGCGGAAAAATTCAACAAACCCGTTATAACCCTTGTGGATACACCGGGAGCCTTTCCGGGAATGGAAGCAGAAGAAAGAGGACAGGGTGAAGCCATCGCAAGGAATATATTCGAAATGATTCGGTTACGCGTACCCGTTATATGCGTTATTATCGGTGAAGGCGCCAGCGGCGGAGCGATGGGTATTGGTGTAGGCGACAGGGTATACATGATGGAAAATACCTGGTATACGGTAATATCCCCGGAAAGCTGCAGTTCAATATTGTGGCGAAGCTGGGACATGAAAGAAAAAGCTGCAGATGAATTGAAGTTGACGGCGGATCATATGATGAACTTCGGACTGGTGGATGGCATTGTACCCGAACCATTGGGCGGTGCGCACTGGGACTATGATGAAGCCGCAAGATTATTAAAGGAATTCCTCATTCCTGTGATACAGGAATTAAAGGCGATCCCCCCGGCAAAGCGGGTGAGCCAGCGTATTGATAAATTCAGTAAGATGGGCTTCTGGGAAGAAGCCCAGGTATAAATCAAAAGCCAGATGTCAGCAAATCTTTTTATGGGAACTGGTGTTGCCATGGTGACACCATTTCACGAAGATGGAAGTATTGATTGGGAGAGCCTTAAAAAAGTAATCCGGTTTCTGTCTGCCGGGAAGGTTGAATACCTGGTGGTAATGGGTACCACGGGAGAAAATGTCACCATCAGCAGGGAAGAAAAGCAATCCATTTTTTCCTTTGTGGCCGACAATAATAGTGCAGGTCTGCCACTGGTGGCAGGCATTGGCGGTAATAATACCAGTGAAGTACTGGATGGATTGAAAAAAACTTCACTCGACGGATACCAGGCGATATTATCAGTAAGCCCCTACTATAATAAACCCAACCAGGAAGGGATTTATCATCATTACCGGATGATCAGCGAAACAAGTCCGCTTCCTGTGATCATGTATAATGTTCCGGGCCGCACAGGCATGAATGTTTCGGCAGAAACGACCATCAGGATTGCTTCCACCTGTGAAAATATTATTGCTACGAAAGAAGCCTGCGGCAATATGGACCAGATCATGCAGATCATTAAATACAAACCCGAAGGTTTTGAAGTGATCAGCGGAGATGATGCGATCACGCTGCCAATGATTGCCTGCGGCGCCATTGGAGTGATCTCCGTGGCGGCCAATGCCTATCCGCTTGAATTTTCGGAAATGGTCAGGTTATGTTTGAAGGGTGATTTTGCTGCTGCCCGTGCATTGCATTATCCGCTTATCGATATCATTAATTCCATGTTTGCAGAAGGAAGTCCGAGTGGCGTAAAAGCTTACATGCACCAGATGGGATTAATTGAACATTATTTCAGGATGCCCGTATACCCCGTTAGTGACGCGCTCTACAAAAAGATCAACATTGTTAGCAGCTGCAAAAGACTTCAAAGAAAGCAGTGACGCAGACAGAGCAGATGACGCAAAGAAGGACGCAAAGAACAGAAGACAGAACGGAAGGGACGCCAAGACTATGAATGTCTACTTTGCGTCTCTGCCTCCACCGCGTCTTATTCCCCAATATATTTCATAGTCTTCAACCACTTCATTAACTCATCCGGCCACTGAACTGTTGATTGTTTATTCACCATTCCAAAACCATGGCCTCCTTTTTCGAACAATAATAGTTCCACCGACACGTGATTCTTCCTTAAGGCATCGGCATATACTACGGAATTTTTGTAGCTGACCCCATCGTCCTTTGCATGGGCAAGGAATGCCGGCGGTGTCTCCTTATCGACCCTTAACTCATTGGAGTAAGCGGCAATTTTGTCTTTGGAGGGATTTTTTCCTATCAGGTTGTTGCGGGAACCGATGTGACCAATACTATCGGAAAAACTGATCACAGGATAAATAAGTACAGAAAAGTCGGGTCGCAGGCTTACCGTACCTGCATTCACCATTTTGTCGCGGTAGTGGGTGGAAGCCGTTGAGGCAAGGTGTCCGCCTGCGGAAAATCCCATCACACCAACCCGTTTTGGATCAATGCCCCATTCACCTGCCCTGGACCTTACCGTGAATATCGCCTGCTGTGCATCCTGCAATGGTCCGGTTTCCCTGTTGGTCATGGTAGCGGTATCGGGTATCCGGTATTTCACTACAAAGGCTGAGATACCGGCCGACTGCAGTCTTCTGGCAACATCGAACCCTTCATGACCCATGGCATTGATCCCGTATCCACCGCCCGGGAAAATGATGATGGCAGCACCTGTAGAGATGGTTTTATTGGCCGGATAGAGGTACAATATCGGACGGGTGATCCTGCCAACGATAAGGATACTGTCGGCGGTATACATGCTTGTTTCCTGGTTAGGCGAAGGCCTGGCGCCTGGAATCGGGCCGGTATACAGAGGGATGGAGTCCTGTGCCATGGTAAGATTGCTGAGGATGATGTATAGCCCGGTAAAAAGCCGTCTCATGGGGAGAAATTTACCGGACAAGGTACGTTGTTCCTTCCAGAGCGAGTTCCGTGGAAGGGAAAATGGCGGAAGCTTCCAGCAGGAAGGGAGACAGATCGTTATACTTACTGCTGAAATGACCGATGATCAGTCTGGAGACTTCGGCTTTTAATGCGATCCGCGCAGCCTGTCCGGCAGTGGAATGAAATCGCAGTTCTGCCCTTTCTTCATGTTCATTGAGATAGGTTGCCTCATGATAAATGAGGTTTGCGCCCCTGACTTTTTCCGCAATACGTTCATCGTATTTGGTATCAGCGCAATAAGCGTAACACCTGGGAACAGCCGCTGGCCTGGTCACCTCCCCGTTGGCAATGATCCTGCCATCCGGCCGGATATAATCCAACCCTTCTTTCAACTGGCTGAAAAACGATGATGGAACATTGAATTCCTTTGCGCTTTCCAGGTCTACCTTCCGCAGTTTTTCTTTTTCACGGAAAAGAAACCCCCAGCATTCAATCCTGTGCTGGACTTTGAAACAATGGACGGTGAGTTTTTTCCCTTCCAGGATGAGGCCGTCTTCCTGCAGGGGATGAAAGAAAAGTTTATAGGTGAGTTTGGTATCTGCTACTTCAAATATCTGCTGCAGGATGGATTCCAGCGGGGCAGGGGCATAAAGATGAAGGTCGTCTGTTCTGTTGGTCAGGCTATAACTGTTTAACAGTCCGGGTAAACCGAAATAATGATCACCATGAAGATGGGAGATAAAAATATGCCCGATACGGCTCCTGCGGATCTTGTAACGGTTCATCTGGATCTGGGTTCCCTCACCGCAATCAATCAAAAAGCCAAATTCATCGATGAACAGCACCTGGGCAGTCGGGTGCCTGTCGTGCATAGGTAAAGCAGAATTATTTCCAAGGATGGTGACGGCGAACATAGGAATTAGCGGATTGGCGGATTAACGAATTGACGGATTGGCTTTAAAAAAAAATTCATAGGTGTTATAACTTCACAGCAGTTATAATGTGGACAAATATAAACGTAATTCAAAATCTAATCCGCCAATCCGCCAATCCGCCAATCCGCCAATGCGTTAATCGTTGAACATCTCTCTCTCCATCTCCTCCATCTGAATAATATCCCATGCCTCGGATTCGGTGGGCGTAATATTCATCAATTCCAGCAATTCCTGCTCATCCAGCCACTTTTCGAGGGATTTATTCATGCAACAGAAAACCAGGCTTTGATTGTTTTCGTAACTTGATTGCTGGAAGTTGCACAGCTTTACTGCGGCGTCAAAGGTCCATTTCGTCACTTCGCCAAGGTTCAGGATAATATTTTTAACTTGATTTTTCGTACAGGAAGCAAACGTTTCTGCTAAATCTTCTGTCATATTAGCAGATAAATGAGATTCACGTATCGTTATGACATGGAATTTTTCCTTGGTATCAATTTTGACATTCATATAGTTCAAGTTGTAAACGCTTCTCTATCCTGAATTATTGGACCAAGAACCTCCACCTGCAGAAGAGTAGTCAACCAGGCGTTGATGTTTTCTAACTAATTGAGCACTACTGCACAAT